>NZ_BMMK01000003.1:0-146366 GCF_014645795.1 Longimycelium tulufanense | reverse complement strand
CCCCCCCCGCCGCCCGTTGTGTTTTGTGGGGCCGAGCCCCCATACCCCAGCCGGGGGCACGCCCCCGGACCCCCGTCGCGGTCGCCGGTGTTCGAGTAACGTCCCCTCAGCTCCACTCGGGCGACCTGTGTCCGCGGAAGGCGCGGACCGGGTCGCTTCGGATTATTGGGGGCCGCGCCCCCAGACCCCCACGGCCACCCGGGGCTCTGCCCCGGACCCCGTTCGTGTGGGCTGGAGCAAGCACTGGGTGCTTTCGGTGGCCGCGAGGTGGGTGCGCTGCGGTGCTGTGCGCGCAACGTCGGCGGCGTGCGGTGGTTGCTTTGGACGGCGGGTGGGTCTGGGGCTAACGCAGATGGGACTCGATGGCCTCGACGATGCGCGGGCGGAGTTCGGCGGCGCGGATGACGGCGTCGACGGAGCCGACCTCGACGGCGCGCTGGATGTCGTGCACGCGGTCGAACTCCGTGGCCACCTCGCCAAGCTTCTCCGCGCGGACCGACGAGCGGAGCTCGACGAGCCCCGCGGTCAACGCGGCGCGGTCGGTGCCGGAGGCCGTCGCGACGCGGGCCTCCAGGTCCCGCACGCGCGGGTCGGCCGCGGTGCGGGCGTTGACGTCGCCGGAGAACACCACCGCGGCGGCGGGGGCGCCGCCGAGCACCGAGGCAAACGAGCCTTCCAGCGCGAGCACGGTCATGTTCGGGTTCAGCGCCTTCGAGAACACCACGAACGCGCCGCCGTGGTACCGCGAGATCACGCAGAACACAATGGGCCCGCGGAAGTTCACGATCGCGCGGCCGATCTCGGCGCCGTACTCCAGCTGCAGCTTGCGCATCGACTCAGGGGAACCGTCGAACCCGGACAGGTTCGCCAGCACCACCAGCGGCCGGTTGCCGCTGGCCGCGTTGATCGCCCGCGCGGCCTTCTTCGACGACTGCGGGAACAGCGTGCCCGCGGTGTAGGTGTCCGGGCCGTCGGTGGGTGGGAAGCCGCGCCGCGGCACCGCTCGTGACTCGATGCCGAGCAGGCACACCGGCCACCCTCCGATGTGTACGTCCTGCACCACGGCGGTGTCCGCGTCGGCCATACCCGCCCAGCGTTCCAGCACCGGATGGTCCTGATCGGAGAGTGCCCGCATCACGGTCCGGATGTCGAACGGCTTCTTGCGGTCCGGGTTGGCCTCGGCGGAGAAGATCTCGCCGACGGTGGTGAAGTCGTTGCCCACCACGGCATGCGGGAAGTCGGAGATGTCGCGGTCGACGGGGTCGGTCGTCTTCGCCCGACGCGGCGCCTTTTCACCGGGTGCGACGTACGTGTGGTCGTAGTGCGCCATCAGCACGTCGCGGGCCGCCGCGAGGTTTGGCGCCCAGTACTGCGCCTGCCCGTTCGGCCCCATCACCCGGTCGTAGCCGCCGATGCCGAAGTTGTCCTCGGCCGACACGCCCCCGGAGAAGTCGAGCGACTGCTTGCCGGTGAGCACCATCGTCGAGTCCGGCGTCATCACCAGGATGCCCCTGGTGTGCATGAGCATCGTCGCCTCGGCGTTCCAGTACGGCTGCGCGCCGACGTTGATGCCCGCGACCACGATGTTGATCTCGCCGCCGTCCTGGGTGAACTCGACGATCCGCTTGAGTGCCGCGGCCACCCAGTCCATGTTCTCGGTGCCGGACTCCATGGAGATCCGGGCGCCGGCGGACAGCGCGTACCACTCCAGCGGCACCCGCATCCGCTCGGCCAGGTCCAGGGCGGCGATCACGCGGCGGCATTCCGGCTCCGACAGCGCGCCGAGCGACTTCGTCGGGTCGCCGAGCAGCACGACCCTGGTGACGCCCTGCGGGTGCCGCCGGGTCGGCGTGGTGACCACGCCCGCGACGATCGCCGCGGTGTTGTGCCCCTTCGGCCGGTCGACCGGCACCAGCGCGTGGTCGTCGTCGAGGTCGTGCTCGACGAAGTCGCCGAGCAGGCCGGTCAGCTCGTACGGGTACACCGTGTTGCGGCTGCTCGCGCGCAGCACCTTCAGCCGGTAGTCGTCGAGCGGCTCGACCGGCTCGTCCGACGGCTCGCCGACGGTCAGCTCGGTGCCGCCGGTGGCGTCGAAGGAGATGCGCACGGCGATCTTGGCCAGCTCGCCGGTCCTCCGGTCGCGCTGCCGCGCGATGAACAGGATCTCCTCCAGCCCGGCGCCCGCGGTCGTCGGCAGCACGCGCGCGGCGATCGTCTCCAGCTCGGCGCGGGTGATCTCGCTCGGCGGCCAGACGTAGACCACGATCTGGTTGGTGTTGAAGCGTTTCTTCGACGGTCGCCGCGACTGCGCGCGGCGGATCGAGTCGAGGCAGGTGGCGATGGTGTCCTCGGCCGTCGGCAGTGCGACCAGCCTGCCGTCGTTCTCGCGCAGCTCGGTCAGGTCACGCACCTGTGCGAACGCGACGAGCCGCTCGTCCGACGGGTTCTCCCGCGCCACGCACTGGAAGAGGTAGACCTCCTCGTCCGACGACGGCAGCCTGGTGAGGTCGAACTTGCGCAGCCGCTCCAGCCGCATCCGCTGCGCGATGAACGGGTGCAGGCCGCGAATCAGCCGCTCCTCGGTCATCCCGGTGGTCGACGGGCGGAACGTGAAGTGGTGGTGCATCACCGCGCCGCCGCTGCCCGCGACGGTGGCGGTGAGCCTGCGGACCTGGTTCGGCAGCCGGTGCGCGCTGACGACCTCGTGCAGCGCGGCCGCCATCGCGTCGAAGTCCTCCGGCTGCTTCTCCCAGGCCAGATAGATGTCGGCGTGGATGGCGTCCTCGCCGCTCGCCAGCTCCGCGAGCCCGCGCAGCGCGCTGCCCAGCGCTTCGAAGCTCACCGCGGAGGAGACCACGCACGAACCCGCTCGCTCGGCGACCACGAACGTGCAGCCCGCGACCTCGCTGGTGCGGACGCCGGTGAGCCCCTTGTTGCCGTAGTACCGCCTGGTCAGCACTTCCAGCATGATCGCGTTGTCCAGGTCGTCGCGGACAAGCCGCTGGCCGAGCAGCCGGACCAGTGGCTCGGTGCTGCGCACCATCTCGGCAATGCGCTCGGCGCGGTCCGGCGCGTCCGGGTGCGCGTCCAGGTGACGCAGGTGCTTGCGGACGTTGGCGTAGACGCGGGCGCGGTTGCGGCGCAGCAGCGGCTGGCCGAACCAGGCGAACACCACGCCGCGCGCGAGGTCGGAGACCACGGGGAAGCGGACCTGCGTCGCGGCCACCAGCCGCTCCAGCGCGAGACCGGCGGGCTCGCGCAGCGTCTCGTCCGGCGGGGGCTCCCGCAGCCATGCGCGCAGCAACGTCGTGACGACCGTGGCGTCGGCGGACGCGCGTTGCTGGGCGAGGAAGATCCGGAACACCGCGGCTTCGAGTTCGGGGGAGCGTTCCAACTCGGTGACACCGTAGTGCCCGAGCGCCTTGGCGAGCTTGGCCTGGAACGCCGCCGGCAGCCCGGCCCGCTCGACGTCGAGACTCTGCAGGTAGGTGTGGAAGTACTCGCGGGCGCTGTGCACGTGGCCGTCACCGCCGCCGTCCTCGCCCGCCGGCCGGTTGCGGCTCAGCTCGGCGAGGTCGGCGAACACGTCGACGAGTTCGAGTTCCTCGGCCAGCGGCCGGTGGCCGTCCTCGGTGGCCGCCCGGCGCGCGGCGAGGTAGTCGTCGAGCACCCGGCGTTCGTCGTGCGGGTCGACGTCGAAGCCCAGCAGCAGGCTGCGCAGGTCCTCCTGGCCGCGCGTGGCGCGCTCCCGCGCCGGGATCTCCCCGGGCGCGGCGGGCAGGTCCAGCTCGACGGACTCGACGGCCGAGGTGCCCTCGGCTCCGGCATCGGCGAGCGGCTCCAGCCGCAGCAGCGGTGCACCGGTCTCCACCTGGCTGCCCACGGACACGACGCATTCCTTCAGCCGCGCCTGGAACGGCGCCCGCAGCACCGTCTCCATCTTCATGCTCTCCAGCACCAGCACCGGCGCGCCCGCCTCGACCTCGGCGCCGACCTCCAGCGGCGTGGCGACGACCAGCGCGGGCATGGGCGAACGGACGACGCCGCCCTCGTCGCGACTGACCCGGTGCGTGACGCCGTCCACCTCGACGAGGTGGATCGGCCCGTGCGTGCCGGTGAGCAGGCGGTACCGGGTGCCGTTGACGACGATCTGTCCGGTGTGCCGGTCGAAGCGGTCCAGCTCGACGTCGGCGGTACGGACGTCGCCACCCGCTTCGACGCCGACGCGGAACCGATGCGCGCCGACCCGCGCGACGCGTACGCGGTAGGCGACGCCACGCAGCTTGAGGTCCAGCGGTCGGCCGCTCCTGTGCTGCACCTGCGGGCGCCCGCCGAACGCCGTCGACAGCAGCCGCTGCCGCTCGACGCGTTCCTCCTCCTCGTACGCCTCGATGGCGGCGGCCGCCAGCGCGACGGCGGAGTGCCGGTGCGAGACGAGCCTGCCCTCGCCGCGAACGCGGTCGATCCAGCCGGTGTCCGCGCTGGCGTCGATCACCTCGGGCTGGTCGAGCAGGTCGAGCACGAAGCTCTTGTTCGTCGCGCCACCCTCGATGACCACCGTGGTCTGCGCCATCGCTCGGCGCAGCCTGCCGAGCGCCTCGTCGCGGTCGCGGCCGTAGGCGATGATCTTCGCGATCATCGAGTCGAAGTCGGCGGGGATGGTGTCGCCCTCGCTGACACCGGTGTCCACCCGGATGCCCGGCCCGGTGGGCAGGTCCAGCCGCACGATGCGGCCCGGGGAGGGCGCGAAGTCGCGGTCGGGGTCCTCGGCGTTCAGCCGGGCCTCGATGGCGTGCCCGCGCTCCACCGGCGGCTCGCCTTCGAGCCTGCCGCCGGCTGCCACCCGCAGCTGCGCCTTGACCAGGTCGAACCCGGTGGTGCACTCGGTGATCGGGTGCTCGACCTGCAGGCGGGTGTTGACCTCGAGGAACGCGAACAGCTTCTCGCCGGGGTGGTAGAGGAACTCGACGGTGGCCGCGCCGCGGTAACCGACCGCGACGGCCAGCCGTTCGGCCGACGCCTTGAGCTCGGCTGTCTGTACGGGGCTAAGTACCGGCGACGCCGACTCCTCGATGACCTTCTGGTTGCGCCGCTGCACCGAGCAGTCGCGGACACCGAGTGCCCACGCGGTGCCCTCGCCATCGGCGATCACCTGGACCTCGACGTGCCGGGCACCGGTGACCAGGCGCTCCAGGAACACGATGCCACTGCCGAACGCCCGCGCGGCCTCCTGGCTGGTGCGCTCGTAGGCGTCGGCGAGCTCAGCCTCGTTCGTGATCACGCGGATGCCGCGCCCGCCGCCGCCTGCGGTCGCCTTCAGCATCAGCGGGTAGCCGATCTCGGCCGCCGCCGCCAGGGCGGCGTCCAGGGTCTCGACCGCACCGCGGCTCCACGGCGCGACCGGCACGCCGACCTCCTCGGCGATCAGCTTGGCGCCGATCTTGTCGCCGAGCTTGCGCATGGCCTCCGCGCTCGGTCCGACGAAGGTGACCCCGGCCTTCTCGCACAGCTCCGCGAACGCCGGGTCCTCCGCGACGAAGCCCCAGCCGACCCACGCGGCGTCGGCCCCGGTCTCCACCAGCGCGCGCTCCAGCGCCTTCAGGTCGAGGTACGGGCGCGCGGACGCGGGACCGAGGTCGTAGGCGATGTCGGCTTCGCGCACGAACGTGGCGGTGCGGTCGACGTCGGTGTGTAGGGCGACGGTTTCGATCGGTGTCGCGGTCTCCGCGGCCAGGTCCCGAACGGCGTTGATGAGCCGCATCGCGGCCTCACCACGGTTGACGATGACAATGCGACTGAACACCCGACCGATCCCCTCCTCTCCAAGGCACTGGTCGGTCGACCGGCGAGCTGGGCGCTTCCGCTTCGCAGCGGGTGATGACCGGCCCGATTGTAGTGGATGGTGATCGCACCGAGATCGACAACCAGCTGACTGCCACTGGATCTGCGGCCGGGAAAGAACCAGCCGGCCCCGGATTCAGCCGGGTCAGCCTTTTCGCGAAGGAAATGGACCCACGACCGCCACGCCGACCGGGTTCGTCGAAGAGCATCGCGACGAGTTCGGTGTGGAGCCGATCTGTACGGTGACCGGGTTTCCGGTGTCGACGTTCTACGCGGCGAAGAAACGACACGAGAAACCATCGGATCGCGAGACTCGAGATGAGGAACTGCTGCCGTTGATGGGGGCGCGGAAAGTGTCTCGGATGCGCGTCGACCTGCTTACCTCCACCCCCGATGCGGAGGTAAGCAGGCCGTCCGCCGTGGGCCGCGGACCTGGGCCGCGGCGGCTTCTCGCCCGTGGGACGTTGGCAGCGGCCGTCCCGCCGGGCGAAGAAGCTGAGGGCGCGGCCGAGGCCGCAACGCCTCGACACGACTCCCGACACTCAGTGGGTCCCGCTAGGCGACGTCCCCTTCGCCGTGGCGAGCGGCTTCGCGCTCCCGCTCGACGTGCCAGGTCCCACCGTCGGCCGTGCCCTCGTCTTCTCTCTCCCGTCGAGGGCCGCCCCGAACTGGCCCTCGAGCACTACTTTCCGCTATCCGGAGCTGCCGGGCATCAGCCGGCCGGCTCGACACAGCTCATACTTCTGGCCGAGATGAGCTGGCGTGCCAACTCCGCCGGAGCACCCGCGGCCGGCCAGCTCAGTCCACCGGGAGGCCGACGAGGGATATCCCGAGGTGGCGAAGCGCCAGGTTACGCAAAGTGTGTCCCTCGACAAGCCGTACCCGCGCGTCGGCGGCCGCCCTGCGATGCAGGGCCAACGGAAACCACGCGGTCGTGGCCAGCAGGGCCTGGTCGACCCCCACCTCGGCGACCGTGCCGAGCACGGGGTCGAGCGCCTCGGCGGCGGTCACGCCAGCATCGCGCCGTACCACGATCAGGCAACGTCGCGACCCGTCACGCCCGGGCAGCTCACCGGTCGCTTCGACGCGGTCCATCCCCGCGTACCGGGTGGTCCACCCGTGCAGGCCGGTGGCCAGGAGCAGTCGGCGGACCAACCGAGCGAAAATCTCCGGTGGTAGCTGCCGGACATCCGTCCGGGGCCCCTTGCTGGGCACCGGAATGAAGCCCTCGAAGTCCACGACCGGAGTCACGCCCAACCCCCGGTACGGGTCGGGGGACATCCGGCCACCCACCGTGCGCAGCCAATCGACGGTGCTGTGCGTGCGCGGGCTGTCGAACTCCGAGCGGCTGACCGCGAGGCTGACCAGACGCACATGCTCGATTCGTCCGGTCAGCGAGTTCCGGTTCTCGATCTCGCCATTCACCACGACGTCCGTCAACGCCCCGGCGAAGTCCGCCCCGAACAGCTCGTGGACGACCCGCAGCGGCACTGCGGCCACCAGCTCGGCGTACCGCCGGGCCACCTCCGACTCCCGACGCGGCACCGCGGTTACCCCGCGCTGACTGCGGTCCGGCCGGTAGCGGGCGACCGCGGGGACCACGTGCCGGGACGGGAGCGGCCACCGGACGAACAACCGGCGCGCCGGCTGCAGGTAACGCACGGCGATCGGCCGGCACGGGATCCCCCTCGGCCATGCCGCGTACCGCAGCACCCGGGCGAAGTAGTCCTGCACGGTGTCCGGGTCGCGCGCGGCGAGCTGCTCGGTCAGCCGGCGCAGCCCGGGGTGCTGGCCGTTGAACTGCTGGCGGAGCAGCAGGGCGTGCTCGGTATGGGCCCGGCGGGCAGCAGCGAGCGCGACGCGCCGGCGACGTTCTGCCGCGGCATGGTCGGCCTGTGCGCGGGCAAATCGCTGGTTGGCCAGCTCCCGCTCCACCCGCATGGCGCCACTCACCAGCCACCCGAGCACACCGCCGCGACACCGCTGGGCAAAGTCGGACCAGCGGGGCGGGGGGAGTGGCTCGGCCAGCGGGCCCGGATCGAACGTGCCGGGCCCGACCGGATGGACCAGCAGGTCGAGCCCGGCGGCGGGATGCGGCGGCGGGTCGGGCCACAGCTCGGCCAGCGCGGCCTCGCGCGCGGCCAACCGGGTGGTGAGCCGCGCGGCCAGCTCCTGCCGCTCCGCCCGGGCCCGACGCCGCGAAGACCGCACCGACCGCGACGTCGCCGTCGCGGTCCCGCGCCTGACCGCGGGGACGACCGGCCTCATCCCCCACGCGCCGGTGACCTCGGCAGCGGTCATGGGCGAGCCTCCACTCCTCAACGGGTGGCGTGAAGAATCGGGGACGACCGGCGAGTAGGCGAGGCCCTACCAGCCGCGATCACTCGACCGCCCACCCCATTAGCTCGACATGGCCACCCGGGTTCGGTGCAAAGTCGCGAGCATCGCCCGACCCCACCACTCCCGGCGGCACGGCACCCACCCACTCGTCAGGGGACCGGGGAGGAGAGTGCACGGCCACGCTCGGGCCTGTGGTCGATGGCCGGCCTCAGCAGTCCGCACCCTGCCGGGTCCGAGAGGACAACCAGCACCGAGATCTGGTTGGAGAACCCGGTAGCCGGACATTGGCGAGTGGGCGCCTCGGGACGCCTGTTCCATGCGTGGAGATTCCCGCCGAGGCTCGCGAGGTTTTCAGGCCGGGGGCCGGACCGTGATGCCGTGTCGGCGAAGGAGAGCGGCCGTTACTCCCTGTCCTGATGTGGTCCGCCCGGTGAAGGTGCCGTCGTAGATCGCGTCACTGCCGCAACTCGGGCTGCGGTCGTGGAGCACCGCGACGTCGGCACCATGCCGTCGGGCGATCTCCAGGGCGCGGTGCGCGCCGGCCACGTACTCAGCCGTGACGTCCGTTCCCTCGTCGTCGACCACGCGGGCCCTGCCGTCGAGGACGTCGTCACCGTCCCCACCGTCGATCTCGGCGGGGCGGCGGGGGGTACGCAGGCCCCCGAGCAGCTCCGGGCACACCGGCACCGCCTCGTCCCGCTCCGCGGCGGCCCGACACCCCTCGACGGTCTTGGCCACGCCGTCGTACCGGCACGGCACGCCCGCAAGGCAGGCACTGAGCAGCACCGGACCGCTGCCGTCGTCGGGCATGCCGCTCATCCTCCTCGGGGCGCTCGACGGGCGGTGCCGCGGTGGGCCGGCACGGTCATCGGGTCCTCCGGCCAGGAGTGCTTGGGGTAGCGACCGCGCAATTCCGCACGCACCTGCGCCCATCCCGACCGCCAGAACGACGAGAGGTCCGCGGTGACGGCCACCGGCCGCTGGGCAGGGGACAGCAGGTGCATCAGCACCGGCACCCTACCGCCGGCGAGCCGCGGGGTTTCGGTCCAGCCGAAGACCTCCTGCACGCGGACCGCGAGCACCGGGGGGTCGGCCGAGTAGTCCACGCGCACCCGATTGCCCGAGGGCACCCCGATCCGTTCCGGGGCCAGCTCGTCCAGCCGGGCCGCCTCGGGCCACGGAAGGAGGCGACGCAACGCCCCCGCTACGTCGATGCGCTCCAGGTCCGCACGGCGCCCCGCGGTGGCCAACTCGGGGCCGAGCCAACTGTCCAACTCGGCCAGCAGGGTCTCGTCGTCCACCGCGGGCCAGGGCTCACCCAACGCAGCGCGCAGGAAGCCCAGCCGGTGCCGCAGAGACATGGCATCGGCGCCCCACGGCAGCAGGTCGAGCCCGTCGCAGCGCAGGCCACGCCGGAGCGCGTCGGCGACCGCGGCCGGATCCGGATCGCGCAACGGCTTCTCGGACAGCACGATCGCGCCCAGTCGCTCCACCTGTCGGGCCACCACGTCGCCGTCGACCCACTCGACCTCGTCCACTGTGGACAGCAGGCCCGGGGCGACCTTTCGGGCGAGATCGGCATCGGCGGCCGCGGCCAGCCGGATCCGGCCATGAGCCCGTCCCGGGTCCCGGTCGGCCACCGCGACCGCCAACCACTCCGCCTCCGCCAGCCCCGAATCGGCCGGCGCGGTCACGGCGGTGCCACCGGCCATCAGGTAGCTCGACGACCCCGGCGCGCGACGACGTGCCAGCCGTTCCGGGTAGGCCAGGCCCGCGACCAGGGCGGGATCGTCGTGCCGGCGCGGCACCCCCTCGACCAGCCTGGCCAGCCGGTCGGCCTCCCGCCGCCAGCCAACCGGCCGTTGCGCCCGGAGCGTGCGGATCGCCGCCGCCAGATCGGCCCGCGGCGCCAGGGAGTCGTCGTCGAGGAGGGCGACCACCTCGGCCGCCGCCCCCGGCCCGATCTCGGCCGCGCCGTCCAGCAACGCCCTGGCCAGCCGCGGGTGCAGGCCCAGCTCGGCCATCCGGCGGCCGCGCTCGGTCACCCGGTCCGCCTCGTCCAGCGCGCCCAGGGCACGCAGCACCGTGCGTCCGGCCGTCAGTGCACCCGCCGGTGGGGTGTCCCACCAGGCCAGGCCCGACCCATCGGGCGTGCCCCAGCAGGCGAGCTCCAGAGCGAGCCGGGTCAGGTCCGCGGCCCGGATCTCCGGCTCGGGGTAGCGGGGCAGGGTCGCGTGCTCGTGCTCCGGCCAGCAGCGGTAGGCGTGCCCGGGTGCTTCCCGGCCCGCGCGGCCGGCGCGCTGCTCGGCCACCGCTGCGGAAACCCGCACCGTGGCCAGTCCGGACAAGCCGCGGCGATGGTCCACCCTGGGCACCCGGGCGAGTCCGGCGTCGACCACTGCCCGCACTCCGGGCACGGTGAGGCTGGACTCTGCGACGGCGGTGGACAGCACAACGCGGCGGCGCGAACCGGGCCGCAACGCCGCGTCCTGCGCCGCGGCCGGGAGCCTGCCATGCAGCGGCACCACGTCGACGCCTCCGATGCCCGTGAGGAGCTCCGACACCCGACGGATCTCCGCGGCACCGGGCAGGAACACCAGCACGTCACCATCCACTTCGGACAGCGCGCCCCGGGCGGCACGAGCCACATGCGTCTCGAGGCGCTCACCGCGTACCGGCGCGAGGTAGTGCATCTCTACCGGATACGTGGCGCCCGTTGCGCGCAACACCGGGGCGTCCTCGAGCAGGGCCGCCAGCCGATCGGCGGCGACGGTTGCCGAGGTGGCCAGCACCTGTAGGTCCGGTCGGAGCCCGGCGCGGGCGTCCAGCAGCAGGGCAAGCAGCAGGTCGGCGTCCAGATGCCGTTCGTGGCACTCGTCGAGCAGCACGACGTCCACCCCGGCCAGCTCCGGGTCGCCCTGCAGGCGGCGGACGAGCAGGCCCGAGGTGACCACCTCGACGCGGGTGCCCGCGCTGACCCGGCGCTCGCCACGCACCGAGTAGCCGACCGTGCGGCCGACCGGTTCCCCCAGCAGCTCGGCCATTCGCGACGCCGCTGCCCGGGTGGCGAGCCGGCGTGGCTCGGCAACCACGACCCGGCCCCCGTTGCCCGCGGCCAACGCCAGCGGGACCAGGGTCGTCTTGCCGGTTCCCGGCGGCGCGACCAGCACGGTCGTGCCGCGGCCGGCCAGCATGGCGCAGACGTCCGGCAGGACGTCGCGGACGGGCAGGTCGGGTAGGGGTGGCAGGTCCATCGCGGAACAGTCTGCCGGTGGCTGTTGTTCGGCAATAAACGAATCCCACGTACCCTTAGCATCGCTAACGACGAAGGGGGAGCGAGTGGCGACAACCGGGACGGCCACGAACGGCACGGCCCCGCGCATCGAGCCCCGCTTCCCCGGCGAGGTGTGGGTGCTCGTCGCGGCCGCCTTCGTCATCGCGGTGGGCTTCGGGCTGGTCGCTCCGGTGCTGCCCACCTTCGCCGCCAGCTTCCACGTCGGCGTGGCCGCCGCCACCTTCATCGTGAGCTCGTTCGCGCTGGTCCGACTGGCCTTCGCCCCGGCCAGCGGCCGCCTGGTGAACCGCTTTGGCGAGCGCCCGATCTATCTGGTCGGCCTCCTCATCGTGGCCATCACCACCGGCGCGTGCGCCTTCGCCACCGACTACTGGCAGCTGCTCGCGTTACGCTCCGCCGCCGGCGTCGGCTCCACCATGTTCACCGTGTCCGGGGTCGGCCTGCTGATCCGGCTCACGCCGCCCCCACTGCGCGGCCGCGCCTCCGGGCTGTGGGCCACCAGCTTCCTGCTCGGCAGCATCACCGGGCCCGTGCTGGGCAGCGGCCTCGGCGAGATCTCACTGCGCGCCCCGTTCCTCGTCTACGGCGCGACCCTGCTGCTGGCGGCCACGATCGTCTGGTTCTTCCTGCGCCGCTCCACGCTGGCCGCTCCACCCGACGGCACCGACGGCCCGGCCATGACGATCGGCACCGCACTGCGACACCCCACCTACCGCGCCGCGCTCGTCTCGGGCTTCGCCAACGGTTGGGTCGTGTTCGGCGTCCGCGTCGCGGTGATGCCGCTGTTCGTCGCCAACGTGCTGCACCGGGGCAGCGGCCTGGCCGGGATCTCGCTGGCCGTGTTCGCCGCCGGTGACGCCGCCGTGCTGATGCTGGCCGGACGGGTGGCCGACGCCCGGGGCCGCAAGCCGCTGGTGCTGGTGGGCCTGGTCGTCCTCGGCGGTGGTACCGCCGCGCTCGGCCTGAGCGAGGAGGTGTGGCTGTTCCTGGCCGCCTCGCTGGTTGCCGGCATCGGTGCCGGCCTGCTCAACCCGCCGCAGAACGCCGCACTGGCCGACATCGTCGGCGCCAAGGGCCGCGGCGGTCCCGCCCTGGCCGGCTTCCAGATGGCCACCGACGTCGGCGCGATCCTGGGCCCGCTGGCCGCCGGTGTCGTCGCCGACCACTTCTCCTACGGCACCGCGTTCGGGCTCACCGCCATCGTGGCCGCCCTCGCCTTCCTGGCCTGGCTGCCCGCCCCGGAGACGCTGCCCCAGGGCTCGACCGACCACGCCGCCAAGGACGTGGCGCTGGACTGCGGCCGGCTCGAGGAGTGCGGTGACCTGCCGACCGGGCGCCGGCTTCCCACCAACGACGCGGCCAGGGCGACGCAGGCGAATCGCACCGCGAGACGACAGGGTTGTCGAGAGGGGACCGCTCGGTCATAACTAGGGACGTGTCCCTGGAGATCCGGCACCTGCGGGTGCTGCAGGCCATTGCCGAGACCGGGAGCCTCACCCAGGCCGCGGCCCGGCTCGGCCTGACCCAGCCGGCGCTGACCTCGCAGCTCAAGAGGATCGAGCGCACGATCGGCGGCAAGCTGTTCGAGCGCACCCGCACCGGGGTCCGCCCAACCGCCTACGGCCAGGTCGTGCTGTCGGCCGCCCGCGGCGTGCTGGTCGGAATGGACCATCTGAACTCGCTGCTCCGGCAGAACTCCGCCAGCAGCGCCAATACGGCTTTGCGTATCGGCACGGTCGGCACCCGGCTCACCTCGCGCTGGGCCGAGCTGCTCGAGGAGGAGTTCACCGGCACACCGGTGCGCATCCGCACCGGCAGCACCTCGCGCTCCCTGGTACGGCTGCTCGCCGGCGACCAGCTCGACGCCGCCGAGGTGCACGAGCTGCCCGGCTACGAGCTGGTGTGGCCGGACAGCGTGGCGAACCTGGTCGTGCAGCCGTTCGAGCCGATCCACGTGGCGATGGGCCGGGGACACCGGCTCGCGCACCGGGACGAGATCCCACTGGCCGAGCTGGCCCGAGAGCGGTGGGCGCTGGAACCACCGGACGAGACCGGCACCTACGGCGCCTTCCTGGCCTGCTGCGCGGCCGCCGGGTTCACCCCGCAGGTGCAGCACGACGTCAGCAACTCGCTGGCGGCCAGCCACGTCGTCCAGGCCGGACACGCGTTGACGCTGTGCCTGGCCACGTCCCGGGAGCACGCCGGGCTGGTGATCCGGCGGCTGGCCGGCGACCCGATCTGGGTTCGCCGGATCGTGGCGTGGCGCAAGGCACTGCCCGGCCGGGTGGTGCGGGTGGTGCGCCGCACCGTCGTGCGGGCCTACCTGGACCAGGTGCGGAACAACCCCTGCTACGCACGCTGGTTCGCCGGCCGACCCGACCTGCACCCGACGGTTGAGGACCAGACCATCCCAACGCCGGGTTGCCGCCTTCACCCGGAGAGGTCATAACTGGCACATGCCCGAGCTGGAGATCCGCCACCTGCGCATGCTCTGCGCGATCGCGGACACCGGGAGCCTCACCCAGGCCGCGACGCGGCTCGGGCTGTCCCAGCCCGCCCTCACCACCCAGCTGCAACGCATCGAGCGCATGGTCGGCGCCGAGGTCTTCGAGCGCAGCCGCAGCGGGGTCCGGCCCACCACCTACGGCCGGATGCTGGTCGACGCCGCACGCGGCGTGCTGGCCGGGGTCGACCACCTGCAGTCGCTCACCCGCAGCCGGGCCGAGCCGGGCGAGGCGGTGCTACGGATCGGCGGGGTGCAGGGCCGGCTGAGCACCGGCTGGATCCGCCAGCTCGAGGAGACGCTGCCCGACATCGAGGTGCGTGGGCACATCGGGCTGGCCGGACCGACCCTGGTGAACATGGCCGGCCAGGGCCAGCTCGACGCGGTGAACGTCTTCGAGCACCCCGGCTACGAACTGCGGTGGCCGGAAGGAGTGGCGCACCGGGTACTCGTGCCGCACGAGCCGACGTTCGTGGCGCTCGGCGCGCAACATCCACTCGCTGCCAAGGACGAGCTGGAGCTGGCTGATCTCGCCGATGAGCAGTGGATCCTGCGCACCCCGGACCAGGAGGGCACGCAGGCGGTGTTCCTCACGGTGTGCGCCGCGGCCGGGTTCACCCCGCGGGTCCGCCATTACGTGGACGATGCGGTGGCGCGGAGCCACTTTGTCCAGACTGGACAGTGCGTGGCCACCTGCCGTGCAACATCCCGCGAGACCGAGGGAGTCGTGGTCCGGATGCTCGCCGGCGACCCCATGCCCATCCGACGGTTCATCGCCTGGCGAACGAGCACCGCCGGCGCCTACGCGGACGTGCTGTTCCGTGCCGCTACCGAGGCGTATCGGGGGCTGGTGGGCAACAATCCCTCGTACCAGCGTTGGTATGCCGAACACCCGGAGGCCCATCCACCCCGGGGCGAGACCGATCCCGAGGGGTATGGCTGACCGGTGTGCCGGAGGGTGTCCGTCGGGACCAGCGCCCTCGCAGCCGGCCCCGACGGCGCCCCGGACACCCCGTCAGGATGTGGTCAGGGTCAGCCCATACGCGGAGAGCGCGGCACCGATGGGCTGGTAGTAGGCGGTGTTCGGCTTCCCGGCCTTCTCCCCACACACCTTCTGGCCGTCAACCACGAAGTAGCTGCCACCGCTGGTGACTCCCTGGGCGTAGTTGCCGGCCATCCACGCGCCGCCGCTGTCCCCGCCCTCGGTGCAGACGCTGGCCTTGACCAGTCCGGAGACGGAGCTGCCGCCCTCGTAGTTGACGGTCGCGTCGTATGCCTGGATCTGCCCACAGGTCCAGCCCGTGGTGCGTCCCGACTTGCAGACCGTGCTGCCCACAGGGGCCGATGAGTAGCCGGCCACGGTCACCGAGGTGCCGTTGTACCGGTCCACGGCGCCGCGAGGTACCCAGGTGCCGGTGTCCACCGTGGAGTACGCGTAGTCGTGGCCGGGGAAGCTGGCGGCCTGCACGGCGCCGAGGTAGGTCCCGTTGCGCCGGAATTCGCTGACGCCCTGTCCACAGTGCCCGGCGGTCACCATGACGCTTCGTCCGGAGCTGTCTGTGGCGTTGAACCCGGCCGAGCAGACGTAGTCGGTTCCGCTCTTGGTGAACTCGATCTGCTGGCCGCCGACGAAGCTGGTGGCCATGGTGCTCAACATGCCGGTGCTGCGCTCGACGCGCACCTTCCCCGCGAGCTGCTGGGCGGTCGAGAGCAGATCGGTGACGCCCTCCCGCTCGGGAACCTGGAGCACGACCTGATCGCTCCCCGGGTCGATGAACCAGCTCGCGCCCGGGACGCCACGCCCGGCCCGGTCGAGCTGTGCCTTGGCACTGTTGAGCTCGGTGATGCCGTTGGCCACCGTGCGTGCGATCGCGCCCGCCCGGCGGACCTCGTCGGCCGCGCCGCTGTCTGTCACGTTGACGACGAGCGTGCCGGAGCCGTCGAGGTAGGCGCCGGCCATCCGGTCACCGAGCCGGGCAGCAAGCTGGCCGGCCTGGTGTGTCTGCGCGTCCTCGGCGAGCACACGACGCACGGCGGTCGTGCGGTCCAACCCCTGCCCGGACAGGTAGTCGACCGCCGCCAGCTGGGCGCCGGTGAGCGCTGGGGTTGCCGGCGCGGCGGCGGCCGGGAGCCCGACCAGCGCCAACACGGCGCTGCTGATCGTCGCGACCACCCCGGCGCCGGCGATGGAACCGATGCTTCGCCCTCTCGGCGTGCTCCCTGCGGCCATGGGTCCTCCTCAGGTGCTCGGACCTCGCACGCTCGGAGGGACGCATCGCTCCGTACGGGTGATCACGTCAGCACGTTGAGTGATTCGCGAGGAATATTCGCAACCATGTTGACCCGGATGGAACAGCCACGGTCATAGCAATGGGTCATAACAGCGGAAGACCGTTACGCGCCGTGTCAACGACAGCGGGTCCGTTCAGCTGAGCGTGATACCGATCAGGGAACCGACCAGGAAGGTCGCGGCGGCGGCCAGCGCACCGAAGCCGAGCTGGCGCAGCCCGTTCCGCCACCAGGACCGCGTCGTCCAGCGGGCGACCAGCGCACCCGCCACGAACAACCCGACCGCGCCCACGAGCAGGCCCAGCGCCAGGGACTCGAAGCCGAGCAGGAACGGCAGCAGCGGGAACAACGCCCCGGTCGCGAAGCACAGGAACGACGACAACGCCGCGGTCCACGGCGAGGGCTGATCGTCGGGGTTCACACCCAACTCCTGCATCACGTGCACGCGCACCGCCAACTCCGGGTTGGCGTGAACCTCGACCGCCGCCTGCTCCGCGGTCGGCCGCGACAGTCCGTCCTGGACCAACATCTCGACCAGTTCGGCCTGCTCGCCACGCGGGTTCGTCCGTAGCTCCGCGCGCTCGACCGCGGCCTCGGCGCGCACCGAGTTGTTCTGCGTGTCCACCGAGACGTACTCACCCAGGGCCATCGAGAACGCGCCGGCCACCAGGCCGGCCACACCGGAGAGCACGATCACGTGCGCTCCCGCGCCGCCGCCACCGACGCCGGCGACCAGCGCGATGTTGGTGACCAGGCCATCCATCGCACCGAACACCGCCGGGCGCAGCCAGCCGCCGGGGACGTCGGCGTGGGTGTGGCCGATCTCTGCCGTGCCGGCCACGGGAGCGGGATCCACCTGGGTCATGACGTCGAGACTAAGAACCTGAGACATGTTCAGGACAGCCTTCGCAAGGTGTGCCTGTCCTGAGAAAACGCCAGTTCGAGGGCTCTGTAACGATTCAGTGTGGCAGGCTAGACACCCGTGACCGACCCCGATGACGAGCTCCTGGACGATGCGCACGCACGCGATCTCGCGACCCTCGTGGAGGACAGCCGGTTGATCGCCGGAGCCGTGCGGTACGGGCGCGTTGGGCGGGTCGGCTGCGCGCGGGTGGTGGTCAACACAGACGACCCGCTTCCCACCGGCAACCACGCCTGCGCGTTGACCGGAACGCCGTCCCAGGTGGGCGCCACGCTGCTGAAGCTCGAACGCACCTTCGCCGACGTCGGCCGCCGCGAGGCCGTCGTGTACGCCTCGCCCACCACCGAGGCGGAGATCGAGGGCATCGCCGACGACGCGGGCTGGTACGCCGCGGACGAGGAACTGGCCATGGTGTACCAGCCGGCGGCCGACCGCCCCGCGCTCCGGCACGCCGGGATGGTCCGACCCGCCACCGACACCGACCTGCCCGGCGTCGTCGAGCTGCTCGGCGATGACCTCGGGCTGCCCCTCGGCGGCGGCGACAAGCTCACCCGGTACCTCGGCCAACGCCTCGACGACCCGCGCTGCCTGCTGCTGGTCGCCGACGACCCGGGGCTCGAGCGCGTGCTGGGCTGCGTGGTGGGCTTCGCCGACCGCCCCGGCGTCCCGGGCGGTGGTATTGGCCTGCTCGAGCACGTCGTCGTCCGTCCCGGGCGGCGCCGGCACGGCTGGGGCTGGGCGCTGGTCGACGCCGCGGTGCGGGCCGCGCACGAGGCCGGGGCGTTGCTCGTCGTGACGCACGTGGCGGAAGGCAGCGGCGCCGAGTGGTTCGTCGAGGCTTGCGGCTTCACCGCCGCCTACCCCGTCACGTCCTACGTACGGCGGGTGGACGAGATGATCGACTGACTGCGCTGGGGATACTACGGAGGGTGTCTAAGCCTCGGCTCAGGTTACGTCGGTACTCTCCCCGGCGTGGTGCCCCCCGTTCCCGCCGCGGAACCCGCGGTTCGGCGCGCCCGGTCGGTGCCGGCTCCGGAGCGCGTGCCCGCGCCCCGGGCCGTGGCCGCTGGACCTCCGGCTCGGGTGGGAGGCGCCGGACAGCAGGACACCGACAACGGGGACGGCAACGCCCCGCAAGACTCGCAGGAGGGACGCTGACGTGGGCGGCGCCCAACGGAACGCGCGTAAGCGCAAGCAGCAGGCCAACCAGGCCACCAAGGCCCTGAGCGCGGCGCGGGGCAGCAGCAACGACCGTCGCAACGTGATCATCGGTGTGGTCGTCGTCGTGGTGCTGGCCGTCGCCGTGATCGGCGGGGTGCTCTACACCAACAAGCAGGCGGCCAAGAACGCGGACTCGATCCCGGTCAGCAACGCGCACGCGCAGTACGAGACGAAGTTCGACCCCAAGGGCGTGGTGCAGGCCGGGAACCAGTCGGCGAAGACCACTGTGGACATCTACGAGGACTTCCTCTGCCCGGGCTGCGGCGGCTTCGAGAAGCTCTACGGCGAGCAGATCGAGAAGGCGCTGGCGGACGGCAAGATCAAGGTCAACTACCACACCATCGCGATCCTGGACAACCAGTCGCGGCCCGCGGGTTACTCCACGCTCGCCGCGAACGCCGCGCTGTGCGCCGCGAGCACCGACAAGTTCCCCGACTTCCACTCCACCCTGTTCGCCCAACAGCCCAAGGAGGGGGCCAAGGGTTACACCAACGAGCAGCTGGTGAAGCTGGGTCAGGATCTCGGGATCTCCGGTGGTGACTTCGAGTCCTGCGTGCGGGACGAGAAGAACAAGGACCTCGTGAAGAAGCACACCGACGAAGTCACCAACGACAAGTCGCTGGAACGGGAGGCCAACGGCCGCCGCGGGTTCTTCACCCCGACCGTCCAGGTCAACGGCAAGCTCGTCGACCCCTCCAAGGAGCAGGACTGGCTGAACAAGGCGCTCCAGGAGGCTGGGAGCTGAAGCTCTCAGGACTGACCGGTGCCGGGGCGGGTGACGCGATGACGTCCCCGCCCCGTTTCCTTACTACGGCGCCTTGATGCCTACTCCCTGGTGGTTGTCATGCCAGCGTCATGCCAGCCCCGGAACGGGAGATTCTCCTCCGTCCCAGCGGAGAAGTCGGCGGGCCTTGCCGGTCTCGGTGCGGGGAACCTGGCCGGGCGGGAGGACCGTGACCACGCAGCCGACGCCCAAACGTTCCCTGAGTGCTGTGGTGATGTCGCGGCGCAGCGACTCTTCTTCGGCCGTGGCGTATGATTCAGCGAACGGTTCCACTGCGACGCGCAACTCGGTCCGTGCCGGGTTCCTGCGGTCCTCGACCACGACGTAGTGCGGGGCGACTCGCTCGTCAGCCAGAAGCACTGCCTCGATCTCCGACGGGAAGACGTTCACACCGCGCACGGTGAGCATGTCGTCCACGCGTCCCAGGACCTTGCTCATCCGGCGCAGGGTGCGAGGCGAGTCGGAAACTGGGTTGGCCAGGCGGGCGATGTCGCCCGTGCGGTAACGCAACAGCGGCATGCCGGTCTTGGTCAGGGTGGTGAACACCAGCTCGCCCGGCGTGCCATCTGGCAACGGCTTTCCGTCGGCGTCAACGACTTCGATGAGGAAGTGATCCTCCGCGACGTTGAGCATTCCTTGAGAGTCCAACGATTCGCAGGCCACACCCGGGCCTATCACCTCCGACAGGCCGTAGATGTCCAGGGCGCGGAGGCCGAGGAGATCCTCCACCTGCCGCCGTAATCCTTCTGTCCACGGCTCGGCACCGAACACGCCGGCCCGGAGGGAGAACTCGTCCACGGTGACACCTGCGGCCCGTAGCGCCTCGCCCAGGTGTACGGCGTATGACGGTGTGCACGCGAGGATGTCTGGGCGTAGGTCGCGCATGAGTCGGACCTGGCGATCCGTCATGCCGCCCGACAACGGGATGACCGTGGCACCCAAGCGAATTGCCCCGTGATGGACACCCATCCCGCCTGTGAAGAGGCCGTAGCCGTAGGCGCAGTGGATCCTGCTGGCCCGGTTGGCGCCCGCGCCGCCGAGCGCTCGGGCCATGACCTGCGCCCACACGTCGACATCGTGCGCCGTGTACGGGACCAGGGTGGGGCGCCCGCCGGTGCCGGAGGAGCCGTGGATGCAGACGATGTCCTCGTTGCGGGCGAGCTGCAGCCCGAACGGGTAGTGATCCCACAGGTCCTGCTTGGTGACCATCGGGAGCTCGTCGATGTTGTCCAGCGTCACATCCGCACCACGGTGCACACCCGTGGCCCGGAGTCGCTCAGACTGGAGTCCTCCTGCGGCCAGTAATCGATCGACCAACAGGCGTAGTCGCCGCTGTTGGAGCCCGCGTCGGAGGTTGGGATCCATGCCCTCGGCGACCGGGTCGACCAGGGGTGGGGCGGCCTGGACCTCCTCGGGTGCGCCCGCTCGCCCGGCTCGGGTGGCGGCGTTGCCGGTGGCCTCCGGAGCGTCGTTGATGCCGGTCATCGACCCGTCTTAGCAGGTCAGAGCGTCTGTCGGTAGATCCGCGCAGCCCAACGGGCCCCCCGATTTCGTTCTTCGGGGTGGCATGTTGTAGCGTATGCATCGCAGCGGCGACGGGGAAGTCAACCCCGGCCGGGGCAGGAAGCCAAGGGGCTGTAGCGCAGTTGGTAGCGCACCACACTGGCAGTGTGGGGGTCACGGGTTCGAATCCCGTCAGCTCCACTCCCACCAAGAACCCGTTGACTGGCGTATTGCCGCAGGTCAGCGGGTTTTTCTTGATCTCGGGTGATCATCTACTCCGACCATTTGTTGATCTTGTTGGATGGTCAACTGGAGCAAAACTGGAGCAGGCGGTCTGACCCCGTGTGAATGGGGTCAGCTTGTGCTCCATTGGGCCTCAGAGGTCGAACTTCGTTGACGGATGACGATCTCGTGCACGCCATCCGCGAAGCGCTGGCGTTGCTGAAACTGCAGGACCGAGCATCAATAGGGCAGCCGCGACCCAACGCTGCGGCCGCCTTACACGACGGCACGGGCGGTCAGGTAGCATCGGGAACCCCGGGTTCACGAGGCGGATGTGTGGTTTGCCGACGATAATGTGAATAGTCTTGGGGCGACGATGCGTCACGTTCTTGTTCACGCCATTGTTGGAAAGCCAGGAGTTGGTCGGCGTCGTCGCCGATGCTCTTGCGGAGGTCTCGGATCCATGCGGCTCGGCGAGCCTGACCAGCCTGCGACAGGCGTCTGGTCTTGTTCCATCGAGACTGCTTCGCGAAGCGCTCCCACGCGGCCTGTCGGCTAATGCCGAGTGCATCAGCTATGTCTTCCCATGTGACTCCGAAGCTGCGGGCAAGTTCGACCTCTAGGGCCAGCAAGCGCTCAGCCGCCGCCATGAACTCACAAGCCCGAAAGATCCATTCGCTGAACTCACTGTCCGCGGTGACTTGCCTCTTCCCGCGTGCCACTGCATCTGCAACAACGCGATGACGCCTGGCCAGGTCCCCGTATGCGCGTCCCAGCGAGGCCAGCGACTCCGCATGGGCGCGAAGCGTGTTCCGGTACGTCCTGCTCACGGAGCAATGATCCGGTTACCCAATCCCTCTGTCAAGCTAGTCTTGACGACCTGATTCTGGGTTACCTTGACAGCCGATCGTCCGGTGATCCACACCTTCGTTGCTACTACCTGTGTGCCTTTATCAGACCTGGTCAAGTTAGCCTTGACGTAGGAAAACCGGAGTCCGGGACAGTACGCAAGTGGGCCGCAGACGGTTGTCGAGCGGCACGTGGGGTCGGGAGGCTTGGCGAGGTGCGGAACTGAACCGTCAGGAGACAGCCGTGTGGAGCATTATTGCCCATCTCCCACCCGCGACGCTTGCATTCGCTGGAATCTCAGTGATACTGAGTATTGCGATACGATCCCTCTTCAAACATCCCCATATCTGGCGCTATCTTGAGTTTCGCCATCGATCGCGTCACGGCAGTGGTAGGAAGACAAAGAAAAGGAAGACGTCGTGCAACAAGTGCTAGAAAGCTGGTGGAGTGCCAGTATTCCTGCCAAAGTTGTATTTTGAGGCTTCCTCGGCGAGGCGGGCCTCTCCTGGCCCGCTTTGCGACGCCCCAGGGCTCCCAGCTTCCTCGCTGGGATGCCGAAGCGATGGGTGCCGACCCGCGCGGCCGGAACGTCCGCTCATGCCGAATTGAGAGTGGTGGGTGTGGCCACGGTGTTGTAGGGGTGAGTATTACCAGGCCCCTGCTTCGGGGTGTGCGGCGCGGCGACGAACTCCATGAGAGTGGCCGCGTTCTCGACGGCGTTCGAGCCAGCCCAGCGGGAAGAGGGTGAAAAATCTGTCGTTCCGCGGCCCGCGTCCGAAGGGCTCGTGGGGTCCTCCTGGGTCGCCGGCATCGCCGTGCGTGGCACATCACCGCATCGAGAGGAGCTTGTTCGTCAACCGGACGTACAAGGCAAGAAGAGAACCGACTCCCTGCCACTTTCAACATATAGCGCACTGGGGGCCTTGCGGCAAGACCCGGATGGTGCCGCAGAATCTCCGGCCGAAGCCAGAACCTGCGTAAAATCGGGGATTCGCGACGTAGGTGTGCTCGCAGGTGTGCGCCACCGGACCGGCGCGGAGCAGCTGGCCGACATGCAACCTGGAGTGAATGGGCGGTTCATGTTTGACGTGATCATTGCCGGCGGCGGACCGACCGGCTTGATGCTGGCCGGTGAGTTGCGGCTACACGGCGTGCACGTGCTCGTGCTGGAGAAGGAGGCGGAGCCGACCAGGCAGGTCCGGTCGCTCGGCCTGCACGTGCGCAGCATCGAGGTGATGGACCAGCGCGGTCTGCTGGAGCGGTTACTCGCGCACGGCCAGCAGTACGCGGTCGGTGGTTACTTCGCCGGCATCGACAAGCCGTGGCCTGACCGGTTGGACACCGCGCATTCCTACGTCCTGGGCATCCCGCAGCCCACTACCGAGCGCCTGCTGGCCGAGCGCGCCACCGAACTCGGCGCCGAGATCCGGCGCGGCTGCGAGCTGGTCGGGCTGAGCCAGGACGAGGACGGGGTGACCGCCGAACTGGCCGACGGCACGCGGTTGCGCTCGCGCTACCTCGTCGGCTGCGACGGCGGCCGCAGCACGGTCCGCAAGCTCGCGGGTGTCGGCTTCCCCGGCGAGCCCACCAGGGTCGAGACGCTGCTGGGCGAGATGGAGGTGGCCGTGCCAGCGGAGACACTGGCGGCCGTGGTGGCCGAAGTCCGCAAGACCTGCAAGCGGTTCGGCGCCGGACCCTCCGGGGACGGGGTGTACCGCGTCGTCGTGCCCGCCGAGGCGGTGGCCGCAGACCGCACGGTCCCGCCGACCCTCGCAGAGTTCAAGCAACAGCTGCGGGTGTTCGCCGGCACCGACTTCGGCGTGCACTCCCCGCGCTGGCTGTCCCGCTTCGGCGACGCCACCCGGCAGGCCGAGCGCTACCGGACCGGCCGGGTGCTGCTGGCCGGCGACGCGGCGCACATCCACCCACCGCTGGGCGGGCAGGGCCTCAACCTCGGCATCCAGGACGCGTTCAACCTCGGCTGGAAACTGGCCGCCGAGGTCGCGGGCTGGGCACCTGCGGGGCTGCTGGACAGCTACCACACCGAACGGCACCCGGTGGCCGCCACCGTGCTGGACAACACCCGCGCGCAAACCGAGCTGATGTCTCCCGAGCCTGGCCCCCAGGCAGTGCGCCGGCTGGTAGTGGAACTGATGGACTTCGAGGAGGTGAACCGGTACCTGATCGAGAAGAGCACCGCGATCGGGGTCCGCTACGACTTCGGCGAGGGGCATGACCTGCTGGGCCGGCGGCTACGGGACGTGGGGCTGAAGCAGGGGCGCCTCTACGAACTGATGCACGGCGGCCGCGGACTGCTGCTCGACCAGACCGGCCGGCTCTCGGTGGCGGGATGGGCGGATCGGGTCGACCACGTCGTCGACGTCAGCGAGGAACTGGACGTGCCCGCCGTGCTGCTGCGACCGGACGGCCACGTGGCCTGGGTCGGTGACGATCAGCAGGATCTGCACAGCCACCTGCCCAGGTGGTTCGGCGCCACCGTCAAATGAGTTTGCAGGGGCGACGGGACGGGAACCACAAGCAAGCCCGACGCCGCAGCCTCACCTGGACCGACTACCGCGACCTGCTCATCGCGGCCCACCACCAGCTCGGTGGGGCGCTCGTGTGGTCTGGGACAACCTCAACGTCCATCGGGATGCCCGGATGAGGGCCTTCATCGACGCCCAGGACTGGATCACCTCCTACCACCTTGCCGACCTACGCACCCGACCTCAACCCCGTCGAGGGCATCTGGTCGTTGGTGCGCCGCAGCAGCCAGGCCAACACCGCCTTCACCACCCCCGAGCATCTGTTGCGCGTCCTGCGCCACGGCCTCCGTCAACTCCAGTACCGCAGCGACATCCTCGACGGATGCCTCACCGCAACCGGACTCATCCTGACGACATCACGCCTGAAACCTCAGTAGTCGCGCCTCTGTTCACGAACACACCAGGCGGCGGTCGGGCATTCTTCAGCAAGGTTGCCGTTCGGGCTGCTTGCGGCTGTCTGAAGTGTCGGTGGTCGGACCACCTTATCGACCAGACGAATGGAGACATCTGAGGTGACGGGTGCTCTGATCATCACTGGGGCGAGTCGGGGCATCGGGGCGGCGACCGCGCGGCTCGCCGCCACCCAGGGTTACCGGATCTGCGTTAACTACCTCAACGACGCGGCGGCGGCCGAGGCGGTGGTTACCGACATCGAAAACAACGGTGGCCAGGCCATCGCGGTACAGGCTGACACGAGCCGGTCGAGCGAGATCGACAAGCTGTTCCGTGCCGTCGATACCGAGCTGGGGACCTTGGCAGGGCTGGTGAACAACGTTGGCATCCTCGGCCCGCAATGCCGGGTGGACCAGCTTGACGAGGAGCGCCTGCATCGGATCTTGACCACGAACGTCGCCGGCTACTTCCTGTGTGCGAAGCAGGCAGTGCTGCGGATGTCCACCGCCCACGGCGGCCGTGGCGGGGCGATCGTGAACGTCTCGTCGGCGGCGTCCCGACTCGGGTCGCCTGGGGAGTACGTGGACTACGCGGCGTCGAAGGGGGCCGTGGACACCTTCACCAGGGGGCTGGCCCTCGAGGTCGCTGCTGAAGGTATCCGTGTCAATGCGGTCCGCCCCGGGTTCATCTACACGGACATCCATGCCAGCGGCGGTGACCCGCAACGCGTCGCCCGCCTCGCCGCGGGCCTGCCCATGCGCCGCGGCGGCCAACCCCAGGAGGTCGCGCAAGCGATCGTCTGGCTCCTTTCAGAGCGGGCCTCCTATGTCACCGGCTCATTCATCGACCTCGCCGGGGGACGGTAGACAGGACCTGTGAGTGGTTGGTGGCCGACGTGCGCACGGAGCCGGCGCATGAGATATGCGAACAGACACGAGGTTGACCAGACACCACGCCTCGGTCGAGCAGCGCGGCGACCAGAGCAGGTGAAGGGGAAAGAGCGCGTTGTCGATCATGGAAATCCACTCCTGATGACCCAAAGACCGGGATGTGCACGCGCCGTCACCGGTGCCCACTTCTGGGTTATGATCAGGGTGTGGGAGGGATGTCGTGGCGACGGGGGAATCCGCGGAAACCGAGCCGACGCGCTTGACGAAGCTCAGCCGGTACACCCGCTGGATTCTCCCGGCTGTGCTGCTTGTCGAGCTGGTCCTGATCTTCGGTGGGGTGATCAGCCTCAGCGACGGCGTCATGGTTGTCGTCATCCTCGAGGCCACGATCGCCTTGGTGGTGATTGCCGAGCTGCTGGCCATGCGCCGCGCGGTCAAGCGGGCCAGGGCTCGCGGCCAGACGCTGTTCCAGGCCGTTCTGGACTCGCTGGACCAAGTCCTGCCACCTTGGGGCGCTCGGATCATCCGGCACGACCTGATCATGTGGCGGGCGATCTGGTTCGTCCTCCACGGCCAGCAGGACGTCTCACATGACGGGGCCGCGATCCACTACAGCAAGCAGCTGCGCCCCATGTTCTGGGTTTTCTTCTTCATCTTCCCCATCGAAGCCGTCCTGGTCGAGCTCCTGCTGCCGTGGCCGACTGTCCGACTCGTGCTGTTGATCCTCGGAATCCTCGGCATAATCTGGTACCTCGCTTTCATCGCAACCCTCTACAAATACCCTCACACGATTGACCCGCGCACATTACGGGTGCGATGGTCCGCTTTCCACAACTATTCTGTGCCGGCAGCGAAAATCCAATCCGTGCGGTTCACCAGGAAGCGGTGGCAGGTAAAACGCTCCGTCGAGGTGGTGGACGGCGTGCTGGTCGCGGAGATAGAGAAGGAGACCAACGTCTTGGTCCAGCTCCGCGAGCCCCACCGCATGCACCTGGGCAAGCACGGAGTTTGGGAGGTCACCGCGGTTGCGCTGTGGGCGGACGACGCCCCGAGTGCGGTCGACCTGATCAAGCGACGACTCGACGGCTGAAGGCGGCACCGGACGCGCGCCCCGGCGTCGAGCTGTCGAACCAAAGAACCCCAAGCAGCTTGGACGCGCACTGGACAAGCTCCGCAGCGCGGAGCAGACGGTGCGGGCCAACCTGGGGCTGGGCAAGGCTGCCGAGCACGTCGAGCGGTTCGCCGCCGCGGTGCGCGACGGGCCTCGGTGGGGCTACGCCCAGATGGGTGGGGAGTGGTGGCCCGTGCCCGACCCCCGGCCCGCGCCCGCGGCGGCCCGTGGGGGTGCGCCGCGGTGAGCCACGTCCTATTTCTCAACACTGATGACCGGGGGCACGTGTTCCCCATTTTCGCCGTCGTGGCCGAACTGGTGCGCTGCGGCCACCGGGCTACCTACGTGACCGCGGGCGACGTGGCCGATGCTGTGCGGCAAGCCGGCGCGGAGGTGGTGCGCTACGAGCCGGGGACGACCGAGAAGAACCGGCAGGGTGCGTTCGGCGCGCTCCTCGGCGAGGGCATCGTCACCTTCCTGGAGGACCTGGCGCGGATCGTGGCCGCTGCTGAGGACGCATTGGCCGACGACCGGCCCGACGTCGTGGTCTATGACGAGTCGCTGACGCATTTCGGTCACCGATTGGCCCGGTGGTGGTGGCCCGCCGTCCGGTTCCTGCCCATCTCCGCGGAGAACGAGCACTACTCCGTGGCGGACGTCGCCTTCGCCACCGCCGATGCAGAGCCCGCAGCGCTGACCGCCTTCCTCGGTCGGGTCACCGCCACGCTCGCCTGCCTGGGCGTGGGCGTCCTGCTGGGCGATTTCCTGCGGGGGAGGTGTTCGCCGAGATCGGCCGCAAGATCGAGCAAGGGGAAGTGCCCTACCCGCGGTGCATGGCTGACGCGTGGCCCTGTGGGTCATCCTCGAACATGCTCAGGACACCGAGGTCGATATCGCCCGGGACATGATCGAGGGTGACCCGGAGACAGCGGCCTTTCTCCCTGACCACGGTGATGCCGAAGATGACTGGGAGGCGGTGGAGGAAGCCCTGTTCGCTGAGGACTTCGACTTCCGCCTCATCTGGCTACCCCATTTCACTCGGGTGATGTTCGGTGAACCCGGCAGCCCCTACCAGGTCTGGCCCCCCTTCCGCTGGTGGGAGCCGGATTCCAGCCCTGTCGTTGATCGGGTGGTGACATGACGGGTCGTGGCCAGGCCATGGCTTCATGTCCAGTTCACGCGCCAGTTGCTTTGTGGGGATGAGTCGAGGGCCCGGCGTGATGGTGGCGTGGTACGTCCTGCGGGCTGCTGGACGGTAGGGTTTCTTGCACCTTGATGTGGGTGGATGCCTCCCGCCCGACGATCGCCGGGGCCGATATCCTCGCCGCTATGCCACTTGCGCTTCCCTGCGGTATTGATCTGGCCAGTGTCGAGGAAGCCGTCCGTGCCACTTTCTACGACCGGGGCGTTCAGTATGTGCGGCAGGGCCGTGTCGTCCGGTCTCGGTGGGACGGCGCGGAGACCGCATTGCAGGGGGAGGTGGTCGGCCGGGGTGCCGTCTATTCGGTGACCGTGTACTTCGTGCGTGACGATGACGAGTCCCTGGTGTTCGAGGAGGGGGACTGCAGCTGCCCGGTGGGGTTCAACTGTAAGCACGTCGCGGCGCTGGTGGTGGCGGTCTCTGACCAGCCACGCGGTACACCGAAACGGTCACGGCGGCCACTGACCTGGGAAGAGTCCTTGGGCTCGGTGCTGGCCTCTGGTTCGGCTGGTTCGGGGGTGGAGCGGGTGCGGTTCCCTTGGCCGTTGAGCTGACGTTGGCGGAGGGCGTCGGCGGCTCGCCCGTGCGGCTGATGGCGCGGCTGGTGAAGCCGGGTCGCAACGGGTGGGTCGGTGCCGGGCTCAGCTGGAGCACGCTGGGTTCGGCCTACCGTGTTGATCAGTATCGTGCCGCACACGTGCGGGTGCTGCCGGAGATGTCTGCCCTCTACCGGCCAGGCTACTACTCCTACGGTTACTACAGCTCCTCTGCCGACGACAGGTCGATTGACCTGTTGTCGTTCGAGTCCCGTCAGCTGTGGTCGATGCTCGATGAGGCCGGAGCGATCGGCCTTCAGCTTGTGCACGCCCGCGTCGGGCAGCGGGGAAACCCCATCCACACGTTACGTCCATCCGGACGTCGTGCTGGGCACCTCGCTCTCGCAACCTGGCCTCAATGGCGGACACGCCTTCTCTGCCAGCCGGTGGGAGGTGACGTTCCCGACCCCCGTGCCCACTGCTTGTGGCCTCCGGCACCAACCCTGCCTCGGAGGGCGGGCATGGCGGTGTTCGCGTCACCAGGAACTCGGCGCATCGCCATGCGTGCTGCCTGTGATGTTGAGCCGCGAGGGGATGCGCGCCGCGTCCGGATGATGCTCGCAGCTCGGCTCTTGCTCGATGCCCGGAGCTGTCCGGGCCAGCGGGACGCCCAGGTTCGGCGCCACGAACGACCGCATGGAGTGCCTCCTGCTGGCGGATGTCATAAATGGTCCCCTTCGTCGACCGTGGCCTTGTGTCGATCCAGCGCCAGTCGAAGGATTCCTCGAGCAAACTGAGTCAGTTCCTGGACGCGTACCTGCCTCACTGCACCAGCGTCACGGATGCCTGGAGGCAATCACTTAACGCTCCATCGTGGGCTGGGCCCGAGCTGGAGGGTGGGTGGGACAATCTGGGGTGCGCGCTGGAACTGCGGATCGGGCTGGACCTCGCCCGGCAGCCGGCGCCGTGGAGCTTGCTGTCCTACCTCCCGGCCGACCAGTGCGTGGCACTGCTGACCGCGGTGGGGTTCGAGCATGCCCGCGTGGGCCCGCTTCCCGACAGCGGCACGGCCGACCCCGCGCTGCAGCATTGGTCCCGCGCCTGGAATCCGCACAACGCCACCGACGAGGCGCAGCGGAACGCTCTCGCCCTGTGCCTGGACCTGGTCGAGATGCGGGACCTAGCCCACAAGTGGGGTGAGACGTGCGCGGTGGAGGAACGACGGTCCTGGTTCCTGGCAATCATCGAGCAGGGTCGCCTGGGCGGCGACGTGCAGCTGCTCGATGCCCTTACCCACACCTGGGATGGCTATCTGCGGCATGGGCGCGATGCCCTCGGTGCCCTTGGCGAGCGGGTTGTGGTCGCGCCCGAGTTCGGCCACGGATTCGGTGTCGGCGACCTCGTGGTCGGCTGCACCGTGGTCGACGTTAAGGTCACGAGGGACCCGACCAGCCACCTTGACCAGTGGCTGCGGCAGTTGCTGGGCTACGTGCTCCTGGACCGTGGCGACGCCCTCCACCTCGATGGCGTCGCCGTGTACACCGGAGTACAGGCCCAGCTCCTGACCTGCCCCCTCACCGAGCTCCTCCGCGCGGCCAGCCCTGGACCCACCCCACAGCTGAGCGCGCTACGCGAGGAGTTCTACGCCACGGTCCAAGACGACCTAGATAGCTTCGTCGCCTGGACGCAGCGGCGGCGCTACTCGCGATGACGGGAGCGATCCCGTTGCGGATCATTCGATAGAGTGAACTGTTGAGTCCTCTCCTGCCGCTTGCGACGCTCGCGGCCGTCACGCAACCTGGTCCAGCTCAGGGAAGAACAGTGGGTTGCGGTCCACAGCCGCGGCGCGCGTCTTCGTGCGGAGCCAGGCCGCAAAGTCTCCCTGGCATTCCAGCAACAGCACGATCTCGCGCAGCTCCGCAGGACAATGCCCTTCTGTCCCAATGCGATCCGATACTGCTCCACGGCGGTGTCCGCGAACCCCTTGGCAGACACGATCAGGCCATGCACGCTGGTCCGGCTGTAGATCCGCACCAAGTGCTGCGAGACCCCGTCGACCCCGAGCGGGTCCTTCCACCGCTTGGCTTCCAGCTGCGGCCGTGGCGGCGGGCACAGGCGGTGCATGATGCTGCCAAGGTGGTGGTGGATTTGGCTCTCGCGGTCGCCCTGGGTGGGGACTGTGCGGCCGACATCGCGTTGCTGCGTGCCCAACCGAAGGTGTTCGGGCAGGATGGCCTCCGGCCCCACGGTGTCACGGGTGATCGACGATTTGGCCCGGGCCGGTGATGAGGTGCTGGCCGCGATCCGCGCTGCCCGCTGGCCGCGCGGGAGCGGGTGTGGCGGCACGCTGGGCCACCCACCCAGCACGACTAGGTCGTGGTGGATGTCGACGCCACGGTGGTGATCAGACACTCCGAGAAGGAAGATGCGGCCAAGACGTGGAAGAAGACCTCCGGGTTCCACCCGCTGCTGGCCTTTGTGGATCACGGTGGTGGCGGTACCGGGGAGCCGGTGGTTGCCCTGCTGCGCCCCGGTAACGCCGGCTCGAACACCACCGCCGACCACGTCACCGTGCTGGAGGAGGCACTCGCGCAACTGCCCGAACAGGCGCGGGCCGTCGACGCCCACGGGCGGCGGGCGATTCTGGTGCTACCGACGCGGCCGGGGGCCACCCACGGCTTCACCGCCCGCATCGCGGAGTTGGACATGCACTTCTCGGTCGGGTCGCATCTGCACCAGTTCGACATCGCCCGCGTGCTCGCGCTCGTCCCGACACAGGCGTGGAGCCCGGCCTACGACGTCGACGGCCGCGAATGCGACAGGGCCTTGGTGGTCGAGGTCACGGAACTGGTGGACCTCTCGGCCTGGCCCGAGGACACCCGGCTCATCCTGCGGAAGGAGCCGCCGCATCCCGGTGCGCAGCTGCGTGTCACCGATCACGACGGGCATAGCGTCACCGGGATCACTCGTCCCACCGGTAGCGCGGTGTGTCGAACGGGTGTCCGATTATTAGGTTGTGGGAGGTCGCCGAGCGGCTTGAAGAGCAACCTCTACGGTGATCGTCGGCGTGGAAGGGTGGTGACAACGTGGGTGCGCGATCTCGTATCGAGTGGACCGAGGTCACGTGGAACCCCACCACCGGGTGCGACAAGGTGTCGGTGGGGTGCGACAACTGCTATGCGCTTGTCATGGCCCGGCGCCTGAAGGCCATGGGTGTGGAGAAGTACCAGACCGATGGGGACGATCGCACGAGCGGACCGGGGTTCGGGGTGACCGTACACGCGCCCTCGTTGGCCGAGCCCTTCCGGTGGCGCACGCCGCGATTGGTGTTCGTCAACTCGATGAGCGACCTGTTCCACGCCAAGGTTCCTGTCGAGTTCATCCGGCGCGTGTTCGCCGTGATGAAGGCGACGCCGCAGCACACGTACCAGATTCTGACCAAGCGTGCCCGGCGGTTACGGCGGTTGGCTGGCGGGTTGGAGTGGCCGGACAACGTGTGGATTGGCGTGTCCGTGGAGAACGAGGACGTGCTGGACCGCGTGGATGATCTCCGACAGGTTTCCGCTGCGGTGCGGTTCCTGTCCTGCGAACCCCTTCTAGGGCCACTGCCGAACTTGCGAGTTGACGGCATCGACTGGGTCATTGCGGGTGGCGAGTCGGGACCCAAGGCGCGCCCCGCCAGGGAGGAGTGGATCCGCAGCTTGCGGGACCTCTGCCTGCGCCATGAGGTTCCCTTCTTCTTCAAGCAGTGGGGCGGTCGCACCCCGAAGGCAGGCGGCCGGGAACTGGAGGGTCGGACCTGGGATGAGATGCCGCTTCCAGCGCAGGTGTAGGGCCTACCTGCCCCTGCGGTAGATCGTCTGCCAAAGCATCTTCCCCTTCTTCGGCCTGGCGTCCAAGACATCCTCCTCCGCGAGCTGGTCCCACGCCTTGCGGAGATGTCTTTCACGCGCCATTCCCAGCGTCCGTCCGAAGATGCCGGACATGTTCTCCCGGATCTTGATTGCCACCTGCTGGATGGTCAGTGCCCTCAAGTTCTCGGCAACCTCCTCGATCCACTGATTCTCGAGCAACGTCTCCGCCCGCTGTGCTTCCTGCTCGGAGTAGTCCATGATCAACGAGTTGCCGAATAGGTCTTCCTGTCCGCCCCGGCGTTCCCGGTCGGCCCGCAGATCGGCGTCCAGATCTCGGGCCCGCCACAGTCCCCGCCACTCCGCGTTTGCCATCGAGACTGCCTCGTTGAACTGGTAAGGGGCGGCGTCATGCCGGAAGAAGAGAATCATCAGAAAGAGAGGCTCATGGTTTGGGTGGCGGCGGATGGGAACGGTAAAGGAGCCACAGCCAGCATCATTGCCGATCCGCTGGCAAAACTCGCGGCCCACCTCCTGTGCTGCGCGGGAAGCGACCACCTCGCCCCGGCGTGCCGCCATGAACCGTTCGCGCCACCAGTCCCCGCCGAGGAACGCGTCGACCCGGGAAATGGCGGCCTCACGGCGCCCGTTCTCGCCGTTCGGTTCCGCCTCGTCGCCGGTGAGGAGACCACCGATCCGCCAGACGGATCCGAGATTGAAGTTGAGTAGCACCTCGGTCTTGAGCGCAGTCCCGCGTCCCAACAGTCGCTCCACCATGTCCTGGTACGGAAGTGCGGTGCCGAACGGGTCGAGGAAGGCAAACAACGGCCTGTCTCCGGTTAGATCGAGCGCCTCACCAAGCCGGTCCTTCACGTCGCCAGGCAGAACGTCGTACCGCATCCCCTCCGGCGCTGCCTCCGCAAGAACAGCTCTCAAGTTCCCTACATAGCTGGGATCTCGCTCGACAAAGACGCAGTGCAAGTCGCGCTTCCAACCCTGGACTCTCTTGGCTGTCTCCACTGCCAAGAGGGGAGAACCTGGCGCTCCGACACCTCCCGGTTCTTCCGGTTCGTAGCGCCCGGGCCCCGCATAACCGTCGAGATACACCACCCTCCCGCTCTCGCTGGTAGAACCAGTCATCGTGGCGTAGATCGGGAGGTAGCGGCGCAGGATGCCGTGCTTGAGCACAGCAAGCGCCTGTTTCTTCTGGAAGAACTTGTCGTTGGCTGTCACCAGCACCCCTTAGGTTGCTCCCCTCAACCGGTTCAGGGACCTTGTCACAGCAGGTCAACCACATGCACCACCCGACAGAGTGATGGTCGATTCGACCATCGGGGTGAAGCGGAGGCTTGGCGGAGGCTGGGTTGCTGGGGGAGGGCGTCGGCCGCTCCCCGGAGCACTGATTGAAGAGGCAGTAGGTGCAGGCGATGCTGACGGTCTAAATAGACGAGTCAACGAGCGCCCTCAGGTGGTGGAGCTGGCCAGAGACCGCCACCACCCGAGCTCGTGTAGGGGGTGGCGGCGCCGAGCATGCCCGGGGCGCCGGTGACCACGTACTTGAGGACCGTGTAGAGGTGGTCGCGGCCTTCCTTGTTTTGGACGAACAGCGTGACGACTCCGGCGCAGCCGGCGAGGGCGAGCAGTAGCGTGGACCACGCGGTGATGATCGAGTCCAACACGGGCAACGTCGAGCTGAGGTGGAGGTGTCCGTGCTGCGCCGCGAAAGCGCGCCTCCGTTCGGTCCCTATGAGCGGCTGCAGCCAGGTGGGTGGGTCGGTTCGTCGCCGTGCCGACCCACCCACCGTCCCTCGAGCCGGGGCCTACCTACCAAGCGCATCCGTCAGTTTGGGCGGACTGCGCTCACCGCGTAGAGAGGATGCGCGTCAGCTCCAGCCGGACTGGAGAGCTGCTTCCACTAAAATTCCTTCAAGGAGTAGGTAGTCATCGCCTGTGAGCTTGTATGTTCTTGCGAATATTTGATCGACTTTATCGAGCCAGCGTTCCCAAATCTTCAGCGTCTTGGCTGAGGGGTCGGCATCACAGTGGTGTTGTGCCTTGCTCGCAACGGTGGGCGATCGCGCGCAGACGGCGTACCGCAGTGTCATGCCGCACTCCGCCATCGTGCCCGAAAGTCACAGGTCTCGGTTCCGACCAGCTACTCGTTGATTGCTTCGACCGCCCGCCCTGGCTCAGGTTGAGAGGAGGATGACCGAGACTTTGCCAACAGCCATGGCGACGAGGATTCGCCCGAGTCAGCCGCGCGTCACTGGCAGCAAGCGCGGGCAGACTGGTACGTGCTCGCCTTACTCGACAGGCTTCACACCACGGCAGGTGGAGCAAAGCTGGAGCACAGGCGCATGCTGAACGTCGCTGAACCGCATTGAACAGTGGTGAACGGAACCGGATTTTCCTGCGGTTTATCGGTTTTCGCAGGGGAGTGTCCTTTGTGGACAATTCTGGCAGTGTGGGGGTCACGGGTTCGAATCCAGTCAGCTCCACAAGTAGATTCGAAAAGTGCCCCTGACCAGGGTTTGCGCCGAGTAGGACATCAGAGTCGCGTTCGGCTCGGATTGTGTTTTCCTTGATCATGGGCTATTTTGTGTTTCTAATCCCGCAAGGTGTCTTGCCGCGGCCCGGTTGTGGGTTGGAGCAGCGGCGTCAGTTCGTGGTCGGTGACGGCTCTGTCGGTGAGGTACAGGCGGTGGAAGAGGGCTTGGTTGAGTAGTCGGCGCTGGTGGTCGTCGCAGCGCTGGTAGACATCGTCAGGTTGCGTGAGGATGACCATGAACTCGTCGATGATCTGGTCATTAGTGAGGGGAACGCCACGGTCCGGGTCAATGCGAGCGATGTCGGCTCGGGCGGAGTGGTCGGCGCATGTGGAGGCTTACAACAGCCTGTCGAGTCGGCGCGCCGGGCGCGTGGTCAGGGCGGTCGCGAGCCACGTGCGGTGGTCAGCAAGTGGTGCCGCGCTGGGGCGGACGGTGGCGGCGACGCAGCGCGAAGTCGTCCACGCTCAACACCGTCGGCACCGATCCGACCGCAGGGGGAGCGGGGGTGCGCAGCAGGCAAACGAGGGCGCTATGGCGTGACAACTGGATCGACAGCGCCGAGAGCACCCGAGCCCCGGCCTGTCCGGCCAGTTCCCGCACTACCGACCGCTCCTGGACCGTCGGGTGCGTGGTGCGCCGCTGGTAACGTTCCAGGACGCCGGGCACCTGTTCCCGAAAGGTGGTGTGGCAGTTCAGTGTCGGGCATACCAGCCGCCGAACCCGCACCCACACCGTCACGGGCCGGCCGTCGATGGCAGATCCGTCACCCGCCGCTGGTGCTACCCGTGCACACGTGCGGACTTCGCCCCACGGCCCTGGGCACGCGGCCGGAACATCCGATGTCCGCGCCCGCACCAGGGTCCGTTCACTCCCATCGATCACATCATCGACCACCAGCGGCGACAACCGCGAAAACACCACGCTGACAGCAACACTCACCTGGCGCACGGACACGTGGCGTCATCGACAACGCCCCGCGACCACGAAAGCGAGACAGAGCCCCTGGTCGAACGCCCCCAGAACGTCGATGCTGGCAGAACCGGCACGGTCGCTGACGAACCCGAGCAGCCCCTCGTCACGTCCGGCCCCGGGGCTTGGCACGCCTTCGAGGTCGCCATGACGGCTTACTCACCCTGCTCCGGGACGGCAGCATCAGGCTCGAGAGGGCACCTGGGTACACTTACGCCCGACCACGTAGGTAACTCCTGTGACGAGCAGGAATCCCAGTGCCAGAAGGAACCATCCCTGTGCATGAGGCATAGTGACCACAGTTGTCAACACCAGGGGACCGATGAGGTTTCTGGAGGCGGCTCGCCCCAGGCCGAATACGGACAGGTACTGGCTTCTCTTTTCATCTGGCGCGATAGCGTAGGACAGCGTCCAGGAAGCACTGGTCTGAAGTAGTTCAGCGCCGGTGAGCGTGACGACCGCTGCCACGAGTAAGGCGATGGTAGCTCCCCCGTGGCTGGATCCTGATGCTGCGAAGAAGCCACAGGAGGCCAACAACAGTAGGGGCACGGCCGTATAGGATCGGGTGGCCAGTCTGATTCGTGATGTCAGCCGGGCTGCAGAGACCTGGCAAACGATGCAGCCGATCGTGTTTAGTGCGAAGAGTACGCCGGCCATGAACTTGGGGGCGTCTGTGCTTGCTACGATCCACAGGGGCATCGCGATCGAGAGGACAGGCTGCCATAAGGCCAGCAAGCCGTCGACTCCAGTCAGGCTGAGCAGGGTTCCATCGCGTATCACAGCAGCCTTTGGCGTTGCGGTGGGGCGGGACCGTCGCCGTACTCCGGCAGGCATCCACATCAGGAGGACTGCGGTAGCGACGAAGGCGAACGCGTTGCCGATCAGTAAGAAGGCAAATGCTTGGTACGTACCTATTGCAATGGCATAGCCGGCCAAGGGAGTGCTGACGGCCGTCGCGACGTTGGCCACGACTCGGTAGGAGGCCATGATCCGGACCCTGGTGTTCCCGTCCTCGGTGACCTCGGCGACCAGAGACTGGACCAGGGGAGATGTCGCCTGATCGCCGAGCAGTCGAAACACTGCTGCGCCGACCAATCCCAACCACCCAGTGACGGCCATGTAGGCAAACGTTGCTCCGGCGCGCACCAGGTAGAGGCCGATCAGCACCCGCTTCACGCCGAATCGGTCCGCCAGCATGCCCACGAGCCCGGCCGCCGACATCGCGAGGACACCAGCGAGTGTCAGGCCAAGACCTACCTGCCGAGTCGGAATCCCAACGACCTGGGTGAAATACACCGCAGACGCCGCAACGAGGAGTCCGGTACCCAGCCAATCGACTGCCCCGGCCACGAGAAGGCGACGCGTGGAGCCGGTCAGCCACGACCTGTTGGACACTTCGATCTGTTCTCCCGCGCCGTCCACGCGAGAACCACCATGCATTCCGTTCTATCCTCCCCGTAGCCGGGCGTCCTCAGAGGTCCTCCTGTGGCGGGCTCTGGAGCTTCAGAGCTATGCCGGCTCGCATACAAGATGGAACCCTTCGATTGTGCGGCGCACGGCCTTCTCCACCTCAGAGCTGGAGCTGCCAGAGAAACGAAATCGTCCTCCGACGTGTTCATAAAAAGATCCGCCTGCCGGGATAACTCCGCCTGCAGACGTCACCTTTTCTGCATAGGCCTGCCCAGGACCTACCATGGAACTCGCTTCAACCACCCGGCAAGGCCGCTTCATCGGGACTGGTGCCAGAAGCCAGCCAGCAACGGGCTCGTCCTGGTGGAACCCCCGCAGGCTTGGCACGTGCCCCATCTGGAGGGCCGTCTCGGCACCCATGAGGTCAATCCCATGGACGTCACGCCACACAAAGGAGACCTCGGCACCGCCTGTGCGAGATCCCACTTCCAAGAACTCGCATTTCCAGCCACCGTCACGGTCCTGATACAAGAAAAGCTCAAGGTGAAAGACACGCGGTTTACTGCTAAGCCCGGTCAGGAGGTCTTCCGTGAAACGTCCCACAACATCCAGGATCGCAGGGTCGTCGATCTCGACGGACCCCAACGGGTCACCTGTGGTGAATGCCAGGCACGTGCCGATATAGCGAGAAGCCCGCCACGGGCCCAGGCGATCGCCGCTGCAGAAACCGTCGACATGAATGATGGGGTGCTGCCGGTACTCCTGAAGCACCATCGGGCCGTCGAGACGTACCCGATGCAGATCTTCCGGACCGTCGAGCTGAGACACTCCTTGACTGGCACTACCGGAAAGCTTCTTGGTGATCAGAGGCCAGCCAGCATCCTCGGCAAACGCCAGAACCTCGTTGGTTGAATGCGCCAAGGAGAACTTAGGGAGCGGCAAGCCGAGAGCGCTGACCGCCTGTAGCATCTCGTACTTGTCAAGAAACCGCGAGAGCTCTTCAGGGCGAGCGCCGGGGGCCCCGTACTGAGCTCGGAGGCGCGAAACAGCGGGAAGATCCGCCTCCTTCAGCGCTACGATCCCCTCTGGGTTGCCGAACTTCCGCACAAGATCGGATACTGCGCTGTCAAGTGCTTCCTGGTCCGTCGTCTCGCCGAGAACGACAACCGCGGCCGCTTCCACAGGTACCCCTTTCTGCCCGACCTCGGTCGTCACGTAAGTGACCGGCCTGGCGGAATGGTCCAAATAGCTCGTGTAGTGAGCGTACCGGTCCTGCCACGGGTGAACGACGATCACGTGACCTGTTCCCGCGTCAACGGGCACGTGCGGATGCGATACCTGCATCGTAGGGCTCCCAACGAAAGGACGATGTCATTGCTCGGCCAGCTTCGGCTGCCACATTTTGCTGGCCGATTTTCGATCTACTCTTATCAGCCGGGACGTTCGGTCCGCCTTTGCGTGAGCATACCGAGGAACCGGAGGTTGTTTCGTGAGTCCCGCTTGGGCACGAGATGATGGTGCGCCGGACCCGCGAGGAAGGCGATCTTCATCGTGGACAGCACCCGGTCTCTATCCGTGCCCTGACGGCGGTGGCCCTCTCGAAGAGCTACCGGCTCTCCCCTCACCACCAAGTCGTCACCGAGATGCCGGCACCGGGCTGATGGCGCGGTGGACCGGCCCCGGCCGGGTAACTGCAACGACCGCTGGGCCAGACCGGAGTCCGGCACCAAGCCATCGCCGGGGCGGCCACCACATTCGCTGAGGGCGGCTCCATCGGCATCGGTTTAGGCATGCCGCACGGTTGCATTGCCCGCGAGCTGCCCACCTGGAAGAACACAACGCCTCCCACCGTTGGCTAGCCACCCACATCGACCGAGCCTTTGTCCCCAGACTTTCCACGACCGCCACCCAAAGAGAGATGGCGCGCACCAGACCATGCCCGGCGTCGCCCACCTCCACAAACTTGTCTCCCACCGAATAACGGACGGCTCACGCACACTTGCCTCTCACCGAATAACGGACGTCCCTCCCAGTAGAACGTGCCACACGACCCGAAAACCATTAATCGGACAACCTTCCCCCGGCTCGGCGACTCTCATCTGTACGCGAGCGCGTATTGCCAAGTCCAGTCTAACCCCCATTCTCGGGCTGTGGTATGTGTCACTCTTCAAGATCATTGACACCATCGCTTTCGGCCTGTCTTATGTTGGAGATCGATCGCGGGACAAACGTCCGGCCCGGGGCATAGCGTGCCTGTTCCAGCACCGCCTCATTGCTGCTGTCGATGTTTGTCATGTCAAGGTGATCCTGCATCCGCACCAGGAATCGAAGGTTGGTCGCCGTGCCCTACTTGAATTAGTCGTTGAAAGCGCAAGTGCGAGCAGGGGAGGACTCAGGTGAATGTACATTCAGTCGACGACGAAGGTTTCCGACGTCGCGCCGGTGCGCTGTTGCGCAGCGCTGCCAACGACCTGAAGCGCAACACGGCTGCGAGCGCCGAGGAGCTCGGCGTCACCGAGGAGCAGATCCAGGAGTATTTTTCCGGACGGCACGAGATCCCGGGTTCCGTGCACAGCAAGGCGGCCGCCGTTTGGCCGCTGAACGAACGCGATCTGTTGCCGGTGCGTAACGACTGCCCCGAGGGGGTCATAGTCCTCGACGTGGCGGCGTCGAAGTCCTCGTCTCGGGTGTTCCAGCGTGAAGACATCGACTATTACGAGTACCGCGACACCGCCATGTCTCGGCTCGCGTCCTTCCGACCCGAGTGGATCAGGATGTTGTCGGTGGTCGACGACGATGATCCGAACAACCCCAACGTGCACTGGAACAAGGGGCACCTTCTCTACCAGTTCACCTATTTCGTCGGCCCCGTCAACTACTACTACCGATGGAACGGTGAGTCCCATGTGCTACGTATGGAAACCGGTGACTCGATTTGGGGTCTGCCGTTCTCGCCGCATACCTTCACTGCTCGTAACGACAGCGAGCCAGCCTATATTCTCGCCCTGACCTATGGCGGTGAGCTCATGGGTGACGCCCAGCATGAGCTCGCTGCTTTAGGACCCAGCACCGCCAGGAAGTTCGCCTGGGACGAGAACCCGTGGACAACGCAGATCCGACTGCTGCGTTCGCACATCGATGCGGCCATGCTTTCCGTGGCGGAAGTGGCACAACGATCCAAAGTCACACAGGATCGCATCACCGAGCTCGTCGAAGGTGCGGCGATTCCGTCATATTCCGAAATCGAGTCCCTTGCGGCGGCTCTGCGGGTTTCGGTTCGCGATCTGCTTCCGGTCTCGCCGGACTCGCCAGGAGGAATCAGTCTGGTCAGGGCCGTTGACAGCCGTCGGTGGCTATATCCATCGGCGCAGCAGGCTGATTACTCGGTGCGGCAGTTGGCTGGAAACAAGCTGCATCCGTACACACGTGCCCTGGAAATCCAGCCGCTGCGGGACAGCGACGCCGCAGCGATCTCGACGCATCAGCACCAGTACCTCTACAACGTCGGCGAGACGCCGATGACGATGCGGTGGGAGTACCTGGGCAAGCGTTACGAGGCACGGCTTGCCCCGGGCGACTCGGCCTATGTCATGCCGTTCATCCCCACGTCCTTCACAGTCGACAGCGCACCGGCCGCACAGGCGTCCGCCGCTCGCTTGCTGGCCCTGCGCATCGCCGGCCGCATCGGCGTCGAGGCGCGGGTGGCGCTCGGTTCGATGCACCCCGGAAGTCTCGAGCGGCTGCTCAATGAAGACCGCCAGTGGTACTGACGCGCGAACGCGTCCGCCCAAAGTACGCAGTCATAACCGGAGATTGACCCCATGCTCAGTAGCTCTACCTGTTCCCCGTCGTTCCGCCAGGTGATGAACCGAGGAGGACTGGTCCGCCTCGCGGGTGCGCACAGCCCACTGGGGGCCGCGCTCGTGCAGGAGACCGGATTCGACGCCGTATGGGCGTCGAGCCTGGAGATTTCGGCGGCGCGCTGCCTGCCGGACGCGAGCTTGCTGACGATGACTGACTACCTCGCCGCAGCGGCCCAGATCCAGGCATCTTGCAGCATTCCAGTGGTTGCAGATGTGGACACCGGTTTTGGCGGGAACATGAATGTCGCGCACATGGTGCGTGAATACGAGCGGATGGGCATCACCGCTGTCTGCATCGAGGACAAGCACTTTCCGAAGATGAACAGCTTCGTGGACCGGGGGCAGTTGCTCCTGGACGCGGATGCCTTCTGCAGCAAGCTCCAGGTCGCCAAGTCTGTCCAGGAGAGTCCCGAGTTCTATTTGATCGCCCGCACCGAAGCTCTGATCGCCGGAATGGGCACCGACGAGGCGCTGCGACGCTGCAAGATGTACGCGGATGCGGGCGCTGACGCCGTTCTGGTGCACTCCAAGGCCAAGGCCCCCTCGGAGGTGCAGGAGTTCCTGGCCGCCTGGGACGGCCGGGTTCCCGTGGTCATCGTGCCGACCACCTATCCGGACTGGCACGCAGAGGACGCCCACCGCGCGGGTGTTTCCGTCATCATCTATGCCAACCAGGCGTTGCGCGCGACGGTGCAGGCGGTGAGCAGCACCCTGAAGCTGATCCGGGAGAAGGGCACCTCCACCCCGGTGGAGGACGAGATCGCACCGATGGCTGAAGTCTTCCGGCTGCAGAAGCTTCAGGAGTGGACCGCGCTCGACTCATGATCACACCAGAGGACTTCACCGCGAGCCTGGCCGCGCACGGCGTGGATTTCGTGACAGGCGTGCCCTGTTCGTACTTCACCGGCCCCATCGCCCAGCTCACCGAGCAGAACCGATACGTACCGGCAGCCAACGAAGGCGCGGCCCTGGCGATCGCGGCCGGTGCCGCGGCCTCCGGACGGCGCGGCGCGGTTTTGGCGCAGAACTCCGGATTCGGCAACCTCATCAACCCGCTCACCTCGCTCCTGATTCCGTACGACATCCCGGTGTTGGTCTTCATGACGCTGCGCGGGTGGCCCGATCCCGGGCAGGACGAGCCGCAGCACGCTGTCATGGGAACGTCCACGCACCCAATGCTGGACGCAATGGGCGTGCGGCACTGGACGCTGCGGGAGACCAGCACGGTCTTGGACGAGGTGCTGACGCCCGCCATGGCCGAGCTCGCCCAGGGCCGGCCGGCGTTCGTCCTGGTGCAGAAGGGCGCGATTGGCTCGGCCAAACCCTGTTTGCCGCCCGACTTGGCCGCCGAGGAGCGCTTGCAGCGCAGGGACGTCATGCGGTTGGTGCTCGAGGGGCTGCCGGACGCGCGGACGGTGGCCACCACCGGGTACACCGCGCGGGAACTCTTCGCGCTGGGGGATGCGGACCGCAACTTCTACATGCAGGGCTCGATGGGGCACGCCATGGCCTTCGGCCTCGGCATCGCCCTCGCCCGGCCCGAACAGAAGCACGTCGTGGTGTTCGATGGTGACGGTGGTGCCCTGATGCACCTGGGTTCGATGTCCACCATCGGTGCCTCGGCGCCCGCGAACCTCGTCCACGTCATCCTCGACAACGGCGTCTACGAGTCGACCGGCGCCCAGCCGACCCGGTCCACGCGGGTGGACTTCGCATCCCTCGGCCGCGCCACGGGGTACCGCACCCACGAGCTATGTCGCACGGAGTCCGAACTCAAGGCGGCCGTCGTCCGCATCGCCCAAGAACCCGGGCCGCATCTGTTGGCGGTCCGGACTGCGCCGAGTGTGGACGCGGCCCCGCCCCGTGCCACCTCCGCAGTGAGCGCAGGCGACATCCACCGGCGGTTCACGGCTGTCTTGGGTGCCTCGGCGCCGTGGCGCGCGGAGGGGATCATATGACATCCGCGGTGGCGACCGACGACGAGTGGTACGGCGTCGAGCCGGTCGCGCTCGGCAATCCCGCCAGCTGCGCAGGGGGTGCGTGATGGCCGCGGCATGCGACCCGGTGCAGACACCCGATGTGCTGCCCGGATTGGCCTCGGCCGACCTGCGCAGGCTGCCCGGGCACCCGGCTGCCTTCGCCAGCCCCGGTGCTCTTGGCCGGCTGCCCGAGGTGCTCGACGCGCTCGGTGCGCGCCGCGTCCTGGTGGTCCACGGTGGCGGTGCGTTCCGTCGCTGCGGGGCCGAAGCCGCGGTGGTCGCGCTGGAGGGCCGCCTAGCCGTAAGGCGGTTCGGCGGGGTTCGCCCCAACCCAGACCTCGCCACGGTCGAGGCGGCGGTGGCGGCGGCTCGGGAGTTCCGCCCCGATGCCGTCGTCGGCATCGGCGGGGGTAGCTCCCTGGACGTGGCCAAGTCGGCGGCGGCGTTGTACCGGCAGCCGGCCGTTACGTACGACTGCCTGCGCGATCCGGCGCTGCTCGGCATGCGCGAGGACTGTGCGCTCGTGCTCGTACCGACCACCTCGGGATCTGGCAGCGAACTGACCAGTTTCGCGACGGTGTACATAGGCGAGCAGAAATATTCCCTTGACCATCCGGCGCTGCGGTCCGACGTCGCCTTGGTCGACCCCGATCTGACGGCGTCGCTGCCCAGCCCGAGCGCTGTGGCGAGCGGTCTCGACGCGCTGAGCCAGGCCATCGAGTCGTACTGGGCCGCTGCTGCCACGGCTGGCTCCCGGCAGCTTGCCCAGGGCGCTCTTCAGGACCTGTTCCCAGCGCTGGGCGCGGTGGCGGAGCATGGTTCCTTCGCCGACCCGCAGATCCGCGGGCGGCTCGCCGTCGGTGCGGCGCTCTCGGGCGCGGCCATCAACCAGACCAGGACCACCGCCGCGCACGCGCTCTCCTACAGCCTGACCGCGCGTCTCGGCATCACCCACGGGGTGGCCGTGGCCCTACATCTGCGCTGGCTTCTCGGCTACAACGAGGCGGCCGAGGCTGACGACTGCCGGCATCCCGACGGCCCCGAACGACTGAGCGGCCTGGTCTCCGACGTTCAGGAGCGCTCGGTTCGGGAGACCGGCGGCCCGATCGAGCCGCTGCTGGAACGACTGCTGGGACTCGGCGGCTATCCGCAGTCACTGGCCGACCTACGGCTGGCCCCGCGCGAGTGGGCACCAATCCTGGACGCGGCCCTGGACTCCGGCCGGGCCGGCAACAACCCGCGGGTCGTCACGGTCGAGGACGCGCTGGCAGCGCTCAGCTCCTGAAGCAAGGGGTCCGCGGGCGGTCCTCGCCCGTTCGTACGACGCCAGGTAACCAAGGCCGGACACCGGCCGGGCCGACTGCCGCCGCGAGTCGGCCAAGAAGAACAGGCAGAAGAAACACAGAGATAGAGGCTCGACGATGAACGCACATACTGTCACCTACACCGATCCGCCGTGGCTGGTCGCGGACGGGAGGTTCGACGCAGGTCGGGCCACGGTGGAGCACGAGGTGTTGGGCGGGGACGTGGACCTGCGTTTCGGCCCGCACGCCGACGGGCGCTACCGGATCGACTGCCCCGAGTTGCTGGAGCGGGTCGCGGGCAGCGAGATTCTCGTCGTCTACCGCTGCCAGGTCACGCCCGAGCTGCTCGACGCCGCCGGCGATCAGCTGCGCGGTATCGTCCGGCAGGGCGTCGGCATTGACAATCTGAACGTCCCGCTGCTCACTGAGCGCGGCTTGTTCGGCTACCACGTGCCGGACTACTGCGTGGACGAAGTGGCCGCACACACCGCGTCGTTGGGGCTCGCTTTGGAGCGACGGCTGATTCCACAGCACCAGACGCTGAAAAGTGGCTCCTTCGCCATCTACGCAGGCGGCACCCCGAACCGCATCAGCCGCCGCACGCTCGGCATTGTTGGCTTTGGACGGATCGGTCGGGCTGTCGCGGCCAAGCTCAGCGCGTTCTACGGCCAGGTCCTCGTCTACGACCCACACGTTGGGCGTGATCTCCCCGAGGGTTACCGCGCCAAGGCGGTCGACACTTTGGCGGAACTGCTCCAACGGTCGCACACGGTGACATTGCACTGTCCGCTGAATCAGGAGACCGAACAGATGATCGGCGCCGACCAACTGCGCCTGATGCGGCCGGACGCGTACCTGCTCAACGCGGCACGCGGCAAGCTGATCGACCCGGTCGCCCTCGGCAAGGCGCTCAACGAGGGCTGGATCGCGGGCGCGGGACTCGATGTCTTCTTCCCCGAGAACCCGCATGACGACTCGCGCTGGCAGCCGGTGCTCGAGCATCCGGCCACCGTGGTGACCAGCCATCGCGCCTTCTTGTCCGAGGATGCCGAGGCGAGCAGCCGGCGCCGGGTCGCCGAGCTCGTTCGGGACCGGCTGGCAGGCCGGACGCCAACGGTCGGCCTGCTGTGCGATGAGGCGGTGCGCAAGTGACCGCCATGTCCCCCACCGCAGCAGTGCACCAAGACAGCGGCCTGGTGGTGCTCTCTACGGGTGACGTCCGCATCCCGGTCCATCCGCAGAGCGGCGCCGCACGCGCACCGCTGCGCGCTGACCAGACATACCAGGCCCCCACCGGCACCGCGGACCTGCGCGAAGCGGTCGCCGGTCGGGTTGCCGCGGCCGGCGGCCAAGTCGACCCAACACAGGTGCTGGTCGCGCCCGGGGCGCGGCTCGCCATCTACGCCGTGCTGGCCACCCTTCTCAACGACGGCGGCGAGGTGCTGCTGCCCACCCCGTACTGGGCGAGCTACCCGGAACTGGTGAAGCGGTCCGGCGGAAGCATCGTCGCACTGCCAGCCCAGGTGGGTGATGGGCGCATCGACCTCGACACCCTGGAGGCGCACCGCACACCACGCACCCGAGTACTCGTGGTCAACTCTCCACGCAACCCCGACGGTGCGGTGACCCCGGCGGAAGACCTCGCCGCCGCCACCGCGTGGGCCGAGCGCCACGGAATCACCGTGCTGTGCGACGAGGTGTACCGAGGCGTGGCCTGTACCGCGGATCCGGCCCCCTCGATCCTCGACGTCCTCCCGCACCTGCCCGACCACTGCGTCGTGGTGGACGGCCTCAGCAAGAGCCACGCGCTCGCCGGGCTGCGCGCCGGATGGGCGATCACCGCGGGGGGCCTCACTCGTCGCGTGGCCGCCGTCGCCTCGCACCTGCTCGGCGGGACGTCGACGGCGGTCCAGTCGATCGCGGCTGACATTCTGAGGGATGGCGAGGCCATCCAGGCCGGGATCGGCAAGGTCCTCGCGGACCAGCTGGTGCTCGCCCGGCGTCGATTGGCAGAGCTGCCCGGGGTCAGTTGTCCCGAACCAGGGGGCGGGATCTTCCTCTTTCCCAACCTGACCGGCTGGCTGGCCGACCACGCCCCCGAGCAGGCGCGCCGCGACCTTACCGGATGGCTCCGCGACAAGCACCGGATCACCGTGGTGGACGGCGCGGCCTTCGGGGCTCCGGGGCACATCAGGCTCTCATTCGCCCTTCCGGCCGAGCAGTTGGACGAGGGGCTCACCCGGCTGGGCTCCGCGCTGGCAGACGCAACCGCCTGCCAAAAAGGGTGACCCCGTTGGTCGGATTGAAGGCCGAGCAGGGAGTGCTGCTGATCGGAGGCAGAAGGTGATGCTGCTCCAGGGCGTCGACAGCAGCATCGGCGGGGCGGGCTCTCCCGCCCCGCCTGCCGTCGTCGCGGTCGTGGGCGTGCTGCGAGTGCTAGCCCCTCCACCGCTGTGGCTGTGCCGGGACGGCGTGCTCGAGAGGGGGTGTACCCCGTGAACGACTTCGCCCGTCACCTTTGCTCCCGCCTGCCCACGGCCCGCATCGACCTGACGACCCGCGCCGCTTACACCTCCGACGCCTCGATCTACCGCGCCATGCCGGCGGCGGTGTTCGAGCCGCGGGACACGACGGAGGTGGTCACCGCCGTGCGCATCGCCGCCGAGCACGGCGTCGCGGTGACCTGCCGCGGTGGGGGTACATCCGTAGCCGGAAACGCTGTCGGCACCGGCCTGGTTCTCGACTTCTCCCGGCATATGAATCGGATCATCGAGCTGGACCCGGACGGCGCCACGGCCACCGTCGAGCCCGGCGTGGTGCTCGGGGCGCTCCGCCAGCACGCGGCCACACACGGGCTGACCGTCGGCCCCGATCCGTCCACCTATTCCCGGTGCACCGTGGGCGGCATGGTGGGCAACCACGCGTGTGGCCCGCACTCGGTGGCTTGGGGCACCACGGCAGACATCACCGACAGGCTCGAGTTGCTGCTCGCCGACGGCCGCGTGCTCAGCGCCACCCGCGGCGGCAGCGGAGACGCCAACATCGACCTGCGGCTGCGGCAGTTGCGCGACCGGTATCTCGCGGCGCTCCGCACGGAACTCGGCCGTTTTACCCGCCAAGTATCGGGATACAACCTCGACGCACTGCTTCCCGAGAAGGGCTTCCATGTCGCCCGTTCCCTGGTAGGCAGCGAGGGCACCTGCGCGGTTGTGCTCGGCGCCCGACTCCGGCTCACTCGGGTGCCGCCCGCCCGTGTCCTGCTGGTGCTCGGTTTCCCCGATGTCTACGCCGCCGCCGAGTGCGCCCCCATGCTGGCCAAGGCCGGGGCACTGACGGTGGAGGGCCTGGATGCTCCGCTGGTCGAGGCACTACGATCGCGCCCCGGCCGCGCCCCGGGCCTCGAGCTGCTGCCCTCTGGTAGGGCCTGGCTGTACTGCGAGGTCCAGGGTGCGAACGATGCCGCCGCGGTCTCGGACGCCCGACGGCTCGCCCGACAGGCCGGTGTGCCCGGCCGGGTCACCACCGACCCCGGGCAGATTGCCGCACTGTGGGCTATCCGCCGCAACGGTGCCGGCACCGCCACCCGGATGGCCGACGGACGGGCCGCCTGGCCCGGCTGGGAGGACTCCGCCGTCCCACCGAAGCGGCTCGCCAGCTATCTGCGGGACCTGCACTTCCTGATGGACGAGCACGGCTGTAACGGCACCATCACCGGACACTTCGGCGAAGGCTGCCTGCACGTGCGGATTGACTGGGACCTGGAGTCCAAGCACGGTATGGCGAGCTACCGGAACTTCATCGCCGCGGCAGGGGAGCTCGTGGTGGCACACGGCGGCTGCGCCTCGGGCGAGCACGGCGACGGCAGGGCCCGGTCGGAGCTGCTTGCGCGAACCTACTCCCCCGAGCTCCTCGGTGCCTTCGCCGCCTTCAAGAACATCTGGGACCCCGCCGGGGTACTCAATCCGGGCATCATCGTCAACCCGGTGCCCTTCGACGCGGACATCCGGCCAGGCCCCGGCCGCGACCGCCTGGAGCTACCACTGGTCCAGCGGCTGCACGCCGACTCGGACTCGCTGGCCCGGGCCGTGCAGCGATGCAGCGGAGTCGGCAGCTGCCGCGACGCCTCCGGCACCATGTGTCCCTCGTACCAGGCGACGAAGGACGAGGTGCACTCCACCCGGGGTCGGGCGCGGGTGCTCAGCGAGATGCTGCGCGGCGAGACGCTCCCCGACGGCTGGCGCTCCAAACAGGTACGCGACGCACTCGACCTCTGCCTCGCTTGCCAGGCATGCAAGAGCGAGTGCTCCGTCAACGTGGACATGGCCACCTACAAGGCGGAGTTCCTCCATCACCACTACCGGTTCCGGCTGCGGCCGCGCGCGCACTACACACTGGGCTGGCTACCCGTGCTCGCCCGGATCGCCTCCGTGGCACCTCGTATGCTCAACTGGCTGACCAGCCGGCCGACACCGTCCCGGTGGCTGAGCGTAGTGGCCGGTCTTGAGCCGCGCCGGCCCCTGATATCGCTTCCGCCGCAGACCTTCCGTCGGTGGTTCGCCCGCCGCACGCGGTCCCGCGCGTCAGCCCCCGAGTCCGGCACCGTCGTGCTGTGGCCCGACACGTTCAGCAACTTCCTCGACCCGGCTGGCGCACAGGCAGCCACACAGGTCCTTGAGGCGCTGGGTTACCGCGTGGCGCTCCCCGACGGGCCCGTCTGCTGCGGACTCACCTGGTACTCCACCGGCCAGCTCAAGGTGGCGCGCGAGGTCCTCGCCCGCTCCGTGCGCTCTCTGGAGGGCCACCTGCGCGCGGGTCGCACCATCATTGGTGTCGAGCCCTCCTGCACCCAGGCACTTCGGGAGACCGCGGCGCAGCTGCTGCCCGACTCCGCCGCCGTGCGGAGCTTGCCCAACCAGGTCCGCACGCTGGCCGAGGTGGTGGCCGGACACCAGGGCCCCTGGCCCTTCGGCAGGCTCAACGGATCGGCCGTACTCCAGCCGCACTGCCACCAAGAGGCGGGCCACGGGCACCGGCCCGAGACCGACGTGCTCGCCCGGCTGGGGGTGGCGGTCGACGTCGTACGGACTGGCTGCTGCGGCATGGCCGGGAACTTCGGTTACGAGCCTGGCCACTGGGAGGTCTCCCGCGCCGCGGCAGAGCGCGGACTTTTCCCCACGCTGCGGGCGGCGTCCCCCGGCACGGCCGTCCTGGCGAACGGGTTCTCGTGCCGGACCCAGATCGGCCAGAGCGGCGTCCGGGACATCCGACGCGCCGAGCATCTAGCGCAGCTCCTGCTGCGCGCCCTGCCGAGTGGGAGCTCCGGTGCGCACAACGGGAGTTGAGCTCGCTCCGGCGCCTCCCTCGCCGGGACAGCTCGGCGAAGCCGGCGGGTCTTGGCACCGGCCGGCGCGACCGACCGCGGCGCGCACCGGGTCGGACAGGTTGCGCAGTGGGTGGCACACCAGAAGACGCGATCCGGCTGTGGATCAGCCGCTCGGGGCAATCCACAGCCGGATCGCCAGGATGATGCCGATCACGCCCACCAGCCAGCGCAGCAGGGTGGCGGGGAGACAACGCACGATCCGGGGCCCGAGCGTAGAGCCAACGAACATGCCCACACCAAGGGGTGCGACGGCCGCCCAGTCCACTGGCCCGAAGGCGGCGAAGGTGGTCGCGGAGATGAACGCCGCGGAACCGATGAGCATGTTCTTCAAGGCGTTGGCGGTGGCCAGGCTGGGCGAGGCAGTGATCAGGAGAAGGGCGAGGATCATCACGCCGGACCCGGCACCGAAGTAGCCGTTGTACACCGACGTGGCGATCAGCCCGAACGGAAGGACGACGCCGCGCGTTCCTTGCGTACGGCCGCGCCGGTGCTTCTGGTGCCGGGCGGCGAGCCAGGGTTGGGCGAGCAGGGCCAACGAGCCCACGGCCACCAGAAACGGAACGACGCGGGCGAAGATGCCCGGAGGGGTCGACAGCAGCAGCATCGAGCCCGCCGCGCCGCCCAGCGCGGAGAGCGGCAGCCAGCGGCGCAACCACGGTCCTTGCCCGGCCAGCTCAGGCTGGGATGCGAGGGCCGCACCGGGCCAGCATGCGACGAGCGCAACATTGTTGGTCACGTTCGCTGACAGAGCAGGAAGGCCCGCCGCGAGCAGGGCGGGGTAGGAGATCAGGGAGGTGACGCCGCCTGCGGTGCCGACCAGTCCGGCGAGTATCCCTGCGGAGGCCAACACTGCACCGCTGCCAAGGCTGGTCATAACCAGGCCGCCCGTTCGGCGGATGCGTGGTTGACGGTCCTGACGGGGTCCACGGAGAATACCTCCCTGGGTCCGGCCCGGCCGGAAGGCGGGCAGGCTGATAGGGAAGCCCTCGGGGTTTTTGTCCCATCAGGTGTGGGGCCGAGACCTCGGCCCTGGCGCCGCTCGGTCCAGTCCAACGGCACCCTGGTTGTCATGGCGGAGAGGCAGGGCCGTCGCGGAACCCTAGGCGCAACCACAAGCCGTCTGGATCATACCAACGACGGGCGGCCCGGCGGGAGGGCGATCACGGCGGCTATCCGAAAAAACCTTTGCCCTGCAGGAAAGCCGGTTCAGTTCACAATCGGGCGATCCCGTTCAGCACGTGTCCGTGCTGCAGCTTGCTCGACCTGCAACAGAGAGTAGGAAGAAGGGTGGTCACGTCGTTCACGCTCCGGGCTGAAGAGTTCTGGGGGCTCTACGGTTTTTGTGTCGCCTCTGCGCCGTTGCCCGTTGAAGGTCAATTCGGGACATGGCGGCTCTGTCCGAATCTTCGGCTTGGCCACGTCGAGGTTGCCATCTGTGGCGGGGCGCTGGTCAACCGGACAGCCCCCGGTACGAGCAGTGGGAACAACGGGTATGAGCTGGCTTGAGGGAGAACGGAACCCAAGCTGGTCCACAGACATGGTCTTTTCCTCCCGGAAACGTTGCCGGGTGGTACGCGACCGAGATCCGCGCCGCGCGGCCTGGCACGGTCGACGTTAGTCGCTTGTCACCTACGTAGGCGTTTTTCCCTTTCCCACGGGGATGACATGCCGTGTTCGGTGTCGATGTGGAACAAGGGGACGATCAGTCCGCCGACCGGCAGCCCGGGTCGAGCTGGGCGTCGGGGGTGAGCCGCCGCCACTCGTCGTCGGTGAGGTTGTCACCGGCCAGGCGGCACAGCCGGACGGCCGACTGGTCCGCGTCGAGCCGCCACAACCGCGTGGTGCCATCGAGGCCGGTGGTGGCCAGGACCGTACCGTCCGGATCGAATTCCGCGCCGACGACGAGGTCGGTGTGTCCGCTGAGAGTGGCGATCTCGGTCTGGTTGACCGTGTCCCACAACCGCACCGTCCGGTCGTAACCGGTGGAGGCGACCGTGCGGCCGTCTGGGCTGAACGCCAGGCCCTCGACCGGTCCGGTGTGGCCGGTGAGCGTGGCCAGCTCCCGGTGCTCGACCAGATCCCAGGTCCGCACGGTCTGGTCGGCGCCAGCGGTCGCCAGGACCCGCCCGTCCGGCCGGAACTCCATGCCGAGGATGGGGGCGGTGTGCCCGTGGAGGATGGCGAGCTCGCGATGCGTGTCGACGTCCCACAGCCGCACCACACCGTCCTCCCCGGCGGTGGCCACCGTCCGCCCGTCCGGCGCGAACTTCACTTCGGTGAAGTGGGTGGTGGGACTGGGGATGGTGGCGACTTCGACGCGGCGGGCGACGTCCCACAGCTTCAGGGTCCCGTCGGTGCTCGTGGTTGCCAGGAGCGAGCCGTCGGGGCTGAACGCCACGCCCGCCACGACGGGTCCACCGTGCCCGCGGAGTGTAACGATCTCGGTGCGATTGACCACGTCCCACAGCTGTACCGTTCCGTCCTGGACGCCGGCCGCCACGGTCGTTCCGTCGGGGCTGAACGCGACGCCACCTAGGGGCCGGTCCGAGCCTGTCAAGACGCCGATCTCGCGTCGGGCGGGCACGTCCCAGAGTCGGAGTGTGCCGTCGGTCCGCCCGGTGGCGAGGATCTCGCCGTCCGGGCTGAACGCGACGCCAGTGAAGGCTGCGAACGGGCTGGACCGCAGCGCGGTTCCCCGGGTGTGCCACAGCCGCACGCTGTAGTCCCCGGAGTCGCCGGCCACGGTCGCTCCGTCGGGGCTGACGGCGATCGCGGAGGTCAGTGCGTCACTCGAGAGGCTCGTGATCTTCCGCCTGCTGCTGATCTCCCAGAGGTTGATGCCCTTCCCACCGCCACCGCCCGCCGTGGCCAGCACTTGGCCGTCCGGGCTGAACGCGATCCTGGGTACACCCCCGAAGTCCGTGGCGATTGTCGTCCGCTCCTGCCGCGTGTCGACGTCCCACAGCCGGATCGTCCAGTCGAAGCCGGTCGTGGCCAGCAGATGGCCGTCGGGGGAGAAGGTGACGCTGGTGGCCCCATTGCCGTGGGCGGCGATGGCCGCTGTCTCGGTCCGGGTTTCGACGTCCCACAGGCGGACCTTGCCGTCGGCACCGGCGGTGACGAGGGTGCGCCCGTCCGGGCTGAACGCCAGGTCATTCACACCCGTGGATCCAGTGGGTACGTCGGTGACCCGCGCCCCGCTGCCCACGTCCCACAGGTGCACCACGCCAGTCTGTCCCGCGCCGGCGACCAGCCGCCCGTCCGGGCTGAACCTGACCCGGTACACCTGGCCGAGGCCCGTGCCCAGCACCGTAACCTCGCGCCGTTCGGTCGCGGACCACAGTCGGGCGGTCCCGTCGTCACCCACGCTCGCCAGCAGGGTCCCGTCCGGGCTGAAGGCCACGTCCTGCACGGCGTCGGTGTGTCCCTGGAACCGTGCGACCTCCCGGCGGTGACCACGGTCCCACAGTCGCACGGTGCGATCCCTGCTGCTCGTGGCGACCTGGTTGCCGTCGGGACTGAACACGACGCCGGTGACCCGGTCGGTGTGCCCCACGAGCCGAGCGGCGAACGGCCCGGAGTCGGCGGTGAGCAGCGCGCTGCGTGCCTCGCGGGTGGGGGAGAGCCGGAAGGCCCGGGTAGCCAGCCGCACCGCCGCCTCCGGCTGCACCCCCAGGATGGCCATCGCCTTGGCGGCCAGGGCGCGCGACTGGGCCTGCCGGTGCTGGGCCTCCACCATCCGCCGCTGGTGAACGGCCACGACACTGGTCGCCACTGCCAGGAGGACCAGGAGGACCCCGAGCACGGTGAGCAGGCGCCGGCGTCGGCCCCGCTGCTGTTCGACGTCCCGGCTGGCGTCGAGGAACGCCCGCTCCAGGGCGGTTACGGCGGTCGGGTTGTCCCGGGCCCACTCCTGGGCAGCGGCCAGTCGGCTACCCCGGTGGAGCAGGGCGGCATCTTGCCCGGTCGCGGCCCAGGACTGTGCCGCCTCGGTAAGCCTGCGGTGGACGCGCAGTCCCTCCCGGTTGGTCTCCACCCACCTCCGAAGCCGCGGCCAACTGGTGATCAGGGCCTCGTGGGACAGCTCGACCGTGTCGGTGTCCACGGTCAGCAGCCGGGTGGCAGCCAGGGCCTCGACCACGGCCGCGGTGTCCGGGTCCTCGGTGTCCAGCTCGTCGAGACCGATCCGCCGTTTGGTGTCCTCGGTGCCCTCGCCCGGGGCCACGGCGCGGAGGAACAAAGATCTGGCGATCTCCCGCTGGTGTTCGGTCAGGTCTTGGTAGGCCCGCTCAGCGGTCAGTGCGAGCGCGTGTGGGATGCCGCCGGTCGCCTGGTATCCAGTCAGGGTCAGGGCGGTTCCGCGTCTGCGCGCCCACGTCTCCCGCAGCGCGTGCGAGAGCAGGGGCAGCACGCCGGGCCGCCCCGCGGCCTCCGCGACCAGCTGGGCCAGCAGCGCGCCCTCGACGGTACAGCCGGACCGGGCCGCGGGTTGGGTGATGGCGCGGCGCAGCTCGTCGGTGCTCATCGGCCCCAGGAGCAGCTGGCCGGCGTTGACGGCCCGGGCCAGACCGGGGTGCAGGGCGCACCGACCGTAGAAGTCGGCGCGGACGCCGAGCACGACCCGGGCGCGGCTGTTCGCGGCCTCCGCCGCGGCCAGCAGCATGGCCACGAAGCGGTCGCGCTCGGCGTCATCGCGGCAGAGGGTGAACAGCTCCTCGAACTGGTCGACGATCAGCACGAGGTCGACGCTCTGTGGCCGATCGGTCAGCGCTTGGAGCACAACCCGGTGCAGTGCCCGCTCGTCTCGGTCGAGATCGAGGTAGAGCTGGTGTGCCGTGTTGCCGGTGAGCCGGGCCAACTGTGCTGCGCAGTTTTCCAGCGGGTGGGCACCGGGGGTCAGCAGCAGGTGTTCCCACCCGGCGTCCTGGAGCTGCGGGATCAACCCGGCGCGCAGCAGCGAGGATTTTCCGGCCCCGGACGCCCCGAACAGGGCGAGGAAACGACCGCTGCGCAGCTGGCACGTCAGGTTGTCGACCAGGCACTCCCGGCCGAAGAAACGATCCGCGTCGGCTGTCCCGAAGGCGGCGAGGCCGACGTAGGGCGATTCGGTCGCGGTGGCTTCCGCCGAAGCGCCGTTGGTATTCGACTCGGCGGCGACCGCGCGCCAGCGTTGCTCCCATTCGCCTTCGTCGCCGCCGCAGGCTCGGACGTACGCAAGCGCGACCGCCAGGCTCGGGAGTTTCTTGCCGCCCGCGGCATCGCACAGCGTGGTCGCCGAATAGTGCACCCGGTGGCTCAGCTCACGATAGGTCGGAGTACCCGCCTTCTGCCGTAACAACCGAAGGTCAGCCGCGAACCGTGTCAATGCTGTCGCGTCGGCATCCAACGACCGCTCCGGCCTCGGCACCGGCGTCACCCCCTCTCGTGCCATTATCCGGTTCCTGTTGTCCGGCGTCCAATACCCGACGCCGGACAACCCGCACGCGGGTAAACCCACTGGTGAACACGCCCGGACGGCGTGGTCACCCGGTGGGAGGCGGTTTGCGGAGCGGGTATCCGTGTGACGGTGCCTCCCGTACACGAGGAAATGGGGGAAATCGATGCGGTTCGAGGTCCTGGGCTCTTTTCGATTCCTGTCGGACCGGGGCGAGGCCGAGCTTGGACCGAACCAACGCCGGCTGGTCTTTGCGACGCTGGTGCTGCACATGAACAAGCCGGTCCAGATCGGCTCGATCGCGCATGTCCTGTGGGGAGACGACGTACCGGAGTCAGCGGCGGGCAACGTGCAGGCACACGTGTCGCGAATCAGGAGCCAGCTCCGCCGCATTCCCACCACCGATGTGGAACTGCGCACGATGGGACGGTCGTACGTCCTGCGTGGCAGCCCTGACCAGGTGGACGCGCACGAGTTCCGGCGCCTCGCCGCCGAAGCCGCGGCGCGAAACGGCGACCGCGCGATCGAGCGGTACGATCGGGCATTGGCGCTGTGGCGGGGTACCTCGGCGCTGGCCGACCTGACTCCGGAACGCTCCCGGGAGCTGCTGGTCCGCCCACTGGAGGAGTTGCGGCTCCACGTGCTGGAGGCCCGCAACGAGCTGATGCTCTCCTCCGGCGGCCATCAGGAGCTGATTCCGGAGCTGACCTCGCTGGTCGGTCATCACCCGGGACGGACCCGGACCACAGCCCAGCTCATGCTCGCTCTCCACCGCAGCGGACGGACAGTCGAAGCCCTGGCCATCTACCGGTCGGCCCGGGAGTCGATAGTCAGCACGCACGGCCTGGAACCCGCCCGCGGGTTGGCCGAGCTGCACGACCGCATCCTGCGGGATGATCCCGCGCTGCAGTTGGCAGTAGTCTGACCGCGCCGGGTTGGCCGCCCGCTCCGTCGGGCGGCCAACCCGCGAACGCATCGTTTCGGGCTAGCCGGTGGGTCGCGTCTCCGGTACCACCGGGCCGTCGGGGGCCGGTTCATGCTGACCTGCCGGCACGAACCGCGGCCGAATCTGTCCGTCGTCGAGCAGGATCACGTGGTCGGCAACCTCGATCGTCGACGCGCGATGCGCGATGACCAGGACCGCCCGGTCCCGGGCGAGGGCCCGCAGTGCGGCGGTCACCGCAGCCTCCGTGTCCGCATCGAGCGCAGACGTTGGCTCGTCCAGCAGCAACAGCTCGGGCTTGGTCAGCAGGGCACGTGCGATGGCAACCCGTTGGCGCTGCCCACCCGACAGCGTGGCACCCCGTTCACCGAGCATGGTGTCCAGCCCGTCCGGTAGGTGCTCAACGAATCGGTCCAGCCGCACGGTCCGCAATGCACGCCACAGCTCGGTGTCGGTCGCGTGTTCGTTGCCGTAGCGGAGATTCTCCAGCAGCGTTCCGTACAACACGGGGGCGTCCTGGTCCACGAGGGCAAGCCGGGACCGGTAGTCATTGATCGACATCGTACGCACGTCCCGACCGTCGAACCGGATATGTCCCCGGGATGGCTCGTAGAACCGCATGATGAGCGCGAACAGGGTGGATTTCCCCGCGCCCGACGGCCCGACGAGCGCCGTGTAGCCGCGGCGCGGCACCTCGAACGAGACACCTCGCAGGACGGGTTCCGCCCCGTGGCGAAAGTGCACGTCCTGTAGTTCCAGCAGCGCTCCGGTCCGGCCAACGGCCGGGACCGGTTGGCGTGGAGCCTGGCGGACGCTGGTCTCCTCCAGTGGAAACTGGAGGGTCTCGCCCACGCGCAGCAACGCGCCGGTGCCTTCCCGGATGGTCGTGAGCGCCTCGAAGATGGAGCTGATGGGCACGGTGAGGTAAGTCATGTAGAGCAGGAAGGCGACCATGTCGGCGACCGTGCTCGAGCCGGCGGCGGTCCGGACACCGCCCACCAGCAGTACGACGAGGAACGAGCCGTTGACGGCCAATTCCATGGCTGGTACCGACAGCGCGCGGTAACGCGCCATGCGTACACCGCTGGTGTAGGCGGCGCGCGCCCGGCTTCCGATCCGCGCGCATTCCCGCTCGGTGGCCCGGTAGGCCCGGACGGTGCGGATGGCACCCAACGCGCGTTCGAGATCCGAGCTCATCTCGCCGAGCGACTGTTGCGTTTGCAGGGACGTGGTTTCCAGGCCGGTGAACACCCCGCGCAACGCGAGCGCGGACACCAGAATCATCCCGGCCACGACGAGAAGCAGCGTCCAATCCAGCCAGACCATCACCGCGATCGTCCCGACGAGGCCGAGCAGGCCGGTGAACAGGTCGCTCGCCCCGCCCGCGACCAGCGCCCGCACCGCGTTGCCGTCCGCACCGGCCCGGGAGATGAGGTCACCGACTCGGTGTCGGTGGTAGACCTCCATCCGACCCTCGAGGAGCCGGCGGACGAGCCGCAGCCGGATACCGAGGACGACGCCCTCCCCGGTGCGGTGGAGGACGAACCGGCCCACCGCACCCAACGCCGCTTGGCCGGCGAAGAGCAGCGCCAGCACCCCAAGCGCGCTCACCTCGATCACGCCGGCGCCGGCCTGGTCCACCACCTCTCGCACGACCAAGGGCTGGGCCAGGCCCACCAGAGAGCCGAGTAGCGCCAACGCGATCGCGCCCGCCACCCAGCGCCGGTGTCCCCGCAGCAGCGGAACCAGCTGGCCGAGCCCGCCCCGGTCCGGCCGCACCATCGTGGTCAGCCCGCGGTGCCGCGGGTCGGCGGCACCGACAGCAGGGGACGGAGGTAGCTGGCCGGCACGTGCTCCCCAACCGGGATCCCCTCCGCCTCGACCCAGGCATGGGCGGCAAAGGGGGGAACCGCGCGGACCCCCACGTGCCAGGTCGGCCAGCTGCCGCGCAGCCGGCACAGCAGCGCCACGGTGATCGAGCGGCGCAGGCAGCCCTCCCGGGCCGCGCAGGCGAGGCTCACTAGGAGCAGGGTGCGCCGGATCTCCTCGACTTCCTGGCAGCGGGCCGGTCGCGCGCCACGCCGCACCGTCGAGAGCACCCGCTGCACGGAACGGGGGTTGAGCCGGGCCAGCGCCTTACCGGCCATGGACACGGCGAACACTATCCATCGCCGGGCGGGCGGGACCTGTTTCGGCGCATAGGGAATCGCTTCGGGGGTGGTCACCGCGAGCGCACCTCCTCATCAGGGGTCTGCTGGCTCTAGGGGGCGAGGAGCCGTTCCCGACGGAACTCGGCGATGAGGTCTGCGACGTCGCGCGCCGCCTCCTCCGGGGTGACGTCGAACTCCTGGGTGAGGCGGTCGGCCGCCTCGGCGGCGGCGCCGCCCTCGAGTAGGGCACGCAACACCACCGTCCCCGTCGGGTTGACGTTGAAGTAGGTTCCCTCAACCACGTTGAGCAGGACGTAGCCGTAGTCGGTCTCGGTGATGACGACGTCGTCGACGAGCTTCATGGCGTTCTCCCGGCGTTCAGGGGCTGTGGTGGTGCTGGCGGAGCCACACCTCGGCGGCCACGGTCGGACCGAGCTGGGTGGCGAAGACCGGATCGGTAGGCGGGGTGCGTTCGAGGAGGTCGCGGAACCGGTTGCGGTCGAGTAGACCGAGTTCGGCGAGCACCGGGCGGTTGAAGTAGTCCAGCAGGGCCTGGCGGTTCCGCCAGATTCCCTGGTACTCCACGGCTGAGCCCTCGGCCTTGGTGGCCCGGTGCAGCGACACCTCGGGCACCGTGCCCCGCATGGCCTCGGCGAGCAACGGCTTGTACTGCCAGCGGGAGATCCGTTCCTGCGGGCGGACGGACAGACCAGCCTCGATCACCCGCATGTCGTAGAACACAGCGTGCAGGGTCAGGTCATGTCGTGCGGCCAACGCGTGTTGGTGGCTGAGCAGCCGCGAGCAGGAGGCCATCATGGCCAGCTCGCGGTGCATCCCGTGGCTCGGCGCCAACGGTTCGGCGTCTGCCGCGGCCCGCAGGACCAGGTCCCGTGCGGCCTGTACCGCTTCCGCGGTCGTCCAGGGCGCGAACCGGGCGGGGTAGCTCCAGTCCAGGACCGGCTCGTGCTCGTCGGCCGGGCCCTGGTCCAAGGCGTGCGCGAAACCCCGGAGCCACTGCCCGTAGGGTCGGCGGTCGAGGAGCTGGCGCAGGGTCGCGCGCCAGGGCCACCGTCCGTTGGCACGCGAGCCACGGATGTTGCGGATGGCCAGGCCCGGATTGGTACGAAGGTAGTGCCGGAACCAGGCCGGCTCCCCGTGGAGCAGCTCGTCGCCGCCGTAGCCGCCGAAGTGCGCTTGCGAACCGCGGGACGCGACGGCCGCGAACAGGGCGTGGCACCGGCTCTCCTCGATCATCAGCAGGCTGGGCTCGTCCACGACCGGGGCACCGTCGCCGAGCCCGTCGTAGACCACCGGCATCTCCCCCGCACCGATGACCTCGTGTTCGATCCCCAGCGCGGCACTGGTCTTTCCCGCGTAGCTCAGGTCCTCGTCGAATGGGTCCGGACTGGCGACCGTCCATGCCCGCACCGGGAGCCGCTCACCAGCCAGCAGGCTGCACACCGCGGTCGAGTCGACGCCGCCGAGGTCGCAGCTGGCGTTGCTCAGGTGTGCGGCACGGAGATGGACCGCCTCGACCAAGGCGTCGCGCAGCAGCAACGCGCCTTCCCGGAGTGGGCGGCTGGGCTCGGGTGGCCACCACCAACGCACCTCGCGGGCGGCACCGGCCGGGGAGATGACGAGATAATGGCCCAGAGCCACGATCTCCAGGCCCGTGAACAACGGCAGCGCGTCTATCGGGTAGGGGATTCCTCCGTCGAGCAACCGCAACGCCACCCTGGCTGGGTCGACGTCCCGATCGAGTAGCCACGCCAACACGTCGGCCCGGGACGCCGCCAGGACCTGACCGGCCGGCGTGGCGCCCCGCACCACCCGCCGCAGGCGTAGCACGGGGGACTGCACCCGCACCAGCCCGTCCACCGAGGCGACGAGATGGAACGAGCCGGGCTCGGACCGGGCGAACGCGTCTAGGTCGCCGGGCGCGGAAACCCGACGCGCCAGGCGGGCCAGCCGACCCGGCGACACCCGATGCTCCCCGAGCACGGCGAGCCGTGTGTCGCCAGCGGCTCCGACACTCATTTCCTTCTCGGCCCACTCGCCGACAATCCACGGTCGGCCGCTCGCATGGTGCTGCACGCAGGAGATGTGCGGCCGCAACCGCTCCCACAGGTCCGTGACATCGGGGTGGTCCGGAAACACCACGAACCAGGAATCACCGGATGTTGGTTGGGGGAATGCGCGCATCTGGACTCTCCGGGGAAGGACTACCAGCCGGTCACGTTATGGGGCAAGGGGCTTGAGCAACGATGGTTTGAACGTCGCCCAAGCCCCTTGCCATCAACTACCGCACCGTCAGTTGTGGGTGCGCAGCGCGTTGAAGCCGTCGCGGTGCCGGCCCAGGAAGTAGCCGGTGTCCTTGGTGAACGTGCCGGTCTTGCGAACGGTCGGGCGCTCGTAGTTCTTGCGCATCTTGTTCTCCTCCGTGTTGTGGTAGCAGCGAGAACGTCAGTCACTGCTATGGCCTGACGCCCTCGTACCAAGTACGTTAGAAGCGGTGCCTTGTCTCCCACTTGTCATGAGCTTGCACAGGTCAACAGCACAGAAACGACACTGTGGACGTGTGCGCCAATGCGGCGCTGTGAGCGCGCAACGACAGCGCATTCGCGCTGTCCGGTAGCGCCTGGTCGAGCTGGGTGAGCGGTGCCGACGAGGACGAGCCCGATGCCGGTGAGCGCGTAGGGGGCGAGTCACACACCGTCGCTGGAGTAGATCGCTGCCTCGGCAGGAAGATCGATCACCCCCTGGGCTCCACCCGGAGTTCGTAGGGAGTATCCCTGCTGCGGCACCGGGTTCGCGCGCCTTCACACCGCAGCAGGTGGAGCAAGTCTGGAGCGAGGGTGCGCATTGAACTTCGCTGAACTACACTCAACGATGGCAAACGGAGCCGGTTATACTTCAGGGCAGGGGTTTCAGGTTAGTGTCCTTTGTGGACAATTCTGGCAGTGTGGGGGTCACGGGTTCGAATCCCGTCAGCTCCACGGGCGACTGGGCGACGTGTGCCTGCGGAGAGCGCAAGCCGCGTCGCCCGTTGTGTTTTGTGGGGGCCGAGCCCCCACACCCCAACCGGGGACACGCCCCCGGACCCCCATCACGGTCGCCAGTGTTCGAGTAAGCTCCTCCAACCTCCACGTGGTGATCGGGTCCCTCTGATGCTGTGTTTGTGCAGGTCAGGGGGATGGTCATCTGGGCGTTGGGTGTCGGTGATCGTGTGTGAGGCGTTGGCCGTTTTCCCTGCTGGAGTAGGCTTGGAGCGCGTTGTTCCTCACGTGTAGGTATTCGGGCCTGTCGTGGGCGTGGTGACGTGCGGTTTGGAGTTCGTCCCCATCTGCTCCCGCCATGCGGATGGATTCGGTACGCCGAGGCGCGTTCGGCGCCAGCATGCTCCGGACCGACCGTCTTCGTGGTACACAGCATCTGGGTGTCCGTCCCGCCACCGCGGCATTTGCTCGTCGCGGGACCACCGAGGACGACCATGGGCTTCGTGGTTGTTGCCCTGAGTCACTTCGGTTTTCCTTGATGCTCGGCCGCGATGACGCGCAGGATCAAGGGAAGGAACCGTCGTTCCAGCTCACCCGCGGGCAGCTCCTCCGGTTCCGCCGGCGACTGCAGAATGCCGCCTTCACGGATGGCCACGGCAAGCCGCGCCACCAGGTCCAGGTCGACCTGGGACCGCGCGCCCCTCCGTTCGAACAACACCTCCAGCAGCCGCACGATCCTGGCACGCACCTGAGCCGCATGCTGGGCCAGCCGGGCGGCCGTGTCCGGGTTACGCGCGGCGAACAGCGAGAACTCGGCCGACACCAGATACCACCGACGCTCGGCGGCATCTCGCCCGCTGGTCCACTTCGCCACCACCTCGGCGGGGTCCGCGGCGTGTTCCGCGCGGGTCACCACCTCTTCCAGCTCGTCCAGTACCTGCTGGTTGTGCCGGTCGAACAGTGCCAGGAACAGCTCTTCCTTGCTACTGAAGTTGGAGTAGAACGCACCACGTGTGTAGCCAGCACGGTCACATATGTCCTCAATGGACGCACCGTAGAAGCTGCGCTCCGCGAACACCTCCAAGGCCGCGTCCAGAAGGTTGGCCAACGTCTGCGGACGTCGCTTCGTCGGACTCTTCGACATCGGCGTCTCCCTGATCGGCACGGCGTCCTCGCACCGCACGAACGTGACATACATGAACGTATCCGATACACCTCTGTATCCGATCGCAAGGTGGCCATGCTCCCTCTATTGAGTGATGTCTGCCCTGGTTGCTTCGGGTTGTCGGGGTTGTGCTTGCAGTCTCGGTAGGGCTGTAGATACAGTGTCGTATCAGATACAGAGGTGTATTCGTTTGAGGGGTGGTGATGAGACGTGAGTCACTCAGAAACGCGAACTGCCCTGGTCACCGGGGCCTCGTCGGGGATTGGCCGGGAGACGGCCCGGCTGCTGGCCGAGCGCGGGTACCGCGTGTTGGGCACGTGCCGGAACCCCGAGTCGCTGCCCGAGACCGAGCGGGTGCCGGGAGTGCACTACCTCCCGCTCGACCTTGGCGACCCGGACAGCGTCGCGCGCTGCGCGGAACTCGCCGGGCCGGTCGACGTGCTGGTCAACAACGCCGGACAGAGTCAGGTCGGCCCGTTGGAGGACGTCCCGCGGCAAGCCCTGGAACTACAGTTCGCGACCAACGTGTTCGGCCCGGTTCAGCTCACCCAACTGGTGCTGCCGGGAATGCGGGAACGCGGTTACGGGCGGGTGGTGATGGTCGGCTCGATGCAGGCCAGCTTCCCGGTCGCCTTCCGCTCCAGCTACGTGGCGTCCAAGGCGGCGCTCAAGGGATTCGGACTCGCACTCCGTACCGAGGTCGAGCCGTTCGGTGTGACCTGTACCGTGATCGAACCAGGATCGGTCAACACCGGGATCAGCGCCCGCCGGGACCGCACCCTCACCGCGGGATCGCCCTACACCGAGCGCTGTCGTCGCGTCGCGAACGCCATCGACTCCGCCGAAGCCCGCGGCGTCCCTCCAGTCAGGGTCGCCCGGACCATCGTCAAGGCCATCGAGGCGCAGGACCCGAAGCCCTTCTACGCCGTCGCCCGCGAGGCACCCTTGGCCCTCACCCTGCGACGGCTGCTGCCACGGCGCGCCATGGAACGGGTCACCGCCCGCCGCCACGGGCTCTAGCCGGAACAGGCAGCAGCGGTGGAGGACACACCCGCTCGCGCCCGATCGGGGCGTCCGGGGGTGGAGTCGTCGGCGCAATGTCGCCTCGTGCAGTTGCGTCTCGACAACGGATCCAGTACCGCGCCCGACTGTTGGAGCGGTTTCTGGCTAGGCAGGACGCGTTGAAGTCAGGAGCTCACCAGTTCCCGGTCGTCGCACCGCAGCGCTGGCCGTGCTCACGACGAAGGAGGGTCACGACGTGGCCGCAACCCTGACAGCACCCAGTACAGAATGCTGTCACCGGCGTCAGTCAGCGGGAGATGCCGCGCCAACAGCCGGAAGTACAAGGGCCCGTAGATCATGTCGATCGCGACGTCGACATCGAGACGTGGATCGAATTCACCCGTAGCGATACCACGTTCGATCAGCGTACGAGCCTCGGCGCGACGAACCTGGAGAAACAACTCATTGAAGCTGGCCAGCGCTGTCGGATCGGACTGGCCTTCGGCCAGAATTTCGGCCAGGATCCGGCCCGGACGGCTACGTAGCAGGGAAAGAGCACGTCTGAACTGGTCGCTCAGTGTCTCGACTGCTGACCCGGTTTCGTCAAACGTCATCTCGTCCGCGACCCTGGCGAAGACGGAGTCGATGACCACGGCGTTCCGGTTCGGCCACCAGCGGTAGATCGTCGGCTTGCTCACTCCCGAGCGCTTCGAGATCGCCTGGATCGTGACGTCGCTCACCGGTGACTGCTGGACCAGTTCCCAGGTCGCCTCCATTACGGCGGACCGTGCCCAGTCACTGCGAGGGCGGCCGGGGCGACGCTTCGTCGCGGTCGACGCTGATGATGTTCGCTCCGGCACGTGACGAACGCTATCACACCCATACGCTGCGCTTATTAAAGTTACGCACCGTAACGTAAAGAAACTCGGAGGCGTTATGACCGCACAGAGTCGCCCTTCAGCTGGTGGGACCGGTGAGGCGTCGACACGCCCTGTGCTGATCGCCGGGGGCGGACCCGTTGGGCTCGCCACAGCTCTTGAGCTTGCTCGTTTCGGAGTCCGGTCCGTCGTCATCGAGCAGCGTCCTGGCACCTCGGATCATCCCAAGACACGTTTCCTGAACTCACGCACGCTGGAGATCGCACGCGGATGGGGCAACCAGGTTGCGGGCCGACTTCGAGGACTCGACTGCGCACCGGAATGGAAGAACTCCATCCGCTTGCTCGACTCGGTCGTCGGCAACGAACGTGTCAGCTTTCCCACACGAGGCTTCGCCGGGCCGGGCAGTCAGATCACCCCGACCGAACCCGTGATGTCCTCACAAGACCGGTTCGAGCCGGTGTTGTTCGACGCGGCGGTTGCCGATCCGCATATCACCCTGCGGTTCGGGAACCGTGTCGAGGCGCTGCTGCGCGGCGGGGAACCGGATGCCACGGACGTGGCCGTCGCCACGACCGACGTTGCCACCGGCGAAAACACCACCCTTGAGGGTGCCGCACTGATCGCTGCCGACGGTTCGGACAGCTTCATCCGGCGGGCACTACACATCAGGCGTGCGGGGCGACGTGGAGTCGCGCACTTCATCAATTGTTACTTCCGGGCCGGCCTCGAGTCCTCTCTCGCCAACCGGCCGGCCAACTTCTATCTCGTTTCCAGTGAGGTGGCAACCGGTGCGTTCCAGCCGCTGTGCTTCGACAATCGCTGGCTCTGTCAGATCGCGGTGTCACCGGACGACTGGGACCTCGCGAACTTTTCGAACGAACGCCTTACCGAGTGGATACGTCAGGGTACCGGAGTCGCCGATCTGGAGGTCGAGATCCTGGCGACGACGCGCTGGCGGATGAATGCCACCGTGGCCGAGCAGTTCACCCGCGGCAAAGTTGTCCTGTGTGGCGATGCCGCTCACCAGCTCCCCCCGACCGGCGGGCTTGGAGTGAACACCGGCATCCAGGGCATGCACAACGTGGTATGGAAACTCGCCTACGTCCTCGACGGACATGCCGGCGAGCCGCTCGTTCACACCTACGAAACCGAGCGCAAGAATCCGGCACGCTGGGCCGTGGAGCAATCACTGGACAACTATTACTCGATCGAAAAGATCCGAGCAAGCATGTTGGCGGGTCACGGCACCGAAGCAGATCCGGTCGATGTCGCGACGACTGTACGTCGCTGGGGCAACCAGCTCGGGATCGAGTTCGGAACCGTCTACGACTCCGGGGCCATCGTCCCCGACGGCTCGGCCGCCCCGCAGGCCGACGACCCCTACTCGGGCTACGTGCCCAGCGCGACACCGGGATGCCGAGCACCACATCTCTGGCTCGGCAATCCGCAATCTCCGCTGTCAACACTTGACCTCATCGGCACGAGTCTGACGCTGTTGGCCGCCGAACACGGTCATGGCTGGATCGCCGCGGCCGACGAGGTCGCAAACCGGTTGGACGTCCCGATTGCGCGCTACCGCATCGGGAGCGAAGGCCTGCAGGACCGCGACGGACGGTTCTGCGACCTCTACGGTCTCGCGCCGGACGGAGCCGTCCTCATCCGGCCAGACGGCTATGTGGCGTGGCGGTCGGCCTCCACGTCGACCCACGCGTCGAGCGAACTGTCCGACGCCATCAAGACCCTCCTCCACCTCGGCAGCCACCACCACGCAATCCAGCCCGGCTCCACCCGCGCCACCAGGCCCGTCCAAACGACCAGTGCGCACCCACCAAAAACCAGGGTCGCGAAATCAAGGAATTGCCATGGCCATCGGTGAGACCAACGCCTTCAGCATCGCCCAAGATTCAGGGGACGCCTCACCCGACAGGGTGCCCTCAGCAGATGCTCACGGGGCGATCCGAGGCGATACTGGAAGGCCAGCCCGACTTGGCGACCGGCCGCGGACGGTGCCAGACAGGGCCAGGATCGATGTCGTCGACGACATGATCGCCGCAGCACGGAGCGCCGCACACCACGACAGGAACATCGTCCGGACAATCACCTCCACCCCTGCGCCGGAAACCACCCGGTTGTGGATCCGCGTTCGCGATCTGCGTCACCCGAAAAGGTGTGGTCGCACATTCGTTCCAGAAGCGGATCCGCTCGCACTCGGGGGCCAGTACGGGGTCAGGTTCTCACGCACAACCTTCGGAACAACGACAACGCCCCGCTGATATCCGGTCGGTTTTCGGGAGGCGAAATGGTACACAGTCTCAAGGGTATTGTCGATGGTGTGGTCGATACCCACGTCCATCAATGGGATCCACTACGGACCCCGCGAGAAGCCAGCGTTCTCGCGAGGCCCTACCAAATGGCACCCCATCTTGTCGAAAAACTTTTCAGCACGCTGGCGACGCAACGCGACAGGGAGCTCATTCTCACTCCAAAACATGTTGCGCAACCGTACCTCACCGAACAGTACGCCGCTGACGCCGAGGGCGTCGCTGCGGCAGCGGGTGCGCCGGTCACCTCCATCGTGCACGTCGAGGCGGGATGGCAGGGCAAGGGTCCACTGGCGGCGGCCGACGAGACGAGGTGGCTGACCTCCCTCCCGTTCGGCAGGAACGGCCTACCGAACCTGGCCGCCATCGTGGCACAGGCGGACCCGAGGAAACCGGAATGCGGAACTCTGCTCGACGCCCACCTCGCGGTAACCCCCAAGGTCAGGTCCGTGCGCCTGAACGCGGCGTGGCACCCCGACCGGAAGGTCAAGAGCTGGTTCAACGCACCTGGACTGCTGACGAGTCGGGATTTTCTCGCAGGGTTTTCCGCGCTGGTGGAACGCGGCCTGTCCTTCGAGGCCACCGTCTACTCGAACCAGCTCGGCGACGTCGCGCGGCTAGCTGGCGAGTATCCGGAGGCAACCATCGTGCTGACCCACTGCGGAACCCCGATCGGACTCTTCGGGCCCATGGGATCACGGACGGGATGGACCGTGGCCCAGCGAGCCGGCATCGCCAGTGAGTGGCGGGACCACATCTGGGCGCTGGCCGAGCATCCGAACGTGGTCGTGAAGTGTTCGGGTTTCGCGTTTCCGCAACTCGGCTACGGCCACGAATCGGAAGGCAACATCGGTGGTCCCAAAATCCTCCAGGAACTCTGGCGTCCCCTGATCGACCATGTGACGGACGCTTTCGGAGCCGACCGTCTGATGTTCGGATCGAACTACCCCATGGACAAACCGAACGCGACAGTGCCCACGCTTGCGGGCATGCTGGTCGACGTTCTCGGACCCCGGGGCGATGACGTCCTGCGCAAGGTCTTCCGAAACAACGCCCTACGCGTATACGGACCCGTCGACTAGCGCACTTCGAAATCGATCAAACGAGATTATGTCCCAGTGGAAGGAGTATGACATGGCGCGCATCCCGTATCCGGAGACACTGCCCCCGGATCTTGAGAACCTCGCCTCGAAGGGGCTGAGGCTCAACTTGTTCACCATGTGGGCGTATTCGGAGGCCACGATTCGGCCGGTCATCGAGTTGGGGGCCGCGCAGTTCGCGGGCCTGCGGCTCTCACGTCTACGTCGGGAACTGGTCACGCTCGCCACCGCCCGACGGGCGAGTTGCGAGTACGAGTGGGTGCAACACGTGGCGACGGCCAAGGCGGCAGGCGCCACCGACGAGCAGATCGCGGCGTTGGATCGCGGCGAGCTGACCGCGCCGTGTTTCGACGAGACAGACCAGGCCGTGCTGGCCTTCGCCGTCGCGGTCGTCGACGGGCCAACGGTTCCCGACTCGATCTTTGAGGCCGCCCGCCGTCACGTGGACGATCGTCAGCTCGTCGAGATCGTGGGATTGGTCGGCTACTACTGGATGACCGCACGGATCTGTACGGTGTTCGACCTCGAACTCGACGTTGCGGAGGGCACCGAGGTCTACGACGCCGGCGTCCGTCTGGCCGAAGCCATCCTCGGCAACCGCAAGAAGTAGTGATGCCGCACCGACGGCTCCCCGCCCGGACCCCGCCACGGGATGGTGGCGGGGTCTGCGGGCGAGATTTCACAGAAACGGTCTAGTGGCCGCTGAATGTTCCCAACCGCATGACAGGGTAGTGGTTCATTGCCGACAAGCACCGCTACGTCGTGATGAAGGTGACCGAATCGGGCAAGTACCAGATCGTCAACCAAATATACCTACCCCGCCTCGGATAAACCGACCATCTCCACGAGAGAGGGAACAACCTTATGTCACCACAGCAACACCGGGGCCGAACAATCAGTCAGGTCGCTGTGATCGGTGCGGGTGTCATCGGAACCTCTTAAACCGCGCTGTTTCTCGCGCACGGGCACGTCCTTGGTCGTGGTGGCGCACGACGGGACCTACACCCACGACAAGCTGCTGTTGGTGGCGACGGCCTCACGTCCATTCTGGACGTGGCTGAGATCGCTGCGAGGGGCACCGACGCGTCAGAAGTTCTTCCCCGTGTGGGTGTTCACCCGCCGGTAGGGGATACCTTTGGACGGGGCAGTCCGGGCACCGCCTGCTTGGGACGCACGTCACGGTTCACTGGCACCTCCTACCGACAGGTACGCATGCTTTCTCCCTGTCGTCAGGCAAGTCGCCGTTGGGCGTGCGCGTCCAACCCGGCCTCGAACCGGCTGGGATCCCATCCCTCCCGGAGCGCTTGCCGAACCAGGTCGGCCTGGGTTTGTGAGGCCAACCCGCCCAGAGGCTGGTCGTGGCCGAGATTGGTGGGGAAGGAATAGCCCTCGGCCGCGGCGGCCACCGCGTTGTCCAGCAATGGTTCGACCCACCCCGCGATCCTGCGTTCGAGCAGGACCGGATACAACGCCCGGCACATCCGGGTGCGGTCGACGCTCTCCATCGCGCGTCCGAAGGCCGAGGAGACCTGCAGCAGGTTGGCCATGCGCCGGATGTCCTGGGAATGATTGCTGCCCGCAGCGTGATAGAGGGCCGGGTTGAAGAACACCGCGTCGCCCTTGGCCAGCGGAAGCTGGACATGATGGGTCTGGAAGTACTCGCGGAACTCCGGCCGCCGCCAGGCGAGGTACCCCAGCTCGTACTTCTGGGAATGCGGCAGGTACAGCGTGGGGCCGGACTCGATCGGCATGTCACAGTGGGCCACCGCCCCTTGTAACGTGAGCACCGGGGACAGGACGTGCGTGTGCGCCGGATACTGCGCGGCGACGTCGTTGCTCTGGAACCCGAGGTGGTAGTCACGGTGCACCGTCTGGCCCTGACCACCGGGGTTGACGACGTTGATCTGTGAGGTCACCTGGTACCCGGGGCCGAGCCAGGCGGCGCACACCAGAGCGAGTACGTCGTTGGCGTAATAGTCGACGAAGGTGGCGGGATCGTGGAGCGCGAGCTTCTCCAGCGCATTCCACACCCGGTCGTTGGCGCCCGGCCTGGCGAAGTGGTCACCGGAGGTGCCACCTCCGGTGCGTTGATCGGCGATCATCGCCGCGAACGCGTCGGTGGCGCGGTCGACCACATCGTGATCGTCGAAGGCTCCGTGGCAGACGATGACTCCGGGACCATCGGTCAACGCGCGCACCCACTCGGCCTGTATCTCCCGGCGAGTTCGATCGGAGCTACGGGGCAGCATCGCGCTGTCGTAGACGAGCACCCCCTGCTCCACCGCACGGGCGTGCGGATAGTCGTCCATGTTGGTGGTCGCGCCAATGATCGCGAGCAGGTCCTCCAGGCGGCAGTCGTCCTCGGACAGCCACACCCGGGTCGAGGTCGGCAAGACGGTCACGGCAGGTCCTTTCGCACTGCGGTTCCCATCGGGCGGGAGTGGCCTTATGCTCGCAGGCTCGAACACCTCACTCCACCCCATAAATCCCTCAAGAAGACCTCACGGGGACGGGATGACCGGGCGCTTCCGAATCCGGGACATCGCCAGCCAGGCCGGGCTGAGCGAGGCAACCGTCGACCGGGTCCTGCACCGGCGCCCCGGCGTGAGCGCCCGCGCCGTCCGGGCCGTCGAACAGGCCCTCACCGATCTGGAACGCCAGGAGACCCAACTCCGGCTGACTGGCCGCACCTTCCTCATCGACGTCGTGATGCACGCCCCGCAGCGGTTCTCCGACGCGGTCCGCGGCGCCTTGGAGGCAGAGCTACCGCTGCTGCGGCCCGTGGTCATCCGGGTCCGGTTCCACCTGCGTGAGTCCTGGCCGGTCGACGACCTGCTCGACACCCTGGACACGATCGCTCGTCGAGGATCCCAGGGTGTACTGCTCAAGGCCCCCGACGTCCCCGAGATGGTGGCCGCTGTCGATCGGCTGACCACGACGGGAATCCCGGTGGTGGCCCTGGTGACCGACCTGCCCACAAGTCGCCGGGCGGCCTATGTCGGCATCGACAACCGAGCGGCCGGGGCCACCGCCGCCTATCTCATCCAGCAGTGGCTCGGTGATCGGCCGGGGAGCGTGCTAGTCACGGTAAGCCGCGGCTTCTTCCGCGGCGAGGAGGAACGGGAGATGGGCTTCCGTGCCGCGATGCGCTCATGGCGGCTCTCCCGATCAGTGGTGGAAATCAGCGACACCGACGGGCTTGACGCAACCCTTCGTGACCGCGTCGACGACTGCCTGTCCAACGACCTGACCATCAACGCTGTCTACTCCATCGGCGGCGGGAACGTCGCAACACTGGACGCATTCGCCGCAGCCGGCCGGGAATGCGCGGTGTACATCGCCCACGACCTCGACGTCGACAACATCCAGTTGCTCCGCCAAGGCCGGATTTCCGCGGTCCTGCATCACGACCTCCACACCGACATGCGCCACGCCTGCCAAGTGGTGATGCAGACCCACCGCGCACTGCCCACAACCCCACCACCCGCCCCTTCCCAGATCCAGGTGATCACACCCCACAACCTGCCGTCGTGAGGATGCGGCATCCGTCTCGAAGCACCTCATTTCGGGGAGTCCCATGCCGGCGAGGTCGGCCCGGTGCTGTGTGTGGCCCGTGCCTGGACCTACGAGGAAGCGATCAGCCTGATCAACTCCTCGCCGTGGGGCGACGGCGCCGCCATCTTCACCCGCGACGGCCGCGCGGCCCGACGACAGCGGCGACCGCGGCACAGTCGCCCCGCAAAGCTGGTGATCCACAAATTCCTGCCGATCCCTCCCCATAGTTCGTTCACCGTGGTATGCCTGATCATCATCACAGTCGGCCGAACGGGAGTTACCATGCGTCGTCGCACCACCGTGCTGGGCGCCCTCGTCTTCATCCTCCTGGGTATTTCGCTGACCAGCGGCACTGCCGCGGCACGGGCTCCGATCCACTACGTGGCCTTGGGTGACTCGTACTCGGCCGGGACGGGCGCGGGTGAGTACGATCCCGCCAGCGGCGACTGCAGACGCAGCAAGATGGCCTACCCCGAACTCTGGCGGCAACGTCACAGGGTCGATTCGTTCACGTTCGTCGCCTGCGAACGTGCCAGCACGGCGACCGTGCGCTCCACGCAGATGGACGCGCTGAGCACGAGCACCACCTTCGTCACGATCACGATCGGGGGCAATGACGCCGGATTCCCCGGTGTGCTCGTCAACTGCATCCTGGGCCACGAGCAGATGTGCCAAACCGCCATTGACAGGGCGAAGAAGTTCGCCCGCACCACGCTGCCGGACCGGCTCGACGTGACCTATCAGGAGATCGCGGAACGTGCCCCCGCAGCCAGGGTCGTCGTACTCGGTTATCCCCGGCTCTTCGAGCTCTCCGACTGCGAGGAACTCCTCCGCGCCGACACCCGAGCCGCACTGAATGACGCGGCGGATCTGCTCAACGACACCATCAAGCACCGCGCTGAGGCCGCCGGGTTCCACTACACGGACGCGCGAGACGCCTTCGCCGGGCATGGGGTCTGCTCCACCAACCCCTACATTCACTCACTCGCCGTGCCCATCCAGGAGTCCTACCACCCCAACCGCGTCGGTCAACTCAAGGGCTACCTGCCTCTGGTGGAAACGGCCTACCGCCACCACCCCCACAAGGTCGGGTCGTAACGCTGGGGCCGCGGGCACCGGATGGTTCTGCCTCTCCTTCGTTAAGGCGTCAAGCAGAAGCTGACTGTCGCCCTGCACGGTGTAGGCGCCTGGCGGCTTCAGCAGCAGCAGACCTCCATCATCGCCTGGACAAGAAGGCAGCATTGTCCGGGACCGTCAAGTTTTCGGCTCTGGCGCTGATTGAGTTTGTCTCCCGCGTCAGACTTTGTGGCTCAGGGGTTATGTAGGGTCCTGAGCAGGAGGTTTGACGATGAGCCGTCCCCCGGTGTTCCCGGTGGAGGACAAGATCCGGGTTGTGTTGAGCGTGCTCTCCGGTGAGATGACCATCGCGGAAGCTGGCGGCGACGTGACGACATCGGATTCTCATCCGCCGAATGGGCTCCACATCCGGCTGTACGCCTTCGTCGTGCTCAATGACTTCATTCCGCTGGTGCCGGTAGCGACGTTACTGTTCGCCGACACCGGCCTGGGCGCCGGCGCTGTCTCCTCGTTGTTCCTGCTGTTGACCGCCGCAGCGCTGGTACTGGAAGTCCCGGCGGGCGCGTGGGCCGACATGGCCTCGCGGCGACAACTGCTCGCGCTTGGCGCGTTGCTGCGGTGCGGCACGTGGTGCTGTGGTCGGTCGCGCCGTCGTACCCGAACTTCGTGATCGGGGTCTTGCTGTGGGGAGCGTGTCACGCGCTGACTTCGGGAACGTTGGAAGCGCCCGTGTATGAGGAGTTGCTGGCTCACCAGCAAAGCCACCGATACCCGGGCCTGATTGGACGCGCGCGGACCGCAGCGCTGGGTGCGAACCTGGATCCGCATAGCAGCGCACATCATTCGGCGAGAACACCACGCACGCCTGCGTCTCACTCCACCCCTGCGCAAGGTTGATCTTCTTTTTCTCGAAGTCCGCGATCGCCCCGCTGCTGGTCGTCCCGTCGGCTCCCGAGGCGGTGCCGTCGAACACCGCGGCAGTCGCGACCATTGCCGTAGCAGCAGGAAGGAATCATCCGGACAGCGAACGCACTCGATGTACCCCCTCAACTTGTGCCGCTTGGATGAACGGCTCTGTCTCACTTTCGGTGAGACAGAGCCGAAAGTAAGACAGAGCCGTTGATTTGACAGACCCCCGACCACACCACCGCCGCACTCAACCCGCCGCACCAAGCCCTCGGTCTGCGGGGAAGACCACTCCCACCACCGAGGAGACTCCGCCCGTCGGTTCGTCTACGTTGATGCCTTTTCGGGAGTGGAGGTCATGTGGTGGGCGCTGCGGCGTGTGGGGAGGAGTTGGACCAGAAGCGTCACTAGGAGGAGGAGACCGGTGGTGTAGAGGAGACTGGCGTGGAAGGCGTTGGCATGGTCGGCGGGGTAGTTGGATGGGCCGAGGACGCCGTAGAAGATGAGACCGATGAGGGCGACGCCTAGGGCGCTGGAGAACTGTTGGGTGGTGGTGAGAATGCCGGAGCCGCTGCCGGCGTGGTCGGGCCGGACACCGGTGAGGACGGTGGAGATGAGGAGAGTCATCACGACCCCCTCGCCGAGGCCGTTGAGGAACAGGCCCGTACCGAGCAGGAGCCAGTTGAGCTGGTTGGGGTCCGTGGTTGCTGACCATAGGACTGCGTAGCTGACGGCCATGATGGCGGCGCCCAGGGTCAGGGCCTGGCGGCCGAGGGCGGCGCCGATGCGGGCGCTGAGGCTGGAGGTGGCGACGAAACCCACGCCGAGCGGGGTGAACGCGGTGCCCGCGGCGAGGGCGGTCAGGTGCGCGCCGTTTTGCAGGAAGACAGACAGGACCAGGAAGAACGAGGCGAGACTGGCGTAGAAGGCCAGCACGATGACCAGCCCGGTAACGAAGTTGCGATCGGTGAAGAGGGAGGTCTCGATCAGCGGGGAGCCGCCGCGGCGGGCAAGGCCCTGTTCGTAACGCACAAACACGGTGAGCGCGGGAAGCGAGAGCGCCAGGCACATCCATGCCCATGTCGGCCAGTGAGTTTCCCGGCCCAGTACCAGTGGGACGATGAGGGCACCCAGACTCAGGGTGGCCAGCGCGACACCGGGTAGGTCCAGCCGGCGGACGAGGCTTGACCGGGACTTCGGTACCAGGAACCGGACGGCCACCAGAGCGGCTAGGCCGATCGGCAGGTTGATCAGGAAGCAGGTGCGCCAGCCCCACCCCCAAGGGTTCCAGGCCACCAACAACCCACCTATGAGCTGGCCGCACGCCGCGGCCAGACCGAGGGTGGCGCCGTAGGCGGCGAAGGCGCGGGCGCGGGCCGGCCCGGTGAAGTTGATGTTGAGGATGGACAGGACCTGGGGGGTCAGTAGGGCCGCGGACGCGCCCTGCAGGACGCGGAAGGCCACCAGCAGCCAGGCTGAGGTGGCCAGACCGCAGGCCAGCGAGGTCACGGTGAAGGCGGTCAGTCCGATGACGAACACGCGGCGGTGGCCCTGCAGGTCGCCCAGCCTCCCGCCGGTGACCAGGCCGAGCGCGTAGGCGAGGGCGTAGCCGGCGACGACGAGCTGGATTTGGCCGGTGGTGGCACCGAGATCACCCTCGATGGAGGGAATTGTGACGTTGACGATGAAGAAGTCGAGGATGCCCATGAAGGCACCGGTGAGGACGACCAGCAGCGTCCCGTTGTCGGCGGTCTGCCGCATGCCTCACTCCCCCGACTCGGCATCCCGAGCGGCCCTGCGGAGTACCGGGTCCAGTCGCTGCTGCTCGTAGAAGACCGAGTAGTGACCGTTGGTGGTCTCGACGACGGTGAGTTCGGCCTTTGGGATCGTGGTCACCAGCTCGCGCTGGGCCTCCAGCGGCATGGCGGTGTCGGTGTCGAAGCCGACGACGTGGGCGGGGCAGGTCACCCGCTTCAGGGCGGCGGAGATCCCGCTCCGGCCGCGACCCACGTTGTGGGTGCGGGCGGCGTCACACAGGACTGCGTAGCTGTTGGCGTCGAAGCGTTCCGCGACCTTCTGGCCTTGGGCGAAGAGGTAGCCCTCGAACTCCGTCCGTGCCTGCTCGGGGTCGGCGTCCCAGGCCGTCTCGGCGAAACGGTCCTGGAAGTACCGTTCCGTCGCATAACCGAGGTGCCCGAATGCGCGCGCCATCGCGATGCTGGCCCGCGGCCCGTTCCCCTCGGGAAGCTCGTAGTAGTCGCCCCCGTGGAATCCCGGGTGCTCCCGGATCAGTTCGATCTGGAGGGTGAGCAGACCCCACTGCTGGAGTCGGGTGGCGGCGGTCGAGGCGATGAGGACGACGCTGCCCATCCGGTCCGGGCGGGACACGGCCCATTCCAGGGCCCGTGCCCCTCCGATAGACATGCCGATCACCGAGACCCAGCGCCGGATGCCGAGCGCGTCGGCGAGCGCGGCTTCCACGGTGACCTGGTCGATCACATCGATTCGGGGAAAGCGCGATCCCCACGGCCGGCCGCTCGGGTCGAGGCTGGCCGGGCCGGTCGTACCCTGGCAGCTGCCGAAGGTGTTGGGGCAGACCACGAAGAACCGGTCGGTGTCCAGGGCCCGGCCCGGTCCGATCAGGTATTCCCACCACCCCGGGGAGGACGTCGGGTCGTCCGGATGACTCGCGGCGTCGGTGCCCATCGTCAGCGGGGGCAGCACGAGGATCGCGTTGGAGGCGTCCGCGTTGAGCGCGCCCCACGCCTCGTAGGCGACGGTGACCGGGGCGAACAGCTCCCCGGACACCAGCTGGAGCGGAGACTGTTCGGTGAACACCTCCGCGAGACGACGATGGCCGACGGGATCGCCCGGTTGCCAGGCGCCAGTGTTCGCCAGCCGGGTCCGTGTGGTGGCCTGGGACGTGATGGGAGAGCTCACCTTTGTTGTCACCTTCTCTTGCTCTGCCTCCGCTGCCGCCGCGCGTCGGCGGGCACTCAGCTCCAGTAGGTGAGTGGCTGGTCCAGGGCGTGGACCCCGATGAAGCTGCTCAGCGCCACGCGGTCGACGCCCTGTGCGGGGCGGACGGCGTGCACCCGGGAGGCGTGGAACATGATCAGCATGCCGGCGATCGGCCGCAGGACCGCGTCAGGGGCGGGCACCAGCTCGCGGTTCAGGCCGTAACTGTCCGCACTCGCCCGTAGTGCGTCGTACTCGTCGTGGTCGTAGCCGTGGGCCCATAGCTCCAGCTCGCCCCCGCTCGCCGGGGTCTGGAGGTAGAGGTTGACGGTCAACTGCCCGACGAGCGTGGGCACCTCGCCCACGTCGGTGACACCGTTGAGGTCCTGCAGTTCCCAGGGGAGGAAGTCCTGGTGCGGGATCGCGCCGTTGCCGCCGCTCGGGAACACCCGAGCTTGGCCGACAAATAGCTTGTGGCCCTTGAAAAAGCCCATGTTGGCGCCGGCCGGCCACGCCTCCTGCAGCTCCAGACGCAGTCGGTCGATCGGGGAGAGGTGCGGGGACCAGCTGTCGCGAAGTGCCTGGATGGCGGGCACCGCTTCGGCGAAGTAGCGCTGCTCGCGCTCGGCACTGGACAGGCCCTCGTACGTGTTGAGGCCCCACTTGTGGACCCCGGGCACGTTGTCGTACTCGCCGTACCGGTGGTCGTTGATCAACTTCCGGGCCGCCTCCCGGCACAGCTCCGGCGGACAGTAATCCTCGACGACGATGGCGAGGACCCGGCCGGCGGCGAGGTCGACGAGGTCGTTGTCGCTGACCCGGTTCGCGTGGCGCACCTCGGTGGAGATACGGGCGAACGGGGCAAGGTCGGTCTCCGACGCGGTCAGGACGGCTTCCATTGACGAATCCACCTTCGCCTGGTTCTGGCAATGTGGTCCGTACCAGCGGACACCGCGCTCGGCGCGGTCCGTCCGGTACTTCCCAGCGAATGTCTTCCCGGTCCGGGGGTCAATTTCGGGGCGCGGCAATGCTGCGCCCTGCTGAAATCGACGGAGAATTCGGGAGAGTTCGCTGACACTGCGGTTTCCGTGTTCTCGGTTGTGCGGACCCGAACCTGAATCGGGGTTAGCAGGTCCGGTGTGTGGAAAAGGTGGGAGGTCGACCCCTTCCATCCACTTTCTATTCTTTTGGATCGTGCTCGTTCCTCCGGTGGGGAGACCGAATTACGTGGGCGTGGGCTGGACGGAATCCAGCCGGGTCAGGAGGTCGCGCATCCTGGTCCGGTAGGTCTCCACCGAGACGAGCTTGATGTCCTCGTAGCCGCGCACGAGGTCGGGCAGACCGGCGATCTCGACCGCCAGATCGCGGTTCTCCTTGGACACTATGGCCACCAGACGGTCGATGACGCCGAGGTAGTCGGTGACCAGCTCGCGTTCGATCCGCCGGAGCCGCGCGTAGCCGAAGGGGTCGAACGGCGTGCCGCGGAGCCGTCGCAGGGCACGCAAGACGGCGAAGACCGGACGCGCGGTTCGACCGAGGGCGATCTTGCGTCGTATTCCAAACGCACGAAGAACCGGAGGATGTAGGAGATACCGGATGCGGGCACCGGTGCCGAACCGATCTTGCACCTGTCGGCCGAGCTCGGGGCTGAGGTGGAGCCTGGCCACCTCGTACTCGTCCTTGTAGGCCATGAGCCTATGGAGGTTGCGCGCCACGGTCTCGGTAAGGATGTGCCCACCGAGGTCGCGTTCGGCGGCCAGGACGCGGGTCACCACGTCCAGGTACCGGCGGGCGTAGGCGAGGTCCTGGTACGCGGCCAGATCGGCGACCCGAATCTCCAGCAGGCGGCGCAACTCCCCGGTGACTCCGGTCGCCTTGACGAGCGCGGCGGCGGACCGGGTCACCCGGCCGGTCGGTATGGGCGCAGGCCGCCGCGTCTCGACCGGCCAGCCTGGCTCCAGGACGGCCTTCCGCCCCGCGCGAAACGCCTGGATGGTAGTAACGACGCCGACGCCGTTCAGCTCGATGGCACGTTCGATCGTCGCTGCTCGCAGGGGAAGGAGCCCCTTCTGGTATGCGGCACCGACGACGAGGAAGTTCGCCGCCGTGGTGGCACCAAACAGTCGTTCGGACAGTGCGAGGGCGTCCACCGCCACCAGGTCGCGCGTGCGCTCGTGTACCGACGCCAGCAGGTCGTTCCGCTTGGGATACGTCGCGGTGGGGTCGACAATCATCCGTCCGGTGGGCACCTCGCTGGTGGACACCACGGCAATGGTGCGATTACCGGCGCAGCGGGACAGGTTGGCTTCGGTCGTCGCGGCCACCGCGTCGAATGCGAGGTAGACATCGGCACCACCGGCATCCACCAAGCCGGGTCGGTGGTCCGGCTCGGGGCTGATCCTGAGATGGGACACGACAGCGCCGGCCTTCTGGCTCAGACCGGTCTGGTCCAGCGCGCGGGCGTCCAACCCGTCGAGCAGGGCTGCGGTAGCCAGGATCTGGTTCGTGGTGACGACACCGGTCCCACCGATGCCAACCATCACCACGTTTGCCTGGGCCGGCGTTGCCATCGGCTCCGGAAGGTCGCCGGGCAGCTCCTCGCGCCGCACGTTCCGCTCGGCTCCGGAACCGGGGACGACGGTGAGAAAGGACGGGCAGTCGCCCAGCAGACAGGAGAAGTCCTTGTTACAGGAGGTCTGATCGATCTGCGTCTTCCGTCCGAACTCGGTCGCGACCGGTTCCACGCTCAGACAGTTCGACTTCTGGCCGCAGTCACCGCAGCCCTCGCAGACGGACTCGTTGATAAACACCCACTGTCTGGGTTCCGGTGCCTGGCCCCGCTTGCGCTTGCGGCGATTCTCGGCGGCGCACGCTTGGTCGTAGAGCAACATCGTCACACCGGGAACGCCGCGCAGCTCCCGCTGTACGTCGTCAAGATCGTCCCGGTGCCGGACCCGGACACCGGGTGCCCACCGGGTCGTCGTCCGGGGGTACTTTGCCGGATCCTCGGTGACGACGACGGTGCGCGCGACCCCCTCCGCGTGCAGCATCCAGGAAATGGCCACTGGGTCGACTGACCCGTCAGCGTGCTGCCCGCCGGTCATCGCCACCGCGCTGTTGTAGAGCAGCTTGAACGTGATGTTGGTTTTCGCGGCGATAGCCTGGCGGATGGCCAGCTGGCCGGAGTGGAAGAAGGTGCCGTCGCCGAGGTTCTGGAAGAAATGGTCGACGTCGGTAAAGGAAGCTGCACCGACCCAATTGGCACCCTCACCGCCCATTTGCGTCACACCGAGGCTGCGGCCCATGAACGTGGTCATGATGTGGCACCCGATGCCCGCCCCCGCAAGTGAACCCTCCGGAACGCTGGTCGACCGGTTGTGGGGACAGCCGGAACAGAAGTAGGGGGTGCGGTTGACCGGAGTCAGGGAGAGCGAGATGCGTCGTGGCCCCGGACCGGATGAGCGCAGGTCGACGTGCTCACAACCCAGCCGCTCCGCAAGGAAGGGGCCGAGCACGGCGGCGAGTCGGTCGGCATCGAGCCCACCGTGCACCGGGACGAGTGCCGCACCATCCGGTCCGTGCTTGCCGTAGACCCGGGGGCGGTCGGAAAGGTCGTACAGCACGTCCTTGAACTGGCTCTCCACGAAGGAGCGCTTGTCCTCGACGACCACCAGCTCCGAAAGACCGGCCGCGAACTCGCGCACCACCGCGCGGTCGACCGGATACACCAGACTTAGCCGTAACAACCGGACTCCCCGTCGGTGCAGGACCTCCTCGGTGAGGCCGACCCGGTCGAGCGCGGCGCGCAGCTGCGCGTAGGTGTGGCCCGCGGCGACCAGGCCGAGCCGCGCGTCGGCCTTCGCCCCTTCGACCAAGTCCAACCGATTGGCGCGGGTGAAGGCGGCCGCAGCCGCCAGCCGGCCTTCCAGCACCTCCGGCTCCAGGGCGACCGCCTCGGCGATGGTGACCCCGGGGTGGTTCGTCGGCTTCCAAAGCGTGCCGCCCCACTCGAACTCCGGGGTCATGACGTCCACCGGGGTGCCGAGACCGACGATCTCGTAGGCGTCGGCGATGTTGGTGACCACCGGGAAACCGACCCAGGCCCCGCTGAACCGGGACATCTCGAAACCGAACCGGCCCAAGCGCAGGACATCGGCGACATCCACAGGGGCGAGTACCGGCATGGCCGCCTCGGCGAGCGCCATGGTCGAGTTCGACGGCAGCGTGGACGACTTGCACGCCGGGTCGTCACCGGCGACCACGAGTACTCCACCCCGCTCGGTGGTGCCCATCCAGTTGCCGTGCTTGAACGCGTCCATTGAACGATCCACGCCCGGTGCCTTGCCGTACCACAAGCCGAAGACGCCCTCGTACCGCGGGTCGGGGAGCTGGGTAGCCAGCTGGGAGCCGGAGACAACGGTCGCGCCCAGCTCCTCGTTGACGCCGGGGACGAAACGAATGTTGTGCTCGGCCAACAGGTCGCTGTTCCGCTCCAGCAACAGGTCGAGCCCGCCCAGGGGAGAGCCGCGGTACCCGGAGACCAGTCCCGCGGTCCGCCAGCCCCGGTCCCGGTCCGCGCGGCGTTGCTCGACCAGGAGCCGGACCAGCGCCTGCACCCCGGTCAACGCGCCGGGTCCGGAGGCGGTGCGCAGCACGTCCCGTGGTGCGTAGTCGGCGAGCGACCCGCCGCAGGCGTGCGCCATGGAGGTTCCCTTCCCCAGTTGCGTACCCAACGTCATCCAACGATGTCCTCAGCATCGCACGCAAGCCGGCTTATCCGAGGCTTTGAGGAATGTTTAGTTGATCACCCAAAACTGCTGGAACATCGGTCGATTTGCCGGTTTCGGGTGAACTGACCTGCCGCGACGTCACGGCGTGGTTCAGCTCCACGATCGGCAAGCGACGGCGCGACCAGCGCCAACGACTCGTGCTTGAGAAACTCCGCGGCACCGGTCCCTCAGCGATAGGTCTACTCGCCGACCGGAGGGGAGATCCACTCGAGCGAGATCTGGATGACCTCGTTCTCGGGGGACCAACTCGAGTGACAGTCCTTCCCGACTTGCTGATCCTTCCACCTGACGTGACGGAGCAGACTCCTTGAGTCGTCAACCCTCGAGCGCCCTTCGTTTGGCTCGTTCATCGCTTACACCCGCGGGTGTGGTCCTGGCGGGGGCGCTGCGTCGGTTGTCGGTGGTTGGCAGACACTCAACTCGCCTGACCGACCGTATGAGACCGAACCATGAGGCTTGACCTCTAGCATGCTGGAGGTTTTACGGTCGGGTCATGTCAGTGCAAATGGACCACACCATAGTCGTTCCCGTGGTCGACGACGGCCGGCCGTTTTCCGGCGAGGATCTTCAATCTCGTAGATCCGGTACCCTCCGGGGCGTTCTCGGTTGTGTGGAAGGACAACGGCGACACACTCGACTTCGTGCAAGTCGAAGGTGAGGTCGTTACGCAGCACTACGCCTTTGCCGTGGAGCGCGTGGTCCGCGATGCCGGTGCCTGTCTGGATTTCCTCGCCGCGAAGTCCGAGGCTCGCCCCGGCCCGGTCGGGGTGACCGGCTACTGCGTGGGCGGTGTCCTGGCTGTGCGTACGGCGGCAGCCCGCTTCGACCAGGTGGCCGCAACCGCCTGCTTCCACCCCGGCCCGCTCGTCACCGAGACGCGCGCCAGCCCGCACCGGCTCGCCCCGTACCTGGCTGCCGAGTTCTACTTCGGACACGCTGAACACGATGACTCCATGACTTCCGAGGCATTGGCGGGCCGAACGAGGACTTGGACGCGGCCGGTGTCCGCTATACGTCAGAGTCCTACCCGGGCACAGCGCACGGCTTCACCATGTCCGACACGGCAGCGTTCAGTCCCTCCCGGCTCGAACGGCATTGGGACCACCTGTTGTCTTTGTTTGCCAGCACCCTTACCGCCGGCTGACCTGTCCTGCACAGCCGACTGCGGCTGTTGCGGCGAACAGCGCTACACGAAGCCCTGTGACCTCATGGGTACCGAACGGCCAGCCATGGGTCCAAGAAGACGTCCTCCCGTCATCTGGCCCACTGAGGTCCCGAATGAAGATTGGCAGTTGTATGACCACTTCCTCTGTTGAATCCGACATGCCTGGTAGCAGGTGGGGCACACCGCATCTGTGGGCGGTGGCGCTCGCGGCGTGCGGGGGACAGTTCCTGGTCGTACTCGACGTCTCGGTGGTCAATGTGGCGCTGCCGTCGATGCGGACGGACCTGGGGCTGAGTGAGGTGGGGCTGCAATGGGTGGCGAACCTCTACGCCCTGACCTTCGCGGGCTTCCTGCTGTTGGGAGGCCGGACCGCCGATCTGTTCGGGCGTAGGCGGATGTTCCTGGTCGGTCTGGGCCTGTTCGCTGCCGCCAGCCTGGCGGGTGGGCTCGCGCAGGAGCCCTGGCAGCTGTTGGGGGCGCGTGCGGTCCAGGGGATCGGGGCCGCGGTGCTCGCCCCGGCCACGCTGACGATGTTGACGACTTCCTTTCCCCACGGCGCGGCCCGTACCCGCGCAGTTGGCACTTGGACGGCGGTGGGCGCGGGAGGAGGAGCGGCCGGCGGACTCTTCGGTGGGGTACTGACCGATCTGCTGTCCTGGCGCTGGGTGCTGCTCATCAACGTGCCCATCGGTGTGCTCGTGCTGATCGCCACCGTGGTGTGGGTTGCTGAAAGCGGGGAAAGCGACCGGGCGGCGCGTGGGCGGTTGGACGTGCCGGGCGCGCTGCTGGTCACGGTTGGGTTGGGGACGCTGGCTTACGGGATCGTACGGACCGAGTCGCTGGGATGGGCGGCTGTGGGCTCGCTACTGCCGTTGCTGGGCGGGCTCGCACTGCTCGGCGTCTTCGTGGCGGTAGAGGCCCGCACGGCGGCACCGCTGGTTCCGCTGCGGCTGTTCAGGCGGCGGTTGGTTTCGGTGGCGAACGTCGCGATGCTCGTCTGCGGCGGCGCGATGGTGGCCATGTGGTATTTCATGTCCCTGTACATGCAGAACGTCCTTCGCTACACCCCACTCGAGGCGGGCCTGGGTTTCCTCTCGCAGTCGATGAGCATCATTCTCGGCTCCAAGCTTGCCCCCCGGCTGATGCATGCGGTGGGCGCCAGGTACCTCACGATGGCCGGGACCGCCGTCAGCGGTGTCGGCTTTCTCTGGGAGAGTGGTGGCATGCATACCGCTGGCGGCTACCTCGCCACGGTTCTGGGCCCGGGAGTCCTGATGGCGTTCGGCTCGGGCCTGGCTCTCACACCGCTGGCCGCGGTGGCTACGGCGGGCGCGGCCCCCGGTGAAACAGGGCTGGTCTCGGGACTGATCAACACCTCACGGACCATGGGCGGAGCGCTGGGACTGGCCGTGCTCTCGACGGCGGCCGCTTCGCGCAGCGCGGGGAGCGAGAACGCGCCGGCACTGGTGACCGGCTATGCGTTGGCTTTCCAGATTGGCGGGCTGGCCCTCCTCGCCTGCGCGGTCGCGATGCTCTTCGCGTTGCCCGCCCGGGCCGGAGCGGGAAGCGGGCCGACGACCCCCGTCAGCAGCGGATGAGCACAGCGAGAACGACAGGCACGAACAACCTGCGTGAGCGATCGAGGCCGGGATCCGTTGATCTCTGAGGAGGTTGTGATGCGCGACGGTGGGGTTGCCGAGCCGTGGGCGGTTGCATTGCTCCGCAGTGTCATCACCTACGGCATCGGGTATGCGTTGGCTGAACTGTCCTGCTTCCAGCTCCGGGTGGACCAGGCCGCCGACGAGGCAGCCATATCCGGTAGATCAGCGCGCTGCTCCCGGCGAGCGCGCCGGATGACCTCGCGCGGACCGCGCTGCTGGTCTGCGGGGACTGCGACATGGTCGCCCAGTTCGAGATCGGCTGCGATCCCATGATCTGTGGCGCGCAGTCCTATTTGGACGATCAGGGCGAGGTCATCGCCAGGACGGGACGGTAGCGTCGCGTCGGCTCCCGTTTCTCTCCCGATGTCTGTCGTCTACTTCGGCTCGTCACTGCCGCAGGAGCGGGCCAAACAGGTGTGTGGCGAGCGCGATTGCCCGCCGTTGGTCGAGGGCGACGCCGTGGAGATCTGGTCGGGCGGCGAGGTAGGCGGTGGCAGTGAGGGGGCTGATGTGGAAGTTGATGTGTGGGCAGGTGCAGCATGAGCTCGGCCCGTCCTGGCCGGTCTGGGCCATGAGGATCGCGACGTCCTCGGGCGTGAAGTACCACTGTCCCGCATGGTGTTCGACGTGGACCCGGGCGCCGGTGTATACGTCGGCTGAGGTGATCGTCCCGTCCCGGCCGGTCATCGGTGGCACGCCAAGGGCGTCGATGGCGCACATGGCGTGCACTGTCGAGCATCCGTTCACGGCAACGACGTGGGGCGTGGGGGTGCCGGAGAACGGGTAGGCCACCGTGATTTGGTGATCGTCGGTGTGCACCAAATCCGCGTTGGCGAGTGTCGTGACCGCATCGCCGACATCGAGGCCGAGGAATCCGGCGGCCTCGCGCAGGCATGCCATCGTGGGAGCGGCACCGGTGACAAGGAAGTGGCGGAGTACTCGCTGGTGGAGTTCTCGGAGCGGTGCAGGGAGGGTGGCCTGACGGTCGGCAGTGCCGCCACCCGAGAGTGCGGCGAGGTCGTGCATCTCCGTCATGACATCGTTTCCTTGTGGGGCAGTGGTTTGTGTGGTTCATCACCGGCTGTCGGCAGTCTCGGAGGGTGCAGTCGACGGGGTGCAACAGTCCGCTCGTGTCTGCGAGGGGGTGCCGTCCCTGTCAGAGCGCTGTGTGTCGGGGTTACCAGGGCCGGCGGTCAGCGGGCGGGCCGCAGGTGTTGCCGCGATCCTGGCGGTGGTGGCGCCACAACGCCCGGCCCACGGCCAGCGCGGCCAGCACCACAGCGGCACCCACGAGGAACGGGTTGCCCACGACCGCACCGAGGGCGCCGAGTGCCCCGGCCGCGATCAACGCGGGGAGTGCGCAGCAGGCCACCATCAGGCCCGCGACGACCAGGCCCACGGTGACCGAACGCCGATCTGGCGGTCGGGCACTCACGTCGACACCTCCCCGGCGGGGGTGTCGATGCGCATGCACGCCGCCAGGGCGGCGGCGTTGTCGGCGGCCAAGGCGCGGGCCAGGTGCACCAGTTCGGCGACCCGCGGGTCAGTTACCCGGTAGTAGGAGAATCGGCCCTCGCGGCGGGCCTGCACGTAGCCGCAGTCGGCCAGGCAGGCCAGGTGGGAGGACACTCGGCTCTGTGCCAGGCCGAGGTGTCGCACGCACTCGCTCACCGAGCACTCGCCGGCCAGCAGGAACTCCAGCAGCCGCAGCCGGGCCGGATCCCCCAGCGCGCGGAAGAACCTGGCCAGCACCGCGACGCCCTCGGGGTCGGTGGGCAGCAGCGCGACCGGGAGGGCGCAACAGTCCTTGCCACCCGTGCGGGAGGTCGTGTCCACCGGGGGTCTCCTCTCACCCTTTCGAGTCATCTGCCTAGGCGGATGTGACCTGTATAGCATAGGTACATTCGCATAAGCGGATACAAAGGGGACGGGGAGGCGTGTCATGCGGTACGACCTGGCGGTCATCGGTTCCGGCGGCGCGGCGTTCGCGGCGGCCATCGCCGCCCGTCGCAGGGGCAGGACCGTGATCATGATCGAGCGCGGCACTGTGGGCGGGACCTGCGTGAACACCGGGTGCGTGCCCAGTAAGGCGCTGCTGGCCGCGGCCGAGGCCCGGCATGTGGCCGCCGTCGGCCCGGCCCAGTTCCCGGGGGTCACCACGAGCGCCGACGGGGTGGATGCGGCGGCACTGCTGGCCGGCAAGGATGACCTGGTGACGACGTTGCGGGCGGAGAAATACGTGGACCTGGCCGTCGAGTACGGCTGGCAGGTCCTGCCCGGCACCGCGCACTTCGTCGCCCACTGCGGGAGCCCGCTGCTGGAGGTGGACACTCCTGGTGAGGGGACCGTCCGGGTGGAGGCCGAGCACTACCTGATCGCGACCGGCTCGACCCCGTGGGCGCCACCGATCGAGGGGTTGGCCGAGGCCGGCTACCTGACGTCGACCACCGCGATGGAGCTCGACTCCCTCCCGGGGTCGATGATCGTGCTCGGCGGCAACGCCATCGGCCTGGAACAGGCCCAACTCTTCGCCCGGCTCGGCGTCCAGGTGAGGATGGTCGAGGTGCTCGACCGGCTGGCGCCGCTCGAGGAACCCGAGATCAGTGAGGTGATCGAGCAGGTCTTCGCCGACGAGGGCATCGCCGTGCACACCGCCACCACCGTCACCGGGGTCCGCCGGGACGAAACCGGCTACACCCTGACCGCCACCCGCTGCGGCCAGCCCCTCGACCTGCGGGGAGAACAGCTGCTGGTGGCCACCGGACGCCGCCCCACCACCGCTGGCCTCAACCTCGACAGCGTGGGCGTGAAGACAGGACCCCGAGGCGAGGTCGTGGTCGATGAGTACCTCCGCACCACCCACCCCCACATCTGGGCCGCCGGCGACGTCACCGGACACCCGCAGTACGTCTATGTGGCCGCCGCACACGGCACCCTGGTCGCCGCCAACGCACTCGACGGCGCGACGCGCACCCTGGACTACACCGCGCTGCCCCGGGTCACCTTCACCACACCCGCGATCGCGTCCGTGGGGATGACCGACGCCCAAGTCGTTGCCGCCGGCATCCGCTGTGACTGCCGCACCCTACCCCTGGCCTACGTGCCCCGAGCCCTGGTCAACCGGGACACCCACGGCCTGATCAAGATCGTCGCCGAGGCCGGAACCGGCACACTGCTGGGCGTCCACACCATCGCCGAGGGCGCCGGGGACATCATCACCGCCGCCGGCTACGCGCTGGCCGCCGGCCTCACCGTCGACCAGCTCGCCCACACCTGGGCCCCCTACCTGACCATGGCCGAAGGACTCAAACTGGCCGCCCAGACCTACACCAGCGACGTCACCAAACTCTCCTGCTGCGCCGCCTGACCCGCCTGGGAGACGGAAGTGCCGAACGGGATCCCAACGCCGTGTCGACCTCGGATCGGGCAACCATGTCCGCGATCGTCCACAATGGTCCCGCGCCGCTGTTGGGTTCAGCTCCTCAACCGCGCATATCCAGCAGCCACCCCGCCTGCCAGGCGCACAGCGTGGCGCATTGACGGCGTAGGCGTGGTTTTCTCACCGTTTTGCTTCTTCCCGGTGCCGCGCCGCGTTGGTGGAAGCCCAGGACTGCCGTTGCCATCCGAGCTGTTTCCCGGCTGGGCGGTCGGCGAATCAACGCTGCCCGTGGGGCTCCGGCGTTGGGCCGAGGCGGGCGTACCGAAGGAGAACCGCATGTTCCGCGGGTACTGAAAGGAAGGTCGGGCGCATTGATCGGGCGGACAGCGGCGAATGGTCAGGGTGGTGCGCACTCGTTCGGGTCGAGCGCGTTCGCCACGACCGAGGACGGTCGGCGGCTGCACCACATGGAGCGCGGAACCGGTGAGCCGACCGTGGTGTTCGAGTCTGGGATGGGGTTCTCACGATCGACCTGGGGGCTCGTTCAGCCGCTTGTCGCCGAGCGGGTGCGGGCCGTCGTGTATGACCGGGCCGGGACCGGGCGCAGCGACGAGGATCCGCAGCCGCGCACGCTCGACCGGCTCGCCGGTGACCTCAACGCGCTGCTGGGGGCGCTGGGACCGGGTCCGTTCATCCTCGTCGGGCAGAGCTGGGGCGGGCCCATCGTTCGCGTCGCCGCAGCGGCCGACCCCGCGCGCATCCGGGGCCTGGTGCTCGTGGACCAGAGCGACGAGCACTGCGACCGGTTCTTCACTCCCGCAACGGAGAGGAGGCACGTAGCGATCCGGATGCTCCTGCCGGTGCTGGCCCGGCTCGGGCTCTACCGGCTGCTGGGCGGTCCGGCGGGCCGTGCGCAGCCCGCCGACGTGGCCGCTGACCTCCGCCGGGAGGACTTCACAGTGCGGGGAGCACGAACCCTGCTCGCCGAGCTGGCACCCTGCACCGACGAGCTGCGCCGCCTGCGGGAGCGACCACCCGCACTCGGTGACCTCGAGGTCAGCGTCATTACCGGCACGAAACCAATCCGACTGGGCAGAGGCATCCGGGCGGCGGTGTACGCCGCCCATCAGCAGACCGCTGCCACCCTTCCGAACGGACGGCTGGTCGAAGCGCGGCGCTCGGGTCACCTCATCAACCACAGCGAGCCCGAGCTGATCGTCAACGAGATCCTCCGCATGACCGACACCGGCGGCCGGTTTTAGCGTCCGTGCGAACGTCATCACCTCGCAACAAGGTGCCCACCAGCTTGATTGTCTTCGGATGCCCCTCATGAGCCGCTAGGTTCGGCGCGGGATCTGTCCGGCGCTGCGCTCGCTCGACAAGAACGTGGTCTGTCCGGGGGCGTTCTCGAAGATTGTCGCGCTGAGGCCGCGTATCGGTCGGGCGTGGGTCCGGCGATGGGACCGCGGATGAGCGTTGGATACCACGGGATCCGGCCCGAGGGGTTCTTCGGCTCGGGGCACAGTGCCGGACTCCGCGGACCAGGGTGCTACTGCCTCACGTCGCGAGACACGAAGTCGCCCATGTGCCCGGCGCCGCTTGCTCCGTCACCGGCGGGGTAGAACAACCTGCGGCTCTCGTTTTGCATTCGGCCGGCGGACAAGCTCACCAAAAATGTCGTCGACTCGTCGGTGCGCTGCGTAAGGAGCTTCTCAGCGTCGGTCCGGCGGTGACTGGTTTCGTCGCGAACGGCCGCCCACAATTACGGACAGAATGATGGGGGCGAAGAAGATCTGCCGTATTCGGGTGAGGATCAGTGCCACGATCGACGCGGCGGCGGGAACGGCCAGGCCACGGTCAGGGACCGGCACCACCGGGCCGTTCACGACTCGTGGCCTGGCCAACCCGGCGGCGACATCGGCATCCCATCGCTCACGCACGCGTGGAGGTGATCGCCAATCGTGCGGGGGCTGCTTCTCGCACAGGTGGTCGCGGCCGCAGGGCCGCCGCGACCGTTCGCGTTGAGGGCGACCGGACGACCGACGCCACCTGGTTGCCTCGAGCCTGCTCCGTCCCCGCGTTCCAGGTCGCCGCGGCGGCTCCTTGCGCAGCTCCTCCCCGCGGCCAACGTGTGGAGGCGTTCGGGCGGTGCGCTTCGGGCGTGAATGCGCCTGAACAGGAGGTCCCTGTTCGAGGTATCCATTGCTGCATCTTGCTTGCGGCAAGTCATCATATTGACCTGTACGGACTAGATTATGTTGGTCCATATAGTCCTATCAGTAGGGCTTTATGGACGCTCCGTAGTGCTGTCGCGACAACTTTCCGCCACCGTCGTCGTTGCGACCGGTAACGCCCGCCGGCCCGCGCCGAACAGCTGTGGGGCCGCCGGCTGCCTCGCCCTTCGGGAGGACCTATGCGACACGCCCTACCCTTCGGAGCGGCTCTCGCCGCCCTGCTCCTGATCACCCCCGCCGCCGCGGCCAGCACCAGTGACCCGCTGTCCGACCGCCAATGGGGCCTCGACCAGATTCGTGCCGAGCGTGCCTGGGAAACCAGCACCGGGGCCGGTGTGGTCATCGCCGTCGTCGACACGGGGGTGGACCTCACGCACCCCGACCTGCGCACGAAGCTCGTTGCCGGCGCCACCTTCGTCGGGTGCGGCAAGCGTCCCGCGCCGTGCGGGGACGGTGACTGGAAGGGCGTGGACGGTGTCGGCCAGCCGTCGGACGTGCACGGCACACACGTCGCCGGGATCGCGGCGGCAAGGACGAACAACCGGACGGGTGTTGCGGGCGTGGCCCCCGACGCCAAGGTCATGCCGGTGAAGGTGCTCGAAGACGGAACCGGCAGCTTCGACGACATCGCCAAGGGCATCCGCTGGTCCGTCGACCACGGTGCCGAGATCATCAACCTGAGCCTCGGAGCGCTCCCCGGCGTGCAGGCACTCGTTCTCACCGGGGTGTTGTCCGATGTGCAGGAGGCGATCTCGTATGCCTCCGACAGGGGCGTTGCCATTGTTGCGGCTGCGGGCAACGAGGCTGCGCCGCTCTGCGACACACCTTCCTTCGACAGGGGAGCGTTGTGCGTCGCGGCAACCGACCGGAACGAGCTCAAGGCCTGGTACTCCAACCTGGCTTTCAAGCTGGACAACAAGGTTGTCGCCGCCCCGGGCGGGGCAGGGCTGCGCAACTGCAACGACAACGTGTGGTCGACCGTGCCACAGGGCACCGGGTCGGACTCCTGCGGCCAGGCCGACTACGACGCCTTCGCCGGGACCTCGATGGCCGCGCCGCACGTCGCCGGCGTGGCCGCACTCCTGTACGCCCAGGGACGTGACCTGGCCGACGTGGAGAACGCGTTGCTGACGACCGCACGCAATCCTCTCCTTCTCGGGCTCCGCGGCGTCCCCACGCTGCTGTACGGACGGGGCATCGTCGATGCTGAGGCGGCCGTAGCCGCACCGAGGAAGATCACGTAGAGCTGGCTGGCACCGAGGCAGGAGAGCGCCACTCTCTCCTGGATGGTGCTGGTGGGGCTTTGCACCGGAGTCCCACCAGCACCATTGTGATCAGGACGAGCAGCCGCATCACAGAAGATCCGAGATTTCCCTTGCCCACAAGCCAGTTCAACGACCGCTACGGCTCTGGCGTGACAGGCGTGTCCCAGTCGATTTGGTGGTCATAGAGCCAGGAGCGTTTCTCGGAAGGCTTGCCTTGCTTGGTGCGCTGACCAACATCACTCAAGATGCGCTTGACGCCGTCACGTGTAGCTGTCGCCGCTTGCTCTGCGCTGGCCGCCACAAGGCGTTCGACCCGGCCGCGACGAAGCTTCTCGTAGGTGGCGAACGCCTGGGCCCGATCCGGGATGTCACGCAGGCACTTGGCGAGCACCACGCTGTCTTCCAACGCCATCGAAGCTCCCTGACCCGCGGCGGGTGACGCGGCATGAGCGGCATCACCGACGAGCACCATGGACGGGGTGTACCAGGTCGGCGTCGATGGGATGTCGTAAGTGCTGTTGACGAAGATGTTCTCGCCGGTGGCTCGGACGATGTCCGCGGCGGGCGTCCCGTCCTCGGTGAAGAAGCCGAGCGTCCACTGTCTCCACTGTGCGCTCGGAGTGACGGCAATGTCGTTTTTGGACAGTTCCTCACCCTGGATTCGGGCGAACCACCACGTCTGACCGTCCGGTGCGGTTGTGTAGCCGAAGAACGCGCGGTTGCCGTAGATCATGTGGTACGAGTTCGTCGCCGAAGCCACCCACCTCTCGTCGGTGTAGCCGTAGGCGACGTTCACGCCGGTGTAGCGGGGCCTCGGTGCCTCGGGATCGATGATCGCGCGCGTGGCCGAGTGAATGCCGTCCGCACCGATGAGCAGGTCGCCTTCCGCCTGACTGCCGTCGGCGAAAGAGGCAACAACACGACCGTTCGAGCCGACTACCGCATCCGTAAGCCGCTTGCCGTGCTCGATGGTGATCCCGCGGCGACCGGCCTCGGTGTGCAGCACCCGGTACAGCCCGGCGCGGGTGAGGGTGCGAGGTCCCCGTGGGCCGACCGCTGTCTCCTTGACGAGGGACCGTTCGTCGAGCCGCGCCCCACTGGCGTTGCACGAAATGACGCTGTCACCGGCGAAGGAGTTGTCGACCACGGGCTGCTCGGCCTCGATCGCCCGCAGCGCGTCGAGGCCGTTGGCCATGATGCTCAGGAAGGCGCCGATGTCGTCGGCCCCGGTGGGGTACGCCTCGTAGATCGTGGCGTCCATACCCGCTTTCGCAAGGGCCATCGCGGTCGCCGGACCGGCGATCCCACCGCCGATGATCAGGGCATGGGTCATAACGCTCCACTCGCTCGTGCCGCGCCGCCGCAACCTGCCGTTCCGGTCGGCCGTTGCCTCGAGGGTGGTGCCGATGTTGCCTCCAGCGCAAAGGGTCGAGGTCACGAGGCCGCCGGCGGAGCCACCGACCGGGAGCAGCGCCCGGTGGCAGGACCGCCAGCCACCGCCCTACGCGGGCCGCGCGAGGTATCCTGAAGAGGCCGAATGGACGGGCCCGGTAGGTCCGGTCGAGGGGCGAGACCTCTTGATCGGGCCTACCGGTCTTTTCGGGCCCGTCAGCCCCGGAACGCCTGACGGTGGGCCGTCGGGGTGGTTCCGGTGGCCCGGCGCAGGTGGATCCGGAAGTTGGCGGCGGTGCCGAATCCGCTGGTCGCCGCGATCTGATCGATCGGCAGGACAGTCTCTTCCAACAGGTGCAGCGCCAGGGCCAGGCGTTGCTCGTGCAGCCAGCGCAGCGGCGAGGTCCCCGTCTCCGCCTGGAACCGGCGGCAGAAGGTACGGACGCTGTAGCCCGCGTGGTCGGCCAGGTCTCGCAACGTCAGCGGGTCGCCGAGCCGCTGCTGCGCCCAGCTTCGCGTGGGGCCCAGGCCATCGTCGTCGAGATCCTCCCGCGAGCTGGCCGGAAGCGGGCGTTCCACGTACTGCGCCTGGCTGCCCCCGCGGAACGGCGCGACCACCAGTTCCCGCGCGAGGGTGGTGGCCACCTTCTGTCCGTGGTCGGTCCGGACCAGGTGGAGACACAGGTCGATGCCGGCGGCGACGCCGGCGCTCGTGGCGATGTCGCCCTGGTCGACATAGAGGACGTTGTCGACGACCGACACCTTCGGATGGAGCTCGGCCAGCTCCCGCGTGTAGCACCAGTGCGTCGTTGCTTGGCGGCCGTCCAGCAGCCCGGCTGCGGCCAGCGCGAACGCGCCCGTGCAGATCGACACGACGCGGGCTCCCCGCTCGTGCGCGGCGCGCAACCCGGACAGAACCCGGTCCGGAAGGGGCCTGGCCGGCGGGCGGTAGCCCGGGATGATCACGGTGTCCGCACCGTCCAGGGCGGCGAGACCGACCGTCCCGGTGACGGCGAAGCCGGTCGAGGTCCGCACCCGCCGCGAACCCGGAGTGCACAACCGGAACGCGTAGCGCTGGTTGTTACCGAAGACCTCGGCGGCGATCGACAGGTCGAAGGCGACGACCTCGGGCAACGCCACCACCACGACCCGGTGCGGCTGGGCCGTGACCTGATTTTTGCGCACCTCGGCAATCTTGCCACTCGCTGCGACGGCCGGCCCGGACAAGGCTTCCACCCCATGGAACGTGGAAGTCCGCGGCCGCATACCCTGCCCGCCGGCCCGGCCGGGCCAGACGACGCGCCTTCAGCCGGAGACCAGCAGCCCGGGGGCATCGGCATCCTGCTGTTCGACGGGGTCGAGGAGCTGGACGCGATCGGCCCCTGGGAGGTGCTCAAGATCTGGACCCGCAGTCACCCCGAGGACGGGTACCGGGTCTTCACGGTCGCGGCCGAGGCCGCACCGGTGCGGTGCTGGATGGGGCTCAGGGTGCACGCCGAGTACTCGCTCGACGACTGCCCGCCACTGGAGGTGCTGGTCCACCCGGGCGGTACCGGGACCCGGGACGTGATGAAGGACGAGCGGTGGCTCGACTGGCTTCGGCAACGGCGGTCGCAGACGCCGCTGTTCACCAGCGTGTGCTCCGGCGCGATCGTCTACGCGGCCGCCGGCCTGCTGCGGAACCGGCCCGCGACCACGCACCGATGGGTGTTGGAGGAGCTCGCGGCCACCGACACCACGGTCGACGTGCGGCGGAACGTCCGTTTCATCGATGACGGCGACGTGATCACCTCGGCCGGCATCTCGGCCGGGATCGACATGGCGTTGCACCTGGTCGCGCGGCTGGCCGGGGTCGAACGGGCCAGGGAGGTCCGCGAGATCATGGAGTACGACCCCGAGCCGCCGGTCTGACCGGGGCCGTCTCCACCGGCGACGACCCGTGACGCTCCTGGGGCGCGTGTTCGTCTGGGTAGGGGTCGTACCGGGTCAGGCGCCCAGGATCACGACGCAAGGCGCATGGAAAACCTGCGATCGACCCGACCGATCGTCGATCTCGGCTGTCAGCGGCTCGTGCGACGTCTCGAGCCACGATCAGTGAGCCTGGCTGCCCTCAGTACGCACTTTCCAGGACGTGCCAAGGCCGGGACAAGCGGTGGGGGAGGGGTGGGCACGACGGGGCGTGCCCACCCCGTGTGCCCTCAGCCGAGCATCGCGTTCATCTCGTCGATCTCGGCCTGCTGGCCATCGATGATGTTCTTGGCCAGTTCCTTGGCCTGCGCGTTCGTGCCCCGCTCCCGGTCGGTCCGCGCCATTTCCAGCGCGCCCTTGTGGTGCTCGATCATCATGCGTAGCCACATGCGGTCGAACTCGGTGCCGGTGGCCTTCCATAGTTCGGTCATCTGGCTGTCGCTCATCATCCCGGCCATACCGTGGTCCCCATGCCCACCGGCCGCCGTGGGCGCCTCGGCACCCCAGTCCCGCAGCCAGGCGGTCATCTTCTCGATCTCCGGCTGCTGTGCCTGCTCCACTCGCTTGGCGAGGTCGAGCAACTCGGGGTTGTTGCTGCGGTCCGGCACGAGTTTCGCCATCTCCACGGCCTGCTCGTGGTGCGGGATCATCTGCTGGGTGAACGCGGCGTCGGCCTCGTTGCTGACCGTACGACGATGCGGCACCCGCCGCGGTCGTGGTTGTGCCGCCCGCGTTCGTCGCCTTCTCGTCGGCCCCACCACAGGCGGCCGCGAACAGGACGCCGGTCGCCAGCAGCGCATCAACGATTTGCTTACGCACGGTTCTCTCCTCGACTTCGTGCGTGGATGTGTGGACGCGATCGGCCCAGCTCGCCCGGCGTGCGAATCCGCTCGAACGAACGCCGGGGGTGCTGGTGAGCCGATCACAGCCGCCACACGCACAAAGTGGAGAGACGCCGCGGGACAGGTGGCGCCCGGCCGGATGGGAGTGGCCGGTCGTACCCGGCGAGCGCCGGGAACTGCACGAGTGCTCCGACACCAATGTGGCCGAGCAGCAGCAGGGTGATCAGGCCGAGCGCGCTGACTACCAGCCCCACACAGAGATGGAGACCGGTGTGGCTACTTCCATCGGAAGTCGGCGGAACCGGGGCATAGCGGACAGCGGATGACGAACCGGTGCCCGCCTGGTGCTGAATGTGGACGCCAGTCGTCGTGTGCCCGGTGTGCGTCTGGTCCGGCTCGGCCAGCTGGTGCATCGCCAACAGTCCGAGACCAAGCGTTGCCACGAGGAGCACAAGGAGCAGTCCGCGTGGCGTCGCGACCGCGCCGCCACACCGCTCCCGGGTCACCCACAGCCCGCCAGGATAGCGATCCACACCGTCCGGGTTGGACCCGTGGCGGCAGCATCCCGGTGTGAGCTGGGTAACTACGAACGCCTGCGACGTGCGAGAACGGAACACTGTGCCGCAGCCCCCACGCAATCGACGCAGGACCGCGGTTTACGATCCGGGGTGGCATCGGGCCGCCCAGCGGCCGGGGTGCCCCGCGGGTTTTTGAGTTCCACCAGGTGAGAGCAGGAGGCACCGTGACGGCCGTTGCCCCTCAGCCGATCGCGACGCGCCCGTACTCGGCGCGTCAGACGGCAAAGGGTTCGTTCCTGCTGCGGATGTTCCGCACCACGGACCACAAGCAGCTCGGCATCATGTACATCGTCACGTCGATGGCCTTCTTCCTGGTCGGCGGCGTCATGGCGTTGCTGATGCGCACCGAGCTGGCGCGCCCGGGTCTGCAGTTTCTGTCCCAGGAGCAGTTCAACCAGCTGTTCACCATGCACGGCACGGTGATGCTGCTGCTCTACGCGACGCCCATCGTGTTCGGGTTCGCCAACTACGTGCTGCCCCTGCAGATCGGCTCGCCCGACGTGGCGTTCCCGCGGCTGAACGCCTTCTCCTACTGGCTGTTCCTGTTCGGCAGCCTCATCGTGCTCAGCGGGTTCCTCACCCCGGGCGGCGCCGCGGACTTCGGCTGGTTCGCCTACACCCCGCTGTCCGACGCGGTGCACTCCCCGGGCATGGGTGCCGACCTGTGGCTGAGCGGCCTGGCCGTGTCCGGTCTGGGCACCATCCTCGGCGCGGTCAACATGATCACCACGGTGGTCTGCCTGCGCGCTCCGGGAATGACGATGTTCCGGATGCCGATCTTCACGTGGAACATCCTCATCACCAGCCTGCTGGTGCTGCTGGCGTTCCCGATCCTGACCGCCGCCATCCTCGGCCTGCTCGCCGACCGGCACCTCGGCGCGCACGTGTTCGACCCGGCCAACGGCGGCGTCATCCTGTGGCAGCACCTGTTCTGGTTCTTCGGCCACCCCGAGGTCTACATCATCGCGTTGCCGTTCTTCGGCATCGTGTCCGAGATCTTCCCGGTGTTCAGTCGCAAGCCGCTGTTCGGCTACAAGGGCCTGGTCTACGCGACGCTGGCGATCGCCGCGCTGTCGGTGACGGTGTGGGCGCACCACATGTACGCCACCGGCGCGGTGCTGCTGCCCTTCTTCGCCTTCATGACCTTCCTCATCGCCGTGCCGACCGGCGTGAAGTTCTTCAACTGGATCGGCACGATGTGGAAGGGGCAGCTCACCTTCGAGACCCCGATGCTGTTCAGCGTCGGCTTCATCGTGACGTTCCTCTTCGGTGGCCTGTCCGGCGTGCTGCTGGCCGCCCCGCCGATCGACTTCCACGTCTCGGACACCTACTTCGTGGTGGCCCACTTCCACTACGTGCTCTACGGCACGATCGCCTTCGCCACCTTCGCCGGTATCTACTTCTGGTTCCCGAAGATGACCGGGCGACTGATGGACGAGCGGCTGGGCAAGCTGCACTTCTGGACCACCTTCATCGGCTTCCACGGCACGTTCCTGGTCCAGCACTGGCTGGGTAACGAGGGCATGCCGCGGCGCTACGCCGACTACCTGCCCACCGACGGGTTCACCACGCTCAACACGATCTCGACGATCGGCGCCTACATCCTCGGTGCCTCGATGCTCCCGTTCATCTACAACGTGTTCAAGAGCTACCGGTACGGCGAGATCGTCCAGGTCGACGACCCGTGGGGTTTCGGCAACTCGCTGGAGTGGGCCACCTCCTGCCCGCCCCCGCGACACAACTTCACCGAGCTGCCCCGGATCCGCTCCGAGCGGCCCGCCTTCGAACTGCACTACCCGCACATGGCCGAGCGCATGCGGCTGGAGGGCCACGTCGGCCTGTCCGGCAAGCCGGTGCCGAACCCGGACCACCCGGAGCTGGCCGCGGCCGCGGCGCGGACCGACCAGCGGGCCGGCGGCGACCCCGAGGCGAAGTAACCCGCCCGGGTCGATGCCCGACCCACCCGCTCGACGGCGAGCCCCGGTCACCCACACTGGGTGTACCGGGGCTCGCCGCATTGTCGAACCCGACGCCGGGCGACGCCCGACCCGCACCGACAGGAGCCGGCTCGTGACCGTGCCGCACGCCACCACCGTCCTGATGACCGTGACCGGGCCCGACAAGCCCGGGGTCACCTCCGTGTTGTTCGCCGCGCTCACCCGGCACGGCGTCGAGATCCTCGACGTCGAGCAGGTGGTGATCCGCGGCCGCCTGGTGCTGGGCGTGCTGGTGTCCACCGAGCACGACCCGGAGGGACTGCAGGAGGCCGTCGAGCAGGCCATGGCCAGCGTGGGCATGCACGTGGACGTGGAGGTCAACGCCGAGGCCCGGATGGCGGCGCGGCTGGGCTCCAGCCACGTGCTGGTGGTGCTCGGCCGGCCGGTGACCGCTCGCGCCTTCACCGAGGTCGCGCGGCGGCTGGCCGCGCTGGGCGCCAACATCGACGCCATCCGGCGGGTGGCCGACTACCCGGTGACCGGGCTGGAGCTGCTGGTGTCGGCGGCGGGGGACAGTCCGCACGCCGACACCGAGCTGCGCTCGGCCATGGCCGAGGTGGCGGTGCGGGCCGGTATCGACATCGCGGTGGAACGGGCCGGGCTCTCCCGGCGGGCCAAGCGGCTGGTCGTCTTCGACGTGGACTCGACCCTGGTCCAGGGCGAGGTGATCGAGCTGCTGGCCGCGCACGCCGGGCACGAGGCAGAGGTGCGGGAGATCACCGAGGCCGCGATGCGTGGGGAGCTGGACTTCACCCAGTCCCTGCAGCGGCGGGTGGCCCTGCTGGAGGGCATGCCGGCCGGGGTGCTCGACAAGGTCGCCGAGACCCTGGAGCTGACCCCGGGGGCGCGCACCACCATCCGCACGCTCAAGCGGCTCGGCTTCCGCTGCGGCGTCGTCTCCGGCGGGTTCACCCAGGTCGTGCAGCGGCTGGTGGACGAGCTGGGGCTGGACTTCTGCGCGGCCAACGAGCTGGAGGTGCACGACGGGCGGCTGACCGGCCAGGTGGTCGGCGACGTCGTGGACCGGGCCGGCAAGGCCGCGGCGCTGCGCAGCTTCGCCGAGCGGTATGGCGTCCCGCTCGCCCAGTGCGTCGCCGTGGGCGACGGGGCGAACGACATCGACATGCTGTCCGTGGCCGGTCTGGGCGTGGCGTTCAACGCCAAGCCCGCACTGCGCGAGGTGGCCGACGCGGCGTTGTCCTACCCGTACCTGGACGCGGTGTTGTTCCTGCTCGGGGTGACCCGGGCCGAAGTGGAGGCGGCCGACGCCGCCGACGGACTGGACCTGCAGCGCATCTGATGGGAACTCGCTTCGCGATCCTGGAGCCGCTGGCCGCCCGCTATGCCGACTGGCTCGGCCGGTCCCGGGTCGACGACACCTCCGAGGAGGACCCGGACCAGGTGCGGGCGATGCCGGTGGTGCTGCGGATCGAGAAGGCCACCCTGCCGCCGCGATCCGAGCTGCTTGCGGCCGCCGCGTCCGCGGCGCTCGCGGTGTGCCTGGACGACCGGGCGGCGCCGGGCGGGCAGTGGTACGAGCCGGTGGACACCTGGGTTCGCGGCCGGATCCGGAAGGTCGCGCGGCGAGCCCGCGGCGCGCAGTGGCGGGCGGTCACCGAACTGCCCGGGGTGACGGTGTGCCGCGGGGGAGCCGAGGTGCGCGCGTTGCTGCCGGGCCGGGTGGTCGAGGTGCCGCGCGAGGTGGCGAAGCTGCAGATCTCGGGCACCGAGCTTCCCCTGGACGAGCCCGGGCCCCCGCCCGCCGGGGTGTCCGTGTTGTGGCTGAGCCCCGCGGTGCCGATGACGGTGGGGAAGGCCGCCGCTCAGGTCGGGCACGCCACGATGATCCTGGCCGCACTGCTGGATGCCAGCGGCGCCGGCGACGAGCTGGCGAAGTGGGCCGAGGCGGGCTTCCCGTGCGTGGTGCGACAGGCCGACAAGTCGACTTGGGCCGACCTGCAACCGGGCGAGGAACCGGAGCGGGCGTGGCGTTCCCGCCGTGTCGCCGCCGTGCGCGACGCGGGCTTCACGGAGGTTGCCCCCGGCACGGTCACCGTTCTCGCCACCTGGCCATGACACCGACACTCAGCGTGCAAGGGCTGGATGGGGCGGCTGTTGGCCGTTCAGGGCGATTGACCGCGGCGGCCACCTTCGATGGGCTCGTTCTGACCGGCCGAGGTGGTCGGTACTGGGGGAAGGAGAGCCCATGATGGGGCGCGCGGTACGTCGTGCGGGGATTGTGACCGGTGCCGTGGTCGGGGCGATGACGTTGTCCGCCTCGGTTGCGTCTGCGGCGCCCGTGCACGCCACCTACGCTGAAAGTGAATTCCGCGGCACGTTCACGTCCGGCCCGAAACGGTGCACTTCAAGGGCACCCTCCGGGACTTCGGCCGGCACCGAGGTGACACCGACCTGCTCCTGGAGCTCGTGACGACCACCGGTACCACCAACGTCGCCTTTGCACGGAGGGAAGACGGCAGGAGCTGGCCGTTCGCGCAAAACGTTCCTTACACCGGCACCGTCAAGGAAGGCTGGACGTATGTGTGCGGCCCGGTGAGTGGGCGCTATACGTGCGGCCCGCAGATCCGGTTCGTTCCCTGACCTTGGGGCAGCACCGCAGGACCTGTGCCGGCGAGGTCGCGGCGGCGTGGTGGGCTATGACGCCGCGACCGGGATCGCCGAACGGCTGTGGGTGGCGTAGCAGGGTGCTGTTTGCCCTGGTCAAAAATGCCGTGCGCGGGGGGATACGCGCCCTGTACGGTTCCTGGCATGATCCTCTGAGGATGTTCCCGCGCTGTCAGCGCCGCGCCAGCCGCATTCCGGCTGTGACGCCACCTCTTTCTCGAACCATGTCCCGCCGCTGTGCGGTGCCGCTCGTCGATGCTGGTGATACCCACCTCCGCTCGTCGCTTCGTGAAGTCCTCGTGCTGGCACCTCAGCGTTCGAACCAGAGGAGGCCATCCATGGCTGTACGCCCGGAACGGAACACCGCCACCAACCGTCCCCGTACCGATGTGCCGGAGCAGAGGATCACATTGACCCAGAACGGAAATCCCCTCGTTGACGCCACGACCGGCGACGGCGACCAGGTGCCGCTCAGCAGGCGGGAACGGCGCAAGGCGGGCAAGGGAGTCCGCTTCGACGGCTGGGGTCCGGTGCGAAGCCAGCCCCGTCCGCTCGGTAACCCACGCCAGTACACCGTCCGCCGCCACGGCTGACGATGAGATCGCTCGACCACGCCCCGCCGGTTTCGCCCTCTCCAGGGCGGAACCGGCGGAGCTCAGCCATTGATCCGGCGGAGAGCGGAGCGGACGACCTCGGGATCGTGGGTTGTCCAGAACGGCGGCAGGGAAGCCCTTAGGAAGCTCCCGTAGCGCGCGGTGGCCAGGCGCGGGTCAAGGATCGCGACCACGCCGCGGTCGTCGGTGGATCGCAGCAGGCGGCCCGCGCCCTGGGCGAGCAGCAGAGCGGCGTGTGTGGCGGCCACCGAAAGGAAACCGTTGCCACCGCGGGCGGTGACGGCACGTTGGCGGGCCGAGGCCAGTGGGTCATCCGGGCGTGGGAACGGGATCCGGTCCATCACCACCAGCTGCAGGGACGGACCGGGCACGTCCACCCCCTGCCACAGCGACAGGGTTCCGAACAGGCAGGTCGGGGTGTCCTCGGCGAACTGTCTGACCAGCAACGCGGTCGAGTCGTCTCCCTGGCACAGCACGGGAAAGTCGATCCGTTCCCGCAGCGCCTCCGTGGCCTGTTTGGCCGCGCGCATGGAGGAGAACAGACCGAGGGTGCGGCCACCGGCCGCCTCGACCAGCCCCGCCAGCTCGTCGAGGTACTGCGGCGGCAGGCCGTCCCGTCCCGGCGGTGGCATATGCCTTGCCAGGTAGAGGATCCCGCTACGGCGGTACTCGAACGGTGAGCCGACGTCCTGCCCGGTCCACCGTGGACCATCCACATCGGGCGAACCGGTGTCGTCCGCAGGTGGTTCCTTCTCGGTCGCGGCGCCCGGTGCTGATCGGGCCGGAACCGGCGACGGTGGCAACCCCCACTGCCGGGCCAGCGTGTCGAACGTGCCGCCCAGCGTCAGCGTCGCCGATGTCAGCACTACCGAGCGTGGCCCGAACAACCGCTCCCGCAACAACCCGCCCACGGTCAACGGTGCCACCTTCAGCGTGGCCGGCCGCACCTGGTCCTGGCTGATCCCGCCGGACACCCACACCACGTCGAAGCGCTCCGACTCCGGCGGTTTGAACGCGGTGAGCAGTCGCACCGCCGTGTCGTGCACCTCCTCCAGCAACGCCAGGGCGAGCTTGCGAGCCGTGCTGCCCTCGACGTCCTCCCTGCGCTCCGGGCCGAGCGCGGTGATGCAGGCGTGCGCGGCGTCGCGCACCGCCGCAACCGCCCCGGCCAGCGGCTGCGCCAGTTCGTCGAGCCGGCCCGGGGAGAGTTCGCCGAGTGCGAGCGCCAGCCCGTCGCCGGCCTCGGCCAGCCGGTCGGCGATCTGCTCGTCCACCAGGCGCCCGCAGCGCCGGGCCGCGGCGGTGATCGCGGCCGCCGACAGCTCGGCGCTGGCCACCGAGGTCACCCGGTCGACCAGCTCGTGTGCCTCGTCGACCACGACCACGTCGTGCTCGGGAAGCACCGGATAGCCCTCCAGTGCGTCGATCGCCAGCAGCGCGTGGTTGGTGACCACAACATCGGCCCGACCGGCCTCGGCCCGTGCTCGCTCGGCGAAGCAGTCGGTGCCCACCGGGCAGCGGGAGACGCCGAGACACTCCCGGGCGGTCACCGAGACCTGCCGCCACGCCAGTTCGCTCACCCCTGGCACGAGCTCGTCGCGGTCGCCGGTCCCGGTCTCCGAGGACCACTCGTGCAGCCGCTGCATCTGCCGCCCCAGTGCCGACACCGCGCGGGGGTCGAACAGGCCCTTTTCGGCCGGTTCTTCGGGTGCCCCTTCGTGCAGCCGGTGCAGGCAGAGATAGTTGCGCCGGCCCTTGAGGATCGCGAACCGGGGCTTGCGGCCCAGCATCGGCGCGAGTGCCTCGGTCAGTCGGGGAAGGTCGCGATCGACGAGCTGGCGCTGCAGCGCGATGGTCGCGGTGGAGACCACCACGGTCGCATCCTCGGTGAGGGCGTGTCGCAGCGCCGGCACGAGGTAGGCCAACGACTTCCCGGTGCCGGTGCCCGCCTGGACCGCCAGGTGCTCGCCGGTGCGGATCGCCCGGGCCACCGCCTCGGCCATCGCGACCTGGCCGGGCCGCTCCGCGCCGCCGAGTGCGGCCACGGCCGCGGCGAGCAGGTCACCGACCCCCGGCACCTCGGCGCTGCCGGTGGCGTTGCTGGCGGACTCCAGGGTGGGGGACGACACGACCGGTGACGCTACCGCCTGGAGCCGTCAGGACACGCCAGCCTCGGCCAGGATCCGGCGACCGAGATCCACGGCGGCCCTGGCGTGCTCGGTGGTGAGAACCCTCTTCGCGCCCGCCCGCACCGCGACCAGCTCCCGCAGCGGTCCGGCCAGATCCGGCCAGGCCGACATGGCCAGCTCCGCGCCGCGCGTCTTGCTCACGACCTCACCGGTGGTGATCGTGTGCCACAGCCGGGGCGGCCCGAAAGCCACCCACATGATCGACTGTGCCAGCATCTCCTCGCCCGGGGAGCGCAGCGCGAGCAGCAGCTCCACCTGCTGCAGCAGGGACGCCCAGTAAGAGGCCAGGTTGCCCCGGCAGAAGTCCCGCACCCGGGCCATGTCGACGGGTGGGCGGGGCTCGTCCCCGCGCACCGTCACCCGGTACCGGTCGAGCTGGAGCCAGGTCACCGGGTTGAGCCAGAAGGAGCGGTCGGTGGCGTTGAAGTCGCCCGAGTTGACCCACGGACCGCCGGCCGCCTCCTCGGGTGGTCCCGCCAGCTCGCCGGGTCGGACGTAGAGCGCCTCCACGTGGATGCCGGGGCCGGTGTGCGCGCCCGCCAGGGCGGCCAGGTCGGCCGGGTTCGGTTCGCGGGCCAGCTCGGCCACCACGTCCAGGTCGGAGCGTCCCGGCTGGTAGTCGTCCAGCACCGCCGAGCCGATCACGTGCAGGCCGCGCACCAGGCCCGGGGCGGCGCTGTCCAGCCGCGCCAGGTGCTCGGCCGCGGCGGCCCGCGCGGCCGCGGGTAACGCGGGACGGTCGTCGTCGATCATGGTCGCCGACGCTACCGATCCCGAGGCGGGTGGGGGCAGTGTCGTCGGGGAAGACGATCCGATGCCGGTTCCCTCACGGGACGGTCTCAGGGGGGCGTTCGGCCGGATGGAGCACGCCAGGATGCATCTCGTGTCCGTTCCCCGTGTTCGCCGATGGCTGCCGCTGCTGGCCGTGACCACGCTCGCGCTGACCGGCTGCCAGCCGGAGGAGCGGGGGCGGATCCTGGTTGGCCGGGACAAGAACGACGCGGTGGTGGCCGTGCTCGGCGCCTGTTCGGTGGGTGACGAGGTGGAGCTGGTGATCACGAACCGCTCGGCCGAGGGCGAGCTGGCCCGAGCCCGCACCAGGATCTCCAACCCGCCGCTGCGCGTGGCGTTGTTCGGCCAGCCGCCCGGCTGGGAGGTCGAGCGCTGGGGGGACCTCGCCGCGGCCGGCCGGGTGCAGGTCAACGCCTCGGTACTCGACGCCAGGGGGGCCGTGCGTTACCAGCTGCGCTCGACGGTGGTGGACCTCGACCGGGTCCGGCCGCTGGCCTCCGGCGCGAACGACGACGCCACCAGCACGTGCTGAACCGCCAGGCGCTCCGCGCACCCCTGGCGCACGAGGGTGCGCGGAGCGGGCACGGTGGCCGGTCAGCCCCGGAACCGGCGGACCAGGCTCCAGGCGCCGGGCAGCAGCCCGACCGCGAGCGCGATCTTGAGCGCGTCGCCGAGCAGGAACGGCAGCACGCCCCTGGCCAGGGCGTTGGCGAGGTCGAAGCCGGTGACCGCCATCAGCCACGGCACGCCGACGGCGTAGATGGCCAGGTTGCCGAGAACCATCGTGCCGGCCGTGCGCAACGGGGTGCGGTCACCGCCGCGGCCGGCGAGCGCGCCGACCAGGGCACCGGCGAACACCAGGCCGACGACGTAGCCGAAGCTCGCTGCGGCCCAGCCGGACGCACCCCCGGCGAGCCACGGCACCCCCGCCATGCCGGCGAGCAGGTACAGCGCCATCGACGCCGCACCCCGCTGCCAGCCCAGCGCGGCACCGACGAGCAGGGCGGCGAAGGTCTGGCCGGTGACCGGCACCGGGGTGCCCGGCACCGGGAGGGCGACCTGGGCGAGCAGGCCGGTCAGGCCGGCGCCGGCGGCCACCAGGGCGATGTCGCGGGCCAGGGCGCCGGGGACGAGGTCGGCCAGCACCACGCGCGGGCGCGTGATGCCGACCGGGCGTACGGCAACGGACACGAGGACCTCCACGGTTGGTGGGCTCGACGGCGGGTGGACCGCCGGTTTCCGATCGGACATTAACTCGCCAACCCGTCAGCGGACGTTGTCGGGAAGCAACAAAGAACCTTGCATACCGTGACGAAGATCATGCGTGTCACCAGTGGCGGTCGGCCGAATCTCGGGGCAGTAAGGGACAATTCGCGCTTTCCCTTGTGACCACACGCCATTTCCCGGCGGATGGGCGTTGGTCACGGCGATCCGTAGCCCAGTTCTGGCACGCACCACACGCATCGCGGTGTCACCGCGCGGGCGAAACCCATGCCCGGTGCTCCGCGGACGGCGGTTCAGCGCACCAAGATCCCTCCTCTGTGATCTTGCGCACCCCATTCAAGATCAATTAAACTGGAAAGTAGGGGGCGGGCATTGTTAGCCATCCCCGTGAAGACTTCCCAGGGGCACGGGCGAACGGGACAGTAACGCCGCCGGGACTCATGCCACCACGTGGGGCGTGCCCGAAAGCTGCACCCCGGCGTCCCGCATCTGCGCGAGGGCGGCCTCGACCGTGGGCTCGGCGACGCCGACCGTCAGGTCGAGCAGGACCCGGGTGTCGAAGCCCTCGCGGGCGGCGTCGACCGAGGTCGCCCGCACGCAGTGGTCGGTCGCGATGCCGACCACGTCCACCTTGTCCACGTCGTGGTCGCGCAGCCAGTCGGCCAGCCGCCTGCCGTTCTCGTCCGCGCCGCCGAATCCGGAGTAACCGGAGTCGTACTGCCCCTTGGCGAACACCGCGTCGAACTGCCCGGTGTCCAGGTTGGGATGGAAGTCGGCGCCCGGTGTGCCCACCACGCAGTGGCGGGGCCAGGAGTCGACGTAGTCCGGCTCGGCGCTGAAGTGCGTGCCCGGATCGATGTGGTAGTCGCGGGTGGCGACGACGTACTCGTAACCGCCCTCGGCGAGGTGCCGGGAGATCGCGGACGCGGTCTCGGCACCACCGGCCACCGGTAGTGCGCCGCCCTCGCAGAAGTCGTTCTGGACGTCGACCACGATCAGTGCCCTGGCCATCGCGGGCACCCCCTCACCTCAGGTGATGAACACCGTGGGGATGACCGGCTCGCCGTGCGAGAGCTTCAGGCCCTCCCACGGGACGCTCACCAGCCCCCGGCGCAACCGCTCCCTGCTCTCTTCCAGGGTGGGCAAACCGGACACCCGTTGTCCACCGCGAATCAGCGGGATCTGCAGATCGCGATCGTGCTCCCCGCGCTCGGGCCGCGGTCCGGCGGCGCGGTAGACGACCTCCTCGATCGCGGTGCCGGTGGGCTTGTGCCGCCGCAGCGCGGCCTTGCGGCCGCCCTTGGACTCCTTGTGGGAGCTGCGCTTGGCCACCGGCCGCTCATCGACCTCCACCAGCTTGTAGACCATGCCCGCGGTGGGCGCCCCGGAACCCGTCACGACCGCCGTGCCCACCCCGTAGGCGTCCACCGGCTCGGCCCGCAGCGCCGCGATGGCGAACTCGTCCAGGTCTCCCGACACCACGATCTTGGTGTTGCGCGCACCCAGCGTGTCCAGCTGCTCGCGGGCCTGCCGCGCGAGGACCCCGAGATCCCCGGAGTCGATGCGGACGGCGCCCAGCTCGGGTCCGGCGACCCGGACCGCCCGCTCGATGCCCGCGGTGATGTCGTAGGTGTCCACCAACAGGGTGGTCTGCCGGCCCAGCGTGGTCACCTGGGAGCGGAAGGCCGCTTCCTCGTCGTCGTGCAGCAGCACGAAGGCGTGCGCGGAGGTGCCGGCGGTGGGGATGCCGTAGCGCCGGCCCGCCTCCAGGTTGGACGTGGCGGTGAAACCTGCGAGGTAGGCGGCCCGGGCGGAAGCGACCCCCGCCTCCTCGTGTGCGCGCCGCGAGCCCATCTCGATCATCCGCCGCCCGTTGGCGGCCGACACCATGCGTGCCGCGGCGGACGCGATGGCGCTGTCGTGGTTGAGGATCGACAACGTGATCGTCTCCAGCACGACCGCCTCGGCGAACGTGCCCTCCACAGCCAGGATCGGCGAGCCCGGGAAGTACAACTCGCCCTCGGGGTAGCCGTCGACGTCGCCGCGGAACCGGTAGTCGGCCAGCCACCGCAGGGTGTTGTCGTCGACCACCCCGGACTTGCCGAGCCGGTCCAGTTCGGCCTCGGTGAACCGGAAGTTCTCCAACGCGCGGATCAACCGCTCGGTGCCAGCCACCACCCCGTAGCGACGGCCGTCGGGTAGGTGGCGGGCGAACACCTCGAACACGCACCGGCGCTCGGCGGTGCCATCGCGCAACGCGCTGGCCAGCATCGTCAGCTCGTAATGGTCCGTGAACAGAGCGGTGCTCGACGGGATGGTCATAACCGGTGAGCCTAGAACGTCACCGCCCCGGGCGACCCCGATCCGACCATCTCGGCGACCCCACTGTGTACGCATGCCACCATGGAGGTATGACCACGCCCGTGGAGCAGGAGCGGACGCAGGTCGACCCGACCACGGACGAGGTCGGGGCCGAGGACCGACCCTGGCTGACCGTCGTGTGGAACGACCCGGTCAACCTGATGTCCTACGTGACGTACGTGTTCCAGAAGCTGTTCGGCTACAGCCGGGAGAAGGCCACCAAGCTGATGCTGGACGTGCATCACAAGGGCCGGGCGATCGTCTCCTCGGGTTCCAAGGAAAAGGTCGAGGGCGATGTGGCGAAGCTGCACGCCGCCGGCCTGTGGGCCACCATGCAACGCGACTCGTGAGACGGCTGGGTGCACACGGATGAGGGGTTGGAAGCGCGACGGCGCGCAGATCGTCGGCGTGCTCGACCAGCAGGAGGCCGCGCTGGTGCGCGGCATGGTCGGCCAGATCAAGGACATGCTCGACGCGCGTGCCGAGGAGCAGCCGCGGGACGAGCTGGCGGCGCTGACCGGCATTCGCACCGGCCACTCCACGCCGCCGGAGGACCCGATCCTGGGCCGGCTGCTGCCGGACTTCCACCGCATCGAGACCGACGTCGACGGTGATCCGCTGCCCTCGGCCGCCGAGGACGTCAACGCCGCCGCGGCGATGCGTTCGCTGCACGAGCCCGCGTTGCTGGACCACAAGACCGGCGCGGCCGGGACCGTGCTCAACACCTGCCCCCGGGACGGCGGCGAGGTGAGCCTCAGCGAGAGCGAGGCCGAGGCATGGCTGTCCGCGCTCAACGACGTGCGGCTCGCGCTGGGCACCGCGCTGGACGTCAGCGATGACATGCCCGAGATGCTGCCTGACGACGATCCCCGTGGCCCGCACTACGGCGTGTACCAGTGGCTGACCTGGGTGCAGGAGAGCCTGGTGCAGGCGGTGGCCGCCGGGTGAGCCCGCCGCCGGAGGACCCGCGACCCGGACCACGCAACGCCATCACCGACGTTCCCGGCGTGCTCGTCGGGCACCATCACCACCTTGGCGACGGCTGGGCGACCGGGGTGACCGTGGTGCTAACCCCCGAGGGCGCGGTCGGCGGGGTGGACATCCGCGGTGGCGGCCCCGGCACCCGGGAGACCGAGGCACTCGAACCCACCCGGCTGGTGGGGCAGGTGCACGGGATCTGCCTGGGCGGGGGTAGCGCGTTCGGGTTGGCTGCGGCGGACGGCGTCATGCGCTGGCTGGCCGAGCGCGGGCACGGTTTCCCGGTCGGCCCCGCGCCCCACCAGGTCGTGCCGATCGTGCCGGCGGCGGTGTTGTTCGACCTCGGCAGGGGCGAGTGGGACAACCGCCCCGACGCGGGCTTCGGCTACGCCGCGTGCGAGGCGGCCACCGCGGGGCCGGTCGCGCAGGGCTGCGTCGGCGCGGGCACGGGAGCCACGGTCGGTTCCCTCAAGGGCGGGGTCGGCACGGCCAGCGTGGTGTTGCCCGACGGTGCCGTGCTGGGCGCGCTGGTGGCTTTGAACGCGATGGGTGAGGCAGTGGACCTGGCCAGCGGCCTGCCCTGGGCGGCCCAGCTCGGGCTGCCGGGGGAGTTCGGGCTGCGTGCCCCGGAGAAAGGGGAGGTCGAGGCCGCGCGGGCCGCGCTGGTGCACACGAAGCAGCCGCTCAACACGACGCTCGGCGTGATTGCCACCGACCTGGCGCTGACCAAGGCCGAGTGCCGGCGGGTCGCCACCGTGGCTCAGGACGGGCTGGCTCGGGCGCTGCGCCCGGCGCACTCGATGTTCGACGGCGACACCCTGTTCACCCTGGCGACCGGCGCCCGCGACCTGGGCGGGGACACCGACGTCTTCGCGAGCGTGACCAGGGCCGGGGCGCTGGACGTCGTGTGCGGGGCGGCTGCCGATGTGGTGACACGGGCCGTGGTGCATGCGTTGCTCGCCGCACGGGGTGTGGGCGAGGTTCCGGCCTACCGGGAGGTCTACCTGTCGGCGTTCACTCGATCCGAGTAGTGCGGGTGGGTCGGGCCACGGCCGGTCGGGTGTCCCGTGGGTCTCGGTACCCCCTGACGGTCCAACCGATGCCGCCGGTTGCGCCACCCGGCTGCCGCGACCAGGCTCTGACCAGCTCGTGGGCGGGGAACATCGCACCGGTAGTGCACGTTCTCACACGCTAGGACGCCTTCCATCGACCTTTAGGATGGGTGCCGTGCTGGTGATCCGACGCGACCTGGTGGACGCGATGGTGGCGCATGCCCGCCGCGACCACCCGGACGAGGCGTGTGGTGTGATCGCCGGCCCGGCGGGGTCGGACCGCCCGGAGCGGTTCGTGCCGATGACCAACGCCGAGCGCTCGTTGACCTTCTACCGGTTCGACTCGCTCGAGCAGCTGCGGGTCTGGCGGGAGATGGACGCCAACGACGAGGTGCCGGTGGTGATCTACCACTCGCACACCGCCACCGAGGCATACCCCTCCCGCACGGACGTCTCCTACGCATCGGAGCCGGACGCGCACTACGTGCTGGTCTCCACGCGGGACCCGCACGAGCACGAGCTGCGCTCGTACCGGATCGTCGACGGCGTGGTCACCGAGGAGCCCGTCGAGGTCGTCGAGTCCTACATGTTCGCCCACACGGGCGTGGACGACGTTCCCGACTGTCGCTGAGTCCCGCGCGTGCCGGCTGCCCTGCCAGCCCGTGCCGCGTCTGGCGCGCCCGCCGCGCCTCCCGCGTTCGAGTTCACTGTGGACAAGGAGGTTCCACCCATGGCCGTCACCGTCTCGATCCCCACCATCCTGCGGACGCACACCGGAGGGGAGAAGTCCGTCGAGGCGTCCGGCACCACCCTCGCCGAGCTGATCGACGACCTGGAGAGCCGGCACTCCGGACTGAAGGACCGGCTGGTCAAGAACGGCAACCTGCACCGGTTCGTCAACGTGTACGTCAACGACGAGGACGTGCGGTTCGCCGGCGGCCTGACCGCGCCGGTCAACGACGGCGACAACGTGACGATCCTGCCCGCCGTCGCCGGCGGCATGCGATAACACCGGGGCGCACCCGCGCCCGAGGGAGGAGTGTTTCGCTCATGGCCCGCTACGACTCGCTGCTGGACGCGCTGGGCGACACCCCGCTGGTGGGGCTGCCGCGGCTGTCGCCCGCCGAGAACGTGCGACTGTGGGCGAAGCTGGAGGACCGCAACCCGACCGGCTCGATCAAGGACCGGCCCGCGCTGGCCATGATCGAGACGGCCGAGCGCGAGGGCCGGCTTCGTCCCGGGAGCACGATCCTCGAGCCGACCTCGGGCAACACCGGCATCTCGCTGGCCATGGCCGCGCGCCTGAAGGGCTATCGGCTGGTTTGCGTCATGCCGGAGAACACCTCGCCGGAACGGCGCCAGCTGCTGACGGCCTACGGCGCGGAGATCATCTCCTCGCCGGCAGCCGGCGGGTCGAACATGGCCGTGGCGCTGGCCAAGCAGCTGGCCGCGGCCAACCCGGACTGGGTGATGCTGTACCAGTACGGCAACCAGGCCAACGCCGCCGCGCACTACCGCACCACCGGCCCGGAGATCCTGCGTGACCTGCCCACGGTGACGCACTTCGTGGCCGGGCTGGGGACCACGGGCACGCTCGTCGGCGTTGGCCGGTACCTGCGCGAGCACAAGCCGGACGTGCAGATCATCGCGGCCGAACCGCGGTACGGGGAGCTGGTGTACGGCCTGCGCAACCTCGACGAGGGGTTCGTGCCCGAGCTGTACGACCCGGAGGTGCTGACCGGGCGGTTCTCGGTCGGTTCCCGGGACGCGTTGCGCCGGACCCGGCAGCTGCTGGCGGAGGAGGGAATCTTCGCCGGGATCTCGACCGGGGCGGTGCTGCACGCCGCGCTGGCCGTGGCGGAGAAGGCCGCCGGCACGGGAGAGCAGGCAGACGTGGTGTTCGTGGTGGCCGACGCCGGGTGGAAGTACCTGTCGACGGGGGCCTACGGGGGCGACCTCGACCAGGCCGCCGAACGCCTCGAAGGCCAGCTCTGGGCCTGACCGCCCAGAGTTGTTCTCGGTAAGCGCGGACCGCATCTGCGGTCCGCGCTTCGTCAGCGGCTTCCGGCCAGCTTCGTGAGGTCGATTCGCAGCGAAAACGGTTCCTGGGTGATGAACTCGCCCGTCACGGCGGGCGCTTCCTGGTAGCCGAGATCTCCAGCCAGGTGATAGGCCGTCAACGAAACTGGTGGATCAAGGTCGATCACCAAGTAATAGGGGATGCCCGCCTCCGCATACTCAACGGGCTTGAGCACGGTGTCGGTGTCCCGCGAACCGGGCGAAATGACCTCCACGGCGAGCAGAACGTCCTCGGGAGATGCCACTCGCATGTCGTCATCGATCCATTTGGACCGGACTACAACAACATCGGGCACTCGTACATCGGGCGGAAAACCCGGGCGCACAACCACATCGATCTCGGTGACGCCCTCCCACTCATCCGGAAGCTGGTCGTTCAGGCGTTGAGCCAACCGGTTGGCCGCACGCTGGTGCTTCGCGAGGTGGCGAGGGGCCACGATGAGGACACCTTCCTTGACCTCGAAGCGACGGCTGTTGTCCTCGGGAAGCTCCAGGAACTCCTCCAAGGTCAACAAGTGGTCGGGCCAGGGTAGCGGGTGCTCCGGCCTGGGCAGCGAGGCCATCGTGTCCTCTTTCTGGGCGGCGCCTGCGCTGGTGGAACAAGCCGAGGGTACTGCCTCGTTGCTTTACTCGGCGCAGGCCAAGCCACCCGCATGGTAGGTGCCGCAGCGGCTCAACGGATCGCGGCGCGTCACCCCGCGAAGGCGGGGGTGGCCAGGCCGTTGCCCACGTTCGTGATCACCAGCAACGAACCTGCCAGCTCCTGCTCCGCCAGGACCTCTGGTGACAACCCGGCGCGTGCGGTCGTCACGTACAGGTCGCTGTGGTCATCCCCACCGAAACAACACGCCGTCGGCCGCGCCACCGGCACCGCCAACTCCCTGTCCAGGCGCCCCTCCGGCGTGTAGCGCCGCACGGCCCAGCCGTCCCACAACGCAACCCACACGCAACCGTCCGAGTCGACGCAGACGCCTGCCGGCCACCCGGCCTCCGGTTCGATCTCGCACAGCGGCCGGCGCCGACCGGCCGCGCCGGTGGTCGGGTCGAAGACCAGGACGTCCACCCGCCGGGTCGGAGAGTCCACGTAGTAGAGCAGCCGCCCGTCCGGGCTCCACGCCACCCCGCTGCCCATCCCCACCCCGTCCACCACGACCCGGGCCGACCCGTCCGGCTCGACCTGGGTCAGCCACCCGCCGAGCTGCTGCGCCTGCTGGGCGCTCTCCTTGCGTTCCTTCCCGCTCTTCCTGCCGTCGTTCTTCTCGTAGCGCGAGGTGCTCGCCCACAGCCGCCCGGCGGGGTCGACACCCGCGTCCGTGCCGCGCATTCCCTCGCGCGCCCAGTAGACGAGCCACCGGCGGCTCCCGTCCCGGTCGACCAGGGCGACCCCGTCCCGCAGGTTCATCACCAGGCCACCCACCGTGCGTGGCTTGGCCGCACCCACGTGCTGCGGCATGTCCAGTGACGCGTTGGTGTCGGGACCCGGAGTGAACCGGAACACGCGGCTACTGAGCGCATCCACCCAGAGCAGCGACGAGTACAGGGAGTCCCAGGTCGGCCCCACGCCCAGCACGGCCTCGGTGCGCACGGCCACGTCGAGGGTCCCTTGATCACCCATGCGCCGCACCCTACCCAGGGCCGAATCGGGGAAGACCCTGATCCCGCGGCGCGTCGCCACCCGTACCGTGGTCGACGTGGAACCGACGCAGGTCTCCCGCACGGGACGCGGCGCGGTCACCAGGGTGTGGCCGCCCCACCCCATGCGGTCCGCCATCATGATGTTGGCCTTCGCCGCCGCCCTCTACGTGATCGAGTTCGTCAACGTTCTCGGCTTCCAGAACCGGTTCATCGGGTGGGGCGGCATCAAGCCGCTGGAGCTCAGCGGCCTGGACGGCATCCTGTTCGCACCCCTACTGCACCTCAACTGGGAGCACCTGGGCGCGAACACGCTTCCGTTGGTCGTGCTCGGTTTCCTCGCGATGTCGGGCGGGATCGCGCAGTTCGTGGCGGTGCTCTCGGTGATCTGGCTGGCCAGCGGCATCGGCACCTGGCTGACCGGCGGCCCCGGCACCACCCACATCGGGGCGTCGGGCCTGATCTTCGGCCTGTTCGCGTACCTGCTGGTGCGCGGGTTCTTCAACCGCAGCTTCCTGCAGATCCTGCTCGCCGCCGCGCTCTTCTTCTACTACGGCTACATGTTGTGGGGCGTGCTCCCCACCCAGGGCGGCATCTCCTGGCAGGGTCACCTGTTCGGCGCGGTGGGCGGCGTGCTCGCCGCATGGCTCGTCACCAGGTCCGACAAGCCGAAGCGGCCCGCGTTGCCCGGTACCGTGTGAGAGCGTGACGACCCACGCCGACGCCCCCATCGGGATCTTCGACTCCGGGGTCGGTGGGCTCACCGTCGCCCGCGCCATCGCCGACCAGCTCCCCGGCGAGCGCCTGCGCTACGTCGGTGACACCGCCCACGCCCCCTACGGTCCCAGGTCGATCGCCGACCTCCGCCGCCACGCGCTCGCGGTGGCCGACTCGCTGGTGGCCAGTGGGGTGAAGATGCTGGTCATCGCCTGTAACTCGGCCTCGTCCGCGTGCCTGCGCGATGCGCGTGAGCGCTACCAGGTCCCGGTGGTGGAGGTGATCCTGCCGGCGGTGCGGCGTGCGGTGGCGAGCACCCGCAACGGCCGGATCGGGGTCATCGGCACCCACGCGACCGTGCGTTCCCGCGCCTACGAGGATGCCTTCGCCGCCGCCCGGGACATCGAGGTGACCAGTGCGGCCTGTCCGCGGTTCGCCGACTTCGTCGAGCGCGGTGTCACCTCCGGCCGCCAGATCCTCGGACTCGCCCAGAGCTACCTGGAGCCGCTGCAGCGCGCCAAGGTCGACACGCTCGTGCTCGGCTGCACCCACTACCCCCTGCTCACCGGCGTCCTGCAGATCGTGATGGGGGACGGCGTCACCCTGGTGTCCAGCGCGGAGGAGACGGCCAAGGATGTCTTCCGCGTGCTCGTCGAGCACGACCTGCTGCGGGAGGAACCCGCCGTCGACGGGCACGAGTTCACCTGCACCGGGGACCCGGCTCCGTTCGCCCGGCTCGCCCGCAGGTTCCTCGGCCCCGAGCTCGGCGCTGTGACCGGTGGCACAGTCGGGCCGGCCGCGGCCGTGCCAGGCTCCGTTTCGTGATCCTCACCATCCTCGGCTGTTCCGGCAGCGTCCCCGGACCGAATGTCCCCGCCTCCGGCTATCTGGTCGAGGCCGGCGGCACTCAAGCCGCTCTGGACTTCGGCAACGGTGTGCTCGCCGCGCTGTCCGCGCGCCGCGACCCGTTCAGCCTGGACGCCCTACTGCTCTCCCACCTGCACCCCGACCACTGCGCGGACATGAGCGCGCTGACGGTGCTCCGCCGGTATCACCCGGAGCGCCGGCCGGGTCACCGGCTGCCCGTGTACGGGCCGGTGGAGACCGCGGACCGGCTCGCCGCGGCATACGCGCCAAGCGACGAGGAGCGGCTCGGCACCGACCTGTCCGACGTGTTCGACTTCCGGGTGCTCGACGACAACACGTTCCGCATCGGAACCCTCACGGTGACCACCGCGCGCGTGGTGCACCCGTGCGAGGCGTACGGCTTCCGGATCGAGCACGACGGGGCGGTGCTCGCCTACACCGGAGACACCGGCACCTGCTCCGCCGTCGTCGAGCTGGCACGGGACGCGGACCTGTTGCTGGCGGAGGCGACCTGGACGCACCGGGAGGACAACCCGCCGGACCTGCATCTGTCCGGCCGGGAGGCCGGGGAACTGGCCGCGCGGGCCGGGGCGCGCCGGCTCGTGCTCACCCACGTCGCGCCGTGGACCGACCGGCAGGCGGTCCTGGCCGAGGCGCGTGCGGCATTCACCGGGGCGATCGGCCTCGCCGAGCCCGGCACCGAGCACCGGGTGAGGGCGTGACAGGACGGCGGACGACCCCGGACCAGGGCGACGGGGCCGGCGCATAGGCTTGACCCGTGGTTCGAGCCGATGGCAGGAATGACGACGAGCTCCGACAGATCCGCATCACCCGGGGCTACCAGGACTGGCCGGCGGGATCGGTGCTGGTGGAGTTCGGCCGCACCCGGGTGCTGTGCGCGGCCAGCGTCACCGAGGGCGTACCCAGGTGGCGGGCCGGGTCCGGCCTGGGCTGGGTGACCGCCGAGTACGCGATGCTGCCGTCGGCCACGCACAGCCGCAGCGACCGCGAGTCGGTGAAGGGCCGCATCGGGGGCCGTACGCACGAGATCAGCCGCCTGGTCGGCCGCTCGCTGCGCGCGTGCATCGACCTGGCCGCGCTCGGTGAGAACACGATCGTCGTCGACTGCGACGTCATCCAGGCCGACGGTGGCACCCGCACCGCCGCCATCACGGGCGGCTACGTCGCGTTGGCGGACGCGGTGACCTGGCTGGGCGCTGCCGGTCGGCTCAACGACCCGCGGCCGCTGTCCTGCTCGGTGGCGGCGGTGAGCGTCGGCGTCGTGGACGGTCGGGTTCGGCTCGACCTGCCCTACGAGGAGGACTCCCGCGCCGAGGTCGACATGAACGTGGTGGCCACCGACGCCGGCACGCTGATCGAGGTGCAGGGCACCGGTGAGGGCGCCACCTTCGCGCGGTCCACTTTGGACAAGATGCTGGACGTGGCGTTGGCGGGTTGTCTCGAACTGACCCGGTTGCAGCAGGAGGCGTTGTCCGCGCCCTACCCCGGTACGCTGCCGGAGGCGCGGAAGTGACCCGCGTGCTGCTCGCCTCCCGCAACGCCAAGAAGCTTGCGGAGCTGCGGCGCATCCTCTCCACGGCGGGTGTCGAGGGCATCGAGATCGTCGGTTTGGACGAGGTGCCCCCGTTTCCGGAGGCGCCGGAGACCGGTGCGACGTTCGAGGAGAACGCCGTGGCCAAGGCGCGGGACGCGGCTCGCGCGACCGGACTGCCCGCGATCGCCGACGACTCCGGGCTGGCGGTCGAGGCGTTGAACGGCATGCCGGGCGTGCTGTCCGCCCGCTGGGCCGGCCGGCACGGCGACGACCAGGCCAACCTGGAACTGGTGCTCAACCAGCTCGCCGACGTCCCCGACGAACGGCGCGGCGCGGCCTTCGTGTGCGCGACCGCGCTGGTCCGTCCGGACGGTGAAGAAGTCGTGGTGCGGGGCGAATGGCGTGGCCGGCTCGTCCGAAATCCCCGTGGTACCAATGGTTTTGGTTACGACCCCATCTTCGTTCCCGAAGGGGAGGAACGGACGTCCGCCGAGCTGGCGCCGGCGGAGAAGGACACCCTGTCCCACCGTTCCCGCGCGCTGAACGCGTTGCTGCCCCGTCTGCGCGAACTGGTCTGAGCCGGAAGAAAAGTGAGGGATGCCCGGGGCGGGCGTCCCTCACTTTCGTGTTCGAGTTCGTGTTCAGGCGGGATCGAACCGTCCACCCTTGACCGCCCAGAGGAAGGCGGTCCATTCCATCGGTCGGAACAGTAGGGCCGGTCCGGTTGGGTTCTTGCTGTCGCGGACCGCGGTTCCCCCACGGCAGGCGCGGTTTTCCCGGCCTGCCCTCGGGGTCGACGCGATCGGCCGTCCGGTGTCGAGGCTGGCCACCTCGACGCAGACGCTGCCGGCCTGGCTGCGACTGCTCTTACGCCAGACGACGCGGGAGAGACCAGGCACCCGTACCCCTTTCTCTCGCTAGGCCCGGCGCAGCTCCTCGAGAATGGACTCGACGAGCTCGCGGGACTTCCGCGTCGAGAGTGCAGCGTCCTGCAGGGCGTCGAGCAAGACGCCGAGCGTGGCCACTTCGTAGGGGGAATCAATCATGTGCCCACCGAGCGCGTGATCGATATAGGCCAGATCGGCGTCGTGCTTTTCGGGGAAACGCAACAACACCATGGTTCCGGCCATGCTCGCGTGCTCACCGGCGGCGAACGGCAGGACCTGAAACCGCACGTTGTCCAGCTCTGCCAACTCCAGGACGTGTTCGAGTTGCTCCGCCATGGTCTTCCGGCCGCCCACGACGCGTCGGACCGCGGCCTCGCTCACGACGGCGTGCAACGTCAGCGGTGGGTTGGCGAAGAGCCGGCGCTGACGTTGCAGTCGGGCGGCGACCTGGGGGCCGACCTCGTCGGGGGCGGTGAGGTGGCTGCCGACCACGTGCACGGCGCGGGCGTAGCCCGGGGTCTGCATCAGGCCGGGGACGAGCTCGAGCTCGAACTCCCGCACCAGTGCGGCTTCGGACTCGAAACCCACGTAGGTCTCGAACCAGGAGGGCAGCCGGTAGGTGGCCCACCAGCCGCGCCGCGGGGTTTCGGAGCGCAGGTTGTGCAACAGCGCGCGGAGCTCAGGTGTGGCGTCGTAGAGCTCGAGCAGGGCGGAGAGGTCGGTCTTGGTGACCCGATGCTTGCCGCGCTCGATGTTGCTGATGGTCGCGTGGCTACGGCCGATGTGTTGGCCCGCCTCCTGTGCGGTGAGTCGGGCTGCCTCGCGGAGCGCACGCAGTTCCAGGCCGAGCCGGCGTCGTTGCAGGGGAGTAGCCGCCATCACCGAACCCTTCCGCGCGTCGATGATCGGCGCCAGACCCTACCGGCTCGGCCGACCGGGAGAGGCCACCCGACCAGGGAGTCGTCAGTTTCTTACGTAAGCGAATATGATTCCCGTTGTCGGGTGGGGGCCTCGGTGGACCTCATGGGCGGCCATCGCGCCGGGAGGGTTCGAGCCCCCTGGCCCCGCCCGCACCCGAGGTTCTCCCATGTCCCCGGTTGGTTCGGGGTTGTGGTGATCACAACTCGGATGTCTCGCAGTGCCTGATTCTCGTTGGTATTCCGGAAACGCATTGCGATGCGAGTAGAAGGCTGGCCGCGCGACGGGTACCGGGTGATCAGAGGTTCTTCCCCTGAGCCGGTTGTGCTGCCTGTGTGAGAACCGTACTGCGGAATAAAGGACGATCACGGGTGGTCGGAGGGAACGTGAGTGAAGCCGCTGAGAACGCGTCGACGATGTCCGCTCTCGTCCACCACGGGCCGTCCGGCCTCGCTGGCGTGTCCCGGGCCGAGGTGCCCGTACCCCGCGTGGGTTCCGGGGAAGTGCTGGTCGAGCTGCATGCCGCCGCGTTCAACCACCGGGACCTGTTCATTGTGGGGCAGCGCGGGGAGGACGATCCGGTGCTCGTGCTGGGCTCCGACGGCGCCGGTGTCGTGAGTGCCGTCGGGCCCGACGTGACCAAGGTGCGCCTCGGCGACAAGGTCGTGGTCAACCCGTCACTGGACTGGGCTCGCGCCGACGAAACCCCCGAGGTGCCACAGATCCTGGGCGGGCCGAGGCACGGCACCATGGCGCGATACGTGCTCGTGCCGGCCGAGAACGTCGAACCGAAGCCGGTCCACCTCAACTGGGCCGAGGCGGCGGCACTGCCGCTGGCGGGTCTCACCGCCTACCGCGCGCTGTTCACCCGCGGCCACCTGGGTGCCGGCCAGCACGTCCTGCTCCCCGGCATCGGCAGCGGGGTAGCCACGCTCGCGCTGCTGGTCGCCAAGGCGGCTGGCGCCGAGGTCAGCGTGACCTCGCGAAGCGAGGCCAAGCGTCAGCGGGCCATCGAGCTGGGCGCAAGCTCCGCGCTGGACACCGGAACGGAGTGGCGGGCCCAACTGCGCCGACCCGTCGATCTGGTGGTCGACGGGGTGGGGGTGGCCGCCTTCGAGTCGTGCCTGTCCGTTCTTCGCGCCGGGGGTCGGATGGTGACGCTGGGCGCGACCACCGGCGACCAGGTCGCGGTGTCCCTGCGCAGGTTGTTCTTCCAGCAGATCAGCCTCGTCGGTACCTCGATGGGCAGTGCCGAGGAGTTCACGGCGATGCTCGATTTCGTTGCCGCCCACCAGCTCCGGCCGATCGTCGACCACGTCTACCCGTTCGCCGATGCACCCACGGCACTGGCCGACCTCGAACAAGGCGACCAGTTCGGCAAGCTCGTTGTCAGCTTCTGACACTGATGGGACGCCGAAGGGTGCGGTCGGGCACGCCCAAGATCGCCGTGTCCACGGCCCGAGGGTGCGGCAGCGGACAAGCCGCGACCCGCCCTGTCCGGGGGTGCGAGCGCGGTCAGCCGGCGAGGGCGGCGAAGCTGGGGAGGGTCGGCTCGATGATCCGGCCCTTGTGCAGGTCCACGATGCGCCGGCACCAGCGCGCGGCCTGCGCGTCCCGGGTGGCCAACACCAGCGCCGCCCCGGCCCGGGTGGTCGCCCGCACCAACAGCTCGGTCACCGCGTGCCCAGCCGCCGGAGCCATCGTGGCGGTGGGCTCATCGGCGAACACCACCGACGGGTTCACCACCAGCGCCCGCGCGATCGCCACCGCCTGCGCCTCGGCCTCCGAAAGCTGCCAGGTCCACCGCCCGGAGAGTCCGGACAGCCCCAGTGCCCCGAGCAGGGCCAGCGCCGCCTGCCGCGCGGTGTCCGGCCGTACCCCACCCCGCACCAGCGGCAACGCCACGTTGTCCGCGCCGGTACGCCGCGGGTCGATTTCGTCGTGCCGCAGCACCACGCGCAGCCGGCGCCGGGTGACGACGTCCAGGCCGTCCACCGGCCGGCCGTCGGCCAGCAGCACCCGGCCCCGGTCCGGGCGCAGGTCGCCGGCCAGGCAGCGGAGCAACGTCGACTTGCCCGCCCCGGCCGGCCCGCACACGGCCACCGCCTCCCCCGGTTTCACCGTGAGGGAGACACCGTCCAGCGCCACCGCGCCCTGGAAGCTCTTCCGCAGGCCGTGTGCCCGCAACACCGGGCTCATCGGGATTGGCATGCCCCCACCTTCCCGCACGGGGCAAGCGGCGTACCTCGGCCGCCGGGCCCGAGTTCCTCGGCCGATCGGCCGAGGTGCCCGCTTCGGGGCCGAGCCGGGGGTCAGGCCGGCGGCGCCGAGTCGGTCGGGGTCCGCCGAGACCGTGCCAGGGCCAACACGGGGCGAATACGTAGCACCTCCCCAGGTGCTCATCAGCTTGTTCTCAGGTCGACCACCGATGGTGAAGCCATGACGACGCACAACCAGCCCCCGGCGGGGCAACCGCGCGAAGAGTCCAGCCCCTACGCCACGTTCACGCCCTCGAACCCGGCGACCGAGCCCGGGCCGCAGCCCCAGGCCCAGCCCAAGCAGCAACTCAACAAGCGGCTCGCCGCCATGGTCCTGGCCGCCGGTCTGCTCGCCGGCGGCGTCGGCGTCGCCGGTGGCTACGCCGTGGCAGCCAGCCAGGGTTCCGGCTCGGTGACGCTCCCGCAGAGCAACGAGGTCAACAACGCCTCCGCCAACCAGCCGGCCGACTTCCAGAAGGCGGCCGAGACCGCGAGCAGGAGCACGGTCGACATCCGCACGAACTCGCCGATCGCCAGGGGCGAGGGGTCCGGGATCATCCTCACCAAGGACGGCTACATCCTCACGAACAACCACGTGGTGGAGACCGTGGCCAAGGCCGGCGGCACGATCACCGTCACCCTCCCCGACGGCACCAAGAAGGAAGCCAAGGTGGTCGGGACCGACGGACGCAACGACCTCGCCGTGCTCAAGGTCGACGGCGTCGACAACCTCACCCCGGCCCAGCTCGGCTCCTCCGGCTCGCTGAAGGTGGGGCAGCAGGTCGCCGCGATCGGCTCGCCGTTCGGCCTGTCCGGCACCGTGACCTCCGGCATCATCAGCGCGCTGGACCGCAAGGTCAGCAGCACCACCGACCTGGGCACGCCGGTGTCCTACCGCGGCGTGCAGACCAGCGCCCCGGTCAACCCCGGCAACTCGGGCGGCCCGCTGGTCGACCTCGACGGCCGGGTCGTCGGCGTCGTGTCCGCCAACCGGCCCGCGGACCAGCAGGGTGGCAACGTGGGCCTGGGCTTCGCCATCCCGATCGACCAGGCCACGCAGATCGCCGAGCAGATCATCAACTCCGGGCGCTGAGTACCGGCTGAGCAACGATGGTGGCCCACCGGCCGGATCGACACCGGCACGACACGGCTCGGTCGAGCCACGCCGCGCCGGACGTCGGCCCAGGGGGCCAGGACCCGGCGACGGGGCAAGGCTGCAGGCAACGGCGGGCGGGACTGGACGCGACCAGGCGTGGGCTGGATGCCGTCACTCAGTACTGAAGCGCGATACCCTAGTTAGATCTTCAGGTCCCGGCGCAACTTCGCCACGTGACCGGTGGCGCGCACGTTGTACATGGCGCGCTCGATGGTGCCGTCCGGGCCGACCAGGAACGTGGAGCGGATGACGCCCATGACCGTGCGGCCATAGTTCTGCTTCTCGCCGAACGCGCCCCACTCGGTCATCACCGAGCGGTCGGCGTCGGACAGCAGGGGAAACGTCAGCCCCTCGGCGTCCCGGAACCGGGCCAGCTTGTCCGGCTTGTCGGGCGAGATGCCCAGCACCGCATAGCCCGCGCCCTCGAGATCCCGCAGGTTGTCCCGGAAGTCGCACGCCTGCTTGGTGCATCCGGGCGTGCCCGCCGCCGGGTAGAAGTAGACGAGGACGTGCCGGCCCCGGTAGTCGGCGAGCGGCACCGGCTCACCGTCGGCGTCGGGCAGGGTGAACGCGGGCGCGGTGTCGCCGGGCTCGAGGCGCTTCTGCTCGGTCATGCCCCGACGTTATCCGTCGAGGGTGACGAGGGGGTCGGGGGAGTTCGACGGTGACGGGGTGATCGTGGCCTCGCCGACCCGGACCACGGCCGGTGCCGGTGTCCGGTTGATGTCGCCACCAGCAGCGCGCCGAGCCACACGCCGACGATCGCGGCGGCGGTGCCCACGTAGAAGCGCGTCCCCACCGGATCTTCCCCCGAATGTCCTCGCGGTACCCCCACGCGTCCGGCCACCGCCCTGGCATCACTACTCCATCAGGAGTAGTGAATGAGAGGTCGACCACTCGGGCGCTGGTGCGATGCCGGCCACCCGCGGGAACCTGGTCGCGTTTCGGCCACGTGACGCCGGCGGGAGAACTACCGCACGATGACGACCGACAGACCCCGCGCGAACCACGGCGCCCTGGTCGCCGCCGTGCGCAACGCGGTGCGGGACGTGTCGGAAGCCCGCTGACGGCAGGGGTGGGGGCCCGCTGGTCGTTCCGCTCTCGCCGCACACCCGCCGGCACTGCACGGCCTTGCACCTGGTTGCCGAGTGCGCGGGAGGAAGTCGATGGGCGGGCGAGTGGACACGGTGCGGATGCGGGTGTACCCGGGGCTGGCCGACGAGCTGCGCCGGGTAGGGCTGCCCACCCGGCACCGACCCGGTCGCGTCATCCTGCGGCAGGGGGAACCCGCCGCCCAGGTACTGCTGGTCGAGACCGGCCGCGTGACAGTGGTGCGCACCGGCGCCGACGGCACGCGGCTGCTGCTGGCGCTCCGCGGCCCCGGGCACCTGGCCGGCGAGGCCGCCGCGGTGGAGGGCGGTACCTGCACGGACAGCGTCATCGCGGTCGACGCGTGCGTCACCTTCGCCGTCGGCGTGGGCACCTTCCGCGGACTGCTCCGGCGCCCGCGCCTGGCCGAGATGTTCGACCACTACCTCACCGGCAATGCGCAGGCCACCGCCGCGCTGACGGCAGAGCTGTCCGGCCTGCCCGTCCGGGAGAAGGTCGCCCGGACCCTGCTCCACCTGCACCGCGCCGCCGACCCGCCGGCGGGGGTCACGGCCACGGTGCCCCTGACCAGCGTCGAACTGGCGCACGCGCTCGCGATGGCACGCAGCTCGTTGACGGCCACACTCGCCGGGCTGCGCCGGCAGGGTGTGGTCGATCTGGTCGGCGGCCGACTGGTCGTGGTCGACACCAAACGGCTGGCCGTTGCCGCCGGGATCGCTCCCGCGTGACGCGGTGTTCGCCACGACCAGCAGAACCGGTTCGGCAAGGGCCACATTAAGGGCCACATTACGGCGCGGCTGTCTGTCCTGGTCGATCTCGTCGGTGTGCGCCCACCGCAGGTGAGCCCGGCGAAGGTTCGCCGAGCACTCCGCGAAGACCCCGGCACGTGCCGGACGTCGGGCACGGGCGGTGACCGGTCGGCCCAACCAGCCCCCTACCAATTCGGCGGATCATGTCTGCTTCAGGTCTGATGTCCGACTGCCGAGCGGAGCGTGTTTCATGGCTGGGGATCCGCAGGAACCGGTCGCCGCATTCCAGTTCGACCGCGAGCAGCTCCCGGCGGCGATGGCACTGTTCCAGGGCACGCTCGACCGGCTGTCACCGTTGCTCGACGATGTGTGCAGAGGACTGCGGCCGCAACCGGTCACCGAAGACCTCGACGTCACAACAACTCCGGCCACGCCGCCCACCGAGGCGCACTCGGTGTTCGCCGCGGTCACGGCTTACCAGGAGCAGATCCGGACCATTCTCGCCCAGCTGCGTCGTGCTGCCCGTGGTGCCGAGGGAGGCACCGAGGCGGATTGGTGCGATCTGGGCTGATGCGATGACTCGCTGGCTGGGACTGTTCGCCGCGGTGCTTTTCGTCTCCGGTTGCGCGACGGGGGTGGTCGGTGCGCCTGCCCCCGGATCCGGGGACGGCACACCGGGTGCCACCCGGCCCCGTGAGCTCCGCCTGGACGGCGTCGACCCCTGCTCGGTTCTCACGGCCGACCAGCTGGGGCGGCTCGGGATGGACCGTCCACCGGCGGGTCGCGCCGGGCAGGAGTTCGAGAGTGCCGCCTGCACCTTCCGCGGCGAAGGACCGGCTGTCGTGGGCGTGGTCCTCTCGACCACGCGCGGGCTGGCGGCCGTGGGCCCGGACCAGCTCCGCGGAACGCGGCGGGAGCTTACGGTGGAGGGCTACCCGGCGGTGGAGGTCAGGATCCCCGACGCGGACCGCACCGAGGTCTGCACGCTGTCGGTGGATGTCGCGACCGGGCAGATGCTCGACGTCGTGTCCCGCACGGAACCCACGAGCACGGAACCGACGAGCCCCCGACCGGACGACGACGAACGGTGCCGCCGGGCGAACGAGGTCACGCGCATGGTGCTGGGAAACCTGCCCGCGAAGTGAGGGCAGCGACTTGTGCCATCCGTCGTGGCCGAACACCCCCGGCAGGCGGGTTCGTGGTGCCGCACCAGCAGGAACAGCACCACGAACCGGCGGACTCACACCAGTGTCGCGACTTGCCGGCCTAACCGCAGAAGGTCTTCTGCCGCAGGTTGTGGAAGGCGGTGACGACAGCGGGGGAGCGAGGGCCGTCACCGAGATAGTTGACTGACACGCTGATCTGCCGGGAGCCGTCCTGGGAGGTGAGGGACAGGCTCTCGAAACCGGGAACCCCACCACCGTGTCCGTTCACCGTCACGCCGCACGACAGATCCTCGATCGCCAATGCGAAACCGTACTTGCCGAGGTGGGAGGGACCCGAGAACGGGGTACGCATTTCCTTCAGCAGCTGTGGGGGAAGCAGCCGCCCCTGAACCAACGCGCGGTAGAAGCGGTTGAGGTCCTTGGTAGTCGACACGATGCCGCCCGCGGCACCACCCCACGACGGGTGCCAGTCGGTGAAGTCACCGAACGGCACGTCCCACTGCTTCCACTCGGTGTAGCCCCGGGCGTGCGGACGGGGGAGCTGATGCGTTGACGGCAGGCTCGTGCCGTGCAGGTGCAGCGGACGCAGAATTCGTTGCTGGTACAGGGAAGTAAGCGATTGGCCGGTGACCTTCTCGGCGATCAGGCCGAGAACGTTGAAGGCCAGGTTGTTGTAGACCTGCTTGGTACCGGGCTCAAAGCCCCAGCTCCCGTCCGGGCTGGGTGCTGCGCCCTTGCGGTTCCCGTACGCCACCAGGTCGGCCGCGGTCGTCGGCTGCTTCGGGTCGGAGAGCATCCGCTTCGCCAGCTCCGTGTCCGGGATGGTGTAGAGGCCGTTGGTGTGGTTCAACAGGTGACGGACCGCGATCTTGTCGCTGCCACGCACCATGCCGGGCAGGATCTTGTCCACCTTGTCGTCGAGGCTGAGGTGCCCCTCGTGAACGAGCTGGAGTACCACGACCGCGGTGAACGTCTTGGTGATGCTGCCGACTCGGTAGTGGGAATTCGGTGTTACCGGCCGTCCGGTGTCGAGATCGGCCAGGCCGGACCGCACCCGGATCGTGCCCTGGCGCCGGTCGTCGACGCGGACGATGACACCGGGCGGCGCGCCCCGCACCGCCTCGTCGGCAATTTTCTGCAAGATCGCACGGTCGACCTGAGCCAGCCCGGTTTCCTGTGTGGTCGCCGTGGTCGCCGTCGCAGTGGGTGCGACGAGCAGGCCGGCGGCGACGAGCAGGGCGCCGACAGCGGCGAGTGGTCGCAGTCGCATTCTTCCCCCATCTGTTCCCAACGGACGTCCCGCCCGAGCTCCACATTGGACAATTGAGCCGGGTGCGGTCCGGTGTTCGATCCTGCTGGTCGGCGGGCCGCGGTTTCCCTGAAGTGAAAGAAGGTCCACCCGGATGGCGCGCACGCCGAGGCGGACACGGGTCGGGGAAACCGGGTTCCTGCCCGCCACCGGCGGACTTTCCCTGCTCCGAAAGGGTGATAGGGGGCTTTCACGTTGCCGCCGCCCGCGGTGGAACCCAGGCTTGACCTGGGCGCAGGGAGGTCGCGATGTTCGTCTACCAGACCTACTGGATCTGGACCCAGGGCAAGATCACCGGTTCCCTGACGCTCACCCTCGACCCGAACCGCATCTACCTGGTCACCGGGGCGCTGGTCGCGAAGCAGGGTGGCGACGCGGGGCAGGTGTACATCTCGACGGTGTGTCGGCGGTCGGGCCACCTTGTGCGCTGCGGTGTCCGCGACGACGGGCTCGACGTGGAGCAGAGCGTGAAACGTCTCGGCCTCACCGAGGTGCTCAGCAACAGCACCCGCGTGACGATCAAGCTCCGCGGCACCGGCGGACTGCACCGGGCCGAGGGCGTCGTCTACGACATCACCTGACCGGCCGGTGTGCATGCGACGCCGCAACGAGGCCCGACACCCGGTCGGGCCCAGGGGTACAGGAGGAGGTTGTCGGCATGGTCGGGTACGCCATCTACGACCTGGAGACGGGTGAGGTGCTCGAGGTGCACGTGGAGGCACCCGGGCTGAACACCTCCGCCGAGGAGATCACCAAGCTCGCCGACCTGTCCGGTGCCCGCCGGCTCGGCGTCGTGCGCATGCCGGAGGGTGTCTCCACCCGAGCCCAGCGGGTCATCGAGGGCAAGCTCCACCTGGTGGACAAGGACGGAGCACCGTGGGCATGCGCCGGCGCCAGCGGCGTGCACGCCGAGCCGACTTTCGAGCGCCGTTACGAGGCCGAGCGTCCCTAGCCTCAGCTGCGTCCGTCCCAGCCACGGGACGCCATCGTGCTGATGGGACAGAGCATGCCAGCGCCGGGGCCGGTCAGTGATACGGCCGTCGTCGCTGGTGTGCCCGGCGGCGAGCAGCCCTCGGCCCTTTCCCGTCGACCTGCTCCGGACAGTGCTGCTCGACCCCGCGCCGTGACAGCACCGCTGAAGAAACAGGCCCGATCCGTGGGGTCAGGGCTGCGGTGTCGGCCCGAGCTCCAGGGCGAGGAACAGGTCGACGCGATCGGCGAACGAGCTCATCCGCCGCCCGGTCAGCTCCTCGATCCGCCCCATCCGATACCGAAGCGTGTTGACGTGCAGGTGGAGCTGCGCCGCCGTCCGGGTCCAGGAGCACGCACAGTCCAGGAACACCCGGAGCGTGTGGACCAAATCGCTGCCGTGCTCGGCGTCGTACTCCCGGAGCGGGCCCAGCAGCCGGGCCCGGAACGAGTCCCGCAGCTCGTCCGGCACCGTCGCCAGGAGCAGCTGGTGGGAGGCGATCTCCTCGCCGGACAAGACCCCGCCCCGGGGATCGCGGTGCACCGCGAGCCGGCGGGCACTGCGGGCCTCCACCGCCGCGGCCCGGACCCCGGCCACGGCGACCGGGCCGCTGACCCCGATCACGAGTCGTGCCGCGCCCAGCCCGGCCTGGACCACGCGCGCGCCCTCCCGCAGCTGGCCCACGAGGGCACCCAGCCGGTCCGGTGGCGCGGCCACCACGGCCAGCGCCTCCTCCCCGGTCGGTGCGACCAGCGCGTGCGGCACCAGCTCGGCGACCAGCTCGTCCAGCAGAGTTCCGGCGAAGGCCACCGGGACGCCGACGACCTCGGCGGACAGCACCCGCAGCGGCAGCTCGGGGTCGAAGCCGGCCGCGCCGAGCCGGGTGGCGATCTCGGCGTGCCCGCCGCCCTCGGTCAGCACCAGCCGGGCCAGCGTCGCGGCCGGGCGGTTCTCGATGCGCCGCCGCTCCTCGGCCCGCACCCGCTCCAGGCCGACCAGGCCGGCCAGCTCGGTGGCCAGCGCCCGCTGCGGCTCCGGCCGCCGCTCCAGGTCGCCGTCGACGGCCAGCGCCCAGCTCGTCAGCCGGTTGCCGCCGCGGGCACCGGCGGCCAGCAGCCCGACCGGGCCGTGCCCGGGCAGCCGGACCGTGCGCGGGAGCCGGTCGGCCAGCAGGAACCGGCGCGCCAGCTCGGCGCGCTGGCCGGGCAGCAGCTCCGGTCCGGTGCCCGCGACCAGGCGCCCGGTCGGGGTGACCACCCGGCAGTCCGCGCCCAGCTCGGCCGCGCCCAGCCGGAGCAGCTCGCCCAGCCCGCCGCCCTCGGCCACCGCGGTGACCAGCTGGCGGTGCCGCTCCAGCGCGGTGGCCTGCTCGCTGGCCTGGCCGGACCGTTCGGCGGCCAGGGTGAGGATGACCCGCTCTGTGATGGTGGCGAAGGAGATGTCCTCGGCCACCTCCAACAGCGGCAGCCCGTACCGGCGGCACGCCTCGACCATGTCCTCGGGGACCGCCCCGACACCGGCCGTGCCGGCCACCACCGCGGCCACGCCGGCCTCGACCACGGCGGAGACGAAGCGCTCGGAGTCGGCCGGGCCGCGGCGCCACATCATCCCCGTCAGCACCAGCTCACCGCCGGACAGGTAGCGCCGCGGGTCGCGCAGGTCGGTGGTGAAGGCCCAGCGCAGCGGCCGGTCCAGGGCGTCCGCGCCGACCAACACCGACAGTTTCAGCTCCCGTGCCTCCAGCAGGGTGCGTAGCAGCACGAGCCCTCACCTCCCCGGCCGCATCGGCATTGGAGGAAACCACAAAAGCCCACCGTCCGGCACCACCCGGTTTCATGCCTTCCAGCCCTAGCTCGCTCACTCGACCGTGTGTGTACTCACTCACATCGATGCACGGGGTGGAAACAGGAGGTGAGCGGGCCTTGTCCGGTGCGGTAACCGCGGGTGATGTCGACCGGTTCAACGCGCTGCCCCGGTCGGGGGCGGTCGAGCAGCTGCTGGCCTGCTGCGCGGTCCCGGAGTGGGCCGACCGGCTCGCGGCCGGGCGCCCCTACCCGGACCTGGCCGGGCTGCGGGACGCGGCCGATGCGGCCCTTGCCGAGCTGGACTGGGACGGGGTGCTGCGGGCGCTGACGGCGCACCCGCGGATCGGCGAGCGGACCCGGGGCACCGACCGGGAGGCGCGCTGGTCCCGACAGGAACAGGCCGCCGCGGCCACGCCGGACCAGTCGGTTGCCGAGGAGCTGCTGGCGGGAAACCTCGCCTACGAGGAGCGGTTCGGGCACGTCTTCCTGATCTGTGCCACCGGGCGGAGCGCCGCCGAGGTGCTGGCCGAGCTCCGGTCCCGGCTGCACAACGACGTCGAGACCGAGCGTGCGGTCGTACGCGAGGAGCTGCGCCGGATCGTGGCCCTGCGACTCGGGAGGTTGGTGGGCGAATGAGCCTCTCCACGCACGTGTTGGACGCCGCGCGGGGGCGCCCCGCCGCCGGCCTGGCCGTCCGCCTGGAGCAGGCCGCCGGCGACGGCTGGGAGCTGGTCGCCAGCGCGAACACCAACGACGACGGCCGCATCACCGGCTGGAACCCCGGTGCCGGCGTGCATCGCCTCGTCTTCGACACCGGCACATACCTGGGTGCCGACGCCTTCTACCCGGAGGTGACGGTCACCTTCCGGATCGCCGACCCGGCTGAGCACTACCACGTTCCCCTGTTGCTCAGCCCGTTCGCCTACTCCACGTACCGAGGGAGCTGACGCATGTCGATCGTGTTGGGCCCGAACCAGTACGGCAAGGCGGAGAACCGCCTCGTCCGCATCGACCGGGACCCCGACGGGCACCGGATCACCGACCTCAACGTCAGCGTGGCGTTGTCCGGCGACATGACGGACACGCACCTGACCGGTGCCAACGACAAGGTGCTCCCCACCGACACGCAGAAGAACACGGTCTTCGCGTTCGCCCGGGACGGGATCGGGGAGATCGAGTCGTACGCGCTGCGGCTGGCGCGGCACTTCGTCAACTCCCAGCCCTCCATCCAGCGCGCCCGGGTCAGCGTCGGGCAGTACCCGTGGACGCGGCTGGAGGTGGGTGGCTCGCCCGCGCACCACTCGTTCGCCCGTTCCGGAGAGGGAACCCGGACCACGGTGGTGAACTACGACGGTGCGCAGGCGTGGGTGGTTTCCGGGATCACGGACCTGATCGTCCTCAACTCCACCGGATCGGAGTTTTGGGGCTACATCAAGGACGGCTACACCACGCTGAAGGAGACCGACGACCGCATCCTGGCCACCGCGGTCGACGCGACCTGGCGGCACGCCGCGGCCGAGGGCACCGACTGGGGCAAGTCCTACACCACCGCCCGGCAGAGCTTGCTGGAGGCATTCGCCGAGACCCACAGCCTCTCGCTGCAGCAGACGCTGTACGCGATGGGGGAGCGGGTGCTGACCAACTGTCCGGAGATCGTCGAGGTGCGGCTGAGCCTGCCGAACAAGCACCACTTCCTGGTCGACCTGGCGCCGTTCGGCCTGGACAACCCCAACGAGGTGTTCCACGCCGACGACCGGCCGTACGGCCTGATCGAGGGCACGGTCCAGCGCGACGACGCACCCCCGGCCGGCCTGGCCTGGTCCTGACTTCCCTCGAGGAGTGTCCATGATGGACTTCCTGCAACCGACGAGCTGGTCCGAGGCGCTGCGGATCAAGTCCGAGCGTCCGGGTGCGGTGCCGGTGGCCGGCGGCACCGACGTCATGGTGGAGCTGAACTTCGACCACCGCAGGCCGGAGGCGTTGCTGGACCTGAACCGGGTCGCGGAGCTGGCCGAATGGTCCGAAGAGGACGGTCGGGTACGCCTGGGCGCCGGCGTGCCCTACGCGCGGGTCATTACCGAGCTGGGCGACGAGCTGCCCGGGCTGGCGATGGCCTCCCGTACCGTCGGATCCCCCCAGATCCGCAACCGGGGCACGGTCGGTGGGAACCTGGGAGCCGCCTCGCCGGCCGGTGACTCCCATCCGGCGTTGCTGGCGGCCGACGCGGTCGTCGAGGTGGCGTCCGTGCGGGGTACCCGGATGATCCCGGCCGCCGAGTTCTACACCGGCGTCAAGCGGAACGCCCTGGAACCCGACGAGCTGATCGCCGCCATCCACCTGGATGTGGCCCGCGGGCCGCAGCAGTTCGCCAAGGTGGGCACCCGCAACGCGATGGTGATCGCGGTGTGCGCGTTCGGCCTGGCCCTGCACCCCGAACAGCAGCGGGTGGGCACCGGGATCGGGTCGGCAGCCCCGACCCCGCGCCGGGCCAGTGCCGCCGAGGAGTTCCTGTCGGGCGAGCTGACAGCGGCCGGCCTGTGGTCGGCACCGCGCCCGCTGACCGACTCGGTCCGGCGGAGGTTCGGCGAACTGGTGGCCCAGGCGGCATCCCCCATCGACGACGTACGCGGCAGCGCGGCCTACCGCCGGCACGCGCTGGCCGTCCTCGCCCGCCGCACGCTCGGTTGGGTGTGGCAGGACTACTGCGGAGGGAGCTGGCCGGCATGCGCGTGACCTTCACCGTCAATGGCGAACAGCGGGAAGCCGACGACGTCTGGGAGGGCGAGAGCCTGCTCTACGTGCTGCGGGAGCGGTTGGGCCTGCCGGGCTCGAAGAACGCCTGCGAACAGGGCGAGTGCGGCTCCTGCACGGTCTACCTGGACGACGTGCCGGTGTGTGCGTGCCTGGTGGCGGCCGGGCAGGTCCAGGGGCGTGAGGTGCGCACCGTCGAAGGGCTCGCCGGCGACGACGAGCAGCTCGACCCGGTGCAGGAGGCGTTCGTGGCGGCCGGCGCGGTGCAGTGCGGGTTCTGCACACCGGGCCTGCTGGTCGCCGCGCACGACCTCGTCCGACGTAACAACCAACCCTCCGACGCCGAAATCCGAGAGGCGTTGGCCGGGAACCTGTGCCGCTGCACCGGATACGAGAAGATCATGGACGCGGTGCGGCTGGCCGCGGCCCGGGTCACACCGTCCACTGAGGACTCGAAATGACCGGGCGCCTCGTTGTCGAGAACGCGGCGATCGCCACCGTCGACGCCGCGGGCACGGAGTACCGCTCCGGGCACGTGGTCGTTGAGGGTGAGCACATCGTCGCCGTGGGCGAGGGACCGGCCCCCACCACCGAGACGCCCACACAGCGCGTCGACGGCAGTGGCTGCCTCGTCACGCCCGGTTTCGTCAACACGCATCATCATCTTTACCAGTGGGTAACCCGTGGCCTCGCCCAGAACGCCACCCTGTTCGAGTGGCTGACCACGCTTTACCCCGTCTGGGGACGGTTGGACGCCGCGGCAACGCATGTCGCGGCCACCGCCGGCCTCACCTGGCTGGCCCGCACCGGTTGCACCACCGCGGCCGACCACCACTACCTCTTCCCCCGAGAGGGGGGTGACCAGATCCACGCGCTGGTCACCGCCGCGGACGACGTGGGTGTCCGGCTGCACGCGGTTCGTGGCTCGATGGATCGCGGCGAGTCCCACGGCGGGCTACCGCCGGACCACATTGTGGAGGACACCGAGGTCGCGCTGGTCGCCACCGAGCAGGCCATCGACACCTATCACGACCCGGCGCCAGGCGCCCGGATCCGCATCGCGGTCGGCCCGTGCTCGCCGTTCTCGGTCACCCGTGAGCTGATGGAGCAGGCGGCGAACCTGGCCCGCCGCAAGGAAGTCCGGCTGCACACGCACCTGGCCGAGACCGCCGACGAGGAGCGACGGTGCCTGGAGGAGTTCGGCTGCACCCCGGCCGAGTACGCCGACCAGCTCGGCTGGCTGGCCGAGGACGTCTGGCTGGCCCACGCCGTGCACCTGTCCGACGACGCGGTGAAACGGTTCGGTGCCACCGGAACCGGTGTCGCGCACTGTCCGACCTCCAACGGCCGGCTCGGCGCGGGCATCGCCCCGGTACGAGGCCTGCTCGACGCCGGGGCACCGGTCGGGCTCGGGGTGGACGGCGCGGCCTCCAACGAGTCCTGCGGCCTGCTGGAGGAACTGCACCAGGCGTTGCTGTTCGCCCGCCAGCACGACGGCTCCACCGCGCTGTCGCCCCGTACGGCGCTGTACCTGGCCACCATGGGCGGCGCCCGCTGCCTCGGCCGGGACGTCGAGCTGGGCTCGCTGGAGCCCGGCAAGCTCGCCGACCTCGCGGTGTGGCGGCTGGACGGGCTGGCGCACGCCGGGATCGCCGACCCGGTGGCCGCGCTGGTGCTCGGCCCGCCGGCACCGCTGGCCCTACTTCTCGTCGGGGGCCGCACCGTCGTCGCCGACGGCGAGGTGCGCACTCTCGACGAACCCGACCTCGCCCGCCGGCTGCGCGCCACGAGCGCCTACATCACACGGGAGGTGGCCCGATGACCCAGCGAACCTCCGCCCGCGACTCGGTCCGGGAGTTGAGCACCGCGGTCACCGGGGGTATCGGGGAAAGCCCCCGGCGACCGGATGGCACGCTGAAGGTCCGCGGCGAGTTCGCCTACTCGTCGGACCTGTGGCACGAGGACATGCTGTGGGGCGCGACCCTGCGCAGCCCGCACCCGCACGCCCGCATCCTGTCCATCGACCTCACCGAGGCGTTGCGTACTCCCGGCGTCTACGCGGTACTGACGCACGAGGACGTTCCGGGCGAGAACATCTACGGCTTGGAACACCCGGATCAGCCGGTGCTGGCCGTCGACCGGGTCCGTTACCAGGGCGAGTCGGTCGCGCTGGTAGCCGCCGACCACCCAGAGACCGCGAGGCGCGCGGTGGCGCGCATCAAGGTCGAGTACGCCGAACTCCCACCGGTCACCGACATGGTGGCGGCGGCCAAGGGCGAAGGCCCGCCACTGCACCCGGACGGCAATGTGGTGCGGCACCTGAAGATCCGCCGGGGTGACCCGGAGGCCACCGCCGACGTGATGGTGGTGGGAGAGTACGAGATCGGCATGCAGGACCAGGCGTTCCTCGGCCCGGAGTCGGGCCTGGCCGTTCCGGCCGAGGACGGTGGGGTCGACCTTTACGTGGCCACGCAGTGGCTGCACGTGGACCAGAAGCAGGTGGCCAACGCGCTGGGCCTGCCCCTGGAGAAAGTGCGCCTCACCCTGGCCGGCGTCGGTGGTGCCTTCGGTGGACGCGAGGACCTGTCGATGCAGGTACACGCGTGCATGCTCGCGCTGCACACCGGAAAGCCGGTGAAGATGGTGTACAACCGCGAGGAGTCGTTCTTCGGGCACGTGCACCGGCACCCGGCCAAGCTTTACTACGAGCACGGTGCCACCAAGGACGGTCGACTGGTCTACGTCCGCGCCAAGATCTACCTGGACGGGGGCGCCTACACGTCCAGCACACCGGCCGTCGTGGCCAACGCGGCAACCCTCGGCGTTGGACCGTACAGAGTGGACAATGTTGCGGTCGACTGCTGGGGCGTGTACACCAACAACCCGCCCTGTGGCGCGATGCGCGGCTTCGGGGCCGTGCAGGCAGCGTTCGGTTACGAGTCGCAGATGGACAAGCTCGCCGAACGGCTCGGCATGGATCCGGTGGAGATTCGGGTTCACAACGCCATCGCCGAGGGCGACACCATGCCCACCGGACAGGTGATCGACTCCCCCGCGCCCGTCGCCGAGCTGATGCGGCGGCTACGGAGGCTGCCGATGCCGCCGGAGAACCGCGAGGAACCGGTCGACATCCGCGACATGCCCGGCGGTGTGTCCAACACGACCCATGGTGAGGGCGTGGTGCGCGGCGTGGGATACGCCGTGGGAATCAAGAACATCTGCTTCTCCGAAGGATTCGACGACTACTCGACCGCCCGGCTGCGGGTACAGACGGTCGGTGGCGAGCCGGCGGCACTGGTGCACACCGCAGCCGCCGAGGTGGGCCAGGGCCTGGTCACCGTCAAGCAGCAGGTCGTCCGTTCCGAGCTGGGAATCGAGCGGGTCACCGTGGCGCCGATGGACACCACCGTCGGCAACGGCGGCTCCACCTCGGCATCCCGCCAGACCTACGTCACCGGTGGTGCCGTAAGGAAGGTGTGCCAGACGGTGCGGCAACGCATCTTCGAGCTGGCGGCGCGCAAGCTCGGGCACGGTCCGGACGGCCTGGAACTGGCCGGCGGCAAGGTGGTTGACGCCAGCGGCGTGGTGCTCGCCGACCTCGTCGACGTCCTCGGTGACGACGTCGTCGAGGAGACCGAGGTGTACCGGCACCGGCCCACCTACCGGGTGGATTCCGAGACCGGACAGGGCAACGCGCACGTCCAGTACGGTTTCGCCGCCCACCGGGCCATCGTCGACGTCGACACCGAGCTGGGCCTGGTGAAGGTCGTCCAGCTGGACTGCGTACAGGACGTGGGCAAGGCGATGAACCCGCAGGCGGTCGTGGGGCAGATCCATGGCGGCTCCGCACAGGGCCTCGGCCTTGCGGTCATGGAAGAGATCCAGGTCGTTGACGGCAAGGTGCGCAACCCGTCGTTCACCGACTACCTGATCCCCACGATCCTCGACATGCCACCGATGACGGTGGACGTGCTGGAGCTGGCCGACCCGCACGCCCCCTACGGGCTGCGCGGCGTGGGTGAGCCACCGACGATCTCGTCCACACCCGCCATCGTGGCCGCGATCCGCGCCGCCACCGGCAACGCGCTTCCCCGAGTACCTGTACGACCGGAGCACATCACCGGAACCTGACCGATCCCCATCGTGGCCCTGGTGCGCCCCGCCGGCGCACCAGGGCGGGCCGACCACACCCACCAACCCTGAGGAGGAGCACCGTGGCGCTCCCGGTTTCCAAACCGACCACCCAGGACGAGCGGACCCTGCTGACCGAAACCGTGCGACTGGCCACCGGCAACGTCGCCACCGGCGGCGGTCCCTTCGGTGCCCTGATCGCCCGCGGCAGCGAGGTGGTGGCCGTCGGTACCAACCAGGTCACCCCGACGCTCGACCCCACCGCGCACGCCGAGGTGGTCGCGATCCGCAATGCATGCAAGCGGCTCAACGACTTCAAGCTCGACGGCTGCGTGCTGGTCACCTCGTGCGAGCCGTGTCCACTGTGTCTGTCCGCGGCGCTGTGGGCGCGGATCGACCGGGTCGTCTACGCGGCCGACCGGCACGACGCCGCCGCGGCCGGGTTCGACGACCTCGCCTTCTACCACCTTTTCGAGACCCCACGGGACGACTGGTCGGTACCGGTCCAGCAGGTCCCGTACGCGGAGCGCAACGCTCCGTTCAACGCCTGGCTGGCCCGCCCCGACCGGGTCGAGTACTAGCCGCCGCGGTCCCCGCCAGCAGCGGGGCCGGCGCGGACCAGGACGGTCCGCACGGTGCTGACCGGAGCACCGGAACAAAAACCAAACCGTGCCCGAGACCGACGCTCCCGACGGGCCGAAGGGAAGTCGGAACCGAGCACACCCACCGGCATGGGAGGGGCACGTTGACCCTGCGCGACGACACCCGAACCACCGATGTCCATACCGGGGAGCCACCTGCGGCTCCGCCCGAGACCCGATGGTCGGTCCTCGACCGCTTCTTCGAGATCAGCGCTCGCGGCAGCACACTCAGCCGCGAGATCCGCGGCGGCGTCACCACGTTCGTGGCGATGTCCTACATCATCCTGCTCAACCCACTCATCCTGGGCGCCTCGGCCGACATCACCGGCGCCCGGCTGACCACCGAGCAGCTGACCACCGCGACCGCGCTGTCCGCGGCCGTCATGACGTTGCTGATGGGCGTGGTCGGCAAGGCGCCGCTGGCGATCGCCGCCGGCCTGGGCATCAACGGCGTGGTCGCCTTCCAGATGGCGCCGGCCATGACCTGGGCCCAGGCGTTCGGCCTGGTGGTCCTGGAAGGCGTCTGCATCGTGCTGATGGCCATCAGCGGGGTGCGGGAACGCATCATCAACGCCATCCCGGCGCCGATGAAGACGGCGATCACCGTCGGCATCGGGCTCTACATCGCGCTGGTCGGGCTGGTCAGCGCCGGCTTCGTGACCAGGACGCCGGACTCGGCGAACTCCACGGTGCCGGTGCGCATGGGGCTCGACGGGCACCTGGAGGGCTGGCCGATCCTGGTGTTCTGCGTCGGCCTGCTGCTGATGATCGTACTGGTGTCCCGGCGGACGCCGGGCGCGGTGCTCATCAGCATCGTCGTCGCCACCCTGCTGGCGATCGGCCTGAACACCATGTTCCGCATTCCCGAGTGGGGCCTGGTGGAACCGAAGGTTCCGGACAGCGTGGTCGGCAGTCCCGACTTCAGCCTGTTCGGTCAGGTAGACCTGTTCGGCGGCTTCGTGACCGCCGGCGTCATCACGGCGACGGTCTTCCTGTTCACGCTGGTGCTGTCCGGGTTCTTCGACGCGATGGGCACCATCACCAGCGTCTGCTCGGAAGCCAAGCTGACCGACAACAAGGGCAAGGTCCGCGGAATGGGCAGGATCCTGCTCGTCGACGGCGCCGGCGCCGTCTCGGGTGGTGCCACCGGCTCCTCGCCGAACACGGTGTTCCTGGAGTCGGCGGCCGGTGTCGGAGAGGGTGCGCGCACCGGCCTGTCCAGTGTGGTCACCGGCCTGCTGTTCGGCGCCGCGTTGCTGTTCACCCCGCTCGCCGCGGTGGTGCCGGCGCAGGCGGCGGCACCGGCACTGGTTGTGGTCGGCGGGATGATGGTGGCGCAGTGCCGGCACATTCCGTGGCAGGACAGCGACTACACGATCCCGGTGTTCCTCACCGCGGCGGTCATCCCGTTCACCTACTCCATCACCAACGGCATCGGTGCCGGCCTGATCGCCTTCGTGCTCGTGAAGACCTTCAAGGGCAAGTGGCGTGAGGCCGGCTGGGTGATGACGCTTATCGCCGCGCTGTTCGCCGTGTACTTCGCGGTGGAGCCCATCGAGGCACTGCTGAAGGGCTAGGAACAATGGCTGTTCGTCCCCTGGTCGACCGGTTCGGTCGGGTACACACCGACCTCCGGGTGTCCCTGATCGACAAGTGCGACCTGCGCTGCCGCTACTGCATGCCCGCCGAGGGCCTGCCGTGGCTGAGCAAGGCCAGTCTGCTCACCGACGGCGAGGTCGTCCGTGCCGTGGGGCTCGCCGTGCGCGAGCTGGGGATCACCTCGATCCGGTTGACCGGGGGCGAACCGCTGTTGCGCCGCGGCCTGGTGGACATCGTGCGTGCCCTGGCGGCTCTCCGGCCGCGGCCGGCGCTGGCGATGACCAGCAACGGGGTCGGGCTGGCCCGGCTCGCCGGGCCGCTGGCCGGGGCCGGCCTGGACCGCGTCAACGTCTCGCTGGACACGTTGCGCCGGGACCGGTTCCACCACCTCACCCGGCGGGACCGGCTAGACGAGGTGCTCGCCGGGCTCGCCGCGGCGGCCGCCGCCGGGCTGCACCCGATGAAGGTCAACGTGGTCGTGCAGCGGGGCGTCAACGACGACGAGGTCGTCGACCTCGCCGAGTTCTGCGTCGAGCACGGCTACCAGGTGCGGTTCCTGGAGCAGATGCCGCTGGACGCGCAACGCGACTGGACTCCGGACGCGGTGGTCGGCGCGGCCGAGGTGCTGGACCGGCTGGCCGCCCGCTGGTCGCTCACCCCCGTGCCGGGCCGCGGGTCCGCGCCTGCCGAGACCTACCTGCTCGACGGCGTGCGCGCGGCGGACGGCGGCCCGGCGACCGTCGGCGTGGTCGCCCCGGTCAGCAGGCCGTTCTGCGGCTCGTGCAACCGGCTCCGGCTCACCGCGGACGGCCAGCTGCGGGCCTGCCTGTTCGCCACGGCCGAGACCGACCTGCGGGGCGCGCTGCGTCACGGCGCCTCCGACGCGAAGCTGGCCGAGCTGTGGCTGGCCGCGGTGGCGGGCAAAGGCGCCGGTCACCGCATTGCCGAGCCCGACTTCGAGCAACCGGAGCGGCCGATGGCCGCGATCGGGGGTTGACGACGGTGGCAACTTCCGGCTGCGGGGTGTGTGCTGGACGTGGGTCCTTCCGGTGGCCCGCGGCGCTCGCCGCCCGGGACCGCCTGACCTGGAGGTCGCGATGAAGGACATCGCAGCGCAGCTTGTCGAGTGGGTCGCGGCGGGCGAACGGTTCGCCGTGGCCAGTGTCGTGGCCGTGCGCGGCAGTACGCCGCGCGAGCTGGGCGCCGCCATGGCCGTGCGGGCCGACGGCGTCGTCATCGGGAGCGTGTCCGGAGGCTGCGTCGAGGGCGCCGTTTACCAGCTGGCCCAAGAGGTTCTCGCGGACGGGCAGCCACGGCGGGAATCCTTCGGCTACTCGGCCGAGGACGCCTTCGCCGTCGGGCTGTCCTGCGGTGGCGAGCTGGACGTGTTCGTGCAGCTGGTCGAGGCCCCGGCGATCGTGACGGCGCTGCGGGTGGCCGTGGCCGCCGAGCACGTGGCGGCCGAAGCCGGGGAGCAGGTGGCGCTGGCACGGGTGGTGGGCGGCCCTGCCGAGCTGGTGGGGCGCGCGTTGGCGGTCTTCGGAGCTCACGACAGCGGATCAACGGGCCTGCCCGAGCTGGACTCGGTCGTGGTGGCCGAAACGCGGGCCATGCTCGAACAGGGCTTGACCGGGCTGCGCACGGTGTGCCACGACGGGACGACCGAGTGTGTTGTTTTCGTCGAGTCGTGGGTAACCGCGCCGCGCATGCTGGTCTTCGGCGCGATCGATTACGCCGCAGCGGTTGCCGCCATGGGGCGTTTCCTCGGCTACCGCGTGACGGTGTGCGACGCACGGCCGGTGTTCGCCACACCGGTCCGCTTCCCGCAGGCACACGAGGTCGTCGTCGAGTGGCCGCACAAGTACCTGGCACGCACCGGGACCGACGAGCGGACCGTCGTGTGCGTACTGACCCACGACGCCAAGTTCGACGTGCCGGTCCTGGCGGAGGCACTACGCCGCCCGCTGGCGTACGTGGGCGCACTGGGGTCGCGCCGCACGCACGCCGACCGGGTGCGGCGACTGCGCGAGGCCGGGGTGACCGAGACCGAGCTGGCGCGGCTGCACGCACCGATCGGCCTGGACCTGGGTGCGCGCACGGCGGAGGAGACGGCGGTGTCGATCGCCGCCGAGATCATCGCCACCCGGCGGGGAGGCAGTGGCACGCCGCTGGCGACGACCGAAGGCCCGATCCACCATGACCGCGTCCCGGCCGCACGCACACCGTGATGCCGCGGCGCCGGGGAGCGAGGTCGGTGTGACTGTTCCGGCGGGTCTCGTGCTGGCCGCCGGGGCGGGGCGCCGCTTTGGCATGCCGAAGGCTCTTGTCCGGTACCGCGGCTCCCTCCTGGTCACGCGGGCGGCCGAGGTTCTGCGCGCGGGCGGCTGCGACCCCGTGGTGGTGGTACTGGGGGCCGCGGCCGAGGAGGTGCGGGCACGGGCTCCGCTGGCCGGTTGTGTGATCGTGGACAACCCGAACTGGCCGACGGGGATGGGGTCCTCGTTGCGGGTCGGGCTGGGAGTGCTCGGAGAGCGGCCGGCCGTGCCGGCCGTGGTCGTCTTGCCGGTCGACATGCCCGGGGTCACCCCGAACGCCGTGCGACGTCTCGTCGCGCACAGCGCACCCGGGGTCCTGGCCGCCGCCAGCTACCACGGCGAGCGAGGACATCCGGTGCTGCTGGGGCGGGAGCACTGGGCGGGAGTGCGTGCGGCGGCCGTCGGCGATTCCGGCGCCCGGGAATATCTGCGCCAGCACGAGTTGATGCTCGTGCAGTGTGAAGACGTTGCGGACGGGGCCGACGCCGATCGGCCGGAAGACCTCCCGGACGGGTAACGTGTCTTAACTCGAACGGGTTAATTTGGGGATTGGCAAGTGGCGTGTCCCGGGGGTGGGACGCGCGCACGGGGGAGGGGGAGCCATGGCGAACACGCCTGTCACCGTCAACTACGAGCCCGCGGGCGAGGACTGGAAGGTCGTCGTCACCGCGGGCGAGAAGGAACGCACCGCCGAGGCGTCCGGGCTCGTCGCGGCCCGCGACCGCGCCGAGGAGATCGTCGAGGAACTGGTCCCGCAGGCGGATCGGCGCACGGTCGTGCACCTGTTGGAGGGCAACGCCTTCGACTTCACCGCGGCCTACCTGCAGGCCCGCCACGGTGAGCTGCCCGCCGGGTGGTGGGAGGAGCCCGCGGCCGACCGGAGAGAGGCGGCTACGGAGAGCACCGAGCCGGACACCGAGAAGGCCGACGAGGCCGACGAGGCCGTGCTCGCGGACGAGGCGGTGCAGGAGGGCGAGCCCGTCGGCGGGCGTGGCTAGACTCTTGCCGGCGCAAACTCATGCCGCGTGGCGCATCGTCCCAGCTCACCGCCGCGATCGGGAGCGGCCTAGGATGTGCTGCGCCGGACGAGCTTGATCGTGCCCGGCACGGTGAGCCAGGAGGAGGCAGTGTTGGCCACGGCGGCCCAGGACGAGCCGCGCGCAGCAGCCCAGCGCGGCCGTCCGCGCGACGCGAGCAGGGACGAGGCACTGCGACAGGCCGCGCTGGAGGTGATGGCCGAGGTCGGGTACCGCGCGCTCACCATGGACGCGGTGGCCGCCCGGGCCCGCGCCGGCAAGGCCACCATCTACCGGCGCTGGGAGTCCAAGCTCGACCTGGTGATCGACACCACCAACCAGTTGGCCAGCCGGAACCTGCCCGAGCCGGACACCGGGTCGGTCGGCGGCGACCTGCGCGAGTTCCTCACCAGCTTCGGCACCTTCCTCACCGGGCCGATCGGCAAGGCGGCCCAGGCCCTGGTCGGGGAACTGCCGCACGAGCCCGAACTGGCCAGTGCCTTCCGGCACACGTTCCTGGCCTCCCAGCACGCCGTGCTGGACCGGATCCTGGAGCGTGGCCGGCAACGCGGCGAGGTGCGGCCGGACGCGCCGGTGCGGCTAGTCGTGGAACTGGCCGGCGGGGCGCTGGTGTACCGGCTGATGCTCAGCGGCGAGCCGCTGGACGCCATGTTCGTGGCCGGCCTGGTCGACCGGGTGTTGCTGCCGGCACTGCGCTGACACCCCGGGACGGGCCGGACTGCCTACCGGACCTTCCCAGCCCGACTCGAGCAGGGCTCGGGGGTTACCCCCGGTTGGCGGAAAAGGGGCTCAGCGGAAGAGCTTGCGCAACAGGACCAGGACGACCAGGGCACCCAACGCGATCAGCGGGTACCGCACCTTCGGGTCGTCCAGCTTCGCCCGTACCTCGGCCCTGCCCGCCGACACCAGGCGCTGCGGGTTGGCCCTGGTGCCCAACTCGTCCAGCGTGGCGGCCAGCGCGTCACGCGCCTGCTCGATCTCGCGCTGGATGGTCTCGGGGTCCCGCGCCACGTGTCCTCCTCGCACCGGTGCCTACCTGCGCCAACCGTAGTCGACCGGGCCCGGTCGACCAGTGGGGGACACCGGAACACCGGGTCCCGCGCCCGCCCGCGCGACCGACACCTTACGCTGATCGTGCCCGGCCCGGCCGAACCGGCCCGCCGGGCACGGGGCCGTAGCCCAACTGGCAGAGGCACACGGTTTAGGTCCGTGCCAGTGTGGGTTCGAATCCCACCGGCCCCACCGGCTCAGGGGACGTGTGTCCGCGGAAAGCGCGGACCGCGTCGCCGGTTCATGATGTTGGGGGGCCGAGCCCCCAGACCCCCACGGTGCGAGTTTCTTGCGGCCCAGCGTGGTCCCGGTGGGTGCCGACCAACACCGGGTGGTTCTTATGGGGACCGTCTGGTCCACCGATTAGTCATTGTGCGAACCGCTCCCTTCGGGGCCGTTCCGCTGTTGGGCGGTTGCGGCCCCGTTGTGGTGGGGGTGGGGGCCGAACTCGCCAGGTCAGGGTCAGTGACGATCAACCGTTGTGGTGTGGGTGAGGATCGCCTCGGTCAGCGGGGAGAAGATCGCGGGGCTGAGCGCGTGTCCCATGCCCGGGATGGTGACCAGCCGGGCGGTGGGGATGAGGCAGGCCAGGTGGCGGGCGTGGGGCGGCGGGTTGACCGGGTCTTCGGGGGTGTCGATGACCAGCGTCGGGGTGCTGACGTTGGCCAGTTCGGTCGCGCGGTCGAGCCCGGTGGGGAAGATGAGGTTGTGCGTGGTGGGGAAGTCAAGCCTCCCGGTGTGGTCGATCAGTCGTTCCTCAAACCGGCGGAACCACTCGGCGTCGAAGGGCAGCACGGGTCCGTTGAGCAGCCGCCAGAACTCCTCCACCCGCCAGGTGATCTCCGCCTCGCGGTCACGGGGTTTGCCAACCTGCGCAAACACACGGAACATCCTCGGGTCGGGACCGGGCAGATCCGGCGTGTCCGGGCCGCGGCGAAAGTGCCGAGTGCGCGGGCGCCCACCACCGTGGCGGACAGCAGTCCGTCGCGATGGTCAAGCAGCAGCAACTGGATGAGATTGCCGCCAAGGGACAAGCCCACGACGTGGGCGCGGTGCACGTCCAGGGCGTCGAGGATGGCGACCGCATCGTTGGCGAGGTCGGTTGCGTCGTAGGGATGCGCGTCGAAGGCCCCCATGTCGGACGGCCGGTATCCCGGTGGTCGTAGCGGATCACGCGGTGGTGCCGGGCGAGCGCGTCCACCAGTTCCTTGGGCCATGTCAGACCCGACGCGTTCGCACCCGCGATCAGCAGCAACGGCGGGGCGTGCTCGTCACCGGTGTCTTGGATCCACAGCTCCACGCCGGGAGCAACCTCAACAAGACGCAAGACGCTCCATCCCTCCTCGTCCTACCCTTTCGTTGCGCCGGGTGTTGAACTTCGCCTGTTGCGTGTCACCGTCCCCTCACATCGACCACATCGCCCCCTGCGCTCGCCACGGCCGACAGCCTCGCCGAGTGCCGACGTCGACGGCGTGCCTTGGGAATCGCAGGGGGCCGACGAGTCCGCGCACGGCAGCGGCCGGGTTGGTCCGCGGCGGAGCGGTCGACTATGTCGACCGGTTCGCTCCCGGTGCGTAGGTTCCGAAGGTCCAGATGTTGCCGTCGACGTCACGGGCCGTGTAGGAACGGGAGCCGTGCTGCTCCGCGGGTGGCCTGAGGATCTCCGCGCCGGCGCGCTGTGCCTGTTGGAAGTGTGCGTCGGCGTCTTCGACCAGAACACAAAGGACAGTCGCTCCGGCACCTGAGGTCATGTCGTCGGCCATGCCGCCGGTGGCCTTCGGGCTCAGCATCACGGTGCCGTCGCCATAGGACAGTTCGGCGTACCCGACGGTGCCGTCGTCGCCTTCGTACACCGCGGCCCGGGTGAAACCGAAAGCTTCCGTGAGTTGCTGGATCGCTGCTCTGACATCCCGGTACAGCAGCGTTGGGTAGATCGTGGGTGTGCCGGTTGGCGCACTGGACATAACCATCAAGGACTCCGGTGGCCGGTGTGCTGGGACGTCGCGATGCGGCGGGAGACGAGGGCGTCCACGCTGGCCTTGCCCGCGCCGGCGCAGACCAGCCAGGCCAGCAGGCAGGCCAGGAGCCATTCTGGGGAATAGAAGAGGTTGCTGAGGAAGTCCCAGGTGGTCGGGTACTTGTCGTGCAGGGGCGGGGCCACTGCGGTCAGGGTGGCGCCGATCATGATGGCGGCCAAGGCCAGCGCGCTCAGGCGGGTGGCTGCCCCGGCCATGAGGCCCAGTCCCCCCACCAGCTCGATCAACGCCACGACCGGTGCGGCCCAGGACGCCTGGGGGACGCCAAGCTGTTCGAACAGCCGCGTGAAGGCGGCGAGATCGGCAAGCTTGCCGACCGCGCCGCTGGCGAACATGAACCCGATGCTGACCCGCAGGACGAGGTTGGGCAGCCAGCCCAGGGCGTGGAGGCGTCGAGTGGTCTGCTGACACCGGCCGCGGATCGCGGAGATGGTGGTCACGAGGAACTCCCTGACGAACGTCGAAGAAGGGGAATGTGGGGGACTTGGAACCGGCCATGCCCGCGGTCGGGCACACCACCCGGCATGGCCACGAGGGCGACGAGAAACGACCGGTAATCCCGTTTCTGCGCGGGAGCGGGAATACGTTCCCCTGGTGGCCAGGCAAGGCCATGCCCCACCACTGCCGCCACGCAGCCCGGTGCGGCCGCACGAGGACCGGCGACAGTCGTTTACAGCCGGAGCACCGACAGAAGGGTGAGGTCGACGGCTTGTGGCGGGGGCCCAAGGGCAGGAGGAGGGACTCGGGCCGCGCCAACAGGCCCGGCGCGATGGTGCGCCACCGGCCGTATCGGCGCCGTGTTGTCGCTGCTGCTCAGCCGCGTCGCTGTGGCGAACGAGTGGTGCTCACCGCGGGGCGAACAGTCAGGTGTGGGGGAATCGGTGACCGGTTCCGGCACGACAGCGGTCTCGGTACTGCGCTCCGCCTGGATGACGTGAGGCGTTGCGCCCTCCAGGGCACCTGCGAGGACCACTCCCGACGCAGCGTCCGCGGGGCCGTCCAGGCACCGTACGGGACCGGTCCACAGCAGCCCACCCACCACCGCCACCACGATGAGCACGCCGACCACGACCGGAAGCCGACGCAGTGCGGCCGAGGAGGGGGTTGCGGTCATGCTGGTCTCATCCTGGTGCCATCGCGTTACCCTGTGATCTCTGGCCGCAGGCTATCCGCCCCGGGAGACCCGGCGCCCCACCAGGGGGCCGGCCACGACGTCGACATCCCCGTGAGCTGCGAGAACGCCCGAGAGGGTGGGCCCACAGCCGGTCGAGGCCCGCTCGGTGGGAGCGGACGGCCCGAGTCGTCGGGTCGGCGCCTGGCATGGACAGGGGCACGTCGAGCACGGTGTGGCGGCGGCTGATCCGCGCGATCGGTACGCGGGCCGGGATGATCGCACCCCGGTCGGGCCGACCGGCCAGCAACACCACCCGTACCCCGGGCGCGCCGTTCGGGTGTCAGGGGTTGATGCCGAACGCTCGTCGGATGGTGTCAAAGTCGGGGTCGGCCATGGCCTGGGCGACGTCGTGGACCCGCCCGTGGGTGGTGAAGTGCTCGAGGTCCACGGCGAGGAACAGTGCGGTGGCGCGTACCGCGGGGGATCCGGTGGGGCCGTTGCGGCGGCCCTCTGCCACCAGCGAGATCTTGCGCCCGGTCACCCCGGTGCAGCGCGCGTGGATGTGCAGTACCGAGCCGACCGGCACCGGGGTGAGGTATTCGGTCTCCAGCCGGGCGGTGACCGCGGGCGTGCCGAGCAGCCAGGCCACCGTGCCCAGGGCCTCGTCCAGTGCACAGGCCAGCAACCCGCCGTGGGCCAGGCCCGGGGCGCCCTGGTGGTCATCGGTCACCTCGAGCTGGGCGTGGATCGAAGCCTGTTGACCCACGGTGAGTCGCATCCGCAGCCCGGCACCGTGGTCCGGGCCGCAGCCATAGCACCGGCGGTAATGCGAGGGGAGCACGGTCCCGACCGGTGGCGCCTGTGGGTGCGGCTGGGGCGGAGCCACCTGACCCGAGGGGTGTTCTGGCTGCACAAATGCCAGGCTAGCGGCGTGACAGCGCCACCATTACTCGCTGGTAACTTGAGAAGGGTCACGTTTTTGTTCGGTCCCCGGCGGGGACGTGAGCAGATGTTGACCGGTAGACGGCCAAGGTGAGCACACAACGACTCGACCACTGTGGTGGGGCGGTGCCGGACGTACCGTTTTCCCCAGCTCGTGAGTTAGAGCGTGTCTCACTTGGTAGATCGTTGAGGTGGGGTAGATGATCTCCACTCGTGGACGATCT
>NZ_BMMK01000002.1:408826-520387 GCF_014645795.1 Longimycelium tulufanense | reverse complement strand
CTTTCTGACCTTGGCCGCCGCCCTCACCTGCTACAAGAGACTCACCAAGTGAGACACGCTCTTAGTCATCCCATCTTCGGTACTCGGTGTGGGCGTTGCGCGGGACGCTGTTGCTTGGCCGGCAGCTCCTGCTCGTGCGGGCTCCCCACGCTGCGTCAGCAGTCACAAGTCCTCGTCCGGACCTTGTGGCGAGGTGGGTCCGCTGCTTCTTCGGTACCCAGCGCGTCCACCCACCAGCACCGGCGGTGTGCGGGCCCGCACCGAGGTTGAGTCCCTCGTTCCCTTGTGCAGCGGCGACCGAGTTCCGGAGCCGGTGCCGACGCAACCGGCATGCTTCGTCCGGTTCCTGCCATCACCCGGAACTTCCTGATGATCTTCCTGCTTCTCTGGGGCAGCGGCAACACGCATGCTGCGGGCTTGGCGGCGAAGCGGCTCGGTCCGTTCCTGGCGTCTGGTAGCAACCCCTAACCTCCGGGGCGGTGCCAAGAGGACCTGTCTGCTTCTCTGGCGTGCAAGTCGGATGTTCCGGACTCGATACGGCGCGATCCATCCGGTTCCTGGGCTGCTAGCAACGACGACCCCGGGGGTCCGGAGCAGGTGTCAAAATCCCCCGCCGGGGTCCCTGGAGTTGGGTGGTAGCCGCCGGGTTCCCGGGGGGCTGGTGCGAAGGTGAGTCGTCCGCTTCTCTGCCGTCTCGCGGCAGGCACCGGGTTCCGGGTCCGGTGTCATGTTGCTGTGGTTTCCTTCTTGGCGTCGGTGTGGACCATGGGCGTTCTGGCTTCGGTGGTGAAGCAACCGGCCCTGTTCCTTGGGAGAAGCGGCGCAGGGCGTCAAACGGTGTTCCACTTGTTCTTGGCAGGGCGGGCTGCGGAGCGGCTGGCGGTGGATAGCTCGCGTGCGTGCGAGTCGAGGTCAACGCTCGAGGTTCGAGGCAGAGCGCAGCGTGTCATCACAGCCGGTGCGGGTGCCGGTCCTTCCGTTGCTGAGCGCCGGGCTTGATCTGGGCGGGGCGGCGCACCGGGCCTTGTTCGTTCTCGGCTGGCTGTCCGTTGTTCGGTCCGGGCCTTGGGGGACGGGTGTCGCGTGCGGGCGCAGAGGCCTGACAAGTTGCGCTGATGGGACTACTGGTTGTGCTCTCGGATGGGGAACATCTGGGACATCCGCCGTGGAGTTGTCGCGGGGCCCGGTGAGTTCTGGCCCTCCCCCTGTCGCCGGTGCTTGCGGCTGAAGCCCTGCGGGCGATGGGTGGGATGGGTGGCCGTGGCCTGTTGGCGCTGGTTGGTACCTCGTCGCACCGCCTGACACGTGCCACAGTGGAGGTCCTTTCCGGCTGGCGGCAACCCGCTTCCCAGCGCATCGGCCGCTCTGGGCGCACGCACGGCAGGCGGGGCAGCAGGCCGTATCGCCGGAAGAGAAGGTCTCCTGTCCTCCCGTCTGGGCCAGGCTCGGGCGGCTTGAGGATCGGGGCGGCCTCGACGGTGCGGTCCGCGGTAGCGGTGGGGGAGCGGAGTTCGGCTCACGTAAGGTCGATCTTGGGGCGACTGGCTGGTTGAACTGTGCGTAGCAGAGGTTCGGTCGAGGAGACTCGTAGAGCTTCGACTCGCGAACCTCGTTTCCGGGGCAGACGGTTGGCACCGGGCCGGTTCGTCGGTGTGCTCTGGCGCTGGAGCTCAGCTGGGCGACACGGTGTCCGGGTCCTTCTGTAGGCCCCGGCACTGCTTCGCTCCCGGGTGGTCTCGGGCTGAGTCCGATCGTCTTCCCCGTGGTGGAAGCTTTGCTTGGTAGGGCTGGCTACCTCCGTCCACGGGCATGGTGCCTGGCGGCGGCCGGCGTGCGGGATGCGGCGGAGAGGGTTGGGTGGACGGCCGTCCGCAGTTCTGCGGGTGGTGAATAGGCGGGGCTCAGCTTCGTGGGTACCGACAGATCCTGGCGGTGGCGCAAGCGAAGCCGCGGTGCTGGACGGCTGTCCCACAACGGGTCCTTGTGTCGGGACCGGTGGCCGTGAATCGACAACTTCCGAAGCTGGCCCGAGGTCGACATGGGCCCTGGGCGGGCACTACGCATGGAGCACCCATCAGTACACAAGGTCCCCGGGCGTAATCGGCAACTTTTGGGCGGAGATTGCGGGCTGCCAGGCCGGCGGGTGGCTTGCCGGCCGGGGTGGAGCGGGTGCGCGAGGCTCGGTTGTGGTGCTCGCGGGCCGTTGATCGCCGGCCTGGCAGCGTTGGTGGCTCGACGAGTTGTCCTTCGGCGCGGTGCTGGGGCCGTGCGCGAGGGGAACAGGGTCCTCGGGAGCCGTGGGTGGGCATGGGATCGTGCGGATCCCTGTCCCAGGTGGGGTGTTGTGTCTGCGCGTTGCTGTTTCGCCGATGACCAGTGGGTGGAGCTTCCTGGCCGGTCGGGGGCGGAATCGGGTTCAGAGCCGGCTTTGTAGGGCCTCGGCGGCCGCGAGGAGGTCGGCGGCCCAGCGGGCACCGGGACGGCGGCCCATGCGGTCGATCGGTCCAGACACCGAAACCGCGGCGACAACGGCGCCGGAGCCGTCGCGGACCGGGGCGGACACGCTTGCCACACCCGATTCGCGCTCGGCCACGCTCTGTGCCCAACCGCGGCGGCGTACCTCGAGCAAGGTGCGCTCGCCGAAGACCGCCTCGCCGAGGACGGAGCGTTGCGTGGCCGGATCGGCCCACGCGGCGAGCACCTTCGCGCCCGAGCCCGCCGTCATCGGCAGGCGGGCACCCACCGGCACGGTGTCGCGCAGGCCACTCGGTGGCTCCGCGGTGGCCACGCAGATGCGCTGCATCCCGTCCCGGCGGTAGAGCTGCACGCTCTCGCCGGTGATGTCGCGCAGCCGTGGCAACACCGCGGCCGCCGCGTCGAGCAGCGGGTCGGTGGCGCCGCCGGCCAGCTCGGCCAGTGCCGCGCCCGGCCGCCACCGACCGTCCGGCCCGCGGCGGAGCAACCGGTGCACCTCCAGGCCCACCGCCAGTCGGTGCGCGGTCGCCCTGGGCAGGCCGGTGCGGTTGCACAGCTCCGCCAGCCCACACGGATCTTTTGCTACTGCCTGCAGGACGGCCACTGCCTTGTCCAGCACGCCGATGCCGCTATGCTGTCCCACGAACCGATACTAACTTCCCGCCATGTGGGAAGTCTAGCTCGATCGGGTCCCTTGACCAAAAAATCCGACCCTCGACGAGGAGGAGCGATGGGTCGCACCCTCGCGGAGAAAGTGTGGGACGCGCACGTGGTACGCCGCGGTAGCGGCGACGAGCCCGACCTGCTCTACATCGATCTCCACCTCGTGCACGAGGTGACCAGCCCGCAGGCGTTCGACGGGTTGCGGTTGGCCGGCCGTGGAGTCCGCCGCCCGGACCTGACACTCGCCACCGAGGACCACAACGTCCCGACCGTGGGGATCGACCTGCCGATCGCGGATCCGGTGTCGCGCACGCAGGTGGAGACGCTGCGCCGCAACTGCGCCGAGTTCGGCGTCCGGCTGCACCCCATGGGCGACGCGGAGCAGGGCATCGTGCACGTGGTCGGCCCGCAGCTCGGCCTGACCCAGCCGGGAACGACCGTGGTGTGCGGCGATAGTCACACCTCCACACACGGCGCGTTCGGCGCGTTGGCTTTTGGCATCGGCACGTCCGAGGTCGAGCACGTGCTGGCGACCCAGACCCTGCCGCTGCGGCCGTTCCGCACCATGGCGATCACTGTGGACGGTGAGCTCCGGCCGGGCGTCACGGCCAAGGACGTCGTCCTCGCCGTCATCGCGCGGATCGGCACCGGTGGTGGCCAGGGCCACGTGTTGGAGTACCGCGGCAGCGCCATCCGGGCGCTGTCCATGGAAGCCCGCATGACCATCTGCAACATGTCCATCGAGGCGGGCGCCCGGGCCGGCATGATTGCCCCGGACGAGACCACCTTCGCCTACCTGAAGGGACGTCCGCACGCGCCGTCCGGGGCGGAGTGGGACGCCGCGGTGGAGTACTGGCGGACGCTGCACACCGACGGCGACGCCACCTTCGACCGTGAGGTGCGTCTCGACGCCAACACCCTGGCGCCGTTCGTGACCTGGGGCACCAACCCGGGACAGGGCCTGCCGCTGTCCGAGCGGGTGCCCGACCCGGAAGCCATTGCCGACGAGGTCGAGCGGGTCGCGGCGGAGAAGGCGCTGGCCTACATGGGGCTACGGCCTGGCACGCCGCTGCGCGAGGTCATTGTGGACACCGTCTTCCTCGGCTCCTGCACCAACGGCCGGATCGAGGACCTGCGTGCCGCGGCCGAGGTGCTGCGGGGGCGGAAGGTGGCCGAGGGAGTACGGATGCTGGTGGTGCCCGGCTCGATGCGGGTGCGCGCACAGGCCGAGGCCGAGGGCCTGCACGAGGTGTTCCTGGCCGCCGGTGCGGAATGGCGGGCCGCGGGCTGCTCGATGTGCCTGGGGATGAACCCCGACCAGCTCGGGCCGGGCGAGCGCAGCGCCTCCACCTCCAACCGCAACTTCGAGGGGCGGCAGGGCAAGGGTGGCCGCACCCACCTCGTCTCGCCGCTGGTGGCCGCCGCCACCGCCGTGCGCGGCGCCCTGTCCGACCCCACCGACCTGGACTGACCAGCGCCGGAGCACCACCAGACAGCGAAAGGCCCTCCCACCATGGAACCCTTCACCAGTCACACCGGGGTCGGCGTGCCGCTGCGCCGGTCCAACGTGGACACCGACCAGATCATCCCGGCCGTCTACCTCAAGCGGGTCAGCCGCACCGGCTTCGCCGACGGGCTGTTTGCCGCCTGGCGGAGCGAGCCGGAGTTCGTGTTGAACCTCGAGCCGTACCGGGCCGGCAGCGTGCTGGTGGCCGGGCCGGACTTCGGCACCGGCTCCTCCCGGGAGCACGCCGTCTGGGCGCTGGCCGACTACGGCTTCCGGGTGGTCGTCTCCTCCCGGTTCGCCGACATCTTCCGGGGCAACGCCGGCAAGCAGGGCCTGCTGGCCGCCCAGTGCGAGCAGTCCGATGTGGAGCAGCTCTGGAAGGTGCTGGAGAACGAGCCGGGCACCGAGGTGACCGTCGACCTGCGGGAGAAGACGGTCCGGGCGAAGGACTTCACCGCCGGCTTCAGCATCGACGACTACACCCGCTGGCGGTTGCTGGAGGGTCTCGACGACATCGCGCTCACGTTGCGCCGCGCCGCCGACATCGACGAGTTCGAGAAGGGCCGTCCCTCCTGGCTGCCCAGCACACAACCGGCGGGGACCCGGTAGCGGGCCCGGTAGCACTGTGCAGTAGTGCTGCGGCGAAACGTGGCCGTACCGGGCGGACTGCCGCGATTTCACCAGCGCAGCAGCCGTATTGCGGCAGTCCGCAACACCCGGCCACCAACCCCGCGAGCACCGCCAGACCCCCTCCCGAGCGGCCAGGAACGGCCAGAATGTCCCTCAGAGGAGCGGATCCAACACCGCCACAACGGCTTTTCGGGCGTGGCGCGTGGAAATCTGTCGCGGTACGGCTTACCGTTGCGGCAGTCGGCCCGACGGGGCCGTATGTGTGTTTCCCTCGGGAGGGACTGGAAGTGAACAAGGCCCAGCTCATTGAGGCGCTCGCCGAGCGTCTCGGCGGCGACAAGAAGACCGCGTCCGAGGCGGTCGACGGGATGACGGACATCATCGTCCGTACTGTCAACAAGGGCGAGAAGGTCAACGTCACCGGCTTCGGTGTCTTCGAGAAGCGGGCGCGTGCCGCTCGGGTGGCCCGCAACCCGCGCACCGGCGAGCAGGTGAAGGTGAAGCGGACCAACGTCCCCGCGTTCCGTGCGGGTACCACCTTCAAGGAGGTCATCGGCGGTGTGCGGAAGCTGCCCCGGGTGGCGGCCGCCGCGAAGAAGACCACCACCGCCAAGGCCACGACCACGCGCAAGACGACCGCTGCGAAGCCGGCGGCCAAGCGCACCGCGCGCACCACCGCCAAGGCCGCGCCGAAGCGCGCGACCACGGCCAAGCGCACCACCGCGCGCAAGACGACGGCGAAGGCGGCACCCAAGCGCGCCACCACGGCCAAGCGCACCACCGCCAAGGCCGCGACCGCGCGCAAGACGACCGCTCGCGCCACCGCGCGCAAGGCAACCACGCGGCGCACCACGCGCAAGAAGTGAGGCGCCCGGGGCGGCAACGCCCCTGTGCCCGCCCCCTCACGGGCGTGGCGGACCGGGGCCCGGTTGGCAGCAGAGCCGACCGGGCCCCGGTCCATTTCCGTGACCACCGCCCGGGCCGGGCCGGTCGGACGTCCCCCGGTGGGCAGCCCGGGTGCACGCGCCGGGACGCGCGTCTGACCTGCGGAACGGCTTGTCCAACGGGGCCTGGAAACGCATCTGGATGGGTGCCGATGTGCGGCTCGGGCCGAACCCCTTTAGCATCCCGTCGCTTTCCCTCGCGCCTCGTTACTACCGGCGTCAAGTAGTTCGCGCGGACCTGCCATACGTGCTCCGCCAAGTGGCGGCGGGCTTTAGCGTGGGGAGAATCACCAGCGGTTGTGTCGCCTTCGCCAGGACGGTTGCCGGTATGCGTTGCGCGTGAGCTTTCCCGGCCTGTCGACTTCGACCGGCCGAAGGTGGTGTGCGACGTTCAGGGGAGCGGGTCGGCGACGTAGTCGGCGGCGACGAGCTGCGGCGCGGGCACCCCGTTCCGAGCCGGTTCGGACGGTGCGCGGAACGACAGCACCCAGAGGCTTCCCTTGCGGCTGGGCAGCGTGCCGGTCTCGTCGGGCTGCTCGGACAGGTCGACACCGTCGGCTTGGGCCAGCCGGGCCACCATATCCGGGATGACGCCGCCCTGGCTGGACACCACCGGGGTTCCCGGCGTCGCGGCAATCTCCAGCAGGCGCCGCAGCCCCACCTCCGGATCGGGCCAGTAGCCCTCCTCGGACAGCAACGGTTCCGTCCGGATGCCCACGCCGAGGTCGTCGGCCAGCGCCTGCACGGTCTGCACGCACCGCACGCGGGGTGCCGAGTAGACCTGGTCCGCACCGAACAACGGCAGCAGCCGGCGCAACCCCTCGGCCTGCCGCCGTCCCCCGGCGGTGAGCGGGCGGAGGTCGTCGTCCCCGGACCAGCTCTCCCGCTTGCCCGCCTTGGCGTGCCGTACCAGCAACACCGTGCGGGTGCGCACGGGCAGCGTGGTGAAGGCGGCCAGCAGGTCCCGTTCGAGTCCGTAGGTGAGCCGCTGGGCGGCCGTTTCCGGCGGTAGCCAGCGCAGTTCGTCCACCTCCTCGGAGGGGACGAACTCGCCGTCGACCGTGTGGGCGGCGAAGAAGTCCACCCGCTTGCGGGCCCGCCCGCCTTCCCTGGTGGACACGTCGTAGTGGAGGGTGGGCAGGCGCCGCCCCAGAACGGCCCGAAAACCCGTCTCCTCGGCCACCTCACGGACCGCGGCGGCCGCCACGGTCTCCCCGTCGTCGAGCTTCCCTTTCGGCAGCGTCCAGTCGTCGTAGCGGGGTCGGTGCACCACCGCCACCTCGACGCCGTCCGGCACGACGGTGCCGTCGCCACCGGCGTCGCGCCACAACACCGCGCCTGCCGCCCGCACCTTCGTCCTGTTGGCCCGGTCGGTCACCGCCATGTCCCTCACGCCTTCGCGCCGTGCCGCCGCGCCAGCTCGGCCTGGTGATCCCGCACCTGCACGCCGTCCTCGGACGGGGAGGCGATCCAGGCGCCCTTCGGATCCAGTACCCAGCACCGGGTCTCCGGCGCCATCGCGGAGTCGAACACCGCGTCCAGTTCGGTGGTGAGCCTCGGGTCGGTCACCCGCACCAGCGCCTCGACCCGCCGGTCGAGGTTGCGGTGCATCATGTCCGCGCTGCCGATCCAGTACTCGTCGCCGCCGCGGAAGTGGAAGATGCGGGAGTGCTCGAGGAACCGGCCCAGGATCGAGCGCACCCGGATGTTCTCGCTCAGGCCCGGTACGCCCGGTTTCAACGCGCAGATCCCGCGCACCACCACGTCAACCGGCACCCCGGCCTGCGACGCCCGGTACAACGCGTCGATAACCTGCTCGTCCACCAACGCGTTCGCCTTGACCCGCACGCCGCAGGGCTGACCGGCGGCCGCGTAGTCGAGTTCGCGCTCGACCCGCGCGACGATGCCGCGCCGCACACCGTGCGGTGCCACGAGCAGCGTCCGGTAGGTGCCCTGTCGCGCGTAGCCGGTGAGGACGTTGAACAGGTCGGTCAGGTCCGCGCCGATGGACGGTTCCGCGGTGAGCAGGCCGAGGTCCTCGTAGATGCGCGCGGTCTTGGGGTGGTAGTTGCCGGTGCCGATGTGGCAGTAGCGACGGATCGTCTTGCCTTCCTGCCGCACCACCAGCGACACCTTGCAGTGCGTCTTGAGCCCGACCAGGCCGTAGACCACGTGCACGCCGGCCTTCTCCAGCTTGCGTGCCCACTTGATGTTCGCCTGCTCGTCGAACCGCGCCTTCAGCTCGACCAGGGCCACCACCTGCTTCCCCGCCTCGGCCGCGTCGATGAGCGCGTCCACGATGGGTGAGTCGCCCGAGGTCCGGTACAGGGTCTGCTTGATGGCCAGCACGTTGGGGTCGGCCGCGGCCTGCTCGATGAACCGCTGCACGCTGGTGGGGAACGCGTCGTAGGGGTGGTGCACCAGCACATCGCCCTCGCGCAGCATCGCGAACACGCTCTTGGGTGTCTCGCCCTCGCCGAAGGCGGAGTGCGTGGCCGGCACGAAGACGGCGTCCTTGAGCTGCGGCAGGTCCAGCGAGTACAGCTGCCACAGGCAGGACAGGTCCAACAGCCCGGGCACCTCGACGACATCGTGCGGGTCGACGTCGAGCTCGCGCAGCAACAGCTCCAGCACGTGCTCGCTCATGGTGTCGGCGACCTCCAGCCGCACCGGAGGGCCGAACCGCCGCCGCGCCAGCTCCCGTTCCAATGCCTGCAACAGGTCCTCGTCGCGGTCCTCCTCGACCTCCAGGTCCGCGTTGCGGGTCACCCGGAAGACGTGGTGTTCCACCACCTCCATCCCCGGGAACAGCTCGTCGAGGTGCGCCGCGATGAGTTCTTCCAGGGGCAGGAACGTGGCGAGGTCGGCGCTGCGGTCGATTTCCACGCGCACCAGCCGCGGCACGTTGTCGGGCACCTTCACCCGGGCGAAACGCTCGGTTCCGCCCTCCGGGTCGCGCACCGTCACCGCGAGGTTCAACGACAGCCCGGAGATGTAGGGGAACGGGTGCGCCGGGTCGACCGCGAGCGGTGTCAGCACCGGGAAGACGTGCTCGGTGAAGTAGTCCGACATCCGCAGCCGGTCCGGGTCGTCCAGATCGTCCCAGCCGACGATCCGCACGTCGTGCTTCTCCAGCTCCGGCCGGACCTGGTCCAGGAACACCTTGGCGTGCTGCTCCACCAGGTCCTGGGTGCGCGTGGAGATGCGGGCCAGCTGCTCGCGCGGGGACAGACCGTCGGCGCTGCGCACCGACAGCCCGGCCTCCTCGCGGCGCTTCAGGCCGGCGACGCGGACCATGTAGAACTCGTCCAGGTTGGACGCGAAGATCGCGAGGAACTTGGCACGTTCCAGCAGCGGCTGCGAGGTGTCCTCGGCGAGCGCGAGAACCCGGGCGTTGAAATCGAGCCAGGACAGCTCCCGGTTGAAATACCGGTTCTCCGGCAGGTCGGTGACCTGCGCGGGCCGGGTGGGGGCCGGTGGTGCCGAGGGCACGCCGTGCAGGCTGCCGTCCGTGTCCTGACCGTTGGTCAGGGTCCGCGCGGCGGTGGTGGTGCCTGCGCCACCGCGCGGCGTCGACGATTGCGGAGAACGCCGCCGGGCCGCGGCCCGACGGGTGCCCGTCGCGGTCCTGCCGGTGGTGGACCGCGGCGCGGGCGTGCGGGTATCCGGACCGTCGTCGGGGTCCGGGACCCGGTCCTCGCTGTTGCTGCTCACGGTCGGATTCTCCTTCACGTCGGGCGCCGCCCTGCGACCCCGACGTTACGCGCCAGTTACTGGCAATAGCACCGCGTCGACCACGCCATCCGTGCGGTGGACGGCCACCCGTTGCCCGGGTCGCGGTGCCCGCCACCCACCCGCGGCGACGGCGGTGGCAGGGGCGTCGACGAGCAGGCCGTCGTCACACAGCAGGACCACCGAGCCATCCGAATGGACGGTGTGGATCGTGGCTTGTTCCCGCTGTGCGTTCACGCCTCCATGCTAAGTGGCAGCGTAAGACCCGCCGGCTCGCGCGGTCCCATCGAGCAAGCGATACTCGCGTTCGGTAGCAGGGCGAACACGCTTCGCTCCCGACTCGTTCATTGTATTGCTCAGCATGCTTCGCGTGCGGCTGTCGGCGTTGGTCGTTGCGGGGCAAGGGATCTTCAGCCGGCTGCCGCGAGCCGGGTCGCGGTGCGCGCCCCCAGCCCCAGCCCGGCCGCGTACCTCAGGTCCGCCCGGGTGTCGACATCGCACCGCAGCGAGGGCCACGAACCGTCCAAGGTAGACGCCCCCGAGGCGCGGTGTGCGTCGGCCGAACCCGGCCCGAACCGGGGGTCGAGCACTCGCCCGGACGCGGCCACCAACAACGTGGTCCCGGCGCCCTGGCGGTCCAGGCAGAACGCCCGCCCGGCCGGCCGACCAGGATCCACCGCCGCCCGGAGTGCCGCGGTCAGCTCCGCCGGCCGCAGGGCGGGCAGATCGGACTGCAACGCCCCGACTGCCGAGTCCGGGTCCGCCGCGCGCAGCACCTCCGCGCCGTGCCGCAGCGCTGGGTTCAGGCCGGTGTCGGGCAGGTCCGGCAGTGTCTCGGCGCCCACCTCCCGCGCCGCCCCTGCCACCGTCGGGTCGGCGGTCACCACGACCAGGCGGCGCACGCCCTCGGCGCCGCGGGCGGCGGAGAGGGTGTCCAGCACAATGGCCAGCGCGAGCGCGGCGTGTGCCCCGCGGTCGCCGGCCACGCCGCGCAGCCTCGACTTCGCCGCGGTCAGCCGCTTCACCGGCACCAGCAGGTCCACCTCGGCACGCACGCCCCCATCCTCCTCCATGTGCGCGACGCCGCCCGGGGCCGGCTGGACTCCACGCCGTGGCGCGAGGAAGACTCGCACGGTGCGCCGATCGATCGGCGCACTGGTCGATCAGCGCGGATCTTCCGGTAAGCGACTGCGAGCCCACGAGGAGGACGGGTGGCTAAGGAGAAGGGCGGCTTCTGGGTGGGGCTCGCCGCGGCGATCTTCCATCCGGCGACCAGGCTGCTCGGTCGGCGGCGGCACGCCGGTCTCGAGCACATCCCGACCAATGGCCCGGCGTTGGTGGTCAGCAACCACGTCTCCTACCTCGACCCCGTCTACACCGCGGTGTTCGTGCACAAGCGAGGTCGCATTCCGCGCTTCCTGGCCAAGGACGCGCTGTGGAAGGTGCCGGTGCTGAAGCGGATCCTGGTGGCCGCAGAGCAGATCCCGGTCCGCCGCGGTAGCGCCGAGGCACAGCAGAGCCTCGCCGCCGCCTACCGGGGCCTGGACGCCGGCCATGTCGTCGTCATCTACCCCGAGGGCACCATCACACGGGATCCCGAGTGGTGGCCGATGCATGCCCGCACCGGGGTGGCGCGCATCGCCCTGGAGCGGGACGTTCCGGTGATTCCCGTGGTGCACTGGGGAACACACCAGGTCTACGACCACTACAACAAGAAACTCCGGCTACGCCCGCGCCGTGACATCGTCGTCCGCGCCGGCGAACCGATCGACCTGTCGGCGTTCCGCGGTAAGGACATCGACAGTGCCCTGCTCCGTGAGGTGACCGATCTGCTGATGACGCGCGTGCGTGACCTTCTCGGCGAGGTCCGCGGCGAGCAGCCACCGGGCGAGTTCCACCAGCCGGCAAAGCGTGCGCGCCGCGGGGAGACGCGGTGACGGCGGACGCGATCGGCCGGGTCGCGGTCCTCGGCGCCGGCTCCTGGGGCACCACCTTCGCCAAGGTGCTGGCCGACGCCGGCCGCGACGTCGTGTTGTGGGCGCGCCGGCCCGAGGTCGCCGCGACCATCCGCGACGAGGGGCACAACGCCGAATACCTGCCCGGCATCCCGCTCCCGGCGAACATCACCGCCACCGCCGACCCGGCCGAGGCGGTCGCCGGCGCCGACGCCGTGGTGCTCGCGGTGCCCAGCCAGACGTTGCGCGCCAACCTGGCCGGGTGGCGTGACCTGCTCCCGTCGACGGCGACCCTGGTCAGCCTGGCCAAGGGGGTGGAGCTGGGCTCGCTGGAGCGGATGAGCGAGGTGATCCGGGAGGTCGCCGAGGTCGACGAGGCACGCGTCGCCGTGGTGACCGGGCCGAACCTGGCGCGCGAGATCGCCGAGGAACAGCCCACCGCGACCGTCATCGCCTGCGCGGACCACGATCGCGCCGTCGCCCTGCAGCACGCGTGCTCCACGCACTACTTCCGGCCCTACACCAACACCGACGTGGTCGGCTGCGAGATCGGCGGCACCTGTAAGAACGTCATCGCGCTCGCCTGCGGCTTGGCGAGCGGGCTGGGCTACGGCAACAACACCATGGCCACGCTCATCACCCGTGGCCTGGCCGAGATTTCCCGACTCGGTGTCGCGCTGGGCGCGGATCCGCTGACGTTCGCCGGACTCGCCGGGCTCGGCGACCTCGTCGCCACCTGCGCCTCACCGCTGTCGCGCAACCGCACGTTCGGCGAGCGCCTCGGCCGTGGGGAGAGCCTGCGCGAGGCACAGGAACACGCGCACGGCCAGGTGGCCGAGGGCGTCAAGTCCTGCGCCTCGATCCGCGCCCTGGCCGGGCGGCACGGGGTCGACATGCCCATCACTAACGCGGTGTACCAGGTGTGCCACGAGGGTCTCGACCCGCGGCTGATGCCCGGCGAGCTCCTGGGCCGCGCGCGGAAGGCCGAGTTCGCGTGAGTACCGACCGGGACTGGGGCGACGGCACCCGCTGCGTCCACGCGGGCCTGCCCGCCCCGGTTCCGGGTGCGCCGCTGTTGCCGGGCCCGGTGTTCGCCGCGCCGTTCCACCTCGACCCCGAGCACGAGGGAACCGAACCGGACACCTACGGCCGGACCGGCAATCCCGGCTGGCGCGCGTTGGAACGCGCGATCGGCGAGCTGGACGGCGGAACCTGCCTGGTGTTTCCGTCCGGTATGGCGGCGATTGCCACCCTTCTGCGCACGCTGCTGCGTCCTGAGGACACTCTCGTGCTGCCCTCGGACGGCTACTACGCGGTGCGCGACCTGGTGCGCACCGAGCTGGGTTGGTTGCACGTGCGGGAAGTGCCAACCGCGGGACCGTGGCCGGACACGGTTTTCGACCGGGCGCAGCTGGTCCTGCTCGAGACCCCGTCGAATCCCGGGCTCGACGTCTGCGACATCCGCGAGCTGTCGCGGCGTGCGCATGCTGCCGGGGCACTCGTCGCGGTGGACAACACCACGGCGACACCACTGGGCCAACGACCACTGCTGTTGGGCGCGGACGTGGTCGTCGCCAGCGACACCAAAGCCCTGAGCGGGCACAGCGATCTGCTCCTCGGCCACCTCACCGTGCGGGACGCCGACCTCGCCGACGCGTTGCGCCACGCCCGTACCGTCGGCGGCGCGATCCCCGGGCCGTTCGAGACCTGGCTGGTCCACCGTGGCCTCGCAACCCTGGACCTGCGCCTCACGCGCCAGGCGGAGAACGCCGCCGCGGTGGCCGCCGTCCTCCGCCACCATCCGGCCGTGCGAGCCGTGCGCTGGCCCGGACTGCCGGACGACCCCGCGCGCGAACCCGCCACGGCACAGATGACGCGCTTCGGCGGGGTGCTCGCGTTCACCCTGGCCGACGCCGAAGCGGTGCGGCACTTCCTGAGCCGTAGCCGGCTCGTCGCCGCGGCCACGTCGTTCGGGGGGCTCCACACCACCGCCGACCGGCGTGCCCGATGGGGTGATGCGGTGCCGCCCGGGTTCGTCCGGCTGTCCACCGGCTGCGAGGACCCCGACGACCTGGTCACCGACATCTGCCAGGCACTGGAGGGCCTGGGCCGTCCGAAGTAGTGGCGTCCGCCACGTGGGCGTCTTACCAGGTGAACTCGACTTGACCCGTCCGGCGGCTCCTGGTTCTCTCGAGCGCGTGTTGACGCGCGCCAGGAAGCTTCGCCGGGGTCACGTCGACCTCCGTCGCGTTGCCAGCGCGCTCTGTCCGGCCCGGTGATGGCTCCATCCCAGCCAGTGCTCGCGGGCTGACGCCGCCCTTGGCGCCCCTGATCGGCTCGCGCGCTCCCGAGACATCCCGGAGACCGCCGTGTTCGCCGTTCCGCCCAACACCGTTGCCGAGCCCACCCAGCGGGCTCTCGCCCATCCCGCCCGCATCGCCCTGGAGTACGCCGCCGACCGCGGCCGCTGGCGTCACCTCCTGCGCTACGACCCGGTCGAGCGCTGGGTCGCCGAGCTGGAGAGCACCGAGGACCACGAGGTCTGGTTGATGTCGTGGCTGCCCGGCCAACGCACCGACCTGCACGACCACAGCGGCTCCACGGGCGCCTTCACCGTCGTCTCCGGCGTGCTGACCGAAACGGTTGCCCGCCGCGCGGGCGACGCCCCGGCCGCCGAGCTGGTGCACGCCATCGGCGTCGGCCAGACCCGCGTGTTCGGCCCCGGCTATGTGCACGAGGTCTCGAACGAGGGCCCGGATCCCGCGGTGAGCGTGCACGTGTTCCGGCCCGGGCGGCTGGGTATGAACGCCTACCGCATGACGCCCGCTGGCCCGGTCCGCCTCACCTGACCACCCCAGGTGCCAGGGCGGCGATCCGGGCCCGGAGAAGGGCGTTCGCCCTCGATCCGGCGTCCCCCGGTGTATCCCGAGCGAGGAGCGCCTCTAGGGTCGTGAGAAGCCGAATTGGCCTTATCCCACCCTGCGGAGCACGTGCTCGGGTGCCGTGGTGCCGGGTGGCAACGCAGGACACGGTTCGGGAGGGTTGAACACCTGGCGCAACGGCAGCACACCCGCCCACGTGACGTTCGCCGCCACGTCCTCCTCGTCGTCGCCGGGAGGCCCGGACCGCGTCTTCACCGCGGCTTCGCCCAGCTCGAGGGCGAGGACCGCGGTCTGGGCCAGTTCCCTGCGCGTGGGCCGGCGCGCGTGGTCCCAGGAACCCGGGGCGAGATTTTCGATGATCACCCGGAGCCCGTGCAGCTTCTCTTCCGCGTCCGTCACCGGCACCGCCCGACCGTGAATCACCGCGGAGCGGTAGTTCATGCTGTGGTGGAAGACCGAGCGCGCGTAGACGAGGCCGTCGAGCACCGTGACGGTCACACACACCTCCGCACCACCGGCAGCCGTGCGCAGGCTTCGCGCCCCGGTTGATCCGTGGAGGTAGAGCACGTCGCCGTCGCGGCCGTATCCGGTCGGAAGGACCCGCGGCGTACCGTCGACGATCACCCCGAGGTGGCAGATCAGCCCGGCGTCCAGCACGTCGTGGAGCGCCGAGCGGTCGGTGGCCGCGCGATCCTTGCCGCGCCGTACCGTGCTGCGTGACGTGGGGGAGAGGCTTTGGTTGATCACGTACCCACCCTGGGCGGAAAAGTGGCATGGTTGAAGGGCCACTGTGAACGGAACGCGAAAGGCCACTGCGGTGCCGGTGCCGTCCTCCCCCGCACTCCCGGCCGAGCTGCCCATCGTGCTCGACCGCGACGCGAGCGTGCCGCTGTCCGTCCAGCTGGCCGAGGCGTTGCGGGCCGCGGCGGTCGCCGGCCAGCTCCGCGCCGGCGACCGGCTGCCCTCCACCCGCATCCTCGCTACGCATCTCGGCGTGAGCCGGACCGTCACCGCGGCCGCCTACGAACAGCTGCACGCGGAGGGCTGGATCACCGGCCGCCACGGCTCCGGCACCTATGTCACGACGACGCCGCCCGGCACCCGGCGCCAGCCGCCGCGGCGGCCGCGGCGGGACGCGGCGACCGACGACACCGTCCACCTCGTGCCCGGCGCGGCATGGGCGGACGGGCTGGACCGTGCCGCGTGGCGACGAGCCTGGCGGGCCGCCGCCGACGAGCCGCCGCTGATCCTTCCGGAACGGGCCGGTCTGCCGGCCTACCGCGCCACCGTTGCCGAGCACCTGTTGCGGCACCGGGGACTCATGGTTCCCGGCGATCCCGAGGCGGCCGACACGATCCTGGCCACGGGAGGCACCACCAGCGCCGTCGCCGAGTTCGCGCAGGCGGCCCTGGAACGTGGTGACGTCGTTGCCGTGGAGGAGCCCGGGTACCAGCGTGCGGTCGGTGCGTTCCAGGCGGCGGGACTCCGCGTTGTCGGTGTGCCCGTCGATGCCGACGGGCTCATCGTTGATCGCGTGCCCGAAGGGGTACGGGCCGTGTTCTGTTCGCCGGCGCACCAGTACCCGGTAGGCAGCCGGTTGCCGGCGGCGCGCCGGGTCGAGTTGGTGCGCCGGGCGCGTGCCGAGGGCTGGTTGGTCATCGAGGACGACTACGACGGCGAACTGCGGTACGACGTCGCACCGCTGCCCCTGCTCGCCGCGCTCGCGCCGGATGTCGTCGTGCACCTGGGAACGACGAGCAAGATCCTCACGCCGACGCTGGGTGCGGGTTGGATGGTGGCGCCGCCGGGGATCGTGCGTGCGGTCCTGGACTACCGGGCACGGATCGGCGCCAGCCCCTCGACCGCCGGGCAGCGGGTGCTCGTCGCCCTGGCCCGGCACGGTGATCTCGGCCGCCACCTTCGCAAGCTGCGCCGGGAATTGTCGGAGCGCCGGGCCCTTCTGGTGTCAGCGTTGCGTGCCGCCGGTGTCGAGGTGATGGGTGACGACGCGGGGGCGCACGTGTTGGTGCCGTTGCCCTCCGCAGCTGCGGAACGGGAAGTCGTCGCCCGGGGCGCGGGACGAGGCTTGCGGTTGGACGTGCTCAGCCGTCACTATGCCGGGCGCCCCGCGGGGTACGGGATTCCGGTCGGTTACGCCGCGCCGGGCAGGTCACGCTTCGAGAAGGCCGTCCCGGTGCTCGTCGAACTGTTGCGAGCCGCCCAGGAGAAGCCACAGTAGAAGCCGGCCGGGGGCGCCGCATCCGGTCCGTCCCGGGCGCGGTGCCGTCGGACGCCGACAACACACAGGTAGGGTCACAACACATGACCGAGCGGAAGATCCGGGTGGCCGTCGTATTCGGCGGTCGCAGCACCGAGCACGGCGTCTCCTGCGTCTCCGCCCGCAGCGTCCTGACCCACCTCGACCGCGAGCGGTTCGAGGTGGTCCCGGTGGGTATCACCCGCGAAGGCGGGTGGGTGCTGGGCACCGACGACCCGGCCGAGCTGGAGATCCGCGACCGGGAGCTGCCGTCGGTGGCGGGCGACCGGGCCTCGCTGGTGCTGTCCGGCAACCCGACCCGGCGCGGGCTGGTGTTGCTGGAGCCCGGCCGGGAGGGCGAGGTGCTCTCCGGCGTCGACGTGGTCTTCCCGGTCCTGCACGGCCCGTGGGGCGAGGACGGGACCATCCAGGGCCTGCTGGAGATGGCCGACATCCCGTACGTGGGGCCCGGTGTCCTGTCCAGCGCGGCCGCGATGGACAAGGAGTACGCCAAGAAGCTGCTGGCGGCCGAGAACCTGCCGGTGGGCGACTCCGTCGTGCTGCGCCGCGACCAGGCCACGCTGACCGAGGAGCAGAAGCAACGCCTGGGGCTGCCGGTCTTCGTCAAGCCGGCCCGCGGCGGTTCCTCGCTGGGCATCACCCGGGTCGCCGACTGGGCGCGGCTCGACGACGCGATCGCCGAGGCCCGCCGCACCGACCCGAAGGTGTTGGTGGAGGCCGCCATCGTCGGCCGTGAGGTCGAGTGCGGCGTGCTGGAGTTCCCCGACGGCCGAGTGGAGGCGTCCCTGCCGGCCGAGATCCGCGTCACGGCGCAGGGCTTCGACTGGTACGACTTCGACGCCAAGTACCTCGACGACGTCTGCGAGTTCGACATCCCGGCCAAGCTCGACGACGACGTGACCGAGCGGTTGCGGGACATGGCGGTGCGTGCCTTCCGTGCGCTGGAATGCCAGGGCCTGGCGCGGGTCGACTTCTTCGTCACCGCGCGCGGCGAGCTGGTCGTCAACGAGGTCAACACGATGCCCGGCTTCACGCCGATCTCGATGTACCCGCGGATGTGGTCGGTGACCGGGATCGACTACGGCAAGCTGCTCACCACGCTGATCGAGACGGCGCTCGCCCGCGGAACCGGCCTGCGCTGACGCCTGGCCGGTGACGGTGGGCACCTGCCGTGCCATGCCCACGGCTTTTCTTGCAGGCAGGGGATTTCGCGCGCGATGGCCCCTCGCGAGGCTTGCGGCACCAGTTATCCACAACCGCCTGAGCTGTCCACAGCCGCGGCTCGGCACCTTGATCATCCGTCCCGCGCCGGTAGGCTGGAACGGGGTTCGCCCCCCGGGAAAGGGCGGGGGCTGTGCGAAGACGGCGGACTCAGCGGTTGGGATCGACGTCCTGGGCCGGAAGGACGCCCCGGATCACGTCCGACAGGTCCTGGATCGGGCCGACACCGCTCTCCTCGGGCAACGACACCGAGACGTACACCGGCCGGTCCACGACCACCCACGTCACGCTCGAGTAGTCGTAGTTGCTCAACCACTTCACGCCGTTGATCTCGGTGAGCTGCGAGGTCGGCACCAGCTCCCGCGGCTTGTCCACCCCGCACCGCAACACCACCGGCGCGTAGTCGGCGCCACCCCACGCGGCCGTGCCCTCCGGCGCGGGATCGGCGAGCTGGCGCCTGGGCAGCTTCCGGTTCGGTGCGGTGAGCCCGTCCGGCAGCGCGCCCAGCAACGCTCGGCACTGCTCGGATCCCGCCCGCGGCGCGGCCACCGGCTCGACCCGCAACGGCCCGTCGGCATTGGGCCGGGGGCTGGCCGGCGTCGTGGCGGCCGGGTCGCCAGTGGTGCTCTCCCCGGTGTTGAGCAGGATCCCGACGGTCGCGACCCCCGCCGCGAGCAGGACGGCCAAACCGGCCGCGGCCACGACGAGGGGTCGGGGTGGCCCCGCGGGACCGCTCGGCTGGGCTGGCTGCTCCGTCCGCTCCTGCTCGTTGCTCACCCGGCTACTACAACATGCCCTTATTTGATGTGGACCACCGGGCAGGTCAGGGTGCGCGTGATCCCGTCGACCGCCTGGATCTGGGCCACGACCAGCTGGCCGAGGTCGTCCACGGTGTCGGCCTCGGCCCGGACGATCACGTCGTACGGCCCGGTGACGTCCTCGGCGGTGATCACACCCGTGATCGTGCCGATCCGCTCGGCGACGGCAGCCGCCTTGCCCACCTCGGTCTGGATCAGGATGTATGCCTGGACCACGGCGCGCCCCTTCGTCTCTCCGGCTCTGCACGGGGTAGGAACAGTTGGGAACAGTGACGAGCAAACTACCCCAGCAGGTGAGCAACATGCTCGTGATCGGAGGCTTTCTTGGGTGCGGAGGGACCGTCCCCCGCGGACACTGTCGCCGGAGTGGGTGAGTTCGGGCTCATCAAACGGGTGACGGAGGGGCGCGCGCAGCCACCGACCACCGTGCTCGGTCCGGGCGACGACGCCGCGGTGGTGGCGGCGCCGGATTCCCGGGTGGTCGCGAGCACCGACGTGCTGGTCGAGGGGGTGCACTTCCGGCTCGACTGGTCCAGCCCGGACCAGGTCGGACGCAAGGCGGTCGCGGTCAACCTGGCGGACGTGGCGGCCATGGGTGCCACGCCCACGGCGGTACTGGTCGGCCTGGCGCTGCCGGCCGACACCCCGACCCGGCTGGCCGACGAGCTGGCTCGCGGCATGTGGGCCGAGGCGAACCGGGGCGGGGTCGGCATCGTCGGCGGCGACATGGTCACCGCCGGCCAGATCATGATCTCCATCACCGCCCTCGGCGACCTGCAGGGGCTGCCGCCGGTGACCCGGTCCGGGGCGCGGCCCGGCGACGTGCTCGCGGTCGCCGGCCGGCTCGGCTGGGCGGCGGCCGGGCTCGCGGTGCTCGGTCGCGGTTTCCGGTCGCCGGTGGCGGTCGTCGGTGCCCAGCGTGTGCCCGAACCGCCCTATGCGGCCGGGCCCGCGGCCGCCCGCGCCGGGGCAACCTCCATGATCGACGTCTCCGACGGCCTGCTCGCCGATCTCGGGCACGTCGCCGAGGCGTCCGCCGTGGGCATCGACGTACGCACGGAGTTGCTGGAGGTGCACCAGAAGCTGGTGGACGTGGCCAGCGCGCTGGGCGCCGACCCACGGCACTGGGTGCTCACCGGGGGCGAGGACCACGCACTGGCGGCCACGTTCCCCGCCGTCGACGCCGTGCCGGCCGAATGGCGCGTGATCGGGTCGGTGAAGCGAGGTCGAGGGGTGACCGTGGACGGTCGGCCCTATGCGGGCCCGCAGGGTTGGGAACACTGGAGATGAATGATTATGCAGTAAAAGGGATTGTTACCCGATCAGAGTTTTTCTAGTGTCCGGTCCGTGGAGTTGCGCATCGTTCCCTTCGACCACCCCGATGCCGTGGCGCTGAGCGCCGCGGTGCAGCAGGAGTACGTCCAGCGCTACGGCGACGAGGACGTCACCCCGATCGAGCCGGACGAGTTCACCCCGCCCCGCGGCCTGTTCCTGGTCGGCTACCTCGACGACGGTCCCGTGGCGTGCGGGGGATGGCGGGCCCGCGACAACGAGGAGGAGCACCTCCGCGTCGGCGACGCCGAGCTGAAGCGGATGTACGTGGTGCCGGAAGCCCGCGGCAACGGTCTGGCCCGGGCCCTGCTCGCGGAGCTGGAACGCACCGCCGCGCTGGCCGGCCGGCGCCGGGTCGTGCTGGAGACCGGCACCAAGCAGCCCGAGGCCATCGCGCTGTACCTGTCCTGCGGTTACATCGAAGCCCCACAGTTCGGCGTTTACCGGGGACATCCGTGCAGCCGCTGCTTCAGCAAGCTGCTCCCCGCGGCTACCCCCGACGCCCGGGCACAGGTTTGATGTAACGGCCGTCACCACCCGCTCGTCGCAACGGCCGCGCTACCTACTGTTGGGGAACTGCCGTCGGGGAGAGGAGCCGATCGTGGCGATCTACGCACTGGATGACATCGAACCGCGCATCGACCCCGACGCCTACGTCCACCCCGATGCGACCGTGATCGGCGACGTGCACATCAGCGCCCACGCCTCGGTATGGCCGCAGGCCGTGCTCCGGGGTGACTACGGCCGCATCGAGATCGGCGAGCGCACCAGCGTGCAGGACGGAACCGTGATCCACTGCACCGAGGTGCATCCCACGATCATCGGTGCGGAGTGCGTCATCGGGCACAACGTGCACATCGAGGGCGCCACCATCGGTGACCGGTGCCTGATCGCGTCCGGTTCCGTCGTCCTCAACGGTTCCGTGGTCGAGCGGAACGCCATCGTCGGTGCGGGTGCCGTGGTGTCCTTCGACGGCCACGTGCCCGCCCGCGCGATGGCGCTCGGCGTGCCGGCCCGGATCCGGGAGAACTTCGAGGTACCCGAAGGGTCGTTCCGCTTCGCCGTGGACAAGTACGTGGACAACATCCAGGTCTACCGCCAGAAGCTACGCCGTCTCGACTGAGTCGTGTCGCCCGGTGCGCTGGCACATCGCACGCCTGCAACACCCGGGTGTTACGACGTTTTCCAGAACCGAAGCACCGTCCGACTCGTGCGATCACACCGGTTGTTGGGTTGGGTAGCCGCTGCCGGGATATCGCACCCGACGGACCCCGCGACCCGAACCGGTGGGATGCGCGTGTTCGGTGCCGCAGGTGGCGCGGCTTCGTCCTGGTGGTGGGCCGCCGGTGCCCCCGAGGCAGCGGATCGATAAGCTCGTTCTCCGTGGCTGGACGTCCGTTGCAGGAGATCATCGAGGCCGGTTGGGCCACCGCGCTGGAGCCGGTGGCCGAGCGGATCAGCGCGATGGGCGAGTTCCTGCGCGCCGAGATCGCGGCGGGTCGCCGGTACCTGCCGGCCGGGGAGAACGTGCTGCGGGCGTTCAAGCAGCCGTTCGACGACGTGCGCGTACTGATCGTCGGGCAGGACCCGTACCCGACGCCGGGCCACGCCGTGGGGTTGAGCTTCTCCGTGGCGCCCAACGTGAATCCGTTGCCGCGCAGCCTGATCAACATCTTCCAGGAGTACAGCAGCGACCTCGGGTATCCGACCCCGTCCACCGGTGACCTGACCCCGTGGGCGGAGCGCGGCGTGTTGTTGCTCAACAGGGCGTTGACCGTCGCGCCCGGTCGCCCCAACTCGCACCGCGGCAAGGGCTGGGAGGAGGTCACCGAGCAGGCCATCCGCGCGCTCGCCGCGCGGAACAAGCCGCTGGTGGCCATCCTGTGGGGACGCGAGGCCCGCAACCTCCGTCCGCTTCTGGACGGGGTTCCGTGCGTCGAGTCGGTGCACCCCAGCCCGATGTCGGCCGACCGCGGCTTCTTCGGATCCCGCCCGTTCAGCCGCACCAACCAGCTCCTGGAGCGGCTCGGCGCCGACCCCGTCGACTGGAAGCTCCCCTGAACCACGTCCTCGCCCCGCTGGTCCACTGTGGACCAGAAGGGCGAGTGGCTCACCAGCCCTCGGGGGGTGGGGCGATGAGGGAGAAGAGGGCGCCCTCGGGGTCACTGCAGACCGCCATCCGGCCATAGGGGGAGTCTTGCGGCCCGGCAAGCGTCGTACCGCCGCGCCCGACCAGCACCCGCACAGCCACATCCGTGTCCCGCACACCGAAATAGACCTGCCAGTGCGAGGGCAGGTCGGCGGGCCACCCCGCATCCATGGTCATGATCCCGCCCACGTCCCGATCGGCGACGCGGAACGTGGTGTAGTCGAACAGGTCGCTCATCGGCGGTTCGATCCCCACCCCGAAGACCTGGGAGTAGAACCGGCGGGCCGCCGCGGCGTTGCGGCTGGCCAGCTCGTTCCACACGACCGCCCCGGGCTGGTTCACCACCTGCATGCCGATGTGCGTGCCCGCCTGCCAGGCGCCGAACGTGGCACCGGACGGGTCGACCGCCAACACCATGCGACCGAACTCCATGACATTCATGGCGTCCATGACCAGCTGCCCGCCGGCCTCGGGGATCGCCCGGGCGGTGGCGGTGGCGTCGTCGGTGGCCAGATAGGTCATCCACGCCGTCGGCATCGGCTGCTCCGGCGGAGGCTCGTAGATGGCGGCAACCGGCTTCCCGTCGACCAGCGCCTGCGTGTAGTAGCCCGTCTCGGGTGAACCGACCTCGTAGTCCCAACCGAGCACCGCGTGGTAGAAGTCCATGGCCGTCCGGCGGTCACCCGTCGACAGGTCGATCCAGCACGGCGTGCCCTGCGCGTACGACGTCCTCACCGACATCGCGACCTCCGCTGGCGCACGGGCGCGGGCAGCCCGTCCACGCCGGGCCCGATGCTGGCACCGGCGCGTGAGGCCCGCCACAGGAGGAGGCGTCCGCCGAGCCAGCTCCGCGGGAGAGATCAGTGGGGCGACCCGCCGCTCGAATGCTGCCGAGTTCGCCCCGGGCCGCCGGGAGACCGGCTGACCTGCGGCGGGAGCGACCGGAAGGCGCCGGCCTCGATCCGCGTCGGGCCTCGACGCCGGTCCGCACGACCTACTCGGCGGGCCCGTCCGGCCGCCCCGCCCGCTGCCGGGGCCCGGCCGGCGGCAGCGTTCCGCCATCGCGGAGCCGCGGGAGCGCCATGGCCCGGACAGCAAACGGCCCGGGCGAGAACCTCGCCCGGGCCGTGTCACGCCGGATCCGCGTCAGCCGCGGACGACCTTGCCCGCCTTCAGGCAGGAGGTGCACACGTTCATGCGGCGACGCTGGGAGATGCCCACCTTCGCGCGCACGGTCTGGATGTTCGGGTTCCACCGGCGGTGGGTCCGCCGGTGGGAGTGCGAGACCGACATGCCGAAGCCCGGCCCCTTGCCGCAGACGTCGCAGACGGCAGCCACGTCAGACACTCCTTCGTTCGTTGCTTCGAGCGCGCAACCGCACCGGAGGATGCGGGCGCGGAAAACGTGCATGACCCCGGGCCGGGCCGGGCGTCAACTCCGAACAGGGTAGCTGGTCGGATGTACGGCGACCAAACCGGCACCGGTCGAAGCCCGGACACCCTTCTCGGGAGTGGGAAACAGGTCACACCCGACCGCATCCGTGCGGCAGCGGACGGCAAGCCCTAGTCTCGCCCGGTCGGTGAAAGATCCATGACGGGAGGCGTGCCCGGTGCTGCAGGTGCTCGACGCGGCCGCCGTGTGCCGCTGGGCGGCCGCGTGCGTGGCCGCCCTCGACACCCACCGGGAGGACGTCGACCGGATCAACGTCTACCCGGTGCCCGACGGCGACACCGGCACCAACCTGCTGCACACCATGCGATCCGCGCTGGACGCACTGCTCCGCGTGGCGGCCACCCCCGACCAGGAAGCAGCCGCCGAGGAGAATGCGGCCTCCGATCAGGGCGCGCCCTCCCACCCGGATCCCGGCCTTGACGCAGAGCCCAGCCCCGCCCGGGAAGCCGCCCCCGGCGTGGGCGTGGATCGCGCCACCGCCGCGCTCGCCCGCGGCGCGCTGGCCGGCGCCCGCGGCAACTCCGGGATGATCCTCTGTCAGGTCCTGCGCGGCTTCGGTGAGGCGTTCCAGGGCACCCGGGAAGCGGATGGCCCGACCCTCTGCGCGGGACTGCACCGCGCCGACCAGCTAGCCGTCGCCGCCGTGACCGAGCCGGCGCCGGGGACCATCCTCTCCGTGCTGCACGCCGCGGCCACCAGCGCCCGCGAGTGCGGATCCGACTCCCTGGACGCCGTCGTGGGTGCCGCCGCCAAGGCCGCGGCCGAGGCACTGGCCCAGACCCCACACCAGCTCCCGGCACTGGCCAGGGCCGGCGTGGTCGACGCCGGCGGCCGTGGGCTGGTGATCCTGCTGGACGCCCTGCTCGGCGTGGTCACCGGACACCAGGAGGCCACCGTGCCCCCGGTACACCGCGTCCCGCGACCCGGCGCCGCCCTGCGGGCCGCCCGCGAGGGTGGCGATCCCGAGCACGAGTACGAGGTCATGTACCTGCTCGACGGCACCGACGACGCCCGGGCCACGCGGCTCCGGGCCGAGCTGGCCGGCCTCGGCGACTGCGTGTCGGTCGTCGCCGACGGGACCCCCGGCGGCACCGGCCTGTGGTCGGTGCACGTCCACTGCACCGACGTCGGCGCGGCGATCGAGGCCGGTATCGAGGCCGGCAGGCCGCACCGCGTCACCGTCATCCGGTTCGCCGACCAGATCGCGACCGAGCCCACCCGGTTCCCGCGCGAGCGCGCCGTGGTGGCCATCGTGGACGGTTCCGGGCTCGCCGAGCTGTTCCGCGGCGAGGGCGCGGTCGTGGTGACCGGACGTCCCTCCGCCGCCGACCTGCTCGCGGCCATCAGCGGCAGCCGCGCGGCACACGTGGCGGTGCTGCCCAACGCCGCGGACCTCACCGAGGTGGCCGAGCAGGCCGCCAACCAGGCCGTGCAGTCCGGCCAGGACGTCGTCGTCGTGCCCACCGCCTCCCCGGTCCAGGGGCTGGCCGCGGTGGCCGTGCACGACCCCGCCCGCCGGTCCTCCGACGACGTGGTGGCCATGGCCGAGGCGGCCGCCGCCACCCGCCGCGGCGAGCTGCTCGTCGCCCAGCGCGAGGCGCTGACCTGGGTCGGCCGGTGCCAGGCCGGTGACGTGCTGGGCCTGGCCGACGGCGAGGTGGTGTTGATCGCCGACGACGTGGTCGCCGCGGCCTGCCAGCTCGCCGACCGGATGCTGTCGGTGGGCGGCGAGCTGGTGACCGCGCTGCTCGGCCGGCACGCCCCGGCCGGCCTCGGCCAGGCCCTGGAGGAGCACCTCCGCGAGTCCCACCCCGAGGTGGAGCTGACCGTCTACTCCGGCGGCCAGCGGGACGTCCTGCTGCGCCTGGGCGTGGAGTAGGACGCCCGGGCGCGTTGCGTCCGCAGCTTCCCGACCCACGGGGCGGTGTTGGATTGCTCGGCTCCGGGCTTCGCCGCACGCCTTGCCGACGCGATGCTCGCTTCACCCGTCACCGAGCTGGGTTCCGTCGGCCCGGCACGGTTGAATTGAGGGCGATGACCACGCTCGAGGACAAGCTGGACCAGGCGCTCGGCGCGAAGAGCGCCAAGGCGCTGCGGTCCGCGCTGGATCTGGTCACGGTCCGGGACCTGTTGCGGCACTACCCCCGCCGCTACGCCCAGCGCGGCGAGCTGACCAGCATCGCCGGACTGGAGGTCGGGGAGCACGCCACCGTGCTCGCCCGGATCGAGCGGGCCAGCTCGCGCCGGATGCGCAGCCGTGGGGGCAACATCCTCGAGGTCCGGATCACCGACGGCTACCGCCGTCTGACCTGCACGTTCTTCAACCAGTCCTGGCGCGAGCGGGAGCTGCTGCCCGGCCGCACGGGGCTGTTCGCCGGCAAGGTCACCGCCTACCGCAGGCAGCTGCAGCTCGCCCACCCCGAGTACCAGCTGCTCGACGGTGACGCGGACTCCGAGACCGTGGAGGAGTTCGCCAACGCGTTGATCCCGGTCTATCCGGCGGCGCAGGGACTGCCGTCGTGGTCCATCGCCCGCTGCGTGCGCCAGGTGCTGGACACCCTCGACGAGCCCGCCGACCCGCTACCGGCGGGGCTGCGGGAGCGACACCGGCTGCCGGACCTCGGCGACGCCCTCTACGGCATCCACCAGCCGGCCGACTGGGGGGACGTGGAGCGGGCCCGCGGCCGGCTCAAGTGGGACGAGGCACTGGCCGTGCAGCTCGCGCTGGCGCAGCGGCGCCGCTCGGCGCAGTCCCGCCCGGCACCCGCCTGCCCACCGCGGGCCGACGGCATCCGCGACGCCTTCGACGCCCGGCTGCCGTTCGAGCTGACCGCGGGGCAGCGGGAGGTGGGCGAGGCCATCGCGACCGATCTCGCCGGCGAGCACCCGATGAACCGCCTCCTCCAGGGAGAAGTCGGCTCGGGCAAGACCATCGTTGCGCTGAGGGCAATTCTCCAGGTCGTCGACGCCGGCCGGCAGGCGGCCATGCTCGCTCCCACCGAGGTACTGGCGGCCCAGCACGCACGGTCCCTGCGCGACATGCTCGGCGACCTGGCCATGGCGGGGGAACTGGGCGCCGCGGAGCAGGCCACCAAGGTCACGCTGCTCACGGGCTCGCTGTCCACGGCGCAACGCCGGCAGGCGATGCTCGACACCGCCTCCGGCGATGCCGGCATCGTGGTCGGCACGCACGCCCTCATCCAGGAGAAGGTGTCCTTCGCCGATCTCGGCCTCGTGGTCGTGGACGAGCAGCACCGCTTCGGCGTCGAGCAACGCGACGCGCTACGTACCAGGGCCGGTGCGGACACCAGCCCGCACGTGCTGGTCATGACGGCGACCCCGATCCCCCGCACGGTCGCCATGACGGTCTACGGCGACCTGGAGGTCTCCGCCCTCCGCGAGCTGCCGGTCGGCCGCTCGCCCATCGCCACGAACGTGGTCCCGGTCGCCGAGAAGCCGGCCTGGCTGGACCGGGTGTGGCAGCGGGTCCGCGAGGAGGTCGGCGCCGGCTACCAGGCATACGTCGTCTGCCCCCGCATCGGGGACGACGGCAAGGACACCGAGGCGCCCGACGCCTCCTCCGGCGCGGCGGCCGACGAGAGCGGCGGCGATGGCGGGGAGGGCGGCGAACGCCGGCCACCCCTGGCCGTGCTCGACGTCGCCCCGATGCTCGCCGAGGGCCCGCTGTCCAGGCTGCGGGTGGCCGTCCTGCACGGCCGGCTGCCGGCCGACGAGAAAGACGCCGTGATGCGTGCTTTCGCCGCCGGTGAGAAGGATGTCCTGGTTGCCACGACGGTCGTCGAAGTCGGCGTGGACGTGCCCAACGCCACTGTGATGGTGATCATGGACGCCGACCGGTTCGGCGTCAGCCAGCTGCACCAGCTCCGCGGCCGGGTCGGCCGGGGCCGGGCGCCCGGGCTGTGCCTGCTGGTCACGGACGTGCCGGCGGGCACCACCACCCGGGAGCGGCTGGACGCCGTGGCCGCCACCCTGGACGGCTTCGAACTGGCCCGGCTGGACCTCGAGCTGCGGCGGGAGGGCGACATCCTGGGCGAGGCCCAGTCCGGCCGCCGCTCCTCGTTGCGACTGCTGTCGCTGCTGCGCGACGAGGACCTCATCGCCACCGCCCGCGAGGAGGCCCAGCGCATCGTGGCCGCCGACCCCGCCCTGACCAGCCACGGCGGCCTGGCCACGCTGGTCGCGGACCTGGTCGACGCCGAGCGCGCGGAGTACCTCGAAAAGGTCTAGACGGAGTTGACCGCTCCCTGTCACGCCCCCGCTCACGACGATTGAGATGACGTCCGTCACCTGGGACGACGCTCCCGGCGCGCGGGATACTCGCGATACGGTTCGACGACCGACCCTGACCACCATCGGGAGGAGCCGGGATGTTCCGCAAGGTCCTCGTCGCAAACCGGGGCGAGATCGCGATTCGTGCCTTCCGCGCGGCCTACGAGCTCGGCGCGGGTACCGTTGCCGTCTTCCCGTATGAGGATCGCAACTCCCTGCACCGGTTGAAGGCCGACGAGGCCTACGAGATCGGCGAGCCGGGTCACCCCGTACGGGCCTACCTGTCCGTCGAGGAGATCATCAAGGCCGCGCGCAAGGCCGGTGCGGACGCGATCTACCCGGGTTACGGCTTCCTGTCGGAGAACCCGCAGCTGGCCCAGGCCTGCCGGGACAACGGCATCACCTTCGTCGGGCCCAGCCCCGAGGTGCTGACCCTGGCCGGCAACAAGGCGCGCGCCGTGGCCGCGGCCCGTGCGGCCGGGCTGCCCGTGCTGCGCTCCTCGACGCCCTCGGCCGACCTCGAGCAGCTGCTGGGTGCGGCCGAGGAGATCGGCTACCCCGTCTTCGTCAAGGCGGTCGCCGGCGGTGGCGGCCGTGGCATGCGGCGCGTGGAGCGCCCGGAGGCACTGCGGGACGCCCTGGAGGCCGCGATGCGGGAGGCCGAGTCGGCCTTCGGCGACTCCACGGTCTTCCTGGAGCAGGCCGTGGTCGAGCCGCGGCACATCGAGGTCCAGGTGCTGGCCGACGGCACCGGCAACGTCATCCACCTGTTCGAGCGGGACTGCTCCGTGCAGCGCCGGCACCAGAAGGTCGTCGAGATCGCGCCGGCCCCCAACCTGGACCCCGAGCTGCGTGACCGCATCTGCGCGCACGCGGTCGCCTTCGCCCGGCACATCGGCTACGTCAACGCCGGCACCGTGGAGTTCCTGGTCGACCGCGCCGGCAACCCGGTCTTCATCGAGATGAACCCGCGGATCCAGGTCGAGCACACGGTGACCGAGGAGGTCACCGACGTGGACCTGGTCCAGTCCCAGATGCGGATCGCCGCCGGCGAGACCCTTGCGGACCTGGGTCTGCGCCAGGAGTCGATCACGCTGCGCGGCGCCGCGCTGCAGTGCCGGATCACCACCGAGGACCCGGCCAACGGGTTCCGCCCGGACACCGGCATGATCAGCGCCTACCGCTCGCCGGGCGGCTCGGGCATCCGGCTGGACGGCGGCACCGTGCACGCCGGTGCGGCGATCAGCGCGCACTTCGACTCGATGTTGGTCAAGCTGAGCTGCCGGGGCCGGGACTTCTCGACCGCGGTCGCCCGGGCCCGCCGCGCGCTGGCCGAGTTCCGGATCCGCGGTGTCGCCACGAACATCCCGTTCCTGCAGGCGGTGCTGGACGACGAGGACTTCCGGGCCGGCCGCGTCACGACCTCGTTCATCGAGCAGCGGCCGCACCTGCTCACCGCACGGCACTCCGCCGACCGCGGCACCAAGCTGCTGACCTACCTCGCGGACGTGACGGTCAACAAGCCCAACGGCGTCCGCCCGACCAGCCTGGACCCGGCCAAGAAGCTGCCCGACATCGACCTGGCGGCCGAGCCGCCGGCCGGCTCCAAGCAGAAGCTCACCGAGCTGGGGCCGGAGGGCTTCGCCCGGTGGCTGCGGGACAACCCGGCGGTCGGCGTCACCGACACCACCTTCCGGGACGCCCACCAGTCGCTGCTGGCGACCCGCGTGCGCACCAGGGACCTGCTGACGGTCGCCCCGCACGTGGCGCGGACGACCCCGGAGCTGCTGTCGGTGGAGTGCTGGGGCGGAGCGACCTACGACGTGGCGTTGCGGTTCCTGGCCGAGGACCCGTGGGAGCGGCTGGCAGCGTTGCGCGAGACGCTGCCGAACATCTGCCTGCAGATGCTGCTGCGGGGCCGTAACACCGTGGGCTACACGCCGTACCCGACCGAGGTGACCCGCTCGTTCGTCGAGGAGGCCACCGCCACCGGCATCGACATCTTCCGCGTCTTCGACGCGCTCAACGACGTCGAGCAGATGCGTCCGGCGATCGAGGCCGTGCGGGAGACCAACTCGGCCATCGCCGAGGTCTGCCTCTGCTACACCGCCGACCTGTCCGACCCGGACGAGAAGCTCTACACGCTGGACTACTACCTGCGGCTGGCGGAGCAGATCGTCCAGGCCGGCGCGCACGTGCTGGCCATCAAGGACATGGCCGGCCTGCTGCGGCCGCCGGCCGCGGCCACCCTGGTGTCGGCGCTGCGGCGGGAGTTCGACCTGCCGGTCCACCTGCACACCCACGACACCCCGGGCGGCCAGCTGGCCACCTACCTGGCCGCGATCCAGGCGGGTGTGGACGCGGTGGACGGTGCTGCGGCGTCCATGGCCGGCACCACGTCGCAGCCGGCACTGTCGGCGATCGTGGCGGCCACCGACCACACCGAGCGCACCACGGGCCTGAGCCTGAAGGCGGTCTGCGACCTGGAGCCGTACTGGGAGGCCGTGCGCAAGATCTACGCGCCGTTCGAGGCGGGCCTGCCCTCGCCGACCGGCCGCGTCTACAGCCACGAGATCCCCGGCGGCCAGCTGTCCAACCTGCGGCAGCAGGCGATCGCCCTCGGCCTGGGCGACCGGTTCGAGGACATCGAGAGCATGTACGCCGCCGCGGACCGCATCCTCGGCCGGCTGGTCAAGGTCACCCCGTCGTCCAAGGTGGTCGGTGACCTGGCGCTGCACCTGGTGGGTGCGGGCGTCAGCCCCGAGGAGTTCGAGGCCGACCCGGGCAAGTTCGACATCCCGGACTCGGTCATCGGCTTCCTGCGCGGCGAGCTGGGCGACCCGCCCGGCGGCTGGCCGGAGCCGTTCCGTAGCAAGGCGTTGTCCGGCCGGTCGGCGCCCAGGCGGATGGCCGAGCTGACCGAGGAGGACCTCACCGGGCTGAAGCAGGACCGGCAGGCGACCCTGAACCGGCTGCTGTTCGCCGGCCCCACACGGGAGTTCACCACCCACCGCGAGGCCTATGGCGACACCAGTGTGTTGCGCAGCAAGGACTTCTTCTACGGGCTGCGGCCGGGCGAGGAGTACTCGGTCGACCTGGAGCCGGGCGTGCGGCTGCTCATCGGCCTGGAGGCCATCGGCGAGGCGGACGAGCGCGGCATGCGCACCGTGATGGCCACGCTCAACGGCCAGCTCCGGCCGATCCAGGTGCGGGACCGCTCGGTGGCCTCGGACGTGCCGGTCGCCGAGAAGGCCGACCGGGCCAACCCCAGCCACCTGGCGGCGCCGTTCGCCGGCGTGGTCACGCTCTCGGTGGCCGAGGGCGACGAGGTGGAGGCCGGCCAGACGGTGGGCAGCATCGAGGCGATGAAGATGGAGGCCGCGATCACCGCGCCGCGCGGCGGCGTCGTCAAGCGGCTGGCCATCGGGTCCGTACAGCAGGTGGAGGGCGGTGACCTCCTGCTCGAGCTGGGCTGACGTGGTGCGGCTGCTGGCCGTCCCGCAGCACCAGGGGGCGATCGTTCCCGACGCCGGCCGGCTGCCCACGGGCTGTGCCGCGCTGGCCGACCTGGCCGGCGAGGTGCTCGGGCTGGCCGGGCACACGGTGGCCGTCGCCACCGGCGGCACCCCGCTGACCGGCGGCGTGGCCAACTTCGGCGGGCTGTTGGCCAACCGCTGGGCCCAGCTGGCCGCGTTACGGTCGGTCCGGGAGCCGGTGCTGCTCATCGGCGGCGACTGCGGAGTGGACGCAACGACCCTCGCGGTGGCCCGGCTACGCGTGGGGGAGGGGCTCGGCGTGGTGTGGTGGGACGCCCACGCCGACCTCCACACCCCGGCCACCTCGCCGTCGAACGCCTTCCACGGCATGGCTCTGCGGGCCGCGCTGGGCGAGGGCGATCGGGCACTCGTGGCTGATCCGCCGCTGCCGCCCGGTCATGCCGTGCTGGCTGGCACTCGCTCGATGGAGCCGGCCGAGCGGGAGGCGATCGACGACGGGCTCGCGGCCCTGGTCGCGCCCGAGCGGGCACGGGATGGTCGGGCGGTGGCGGAGGCGGCTGTGTCGACCGGTATGTCGCAGGTGTATCTGCACATCGACCTCGATGTCCTGGACCCGGAGGAGTTCCGAGGTTCGTGCGTCCCGGTGCCGGGCGGCCTGACGGTGGCCGAGGTTGTTGCCGGGATCGAGGCCGTGGCCGACGCACTGCCCGTTGTCGGGGTCGGTATCACCGAGTGCACCACCACCCGGCCCGCCGAACTGCAGCGGCTGGTTCCGTTGCTGGAGGCCGTGGGAGCCACCCTCTTCGCAGCGCGAGGACGCTGATCGCGGCTGCCGCGGCCGGGCCTGTTCCCGGCCCTGCCGCGGTTTCCGAGGGAAGCGGATCGGCGGTCGGGAAGCACTGCCTCGATACGGCGATTCCCACCGGCCTACCGGTGGCACGTGAGACCGTGGCGCGTGGAAGTGTCCACATTGGTCCACCGCCACGCCTAGGATCACCAGTGGCCCGGAACGTGGGAGAGGACGGGTGGTGTGTCGCGGGAACGGGGCCGGCGGCTGACCTCACGGGACGTGGCCAGGCAGGCGGGCGTCTCGCAGGCGACGGTGTCCAACGTCCTGAACCACCCGCACCTGGTGGCACCGGCGACCCTGGCACGGGTCCGTGCGGCCATGGACGAGCTCGGGTTCGTGGTGGACAGCGGTGCGCGGCGGCTGCGTGCCGGCCGGTCGGCCACGCTGGCGGTCTCCGTGCTGGATACGGGCAATCCGTTCTGGGGGGAGGTCGTGCGTGGCGTGACCGACTTCGCGGCGACGTGCGGCTACGTGGTCGTGCTGGGCAGTACGAGCGAGTCGCCGCAACGGGAAGCCGAGCACCTGCGCGTGTTCCGTGAGCAGCGGGCCGCGGGTCTGCTCGCGGCGCCGGTGGACCCGGATCTGTCGGGGCTGGCGCGGGCGGCCGCGGAGGGGCTGCCGGTCGTGCTTTTGGACTACCAGGATCCGGCGGGACGCCTGCCGTTCGTCGGCGTGGACGATGTGCGAGGCGCCGAGCTGGCCGTCGATCACCTCCTGGAGCTGGGTCACCGGCGGATCGCGTTCCTCAACGGACCGCATCGGATCGGGTGGTGCGTCGACCGGCTGGCCGGTGCGCGGCGGGCGGCGAGCGCTCGTGGCCTGGACGTGGTCGGCACGGTGCTCGAGGTTCCCGTCGACGCGCTCACCGCGTCGGAGGGCGACCGCGCGATGTCCGAACACGTGCTGAGACGCAGCGATGTCACGGCCGTTCTTTGCGTCAATGACATGGTTGCTTTGGGCGCGTTGCGCGCGTTGCACCGCGGCGGCGTGCGGGTCCCGGCGGACATGTCCGTCGTCGGCTACGACGACACCGCCTTTGCCGAGATGCTGCAACCTTCGTTGACCACGGTTCGTCAGGAGCCGTACCGGATCGGGCGGGAAGCCGCGCGGCTGGTGGTGCAGGCCATCGAGGAACCGGACGCGGCTCCGGGGCGGAACAGGGTGTTCGCACCCGAGCTGGTGGTGCGCGAGTCGACGGCACCGCCGCTCTCGAGGACCTGATCGCCGACGGGACCGGCCGGGCCAACCCACCGGGCGGCGGCGTTCGTCTGACGTCCCTCACGGTGCCCGTGAGAGCAGCGTCACATCTCCTTGGCATCGCGCTTGATACGTATCAATATGGACGTGCCAGCAAAGACAGACCCGCAGCGAGCGGGTCCTGCCCTGCCGCTTCCGGTGCCATCACCGAGGCGGGCGAGCGCATCGGAGCGCTTGTCCGCGAGTTCCCACCGTTGATCGCAGGTGACGTGATGTGGTCCCGCCGGGCGGCCTGGCTGTGGGGGAGAAGATTCTGACCTTCTTCTTTTCCGCGATCTGGCCAGGACGCATGCGCGTCCCGCCCCGTACGGGCGCGGGCGGGCGTCCGCGCCAGGAGTACGGATCCATCGGGAAGAGGACAGCGACATGCAGTATCGGCAGCTCGGTTCGGGATGCGGCCTGCGGATCAGCACCCTGACCTTCGGCACCCTGCCGATCGGGGGCCGGGGCGGTTTCGAGAAGGCGGGCACGGTCGACGTGGCCGGCGCGCGGCGCCTGCTCGACATCGCCCTCGAACACGGTGTCAACATGATCGACACCGCGAACATGTACTCCTACGGACAGTGTGAGGAGATCCTCGGGGAGATCCTGCAGGACTCCAGCTACGACGACCTCATGGTGACGACCAAGGTGCGCATGGTCGTCGAGGACGGACCCAACGGTGGCGGGCAGTCCCGCTGGCACGTTCTCGACCAGGTGGACAAGTCACTGCGGCGGCTGCGGCGCGACCACATCGACCTGTACTACCTGCACGAGTGGGACGGCCAGACGCCGCTGGAGGAGTCACTGCACACCATGGACACCCTCGTCCGGGCGGGCAAGATCCGCTACTACGGGGTGTCCAACTACACCGCCTGGCAACTGATGAAGGTGCTCATGACGTGCGAGCGCCACAACTTCGTCAAGCCGGTCGCGCAGCAGATCTACTACACCCCGCACGCGCGGGAAGTGGAGTACGAGCTGATTCCCGCCGCGCTGGACCAGGGCATCGGTGTGCAGGTGTGGTCGCCGCTGGCCGGCGGGCTGCTCACCGGGAAGTACCGGCGCGGGCAGGACGGGCCCGCCGACGCGCGTCAGGCGGAGAAGGACTGGCAGGACCCCGTCGTCAAGGACCGGGAGTCCCTCTACGACCTGGTCGACCTGCTGGGCCGGATCGCCGCCCAGAAGGGGCGGAGCATCGCGCAGGTGGCGCTGGCCTGGCTGCTGCAGCGGCCCGCCGTGTCCTCGGTCGTCGTCGGGGCCCGCGGGCCCGAGCAGTGGCTGGACTGCCTCGGCGCGGTCGATGTCTCGCTCACCGCGGACGAGATCGAGGCCATCGACGCGGCCAACCCGCCGGCCTTGGCCTACCCCTTCTGGCATCAGGCCATGTTCGCCAGCGAGCGGCTCTCCGACGCTGACCGCGTCATCGACGAAGTCATGTGGCGTTTCCACGACGTCGCCTGATTTCACGCGCGGGCTTGCCGGAGGGGACGTCCCGGCAAGCCCGCGCCAGCGTGGACCCGCGCTCGGCTGTGGCTGGACTCACGGTCACCGGATCCTCGCACCAAGCCAACAGGAGTTGACCGACCACACTGCGCCCGCACTCATCCGAGGGCACCTCGAAAGAATCCGGAACCGCAGGTCCTCCGTCGTGGTGCGTCGGCACGCCACGCCGGAGCGGCTCGACCAGTGTCCTCTGTGGACTTTCGCGGTGCTGACGGTACCCGGGCCCGCCCCGGCCCGGGAAAGCCGCGAGCCTGAGCCGGACCGGCTCGGGCTCGCGGTCCGCTGGTTCGCGGTTGGGCAGCACTTCCGTTACTTCCTCAGGATCTCGTTGAGATCCTCGAGGATCTTGTTGGCCGCGGTCAGGCCGATGCCGGTGTAGAAGTAGTCGTCGTTGACGCGGTGGGCGTCACCCTCGCGCACGGCCTCGAGCATCTTCCACTGCTCGCCCTCGGTCACGGCCTTCTCGCCGGAGATGTCCGGGCTGCCGAAGGACGAGTAGACCAGGACGTCGCCGTCGAGCTCGCCGATGTTCTCCCGGGAGACGCTGTTGAAGGTCTTCTCACCCTGCTGGCTGTCCGGGCGGCCCAGGCCGATGTCGGTGAGCACCGTGCCCAGGAAGGAGTTCGGCGTGTAGGCGCGGATGGTCTGCGAGCCGGCCACGAAGCGCACGGCGCTGACCTTCGTGGCGGCCGGGTCGCCCAGCGACGTGCCCAGCTCCTCGGTCTTCGCCCGGTAGTCGGCGAGCAGCTTCTCCGCCTCCGCCTTCTTGCCCAGCGCCTCGGCGTCGAGCAGGAGGTTCTCCTTCCACGTCTTGCCCACCGTCTCGGCGAACACCGTCGGCGCGATGGCGCTGAGCTTGTCGTAGAGCTGCTCGTGGCGGACCTTCGAGGACAGGATGAGGTCGGGCCTGACCTCGGCGATCAGGTCCAGGTTGGGTTGCGGGATCGTGCCGACCTTCTTGGTGTTGGCCAGCCTGTCGCCCAGGTAGGAGGGGAAGCCGGCGGAAACCTCGGTGGTCACCGCGCCGACCGGGGTGACCCCCAGCGCGAGCACCGAGTCCAGCTCGCCGGTGTCGAGCACCACCACCCGCTTCGGCTCGGCGGGCACCTTCGTCTCACCCATCGCGTGCGTGACGGTCCGCGCGGCCTCGTCGGCGGGGGCGTCGGACCCGCCGCCCCCGCAGCCGGCCAGGGCGAGCCCACCCGCGGTGAGTAAGGCGAGCAGGGTGGTCAACGGACGGATGCGGCGTGCGCGCACGGGTTCCTCCTCGTGGTCGGGGTCTTGCGGCCACCTCTCCCCAGAGCAGCAGCAGGTTAGCCTTCCCTTACCCCGTCCGGGGGGGTCGTGGAGGTAACGAACCCTCATCATCGCGTCCCGTGCCGATCTCGTAACCTCTCGTCGCCCCGGCTCCGGGCCCCGGCGGGGGTGGGGTGGGTGCGACGATGGGCCGGTGACGCGGATCGTGGCCGGAACGGCGGGTGGGCGGCGGATCGCGGTGCCGGCCAAGGGCACCCGTCCGACCTCCGAGCGAGTGCGGGAGGCGTTGTTCAGCGCGCTCGACTCGTTCCTCGACCTGGGCGGTACCCGCGTCCTGGACCTCTACGCCGGCTCCGGTGCCCTCGGCCTGGAGGCGCTGTCCCGCGGCGCCGCCCACGCGTTGTTCGTGGAGAGCGAGCGCCGCGCCGCCAACCTCCTCCGCCGCAACGCCGCCGGCCTCGGCCTGGACGGTGCCGAGGTCCGCACCCAGCCCGTGGCCGCCGTGCTCGCCGAGACGCCGGACGAGCCCTACGACGTGGTGCTCGCCGACCCGCCCTACGCCCTCACCGAGGACGAGCTGGCCGCCACCCTGGACCGGCTCGTGCACCGCGGCTGGCTCGCCCCGGGCGCGGTCCTGGTCCTCGAGCGCGACGCCCGCAGTCCCGAGCCGGCCTGGCCCGAGTCCCTCGTCGCGCTCCGCAATCGGAGGTACGGCGACACGGTGTTGTACTGGGCCGAATATTCGGCTGAACCCACGGGCTGACCTGGCGTCCGACTACCGCACGATGATCTTCTCCACGACCGGGTGACAACGCTCACGGTCGCGGTTCGACCTGGTGGCGTAGCCCTGCGCGACTGCTACGGTCCGGCTCATGAGGCGTGCCGTCTATCCCGGCTCATACGACCCGGTCACCAACGGCCACCTGGACATCATCAACCGGGCCGCCGGGGTGTTCGACGAGGTTGTCGTCGCCGTCATGATCAACAAGAGCAAGCGCACCCTGTTCAGCGTCGAGGAGCGCATGGACATGCTGCGCGAGGTCACCGCGCACCTGCCCAACGTGCGGGTGGACTCCTGGCACGGCCTGCTCGTGGACTACTGCCGGGAGAACGGGATCCAGGCCATCGTCAAGGGCCTGCGCGCGGTCAGCGACTTCGAGTACGAGCTGCAGATGGCCCAGATGAACCAGCGCCTCTCCGGGGTGGAGACCCTGTTCATGTTCACCAACCCCGAGTACAGCTTCCTGGCCAGCTCCCTGGTCAAGGAGGTCGCCACCTGGGGTGGCGACGTCTCCGGCCTGGTGCCGCCGCTGGTGGAGAAGCGCCTCCAGCAGCGGCTGGCCGAGCAGGCGTGAGTACACCCGCCAGACCAGCCGCGAGCCGGCCGGCGGCGGGGACCTGACACACCACGTGCGCGACCCGCGGACGCGGGTCGCGCACGTGACGTATGTTCGCCAGCAGCGCCCTCCACGCCGACCGGCTCACCCTCAACCCCGCAGGTTCAGCTTGAACCCGACGTGGCTGGGCTCGAATCCCAGCCGTACGTAGAAGCGCCGCGCATCCTCCCGTTCCGCGTTGGACGTGAGCTGGACGAGCGCGCAGCCCCGCCGCCGCGCCTCCTCGACCGCCCACCGCAGCAGCCGCTCACCCAGGCCCCCGCCACGCCGGTCCCGGCGCACCCGTACCGCCTCCACCAGGGCCCGGGTCGCGCCCAACAGGCTCAGCCCGGGCAGGAAGGACAGCTGCAGCGTCCCGACCACCTCACCGGCCTCCTCGGCCACCACCAGCAGCTGGCCGGGTTCGGCGTCGATCAGGTCGAACGCCGCCAGATACGCCGGATCACCCGGCCGCTCACGGCCGGAGCCCAACACGTCGTCGGCGAGCATGTCCACGATGGCCGGCACGTCCGCCCGCCGCGCCCGCCGGAACTCCACATCCGCCATCCGCCCTGTCTCCAAGGTTTCCAAGACTGTCCCCGAATTTCATCCGATCGTCAGAGGACGATCATTCCGCCGGCCTAGCGTCCGGCCTATGACCCGGATCACGAAGGCCGTGCTCGCCTCGCTGTTCACGGTGCTGGGCCTGCTCGGCGGCAGCACCCCGGGCAGCGCCGCCCCGGAAGTTCTCGACCAGGGCCAGACCCACCACGCGGCCAGCGCGGCCGTCCGCGCCGCCCGGTGCGGTGACACCTCCGGATTCCGTGGGGTCGCGCTCTCCAGCCTGCCGCCCGAGGCCACCGACACGGTCCGGCTGATCCAGCGCGGCGGCCCCTTCCCGTACCCGCGGGACGGGACCGTCTTCGGCAACCGCGAGGGCCTGCTGCCCGGCTGCCCGGGCGGCTATTACCACGAGTACACGGTCAAGACCCCCGGAAGTGCGACCCGTGGCGCCCGCCGCATCGTCACCGGCCACCGCGGCGAGTACTTCTACACCCCCGATCACTACCGCAGCTTCGTCCTGGTCAACATCCGCGGCTGACCGGCCACCACCTCGGCGAGATCACGCTCCGTGATCACTCCGCCCGGATCCGGGACACGCGCGGGGCGGCAATACCTGGGGGGCGTGGACCCGGGGTGCCAGACTGGGGCCGCACCTACCGGCCCTGGGCGAGGAGACCGACGTGTACCGGGTGTTCGAGGCCCTCGACGAGCTCGTGACCATCGTCGAAGAGGCGCGTGGCGTGCCCATGACCTCCGGCTGCGTGGTGCCCCGCGGTGACGTGCTGGAACTGCTCGACGACGTGCGGGACAACATCCCGAGCGAGCTGGACGACGCCCAGGACGTCCTCGACCACCGCGACGAGATCGTCGGCAACGCCCAGAAGGAGGCGGAGAAGCTCGTCGTCCAGGCCCGCAGCGACGCCGAGCGCATCGTCGGCGAGGCCCGCGAGGAGGCCGAGCACCTGGTCGCCGAGGCCCGGGCACACGCGCAACGCCTGGTGGAGGACGCCCAGGCCGAGGCCGAGCGCGCCGTGGCCGCCGGCCGCGCGCACTACGAGGAACTGACCGGCCGGGCCCAGACCGAGGCCGACCGGATGGTGCAGGCCGGCCGCGAAGCCTACGAGCGCGCGGTCGAGGACGGCCGTGCCGAGCAGGCCCGGCTGGTCTCCCAGACCGAGGTGGTGCACGCCGCCCGCGGCGAGGCCGAGCGCGTCGTGGACGAGGCCAACGCCGAGGCCGGTCGGCTGCGTGCCGAGTGCGACGCCTACGTCGACAACAAGCTCGGCGACTTCGAGGACCTGCTCGGCCGGACCCTGCGCACCGTCGAGAAGGGGCGCAAGCAGCTCCGCAGCCCGGTGGGCGGGCCGGCCGGCAACGGTCTGGCCGGCTTCGACTACCAGGTCTAGGGCCGCACGCGGGCGGTAGCGGGCGATTTCGTTCCGCGCCGCCCCGTCCCGTACCCTGGGCGGGCTGGCCGTACCCGCTCGCCAGCAACCAACCCCTAGGATGATGTCCGAGTTCGCCATGCCTGAGCCCAGTGCCGTGCCCGCTCACCCGGAACCCACCAGCCCGTGGGTGATCGACACCCGGGACCTGGGCCGTCGCGCCGGCAACAGTCGCCGCTACACCCGCGGTGCTCCGGCTCCGGCCGGCGGGCTCGGGTTCGCCGGCGTGATCATGGTGCCCGAGGGTGCCGACGTGGCGCTGGACGTCCTGTTGGAGTCGGTCGTGGAGGGGGTCCTGGTCTCCGGGACCGCGTCCGCGCCCACGGTGGGGGAGTGCTCGCGCTGCCTGGACGAGCTGTCCGGGCGGGTCGAGGTGGAGCTGCGGGAGCTGTACGCCTACCCGGAGAGCACCACCGAGGCCAGCACCGACGAGGACGAGGTGCACCGGGTCGTCGACGACCTGGTCGACCTCGAGCCGATCGTCCGCGACGCCGTGGTGCTGGCGTTGCCCCAGGCGCCGCTGTGCTCGCCGGACTGCCCGGGGCTGTGCCCGGACTGCGGCGGCAAGCTGGCCGAACTCGAGCCGGGCCACCGGCATGAGAGGATTGACCCTCGCTGGGCCGCGTTGAGGGAGCGGTTCGGCGACACCGAGGAGGAGAGCTAGTCGTGGCCGTCCCGAAGCGGAAGATGTCGCGGTCCAACACCCGCCACCGCCGCTCCCAGTGGAAGACCAGCGCCCCGGTGCTGGTGCCGTGCAACAACCGCGCCTGTCGACAGCCGAAGCTGCAGCACGTGGCCTGCCCGCACTGCGGCACCTACGACGGCCGCCAGGTCGTCCGGCCGGCCTGAGCGCGGGGCGGGCACCGTGGGGGCCAGGGCGTCCCGGGGTAAGCCGGTGGACCGTGCCCCGCTGCTCGAAGCGCTCGGTGTCGGGCTCGACCCCGAGCTCCTCACGCTCGCGCTCACCCATCGCTCCTACGCCTACGAGAACGGCGGGATCCCGCCGAACGAGCGGCTGGAGTTTTTGGGTGACGCGGTGCTCGGCCTGGTGGTCACCGACCACCTCTACCGCACGCACACCGAGCTTGCCGAGGGCCAGCTCGCGAAGCTGCGCGCCAGCGTGGTGAACATGCACGCGCTGGCCGGCGTGGCGCGCGGGCTGGGTCCCGGTGGGCTCGGTGCGCACCTGCTGCTGGGCAAGGGTGAGGAGCTGACCGGCGGCCGGGACAAGGCGAGCATCCTCGCCGACGGCCTGGAAGCCGTGCTCGGTGCGGTGTACCTGCAGCACGGCATCGAGGTGGCGCGGGCGCTGGTGCACCGGCTGTTCGCCGTGTTGCTCCAGGAGGCGCCGCTGCGCGGTGCCGGGCTGGACTGGAAGACCAGCCTGCAGGAGCTGACCGCCTCGGCCAGCCTGGGCGTGCCGGAGTACAAGGTCGCCGAGGAGGGGCCGGACCACCGCAAGGAGTTCACCGCGACCGTGCTGGTGGCCGGCGAGCCCTACGGCACCGGTGAGGGCCGCACCAAGAAGGAGGCCGAGCAGAAGGCCGCCGAGGCGGCCTACCGCGAGCTGTCGGCCAAGCTGGGACCGAACGGGCAGGGCCCGGTGGGGGCCTGACGCGCGAGCCGCGAGCTGACGGGCCGGGGAGAGTGCTCTCCGGCCCGGCTTCGCGTGCTCTGGTAGGGGTGAGGAGGGACCGTGCCCGAGCTGCCCGAGGTCGAGGTGGTGCGGCGGGGCGTGCACCAGCACGTGGCCGGCCGCACGGTGGCCGAGGTCGAGGTCCTGCACCCGCGGTCGGTGCGGCGGCACCTGGCCGGCTCCGTGGACTTCGCGGCCCAACTCGTCGGCCGGACCTTCACCGGTGTGGGCCGGCGCGGCAAGTACCTGTGGCTCGACCTCGACGAGGTGGTTCCCGGCGGGGACGCCGTGCTTGCGCACCTGGGCATGAGCGGCCAGATACTGGTGCAGCCGCCGGGCACACCGGACGAGAAGCACCTGCGGGTGCGGTTCCGGTTCGCCGACGAAGGCCCGGAGCTACGTTTCGTCGACCAGCGGACCTTCGGCGGTCTCGCGCTGGCCGAGCTGACCGGGTCTTTCGGCGTGCTCGTGCCGGAACCGGTCGCACACATCGCGCTCGACCCCCTCGACAGCGGCTACGACCCGGACCGTGTCGTCGCTGCCCTGCGGCGCCGGCGGACCGGGATCAAGCGCGCGTTGCTCGACCAGACGCTGGTGTCCGGCATCGGCAACATCTACGCGGACGAGGCGTTGTGGCGGGCGCGGCTGCACTGGGCGCGCCCGACGGCGACACTGCCCCGGGCCGCCGCGGGTGACCTGCTCTCGGCAGCCACCGAGGTGATGACCGAGGCGCTGGGTGAGGGGGGCACGTCCTTCGACGCGTTGTACGTGAACGTCAACGGCGAGTCCGGCTACTTCGACCGCTCGCTCAACGTCTATGGCAAGGAGGGCCAGCCCTGCCAGCGGTGCGGTGCGCCGATCCGGCGCGACGCCTTCATGAACCGCTCGTCCTTCAGCTGCCCCGCCTGCCAGCCGCGGCCCCGTAACGCGCACTTCTGACTATTGCCATGATTCCGGCAGAAAGAACCGGACCATTTCCCAATACATATGTTCCCGATACATAATGACGCTGGTCCGCACCGCCGCGGGGCACGTCGAAACGAACGAGAACCCCCGGTGGCGCAACCGGGGGTTCTCGCCCGACCTGGGCTGCGGTCGGGCTAGTTGCGTTGCAGCGCCTTGTCGGTGATCTTCCAGACCCCGGTGTCGAACGCCATGCCGATGTGCTCACCGAAGGACTGCGGCGAGACGTCCTGCAGGGTGATGTTGTCGACGTTGGAGCCCTTGAGGAAGCTCGTCGTGTACGGGGTGACGAACTCGTCGTGGATGCTCGCGATCACGGTGTAGTGGATGTTCCCGGGTGCCTCGTTCCCGGCGTTCAGCTGGTCGATGAACCCGGTTCCGTTGGTCAGCTCGGAACAGACTTTGCAGATCGAGGGCAGAAGCTTGGTGTCGAGACCGGGTACCAGTTTCTCGGCGAGGGTGTAGAGACCGGAGATGGTGAGGCCATGGTTCGGCGGTCCCCACGAGACGAAGTTGTGCACCTTGTCCGCGCCACCGAGGTTCTTGATGTAGTACCGCGGCACGATTCCGCCCTCGGAGTGGCCGACGATGTCGACCTGCTTCGCGCCGGTGGCGCCGAGAACCTTGTCCACGAAGTTGCGCAACTGGGTGGCGGAGTACTCGATGGGCTGGAGCCCGCCGAGCAGGTTGACCAGCGGGACGTCCTTGATCGTGCCGTAGGTGCCGGTGAAGACGCAGTAGCCCTGCGCCTTCAGGTAGGGGGAGTAGGCGCTGAAGTGCCCGGCGGCGGGGGCGAGGAAGCCATGCATGAGGATCACCGGTCGCGGGTGTTCCTTGCTGGGCTTGCAGTTCCAGTCGTTTGCCCCGAGCGGGGCCGGGTTCTCCTGGATCGGTGGCACGGAGGGGGCCGAGTCGGCGGACGCGGCGGCGACGGGACCCGCCACGGCCAGCCCGATGGCCACCGCGACAGCCATCACAAGCTTTCGTAGCTTCATTTGACGGTCTCCATATGAGGAGGGCTCGGGTAGGGGGACTCGGCCGAGTGGCGATGAAGCTACTTCTGAGTAAGTTCATTTGTCGAGAATCTTGTATGTGATATAGGTCACTTCTGATAAGATACCTTATCAAAATCTTCGAACCGTGCTGGCAGTGCGGTGGATCACCTCGGGCGAGGGATGTGCCCGCTCGGGAGCGGATGTCTGGCCCCGGCGGGAAGATCATCTACGCGCGGTGGATCACCGTTGGTCGCTGTCTGTTTTCGCCTTGTCGGGGGAACCCCCAAGCGGGCGACCCGCCTGACTGTCGGCAGGGAAGGACCTGGTCCACTCTGGCCGCTCTCCTCGCTCGACCTCGTCTCCATCGATCCGGCCAGTCGTCGACGAGGGGGAGTGGTGGCGAAGTACTACGCATTGCGGAGTAGTCTCCGGAGCGCACTTCTGGAGGCGGGATGGACACCAGTCAACTGCTGAAGGGCGTCCTGGACCTCGCGGTCCTGGCCGCGCTCCGCCACGAGGACGGCTACGGCTACGACGTCCTCCGCCGGCTCCGGCACGCCGGCCTCACCGACGTCGGCGACGCCTCGGTCTACGGCACCCTGCGCCGCCTCTACCGCGCCGGCCTCCTCACCTCCTACGTCGTGCCGAGCGAGGAGGGCCCGCACCGGAAGTACTACTCGCTCAATGCGCCGGGCAGGCAGCGGCTGGCCGGGTCGGCGACGGTCTGGCGCGAGTTCGCCGCCACCATGAACGACCTGTTGGAGGACCTGTGAACAGGACGGTCAGCCCCGCCGTCGAGTCCTACCTCAACCGGATGCGCCAGGCGCTCTCGGACCTCCCGCCGGGCGAGGTCGCCGAGGTCCTGGAGGACGTCACCCCGCAGCTCGCGGAGGTCGCGGCCGAACAACCGCCGGGCAGCGGCATCGAGACGTTGGTCGCCCGGTTCGACGAGCCGGAGCGCTACGCCGCCGAGCTGCGTACCGCCGCCGGCTACCCGGAAGGCGTTTCCCCGCCGCGTGCCACGACATCCGGCGTCGCGAGGCTCGCGTTGTGGAGCCTGGTGGTCGTCTCCGCGCTCGTCTTCGTCGAGACGGTAGCGGTGTTCACCCGTGCGGCCCACGCGTTGCCCGTCCCGGTCTTCCTGACGTCCCTCCTGCTGCTTCTGTCGATCCCGTACCTGCGGCGCACCGGTCCCCGGGTCCCCGAGGTGGCCGCGTTGTTCGAGGTCCGTGCGGTCGCGTCCCACCTCCGGTGGATCGAGCGCCTACCGCGCCAGGTGACCGACTACGTGCGTTCGCTGCAGCCGGCCTGGTGGCTGCTGCGGGCCGGTCTGGTCGCCGTGGCGCTGGTCGTGCTCAGCGGGACCTCCAGCAAGTTCCTGTTGCTCCTGGTGCTCGGCGCCGCGGTGGTCGTGGCATCCTGCTGGCTGGGTGAGCGCAGCAGGAGCGACCGTCGGTGGCTGTGGTTGGTCGTGCCGGCCAACGTGGCGGCCGGCGCCCTGTGCCTTCCCCTGTTCGCCGGTGGCATGTCCGAGATCGGTGGTGGAAACACCATCATCGGGTCCGTTCCCCCGCTGGGCACCTGGCACGACGGTCGACCGGTGCGGAACATCTACCTCTTCGACAAGGAAGGCCGGCCCCTGACCGACGTCCACCTCTACGACGAGGATGGTCGATCACTGGACATGTCGGGCACGTTCTGCCCGGAGTACGAGTACGCGATGCCGGGAAGACGCGATGGCAATGCCTTTCCCCGCCCGGCAACAACCTGGCGCAACGGGCACTGCGAGCAGGTCGAGGGGGTGCCGTTCTCCGTCACCGTCCCGAAGCCGTCCAGCCCCGGCGCAGCGCCACCGGCACCGACGAACCCCAGCCCGGCCGAGCCGTCGCCGGCCCAGCCCACGCCTACCGGCTGAGTGCGGGACGCGGGTCGCGGCGCGCTCGGGAAGAACCGCGACCCGCGAGCCCATCCGTCCGGCAACCAGGCCGGCGCATCCTGTCCGCTCGGCCCGGCAATCCGCTCACCCCAGCAGCGATGGCTCGTCGGCGAAGGCGCGCCGCTTGCCGTCCGCGCTCGACCGCATCAGGTCGAACAACCGCAGGGCCGCCCGGGCCCAGGGCAGCAGGCGTTCCGCCTCCGGGGTCGGCCGGCTGCCCGCGGCCTCTCGCCGGAACAGCCGTACCCCCAGCGCCCGCTCCAGGGACCGGACGTGGTAGCTGATCGCGGGCTGGGAGTACCCCAGCGCCCGCGCGGCCAGATCCATCCGCCCCAGCTCGGCGATGCGGACGAACGTCCGGAGCTCCCGTTCGTGCACCTTCCAGGCCCCCTCTCCTCGGATCCCCGTTTCCGGGGCGGGAGACACACATTCCCCCGGCGAGAGGGTGACTCCTCCACCATCCGGGCGGGCGCGTTCCCTGGAACACAACCCCTTCCGGTCGACTTCGGCGGAGTGCCTTGTGGAAAGATCACATTGGTGCTAACGGCCCGGCGTGATCAGCCGACGGAGCCGGCGAGCCGCACCAGCAGCGGTGTCGCCGCCAGCACGGTCGCCCGCTCCTGCGGCGTCAGCTCGGCCATCCGCTGGTCGAGCAGCTCGGCCTCGCGACGCGCGACCGACAGGATCCGCTCGCGGCCCTGGTCGGTGAGGGTGATGAGCACCGCACGACCGTCGGCCGGGTCGGCCTGGCGCCGCACCAGCCCCAACGGCTCCAGCCCGGCCACCACGGTCGTCGCGGTCGGCTGCGAGCACGGCACCCCCGCGGCGAGCTCGCCGATGCGCATCGACCCGTGTTCGGCCAACAGGGACAACACGATGAGCTGGGTGAGTGGGAGGGCGGTGGTGGACACGCGCAGCGCGCGATTCAGTCGGTGCACCGCCAGCACGAGCTGGAGCGCGTCCTCCTCGGTCACCTGGCGTGCCACCACCGACCAACTCCCACCCTGTCCGTTCGGTTTCCGGTTAGGACAGTTTGAGCGTTGGGCGCCGAATGTCCAACCACGTGGCGAAGTCGAGGATCTTCTCCAGCGAGCCGCGCTGGAGCCCGTCGACCTCGGCCGGCGCCCGCCGGGTCACCTCCGCCACCTGGTCGCGCCGGAACAGCCCCAGCACCTGGTGGTCGGCGGAGACGAGGTCGGACACCTGGCGTTGCAGCTCGGCCACGTAGTGCACATCCTGCGTCGACGGGTAGGGGCTCTTGACCCGCTCGGCCACCGACTTCGGCAGCACGTCCCGGGCCGCGCCGCGCAGCAGGCTCTTCTCCCTGCCGTCGAAGGTCTTCATCGACCACGGGGTGTTGAAGACGTACTCGACGAGGCGGTGGTCGCAGAACGGGACCCGCACCTCCAGGCCCACCGCCATGCTCATCCGGTCCTTGCGGTCCAGCAGCATCCGCACGAACCGGGTCAGATGCAGGTAGCAGGACCGGCGCATCCGGCGCTCGTGCTCGTCCTCGCCGTCGCGCCCGGGAACCTCGGCCACCGCCTCGGCGTAGCGGTCCCGGGTGTAGGCCGCCATGTCCAGGGCGGACGTCAGGTCGGGGTCGAGCAGCCCGGCGTCCTTGTGCGGGGCGTTCAGCGCGGTGGCGATCCACGGGAACATGTCGGCTCGCTGCACCTCGGGCTCGTGGAACCACCGGTAGCCGCCGAAGATCTCGTCGGCCGACTCGCCGGACAACGCGACCGTGGAGTGCTCCCGGATCGCCTTGAACAGCAGGTAGAGCGAGCTGTCCATGTCACCGAGGCCGGCCGGGAAGTCCCGCGCGGCCACCGCCGCCCGCCGCACCTCGGGGTCGGCCAGGGCCTTGTGGTCGAGCACGATGTCGCGGTGCTCGGTGCCGACGTGCTCGGCGACGTCGTGCACGTACGGGGTGTCCGGCGTGGGCCGCAACTCGTCGGCCTTGAAGTTCTCGGCCTGCCCGACGAAGTCCACCGCGAAGCTGCGGACCCGCTCGCCCCGCTCGGCCAACTGCAGCCCGGACAACGCGGTGATCGCGCTGGAGTCCAGGCCGCCCGACAGGAGTACGCACCTCGGCACGTCCGCCACCAGCTGGCGGCGCACGATGTCGTCCAGCAGCTCCCGCACCCGCGCCACCGTGGTCTCGGTGTCGTCCGGGTGCTCGACAGCCTCGAGCTTCCAGTAGGTGTGCTCCCGCAGGCCCGAGCGGTCCACGGTCACCACGGTGCCGGGCAGCACCTCCCGCATCCCGGCCCAGACCGCGTGACCCGGGGTCTTGCAGAAGCTGATCAACTCGCGCAGGCCGTCCAGCTCCACGACCGGCTCGGCCAGCGGGTTGGCCAGGATGGCCTTGGGCTCGGAACCGAACAGCACCCCGTCGTCGGTGGGGTACACGTACAGCGGCTTGATGCCCATCCGGTCCCGGATGAGCACCAGCTTCTCGACGCGGCCGTCCCAGATCGCGAAGGCATACATGCCGTTGAGGCGCTCGGCCAGGCCCTCGCCCCACTCCAGGTAGCCGCGCAGCACCACCTCGGTGTCGCTGGCGGTGCGGAAGTCGTGACCCCGGCGGCGCAGCTCGTCGCGCAGCTCGGTGAAGTTGTACGCCTCGCCGCTGTAGGTCATGGCGACCGTGCCGTCGGGGGTCTCCACGGTCATCGGTTGCACGCCGCCCTCGATGTCGATGACGGCGAGCCGGCGGTGTCCCAGCCCCACGTGCGGGGCCAGCCAGACGCCCGAGGCGTCCGGGCCCCGGCACTCCTGGGTCGCGGTCATGGCCGCGACCTCGTCACGCCGGGACGTCAGGTCCCGCTGGAAGGACACCCAGCCGGTGATTCCACACACGGTGTGTCACGCCTCCTTCATGCTCAGTTATATCAATCAGTGATTGATCTACTTCATTGAGGCAGGCTAAGTAACTTCCGTGCAACCTTGCGGCGACGTGAGGTGGGAAACAACACGCTCGGTAGTCGCTTCGTCGCGGTTGTGCGGCAGGAAGGTGGCCGAAGGTGATGCCGTGCGGCCTGGGTCACCGGTGCCATCAAGATCGCGTTAACGCGGATCAGGGCCGCATCAAGGAGGTGTCAGGTACGTCCGATTGGGCCACCTGCGGAGGCATCCTGGTGTTGAACCGGCCGCCAGCGGGGCGGCCCGTCACCAAAGGGGTGCGCAGATGGCCGATCTGGCCTACGCGGTCCTGCTGATCAGTGTGTTCCTGCTCTTCGCGCTGAGCCTGCGCGGATTGGAGCGGCTGTGAGCACCAGCCTCGCCGCGAACGTCCTCGGCGGGGTCCTGGCGTTGCTCCTGATCCTCTACCTGTTTCTCGCGCTGATTCGTCCGGCGAAATTCTGATGTCCCCCTTCGTGGCCGGCCTGGGCCAGGTCGGCCTCCTCGTCATGGCCTTGGCCGCCTGCTACCGGCCGCTCGGCGACCACATGGCCCGTGTCTACGGCGCGGAGGGCCACTGGCGCCTGGAGCGCGGTATCTACCGGCTGGCACGGGTCAACCCGGACTCCGAGCAGCGGTGGACGACCTATGCCGCGGCGGTGCTCGGCTTCTCCTTCGTCTCGATCGTGCTGCTGTACCTGATGCAGCGCCTGCAGCCGTTATTACCGCTGGGCTTCGGTCGTGGCGCGGTGGAGCCCGGCATGGCGTTCAACACCGCGGTCAGCTTCGTGACCAACACGAACTGGCAGTCCTATGCGGGCGAGGAAGTTCTCGGGCACACCGTGCAGATGGCCGGGCTGACCGTGCAGAACTTCGTGTCCGCGGCCGTGGGCATGGCGGTCGCCGTGGCGCTGGTGCGCGGCTTCGTGCGTGCCCGTACGGACCGGCTGGGCAACTTCTGGGTCGACCTGACCCGTGGCACCGTGCGGATCCTGCTGCCGATCGCCGCGATCGCCGCGATCCTGCTCGTCGCTTTGGGCACGGTGATGAGCCTGGCCCGCGGAATCCAGGTCGTGGGCGTCGACGGGATCACCCGCACGATCGCCCTCGCCCCGACGGCGAGCCAGGAAGCCATCAAGGAGTTAGGGACCAACGGGGGCGGGATCTTCAACGCCAACTCCGCGCACCCGTTCGAGAACCCCAACGCCTGGTCGAACCTGTTCGAGAACTTCCTGCTGCTGCTCGTCCCGGTCGCCCTGACCCGCACGTTCGGGCAGATGGTGGGCGACCGCAAGCAGGGCTACGTCCTGCTGTCGGTGATGGGTCTGTTGTGGACGGTCATGCTCGCCGCGTCCTGGTGGGCCGAGACGCACCCCAACGGTGTCGCGTCGCTGGCCGCCGGGGCAGCCATGGAGGGCAAGGAAGTCCGGTTCGGCATCCCCGCGTCGGTGCTGTGGGAGGTCAGCACGACCGGCACGTCCACCGGCGCGGTCAACTCGATGCACGACAGCTTCACCGGTCTCGGCGGGGGTGTCGCCCTGCTCAACATGCTGCTCGGCGAGGTCGCGCCGGGCGGCGTGGGTGCCGGCCTGTACGGCATCCTTGTGTTGGCCGTGATCGCGGTCTTCCTCGCCGGCCTCATGGTCGGCCGCACGCCGGAGTACCTGGGGAAGAAGCTCGGGCGGCGGGAGGTCACCGCGGCGGCCATCGCGATGCTGGCCATGCCGACGGTCGTGTTACTGGGTACGGGCCTTGCGCTGCTGCTGCCTTCGACCCCGGACTTCATGACCAACACCGGTTCGCACGGCCTGGCCGAGGTGCTCTACGCCTACGGCTCGGCCGGCAACAACAACGGCAGCGCCTTCGCCGGTATGACGGTCACCAGCGACTTCTTCCAGGCAACCCTGGGCGTGGCCATGCTGCTCGGACGGTTCCTGCCGATCCTGGCGGTGCTGGCACTGGCGGGCTCGCTGGCGCAGCAGCGCCGGGTGCCCGCGACCGCCGGCACGCTGCCCACCGGCAGCCCGCTGTTCGTCGGGATGCTCACCGGCACCGTCGTTCTCGTTGCTGCGCTCACCTTCCTTCCGGCGCTGGCGCTCGGCCCCATCGCGGAGGCGCTGTGAGCCACGCCCTTCCTTTCGCCCGGCTCGTTGCGCCGACCGGGTGCGGGTGTCCCGCACCAGCTCGAGAGGCACTGGCATGACCGCCACCACTCCGCTCCACACCCCGGAGCACGACCCCTACACCCCGAAGGAAGCGCAGGAACTGCACGCCGAGCGCACCGGGCGCAAGCTCGCGGCGGGCGTGTTCCACCCGCGGCAGTTACTCGTCTCGCTGCCGGATGCCTTCCGCAAGCTGCATCCACGGCACCAGCTGCGCAACCCGGTCATGTTCGTGGTCTGGGTGGGCTCGGTGCTGGTCACCGCGTTTACCGTGCTGGAGCCCTCGGTCTTCAGCATCGCGGTCGCGGCATGGCTGTGGTTCACGGTGCTGTTCGCCAACCTGGCCGAGGCGGTCGCCGAAGGCCGGGGCAAGGCGCAGGCCGAGTCGCTGCGCGGGCTGAAGACCGACACCGTCGCCCGACGGCTTGCCACGAACGGCACTGCCGGCACCGAGGAGGAGGTGCCGGCCGTCGACCTGCGCGTCGGCGACCTCGTCGTGGTCGAGGCCGGCCAGGTCGTCCCGGGCGACGGCGACATCGTCGAGGGCATCGCGACCGTCGACGAGTCGGCCATCACCGGCGAGTCCGCCCCGGTGATCCGGGAGTCCGGCGGCGACCGCTCGGCCGTCACCGGCGGCACCACCGTGCTGTCCGACCGCATCGTGGCGCGGATCAGCACCAGGCCCGGCGAAACCTTCGTGGACCGGATGATCGCGCTGGTCGAGGGCGCCGAGCGGAAGAAGACGCCGAACGAGGTGGCGCTGACCATCCTGCTGTCCACCCTCACGATCATCTTCCTGCTGGTCGTCGTGGCACTGCAGCCGATGGCCGGCTACTCCGGCCGGCAAATCTCGGTGATCGTGCTGACCGCGCTGCTGGTCTGCCTCATCCCGACCACGATCGGCGCGTTGCTGTCCGCGATCGGCATCGCCGGCATGGACCGCCTGGTGCAGCGCAACGTGCTGGCCAAGTCGGGGCGCGCGGTCGAGGCCGCCGGGGACATCGACACCCTGCTGCTGGACAAGACCGGCACCATCACCTTCGGCAACCGCCAGGCCACCGAGCTGATCCCGTTGCCCGGCGTGGAACAGGAGGAGCTGGCCGCCGCGGCCCGGCTGTCCAGCCTCGCCGACCGCACGCCGGAGGGGCGCAGCATCGTCGACCTCTGCGTCGTCGACCACGGCCTGCCCGCCGAACCCGGTGACGACGAGCGCGACGGCGAGTTCATCGCGTTCTCCGCCCAGACCAGGATGAGCGGCATCGACCTGGGCGACCGGCAGGTGCGCAAGGGCGCGGCCAGCACGATCAGGGTGTGGGTCACCAGCCACGGCGGGAACTACCCCGACCGGGCCGACGACATCGTCGAGCGCGTCTCCGCCGAGGGCGGGACCCCGTTGGCGTGCGCGGAGATCGACGACGACGGGCGGGCCCGCGTGCTCGGCGTGATCCGACTGTCCGATGTGGTCAAGCCCGGCATGAGGGAGCGCTTCGACGAGTTGCGGGCCATGGGGATCCGCACCGTCATGGTCACCGGCGACAACCCGCTGACCGCGCGCGCCATCGCCGAGGAGGCCGGCGTGGACGATTTCCTCGCCGAGGCCAAGCCCGAGGACAAGATGGCGTTGATCCGTACCGAGCAGGAGGGCGGCCGGCTGGTCGCCATGACCGGCGACGGCACCAACGACGCGCCCGCACTGGCCCAGGCCGATGTCGGCGTGGCCATGAACACCGGCACCTCCGCAGCCAAGGAGGCCGGCAACATGGTCGACCTCGACTCCGACCCGACCAAGCTCATCGAGGTCGTGGAGATCGGCAAGCAGATGCTGATCACCCGTGGCGCGCTGACCACCTTCAGCATCGCCAACGACCTGGCGAAGTACTTCGCCATCCTGCCGGCGCTGTTCGTGGCGCTGTACCCGCAACTGGACAAGCTCAACATCATGCGGCTGGCCACCCCGGAGTCGGCGATCCTGTCCGCGGTGATCTTCAACGCGCTGGTCATCGTGGCGTTGATCCCACGGGCGTTGCGGGGCGTGCGGTACCGGCCGATGAGCGCCGCCGGGCTGCTCCGCCGCAACCTGCTCGTCTATGGGCTGGGCGGCATCGTCACGCCGTTCCTCGGCATCTGGCTTGTCGACCTGCTGGTCCGGCTCGTCCCGGGAATCGGGTGATCGCGATGAAGTACCTGAACAACCTGCTCCGGCAGGCCGGTGCCGGCCTGCGGATCCTGCTGGTGATGACCGTCCTGACCGGCGTGGTGTACCCGCTGGCCGTGTGGGGCGTGAGCCGGCTGCCGGGACTGGGCGGCAAGGCGGAGGGCTCGGTGGTCGTGGCCGGGGGCCGGGCCGCCGGCTCCGAGCTGATCGGCATCGACCCGGTCGACCCGCGGGCGGCCATCGACCCCACCCGGGACCGCTGGTTCCACACCCGGCCCACGGCCATCGCGACCGAGGGCCTGGGCCCGGACGACGTGCTGGTCTCCGGCGGCTCCAACCGGGGCGGCGCGGACAAGGGTCTGCTCACCGAAGTCGAGCGGCGCAAGGCCCACATCGCCACCCGCGAGGGGGTCGACCCGAAGCAGGTGCCGGCCGACGCGGTCACCGCCTCGGCCAGCGGCCTGGATCCGCACATCAGCCCGGAGTATGCCGCGCTGCAGGTGCGGCGGGTGGCCCGCGAGAACGGCCTGCCCGAGCAGCGGGTCCGCGATCTGGTGACCGAACACACACGGGGCCGGGCGCTCGGCGTGCTCGGTGCGCCCGGCGTCAACGTCACCACGCTCAACCTGGCCATCCGGGACGAGGCCGGCCGTTGACGGTGGGCCGGAGGCTCCCGCGGACGGGGCACCGATGAGCAACGGCGCCGGAGTTCGCGGGGGCCGACCGGGTGTCCGGCGCCGACCCGGCGAACCCCGGGGACGGCTGCTTCGCCTCCAGGGTCTCCAGGGCCCCGACACCGACCCCGCGGCCACCCCCTGCGCTGCGGGAATGGCGGACACTGGGAACGTGAGTACCGACGGCTCGACTCCGCGACGCCGCGGGGAGCTGCGCATCTACCTGGGTGCGGCGCCCGGCGTGGGCAAGACCTACGCCATGCTCGGCGAGGCGCACCGCCGCCAGGAGCGGGGCACCGACGTCGCCATCGGCTTCGTGGAGACCCACGGCCGGCAGAAGGTCGCGGCCCTGCTGTCCGGGCTGGAGCAGGTGCCGAGGCGCCGCATGACGCACCGCGGCGTCGACTTCACCGAGATGGACACCGACGCGGTCATCGCCCGCCGGCCCCAGGTCGTGCTGGTCGACGAGCTGGCGCACACCAACGTGCCGGGCTCGCGCAACGCCAAGCGCTGGCAGGACATCCACGAGCTGCTCGACGCCGGCATCGACGTGCTGTCCACGGTCAACGTGCAGCACCTGGAGAGCCTCAACGATGTCGTCGAGGGCATCACCGGCGTCCGGCAGCAGGAGACCGTGCCGGACGAGGTGGTGCGCCGCGCCGAGCAGGTCGAGCTGGTCGACATCACCCCGGAGGCGCTGCGCCGCCGCATGGCGCACGGCAACATCTACCCGGCGCACAAGGTCGACGCCGCGCTGTCCAACTACTTCCGGCCCGGCAACCTGACCGCGCTGCGCGAGCTGGCCCTGCTGTGGGTGGCCGACCAGGTCGACGTCGCCCTGCAGCGCTACCGCGCCGACCACCAGATCACCGACACCTGGGAGGCCCGGGAGCGGGTCGTCGTCGCCATCACCGGCGGTTCGGAGAGCGAGACCCTCATCCGGCGGGCCCGCCGGATCGCGGCCCGCGCCGGGGCGGAGCTGCTCGTGCTGCACGTCCTGCGCGGCGACGGCCTGGCCGGCGCCTCCCCGCAGGCGCTGGCCCGCTTCCGCCGGCTCGCCGAGGACGTCGGCGCCACCTACCACACCGTCGTCGGCGACGACGTGCCTCGGGCGCTGCTCGACTTCGCGCGCGGGGTGAACGCCACCCAACTCGTCGTCGGCACCTCCCGCCGCTCCCGGTTCGCGCGCCTGTTCGACCAGGGCATCGGCGCCACGGTCCTGCAGGAGTCCGGGCCGATCGACGTGCACATGGTCACCCACGCCGAGGCCGGCCGCGGCACCCGGCTGCGGCTGGCCGCGAGCGCGTTGACCCCGGCCCGCAAGCTGCTGGGCTGGCTGCTGGCCGTGCTGCTGCCCGCGGTCGTGACCGCCATCGGCGCGCTGCGCAGCGAGGAGCTCAACTTCTCCACCAACGTCGTCTTCTACTTCCTGACCACCGTGCTGGTGGCGCTGGTGGGCGGGCTGGGGCCGGCCCTGCTCGCCGGTGTGCTCAGCGGGCTGCTGCTGAACTTCTTCTTCACCGACCCCCGCTACACCCTGACCGTCGACGCCCAGGAGAACGTGATCACCCTGGTGTCGATGGTCCTGGTCGCGGTGATGGTGGCGATCGTGGTGGACCGGGCCGCGCGCCGGGCCGAGCAGGCCGCCGGGGCCCGTACCGAGGCGGCGCTGCTGGCCTCCTACGCCCGCACTGTGCTCACCAACCCGCACCCACTGGCCCGGCTGCTGGAGAAGGTGCGGGAGAACTTCAACCTGACCTCGGTGGCCCTGTTGGAGAAGCGCGACTCGCGCTGGCAGCGGGTGGCCTGCGCCGGCCCGGACGGCTGCGACAGCCCGGAAGAGGCCGACGTGGACGTCCCGGTCACCAGCGACGTGCACCTGGCGCTGCGCGGCCGCGCGCTGCCCGCCACCGACCGGCGGGTGCTGGAGGCCGCGGCCGGGCAGGCGTTGCTCGCCCTGCGGCAGCAGCGCATGGCCGCCGAGACCGCCGAGGCGCAGCGCAAGGCCGCCACCACCGAGCTGCGCACCGCGCTGCTGTCCGCCGTCGGCCACGACCTGCGCACCCCGCTGACCTCGATCAAGGCCGCCATCGGCAGTCTGCGCGACCCCGACCTGCGGCTGCCGGAGTCCGACACCGCCGAGCTGCTGGCCACCGTCGAGGAGTCCGCCGACCGGCTGCGCGGACTGGTCGACAACCTCTTGGACTCCTCCCGGCTGGCCACCGGCGCGGTCCGGCCGCAGCTGAAGGCCGTGGGCTACTACGAGGTGGTCGCCCGCGCGCTGGCCGGCCTGGACGGCCGCCGCTGGGTGAAGGTCGAGGTGGACGAGCACCTGCCGCTGGTGTGGGCCGACGTCGGTCTGCTGGAGCGGGTGGTGGCGAACGTGATCGACAACGCGCTGCGTTACGGCCGCCGCCCCGACCAGCTCGGGCCCGAGGTGGCGGTGCGGGCCAGCGTGTACGGCAGGCACGCCGAGCTGCGTGTGGTCGACCGGGGGCCCGGCCTGCCCAAGGGCGCGGCCGAGTCGGTGTTCGCCCCGTTCCAGCGGCTCGGCGACCGGGACTCCACCAGCGGGGTGGGGCTCGGGCTGAACGTGGCGAAGGGTTTCGTGGAGGCGATGGACGGCACGATCCGTACCGAGGACACCCCGGGTGGCGGGCTCACCGTCGTCATCTCCCTGCCGCTCGCGGCCGAGCGGGCACGGGAGCCGGAGCGCGAGGAGGTTGGCCGGCGATGACCAAGGTGCTGGTGGTGGACGACGAGCCGCAGATCGTTCGCGCGATGCGGATCAACCTCACCGCCCGCGGCTACCAGGTGCTGACCGCGCACGACGGCACGGCGGCGCTGAAGGCGGCGGCCGAGGGCAGGCCGGACGTGGTCGTGCTCGACCTGGGGCTGCCGGACGTGGACGGAACCGAGGTGATCGCCGGCCTGCGTGGCTGGACCTCGGTGCCGATCATCGTGCTCTCGGCGCGCACCGACTCCGTGGACAAGGTGGAGGCGCTCGACGCCGGTGCCGACGACTACGTGACCAAGCCGTTCGGCATGGACGAGCTGCTGGCGCGGCTGCGCGCGGCGGTGCGGCGGGCGGCGAGCGTGCCCGGCGACGGGGAGCCGGTGGTGAGGACCGACGACTTCACCGTGGACCTCGCGGCCAAGAAGGTGCTGCGCCAGGACGGCCAGGAGGTGCACCTGACGCCGACCGAGTGGGGGATCCTGGAGGTGCTGGTCCGCAACAGCGGGCGGCTCGTCGCGCAGCGGCAGCTCCTGCAGGAGGTGTGGGGCCCGGCGTACGCGACCGAGACCCACTACCTGCGGGTGTATCTGGCGCAGTTGCGGCGGAAGCTGGAGCCGCAGCCGTCCCGGCCGCGTCACCTGATCACCGAGCCGGGCATGGGGTACCGCTTCGAGCCCTGACGGGCTCGTTGGTGCGCTGTCCTGGAACCTGCTGGCAAGGCCGCAATGATCCGGCGCGGCTCAGCGTGACCTGGCTTACGGGCGGTCGCTGCACGCAGGTGACGCTCGCCATGTCCGGTGCGGACGGGCCCACCTCCCGGCGGCGTTCGCCAGCGGCGTCTTTCCGGTCGAGGCACTTTCTGCAGAAGCAACAAGAGGTTCGCCGGCGATCGGTCCAGGAGGTCCGGTCGCGGCCGAGGCCGTTACCCCCGGATTGCTGGCGTAATGACGCTCCGGAGCGGGTTCGGCACGCGGAGATCAATCTTGTGGACGTGATGGTTCGGGACATACTTTATGTCGCAATGACAAGCTTCTTGGTTTGGTGAGCGTGACCGGCGGGTCTCGTCCCGGGTGGTCCGGGACGAGGCAGACCGTTGTCACTCATGGCTGGGGGAATGGTGCTCCGTGACGATCAGGCTGTGCTTCACCTGCGTAGCTGGTTGACAATCGGTAGGTTTTATTGCCTCTGCTTATCAGCAAGACGTTGCTGATCCGCCCGGCTTAGTATCCACTAGTTGCACGAAAAGTTTCCGGCATCGATCAACCCCTGCAACCTTTCCCGGAAGGACAACGATGCGCTGGATGAGGTCCGTGGCCGTTCTCGTCGCCACAGCGGCCACAACGATCTCGCTGGTGGGCCCGGCTTCGGCGGAGCCGGCACCGGTTCGGATTCCCGACGGTGTGACCGCCGGTTACCTGGTCCTGGACCGGACGACCGGCCAGGCCAGGGCCAAGCTCAACGAGCAGTTCCAGTTTCGCTCGGCATCGCTGGTGAAACTGCTGATCGCCATCGACTACCTGGAGCGGCTGGGGCCCGACGCCCAGGTGCCGGAGGAGGATCTCGGCCGGCTGCAGCGGATGTTGCGCAGCAGCGACGACTACGCGGCCAGCGAGCTGTGGGTGCTCAACGGCTGGAACAAGATTATCGAGAGGTCGGTGCCCAGGATCGGCCTACGGGACACCGAGCCTCCGGTGGACCGCCGTTTCTGGGGCTACACCGCCATCAGCGCGCGTGACGTGGCCAGGACCTACCAGTTCATCCTGGACAAGGCACAGCCGCGGACCCGCGACGTCATCATGACCAACCTGCGACAGGCCACCAAGTGCGCCGCCGACGGGTTCGACCAGCACTTCGGTATTCCGCGCGTCCTCGGTGGCCGGTGGGCCATCAAGCAGGGCTGGTCCGGTTTCGGTGAGGCCCCGGAGGTACGGTGCGTTGACCAGAAGCGGGCCGTGTCGCGGAGCAGGGCGCTCAGCGGCGAAGCGCAGGACGCCGAGAAGGACGCGCCGAGTAGGCTCCAGGCCCCGTTCGTCGAGGAAGGGCTCGACACCAAGCGGCGTGCGATGCACACCTCGGGCACACACGGCAAGGGCGACCAGGACATCATTGTCATCCTGAGTCTGCAGCCGGAGGGCACGTCCTACGACGAGTCGGCGAACCGGTTGACCGCGCTCACCAAGGCGGTACACCTGGCGAGCCAGCCGGCCTGACGATTCGCCGATGGCCCCGTAGGGTCACGAGTCCTCTGTGGATCTTCGCCCGTGGCGGGTGCAGGCCCTCGGGTGTACGCCCGAGATCGGCACGGCGAGACGCCCGGAGCCCCCCGACGCCCGGGCGTCTCGCCATTTCCCCGGCCCACCTCCGCCGGGTCGGCTCAGGCCGCCAGATAGCCGATCCCGTGCGCGCCCTGGTTCGTCACGGGACCCGACCCGGTCTCGATCTCCAGGGTGCGCAGGTGGCGGCCACTCTCCAGGTCGATCACGTCGAGCGTGCCGGACCGCATGTTGGTCACGAAGGCGCGGCGGGCGTCCGGCGTGCTTCGGATCGTCAACGGGAACATGCCGACCTCGATCGTGCCGCGGATCGTCAGATCCTCCGGCGCGAGCAACGACAGCGTGCCGTTGACCGTGGCTCGCGTGTTGGGCGACCCGTTGCCGGCCGCGAACCGCACCCCGCCGACGAGAACCCGGCCGTCCGTCGCGACATGCACCGGGCTGGCCGGATCGTCGAGTGGACGTTGTTCGGCGACCTCGTCGGTCTCGGTGTCGATGACGACGAGCGTGGCGGGTGCCTGGCCCTCCCATAGCCGGTTGATCATCACGCCCGCCGCGTAGACCCGGCTCCCGTCGGGCGCAACGGCGAGTTCCTCGGTGCCGTCCGGCATCGGCACCTTCGTCACCAGCTTTCCCGTGCGCAGGTCGATCACCGACACGAACGGCGCCTCTTTGTTGGCGACATAGGCCTTTCGGCCGTCGGGCGTCACCACGCACCAGTGCGAACCCGCGGCACCGGTCGGGATGAAGTCGACCAACCGGTGGGTGTCCAGGTCGATGACGGCAAGCGCGCCAACGGGATGCTCGACCGTTGCGTAGAGCGCGCTCGCGTCGGGCGCGACGGCGAGGCCGTGCGGGGCGCGCACCGGCGAGATGTCGATGACGTCGACGACGGTGCGTTGGAATGGATCGACCACGCTGATCTCGTGGCCATGCTCAGAAAACGCCTGGTATGCGCCGGAGCGGTAGGTGTGGCTGACGTGGAGCAGTGAGCGCGTCGTGTCCACCGCGATCTCGTGCGGCTCGGCGAGCATGGGCAGGTCGCCTAGCGGCTCGAGGCTCTCGCCATCGAAGAAGCGCAGTTTGCGTCCGGTGGAGCTAGCCACCGCCAGCACGGACTGCTTCATGATTTGCCCCCGATTACAATGCAGCGTCAGGTCATTGCGCGAAGTCATCGCGCTGGATGAACTCGAGGACCTCACCGTCGAGGCCACGGACGAAGGCGATCCGGATGGTGCCGTCGCCGAAGTCACCCCGACCGAACTGGCGGAGGTCGCCGGGCGGCTGCATCGGTCGTGCGCCGTGCTCGACCGCGCGGGCGTATGCGGCGTCGACGTCGTCGGTGCGCAGGGCGATGTGCAGCACGGCGTTGTGCTCGGCCCGCTCCTCGTCGGTCGGGATCGGCAGTTCTGTGGCCGGACGCGCGGGTCCGCCCGGTACCGCCGTGGCGGCGTCGAACAGCTCGAGATAGCTGCCGTCCCCGGCGTCCAGGAACGCGCTGCGACTCACCACGCCCGGTGAGTCCCACTCGTAGGCGAGGTGGAACCCCAGGCCCTCGACGTAGAAGCGGACGGTCGCGTCGAAGTCGTGGGCACGAATCGCGAAGTGGTCGAAGCCGCGGTTGAGCGAGTGGGCATTGGCCATGTCCTGATTACCTCCTGGATTCGACCGTAGGGACGACCCAGGTATGAGTCAAAGACATGGTTCTCATTGATTCGATAGAATCACGTTATGGCGACGCTGCGCCAGCTCGAGTACCTGATCGCGGTCGTCGAGCACGGCTCCTTCACCGAGGCCGCGGCAGCCCTGCACGTCAGCCAGCCGGCGCTGTCCCACCAGGTCAAGGCCCTGGAACGCGCCACGGGCACGCCCCTGCTCGAGCGACTGCCCCGCGGGGTGGTGCTGACCCCGGCCGGGCGGGCCTACCTGGGCCACGCGCGGGCGGCGGTGGCCGCGGCCGCGCTGGCGCGCAGGTCGGCGCGGGCGGTCGCCGGGGCGGAGGACGGGGAGCTGTACCTGGCGTCGGTGTTGTCGGTGGCGTTGGGGGTCGTGCCCTCGGTGCTCCGCGCGTGGTACCAGCGGTATCCGGGCGTGGACGTCGTGCTCCAGGAGTTCGGCCAGCTGGCCCCGTTCCATGAGGCCATCGCGTCCGGGGCGGCTGATGTGGCGATCGGGCCGCTGGCGCCGGGCTGGCAGGGGCCCGTCCATGAGCTCGGCCGCGAGCACTTCGTGGTCATCACGGGGGCTGATGACTCACTGGTTGGGCGCGAGACGGTCGGGCTGGCCGAGCTCGCTGACCGGCGCTGGGTGCACTACGCCTCCTCGCACGGCTTCGCGCCGCTCGTGGAGGATGCCTGCGCGGCGGCCGGTTTCACCCCGCACGCGGCGATCCGGACAACCCAGACCGGGGCCGTGCCGCGGCTGGTCAGTACGGGGCTGGGTGTCGGGCTGGTGCCCGCGAACATCGTCGACCCCGAGTTTCCCGGCGGGGTGCTCCGCCCCGACCCGCCGATCCGGAGGATGCTGGCGGCCTACAGCAGGCCGGGCCCCGACCCGCTCATGACCGAGTTCCTGCAAGTGGCCCGGGAGTCCGCCGAAGTGACACCGGAGCATTTGAAACCCCTGCTCCCGGACTCGTGACGCGTCAGGGCGACCAGGTTGGGGGCGAGAACCCGGTGCTTCTGAGACGTCCCGTGGCAGGGATCAGTCGCGGCCACTGGTTCCCGCGCCTGGCGAGCCATTTCCGCGTTGCCACCAGCGCGATCCGGGGCTTCCCGACCCGCGCCGTCACGGCGCAGACGTACCGGGTGGTGAATTCGAAGCCAAGAACCGGTTTGTCCTCGACCATCAGGTCCACGGTGCTCAGCGAGTCGGGATAGAAGACGACCGGGTGTGGCTCACTCGGCAGATAGTTCTCGGCATGGCGGACGAGTAGCGATACGAAAGGTCGGTGCACGAACGGATCTCGTTGCATGGTGACGACCAGGGGATCGTCCCGATTTCCGGCTGTTATTTCCAGGTACTCCAGACGCCCGTTGACGTGATGGTGTCCCCAGGCGATGACGGGGAGCTCGACGGGGAAGAGGAAAGGACCACCAAGTTGTTCGGCGATGTCCGATAAATTGATCTCGTCAAGAGCCAGTGCCGCCGCTACCTCGGGTGGTACCTTCTTTGGTTCCACAAACTGAACCTTCCGCTCATTCTGAATAAATGTTCCAACAAGTCTAGCTGTGGTCCTGTCCAACCCGTGCGGTTGGACAGGACCACAACTCGAATGGCGTATCAGGAGATCCAGGTGTCGGTCCACGGGCCTGCGGAGCTGCAGATCACTCCGCTGCCGAGCAACGCGTAGCTCCGGTCCTTCAGTACGTGCGCTTGGGCGGGTCCACGAGTCAGGTGGAGGGTCTCCTCCCTGGAGCTCCACCGTCGCTCAAGGCCCAGTAGATGGCGGAAGGAGCGGTAGGACGTACCACCGTTGTCACTTATCTCGACGAGCCACTTGAAGCTGATTGCCGGGCTGAAGTTGTTCGAGATGACGAAGCCTGTGCGATGCCATGCTTCGGCGTTGTAGCCCTTACCGTTGAACTCGATCCAGGACATCCCGCACGTACCGTATGCCTCGTCCCGCCCCAGCGGTGGAATCCTGCCGGTGCGCACGGCATCGGCCTGGTCCCGTGGCACCGATGCCTCGCGGCCGTCCGGCAGCGTCACCACCTCGTAGCCGTTGGCCCTGGCCACATCCCGGTCGAACCCGACGACCACCATCCCACTCTCGACGCGTCTTGTGCCGTCTGTGGCTTCCTCGGTCTGGGCCGTGGCGGAGCCGCTGAACGTGAGTGTGGTGACGACTGCCAACAACGCGGCGGCAAGCGCCTTGAAACCCAATCTGGGCATGCGAAAATGACTCCCTTGATTCTCGCTGACTGTGAAGAGGGGAATTCGTGGTTCTCCCCGCCGCTTGAACCTACTGCCTCGGAGCTTCGGGCCAACCGCCGTGGGAGTGAAGTTGAGCGCGTCGGAATGAACAGATGTTTAGCTCGGTAGCGAATGTTCAGGAACCTGGACGTCCGAGCAGTTGTCGTTGGTAGCATCCGGTCCGTGGGGGGAGAGATGGACAAGAAAGTTGAGAGGTGCCTGGCGCGAGCGGTCATCGAGCTCATGCAGGACGTGGGGATCGATGCCACCGAAAGCGTTCTGTTGAACCTGTGGGCGGTCGGTCAGATACAGCAGGCCGCGGATCGGATGGCTGCCCGTCTGATGGCCGAGGCCCGTCAGCCCGTTCAGCGTCTTTGGGGTGCGGTCCACCCCGCGCACACCTGGGAAGAGATTAGGAACAGCGCTCGGACTGTCCGCGCAGGGGGCGCGGCAAAGAATGCTCCGCCGAGTCAAGGGGGTGAAGGGCGGCCACGGCTGACTCGTTCCGGCTTCCCGATCTGGCAGGAAGTGGGCGGTCGGCGGTGGTAAGAACCGGGCCCGTCGCGACATGTCTTCGGGTGAGAGCGTCGTCATCCGGAGGCCGGCGCGGCAGGAAGGGACCCGATGGAGTGGACCAGGCCCGTTTCACCCGCCTCTACCAGGACACGTACGGAACGGTGTTCGCGTACGCCTACCGCAGGATGCCACCCAGCGACGTCCCCGACCTCGTCGCCGAGACGTTCCTGACCGCATGGCGCCGCCGCACCGACTTACCCGATCCGCCACTGCCGTGGCTGCTGACCGTCACTCGCAACCTCATTCGCAACCGGCGCAGACGCGTCAGCATCCAGGACGCAGTCACCGTGGAACTGCGCAGATACCGCATCGAAAGTCAGGGATCGGTCGAGGGTGAGGTGGTCGAACGCATCACGGTGCTCAGCGCGTTGGCAGCCCTGGACGAAGGTGACCGCGAGGTCCTCCTACTGACCTGCTGGGACGGTCTGTCCGCCCGGGAGGCCGCGACCGTGCTGCGGTGCTCGACCCCGGCCTTCGCCGTGCGGCTGCACCGCGCCCGGCGTCGGGTCACCGCCCTACTCGACCAGCTCGACACCAACCGTCACCGCCCAAGGGGGAGGACCCATGAGTCAGCGCGGACATGACGCCTTGCGCCGCGTCAGCGGCCAACGCCTCGACCCGCCCCCGGTCGTTCCTCCCGACCTGAACCTCGCCGACACCGACGAGGACACCGACCCAGCCACGGTCCGTCCCGGAAACCTGTGGTGGAAACGCCCCCGGACGGCACTGGTCACCGCAGCGGCGGCCACAGTCCTGGTCGCGGGTGGCGCGGTGTTCGTGGCGGGCGACAACACCAGACCAGCCGGACCGGTGGCGACCCCGCCGCCCATGACCTTCCAGCCTGCCTCCGAACGCAATCCCGCGAAGTTGTTGCACGGTCTGGCAGACCGCGCGGTACAGCAGCCCGCACCGCGGGGCGAGGGCAATTACTACTACGTCAACAAGCGGCAGTGGCGGTTCTCCACCTCGATGGGAACCGACGGGGAGATCCTGTCGTCCGGCCTGGTGGAAGAAACGGAGGAACTGTGGCGTCACCCAGATGGCACGGGTCGGATGCTGCGGAGGTGGACCGGGCAGGTCGACGGCGAGGACACCACGATGGACGTGCCGCTGTCAGCGATCAGACGCACACCGGACGAGACCTACCACCCACAGCCGGGGCCGAAGCCCCCGGTCGGGCGGGACGACGCCGAGACCCTGCGGGAGCGCTGGTTGCGTGAGGGGGCCGGTCGGACCACGTCCCAGTGGTTCACCTCGGCCACGGAGTTGTGGGACGCCAGGGTGAAAGATCCCGCGACCGCCGCCGCCCTGCTCCGCATCCTCGCCGACCAGCCCGACATCACCGTCGACGGCACTACGACCGATCGTGCCGGACGTCGCGGCATCTCCGTCAGCACCCTGGTCCACAACAACGGTCCCCGCGACGGCTACGCGAAGACCGAGCGCCTCCACCTGGTCCTCGACATGGATACCGGGTTTCCGCTCGCCACCGAGCAGGTCGTCCTGGAGGAGCCGCATCTGCCCGTCACGCCGCCGGCCACGGTCTCCTACACCCTGTGGCTCGCCGGCGCCCACGTCCCCGACACCCAGCAGCGTCCGCAGTAAGGGGATTCGCCGCTGGCCGGTCGAATTGACTGGCGCAGACCAGCCGTAGGTACGTCTGGCCGGACCCCACTCGTTGGTTTCCTTGCGCTAGCTGGGGTAACAGACATCGAGGTTCCTTGAGTTCCGGGTGAAGCCTCCGGGAGGTGTGCCAGGCTCGTGTGGTAGGGCGGTTCGGCTGCGGGAGCACCGGCAGCGCTCACGGATGCGAAGGTTGCAAGGCCGGCGCCGAGACGGAGACGCGTCGGACCCCTTGGCGGAGGGGCCGCTCGCGAGTGAACTGCTGCGGGGCGGTGATTCGCTGGTGGCGACCGCTGGCGGTGCGGACGCACCCGGCTCGGTGGTGGGCAACGCTGTCGTGGTCCGCTCGGTTTTGGCGGCCGGCGGTCGTATCGGCTGGTGTCGTGGTGCGGCCCGCTCACCGGAGCGTCGAAGTCACCTCCAGGAATCTCGGTCCCAATACTCCGGTCAGGGGTTTTCTCCCGGCAGCTCGACCGATACCGAGGTTTGGTACCGGTCGGAGGGTGTGTGGGGGCGACATGCCGAGTGACACGCACGACGCGGAAGCCGTGGGAAGGGAGGCCAGTGCCTGACACGTTGACGTTCCACCGACGCTTCCAGGAGCTGACTGGCAATATCGAGCAGTTCATCCGGGGAAAACCAGAGGTGGTGCGACTGGCGCTGGTGTGCCTGCTCGCGCAGGGCCACCTGTTGATCGAGGACGTTCCGGGGGTGGCGAAGACGTCGCTGGCCAAGGCGATCGCCCAGTCCATCGCCGGTGCCACGGTGCGGCGGATCCAGTTCACCCCCGACCTGCTGCCCTCGGACGTGACCGGGGTCCAGGTCTACGACCAGGTCAGTGCGACGTTCGTGTTCCGGAAGGGCCCGGTCTTCACCAACATCCTGCTCGGCGACGAGATCAACCGAGCCTCGCCGAAGACCCAGTCGGCGCTGTTGGAGGTGATGGCGGAACGCCAGGTCACGGTGGACGGGGTGCGCAACGCGGTACCCGATCCGTTCCTGTGCATCGCGACGCAGAACCCCGTGGAGCACCAGGGTACCTATGCTCTGCCGGAGGCCCAGCTTGATCGTTTCCTGATGCGGATCGCCATTGGTTATCCGGAGGACATGACCGACGAGAAGACGATCATCGCGGATGGTCTTTCCCGGCGCACGCCTGAGGAACTGCAGCCGGTCGTCGAACTGGACGACCTCCGTCTCATGATCGAGACGGCGCGCAAGCTCCACGTTTCGGTAGAACTGCGGGAATACGTTGCGACGATCACCAGGGCGACCCGCTCGCACCCCGATGTCAGACTGGGTATCAGCCCCCGGGGCAGTATCGCGCTCGCCGTTGCTGCCCAGGCATATGCGGTGTCGATGGGCCGGGAGTTCGTCACGGCCGATGACGTGAAGGCCGTCGCGGTACCGGTGTTGAACCACCGGTTGCTGCTCACCCCGGATGCCCGGATCCAGCGAAGGTCCTCCGAGGCGGTCGTGTCGGACATCCTGGCCGACGCTCCGGTTCCCCGACCGATGCGGTCCCGGTGAGCTTGTCGTGATCACCAGGAATGGAATCGTGGTCGTGATGTCGGCGGTGGTGCTGCTGTTGGCCGGAACCTGGGCCGACTACCCCGAGCTGATCGCACTCGGCTTGGCGGGTGTGGCGACCCTGCTGGTGGCTGCCGGGTGGATGTTGGTGCGCCCACGGTTACGAGCGGTGCGGGAGACGAGCCCACAGCGCGTGGCGGAGGGAGCCCGTGCCTACGGGGTGGTGACCGTGACGAACACGGCAGGTCGTCGTAGCCCACCGGTGGTGGCAACCGAAACAGTGGGGAATGACCGGATCAACGTGCCGTTGCCGAGCCTGGAGGCAGGGGGCAGTGTGCGGATGATGTATGCCCTGCCGACTGGTCGACGAGGCCGGTACGTGATTCCTCCTTTTGAGGTCGATCACACTGATCCGTTGCGGCTGTTACGCAGCGGCGGAAGCTGCGGCGGTCATTCGATCCTGTATGTGCACCCCCGAGTTCACACCGTTGTCCCCATGTCGTTCGGAGGCCCACGGGAGATGGAAGGCCCCACGTCGAGCAGCTCGCCGCAAGGCGGAGTGACCTTCCACAGCCTGCGTGACTACCACCCCGGGGACAACTGGCGGCGCATCCACTGGAAGTCCAGCGCACGGGTCGGAAAGCTGCTGGTTCGGCACAATGTCGTTCCCGACGAACCACGACACCTGATCATCCTCGACACCAGCGACGGGCCGTACGACGACGCGTCCTTCGAGCATGCGGTGCGGGTGGCCGCGTCCTTGTGCGTGGCGGCGGACCGCGCGGGCTACCCGGTCACCCTCCGCAGGACCAGCGACTGGGCAGTGGCACCGGAGCCGCCGGACAGCCAGTGGGACAACGGGGCGACAGCGACACTGGATCTCTTGTCCAGCCTGGAGCGGTCCTCGCAGGATCGCGGTTTACTCACCCTGACCGACCTTGTTCGCGACGTGGCTTCTCCGGACTCCGGAGTCGCGCTCAGCGTCGTGACGGGAGAAGTCGAGCCCGAGCATCTGGAACTCCTCACGACGATGAGGAGCTGTTTCCTCACCGTCAGCCTGATCCGCATCGGGGAAAAGATTTCCAGGTCCGTAACCACCCCGGCCGGTGTGCTCGCCGTAAATGCGCGTACCAGCAGTGATTTCGCAGCTCAGTGGAATCTGGTGGTGCCGCCGTGACACGAGACCGCGGAAGTCGGGTACTCGCCCTTATCGAGGTCACCCTGTGCGGGGTGGCAACGACCGCCTCAGGTCTGGTGTACGGCAGATTCTTCGCTACCGGAGAATACCTGGTACCAGTGTCCGCTGCGGCACTGGGCAGCGTCGTGGCCGCTGCGGTGGTCGGGTTACGGGGTTGGCGGAGCGTTCGAACCCTGGTTGTGGCGGTGGCGGGCTTTTGCGTACTGGTGACCTACTTCGTGTTCGGTGACACCCTCGTCCAAGGGATTCCCACTCGACAGACCGGCGTGGAACTTGGTCAGGGCGTACTCGGGGGCTGGGCCCGGATGCTTACCGTGGCCCTACCCGCCGACGTGCGGGGCAGCCTCGTCATCACACCGGTGTTGATCACCTGGGTCACGGGTTTCGCCACAACCTTGCTCGCCCTGCGCACCCGGTCGGTGTTCGCGCCTGTGGCACCGGCGCTACTCGCGTTTGTTGTCGCTTTGCTGTTCGTAGGCAAGCAACCTGGCATCCAGGTATCCGCAACTGCTGTGTTCCTCGGCGCCGCACTGTCCCTCGCGTTGCTGCGCGCCAACTGGATCGCTACGGCGAACCCCCCTGGTCACCCCGCTACACCCGTCCCTGACACCGCTGGTCGCCGCGGACGGGGGACAGCGGGCCGCATTGCTCTCGGACTACCGGTGATCATGACCGCCACGGTGGTGGGCATTGCTGGCGGGCACGTCGTGCCGCTGGCGTCCGGCGCGCCCCGCTTCGATCCACGGGTCCTGCGCCCCCCACCCCTGCGGGTCGCCGAGTCGCTCTCGCCGTTGGTCGAACTCAAGGCTCAGTTGCGGGAGGAGCCACCCCGACAGTTGTTCACCGTCAGGATCCACGGCGGAAGCAAGCCGATCGATCGAATCAGAACCGCCGCCCTGGACGAGTTCGACGGCGTGCTGTGGACATCGTCGGACCGATTCCTGGTGGCCGGACAGCACCTTGCCACGGACCCCGCCGTGATCAACTCCGGGTCGGTGGCCGCCAATATCGAGCTGAACGACCTCAGCGGTCCCTTCCTGCCGGTGCTCGGCTGGCCCTCCCGCCTTGATGTTGTCACCGGTGACATCAGCCAGATCGGGTTCAGCGACACCTCAGGAATACTCGTCACCGCCCAGCAAGACCTGCGTGGGATCGAGTACGATCTCGTCGCCACGGTCAGCGACCGTGACGACGACCTGACACAAGCGGCGCCCAGCAACACGACGGAATACGCACGCTATACCACCCTGCGGGATCTGCCCTCCCAGCTGCGCGGAGTGGCGCAGCAGCTCGTCGCGAGCGAGCCGACACCGTACGGGAAGCTGGTCGCGATCGAACGCCACCTGCGCGGCCTGCCGTACCAGCTCGACGCCCAACCCGGCCATTCCTACGCGGCATTGACCAGGTTACTGGTCACCGCCAGCCCGGATGAAGCCAAAGGTTATGCAGAGCAGCACGCCTCGGCGTTCGCGGTGCTCGCCCGTGCCGCGGGATTCCCGGCACGAGTCGCCGTCGGCTACCGACTGCGTGACAGCTCCGCCGGCACATACACCGTGACCACACGTGATGCACATGCCTGGGCGGAGGTGCACTTCACCGGCTACGGATGGGTGGCGTTCGAACCCACCGATCTCGGCCGGACCACGGCCTCGTCACGCTCGGACCCCGAGGATTCGGTCCTGGGCCGATCGCAACCCAACCCACCTTTGGTAGCGCCACCGAGGCCGGAACTGCAGCCGGACACAACGGGCAGCTCCGAGACCGGTTGGGCGAGAATGCAGCTCGGCCCGCTACTGGTCGCGATACTCGTGCTGTCCGTCGCCGTGCTCACTGCGGCCATGGTCGTAGCAGAGAAGGCACGCCGACGATGGCGACGCCGTCACGCACGTGACAACGCGGCACGGGCGCTCGGAGCCTGGCACGAAGCAATCGAGCGACTGGTCGAACGTGGCATCACCATCCCCGTGACAATGACAGCTCGGGAGATCGCCGAGCGCGCCACCAGCGTGTTGGGCAGTGAAGCCGACGCCGTGGTGGCCATGGCGCCGTTGGCTACCGCGGCGGAGTTCGCAGCGGACGCACCGGACGAACATGACGTCCAACGAGCCTGGCAGCTGGAGAACCAACTGCGCCGACAGATGTCCGCTCGACGTTCTTGGCTGAGTTGGCTGCGGGCCCAGCTGAACCCGCGACCCCTGTTCACCGATTGGCAACAGGACCGACAGCGACGGAAGTCGTTGCAGCGGCTGGGAGTCAGGTGATCGGATGAAACTGCGCATGCTGCGCCGTCTCGCCCCGAGATGGACCCGGATCACGGCCGGAACCAGCGCCGTGACCACGCTGCTGGCCGCGATCATTGTCATCGGAGCCGACCACGGCTATCGAGCGCCCCAGATCCGACTGCACGCCGGGATCGCATGGCTGGCCTCGAACAAGGTAGGGCAGCTGACGCTACTCGACGGTGCCTCAGCCGAGGTCATGGCCCGCGTGCCGGTGGCGGCGCCCAACAGTTCCCTGCACGCCATGCAGCAGGGGACGACCGGATACGCGCTCAATCGGTCGGACGGATCTGTGGTCCGCGTCGACGGCGCAACGCTGGAGCCCACCAAGTCGGCGGCCTTGGTGATCGGCTCCCCCGATCAACTCGCCGTGTTCCCGACTCCCGACGCGCTCTACGCGGTGGACACGCAGCGCGGTTTGCTCGCCAAGACCGACCCCCGTGATCTGGTGCCCCAGGGCACCCCGTACCCGCTCAACGCCCAGATCGCTGCCGAGGGAACGGTGACGGATCCGGACGGCCGGCTGTGGCTGCTGGATAGACGCACCGGTGACCTTGTCTGGCTATCCGGTGGCACCCGGCATGCGCGCGCCGGGGCGGCCACACCCGGCGGGAGTCGGCTCACCCTGACCAAGGGCCAACCGGCGCTGCTGGATCCCACGCGCCGTACGGTGGAACTGCTCGATGTGGTCACCGGTGCGGTGCAAGAGTCGCTGACACTGGATATACGGCCGGATGACAGCGTTGCGGTGAGCGGCTCACCGGGGCAGCGCAGGCTACTTGTGGCCGTCGGTTCACGGGGGTTGCTCATAGTCTGTGCCTTCACTGCTGCTTCCTGCGCTGACCCGATTGCGCTTGGTACCGGCGGCGGGGACTTCGGTGCGGCCGTCGAGGCGAAGAACCACGCTGTGGTTCCGGACCATGCGACCGGTCGGGTGTGGATCGTCGACCTGGGGCAGATGCGGGTGGTGGCCGACCGACAACTGTTCAGCCCCAACGTACGTTTCGAGCTGGTGTCCCGCGACGGGGTGATCTTCTACAACGACCCCAACGGCGAGCGGGCCGGCGTACTGGAGCTCGACGGCCGGATCAGGCCCGTCACCAAGTACGACCCGGGACGCTCCGACAACGGGACCATTCAGGTTCCCGGCGGCAACACACCGGAACCGGGTCCGGCCGGGCCACCCAATCCCGTTCCCACCGGCCCGCCCGACAAGGTTCCTCCCGTGGTCGGAAGCGGTGCCACCGAAACACAACCGGAGCCGCCGGAGAGTACCCCGGTGTCCATTGTCGTCCGGCCACGAGATCACGGCGTTGTCGGTGAGGAGTTCGAGTTCACTGTTGTCCCCGAGGGTGCCGCAGGTGTCACCAGCGCTCGGTGGAACTTCGGGGATGGGACGGAGACCGTGGGCACCACGGTGCGCCATCGATGGGAGCACGCGGGCAACTACCTGGTCAGTGTCGCTGCCCAGTTGACGACGGGACGACTCGCGTATGCCGCGGCTCGGGTCGGCATCGACTCACCGGCCGCGCCGCCACGTATCGCCCGGCTCCACGTGCAGCCCGCGACACCCCAGGTCGGCCAGAAGGTGCGTTTCAGTGCTGAACTGGTGGGAGGGCGACCGCAAACCTGGGACTGGACCGTGGTGGGCGAGCGAGGCACGGAAACCACATCGAACGAGTCCGTGTTCCAACACGTCTTCACCGGCCCGGGCAGCTACACGGTCACGCTCACCGTCACTGCCGGCACCAGCTCCCACCAGAAGTCGAAAGACTTCACCGTGGCACTGGAACAGCCGGACGTACGTTGTGGTGACGCCGTTACACACAGCGTCACCCTGAGCGAGGACCTGAGGTGTACCGGAGAGGCCGCCGCACTGAGAATCGTCGCCAGCGATGTCGATCTGGACCTCAATGGTCACACGATTGCTACGGACATGCCGTCGAGCACGGGTGTCGGGATACTCGTCGAGGGCGATGCGCTGAAGGATATCAACATCCGCAACGGTGCGATCGCCCGGTACCCCACTGGTGTAAAAGTGGTGGGTGCTTCGGGTGTCGATATTGCCGATGTGGAAATATCGGCGCTGTCGCGCGAAACCAGCGGGTTTCCTCTCGTTGGCGAGCGGGCGCGCGACGTCAGGGTTCGCGCGAGTACCGTAAATGCGTTCCATCTGTTCCATTTCGATCACGGCTCATCGGTCGTGATCACGGGATCGACTCTTCGGGGGAACGAGTGGCGTGGGGTGGGAAAATGCGCGGGTGAAAGCTCGTGTACCGTCCAGGGTGGCATCCTGCAGGCGGGTAGTATCACCTGCTTTGGCGGTGATATGGAGGTTGTCAGTTCATCCGTGAACGTGGTGTCAACCGAGAACCTGCATTTGCGTTCCCTCGGACCGTACTGTCGAACCGGCACGCTGAAGAACAGTAAGATCACGCGCCTGGATGACATGAGTGCGAAACACTCGGTCATGACCGGAAATGACCTCGACCTGACCCGGGAGTTTTCCACCAGTTTCTGGAAGTCGTTCGTTGTTTCCGACAACATTTTCCGGGGTTCGAAGGGTTCGGGAGTGATTGTGTTTGGTGGGAGCGGAGTACTCACCAGGAACAAGTTCGTCCAGAACGGCTGGCACGGACTGTATGTAGCGCCGATGTCCGCCGGGGTGGTCGGCCCGCTGGAGATTTCCCACAACCAGTTCGTGTCCAATGGCCATGCCGGGAACGAAATCCGGCGGGAGGATGGTCTCCATGTTTCGGACGTCGGCGCCGGTAGTGTCATCGTAGTTTCACACAACCATACTGAGAACAATGCCGCGTACGGCATTAACGCGAATCCCGGCGTCGTCGTCGACGGGGGTGGGAACACGTCGGTCGGTAACCCCCAGGGGTGTCGTGGCGTCAGGTGTGGCTGAAGAAGGAGCCGGTTTGGTCGGACACCTGGCACGGTGCGGAGGTGTCGGCTCCGGTGGGGAGCGCCGCACGTTCGTGGGGAGCATGGTCCCGGTCGTTGATCCGGCACAGGTGTTCGATCCAGTGCTCGGGAACCATGTCGATCGACAGGAGTCCGTTTCTGCTCGGGGCCAGCAGTCGCTCGTCGTGCACGGACCAGCTCCCCGGAGCGCCGGACACCCGCAGGCTCGTGATCTCCCCACCGGTATCAAGGTCCCAGATACGCAGGCTGGCGGTCCCGGAGCCAGCAACCAGCTTGTTGTCCGGTACGAAGGCGACCGGCGACAGGCCGCTGGGCACGGGGATGGGCCGGGGCCTGCCGTCCTCGTGCTCCAGCCGCCAGAGATCGAGTTTCCCGGCGACCTTGTCGTGCACGGCGACACGTGGCGCGGTGGGATCGACCAGGACGGTGGGTGCCATGTTTCCGGGCCGAGCCTGGAAGGCATGTACCAGTCGCGCGAGTTTCATGTCCCACAGCTCCACGCCGTTGGTCGACGTCAGCAGTACCTCGTGCGGGTGGTCGGGCCAGGGGATCGCGGTGGCGCGATACTCGGAATCGTGTCTTTCCTGGGGGCTGCGGAACAGGTTCACCGGCGGTAGCTCTTCCCCGGTGCTGATCCTGCGTCTGGTGAACCCTCCGGAACGGAGAATGGCGACCTCGTCGGCGGTGACGGGGATGATCGACAGATTTCTTTCGAACGTACGTCGTGGATGTCCGTCGCTCGTTCTGGGAGGGGGTTGCGGTTCCAGCGGGATCTCGACGTCCAGCGGGATCATGCGCTTCGCGGTGAGGTCGGTCGCTGGAATTACCACGAGACCTCCGAAGTCTCCGACCGCGAGCAGCCGGCGTCCGTCCTTGCTGAAGGCCAGGTGAGGAGCCTCTCCCATCCCCGCCGTGTCGGCCACCGTAACTGGTTCGCCGTGGATCAGTCGGTGCGTGCGCAGGTCGAACGCGAGGAGTTGTAGGCGGTCACTCGAAGTGTGCGGTGACGTTACCAGAAGCTGCCCGTCCGGGCTCACCGCCGTGGCCTCGGAATCCGCCGAGAAGTCGAACTGATCGAGGTCGTCTGTGGGGGTGGGTGAGCGAAAACGAAGTAGCGCGTCGGGGTGGATCATATACGCCGTCGGCGGGCCGGACCCGGCACGTAGGACGATAAGTTTTGTCGTGCTGCCCTGATTCTTGCGGCTGGGTGGTGTCCGGAGTGAATAGGTTTGCCCGGAGCGCATGTCGATCAAGGAAAGCTGTTGGAGGGAGAGATCCGTTGCGTCCTCCCGAAGTATCGCGAAACCTCCGCTCACGTCCATGCCGGCGGACGGGCCGGGTGGGCAACGTCGCGTTGGCTTGGTGAAGAGCGTGACTCCCGCAGGGTCACGGACCAGCATGCGGTCAGCTTTTTGGTTGTCCTGGCACTCGACAAAAAATCCGGCCGCGGTGACGAGGTCCGCGGAAACCTCGCGGAGGATTGCTCCGGTGGTGAGGTCGCGAAGAACGGTCCTCCGGTTCTCGTCGCGACTCTGCTCGTCGAACCAGGCGTTTTTTCCGTCTGGTTCGACCCGCAGCACGGAGGCGCTCTCCGTGGCTGCCGCAGCGCCGCTGTAGGGGATCTGCCTCCGCTGCAGGGTGTCCCATACCTCAACTAACTGTGGTCGAACTCCGGATGTTCCGGAAGCGTCTTGTCGGAGCGTCACGACGAAAACCTTTCCGTCTGGTGAGAACCGTGCGCTCCGCACGTCCGGGGACCGCAGCGTCGTCGACCTTGCGGTGCGCAGTGGGAGCGGACCGTTTCGGGTGTCGACATCCCACAAAGTGATTCCTCCCCGGTCGGTGATGACCGCGAGCCAGCGACCGTCCGGGCTGAGGCGAAGTAGGGACAGGTTGGGGACGGTGGCGACGAACCAACGTTGCGGGGTTGGGCCGAACAGGTCCGTCCACAACGTGATCGTGCCGTCCTCCTCGGCAACGGCGGTCACCCGGCCGTCCTCGGTGCTCGCGACCTCGGCAACGGGACCGGACCACAGGCCGGTGCGTATCTCCTCGACGTCGGCGTACCTGAGGTACTGCTGGAGCAGCGCGGCGTACGCCTCCGGCCGCGACGTGTCGTGACGCCACGCCGCTTGGGCGAACTGCAGGGCCATCAGTGGATCCGTCTCGGAGCGCCGTTGGGCCTCCTGCGCCAGGGCTACGGCGGCTGCTCGGCGCAGTTGGTCGGCGAGTTCCTCGTTCCGGCTCACCGCGATCGCGGCGGAGGCGGCTGCGACCAGTGCGAGTACCCCGATCAGCGCGGTGATGAGCCGCCAGCGCCGCACCCCTCGACGTTGGTGGGCGCGGCTCGCGGCGATGTAGTCCCGTTCCTCATCGGTGAGAGCCGTGCTCTTCTTGTCCAGCCAGTCTTCGGCGGTGGCCAGTGGGGCACCGCGGAGCAGGGTGGTGGGATCGCGGTTGGACTGCCGCCACTGGGCGAGCGCGACGCGGAGTTGTTCCTGCCAGGACCGGAAGTCCTGCGCCGCGGCAAGCCATGCGCGCAGCCGCGGCCACTGGTGGATGAGGGCTTCGTGGGCCAGGGCAACGACTTCCGGGTAGCCCGGGTCCTGACGGATCACCACCAGTCGGTGGGTGGCCAGTGTGCCGGCCAGGGCACGCAGTGCCGGATTGAGCTGATCGAGCTGAGCCGGAGTGAGTGCGAAGCCCCCGTCCTCGCTCGGCCGGGCCAGCTGCACCAGCAACGGCTCGACCAGCTTCCTCTCGTCGGGGAGGAGCCGCCGGTCACAAACCTCCTGGGCATAGGTGGCCAGTGCCCCGGCCACCCCACCCTGCTCGTCGTATGCCTGGTGGGTCAGGGTCGCGCCCTGTCGCGCCTCCCACAGCCGGGTCAACGCGAATTCCACCAGGGGCAGTTGACCGGGTGCGTCCGCGGCGTCGGTGACGATCCGGTCGACCAGGCCGGGTTCGAAGGACACCAGGGGAAGGTCCTCGGGCCCGATGATGGCGGAACGCAGCTCGGTCGGGCCCATCCTGGGCACGGCGACGGTCTGCAGCAGGGCCGCAAGGTCGGAGGTGAGGATCTCGTCCAGGTCCGCCCACCGTCCGGTACACACCGCCCGCAGCGCGGGGGCCTCGGCCGGTCGTGGTGGTGCGGCCCGCACGAGCGTGGCCACCAGGCCGAGCAGCTCCCGAGCCGCGGCCGGATCGGTGGCGACGAGTTCCTCGAACTGATCGATGAACAGCACCAGGCGCCCCACCGCGTCGACGATCGGATCGGCGAGCAGTGCGACGTCCTTGGCGGCCAGCCGGCTGGTCCGCTCGGCTCCGACCGTGGGCCGCAGGGCATGCGTGAGGAGCTCGAACGGTTCGATACCGGGGGTCGGTCGGAACACCGCCACCGTCACGTTCTGTTGGCGCAGAGCGGGCAGGAGACCGGCCCGGATCAAGGAGGACTTCCCACTGCCCGACGCGCCGATGACCATCACCATGCTGTGGTGCTCGATGAGGGACTTCAGCTGCTTGACCTGCGGGTCGCGGCCACGGAAGAACCTGGCGTCCTGTTCCTGGAAGGGTTGTAGCCCGCGGTACGGGCACTCTGGCTGGGCCGCGCGGTGCAGCTCCGGATCCGGTGGTGGCACGGACGCGCCGTGTTGATCGGGACCGCCGCTGTTCTTGTGCAGGAGTGCGGTGAGTGCGGCGGCGTGGATGACCCGGACACCGGCGTAACGCGGCTGAACAAGATCCTGCGGTGCCGTAAGGCCGGCGGTGGACAGGTGGAGGTACTCGGCGAAGGCGTCCAACGCGCGGTGGAACTCGATGTGGCGATCGGCCGCCGAGGGGGCCAGCGGGGCGAGCGGATGGACGACGAGGGTGCGGAACAGGCTGGCAACGCGGTCATCGGAGGCGGTACGTAGCCTGCGTAGCCATTCCCCGGTCCCCTGGTTGAGCAGCAACAGCCGTGCCGGTGACGCGGTCGCCGGACGTTCCATCAGTGCCCCGGCCAAGGTGTGGACCTGCTCGTAGCGCGCCTCGGCATCGTCGATGACGAAGAGCAGCGGGCCGTGGATCCTGCTCGCCGTGGCCAGGTCGGCCGACGCGGCCTGGTCATGGACGAACCCGGCGACCCAGCCTCGTTCGGCGAGTTCCTGGCACACCTGCTGGGCGAGGCGCGTCTTGCCCTGTCCGGTCGGCCCGCTGATCAGCCCGGCCGACACCGGCTTCGACGAGTTGGCCCAGGCGGTGAGATCGGCGCGTTCCGTGCGTCGCCCCGTGAAGGGCACGATCTCGTACTCGGCCCGCAACCATGCACTCGGCACCAGGTCCCTGCTGGGACGGGGAGGGGTGCGGAGAACACGGACCAGGACGAGGTCGGGTACCAGGTCGGCGAGCTCGTCGAGCATCCTGGCAAGATCCCGCGTATCGTTGCGGTGGCTCAGCCGGAGGAACTGGCAGCGCGCCAGAGCCGCGATCTCTGGGGGGAGTTCGGTCTCGGACAACTTGGCGGTGTGGTCGAGGAACACCGGGATCACGCGCAGGCCGTAGTGGAACGCGGCGGCGATCTCCCGGTATACCCAGTCGCGCGGGTCGTTGATCCTGCGTCGACCCCGTTGGTCGGTCACCGCGTGCCAGCGAGGGCCGACGATGGCCAGCATCACGTCACAGCGTGTCAACCGTTCGAGGATCGTCTCCGCGAAGTCCTCGCCGGGCCGGATCGACTTGCTGGCCAGGAACACGTGCTCCGCACCGAACCGTTCCATCAGTACGCGTGCGATCAGCGTCGCTGCGAAATCGCCGTCTCCGGTGCGGTAGTTGATGAACACACCGCCCACGTAGGCATCACCTCTGCGCACCCGGAGTGGCTGAACCAGCGGTTGGGGTGCCGAGGTTGGCAGCGGGGTTTCTCGGCCGACAAGGGGGCGATCAGGCGATTGACATGCGTAGCGCTGCAGTGAGGCGGGGGAACAGCTCGCGTACCGGTCGGTGGTTGTGCCAACGGGACAGGGTGCGGGCGAGGCGGCGGAGATCGACCCGGATGGTGGCCGAGTCGACGAGTTCGGCGCTGTCGAGGACCCGGTGGGTCAGGGCGCAGGCGTGGTCGACCTCGGCGGCGGTGGCATAGGCGAGGGCCCGGCGGGCACCGAACCGGGCGTGGACGCGCCGGGCGGTGTCGGGGACGTGGGCCAGTTGCTGGTCGAGGATGTCCCCGGCCCGGTGGGGGCGGCCCAGATCGTGCAGGCACCATCCGGCCACCACGGCGCTCAGACCCGACCCGGTCACCGAGGCCGAGCCCACCACCAAATCTCCGTGGGCATGTTCCCCGGCGTCGTCCAGCAGGACCGTAGCCCGGTCCAGCGCGCGCCAGCACTCGTCATAGTCGCACGCCAGGGCATGTCCCTGCGCTTCGCGCAGTGCGGCCAGGCCACGGGTGCGTGCCGAGGCGTGATGGTCGGCCTGGGCTTGCTGGGCAAGGTCGATCGTGCCGGCGGCGTCTTCCCGGTACAGGGTCAGCAACGCCTGCCGAACCAGGGCGTAGGTCGAGAGTTCGGTGTCTCCGGCGGCAGCGGACATCTCCACCGCGACACGAGTCCACCACAGTGCCCCGCGATCGTCACCGGCTTCCTGGGTCATCCAGCCGGCGTACTCGGCGTAGCGGGCGGCCAACCGCAGCAGGTCCTGCCGCGTCCGGGAGGAGGCGCCCGTGGCCAGGCCGCGCAGGGTATGGGTCTGGGCGACCACGGTGGGCAGCACCACACCCGGGCTCGTCGTCTGGCCCAGCTGCCGGATCTGTTCGAACAACGATCGGAAAGCCGCGATCGTCGCATCCTGCTGGGCCGTCGCCGATATGCCCTGGGGGGTCAGGTTCAGCCCCAGCAGCGAAGCCGCACCCGCGGTGAGTACCTGGCGGCGGCGCATCGGCACCATCCGGCTCGATCCGTCCGGCTCCATAGCCATCACCCAGACCTCGTCGTCGTGCGCCGTCTCGGTCGCCGGCGGCGGGCTGTCCGACGAGGGCCTGGCGACCAACGCGGCCAGCTGCCCATCGGCCTCGAGGGCCGCGTCGCAGCGCCGGGCGAGATCGATACCGACCGCCTTGCCCCCGGTCTCGACCTTGCCGAGATGTCCCTTGCTGTAGTGCACTCTTCTGGCGAGCTCGCTCAGCGACCACCCCGCCGCGGTTCGCCGTCTCCGCAGTTCGGCACCGAACGTGACTGGCCATGGTTGTTCAGTCATGCGTACCCCGTACCCTCGACCGGCTCTCGTGCGCAGGATGCCGAGCTTCGCGTCCTTCGGCTAGCGAGGAATACGCACACTGCGCCCAGTGGACGACAGGGTTGACCGAACTGCCCTTGGTAACGGCGACCTAGCCTCGAGTTTCGACCGCCGTGTGATCGTGATGTGTCGTAGCTCGGTAGGTATGTCTCGGAATGATCCGATCACCGCTGTGGCCGGATGGTCGTTGTGGCTCCATGCGAACAGTTTGGGGTGCTGCTGTCCCCGCGTCCCAGGTGTCGTCCGTCGCCGCTTGGCGAAGGCGACGGGCAACGCCTACCGCACGACAGCGCATCGAAGGCAGGCTGGCATCGCAACATCACCCGGCGCCTCACATGATGGCACCGACGACGGTCAGGGGAGTGCTGCGGCAGCGGGGCGAACCCATCTGGGGGTCTGCCGCAGCCTCCCCTCGTCCTACAGGCCACTGGATCTACGGTTGGGCGGACCGCGTGCAGCACCCTGGGCCACCACAACAATCTCCGCGACGGCTACGCGAAGACCGGGCGCCTACACCTTGTCCTCAACATGACACGGGGTTCCCGCAAGTGTCCCCCCTACTGGCCGCCTGCCGATGTCAATGACAGACATGGTCGTTGTGAGCCCCCACGACGGCGAGGAAGATCGGCCCCATGGCACACCAGAGAGGTTGTGAGCCCGGAGAAGTCACCGACTTGCCCTCATTCATGGAGTTGCTGCGCCAGCTGAAGAAGAATTCCAGGTTGTCGTACCGACAGCTCGAAAGGCGGGCGGCGGCTGCGGGAGACATACTGCCGCGCAGTACCGTCTCCAGCATGCTCGGCCGCGACCTGCTGCCTCGGCCCGACCTGCTGGTCGCCTTCGTGCGTGCCTGCGGTGAAGAGGAGCGGGTGGCGCAGTGGTGCGAGGCCAGAGAAAGAATCGCCCGCGATCACGCGCCGCGTGCGGCGGCGCAGGTAGAGGTGCCGCAACAGCTGCCCCGGGCCAAGGCCCGGGGCGGTTTCGTAATGCGGCCACTGAGCCTGACGATCGCCGTCATCGCCCTCGTCGTGACCGCCGTGGTGGCCGCCATAGGGGCGGTTGTCGGGGCTGTCGCCGTACTCGACGTGGGCCCCTGGGGGCGTACGCTCCCGGGCCGGGCGGCCGCGTCGGTCTCCGCGGGAGCCACGCCGCCCACCGGCTGGGTGACGATCAGGGTCGCGGACGCCCCCGGCCTGTGCCTGACCGACGGCCGGGTCCGGGACTGGCGGTACACCCCGCTTGTCGCGGTGCAGCGGCCCTGCGACGAGACGGCACCGCAGAACACGCTGCTGGAGTTCGTCGGCGACGGGCGGTACCGAATACAGTGGCACCACCCGGACTACGGCACGGGCTGCCTGAAAGCGCTGACCAGCGGACAGGGTGCGGGACTGCTCGAACCCAAGGACAACTGCGACGATGGCAGCCTGTTCAGCGTCGAGCCTTCGGGTGAGCTGGACAAGGGCCGGTACGTGCTCCGGGTCGAGGGCCAGGGGTGTGTGGGCATCAGGGGGTCGAGTGCCGCCCCCGGCGCGGAAGCCGTCATGCAGCGTTGCGTGGGCAAGGGCCGTCAGGTGTTCCTCATCCGTGCCGTGGACTGACCCGACCCCGCGACCGTGCCGAGGACACGCGCCGCCGGGAAGTACCCGACGTACCGCGAGTCGTAGCTCTCGTCCTTGTTGTCGCCCAAGAGGACGAGCATCCCCTCGGGCACCGACTGACCCGGTACGTCCGCGAGCGCGGGCACCTCGGACCGGGGAACGGGATCGCCCGGAACCGCCGCCACGCGCTTGATGTACCACTGCCGTGCGTAGATCACGTGGGCGGGAGCGGTACGGGAGACGGGCGGTTCCGGCCACGGCGCCCGGAACGGCGGCCGTTCCACGACGACCACCGTACCGCGCGCGGGCCTCATCCGGCGGCGGACCAGTACCTGGTCACCGTCGCGGTACGCGGGTTCCATGCTGCGGCCGGACACGCTCACCGCGACCATCCGACGCTCGGCAGCCCGGGTGAGCGCGGCCCCCGCGCTGACGAGCAGGGCGGGCACACCGCACAGCATCGCCCACACGGGGCTCCTCGCGGTGAGCAGCGCCGCCGTGCCGCTCCACAGGGCCACAGCGACCGCGTACAGGGCGACCCGGGACGCGCGTGCGTGCCGCGACCGGGCAAGTGCACGGTCGACGGCCGTCTCCGCCCTGGTGTCGTGGTCGGGGACGGCCCGGCTACTGGGGCTACTGCCAGAACTCATCACGCCTTCTCCTGTACGGGGTGCGGGGTGAGCGGGAGTGTGCGCCGCACGGACCGCGTGCGGACGTGTCACGGCCCGTGCGCGGAGGCGTTACTGGACACGACAGGCCCAGGCGGACCCGGGGCAGTCCGGTAGGCAGCCGCCTGGAGTGCGTACAGCCGCGCGTACCGCTCCTGGCGGGCGACGAGTTCGTCATGGGTGCCGCGCTCGACGATCCGACCCCGCTCGAGGACGACGATCGCGTCGGCGTCACGCACGGCGCCCAGGCGGTGCGAGATGAGCAGGCTGGTGCGCCCTTCTCGATGAGCGCGGAGCGAGGTGTGGATCTCGTGTTCGGCCGCCGCGTCGAGGCCGGCCGACGGTTCGTCCAGGATCATCAGGTCGCGCCGCTCGCGGACGAACGCCCGTGCCAGAGCCAACCGCTGGCTCTGCCCGCCCGACAGCATGACCCCGGTCCCCGGGTCCTCGTTGTCCGCCTTGGTGAAGAACATCCGGGACAGCAGCGTGTCGTAGCCCTGCGGCAGCGCCGCAACCACGTCGTGGACACCGGCCCGTCGGGCGGCCGTCCGTATCCGCTCGGGCTCGTCGAGTGCGCCGAGGTCACCCTGCGCGATGCTCTCGGCGGCCGTCAGGTCGTAGTCCATGTAGTCCTGGAACACCGCGCTGATGCGGTGGCGCAGGTCGGTGATGTCGGCGTCGCGCAGGTCGACGCCGTCCCACAGGATCGTGCCCCGGGTCGGGTCGTAGAACCGGCACAACAGCTTGACCAGCGTGGACTTGCCCGAACCGTTGAGGCCGACGAGGGCGACCGAGCGCCCTGCGGGGATCCACAGGTTCACGCCGCGCAGGACCCAGTTATGGCGTGGCGAGTAGCGGAACCACACGTCGCGCAGCTCGATCCCGTGCCGCAGCGGCGGAAGCGGGCGTGGCTCGGCGGCCATGGGCAGCTCGGGCCCGGCGCGCACCACGGCCTCGTAGTGCCCGAACAGCAGCAGGGCGTGCTGGACGCCCGCGAGATCACCCGCCAAGGTTGTCAGCGCCCCCTGGACCCCGGCCACGGCGGCAAGGAAGACGGAGACGTCACCGGGGGTGAGCCCGCCTCCCCGAGCCGCACCGACCGTCCACAGCAGACCCGCGCCGGCGACCAGCGCGGCGAGCAGGCCGAGCCCGACACGCAGCCGGGCCTCCTGCCGATCGACGACCCGGCGGGCGGCGTCCGCCCTGCGCCTGCTGGCGAGCATCCGGCCGCGCAGGAAACCGCCGGTGCCGAACAGTCGTATCTCCTTGGCGGCCTCGACGTTGACCAGCAAGCCCATGTAGAAGAACTGGCGCCGCTCCTCGGGACCGATTTCCCACGTCGTGTTGGCGCTCCTGCGTGACAGCAGCAGCTCCGCCACCAGGGTGGGCACCGCGGCCAGCAGCACCAGCGCCATCGTCGGAGGGCTGATCACCAGCAGGGAGCCGAGAAAGCCCACGACGGTGAAGCTTGCCCGGACGACTCCCAGCATGCCCTCCACGGCCTGCCTGGCGACCGGCGAGGCGACCACCGTCTGCTGGGCGAGGCGCAGCCGGTCCAGGAAGTCGGGATCCTCGAACCGTGCGAGCCCGGCGAACCGGTCCACGGCCAGGAACAGCCGGTCCTGGGCGTGAAGTCCGACCCTGCGGTCCAGCTCGGTGCGCAGGTACTGGGTCAGGTGCGGGACGGCACCGGTGACCACGCCGGTGGCCACCAGGACGAGGGCGGGCAGGAGCAGCTCACGCGCCGTCGTCGCCCCGGCGGCGAGGCTGTCGATGATGAGCTTGACGGACCAGGCGGTGACGACCGGGGAGAACCCGGTGGCCAGCGCGGGTACCGCGTACAGCGCCAGGGTGCCCGGTGCCGCCCGCGCCACCAGTCGTACGGCGTTCGCCGGGTTGACGCGCTCGCTCATCGCGACTCAGCGGGACGCGACAGCGGGACGGTCGAGGTCGACCTGGTTGGCCATCACCAGGAGCCGGCCGCGCGTGCTCCGGTTGATCCTGAGAAGCGCGGGGAAGGCCCGCACCTTGCAGGCGCCCGCGACCGCGTCGGCATCCCTGCCGGTCAGCACGCGGGCGACCGGAGCCAGTGTCGACAGCATCGGAGCGACCGCCTCCGCATCCTGCTGACCGTCCGCCGCCACCACGGCGAGGACCTGTTCGCGGCCGGCGGGCGCACCCCTGGCGTACTCCACGAACTTCGGGAGCATCTCCTTGCAGGGACCGCAGGTGGGGGAGAAGAACCCGACGACCGTCTCACTGTTGATCATGTCGTCGTGGACCGGCTCTCCCTCGACGGTGGTCACGGAGAACTTTCCGACCTCGTCACCCGGCCCGAGGGACACCTGGCCGCCGCCCCTCCCGGAGAGCAGTTCGGTATGTTCCCGCAGGCGTTTGATGACACCGACGGTGAGCAGCAGGTCGAGGGCGCACAGCAGCCCGACCAGGACAACGGCGGCGATAACGAAGGACACAGGTGTCTCCCATTCTCCCGATCTGACGGAACGACGACGTGCGGTCGGTACGGGTGGGTGCGCGGGTCACGTCCCCCGGCGAGCCGGGTGGGCGGTGTGGACCGGTCGACCGGGGTCGATGGGGCGGAACAGGGCCACGATCTCGTCGAGCGCGGCCACGCATCCACCGACGAGCAGCCCGGCCAGGGCCGCCACGACCAGACCCGCCGGCTCCACGGGGCCGGTTTCCTGGAGCAGGGTTGCCCTCGCCGCGAGCAGGGCGAGGCCGGCGAGCAGCACGTTCCGCACGATGTGCCGCACGCCGAGCGGTGCCGTGGAGCCGCCGCCGAAACATCGGCACACCGCTTGGGTGCCCCGGGCGACGACACCGACGATGGCCGCCGTGAAGACGATGAGCAGCACCGCCGCACCGACGAGCCCGATCCCCGCGACGCGTGGCTGCGGCACCATGAGCAGCAGGCACACGACGCACTCGCACGTGACCACGGCGACCGCGGCGAGCCGGGCCACCGCGACGGGCACCAGATCCAGCTGACGCAGCGACGTGGTGAACGCGGCGAACGACCGCTCACTCGCCACCTTGCCGACGGCAGCGACCACGAACACCGTGCCGATCAGAAAACGTATGCCGATTTCCGCGTACTGCACTGGCATCCTCCTCGGCGGCGGGAAACCGGGAACACCGGTGGGCGAGTGCCCATGGCGCGGGCGGTACGCACCGGAGTCCCCGGCCTGTTTCCCCTTACGTCACCGGATCAGCAACCCGGGCACTTGTAGTAGCAGTTGATCGAGCCGCACTTGGTGTTGACGCAGCACCGGCTGCCAGCGCACTGCCAGCACCGCGGGAAGCACTCACACTCCGGCAGCGCTGCCGCCGCCTCCACCTTCGGAACGAACAGGCTGAGGAGCCTGCCGCTGACGGATTCCAGTACCTTGGACACGAAGTCCTCCTTCTGGACGGTGCTTTCGGAATGCGTCGCGCGCCACGGCGGACCGCTTTGCGCGCCTACGGGCTCACGGACGGCCCACGGATCACTCGATGGATTCCAAGGGGAGAGGGATTCCGCACAGCGGGCATCTGTTTCCGCCGTGTGCTTTGCGACGCCTCCGACACTAGGAGCCGTCGGACGCGTAGCTCCAGCGTCCGACAGTCCTGGACGGGTCCTGGACGCGTCCAGGACGTGCATGGGTGCACGCCCGGGGCCAACGCCCGCGGGCTACTGCCCAAGAGCTGTCAGCACATTGGGTCGATCTTGCTCAGGTGCTGCTGTGAGTGGCCGTTGTGGAAACACCAGTGATCTGCGATGCCGGGGCACCCTGTCCGTTGGCAGCCACGGTGACCGGTGTGAGCAGCAAAGACATCGCAGCGGGTGCCGTTGGTGGATGCCGTGCCATCGGGGCAAGGACATCGGGGACGACCGCGACGGCGGCCTGGCTCTGTTCCACCGGTTCCGCCGGCTGGCCTTGCACTGGGCACGGCGTCTCCACATCTGTCAGGAGTTTTTCACCCTGGCCCGCACCCTCATCAGTTGGCGTCGACTCCCACAGCAGCAAACGTGACAGGAGCTCCAATGCTGCGGGGGAGCGTCCGGACTCCACGGGATCGACGTGCTAGGGATCGAAACCTCCTGGACCGCCACGGCCATCGACGGCGACCCCGGCATCGGGTCCGGATCGCTGTCGGTCAGCCGCGCTGTTGGTGGTGAGTTCCTGCTCAATCTGTCCGTCGGGCCGCCCGGCGGCGCGCCTGAGAACTTCATTTACCCGGAGTTCCCGTGTCGTCTGGTCACGCTCTGGTTCAGGGCCGGCCGCACGCGAATCGCCATGCCAACCGTTGATTCCCGGCTTAAGCGGGTGTCCCGGTTTCGGCGAGTCCGGTCAGGACCTGCGGTAACGGGCCCTGGTGCAGGATGCCGAGGCGTTGGGTGGCGCGGGTGAGGGCGACGTAGAGCTCGGCCGCGCCGCGGGGGCCGTCGGCGAGGATCCGTTCTGGTTCCACGACCAGGACGGCGTCGAACTCCAGACCCTTCGTCTCCGACGCCACCACTGCGCCCGGCACGCCCGGTGGCCCGATCACGACGCTGGTGCCTTCGCGACCGGCTTCGTCCCGCACGAACTCCTCGATGGCGGCGGGCAGTTCGTCTTCGGTGACCCGCCTGGACCATGGCTGGACCCCACACGCGCGGACCGACTCCGGCGGCTGGACTCCGGGTGCGAACTCGGCGAGCAGCGCGGCGGCGACGGTCATGATCTCCGCCGGGGTGCGGTAGTTCACCGACAGCGACCGGTAGACCCAGCGGCCGGGCACGTATGGCTCCAGCATGGTGTCCCACGATGTCGCTCCGGCGGCCGAGCGGCGTTGGGCGAGATCGCCGACCACCGTGAAGGATCGGCCGGGGCAGCGCCGCATCAGCACCCGCCAGTCCATTTCGGACAGTTCTTGGGCCTCGTCGACCACGACGTGCCGGTAGGTCCAGTCCCGATCCGCGGCGGCGCGTTCGACGAGGTCACGGGTGTCGCGTTCGACGAAGCGGTCCGCCAGGTCCTCGGCGTGGAGCAGGTCCTGGGCGAGCAGATGGTCCTCGTCGTCCATCAGGTCCTGGCGCTCCATCTTGAGGATGTCCAGCACGCCGGCGGCGTACTCGGCCTCGGCCTTGCGTTCCCGCTCGGCGGCCTGGTCGGCCGGCTTGTCGCGGCCCAGCAGGTCGACCAGTTCGTCGAGCAGCGGCACGTCCGACACCGTCCAGGCGTCGCCGTCGGCGCGCAGCAGCGCCTGGTCAGCGCCTGCAGCTCGCAGCCGCTCGGGGGACGTGTACAGCTGCGCCAGCAGGTTTTCCGGAGTCAGGATCGGCCAAAGCTCGTCGAGCGCGGCGGTGAACGTGTCGTCGTCCGCGAGTTCCTCGAGCAGGTCCGCCCGCAGCTGTTCCCACGCCTCGCGGTCCTCCCGGGTCAGCCAGCCCCGGCCGATCCGGGCTATCGCCCGTTCGGTGAGTACGTACGTGACGATCTCGGTGAACACCGCGCGGGCCTCGTTGTGCGGCAGCCCGCTCGCGCGCGCCTCATCCCTCGCCCACTCGGCGGTTTCGGCGTCGATCCGCATCGTGACGTCCCGCAGAGCGATCGGCAGCGGGTGCTTCGGCAGCCGCTGCCGGTCGGCGATCGCCGCCGCGAGCACGTCGAGGATCTTCAGCGAGCCCTTGAGCCGCGCAACTTCCGGGGTGTCCTCGGCGGTGACGCGCAGACCGGGCACGAGGTCACCGGTGGTCATGAACACGACGTCGGACTCGCCCAGCGAGGGCAGCACGCGGCCGATGTGGTTCAGGAACGCCGGGTTCGGCCCGACCACGAGCACACCATGGCGTTCCATCCGCTCCCGCTGGGTGTAGAGCAGGTACGCGACGCGGTGCAGCGCCACCACGGTCTTGCCGGTGCCCGGGCCACCCTCGATCACCAGCACCCCCGGGTGGTCGAGCCGGATGATCGCGTCCTGCTCGGCCTGGATCGTCGCCACGATGTCGCGCATCCCCTCACCGCGCGGCGCGTTGACCGCCGCGAGCAGGGCGGCGTCCCCTCGTTCGCCGCCATCGGGGCGACCGAACACCTCGTCGGTGAAATCGACCAATTGACGCCCGCGAGTGTGGAACTGGCGGCGCCGGCGCATGTTCTCCGGGTTCGCGCCGGTGGCGGTGTAGAACGCGCGCGACGCCGGTGCCCGCCAATCGAGCAAGACCGGTTCGTAGTCGTTCTCCTTGTCGAAAAGGCCGATCCGGCCGATGTACGAGTGTTCGCCTGAAAGGGTGTCCAACCGACCGAAACACAACCCGTTGTCCGCCACGTCCAGCCGCTTCATCTCTTTGGCCAGCGCCCGCACCTCGACATCCCGTTCCATGGGTGTCCCGCCGTTTCCCCGCAACGCAGCGGTGTACTTGCCCTTCGCCCGCGCGCGCTCGGCGTCGAGCCGCGTGTAGAGCCCGGCCACGTAGCTCCGCTCGGACCGCAATTCGTCTTCGTACCCCTGAGTTGACACATACCCCTCACAGTGGCTGAACAGATGTTAGATTCGGCGGGTTCTTCATTGGGTTATGGAGGGCACGCCATTTTTTGCCTTCCCCCTCTTGTCAAGCCCCTCGCAGAACACGAAGAAGCGGGGCCTCAACGCGACGCCGCTAGCGCCGTTTCAAGGAACGTTGGCGTTGTAATCGTGTCGTGTGGATGGGCTGCTCGTGATGGTCCAGGCTTGGCTGTTGGAGGTGGCCGAGGTGGGGCGCCGGCCCGAGGTGTTCGGGCGACCGTTGGAGCCTGACGAGGCCCAGCGTTCGGTCGAGGTCGCCCGGACCACGAGGGACCGTGTCCAATTCCGGCACTTCCCGTGGCTCGACGATCCCGCGTGGTTCACGCGGACATCGGCGGCTTCTCACGGCTGAGCGCGTCGAGCAGCAGCGTCGCGGCCACCGCTGCCCCGTCGGTGCGGATCGTGCCGGCCACGGCGGTCGCTCGTGCGCGGGTCTCGTGGGTCAGGGCCGTGGTGAGCGCGGCGGACAGGGACTCGGTGGTCGGGGTCGGACCGTCGTGTGCCGCGCCGATGCCCAGGTCGGCCACCCGGCCGGCCCAGTACGGCTGGTCCGTCGCCTGGGGTACCACCACCTGGGGCGCGCCGGCCCGGGCGGCCGTCGTCGTGGTACCCGCGCCGCCGTGGTGCACGACGGCGGCCACCCGGCCGAACAGTGCCTGGTGGTTGACCTCGCCGACGACGAAGCAGTCGTCCCGGTCGTCGATCAGGGCCAGGTCCGCCCAGCCGCGCCCAACAAGTGCGCGGCGGCCCTGCGCGCGGATCGCCTCGATGGTCACCTGGGCGACGTCCTTCGAGGCGCGCATGGGCATGCTGCCGAAGCCTGCGTACACCGGTGGTGTGCCGGCGTCCAGGAACGCCTCCAGGTCGTCCGGGAGTGGGCGAACGTCGGGCAGGATCCACGCGCCGGTCTGTACGACGTCGAGGTCCGGTGTCTCCTGCCACGGGTCCAGGGTCGGGTCCGTCGCCAGCCACGGCTGGTCGCCGATGACGTAGTCGCGGACGTTGTCCACCGGGGGCAGGCCGATCGACGCCCGGTTGGTGTTGAGCGCCTCACCGAACAGCGCGTTGATGCTCTGGGCGTCCAGGTCCCACAGCATCCGGTTGTCGGTCACCTCCGGCGGGAACGGCCGGCCCGGGTACGCCAGCGGCGGGTGGTGCGGCGACGGCAGGGTGAGCTGCTGGAAGGTCGCGTGCACGTAGCGGATGCCCAGTTTCTCGGCCACCGACCGCGCGCCGGCCGCGGCAGGCATCATGCCGGTCGCCACCAGCGCGTCACATCCCTCGGCCGCCGCGGTGACCGCGTCGAACTGGCTGGCGATCAACTCGGCCGCGTGCCGGGGCAGGGATGACGGCGGCGGCGCCGCAGTCGTCAGCGCGCGCGCCGACCGGCCGACCGGCACCATCGGCACGCCGACACTGGCCAGCCGCTGCGCGAAGTCCTCGTCCGGCGGCGCGCACACCCGCACCTCCGCGCCGAGGTCCCGCAACCGCACCGCGAGTCCCACCAACGGTTCGACGTCCCCGCGCGATCCATACGTCGACAACAACACACGCACTTCGCGACCCCCCATGTCCACAGGTTCTGACTTTCGGCCGGTGATTCTGCGGCATGACCCGGGTCTTGCCGCAAGTCCCCCGGTGCGCTATAAGTTGAGAGTGGGAGAGGAATGGGTGTTCTCCTTTTCGGCGTCGCAGCCATCCCGAGATCCGCTGTGGCGACCATCGCGTTCCAGCTTCTCCTCCACCATCGCGGCCAACCCTGGTAGCCGCGAGAGCTTGGTCGGCTTCGGACACCATGCTCGTGACCACGCCGCCCGATAACCCGCGCGTCCGTCGCTACCCGTGAGCTCGCGGCTGACCGTCGGGGATGGGCGGCCCAACCCGGTCGCGATAGCCCGGAACGACAGATCCGCGGCCAAGCCACGCGAGACCTCCCCCCGCTGCGCCAACGACGACGCGTCGGCCCGGTTCAGCGGATTTGGGGCGCTGTTCGTCCCGCACATACCTGGGAAGAGATCGGTGCCGTGTGCTTGGAATGTCGGCGCAGAGGGCACGCCAAAGGATGCTCCGGCGAGCTAAGGAATCATCGACGAACACGGCTGACTCGTGCCCGGCTAGCGAAGGTCGCGGGAAACCGGTGATTCAGGCTCGTTGGTCCGTTGAGCCGCGGGCTAATGCCAGGAGCGGTCGCGCCAGTCGTCGAGTTCGGCGACAAGTTCCGAGACCTGCTGCACCAGGCGGCGCGCGTCGCCGGGCACCAGGGTGCACCAAGCCCGACCGTTCCCGGGCCGGCGGCTGAACAGGTACCGCCCCCGAGGGTCGTCGTAGAAGGTGACCACGTGGCTGGCCCGCTGCCGGGTCCCATGCCGAGGCGTCCGGGCAGCGCCGAACTGCCCGAACCGAATGGTGTTCCCCAGCACCTCGGCAATCTTGCGCGCCGACTTGGAGTCCAAACCCTCGGCGGCCAACTCGTGTTCGAGGATCCGAGCGTTCTCACCGGCCCGCTGCGCGGCCACGTCCAGGGTCTCGGCGGGCAGCGTGATCGAACGACCGGTGCCGGGCGGATGCGGCGGCAACAACGACACCACGGCCCGAGCCAAGCCGCTGGCCGGCACCCGCGACAGGCTCAGGTGCCGGGTGTCCAGGCGGGCCAACACCCCGTGCTCACCGACCGACGCGGCCAGGCCCGAGACCCGCGGCCCCTCGGGGTCGATGTGCAGCCGGGCGTCAACCTCCCACTCCGGCCGAGCCAGGATCGCCAACCGGTCCGCCAGATCCGGGTCGAGGTCGCCGGGCCGGCCGAAACCCCTCTCCCACAAGGACTGCCATGCCTGCTGGCGCAGCTCCTCGCGCTCCTCGACCGTGCGGCCGTGCCCGTCGATCGTCAACACGACGGGATAGGGACCCAGCCGGAGGTACTCCCACAGGAAGTCGTACTCCGGCCAGGTCAGCACCATCTCACGAGTCATACCGCGGCGGCCGTTCCCCGATCACCGGTGGTGCGACCTTGTTGATGCCACCGGTCCAGATGTCCTCGTCCTCCTCCAGGTAGGAGGGTGCGCGGTGTTCCTTGTCCTCCTCGCCCTTGCCCCGGGCACCGGCGGCACCCATCGGGCCACCCATGCCGGCACCGCCCGGACCGGCCGGGCCACGCGCACCGGCAGCACCCCGGGCCGCGGCCTCCTCGGCGCCGAACGCACCCGCACCGAAACCGGAACCGGGCCCCATCCCGGGCCGTCCACCACCCTGGCCGGGCCCGCCGTACCCGGACCCACCGGGACCGAAGCCGCCGGAACCACCGGAACCACCCGGGCCGAAGCCACCAGCCGGACCACCGAAACGGCCGCCCATGCCGCCGGGCCCACGCCCGGACACCCCGGGATTCCCACCGGACGCACCGGGACCACCGGTCCCCGGCCGGCCGTACGGCCCGACGTACGGGCCACCGTAGGGGCCGCCCGGCCCGTAGCCAGGGCCGCCACCCGGCGGCTGGCCGGTCGGCGGAACGCCCGTACCCGGCGGCATGGCACCCGGACCACCGGAGGAACCCGGCGGGAAAGCCGCGGGATTCGTGGTCGGCGGCGGGGTCACCGATGCGGGGTCAGTGCCCGCGGCAGGCGGTGTCGCCACCCCACCGGTCCAGTTCGAGCCACCACTGGGCGGGGGAGCGACCGAGTGCTGGCCACCGCCGGAAGTGCCCGGACCACCCCAGGTGTGGCCGCCACCGCCACCCGGGCTGACCGTGCCCGGACCACCGTCGATCGTCGAGCCCGTGGGCTGCGGAGACGGAACGTCGACCACGACCTCGGGCGGCGGGGTGAACTGCCCCAGCCGGGAAGTCGCCGATGACGAGTTGGACTCGTATCCGCCCATGACGCGGACGGCCTCGGCCTTGGCGTTCTGCGCCGCCTGCTCCTGCTTGTCCTGGTCGGTCTGCCCACCGACGAGGTGCGTGATCCCGGCGGGGATACCACCCCAGTCCGAGTTGGCGGTGGAGGTGACCGGCACCGGCTCAGGCATCTTGTTCTTGGCCGAGCTGTAGGAGTCGACCTGCTCGGTCACCCCGGCCTGGCTCGCCTGCCCGGCGGTCCCGGCATCGTTGGCCCACTGGGCGAGCGGCGTGATCCCCATCCGGGCGGCATCAGCCGCCTGGCCTTCCCACTCCGCACCGGCCTTGGAGAGCGCCTGGTTGGTGCGCTCCTCGGCGTTCTGCATGAGGGTGACGAACTCTTTCCACGCCCCGCTCGGCGCGGGACCGCCGCCCCCGGGCGAGGCCGCCGGCACGATGCTCCCGTCAGGCGTGCACAGCGACCCGCCGTGAATCATGTCGTAGAGCTGCCGGTGGCTGTAGCCATCCCAGTGGTATCTGCCGGACATGTCTCCCCTCACCCCCGCCAGGACATCGCCAATCAGGACGACGCCGTGAGCGTCGTCATCGCCGCCTCAGCGAACTGCCGGGCGGCCTCGCACATCGCCGGCAGTTCCGACTCCTTGCCCTTGTCGACCTGAGCGGTGGAGTAGAGGTACTGGCCATCAGCCACATCCACCGCAACGCTGCAACTCCGGTCATCGTTGGGCAATGTGACCGCAATCGCTGGAAAACCCGCGATGGGTTGCTGCTCCTCGGCTTTCCCGGTCCGGTTACCGGAACGCCATGCCTCAACGCCTTCAGTCGTTACTGCGGTGATGCGGTATACGCCTACCTTGGTGCTAAACGAACAGTTGGATGCCTTGAATGCATCGCTCGTACCCGGGCGTGGTTCGCGCTCGATGCTGAACTTGGCTCGCTGCTGCGCCGAAATGAGACCACATGGGTCCTTGCCGTCGAGCTTGATCTCTCGAGGGCGAGTCGAGGCCGCCATGGACGGGCTCGCAGTGGGCTGAGACGCTGTGTCAGATGGCGGGGTGGTATCCGGCGCAGCCGTTCCACCCGACGAACTGCCGCACCCCCCGATAAGAGCAAGTGCGAGGGTGCTTGCCGCAAGCCAGATTGTTCGACGCATGTAAGTGTTCAGCTCCGTTGCTGGAGGTTGGCCGTGTTCGTGTCCTCGACCAGCCCGTATGTCTTTGCTGCTTGGTCCAACGCGTCAATCACCGAGGCAAGGCGCTGAATGTATGTCTCGGCAACGTCTACCGCAGTATCGGCGTTCTCCTTGACGGCCTTGGCTGCGTCGAGGCTGACCGGATCGGCCCCCTGCGGCCGTAGCGCGAGAGCTTCTCGGTTGTTGAGCAGGAAGTCACGAACCTCGTCGCGGACGTCCTCAAGCTCGCGCTTGAGCTGGAGAACGTTCTCCGGGCGGACGCTGAGCTTGGCGGTGCCACCGCCTCCCGACATCGCCCCTGCTGCGCCTGCACCGGCCGCCATGAACGGCATGAGTCGACCCCCTACACACCACGCGATCCGGTGGATCACGGTAGCAAGGACGTCCCCTACGGGGGGATGGTTCCCCAACGATGGTTGGTGACGGGGATCACCTCAGTCACCGGGACGGCGGACAGCGAGCTCGAACATGGTGGCCAGCTCGTCGGCGTAGGCGTCGATGTCGGTGTCTGGTCGGGCGATCAACTCGACCGGCGTGGCCTCCAGTGCGGCGAGCACCGAGACCGCCATGACCCTGGGAGAGAACTCGCGAAATTCACCCGCGCGTTGGCCCTCCCGGAACATCTCTTCCAACTCGGTCAACGCCTCTTCCCGCCCCCGGTCCACCCAGTCGCGCGCCTTCGCGGCGTCGTTGGCACCGGATGCGGCGATCCGCGCTACCGCGAGCATCTCGACCGCATGGTCCGCGCAGTAGCGCACGAAATTCTCGATCAACGCGCGCAGCGCCTCGGTGCAGCTAGCCGCGTCCTCGGTCCGGTCGGACAAGGCGCGGTCCATCGAGCCGTAGACGCTGAACATCACCTCCATGATCAGCTCCTCGCGCTTGGCGAAGTGGTAGCTGATCAGGCCCGGGCTGATGCCCGCACGCCGCGCGATCTGCGCGAACGACGCCTTGGCGTAACCGATCTCGGCGATGGTCTCGATGGCCGCCCGGACGATCTGCGCGCGTCGCGCCTCCTCGATGAACGACCGCCGGACCTGGTCGCCCGACCGATTTTCTGGTTGCATGACCAGCAGACTAGTTGAGTGACTAGCGAGGGGGGACCAATGATCGATCTGGGGATGAACCGCGTCACCTTCCTGCGGGCAGCGATCGGTGGGTTTGCGCTGGCCGCCGCGAGCAACGGCTCCGCTGCCGCCGCGGCCGCGTCGGGGCCGCGGATGCGTGGCGGCGTCACCTACGACACCGGCGTTCTGCACTTTCCGGGGGAGCCGCTCAGCAGGGTGCGTTGGGACCGGACGCTGATGGAGCAGGAGATCCGAGCGATCCGCAAGGACATGCGGTGTGACTCCATCGTCGTGTTCGGCAGCGAAATCGGCCGGCTGACGGAGACGACCGCTGTGGCGTTACAGCGGAACCTGCGCGTCTTCGTCCAGCCACGCCTCTACGACCATCCGCAGCGGGAGATTCTCGACCACCTGGCCGAGACGGCGCGCGAGGCGGAGCAGTTACGCCGGCACTGCGGGATACGGCTCACGCTCGTCGTCGGCTGCGAGTTCCTACTGTTCACCCCGGGGATCGTCCCCGGGGTGAACTTCTTGGAGCGGATCCAGAACCTGCAGAAGATGCCACCGGAGGAGTACCCGGCGCTCCGGAAGCGCTTAGAGGACTACATGCGCCGGGCCGTGTCGGTCGCCCGCGCGAACTTCCACGGGCGGATCACCTACGGCGCCACGACCGGTGAGCCGGTCGACTGGTCGCTGTTCGACATCGTGGGCTTGGACTACTACGAGTACTTCCGGGAGCAGGAGGAGTACAGCAAGGACCTGGCGCGCTACCGGAAGTGGGGCAAGCCGATCACGATCCTGGAGTTCGGATCGTGCACCTACACCGGGGCTCCCGAGCGAGGCGGAATGGGATGGGACGGTGTCATCGACTGGGAGGTGGTCCCGCCGCAGGTCAAGGACGCATACGTCCGCGACGAGCGGGCTCAGGCCGACCACATCGCGCGCATGCTCAGGATCTTTGAGAGGGAGACCCTGATGGGCGCGCACGTGTACACGTTTATCTCGCCCGATTCGCCGCACTCGCCGATCCGCGAGCTGGACTTGGACATTGCCTCGTACAGCCTGGCCAAGGTGATCCGGGAGAACTATGAGGATCCGGAGTCGTCGTACCGCTGGGAGCCGAAGGAGGCGTTCCACGCCCTGAAGCGCCACAACTGCCGATAGGCCAAGGGATTCGGCACTCAAGAAGCCTCCGGGGGCCGGGGTTTCGTGCGGTTGAGTTCGGCCACGGCGTGGTCGAGGGCGGCGCGGGCTTCGGTGAGGACGGCGATCCAGTGCGGAAGGCACTGGCGGTTGATGGCGAGGTTGAGGTCGCCGTGGCTGCCGATGCTGAGATGGAGCTGGTCGCGGAAGGGATCGAGTTCGTAGCCGAGCCGAACGTCGCCGTTGACGATGACATCGGCGACCACGTCGACCCTGCGGTCACGGCGCATGGGGGACTCCAAGGTGTCGGGATCGTCCGGGGTGCCCGGGAGACGGGTGTAGCCGTCCTCGAGATGGGTGATGAGGTCGAGGAGATCGGGGCCGGCGAAGGCGACGTGGATTTCGTCGTCGGGGAGCCGCAGATAGAGCTCCATCGTGCGGGCCTTGATGGCCCTGTCGGACTCTCTTTCGGAATCGGGTGGCCGGGCGCCGAGTAGGCGGCGGCCGTGTTGGGTGTGTTCGCCGGGGACGGCGCAGACCTGGCCGGTGCGCAGGGTGGTGAGCAGTTGGAGGGTGGAGTCGCGGTCGAGGGCGAGGGTGAACTTCGCGGTGGACGCCAGGCGGATGAGGAGGAAGCGGGAATCTGAAGAAAGTTCGATTTGGGTGGTACACGCCCCGGTTCCGGGCTCCATGCCCTCGACTTGGCGGTAGAAGAGAAGTCGTTCTGCCATCATGAGAGGCCTCGCCTTCGAAGCTCGCAACGTTGCTTGAAGGCTCCCAGCAACATGGGGAGCCGACAATTACTACATAGAGTGAATGCGTCGTGTGTCAGCGACGGGCACTCTGGATTGCGGCAGCGTCCAGTCAAGTAAGCCGGAGGTTCCGGATGGCCGCCCCGAAGCGCCCCACGGTTCGAACCAGAGGTCTCGCCTACGAGCTGCGAGTCCTCCGAAATCAGAGGAATCTCACCTGTCGCAAGGCTGCGGAGGAGTTGGGCTGGCAGGCATCCAAGCTCTCCCGGATGGAGACGGGCCAGCAGAAGATCGACGTAGCCGATGTCGCGTCGCTGCTGGTGCTCTACAAGGTTCGAGGCCAGGAACGCGCCCGGCTTCTGGAGCTAGCCAAGCGAGCTGAGGAACGGGGGTGGTGGGAGACCGCCTCTCCCGGCTTGTCGAATCTGTCTCGCACGATGATCGGTTTCGAGGCTGATGCTGTCCGCATCACGACCTTCCAGCTTTCGCTAGTACCCGGCTTGCTCCAGACCGCGGACTACACGCGAGCCTTGATGAGGGGTGGCCACGTACCAGCAGGTGAGGTAGAACCACGGGTCGTGATCCGGATGGGCCGACAAGCGATCCTCAGCCGGGAGAGTCCGCCCGAGTATCTGGCGATCATCGATGAGGCAGCGTTGCGCCGGAGGCTGGGAGGCACTCGTCTGATGGCCAGACAGCTCCGGCACATCGTCGAGACCGCCGAGCGGCCGAACGTTGCGGTCCAAGTGCTGCCGCTCTCGGCTGAGGGGCATCCGGGACTCGATGGTCCGTTTACGATCTTGAACTACACGCGCGGCCGCTCGGTGGTACACCTGGAGCACAAGATCTCCAGTCTCTTCCTGGACAAACCCGAGGAGGTCTCGGTTTTCTCGGCGGCTGCCGATACTCTCCGTAGGACGGCCATGGATCCCGAGCAGTCGGTCAAGTTCATCGAGGCTGTCGCGTGGGAGTTGGAACGAGAGTAAGGACCCCAGATGACGCGGCCTGCGCGAGGTGACGCCGGGTGGCGGAAGAGCAGTTATAGCGGCACCGACACCGACTGTGTCGAGGTTGCCTGGAGGAAGAGCACTCGCAGCGGCACAGACCAAGACTGCGTCGAGGTAGCTTGGCGGAAGCCCAGCCTCAGCAAGAACCAGGGCGCCTGTGTTGGGGTCTCCTCCCTCTCCGGCGCCGTCGGGGTCCGCGACTCGAAGAACATGGGCGGTCCGGTCCTCTCCTTCTCCTCCTCCGCCTGGTGTTCCTTCCGCTCCGCCCTGCGGCGCGGGGAGCTGGACCTCCTCCGCTGACCTCCTCCCTACCTCCGCTCATCTCATCAGGTGGGAGGCGTTGTCCCTGGTTCGCGGGGATTCCTAGCGTGGTGCCATCCGGGTGGGAGTGGGAGGAGCCGATGACGTCCATCGACCTGGAGAACGCCGCCGGCCGGCTGGCCGAACTGTCCCGCGGTCTCTACCACCGTGGCTGGATGGAGGGCACCGCCGGCAACCTCTCGGTCCGTCTCGGCGACGACTCCGCCCTGATCACCGCCAGCGGCCGTAGCAAGGGCGAGCTTTCCGCCGGGGACGTCGTCGAAGTGGACATTTCCGACTCCCGTCCCGTGCACGAGGGCGCCCCCCGCCCCTCCGCCGAGACCACGATCCACACCGCCCTCTACCGGCTCTTCCCGGACTGCGGGGCCGTCGTCCACGCGCATCCGCCCTACTCCACCGCGGTCGCCGCGCGCGAGGCCAGCGCCGGCCGGTCCAGCATCACCTTCAGCGAGTTCGAGATCATCAAGGGCATCGGCTCCGCCGACCCCTTTCGGGTGCAGGTTCCGATCTTCCCCAACTGGCCCGAGGTGCCGCGCATCGCCGACGACGTGACCGCCGGCCTCGCACCGGACGCCCCACCCGTCTTCCTCATCGCGCATCACGGCGCCACCGCCTGGGGCCCGACCCCCGAGGTCGCCCGCAACCGCCTGGAATGCCTCGAATCGCTCTGCCAGCTCCATCTGCTGCTGAACCGGGGCTGAGCCGAACCGGAACTGAGAGGATTCACGTGATGACTCTGCTGCAGATCATGCCGGAGCACGACGGGCAGAAGGTTCTCCTGCGCACGACCGACATCGAGCGCATCAGGGAAGAGCTGGAGCCGCACGGGATCGTGCTCGAACGCTGGGACACCGTCCCGCTGTCGCCGGAAGCCGGCTCCGACGATGTCTTGGCCGCCTACGAATCCGACGTCGAGCGGGTCAAGAAGCAGGGTGACTACCGCCTTGTCGACGTTGTCCGGCTCGTCCCGAATGACCAGGATCCGGAGTGGCCGGCCAAGGCCAAGGCAGCCCGGGAGAAGTTCCTCGACGAGCACACCCACGACGAGGACGAGGTCCGCTTCTTCGTCGAGGGCCGTGGCTGCTTCTACCTGCACCTGGGGGACCGGGTCTACGCCGTGGTCTGCGAGGCCGGTGACCTGATGTCCGTTCCGGCGGGCACCCGGCACTGGTTCGACATGGGGACCTCCCCCCGGTTCTGCGCCATCCGCTTCTTCCAGGAGGAGGACGGCTGGGTCGCGGGCTTCACCGGGGATACGGTCGCGTCCCACATCCCCTACCTGGACGAGCTGCTGGTGAGTCGATGATCCGTCACGTTGTCCTCGACATCGAGGGCACGACGAGCCCGATCTCCGCGGTGCACGAGGTGCTGTTCCCCTACGCCCGGGCCCGGCTGGAGGAGTGGGTCCACCGTTCCGACCCCGCGGTAGCCCATGTCGTCACGGAGGTTCGCGGCGACATCAACCGACCGGGCGCCTCGCTGGACGAGATCGTGGCGGTGTTGCGCCGGTGGATCGACGAGGACCGGAAGGTCGCCCCGCTCAAGACGTTGCAGGGCCTCATCTGGGAGCACGGCTTCGCCGATGGTGAGCTGGTCGCCGAGGTCTACGACGACGTGCCCCCGGCGCTACGGGACTGGACGGCTGCCGGGCTCCGTTGCTGGATCTACTCGTCGGGATCGCGGAAAGCCCAACAGCAGTGGTTCGGGCATACCGGGCACGGCGACCTGACCGGCTACCTCAGCGGTTACTTCGACATTCCCAGCGCCGGACCGAAGAAGGAGGCCGCTTCCTACCGGCGGATCCAGGAAGCGGTGGGCGGTTCGCCCGACGAGTTCGTCTTCCTCTCCGACGTCGCGGCCGAACTCGATGCGGCCGCGATGGCCGGATGGCACACGATTGGCGTGCGCAGGGAAGGCGCCCCGGAGGTTGGGGACCACCGTTCCGTTCCCAGCTTCTCCGACATGCGCCTCGAGGAGTTCGTGCGTTAGGTCGCCGCTGTCCCTCTGCGCTGTCCCTCTCCCCGGGCCGTGTCTGCGCGTTGTCTACTTGCCGTCCGCTGTCTTGCGCGCCACGAGGAAGGCCCGTGGCGTCGTCTCCACGCCGTCGTCATCCCGCTCGCGCAGCACCCGGGCCTGTACGACGAGATCGCCTCGCCCACGCGCCGGCGGGGCCACGCACGCCCCGTTAGCTAATGTTCATGTAGAAGCCGTCGTTGATCGGGGCGGTGAAGCAGGAATCACACGATCGGATGGCGAGTGTGTTGCGAGGGGCCAAGGAAGAGGGGAACCTCGATGGGTTGTTGCTCGCGAGTGGGAGGCGTACGGTGCGACCAACAGGAATTGTGGCCAATATTGCGACCGCCACGGTGATGACCTCTGCGCTGTTTGCTGGTGCGGTGGGTCCGGCTTTCGGTCGACCCGCGGCCGAGCCGCATTACGAAAACATCGCGCTCGCAACCAAGACACCATTCGTTGGTGACCACGCGCTGGTCAGATTCGAGACGGATACCGACAACCTCACCGCGGCCCCCACCGATGGTGCGGTGGAGGAGGACGGCAGTATCAAGCTCCAGGTCGACAAGGGTCACCTGGAGCATAGCGAGCGCAAGATCACCGGTGGCGAGAGCCTGTTCAGTGGCGGTATCAACTTCAGCTCCGAAGAGAAGCAGGTGAGGCAAGCGAAGCTCACCTCGATGTCCCTCAACATCGGTAACGGTAAGGTGCACAGTAAGATTAACGGTGTCGATGTCGTCCTGGGCGTCATCGACACAAGCACGCTCCTCCTCCAAAAGAAAAAGGATTCCCGGCAGCTCGATGTCGTGATCCTGGACAGGGACGTCGAGCTAAGCGATGAGGCCGCGAAGAAACTTGATTCGTCGCTCGGGACCACGGCTTTTACTGAGGGCGACGCCAGGTTGACCATGTCGGCCGTGTGTCGGGTCAATCTCAACAAGGCCCTTGCTGCAGATCTGGGGCTGGACCTGGACGCCGCCATCAAGGCTGAGCTCGATAAGGAGATCCAACTCAACGAGCCTATTGACCTTGCGCCGGGCCAGAAGTTCCGGCACCTGCGGGAGGCTCGCTGAGCCCTGCGCCGAGGTATCGACGGAAATGGTCCCGGCTTACCGGCGGGCGACTTCGGCGCGGACCGCGTCGGGGATGTGGCCGGTGTGGTCGATCGGCGTCCATGGCTCGGTCCGTACCCACTGCGTCCCGCAGCCACGACAGGCCAGCACGGGCATGCCGTCCCGCTCCACCCGCGTGGGATGCCACGAGCAGAGCGAGCGGCACGGATGTGCGGCCAGTTCCGTCATTTCCGGTCCGTGCGGTCTCCGGGTCCGTGTCCCCGCGTCCGTGTCGTCCCGGCCGATTCCGGATCGGTCTCGGGTCGCCATCTCCGGTCGATGGTCCCGGTCCCGTCAGGTGTTGGTCGGTTCGGGCTCCGAGGTCGTGGGGGACGGTGCCGGTGTGGTCGTCGTGGGCGGGGGTGTCGTTGTCGTCTTCGGCGGGTTCGTGGAAACGGTCCCACCACCCGGCGAGGGTTTCACGCCCCCAGTGTCCCCGTCCTCCCCACCGGGGTCCGGTGTTTTCTCGGTCACGGGCGGATGCCCGCCATCGGCGGGCGCCTGGTGACGCTGCCTGTTCCGAGGCGCCGTCTCGGTGCTCGACTCGGCGGCGCTGCTCGACGGAGCAGGCGACGTGGTGGCGCCGGCGCTGCTACTCCCGGCGGGCGGTGGGATCGCTGCCGGCATAGGGCCCGGCGTGGACGGCGTGAAACTAACCCCGGCCGCCGGGTCGGCGGGCGCCGGCTCCGCACCACCGCCGACCAGCGCGGCGACCGTCGCGAGCACGGTCGCGGTCAGTGCGGCCGCACCACCCAGCGACACGGCCGGCGGCAGGTTGAACGGCTCGCGGGGGAGCGGGGGCGTGGAGTCGCTCACCGGCCGAACACCTGCGTCCAGTACCAGCCGCGGGTGTCCAGGCCGATACCGATCGTTCTCAGGCCACAGTTGAGGATGTTGGCGCGGTGGCCGGGTGACTTCATCCAGGAGTCCATGACCTGCTCGGCGCTGCGCTGGCCGCGGGCGATGTTCTCCGCGCCCGGGCTCGGGTAGCCGGCGGCCTTGGCCCGCTGCACGAACGTGCCGCCCTCCGGGCTGGTGTGCGAGAAGTAGTTGCGCTCGGCCATGTCGGAGCTGTGGCCCTGCGCGGCGTCGGCGAGTCGTGCGTCGGTCGTCACCGGCCCGCAGCCGGCCTGCCGGCGCTCGCTGTTGACCAGGTCGATGACCTTGCCCGTCGTCCCCTGGTCCGCGGCGGGTGCGGGCGGCTTCGGCGGTGCGGGGCGCTTCGGGGTCTCGCGGGTGGGGGAACCGGTGGTCTCCTCCGGCGTGGTGGTCGTCGGTTCGGGCTCGCTGGTCGTCTCCGAGGTGGTCGCCGGGGCGGAGCTTGCGTCCGGCGAGGCCGGCGGCTCCTCTGGGGTGACCGCGGGGCCGACCGCGACCGGTCCGGGGCTGGACTCGGCGGACGGGGCGGGGGAGGGACCGTCGCCGAAGGCGGCGAGCGGGAGGACGTCGCGCACGGCGTCCGGGGCGACGAGGTGGATTCCGCCCATCCCGATGGCGCCCACGAGGAGCGCCACCAAGGCGGGAACGGCGGAGGAGCGGTGGCGGCTGGGCTCACTCACGGCGGGGGACCCTACACCACGGTGTGTAGCTCAAAAGAGTGAGAAGCGATCTTGTGGCGGCAATGCGGCAGGATTGGTGGCGATGGTTCCCCCCGACGAGACGACCCGGTTGACCGCGTGGGTACACGGCACCGTGCAGGGCGTGGGTTTCCGCTGGTGGACGCGGTCGCGGGCGTTGGAGCTCGGCCTGGTCGGCAGCGCGCGCAACCTGCCGGACGGGCGGGTGGAGGTGGTGGCCGAGGGGATGCGGGTGCACTGTGAGCGGCTGCTCGACCTCCTCCGCTCCGCCGGTACACCCGGTCGAGTGACGACGGTGGTGGAACGGTGGTCACCCGCCAGGGGCGACCGCGTCGGGTTCGTCGAGTGCTGAGCGGCGGATTGTCAGCCCGGCGGGCCGAACCAGCCAACTTATCATGAGTGATCTAGCCCCTACGGGTGAAGAAAGCCGGGGCGCGCCGGGGCTCGTCCGCCGGGGCCGTCCGGCCCACCAAGTACGCTCGGCCGGACCGGGTCCGATCCGACCAGGCAGGACGGCTGCGGACCGGCAGCAGTAGGTAAAGCGAGAGGCCGCGGCACCGTGCACCTGAAGAGCCTGACGCTAAAGGGCTTCAAGTCCTTCGCCTCCGCCACGACGTTGCGCTTCGAGCCCGGCATCACCTGCGTCGTCGGCCCCAACGGCGCCGGCAAGTCCAACGTGCTGGACGCGCTGGCCTGGGTGATGGGCGAGCAGGGCGCCAAGGCGCTGCGCGGCGGCAAGATGGAGGACGTCATCTTCGCCGGCACCGCCGGCCGTCCCCCGCTCGGCCGCGCCGAGGTCACCCTCACCGTCGACAACGGCGACGGCGCGCTGCCCATCGACTACACCGAGGTCTCGATCACCCGGCGCATGTTCCGCGACGGCGCCAGCGAGTACGAGATCAACGGCAACACCTGCCGCCTGCTCGACATCCAGGAGCTGCTGTCGGACTCCGGCATCGGCCGCGAGATGCACGTGATCGTCGGCCAGGGCCAGCTCGCCGAGATCCTGCAGTCCAAGCCCGAGGAGCGGCGTGCCTTCATCGAGGAGGCCGCCGGCGTGCTCAAGCACCGCAAGCGCAAGGAGAAGGCGCTGCGGAAACTCGACGCGATGCAGGCCAACCTCACCCGGCTCACCGACCTGACCGCCGAGCTGCGCCGCCAGCTCAAGCCACTGGGCAAGCAGGCCGAGATCGCCCGCAAGGCCCAGCAGGTGCAGGCCGAGCTGCGCGACGCCCGGCTCCGGCTGCTCGCCGACGACCTGGTCACCGCACGCGCCGAGCTGGCCCGCGACGAGGCCGACGAGGCCGCCGCCCGCGCCCGCCGCGGCGAGGTGGAACAGGCCCTCCAACTCGCCCAGGCCGAGCAGAACACCCTCGAGGAGAAGCTGGCCGCCGACGCGCCCCGGCTGAGCCGCGCCCAGGACACCTGGTACCGGCTGTCCGCCCTGGAGGAGCGGCTGCGCGGCACCGTCCGGCTCGCCGCCGAGCGCGCCCGGCACCTGTCCGCCGCGGTCGAGCAGCCCCGCGGCGGGCGCGACCCCGAGCAGCTGGAGGCCGAGGCCGAGCAGGTCGCGGCGCAGGAGGCCGAGCTGGCCGAGGGCGTCGAGGTGGCGCGCGAGGCGCTGGCCGCGGCCTCGGCCGCCCGCGCCGACCTGGAGGAGGCGCTGCGGGACGCCGAACGCGCGCACCTGGCCGCGGTGCGGGCCATCGCCGACCGCCGCGAGGGCCTGGCCCGGCTGTCCGGCCAGGTGGACGCGCTGCGCGGCAGGGCCAGCTCCGCCGAGGAGGAGATCGAGCGACTGTCCGCCGAGCTGGCCGAGGCGGTCGAGCGGGCCGAGCAGGCCCGGCTCGAGTACGAGGAGGCGCGCGCCGCCACCGACGTCGAGGACGAGGGCGACGACGACCTCGCCGAGCGCAGGCGGATCGCCGCCGAGGAGCACCAGCAGGCCCGGGCCCGGGTGGACGAGCTGGTCGCCGCCGAGCGCGCCGCGGAGAAGGAGATCGCCTCCTGGAAGGCCCGCGTCGAGGCGCTGTCCATGGGACTGGCCCGCAAGGACGGGGCCGGCGCCCTGCTCGCCGCCGGGGCGCGGCTGCCCGGCCTGCTCGGGTCGGTCGCCGCGCTGCTCACCGTCGAACCGGGCGCCGAGGTCGCCCTGGCCGCCGCGCTCGGCGCCGTCGCGGACGCGGTGGCGGTCGCGGGGCCGGACGACGCCGTGGCCGCCCTGGAGCTGCTCAAGAGCGAGGACGCCGGCCGCGCCGGGCTGCTGGTCGGCGGCGCGAACCCGACCGTGGACCGGGCGAACTGGCCGCCGCTGCCCGACGGCGCCCGCTGGGCGGTCGACCTGGTTCGCGCTCCCCAGCAACTGCAACCGGCCCTGCACCGCTCCCTGGACCGCCTCGCCGTCGTCGACGACCTGCCGGCCGCCCGGGCGCTGGTCGCCGCACACCCCGGTGTCCGCGCGGCCACCACCGGAGGTGACCTGCTGGGCGCCGACTGGGCGGTGGGCGGCTCCGGTCGCGACCAGAGCGTCATCGAGGTGCGCGCGGCGGTCGACGAGGCCGAGAACCAGCTGGCCGCGACCGAGCGCCGCCTGGAGCGGGCCAGCGCCGCCCTGGCCGGAGCACGCGACGAGGAGGCCGCACGGCGTGCCGCCGTGGGCGAGACGCAGGAGGCCGTCAACGACGCCCGGGTGCGCCGCGCCCGCACCGGCGAGCGGCTGACCCGGCTGCAGCAGGTGGTGCGCTCGGCCGAGACCGAGGTGGAGCGCCTGGAGCGGCAGAGCGCCAAGGCCGAGCAGGCCCGTACCGAGGCCCTGGGGCGGCTGGCCGAGCTGGAGGAGCGGTGGACGGCCGCGCAGACCGACCAGACCGGCGCGGACGAGCCGGACACCACCGAACGCGACGAGATCGCCGCCCGGCTGGCCGCCGCCCGCCAGGAAGAGGTGGAGAGCCGGCTGGCGCTGCGCACCGCCGAGGAACGGCACCGCGCCCTGCAGGGCAGGGCGGACGGGCTGCGACGCGCGGCCCGCGCCGAGCGGGAGGCCCGCGAGCGGGCCGAGCGGGCCCGCCGGGCCAGGGCCCGGGGCGCCGAGGTGGCCCGCACCGTCGTGGCCGCCGGTGAGCACGCCCTTGGCCGGATCGCGGTGTCGCTGACCCGCGCCGCCGAGGAACGCGACGCCGTGCAGCGGCTGCGGGCCGAGCACGAGGAAGCGCTCGGCAAGGTGCGCAGCCGGGTCCGCGAGCTGTCCACCGAGCTGGAGAAGCTGACCGACGCCGTGCACCGGGACGAGGTGTTGCGCGCCGAGCAGCGACTGCGCATCGAGCAGCTGGAGACCAAGATCGGCGAGGATTTCGGCATCGGCCTGGACGACCTGGTCGCCGAGTACGGGCCGACCGTCCCGGTGCCGCCCAGCCCCGCCGAGATGGCCGAGTTCGAGGCGGCCAGGGAGCGCGGCGAGGAGGTCACCGCGCCGCAGCCGGTGCCCTACGACCGGCCCACCCAGGAGCGGCGGGCCAAGCGGGCCGAGAAGGACCTGGCCCTGCTGGGCAAGGTCAACCCCCTCGCCCTGGAGGAGTTCGCCGCGCTGGAGGAGCGCTACCGGTTCCTGTCCACGCAGCTGGAGGACCTCAAGCAGACCCGGCGCGACCTGCTGACCGTGGTCAAGGAGGTCGACGACAAGATCCTGGAGCTGTTCGGGTCCGCCTTCTCCGACGTGGCCCGGGAGTTCGAGGTGGTGTTCTCGGCACTGTTCCCCGGCGGTGAGGGGCGGCTGCTGCTCACCGACCCCGAGGACCTGCTCACCACCGGCGTGGAGGTGGAGGCCCGCCCGCCGGGCAAGAAGGTCAAGCGGTTGTCGCTGCTGTCCGGCGGTGAGAAGTCGCTGACCGCGGTGGCCATGCTGGTGGCCATCTTCCGGGCCCGGCCCTCGCCGTTCTACGTGCTCGACGAGGTCGAGGCGGCACTGGACGACACCAACCTGCGCCGGCTGCTGGGCCTGCTGGAGAAGCTGCGCGAGAGCTCGCAGCTCATCGTGATCACGCACCAGAAGCCGACGATGGAGATCGCCGACGCGCTCTACGGCGTCAGCATGCGCGGCGACGGCATCTCGGCGGTCATCTCGCAGCGCCTGCGCGGCCACGACGCCGAGCCCGTGCCGGATCCCGCCCCCGCCGAGCCGGAACCCCGGTCGGCGTAAGGTGGTCTCACCGTCCATAGTGGACTGGGTTGGGCGAGTAACGGTGTCCGGGCCCCGGAAATGACGGATCAGGTGAGTTCTGCCCGGTGCGGCTGGGTCGGGCTCAGGACTTCGCCTCCGCGGTGACCCGCTCGACGTCGACCGGGTCGACCAGCTCCAGGTACTCCGGGTGCCGCCGGATCCAGCCCGCGATGAACGGGCACAGCGGCCGGACCACCCGATCGTTCCGGCGCGCGATGTCCAACGCCTGCCGGGCCAGGGCGCTGCCCACCCCGCTTCCCTCGTAGGCGTCGTCGACCTCGGTGTGCGTCATGAGCAGCTTCTTGCCGAGCCGTACGTACTGGACGTAGCCCGCCAGCCTGCCGTCGACGTGGGCTTCGAACCGGGACCGTTCCGGTGCGTCCGTCACGATGACGTCCACGCCTGGCCTCCTGTCTCCCGCGGGACACCCGCCCGGTGACCGGGAATGCCGGGAACGCCGAGCGTCCCGGCCACCTCCACCCCCTCGCGGGCCGGTGGTCGCGGACCACCACTCACGGCTCACGGTGCAACGATTGCGGCGGGACCGCCATTCCAGCGCGGCGTCATGCCGCCTCGGCTTCCGACGCCAACGGCGGTTCGGGCCGCTGGGCGGGCCGTCGGTGCCGCGTCGCCAGCAAACCACCCACCAGCAGGGTGACCGCCACCCCCAGCGGGGTGTACCAGGGGAAGGCGAGCGCGACCTCCTTGCCGTTGGCGGGAAACCGCGGCACCAGGATGACGAAGGCCATCACCGCAACGGTCACCACGAAGGCGATGACGGCGTCGACCTGCGTTGCGCGCCGCACCAGCAGCCCGAGCAGGAACGCCCCGAGCAATGCCCCGTAGGTGTAACCGGTGATGCCCAGCCCCAGCTCGACAACCGGCGTCGTGGTGCCGCTGAACAGCGAGGCGAACCCGACGAAGACGGCCGCCCAAACCAATGTCCACAGTCGACCCTGCCGCAGGATTGTCGCGTCCTCGGGCTCGCGACGGGTGAAGCGCTGGTACAGGTCGCTGACCGTGGAGGTGGACAGCGAGTTCAGCGAGGAGGACAGCGTGCTCATCGCCGCCGCCAGGATCCCGGCGATGAGCAGCCCGGCCAGGCCCACCGGCAGTTGCTCGACGATGAACGTGGGGAACAGCTCGTCGGGGCCCGACATCCCCAGCGACGCCGGGGAAGCGCCCCGGTGGAACGCCCACAGCATCGACCCGACCAACAGGAACAACGCGAACTGCAGGAACACCACGACACCGCTGCCGATGAGCGCCCGCTGGCCGTCCCGCAGGTTCCGGCAGGCCAGCAGCCGCTGCACGATGAGCTGGTCGGCGCCGTGCGAGGCCATCGACAACACCGCGCCGCCGACGATGGCCGTGACGAAGGCGTACTGGCCGGTGAGCGGGTTCGCCGCAAAATCGAACAGCTGGAACTTGCCGGCGTCCGCCACGCTGCCCAGCCAGCCTTCGGGGAGCTTGGAAGCGAGCACGCCGATGGCGAGTAGCGCGCCGCCGACGTAGATCATCATCTGGATCGCGTCCACCCACACCACGGCACGGATTCCGCCGAGATAGGTGTAGATGACGGTGAACAGCGACAGCGCGATGATGATCAGCCGGAAGTCGATGGTGACGCCCATACTGGCCAGCACCACCTTGATCGTCAGTGCGGTGAGGAACAGCCGGACGCCGTCGGCCAGCAGCCGGGTGATGAGGAAGGTCACCGAGGCCACGCCCTGGAGCCCGCCGCCGAAGCGCTGGCCGAGGTAGGCGTAGGCGCTGACCAGGTTGCCGGAGAAGTAGCGGGGAAGCAGCACCAGGGCGACCACGATGCGACCCACCAGGTAACCGAGGGCCAACTGGAGGAATCCGAAGGTGCCCAGGTATGCCACCCCCGGCACGCTCACCACGGTCAACGTCGACGTTTCGGTGGCCACCACCGAGAAACACACCGCCCACCAGGGAAGTGAGCGGTTGCCGAGGAAGTAGTCGGTGGAGGAGCGCTGTCTGCCGGACAGCAGCAGGCCCAGCGCCGGCATGGCCAGCAGGTAGAGCACGATGATGACGGCGTCGAGTGAGCGCAAGTCCCCTCCAGCTCAGCTCACGGTCACGCGCAACGCGCGCGGCATCTTGTCGACCGGTGGCGGCAGGCGCAGTGGCCCGTCGCCCGGCGTGATGTCGCCGAGCACGCGCCTTCCCGTTGCCCCGGTGGCGCTCGGCAGGTTTCCCGGTAGGCCGTGCAGGGTGAGAAACGCCAGCAGCGCGCCGAGGTAGGCCTCCTTGGCGTCGGTTGGCAGGCCGAGTTCGTCGCTGGTGCGAAGCACGCAGTCGTCGAGCTGGCGCCGAAGCCGGTCCATGAGGGCAGCGTTGTGCACGCCACCGCCGGAGGCGACGACCAACCGGGCGTCATGCCGGTGGCACTCGCGCGCGACCGTCACGGCGGTCAGCTCGGTGAGCGTGGCCAGCAGGTCCCGGTCGTCCACCGGGGGCAGCCCAACCTGCGCGGCACGCACGTGGTCGAGATGGAAGTGCTCCTTGCCGGTCGACTTCGGTGGGGGCGCGGCGTAGTAGTCGTCCGCCAGCAGGCGGTCGAGCAGATCGAGCCGGACGCTGCCGTGGGCCGCGATCCGGCCGTCCGCGTCGTGGCCGAGCTCGCCTTGCGAGATGTGGCGGCATGCGGCGTCCAGGAGGGCGTTTCCGGGGCCGGTGTCGTAAGCCAGGGGCTCGTTGCTGCCGTCGACGACGGTGATGTTCGCGATGCCGCCCAGATTCAACGCGACCGTGCTTCCATTGCCTCCGGCCAGGTCCGCGAGCCAGAGGGCGTCGAGGATCGACGTCAGCGGCGCGCCTTGGCCGCCCGCGGCGACGTCACGGGGGCGGAAGCCCGACACCACGGGCAGGCCGGTCGCCTCGGCGATCCACGCCGGCTGGCCCAGCTGGAGTGTGCCCAGGCAGCGGACACCACCGCGCGGCTCGGGCTCGACCCAGTGATAGAGCGTCTGGCCCAGGGAACCGACGAGGTCGGCGTTGCCGTCCGCCAGCTCGGCGATCCCCTGCGCCGCCGCCTCGGCGAAGGCCAGCCCGACCTCGGTGTCCAGCTCGCACAGGCGACGCGCGGAGCAGTCCGCCGGCGGGAGCGCGGCGAGCAGCCCGGCGCGCACCGGTTCCGGGTAGGGCACGGCCAGCGCGCCGAGCGGGGTCAGCTCGAGCACGTCCACGGTCAGGCGGAGGTCGGCCACGGCGACGTCCACTGCGTCCAGGGAGGTACCGGAGATCAGGCCGACCACGCGAGACATGAGTGTGGTCTACGCCACTTCCGGGGTCGCTGACAACCCGCGCTGTGAATGATTATCGAAGTGTTGCTCATTGTTGCCACCCATTGACATGGGCTGCTCGCGCCCGGGGTGACCCGGTCGCCCACGGCGCGGATGCGAGGATGACAACGTGTCCACTTCGACGCTGATCTGGATTGTCGCAGCCGTCGCCGCGGTGTTGGTCGTCGCCCTCGTGGTCGGGGTGACCTTCACCCGTCGCCGGCGCATCCGCCTGACCAAGGCCCGCGACGCCGAACGCAAGCCCGCCGAGTACCGCGCGGGTGGGGGGATCAGCCTGGCGCCGGGTGGACCGTCGGCCGGACCGGCACAGGCGGACACCCCGCACCCGGTGCGGGAGCGGACCGAGGTCGACGGCCAGCCCGGCGTCGGCGACGACGCCGCCGTGCCACGGGACACCCCGCGCCGCGGCATCGTCGACGTGACCCTCCCGCCCACCGAGGAGAAGCCGGCGACGACGCCGGTGGCCGAGCCCGCGGAGGAACTGCCCGCGCCGCGCCGCGAGGCGGGGCCCGTGGCCGAGCCGGAGCTGGCGGCCCCGGTCGAGGAGAAGCCCGCCGAGGCGCCGGAGGCCCCTGCTGAGCCGGCTCCCCCGGAGGCTCCGGCCGAGGCTCCGGCTCCCCGGACCCCCGTGGCCGAGACTCCGACTCCCGAAGCACCCCCCGTTGAGGTCCCGCCGGCCCCCGCTGAGCCCGTGGCGCCGGCCGTGCCCGTCGAGGAGATCGCGCCCCCGGCCGGCCGGCTGGAGCGGCTGCGCGGCCGGCTGGCCCGCTCGCGCGGCACCCTCGGCCAGGGCCTGCTCGGCCTGCTCGGTGCCGGCGACCTCGATGAGGACTCCTGGACCGAGGTCGAGGACACGCTGCTGATGGCCGACCTCGGCGCGGCCACCACCATGGAGATCACCGAGAAGCTGCGCACCGAGATCGCCACACGGGGCGTGCGCACCGCCGACCAGGTGCGGCAGCTGCTCCGCGAGGTGTTGACCGACGCGCTGCACCCGGAGATGGACCGGTCGGTGCGGGCGCTGCCGCACAACGGCAAGCCGGCCGTGGTGCTGGTCGTGGGCGTGAACGGCACCGGCAAGACGACCACCACGGGCAAGCTGGGTCGGGTGCTGGTCGCCGATGGGCGGCAGGTGCTCCTCGGCGCGGCCGACACCTTCCGTGCCGCCGCCGTTGACCAGCTCGCCACCTGGGCCGAGCGGGTGGGCGCCGAGGTGGTGCGCGGCAAGGAGGGCGCCGACCCGGCCGCCGTCGCGTTCGACGCGGTGAAGCGGGGCGTGCAGACCCACGTGGACGCGGTCCTGGTGGACACCGCCGGCCGCCTGCACACCAAGACCGGCCTGATGGACGAGCTGGGCAAGGTCAAGCGGGTGGTGGAGAAACAGGCCGAGGTGGACGAGGTGCTGCTGGTGCTGGACGCCACCACCGGCCAGAACGGCCTCACCCAGGCCCGGGTGTTCTCCGACGTCGTCGACGTCACCGGGATCGCGCTCACCAAGCTGGACGGGACCGCCAAGGGCGGCATCGTCTTCCAGGTCCAGCGCGAGCTGGGCGTGCCGGTGAAGCTGGTCGGCCTCGGCGAGGGCCCGGACGACCTGGCTCCCTTCGAGCCCGCCGCCTTCGTCGACGCCCTGCTGGCCTGACGTTGTGATGTCGGTCGGCCCGGGGCGCTATGGTGTTCGCATGGCCTTGCCCGCCGCTCACCCGCCGGATGACAAGCCGGTCCCGCCACCGGCGGACCCGCATGCCATCCGCGCCTCCCTCAGCCCAAACCTGGCCGCCGAGTTCGACCGGGAGTGGACGCTGGTGCTGGAACGCGTGAAGCAGTCCATGGACCTCAGTGCGATACATGATCTACTGAACAAGTGGCAACACACCGCGTACATGGAGATGCGTGACCCCGGGTCGTACTACCGGCTGCTGGCCAAGGCCGAGGAGATCCTGCGTACCGGCAAGGCCCCGGAGGGCAGCATCTCGGGTGAGCAAATGAAGGCCCTGATCCGTGAACGGCTGGGCAAGTAGGTGTATCAGCTCGTCGTCTATCCCGATGCACAAGAACAGGTTGCGGCACTGCCGAATGAAGCGCTGGACGCATACGCTGAGCTGCTGAGCGTGCTGGAACTCGCGCCGTGGTCGGGCCGGCCGCAATACGATGGCAACCCAGAAGGGGCTGTACGGCGGTGGGCGTTCGGCCCCAGGGCGGCTGGTCAGGTGGTCTACCTGATCTTGGAGGATCAGCGTGAGGTCCACATAGCCTTGGTGCAGTGGTGGGGTTGATCGCTCAATTGTCGGCGTGATGGCCGGACGACCTGGCTCCCTTCGAGCCCGCCGCCTTCGTCGACGCCCTGCTAA
>NZ_BMMK01000002.1:291274-408771 GCF_014645795.1 Longimycelium tulufanense | reverse complement strand
TGGTCTCTTGCTGGTCTACTGAGGACGATGCGACCAGCCCGCCGACGCTGTGGCTATGCGGCGGTGCGGAACGGGCCGGTGACCTCGTAGGTGATTCCACCGCTGCTGGAACCGGTGGTGCCACGCTGCGAGGAGAAGTACAGCCGGTTGCCGACAGGGTTGAAGGCTGGCCCGCACAGCTCCGACGAGCTTTGCCCGGTGACCCGCAGGAACGGGGCCACCACATCGTCGGGGGTGATGATGCAGATCTCCATGTTGCCGCCGTCCTCGGCGACGTAGAGGTCGCCGACCTCGGCGGCGGTGATGTTGTCCACGCCGGTGAGAGGCGGGTTGTCGGTCAGGTTGTCGTCGTAGGCGATCTCCAGCTTGTTGGTCGCCGCGTCGTAGGCCCACACCCGGTTGTCGCCCTTGGTGGTGAAGAAGCAGGTGCCGGCGCGGTAGTAGCAACCTTCGCCGCCGTTGAACTTCCTGGCGTCGGAGACCTGCTTGCGGGTGCGTCGGGGAGAGCCGTCGGGGTCGGGGATGTTCGCCCAGTCGAGCACGCCGTTGCTCTCGGCCAGTACCTGCAGGGTTCCGGACCACAGGTCGCCCCAGGTGTTCGGCACGAAGCGGTAGAAGCAACCGTCGGACTCGTCCTCGGTGAGGTAGATGACCTTCCGGTCGGGGTCGGCCGCGGCGGCCTCGTGCTTGAAGCGTCCCATGGCGTCGCGCCGGACCGCGCCGATGGAGCCCCACGGGTCGGTTTCGTAGACGAAGCCGCGGTCGATTTCTTCGCAGGACAGCCAGGTGTTCCACGGGGTGGCGCCGCCCGCGCAGTTGCGGCTGGTGCCGGACAGGATGGAGTAGGCGTCGGTGATCTGGGCGGAGCTGTCGAAGCGGAGGGCGCTCACGCCGCCGCCACCGCTGCTGATCTCGGCGTTGGAGACGTAGATCCAGCCGCTGCCGTCGGCGAAGCAGGCGCCGCCGTCGGGGGCGCTGTGCCAGGTGTGGCTGGTACCACCGACGATCTTGGTGGAGCGGGCGATGACGCGGCTGGTGAAGCCTTCGGGGAGCATGATTCCGTTGGCGTCCGCGGGCCGCAGCGGTCCGTAGGGGCTGGTGCCGGTCTGCGCGGGGTAGCCCAGGGCCGGTCGGGTCATGGTGAAGCCCAGGGCCATCGTGGCCCCGGTTCCGATCATGGCGCGTAAGAAGGTGCGTCGTTCCACGACTCGAACTCCTTCCCGTGCGGGAACGCTTCGGGTAGGGAGCGGGTGACCTCCTCGGCTGATCACCCGAGGAGCAGCGCAGAAGCTAGGGACGTCAGGTGATCCGCGTCGTACCGGCAGGCGACGCGGTGATGAACAACCGGCCCCGACCGCTACCCCGTCCCTGCCCCGGAACCTAGGCCGGTCCGGCTTCGCCGCGGTACGGCCGAAAGCCGGGCCCTGGGGGAGGGGAGTTCACGAGGGATGGCGGGAATACGGATCTCGATCCCGTGGGTGGGGGTGCGATGTGTCCCTAGGCTGGCTCGATCTCCGTGCGGTACGGGCGAAAGCCGCGGCGCCGGTAGTTGGGCAATGCGTGGGGATGGTCCGCCGTGGAGGTGTGCAGCCAGATCCGTCGGGCCGGGGGCGTGATGGGCAGGTTCCACGCCTTCCGGACCGCGAGGGTCAGCGCGTACCCGCCGTAGCCACGCCCCACGAACTCCGGAACCAGGCCGAAGACGGCGATCGCCACCTCTCCCTCGCCCCGCTCCTCCATCGAGACCAGGCCGGCGTCCTGCCCGTCCACCCGGACGACCCAGTGCCAGCCGGCCGTCGCCAGCCACTCGGCCCACCGCCGGGGCGACCACGCCAGACTCGACCACCCGTGCGGCATCGCGATCCGATCGTGCAGTCGGCGAACCAGTGGGTTCGTCGCCGCGACCGGTTCGAGCGCGAGACCGGCGACCGGGTCAGCCGGCCGTAACTGGTCCGGGCTCGTCATCTCCAGGTACGTTGCGATCTTCGCGCCCACACCCCCAGCCTGCCCGCCGCCCTTTCTGTCGGCCACCCCCGGCCGGGCCGGGAACTTCGCATGCCGGGAGGGACCGGACGCCGGCCGGGATTGGCTGGCCGTGAGGTTTCCGCAACAGAGGCGTAACAGCGCAGCTCGGTGAGTTCACACCGGGGAAACGTGGCAGGCAATCCGGGGAAACACCGCCCTTCCAAGCTTCCGTCCCAACCACTGCAGGGGCACGGCAGGGAAGGGCAGAGAATGAACAGTGGAGACACCGCCTGGGTGTTGACCAGCGCCGCTCTGGTACTGCTCATGACACCGGGCCTGGCCTTCTTCTACGGAGGCATGGTCCGGTCCAAGAGCGTGCTCAACATGCTGATGATGAGCATCAGCAGCATCGGTGTCGTCGGTGTGCTGTGGGTGCTCTACGGATACTCCGTCGCGTTCGGCAACGACGTCGGCGGCGGCTTGCTCGGCAACCCGACCGAATTCTTGGGGCTGAACGGTCTCCTCGGCGAGAGCTCACTGTCCGGCACGGTGCCCAGCACCGCGTTCGTGGCCTTCCAGGCGATGTTCGCGATCATCACCGTCGCCCTGATCTCCGGCGCGATCGCCGACCGCGCCCGCTTCGGACCGTGGCTCGCCTTCGCCGTGCTGTGGGCCTCGCTCGTCTACTTCCCGGTGGCGCACTGGGTGTTCGCCTTCGACGGGGACGGCGTCGTCGGTGGCTGGATCGCCAACCAGCTCAAGGCCCTCGACTTCGCCGGCGGCACCGCGGTGCACATCAACGCCGGTGCCGCCGCGCTGGCGCTCGCCCTGGTGCTGGGCCGCCGGGTCGGCTGGCCCAGGGAGCCGATGCGCCCGCACAACCTGCCGCTGGTGGTGCTCGGCGCCGGCCTGCTGTGGTTCGGCTGGTTCGGGTTCAACGCCGGCTCCGCGGTGGCCGCCAACGGCTCCGCCGCGGTCGCCTTCGTCAACACGTTGGCCGCCACCTGCGCCGCCATGCTCACCTGGCTGCTCGTCGAGCGCGTCCGGGACCGCAACGCCACCACCCTGGGCGCGGCCTCGGGCATCGTCGCCGGCCTGGTCGCGATCACGCCGGCCGCCAACTCGGTCACCCCGGTCGGCGCGCTCGCCGTCGGCGGTATCGCCGGCGTGCTGTGCGCGCTCGCGGTGAGCCTGAAGTACCGGTTCGGCTTCGACGACTCGCTGGACGTGGTGGGCGTGCACCTGGTCGGCGGCCTCGTCGGCACGCTGCTGATCGGCCTGTTCGCCTCGGAGGCGGCCCCGGCCGGCGTCAACGGCCTGCTCTACGGCGGCGGCCTCGACCAGCTGTGGCGCCAGGCCGTGGGCGCCGGGGCCGTGCTCGCCTACTCCTTCGTGCTCAGCCTGGTGATCGCGCTGGTGGTCAAGACGGTGTTCGGGTTCCGCGCCGACCGCGAGTCCGAGGTCGCCGGCATCGACGAGGCCGAGCACGCGGAGAGCGCCTACGAGCTCACCGGGATGTTCCGTGGTGCCCGGCCCGGCCAGCCCGGGAAGGTCAGCCACACCAACGAGGAAGCCGACAAGGACGCGGCCCTGGAGGGGAGCCGGGCATGAAACTGATCACCGCGGTCGTCAAGCCCTTCACACTCAACGACGTCAAGAGCGCGCTGGAGACCCTCGGCGTGCTCGGCATGACCGTCACCGAGGTCCAGGGCTACGGCCGGCAGAAGGGGCACACCGAGGTCTACCGCGGCGCCGAGTACGAGGTGGACTTCGTGCCCAAGGTCCGGATCGAGGTGGTCGTGGAGGACGAGCACCTGGACAAGGTCCTGGACGCGGTCGCCGAGGCCGCCCGCACCGGCAAGATCGGGGACGGCAAGGTGTGGGTGACCCCGGTGGAGACGGTGCTGCGGGTCCGGACCGGGGAGCGCGGCGCGGACGCGCTGTGAGACCACGTGACACCACGGGCGACGAATCGGGGGAGCGCTGGCGCGAATGACCTGGTGCGGGCACGGGCGGCTCTGCTCGTGCCCACACCGGGCCAGCGCCGGCTGGACGCGGCCGCGCTGCGCGACGCGTTGACCGACCTACACGACTTCTGGCTGGCCGCGCACGCTGCCGCGGCCGGCGTCGGCGGCGGGGGAGCCGCCCTGGTTGCGGTGGGTGCGCTGGGCCGTCGCGAGCTGGCCCCGCACTCCGACCTCGACCTGGTGCTGCTGCACACCGGCCGTGCCGACATCACCGAAATGGCCGAGCTGCTCTGGTACCCGCTGTGGGACGCCGGCATCGGCCTGGACCACTCCGTGCGCACCGTGGACGAGGCGCTGCGCGTGGCCGGGCAGGACCTACGGGCCGCGCTCGGCCTGCTGGAGATCCGCCACCTGGCCGGCGACGAGGCGGTCGGCGCACACGTGGCCGAGGCGGTGCGGCAGGCGTGGCGCGCCGGCATCCGGGACCGGCTCGACGAGCTCGTCGACTCCGCCCGGCAACGGTGGGTGCGCAACGGCGACGTCGCGCACCGCGTGGAACCGGACCTGAAGAACGGCCGCGGCGGGCTCCGCGACCTGCAACTACTGGATGCGCTGGCCGCCGCACAGCTGGTCGACCGGCCCGGCCCGGAGGTCCGCGACGCGCGGACCTTCCTGCTGGACGTGCGTACCGAGCTGCACCGTGTCTCCGGCCGGGCTCGCGACGCGGTACGTGCCCAGGACGGTGACGAGGTCGCCGCCGCGCTCGGCATGACCGACCGCTTCGACCTGGCCCGCGCGTTGTCCTCGGCCGGCCGTACCGTCACCTACGCCGTGGACGTGGCGGTGCGGGCCGCCCGTGCCGCCGTCCCGCGGCGCCGGCTGGTGCCGTTGGCGCGGATGCCGTGGAACCGCACCCCACCCCGGCGGCCGCTGGACGACGGCGTGGTGCTGCACGGCGACCCCACACGCGACGGCGAGGTCGCGCTGGCCCGCGACGCGCTGCCCACCCGTGACCCGGCACTGCTGTTGCGGGTGGCCGCCGCCGCGGCCCGCGCCCGCCTGCCCATCGCCGCGGGCACCCTCGCCAAGCTCGCCGACACCGCCCCCGAGCTGCGCCGGCCCTGGCCCCGCGAGGCCCGCCAGGAGCTGCTCGCCCTGCTCGGCGCCGGACCCGGCGTGGTCGACGTGGTCGAGGCGTTGGACCGCACCGGCCTGTGGGGCCGGCTGTTCCCGGAGTGGGGCGCGGTGCGGGACCTGCCGCCGCGGGACGCCGTCCACACCTGGACCGTCGACCGGCACCTGGTGGAGACCGTGGTCGAGGCCAACCGCCTGGTCACCCGGGTCTCCCGGCCCGACCTGCTGCTGCTCGCCGCGCTGCTGCACGACGTCGGCAAGGGCCGCGGGGGAGATCACTCGGCGGTGGGGGCCGCGCTGGCCCGGCAGATCGGCGAGCGTCTCGGCCTGTGGCCGGCCGACGTGGACCTGCTCGTCTCCCTGGTCCAGCACCACCTGTTGCTGCCGCACACCGCCACCCGTCGCGATGTCACCGACCCGACGACCGTGCAGCGCGTGATCGACCTGCTGGGCAACGACCCGATGCTGCTGGAGCTGCTGCACGCGCTGGCGGAGGCCGACGCGCGGGCCACCGGGCCGGGCGTGTGGACGGCGTGGAAGTCCGCGCTCGTCGGCGAGCTGGTCGAGCACTGCCGGGCGGCCATGGCCGGCGGCCCGCTGCCCACTCCCACGCCACTGGACGGTCGGCAGCGCGCTCGTGCCGAGGCGGTCGCCGCCAGCGGCCGCGTCGACGTGCTCGTGGTGCCGGGGGAGGAGCACCTAGCGACCGTCACGGTGGTCGCCCCCGACCGTCCGGGCCTGCTGTCCCGGGCCACCGGGGTCCTTGCCCTGCACTCACTGCAGGTTCACGCGGCCGAGCTGCGCGGACACGCCGGGGTCGCGGTCGACATGTTCACGGTCTCGCCCCGTTTCGGGTCGCCCCCCGAGGCGGCGCTGCTGCGTGAGCAGCTGCAACGCGCGCTGGACGGCTCGCTGCCGCTCGATGAACGGCTCGCGGCGAAGGAGCGCGACTACGGCGGACCGCCGCAGGATCCACCGCCTCCCCGGCTGCTGTGGTTCGACGACGAGGCCACCGGTGCGGTCGTGCTGGAACTGCGTGCCACCGACCGGATCGGGTTGCTACACCGGGTGGCCGCCGCGTTGGAGTCCTGCGGCGTGGACGTGCGGTGGGCACGGGCATCCACCTACGGCGCCACCGCCGTGGACGCCTTCTGCCTGGACACCGGCAGCCGCCTGCTCCCCACACAACGCCGCAAGATCGAGCGGGAGGTGCGGGCCGCGGTCGAGCCACCGGGCCAGGACGCGGCAACGACCTGGTGAGGGGAACCGATGTCGTTGGCCGATCGACGGCGCCCGCGGTCAACGAGCAATCAGGAAGACAAGTTGGTTCTCCTGCCGCTCGCTTGATCAAGCATGTCGGGCGGTGACGGCGGTGTCGTCGTTGGGTGCTGCTTCACTCCGACGCCGGGCTTCGACGGTGTGCAGCCACCGCTGGAGTTCGTTCTCGGTGGTGGAGTAGTTCCACCCGAGGAGATGCCCGAGGATCCCGGCCACCCGGGGCGCCACGTTGGTTGCTCGGTCCGGGACTTCCATCACCGCATGGGTGCGGCGTTCGAGCACGTCGTCGAGGTGGAGCGCACCCTCGTTCAGCGCGGAGTAGGCGACCTCGGCGGCCAGGTAGTCGGGTGCACCGGGTAGTGGCTGGCCCAGTTCGGTATCGGCGGCGAGGTCGAGTACCTCGGTGATCCGGGACCCGTAGCGACCCAGCAGGTGCTCGATGCGTCGTGGGGAGAGCCCGGACTCGGTGGCCAGGCGCGCACGCTGGCGGCGTAGGTCGGTCCAGCCGGCCGCACCCACCAACGGGACCCGGTCGGTGCGGGAGGGGGACACGGGGCCTGGGAGGAACCTGGCCGCCGCGTCCACCGCATCCCTGGCCATGATGCGGTAGGTGGTGTACTTGCCGCCGGTCACGGTGATCATCCCCGGGGCGTTCCGGAGCACCATGTGGTCGCGGGACAGGCGTGATGTGGCCCCATTTCCCGCACGGGAACCGGAAACAGATGTGATCAGGGGGCGCAATCCGGCGAAGACACCGACGATGTCGTTCCGGCTCAGGGGGCTGCGCAGCCACCTGTTGGCTTGCCCCAGCAAGTAGTCCACATCGGACGCGGTGGCAAGAGGCTCGTCTTTGCCGTGCTGCCACGGAGTGTCGGTGGTGCCCAGGATCCAGTGGTTCCACCATGGGCGGATCACCAGGACGCTGTCCGGGGTGCGGGCGGTCAGCCCGGTCCGTGAGTGGATCCGGTCACGCGGCACGACCAGGTGCACCCCTTTCGCCGGCGCCACCTCGATCGGTGAGGGTCCCACCATGCCGGCGAGCTCGTCCGACCACACCCCGGTGGCATTGATGACAACCCGTGCCTTGACGTCGACGTGCTGCCCGGTCTCACGATCACGGACCCGTGCCCCGGTGACGCGCTCACCGTTGCGGCGCAAGGAGATCGCTTCAACCCGTGAGGCCATGAGTGCGCCGTATCCCGCCGCGGTTCGCGCGAGCGTCAAGGTGTGCCGGGCATCGTCGACCCGGACGTCCCAGTACTGCACCGCGCCCTGAACGGCATCGGGACGCAGGGCAGGCATTTCTCGCAGGGTCGCGCGGCGGTTGAGGTGTCGGTGGTAGGGCACCGACCTGTGCCCGGTGGCCAGCAGGTCGTAGATGGCGACACCGGCGCCCAGGTAGGCGCGCTCGACAAGTGTGGTGAGCGGAATGAGGAAGGGCTGCGGCTGGGCCAGGTGTGGGCAGAGCCGCTCGAGCATCAGGTTGCGTTCCCGCAGTGCCTGGTGGACCAGGGAGATGTTGAGCTGTTCGAGGTAGCGCAGGCCGCCATGGAAGGTCTTGCCCGACCGTGAGGAGGTTCCGCTGGCGAAGTCGGCCGCCTCCACCAGGCCCACCCGCAAGCCTCGGGTGACGGCATCCAGGGCGACGCCGCATCCGGTGACACCGCCGCCGATGACCAGGATGTCGAGGTGCTCGGTGCCCAGCCCGCGGAGGGCGTCGGCGCGCTGGTGGGGGTTCAGGCTGTCGCTGTGCGGGGCAGAAGGGTGCACGAGATGACCTCCCTCGATCCTTCAGTGCTGCTCGGCGAGAACCCGCTGGCGGTGGTGCTCGTCCTCGCGGCCCTCGATCCGGTCGGCTTCGCGCTCGGAGAGATAGTGGGGCTCGCCGACGGCCAGCGTCCCGGCGAGGATTCGTGCGGCCTTCACGGTCATCTCGGTGATCTGCCTGACCTCGCGTGCGGTGCCGCCGAGCGCGAGGATGCCGTGGTTGCGGAGGTAGATGACCTTCGGTGGCGTGCCGTGGTGGGCGACGTGGCGGAGCATCTGCACACGCACGGCACGCGCCAGGGGCAGCCCGGGGTCGGCGTAGGGCACCAGGGCCTGGTGCCGGCCGCACACCACGATCTGGTCGGGAAACAGCGCCCCCTTGACGAGGGCCTCGGCGCGATTGCTGCACAACAGTTGGTTGACCACGACAGGATGGGTGTGCGCGACGTAGCCCGCACCGGCGACCTCGACGGCCAACGCGTGCAGCATCGCCTCGATGGAGGGCCGCCCCTCCCCACCGAGCTTCGCCGCCATCAGTTCCGCGGCCAGCTCACGGTCAGACACACGTTCGGTGCCCAGCAGCTCCAACACCCGGTGGGAGTCCAGCCGCACGAAGTGACCCGCGGTCACCTGCCGCAGGCCGGCACCGCTGGCCTTGATCGCGATCCGACCCGGCCCCAGCCGGGCCGAGGTGTTGCCCTCCCCGAGGATCGCCAGGTCCCGCCCCGGCTCTCCCAGCCAGTTCGACAACTCCACCAGCTCCGCCAGCACGTCGCTGGGCTCGACATCGGTCGTCACCGCATCCGTTGTCACCGGGCATCTCCTTCGCTGTCGTCCACCAGTTCGGTCGCGCACGGCTCGAGCGCGTCGTGCAGCGCGAGGGCGTCACGTAGGGCGAGGAAGCTGGTCAGTCGCCGGGTGTAGGCCGCGTGCAGGCCAGGGTCCGGCAGGTAACGGGCACGCGAGGACCGCGACTTCGGGCGCAACTGCTCGACCCCGGCGAAGTGGTCGATCCCGAGCCCGGCGAGCAGGGCGGCGCCCACGGCGGCCCCGTGCGCCTGGGCGGGCACCTCGACCTCGTGGCCCAGCACGTCGGCCTTGACCTGCAACCATTCCCGGCTCCTGGCCCCTCCGCCGACACACCGCAGCGGAGACGGCCGCCCGGATCCCGGGGCGGTTCTCGGTCGCATCCGCTCCAGGCACTCGCGCAACGCCAACGCCGTGCCCTCGTACAGGGCCAGCAGCAGATCGCTCGGCGCACACGCCAGATCCAGGCCCACCAGCGCACCCCGGGACCGGGCCTGCCAGGTCGGCGTTCGGTCTCCCGCGAAGGACGGCAGCAGCATCACCCGGCTGGGTCGCCGCCGCGGCAGCACCACGGTGGTGGTGTCGACCCCGGTGGTCCGGCACAGCCAGTCCAGGACCGCGCCGGTGGAATTCTGCGCCGCCAACACCAGGTCCACCCCGGGCACGCAATGCCTGGTGTGGATCAGTCCGGGAAACCGGGCGCCGCGAGGGACCGCCTGGATCGCCACCGTGGAGAACCCCGTCATCTCCACCGTCGGGTCCCCCGGGGCGAACACGCCCGCTTCCAACGCCGCGCCGACCGCGTCGATACCGCCGGCCACCACCGGTGTCCCCGGCGGCAACCCGGTGGTTGCGGCGGCATTGGCGGTGACCTCACCGACGGTGGTCGTACACGGCACGGCAGGGGGAAGCAGATCGACGGGCACCTTGGCGGCCAGCTCCGGTGGAAAGCCGTCCTCCCAGCCCTGCAGCATGCCGGCGCTGCTCTCGTCCAGAGTGGACTCACCGGTCAGCTTGCGCACGAGGAACCCGTTCGCGGTGAGTGCCGCGTCGGCCTGGTCCAGATGGGCGGTGTGGCGCTGTGCCCACAACAGCTTGCTCGTTCCGGATGACGGATCGGCCGGATTCCGCGGGTCACCGCCCAGGAGCCGGGCGATCTCCTCGGCTTCGGCGGCACCGCGACGATCGATCCAGGTCAGGGCCGGGCCGGTCGGCCGCCCACCACGATCCACCGGTGCCAGGGTGGGCGCCTGGCTGGTGACCGCGACACCGAGCACCCGCTCACCGGCCACGACCGGCGGCAACACGGTTCGGGCGGCCGTCCACCACGCCTCGGCGTCCTGCTCGGCGGCCCAGCCCCGCAACCGGGTGGGATAACGCGAGACCCGCTCCCGCAGCAGGCGTCCCGCACCGTCCAGCGCCACCGCCTTCAGACCGGTGGTGCCGACGTCGATCCCGATCAAGATCATCGCCACTCCCCTCAGGAAGGCCCGGGCACGGGCCGCGGCGCGCGGCAGCGATGTGGCGTGACGCACTCCGACTGCAGCAACCTAAGAGCCTATGTTCGGAGATGTCAATAAAAACATCTCCAAACATGCTTAGACCTGGTGCGGCAGGTCGACCAACGATCGGTTTCGAGCGAATGAACAGCTCAGAGGCTTCCCTGACGCGTCGCCGACGCACGACCCGGGGGCGTCACACCCAGCTCCGGGAATTGTTCGGAGATGTAACATTGCGCCGAGAACCACGCACTCGAACGGCCCGGCGTCGCCGGGCACGTGCCCACCACGCCGTGGAAGGGGAGTCCCGTGACGGTGGCGAGCAGCATCGACGCACAGGATCGCCGGCGCCGGCTGCTGCAGCGGCTGGCAGCCGACGGGCACCTCCGCGTCGAGGAGCTGGCCGAGGCGTGCTCGGTCAGCACGATGACCATCCGCCGCGACCTCCAGGCGCTGGAGGAGCAGGGCAAGCTCCGGCGGGTCCGCGGCGGAGCGATCATCGCGGGGCCGCAGGAGTTCGGTCTCCGCGCCCAGCGCGCGGCTCCGGCCAAGCGCCGCATCGCCGAGAAGCTGCTGACGATGGTCCCGCAGTCCGCCGCGATCGGCCTGGACTGCTCCAGCACGATCTACCGCATGGCCTGCGAACTCAGGCACGCCCGGGATCTCACCGTGCTCACCTCCGCGATCGAGACCTTCCAGGCGCTGCAGGACACCCCGGGTGTCCGCGCCTACCTGACCGGCGGCGAACGCGACGAGCGAACCGGCAGCCTCGTCGGCCCCCTCGCCCGCCGCACCATCGAGTCCTTCCAGTTCCACCGCTGCTTCCTGTCCGCCACCTTCCTCGACCCACGTCTGGGCGCCAGCGAGGCAACGCTGGAAGAAGCCGAGGTCAAGCATGCGATCGCGGCGGCCTCCGAACACGTGGTCCTCGCCGTCGACGCCGGCAAGCTGGGCCAACGAGGCGCACCCGCCCGCGGGGTCTCCCTCGCCGACGTCGATGTCCTGGTCACCGACCTCGATCCGACCGACTCCCGGCTCGCCCCCTACCGGGACCACGTCGAACTACTCTGACCAGCCCACATCCGGAGTCCATTCCCGGGGCTTCCCTGCGCTCAGTTGGTGCGCGCTCCCCGGCGGGAAATCACGATCTGATCGCCCCACCTGCGGAAATGATGTGAGCGCGCAACAACGGACGAAGCTACGGTTCCGGGATGGGCGGCCCACGCCACGAACGGAGAGAAGCTGATGGAGGTTCTCCCTGTGGTTGCTCCTGACCCGCGGACGACAGGAATGGCGACGGACCCTCCGCGAGGGCGAACTCAACGACGACAAGCGCGCTTGACCAGGCGGAGCCATCCTCGGTGCTGAGCGCAAGAACGGTCTCGGCGGAGGCCCTACCACCTACGAACCACAGAGACGAGCAGCATGTCGTCCGGAGCGGCCTGCCGCCGCACCTGCCGTCCTGGGGACGGCAGGCCGCAATCCGGATCGTGGTCGGTCAGTACGGCCGGGCGCGCTGCTGGTGGTCGGCGGCCAGGGCGGAACGCTCGGTCGTGGGGAACGAGATCCGGTGGGGATCGCCGTCGGAGGTGTAGCGCGGCACCTCGCCCGAGGCGAGCTTGTCCAGCCAGGTCGTCGACCCGAAGCGGAAGTCCTCCCCGCTGGTCCCCTGCGACCGGATGCGCGGGATCTTCAGCGGGTCGAACTCCTTGGCGAACGGCGACGGCGCCGGGTTCGACCCCACCAACAACACACCCTTGTGCCGGTAGCGGGCCCCGTCGGCCATCCCCTCCCGGGCCAGCTCGGCCCGGCCCGGCGCCACCCCGAACGGCAGCGCCATCGTGGACACCTCGAGACCGGGCACCGCCTTCTGGATCGCCTGCTGGTTTCCCGCGATCTCCCGCTGCACGGCCTCCGGGCCCAGACCACCCAGGTTGGCGTGGGTCAGCGTGTGGTTGCCGATCTCGAAGCCGTTCTCGTGCAGCCAGCGTAGGGTCTGCCTACCGCCCGGATCCTCGAACGGCTCGCCGTTGACGTAGAAGCTCGCGACCGCCGGGAAGCCAGGGTTGGCGCGGGACACCTCCTGCAGGATGGCCACCGCGGTGTCCGGCTTGGGCCTTCCGTCCGGGCCCAGCTCGAGCTGGCTCTTCGTGCTGTCGTCGAAGGTCAGCACCACCGGGTGCTTCCCGGCCGGGATGTCGATCCTGCCCTCGGCGTAGTCGCGGGTCCGGATCGGTACGTAGTCCTCCCGCACGAGCCGCTCCAGCTCGGCGCGGAAGTCCTCCGGCGTGCGGTCGTAGACGCTCGTCGGCTGGGTGGTGATGCGGTGGTACATCAGCACCGGCACCGCGCCCAGCTCGTTGGCCCGGGCCGCCGCCGGGTCGCTCGCCGGCCGCGCCGACGGGGCACTGGCGGCCGGCGGCGGGACGGCGACCGGCTCCCCGCCACCCCCGCACCCGGCGAGGAACAGCGCGGACACCGCCGCGAACACCACGCCCCCGGCGGGATGAACAGCGCGTGATCTCATGGCAACCCACGGTAAGCGGAGCGTGGGGACCCTGCCGGGCGCCGAGTGTCACCGGAAAGGCTGATCGTCACCCAGCGTGCGACGAGTATCACGCTTAGCCTCCACTCCGCGGTGTGCCCACCGCCAAACGGTCGGATTGACTAAGCCAGCCGGAGGTGTCGTGATGGGCCGGCCATCTTCCTTGCGTGACGGTCCGAGACCCAGGCCGTCCCTGGGGGCGCGGATCCGTCGGCTGCGGGCCCGGGTCCGGGGGCTTCGGGCGTACTGCCGCACCGACCGCGGGCGGCTCGTGATCACCACCGTCGCCGGCGTCACCGTTGCCACGCTCGCGGCCAGCAGCACCGTCCTCGCCCGCGCCACGTGGTCGACGATGACCCTGCACGGCCCGGACGGTCGGGTGATGGTCGAAGGGCAACCCGTGCGCGACACCCTGTTGGTCGTCCCCAACCGCGCCGACGACCTGCTGCGGATCGACGTGCTGGTGGATGGCCGCCCGGCCAGCACCCGCTACCTGGACGGCCACATCATCCTCGACCTGTCCGACCTGGACGACGGCGTCCACCAGCTGCACGCCCGGGTGCCCGGCCGCATGCTCGCCCCCGGCGACCAGATCCGGCGCTCGTTCATTGTCGACACCGAACCGCCCAAGCTGGAGCTGCCGGACCGGTTCGAAACCCCGTCCCTCCGCGAGCCCGCCACCGCCAGCGGCACCGCCCGCGGCGCCGAGACCGTACGCATCAACGGCCAGGAGGTGGAGCTGGACAGCTCCGGTGCCTTCTCCGCGCAACTGCCTCCGGACACCACCCTGGCCAAGGTCGAGGCCAGCGATGCGGCCGGCAACACCGCCACGCGTGAAGTGCCGGTCCGCTTCGCACATCCCGGGATGCGCGCCGTCCACATGAGCGCCACCGCCTGGGCGAGCAAGGAGTTGCGGGAGCCCGTGCTGCGCATGATCCGGGAAGGCCGGATCGACACCGTGGAGCTGGACATCAAGGACGAGGCCGGCGAGGTCGGCTACGAGTCCGAGGTGCCGCTGGCCAAACAGGTCGGCGCCACCCGCAACCACTACGACCCGCGCAAGGCCATCGAGGAACTGCACCGCATGAACGTGCGGGTCGTCGGTCGCCTGGTCGCGTTCCGCGACCCGATCCTCGGCACCGCCTCGTGGAAGGAAGGCAAGCGGGACCGCCTCGTGCAGACCACCTCGGGCGGGGCCTGGAGCGCCCACTACGGCCAGTACTCCTTCACCAACTTCGCGAACCCCGAGGTGCGCAAGTACAACATCGACCTGGCCGTGGAAGCCGCCAAGCTCGGCTTCGACGACATCCTCTACGACTACATCCGCCGACCCGACGGGCCGATGGGCCAGATGCGTGTGCCGGGGCTGCGCGGGAGCCCCGAGGACAGCATCACCAGCTTCATGGCCGAGGCACAGCGGGCGATCCGGCCGCACGGTGCCGTGGTCGGTGCGTCGGTTTTCGGGATCGCCGCCACCCGCCCCACCGAGATCGCCCAGGACATTCCGGCCCTGGCCAAACATGCCGACTACCTGTCGCCGATGACCTACCCCTCGCACTGGGGGCCCGGCGAGTACGGCGTCGCCAACCCCAATGCGCAGCCCTACGACATCACCGTCCGCTCGCTCGCCGACTTCGTGAAGAAGACCGAGGGGACCGGTACGCGCATCTTCCCGTGGCTGCAGGACTTCTCCATGGGCCACCACTACGGGCGGGAGGAGGTGGCCGTGCAGATCAAGGCGGCCAGGGACAACGGGCTCAAGGGGTTCCTGCTGTGGAACGCGGGCTGCCGCTACACCTGGGACGCGTTGTCGCCGCCGTGATTCTGTGCGAAACAGCCGTGTTCACGGCTGCTGCGTGCTCTACTCATGGGGAAACACCGCACCGGGCCGGTCCCCTACGGGCCATCCCGAGAACGCGGTGAGTAGAAGTACGCAGTCCGGAACGAGGACGATCACGCTCATCGGGCGGCACCCACTCAGGGCAAGCTCTTCCCCGTGACCCGCTGAGAGAGCGGGACCGCGGCACAGGGGGTTCGCCCGGGCAGGGGGTGTCGGGCGAGGGGTCGCCGCGGCGGTCGCGAGGGGTCACATGCGAGCAGCCGGGGCGGCCCGTGTGAGGGGTCGGGCCGCCCCGGGCTCGCAAGCCCGGAACCGGCGAAGCCCGGCAGTCCCGAGGGCCCGGGCGCGCAGGTGGTCGACGTCTTTCGTCGTCTCGGGTGGGCACGGGCGCTCGGCCATGGTCGTGATCACCATCGTGATCCGAACCCCCGGTCCGCCACCTAATCTTTTGTTCATCAAGTGTTGACCCCGCCGATGAGTGGCGGTTTGGGTGGCGACGTCCGACCCCGAGCCTGATGAAACGCTGCTTCCCGTCCTGTGTGGCTCACGGAAAGACTGCAGGCAGTCGGAACGCTGCGCGGTCGACGGATCACACAACGACACCGGTTCAATAATCCTCATCGTTGTTTTTTATGGGGAAAGGACCGGCTCATTGTCGGACGGCGACACGTCTCGTCCTGCGCTGTTGTGGAGATCACCGGCTCCCATGTTCTGGAACGGCCCTGGGGACGGGTGGCTCCACGGCCCGGAGTCGGGGGCAATCTACCTGGTCAGGCGGTTGTCACGAGAAGATCGACACCGGTCCCGCATTCCGCCTGGAAAAATACAAACGAGATGATCTCGTTATCTGCTGTTGACCACTCGCAAAATCTGTCCATAGGCTCGGCGGAGCTGTCATAACTGTCCCGGGTCGATAGTTGTGGCACCGCAACGAAGCGCCTGCTGGATTGAAACAGCTTATAACCGAGAAGATTGCCAACCGGTCGGGGTAGAGCGCTACAGGAGGAGAATTTATGGGTCGGCACAGCAAGACCCGTCGGACACGAACCACCGCACCCGGCAAGCGGAAGGTCATGTCCGCCGCGGTGGTGGGCGGCGCGGTCACGGCCGGGGCCCTTCTCGGCCCGCTGGCGCCCAGCGCGTTCGCCGCTGGTAGCGGGCAGGAGCAGGGCGCCGGCGGGGACCGGGTGGCCGAGATCGCGGAGAAGATCTGCAACCAGGTCCTCGGGGGCGGCGGCGAGAACTCTCCCGAGCAGCCTCCCGGCTCGGAAGGCCTGCCTCCCGGCTCGGAGGACCTGCCGCCCGGTGCGGAAGGCCTGCCCCCCGGCCCGGGCGACCTCGCCCCCGGGCTGCCGGGCAACCCGGACGACCAGCTGGGCGGTGACCAGACCGGCGAGGCCGCGGACGGCCAGGGCAACGGTGGCGAGCAGGGCGCCAAGGAGTTCTGCGCGGAGATCGCCAAGCAGGTGAGCGCGGCGGCGCAGAAGGGCGGCAAGGCCGGTAAGGGCGGTAAGGCCGGCGAGGGCAAGAAGGGCGGCGAAGGCAAGAACCGCGGCGGCAAGGCCGGCGAGGGCAAGAAGGGCGCCGGCAAGACCGGCAACGGCGACATCCTCAAGCAGGTGCTCGACGCCCTGAAGAAGGCGGCCGCCGAGGGGAAGGGCGAGGGCGAGAAGCCGAAGCTGCCGAACGCCCCCGGCGGTAAGGGCGAGCTGCCGGGCGACAGTGCGGGCGGCGAGAAGCTTCCCGGTCTGCCGGGCGACGGTGACAAGGGTGGCTTCCCGGGGATCGACCTGCCCGGTCTCGGTGAGGGAGGCAAGGACGCCGGCGGTGACAAGGGCGGTCCCCCCGGGATCAAGTTGCCCGGTGAGGGCGGCAAGGGTGGCAAGCTGCCTGGTCGCGGTGGCGACAAGGGCAGTCGACTGCCGGGGATCGAGTTGCCGGGTACCGGTAAGGGCAAGGGCAACGAGGGTGCCGGCCTGCCGGGCGACGGTGACAAGGGTGGCTTCCCGGGGATCGACCTGCCCGGTCTCGGTGAGGGAGGCAAGGACGCCGGCGGTGACAAGGGCGGTCCCCCCGGGATCAAGCTGCCCGGTGAGGGCGGCAAGGGTGGTTTCCCGGGGATCAAGCTGCCCGGTGAGGGCGGCAAGGGTGGTTTCCCGGGGATCGAGCTGCCCGGTGAGGGCGGCAAGGGTGGTTTCCCGGGGATCGACCTGCCGGGTCTCGGTGGCGGTGAGGAAGGCATTGGCCTGCCCGGTCTCGGCGGTGGCGGAAAGGGCATCGGCGTGCCGGGCATCGGCGGTGGCGAGGAGGGGATCGGCCTGCCCGGTCTCGGCTCCGGTGGCCTGGGCGGTGAACTCGGCCTCGGTGGGCTGGGCGGCGAGCTCCCCATCGGCGCCCCGGGTGGCGACCTCGGCCTTGGCGGCCTGGGAGCCGGCCTGGCCGGCGGGCTCGGTGAACTCGGCGGGGTCGGTGGCCTCGGTGACTTCGGCGGGCTCGGCGACTTCGGCGGTTTCGCCCTCTGATCCAGTTTCTCGGCGAGTGTCCGGCGGTCCGAGCACGTGCTCGGCCCGCCGGACACGTCTCTTCGTTCTGAGAGCGGCTCCGCGCCGGTCGCACGGGGCGACCCAGCCGACGCGCCCGGCGTCCGGGGCAGTGTTCGCTGACCGCGGCTGCGACAGCGGCTGTCAAGAGTCCCTACCCTCGAGGCGTGCGCCTGGTCTCCCTGTTGCCGGCGGCCACCGACATCGTGGCCGAGTTGGGCCTGCTTCCCGACCTGGTCGGGCGGACCCATGAATGCGACTGGCCGCCCGGCGAGATCGAGCACGTACCCGTGGTCACCGACAGCGAAATCGACCAGAACCGCATGGGCAGCCGGGAGATCTCCGACGCCGTCGGCGGTGCCACCCACGGCGGATCCTCCCTCTACATCCTGGACACCGCCCGGCTCGCCGCGCTGCGCCCCGACGTCGTCCTGACCCAGGACCTGTGCGAGGTGTGCGCGGTCTCCTACCAGCGGGTGTCCGATGCCGTACGGGTGCTGCACGGCGCTGTCCGAGTGCTCAGCCTCGAGCCCCGCACCCTGCCCGAGGTGCTGTCCACCATCGGGCGGGTCGGCACGGAGTTGGGTGTGCCCGCCGCAGCCGAGAACCTCGTCGCCCGATTGCGGACGCGCCTTGCCGATGTCCGCCGAAGCGTCGCGGACCGGCCCCGCCCGCGGGTGGCCACCATCGAATGGCTGGACCCGATCTGGCCGGCCGGCCACTGGGTGCCCGACCAGATCGAGGCCGCCGGCGGCACCCCACTGCTCGCCGGGTCCGGCGAGCACACCCGCCCGCTGGACTGGTCCGCCGTCCTGGCCGCCCGCCCCGAGGTCCTGCTGCTGCTGCCCTGCGGCTTCCCGCCCGAGCGCACCCTCGCCGAGCTGCACCTGCTCACCGAGCGGCCGGGCTGGGCCGATCTCCCGGCCGTGCGCGCCGGCCGCGTCTGGGTCCTCGACGGCCCCGCCCACTACAACCGGCCCGGGCCACGGGTGGTGCGGGGCGTCGAGATCCTCGCCCACGTCCTGCACGACCTGCCCACCGACGTCAGACCCACGGAGGCCCGCCGGCTGACCAGCACGGACCACGCGCACCGAACGGTCTAGCGGCCGGGCCATCCCGGAGGGGAAACCCTGATTTTCCCTTTTCCGCGCTTTCGGGTGGAACGTCCGCCCCGGCAACCCCGTTGGACCGATATGCGCCCCGCGGTCCCGCTGCCCACGCCGCAGACCACCCCCACCCTGCTGACCGTGCTCCTCGGCCGCCGCGACCTGCTCGTGGTGGCCGGTCTGCCCGGCGCCGGCAAGAGCACCCTGCTCCGCCTGCTGCACAGTGGGGCCGAGATCACCGTCCTGGACTCCGAGCATGTCTGCGCGGTACTGCGTGGCTGGCTCCCTCCCCGGCTGCCCTACCGCTGGTACCGGCCCCTGGTGCACGTCCTGCACCGGCTCCGCATCACCGCCCACGCCATCGCCGGCCCGGGCCCGCTGGTGGTACACGAACCCGCCACCCGCGTCACCACCCGGCTCGCGTTCGTGCTGCTCGGCGCCCTCACCCGCCGGCCACGCCGCCTGCTGTGGATCGACGCGACCCCCGACGAGGCACTGGCCGGCCAGCGCACGCGCGGCCGCCTCATCCGGCCGCGCTCCTTCCGGCGGCACGTCCGCCGCGCCGGCCGGGTGCGGGCGCTGCTGCGCGCCGGCCGCACCCCCTTCGGCTGGACCAGCGCCACGATGCTGCATCGGTCACATACGACGGGCGGGCTGAGCCTGGCCGTCACACCCACCTGATCGGGGCGGCTACCCTCGAAGACTGCGCCGCCCATGCGGGGCGCACCGACCCATCGACGACGTAGCGAGGTCTGGCGGCACGTGTTCGACACCCTCTCCGATCGGCTCACCTCGGTTCTGAAGAACCTGCGCGGCAAGGGCCGCCTGTCCGAGGCGGACATCGACGCCACCTGCCGCGAGATCCGCATCGCCCTGCTCGAGGCCGACGTCGCGCTCCCCGTCGTGCGGACCTTCATCGCGCACATCAAGGAGCGCGCCAAGGGCACCGAGGTCTCCCAGGCCCTCAACCCGGCCCAGCAGGTCGTCAAGATCGTCAACGAGGAGCTGGTCGGCATCCTCGGCGGCGAGACCCGCCGGCTGAACCTGGCCAAGACCCCGCCGACCGTGATCATGCTCGCCGGCCTGCAGGGCTCCGGTAAGACCACCCTGGCCGGCAAGCTCGCCCGCTGGCTCAAGGAGCAGGGCCACGCCCCGCTGCTGGTCGCCTGCGATCTGCAGCGCCCCAACGCCGTCACCCAGCTGCAGGTGGTCGGCGATCGGGCCGGCGTGCCGGTGTTCGCCCCCGAACCCGGCAACGGCGTCGGCGATCCGGTCTCGGTCGCCCGCAAGAGCGTCGAGCAGGCCAAGCACGCCCAGCACGACGTCGTCGTCATCGACACCGCCGGCCGGCTGGGCATCGACGAGGAGCTGATGCGGCAGGCCGCCGACATCCGCGACGCCGTCCGGCCCGACGAGACCCTGTTCGTGGTCGACGCCATGATCGGCCAGGACGCGGTCACCACGGCCGAGGCGTTCCGCGACGGCGTCGGCTTCACCGGCGTCGTGCTCACCAAGCTCGACGGCGACGCCCGCGGCGGTGCCGCACTCAGCGTCCGGCACGTCACCGGCCAGCCGATCCTGTTCGCCTCCAACGGCGAGCAGCTCACCGACTTCGACGTCTTCCACCCCGACCGGATGGCCAGCCGCATCCTGGGCATGGGGGACGTGCTCACCCTCATCGAGCAGGCCGAGCAGGCGTTCGACGCCAAGCAGGCCGAGCAGACCGCGGTCAAGATCGGCTCCGGCGAGCTGACCCTGGAGGACTTCCTCGAGCAGATGCTCGCCGTGCGCAAGATGGGCCCGCTGGCCAACCTGCTCGGCATGCTGCCCGGTGCCGGCCAGATGAAGGACCAGCTCGCCCAGCTCGACGAGAAGCACCTGGACCGGGTGCAGGCGATCATCCGCGGCATGACCCCGGCCGAGCGCACCGACCCGAAGATGATCAACGCCTCCCGGCGGCAACGCATCGCCCGCGGCTCCGGGGTGGCCGTCAGCGAGGTCAACGACCTGGTCAACCGGTTCTTCGAGGCCCGCAAGATGATGGCCCAGATGGCCGGCCGGTTCGGCCTGCCCGGGGCCGGTGGCGGCAAGTCCAGGGGGAAGAAGGGCAAGAAGGGCAAGAAGGGGAAGAACCGCGGGCCGACGCCGCCCAAGGTGCGTGGCGGCATGCCGGGCCTGCCCGGCGGCATGCCCGATCTGTCCCACCTCCCCGCCGGGCTCAACGAGCTGCCCCCGGGCCTGGGCGGTATGGATCAGCTCCCGCCCGGCTTCGACCCCTCGAAACTGAAGTTCGGCAAGAAGAAGTAGGGGGCGCCGGCATGGCCCTGCACCTGCGCGGCGTGCTGCTCCCCGACGACGAGGCCCGCGACCTGTGGGTGGTCGACGGCCGCGTCCGCACCACACCGGTCCCTACCGCCGAGACCGTCAGCGACGGCGGCTACCTGGTCCCCGGTTTGGTCGACGCGCACTGTCACGTCGGCATCGGCCCCGGTGGTCCGGTCGAGCTGATTGAGGCCGAACTGCAGGCCGTCACCGACCGCGACGCCGGCGCCCTGCTGCTGCGCGACTGCGGATCGCCCACCGACACCCGGCCTCTGCAGGAGCGCATCGACCTGCCCCGGATCATCCGCGCCGGCCGGCACATCGCCCGGCCCCGCCGCTACATCCGCTACCTCGGCGTGGAGCTGGAGGACCCCGAGCAGTTGCCGGCCGCCGTGGCCGAGCAGGCCGCCCAGGGCGACGGCTGGGTCAAGCTCGTCGGCGACTGGATCGACCGCTCGCGGGGGGCCGGCGCCGACCTCGCCCCGCTGTGGCCCGATGACGTGCTGGCCAAGGCCATTCGCGTCGCCCACGACGCCGGCGCCCGCGTCACCGCACACGTCTTCGGCGAGGAGGCCCTTCCCGGCCTGCTCGCCGCCGGGATCGACTGCATCGAGCACGGCACCGGTCTCACCGACGACACCATCGCCGAGATGGCCCACCGGGGCACCGCCCTGGTCCCCACCCTCGTCAACATCGAGAACTTTCCGAGCATCGCCGACGGCGCCAGCAAGTACCCCACCTACGCGGCCCACATGCGCGACCTGCACGCCCGGGTTCGCACCACCGTCAGCAAGGCCGTCGAGGCCGGGATTTCGGTCTACGCCGGGACCGACGCGGGCGGCGGTATCGAGCATGGCCGCATCGCCGACGAGGTGGTCGCACTACACGAGGCCGGCATGAGTACGACCGACGCCCTGGGCGCCGCGTCCTGGGCCGCACGCCGCTGGCTCGGCTGGCCCACCCTCGGCGATGGCGACCCCGCCGACCTCGTGGTCTACCCGACCGACCCCCGCAGGGACCTGGGCGTCCTGCGGCACCCCAGCCGCATCGTGCTGCGCGGTCGCGTTGTCCGCTGACGCCGGAAGGCAGACCCGGAGCCGGCGACCCGTCGCAGCCCGGCGAACCGAGGGGAGTGGGCGCAGTGCCCGACAAGCCGCCTGAGCCAGCTCGGCCCGACCCAGCAGCAACCGCACCGGCAGCGCCTGAATCGCCCGCACAGCCCGACCCTGGATCCGGATCGGAAACGCTCGCATCGCCGAACCCTCCGCGGCCCGGCCCGGCGCCACCCGCGTCACCTGTAGGGTCCGGGCCGGCATCGCCCGAATCGCCTGACCCCGCGCGGCACGCGTCGGTCCCACCCACATCGCAGGCCCCCGCGAGCGCTGACTCCGCGTCGTCCGGAGAGCCGGGACCGGCATCTGCCGAGCCGGGATCATCCACCTCACCCGACCCCGCGCAGCCCCAGGCGGGGTCGCCCGACTCGGCGCCACCCACACGGACCGAAGCAGCACCGCCCCACCTGCCGCAACCTGTTCCCGGGCAACCTGATCCGACGGCGCAGGTACCGGCTCCGGCCGAGCCACCGGCACAGATACCGAGTCCGGCCGATCCGACAACTCAGGTACCGGCGCCAGCCAACCCGTGGGCCCAAACACCGGCTCCCACCCCCGGGCAACCCTCCTGGGCCGCCTATGGCAGCCCCATGCGCGAGGTCGCCGAAGGCCACGACCCGCGGCTGCACGAGCGGTACTGGGAAGCCCAGCTCACCGCCGCCACCCGCGGTGCCCTGCACTGGGGCTTCCTCGCCTTCTTCCTCGGCTACGGCGGCTTCTACCTGGCGAACCTGATCCTCACCGTGGCGCTGTCCCGGCACGTCGCGGCGTTCGATCCCGTCGACCCGCCCCAGCCCGGGCCGATCCTGCTCGTCACCTTCATCCCGAACGCGCTGCTCGGCCTTGCGCCCGCGATCCTGTCCTGGACCCGCGGCCAGGGCCTACGCCGCGACTTCGGCATCATCCCCACCTGGCGCGACCTGCGTATCGGCCTCGCCTGCGGCGCCATCTCGCTCGGCGGCGCCCTGCTGTTCGGCCTGTTCCTGGACAAGCTGCCCGGAAACCATCCGCCTCCCGACAGCGGCGTGGACGGCCTGGCCCGGCTGGCCGAAGGCCAAACCCTGTGGCTGGCCCTCTATGCGCTGCTGATCTTCCTCGGTGCACCACTGACCGAGGAACTGCTCATGCGCGGTGCGCTCTGGGGCGCACTGGAGCACTACCGCGTACCCCGCTACGCCATCCTCCTGCTCACCGCGCTGATCTTCGCTTTCCTCCACGAGGAACCGTTCCGGACCCCCGCCCTGTTCTTCCAAGGCATCGCGATCGGTGCCGCCCGGATGATCACCGGCCGCGTGGCGACCAGCATGATCGCCCACGCGGTGAACAACTTCCTGCCCGCCCTGGTCCTCTTCGCCCTGCTCGGTTGATCCGTTCGGGAAGCAAAACCGCCCACTAGGCTCGACCGCCTGGAGGACACTGGGCGGCGGGGCAAGCGAAGAAGCCGACCAGGCACCCTGCTTGACGTTCGGAGGCGCCTGTGAACGACCCGCAGGTACCCGACCCGCCCGACCAGCAACCGGCGGCCAGACAGCGCCTGCTGGAACCCTCGGGCGTGGACGAGGGACCGGCCAGCGACGAACCACCGCGACATCGCTGGGGATTCGGCGCCTTCCTCCTCGTTGAAGCCGTCTTCCTGCTCGCCTCCGTCTTCGTGGTCATCCCGTTCCGGCCGCCCGGTGCCAACGGAGCCCTGTCCCCGATCGGAATCGTCGTCGCGCTCGTCGTGCCCACGGTCCTCGCCGCTGTCGTCGCGCTCGTCATCACCAGGGTGCGGGGCGACGGCCCGATTCGCGACCTGCGCATCCGCTTCAGCTGGCCGGACATCCGGCTCGGCCTCGCCCTCGGCGTCATCGGCCTGGTACCCACCCTGATCACCGCGCGCCTGTGGGCGTGGTGGGTGGGCGACGACAACGCCAACTCCGCCGTCGGCTCGCTGCTCGACGGGGTGCGGCTGCCACCAGCCCTCGCCGCCCTGGTGTTCCTGCACATCTGGCTGATCGCTCCGATCTGTGAGGAAATCGTCTACCGGGGATTACTGTGGGGAGCGATGGAACGGCTGCGCTGGAGCCGTTGGAGCGCGTTCGTGTTGTCCACCGCGATCTTCACGGTCGGACACCTGGAACCGTCCCGTACCCCGCTGCTGCTCGTCGTGGCCGTGCCCATCGGCCTGGCCCGGCTGCTGACCGGCCGCCTGCCCGCCAGTGTCATCGCCCACCAGGTCAACAACTTCCTGCCCGCCCTCGGCGTGCTGCTCATGGTCTCCGGAGTGATGCCAGCGTGATGCTCGACCTCAACAGCGACCTCGGTGAGGGGTTCGGAATCTGGCGCCTCGGCGACGACGAAGCCCTGCTGGACGTCGTCACCTCGGCAAACGTCGCCTGCGGCTTCCACGCCGGCGACCCGAGCACGATGCGCCGGGTCTGCGTCGCGGCCGCCGCCCGCGGGGTGGCGGTGGGCGCGCAGGTGTCCTACCGGGACCTCGCCGGCTTCGGTCGCCGCTTCATCGACGTCGAGCCCACCGTCCTGGCCGACGAGGTGCTCTACCAGATCGGCGCCCTGGACGCCTGCGCCCGCGCGGCCGGTACCAGCGTCAGCTACGTCAAGCCGCACGGTGCCCTCTACAACACCGTCGTGCACCACGAGAGCCAGGCCGCCGCGGTCGTGGACGGTGTCCGGGCCTTCGGTGACCTGCCCGTGCTGGGCCTGCCGGGCTCGCAACTGCTGGCCACCGCCGAGACGGCCGGGCTGATCGCCGTGGGGGAGGCGTTCGCCGACCGCGGCTACACCCCCGAGGGCACCCTGGTGCCGCGTGGCGTGCCCGGTGCCCTGCTCACCGACACCAAGGCCGTCGTGGAACGCGCGTTGCGACTGGCCGAGAGCGGCGAGATCGTCGCAGTTGACGGCACGGTCATGGCGAGCGCGGCGCGCTCGCTGTGCGTGCACGGCGACACCCCGGGAGCGGTGGCCCATGCCCGTGCCGTGCGGGCGGCGCTGGCCGATGCGGGGATCCAGTTGGCCCCGTTCGCGGCCGCCTGAGGTGGGGTGGAGCGGAGCCGTTTCGTCGGATGCGGGCCCGTCTGGCACAATGGCTGGCTGTCTGCTGCGGGCGGTCCCTCTCACCGCCCCGTGGCCATGCCAACGTCCGAGCGCTCGGACCCGTTGCCCCACACGGGCCACGGGCGCTCACCCGTGAGCAACGAGAGCCTGAGGAGCACTCCGACCCGTGGCCGTCAAGATCAAGCTGATGCGGCTTGGCAAGATCCGTGAGCCGTTCTACCGCATCGTCGTGGCCGACGCCCGTACTCGCCGCAACGGCAAGGCGATCGAGACCATCGGCAAGTACAACCCGATGCAGGAGCCGAGCCTCGTCGAGGTCGACTCGGAGCGGGCCCAGTACTGGCTGGGGGTCGGCGCCCAGCCGACCGAGCCGGTGCAGCGCCTGCTGGAGCTGACCGGTGACTGGCAGCGCTTCAAGGGCCTGCCGGCGCCCGAGGACGCGCTGAAGCAGGCCGAGCCGAAGCCGGACAAGAAGGCCCTGTTCGAGGCGGCGCTGGCCGCCGCGAGCTCCGAGCCGGTCGTGGAGGCCACCACCCCGAAGAAGAAGGGTGGCAAGAAGGCCGACAAGGCCGAGAAGTCGGACAAGGCCGAGAAGCCCGAGGCCGCTGAGAAGGCCGAGGGCGGCGAGGCGTGACCGTCCTCGCGGACGCCCTGGAGCACCTGGTCCGCGGCATCGTCGACCACCCGGACGAGGTCCGGGTCAACCTGGTGACGACGCGTCGCGGCCGCACCCTCGAGGTGCATGTGCACCCCGACGACCTCGGCAAGGTGATCGGGCGCGGCGGCCGGACGGCCACCGCGCTGCGCACCGTCATGGCCGGTATCGGCGGCCGTGGCGTACGCGTCGACGTGGTCGACACCGACCGCTGAGATCACACACCTAGGTGGTTTTCGGACCCATGGACGTCGTCGTCGGCCGTGTCGGAAAGGCACACGGCATCCGCGGTGAGCTGACCGTGGACCCGCGCACCGACTCCCCGGAGGAACGGTTCGCCGAGGGCGCGGCCCTCGTCGCCCGCCTGCCCGACGGCACGTCCCGCACGGTCACCGTGGCAGCCGCCCGGCCGCACGCCGGGCGGCTGCTGGTGCACTTCGAGGGGGTGCCGGACCGCACCGCCGCCGAGTCGTTGCGCGGCGCCCTGCTCACCGTCGACACCGCCGAGCTCCCGCCGATTGGTGACCCCGACGAGTTCTACGACCACGAGCTGGAGGGCCTGGTCGCCGAGCTCGCCGACGGCAGCCGGGTCGGTGTGGTGCGCGAGGTGACCCACGGCCCCGGCGCCGACCTGCTCGTGCTCGAGCGGGACGACGGCGGGGAGGCACTGGTGCCGTTCGTGAGCGAGATCGTCCCGGAGGTGGACGTGGCCGGCGGGCGCCTGCTGCTGACCCCGCCCCCGGGCCTGCTGGACGGGGCCTGAGCAGCGTGCGCATCGACGTCATCACGATCTTTCCCGGCTACCTCGACCCGCTGCGGGAGGCGTTGCTGGGCAAGGCCGTCGACCGCGGGCTGATCGAGATCGGCGTGCACGACCTGCGGGACTGGACGCACGACGTGCACCGGGCCGTGGACGACAGCCCCTACGGTGGCGGTCCCGGCATGGTGATGAAGCCGCAGGTGTGGGGTGCGGCACTGGACGCGGTCTGCGGGACCGACCCGGACCGGCGACCCCGGCTGGTGGTGCCCACCCCGAGCGGCCGCCCGTTCACCCAGGCCGTGGCCCGGGAGTACGCGGCCGAGCCGTGGCTGGTCTTCGCCTGCGGCCGCTACGAGGGCATCGACCAGCGGGTGCTGGACCACTACGCCGAGCGGATGCCGGTCGACGAGGTGTCCATCGGCGACTACGTGCTGGTCGGCGGCGAGGTCGCCGTGCTCGTCATCGTCGAGGCGGTGGCCCGGCTGCTGCCCGGCGTGCTGGGCAACCCCGCCTCCGCGGCCGAGGACTCCTTCTCCGACGGGCTGCTGGAGGGCCCCTGCTACACCCGGCCCGAGGTGTGGCGCGGGCGCGAGGTGCCCGACGTGCTGCGCTCCGGCAACCACGCCGCCATCGCCCGCTGGCGGCGGGACCGGGCCCTGGAACGCACCTTCCACCGGCGGCCGGACCTGCTGGCCGCCCTCCCGCCCGAAGCTCTGGACAGGCACGACCGTAAGCTGGTGGAGCGCCTGCGGGCCGAACACCCCGGGCGCCCGGCCCCACCGGGGCCGATTTCCTGAAGGACGGACCGGTCTGGCACACTGGACCGGTTGCCGCTGCCGGACACCGGTCCGGCGCGCACCGTAGAAGCCCACCCCGTCAGCCGGGTCGAGCCGCCCCCGGCCGCCGGCGGCCGGGGGCCACGAGTCAATGCGAACGGACGAGGACGGACTTCCGATGAACACCCTGGACGCTCTGGACGCCAAGTCGCTGCGTTCCGACATCCCCGACTTCCGCCCGGGCGACACGCTCAAGGTCCACGTCCGCGTCATCGAGGGCTCCCGCGAGCGCGTGCAGGTGTTCCAGGGCGTGGTGATCCGTCGGCAGGGCGGTGGCATCCGCGAGACCTTCACCGTGCGCAAGATCTCCTTCGGCGTGGGCGTGGAGCGCACCTTCCCGGTGCACTCGCCGAACCTCGCCAAGATCGAGGTCGTCACGCGCGGTGACGTGCGTCGCGCCAAGCTGTACTACCTCCGCGAACTGCGCGGCAAGGCCGCCAAGATCAAGGAGAAGCGGGAGACCCCGGCCTCTTGAGCGGGTGGGCGATCTCCTGCCGTAACCTGGCGCCGTGGCCGACGTAGTGTCTTCGCAAGCACCACAGGACGACCCGGACCGTCCCGGCTCCGCCAAGGACGGCGCGACCGCCGACGGGCGGTCCGGGCGTCGCTGGAAGCAGCAGAAGAAAAAGGGCTCCTTCTGGCGGGAACTCCCGCTGCTGGTGCTCATCGCCCTGGTGCTCACCTTCTTGATCCAGAGCTTCATCGCCCGGGTGTACGTGATCCCCTCCGGCTCGATGGAGCAGACGCTGCACGGCTGCGCGGGCTGCGTCAACGACCGGGTCATGGTCGACAAGATCACCTACCATTTCCGTGACCCGGAACCGGGCGACGTGGTCGTCTTCCGCGGTCCGGAGTCCTGGGGCGTGAACGAGATCGGCTCGGCCCGCTCCGACAACCCGGTGGTGCGCTGGTTCCAGGACCTCGGCTCGGCGTTCGGCATCGGCCAGCCGGACGAGCGTGACTTCGTCAAGCGGGTCATCGCCGTGGGTGGGCAGACCGTCGAGTGGGACGAGAAGGCCAAGCGGGTCAAGGTCGACGGCAAGCTGCTCGACGAGCCCTACGTCTACTGGATAGCCGGTACCGGCCCGGAGGACGTCCGCCCCTTCGGCCCGGTCAAGGTGCCCGCGGGGCACCTGTGGATGATGGGCGACAACCGCAACGGGTCGGCCGACTCGCGGGAGCACATGGACGGCTCCGAGCAGGGCACCGTGCCGGTGGACAACGTCATCGGCATTGCCCGGTTCGTCGTGCTGCCCCCACAGCGTTGGCAGGGCATCGACGACCACAACCCGCAGGCGGCGCCGGTGGCCATGAACGCGCCCGCCTGGCAGCAGGGCCTCCCGCTCGGGGCCGGCATCGCCGGGGCGTTCCCCGTGTGGTGGGTCGGACGTAGGCTGCGAGAGGGGATGGCCGATCGGCGCGGGAGGCACGACCAGGGGTGACGGCGGCAGCCGACGTCCTGCGCCCGCCGAGGGCCGTCGTGCGACGCGGCACGGGGAGCTGGGCGCTACAGAGCGCATTGGACCGCCGGGGCCTCGGCCCGGTCGCCGGCGTGGACGAGGCAGGCCGGGGCGCGTGCGCCGGCCCGCTGGTGGTGGCCGCGTGCGTGCTGCGGCCGGGCGACGGCCGGCGGCTCACCGGACTGACCGACTCCAAGCTGCTCACCCCGCCGGCCCGGGACCGGATCTACGACCAGGTCGTGGCCCGTGCCCTGAACTGGTCGGTGGTGGTGATCCCGGCGGCCGAGGTGGACGGGCTCGGGGTGCACGTGGCGAACCTGGAGGGCATGCGACGGGCGGTCGCCGGGCTGACCGAGCACCCCGGCTTCGTGCTCACCGACGGGTTCCGGGTGCCGGGCCTGACCGCGCCGAGCGTGGCCGTGGTGAAGGGCGACAAGGCGGCGGCGTGCGTGGCGGCCGCCTCGGTGCTGGCGAAGGTCACCAGGGACCGCATCATGGCCAAGCTGCATGCGGAACTGCCGGTGTACGGGTTCGATGTGCACAAGGGCTACTGCACGGCCGAGCACAACGCCGCGTTGAGCACGCACGGACCGAGCGCCGAGCACCGGTGGTCGTACGTGAACGTGGCGGCGGCGGGCGCGGAGCACGGGATGCGGCCACCACACCGGGTGGCGCGCGCCGGTGTCCTGGCGTCAGTGGTGAACAATGGGGCACCCCGTGCCGCGGGGTCCGGCGGTTGCTGACAGGAGGAGCGCGGCGGCGATGAGCGCGGAGGATCTCGAGAAGTACGAGACCGAGATGGAGCTGCAGCTCTACAAGGAGTACCGCGACATCGTCGGCCAGTTCTCCTATGTCGTGGAGACCGAGCGGCGCTTCTACCTGGCCAACGCGGTGGACGTGCAGGTGCGCAACGCCGAGGGCGAGGTGTACTTCGAGGTGCGCATGTCCGACGCCTGGGTGTGGGACATGTACCGCCCGGCCAGGTTCGTGAAGAACGTCCGGGTGATCACCTTCAAGGACGTCAACGTCGAGGAGCTGGACAAGCCCGAGCTGCGGCTGCCCGAGGGCGGCCCCTTCGGCGCGTGATCCGCTGGGCCGCCTCGTCCCCGAATACTGCCCGTTCGGCTGATCTTTTACCGCTCTCGGATGACCCCCGCTGGTCGGGTTCACGCTGCTTGCTGCGCGATTCCGGGTGGTTCGCACGGGCCTGGCCCTGGCGACCTGCGCGCGGCCGCGCCGCGGGCGCCTGCTTGATCGGCTGGCTTGCGCCACCCTGCGCCCCGACTCCCTGCGTGGCCCTGCTGCAGGACGGTCCGAACCCGCCCGCCCCATGCGGTGCGTCGGTTCCCCGCCGAGCCACGGGCCCCGCGCTGTCGCCCTCGTGGTGGTCCTGCTGTCCGGCCCTCCCGCCTGTCGGCAGGCACCTACCTGGAAAGAGCCTCATCCGGCAGATACCTGCCTGCCGACCACCAGCTGTACGTCTGCGGAGGACGCTCGTGGCTGACTGCGTTCCCCGTCTTGGCCTCCAGGGCTGAATGGGGCATCTCGCCAGGCCCGCCAGTCGCCTCATCGCCAAGCTCCTGGCAGCGCGGCATCCGGGCCCATCTGCCGGCCGAACTTGGCCTCGCTCTCGGCAGCCTTTGGCTGCCCGCTCAGCCTTGCTGCTCTTCGTAGCTGCTCTCCTCCTGGCCAAGCCTTCCCGTCTGCCGGAGCCTCGGCGCTCCCGACAGCCCCTTGTCGCTGGCCAAACGCCCCCGCTCTTTGGTTCGACCAAGGCCCTCCTGCGCCAGACGTGGGTGAGGCAGCCCGGATTTTCCTGTTCCCGAAGCGTTTTCCTGGCCCATCTGTTCGATACCAGCCTCACCGCGCCTGAGCTGGTCAATGATCACTGCTCCGCGCATATACCACTCCTCTCCTCAACTTCCTAGACATTCACCGAATGGTGCTCCGAGTTATCCACAACCCCTCTACCTATCCACAGCCGAGCACCTCGCGCTGGCGCCTTCCCTCCCCGCCCGGCAAGGTCGACCGCGAAAGATCGACAACCGACGCCGGGAAGGAAGATCCCATGGAGAGCACCAAGCCCAGCCCCGCGGACCTCGGCCGCCGTGGCGAGGACCTCGCAGCGGACTACCTCGAAGAACGCGGTCTGGCAGTGTTGTCCCGCAACTGGCGGGGCCGCGAAGGCGAGCTCGACATCGTCGCCAGCGACGGGGAACGCCTCGTGATCTGCGAGGTGAAAACCCGGGCCGGCCCCAACTGGGGCGAGCCCGGGGAAGTCCTCACCCGCCGCCAGCGTCGTCGGCTGCGGCGCGCCGCCCTGGAATGGCTCGCCGTCCACCGTGTCCCGTGGTGCGAGGTCCGGTTCGACCTGGTGGCGGTGCTCTGGCCGCCGGACGCGCCCGCCCGCGTCGAACACCGCGAAGGAGTGTTCTGACATGGCACTCGCCCGGGCCTGGTCGGTCGCGTTGTCCGGCGTGAGCGGCATCCCCGTCGAGATCGAAGCGGACATCGGGCGCGGCCTGTCCAGCGTCCAGCTCGTCGGCCTGCCTGACACGAGCCTGAATGAGGCCAAGACCCGACTGTGCGCGGCGGTGCGCAACAGTGGAGAGGAGTGGCCGTCCCAGCGCGTCACGCTCAATCTCTCGCCGGCCACGCTCCCGAAGAACGGAAGCGGCTACGACCTGGCACTGGCGGTTGCCGTCCTGGCCGGTGCCCAGGCGGTCCCGCAGGCACCGCTGGAGTTCACCGTCCTCGTCGGTGAACTGGCGCTCGACGGCCGCGTGCGGCCCGTGCGCGGGGTCCTGCCCGGCCTCCTCGCGGCCCGGAACGCCGGCCTGCGCCGGGCCGTCGTTCCGGAGTCCGCCATGGCCGAGGCCGCGCTGGTCGAGGACATGGAGGTGCTGGGCGCCCGCTGCCTGCACGAGGTACTCGCCTGGCTGCGTGGCGAGCCGGACAGCCTGCTCACACCCGGTGATGCAGTACCGGCCGAACCACCGTCCATCCCGGACCTGGCCGATGTGGTGGGCCAGCCCGAGGCCCGCTGGGCGCTGGAGGTCGCCGCCGCCGGCGGTCACCACCTCCTGCTCATCGGGCCACCCGGAACCGGTAAGACCATGCTTGCCCAACGTCTCACCGGCCTGCTGCCACCCCTGACCCCAGACGAAGCCCTCCAGGTTACCGCGATCCACTCGGTGGCCGGCATGCTGACCTCCGACGCACCGCTGATCACCACGCCGCCGTTCGTGGCGCCCCACCACGCGACCTCGGTGGCCGCACTGGTGGGCGGGGGCGGCGGCCTCGCCCGGCCGGGTGCGGTGAGCTGTGCCCACCGGGGCGTCCTCGTCATCGACGAGGCGTGCGAGATGGGGCCGAAGCGCCTCGAGGCGCTTCGCACCGCACTGGAAGAAGGCGAGGTACGGCTGGCCCGCCGAGATGGAGTCGTCCGCTACCCCGCACGCTTCCAACTCGTCCTGGCCACGAACCCGTGCCCCTGCGCGCCGGCACGGGACACGAACTGCATCTGCCTCCCGAACGCCCGCCGCCGGTACCTTTCCCGGCTGTCCGGACCCCTGCTCGACCGAGTGGACCTTCGGGTACGCATGCGTCCGCTGACCGCGATGTCCACAGCGGACATCCAGCCGGAATCGACCGAAGTGGTCCGGAAGAGGGTGCACCAGGCTCGAGCCATCGCCGCCGAACGGTGGAGCGAGCACGGTTGGTTGTGCAACGCCGAGGTGCCGGGGCCGGCACTGCGACGCCAGTTCGCCCTGCCCCGCAAGGTCACCGCGCTGCTCGACCGCAGCCTCAACACGGGCACCCTCACCGGCCGCGGTGCCGACCGGTGCCTCCGCGTCGCCTGGACACTCGCCGACCTGGCCGGGGCCGAGCGGCCCGACGCAGACCACGTCGCCGCCGCACTGGAGTTTCGGGAACGGAGGGTGACATGACTCCGGGAGAGCGTGAGCTCCTCCTGGCGCGGGCCTACCTGCTTCGCGTCGCCGAGCCACCGGCCCTCGGCCTGACACGACTGATCGCCGAGGTCGGGCCGGTTGGCGCGGCCAGGCTGGTCCGTACCGGGGAGGCGCCGCCGGAAACCAGCGGCGAGACCGACGCAAGGGGCGACCTGTGGCGTCCGGAGGAAGACCTGGCATCGGCCGAGTCGGTAGGCGCCCGCCTCGTCACACCGGAGCACGACGAATGGCCGAGCTGGGCGTTCAACGCCTTCGATCTCGCGGTGGCGCGTGGACACCACCATCTCGTCGGCCCGCTCGCACTCTGGGTGCGTGGCGAGGCGCGGCTTGCCGACCTCGCCGAACGCGCGGTCTCCATAGTGGGTGCCCGGGCTGCCACCGACTATGGCGAGTGCGTGGCCGGCGAACTCGCCAACAACCTGGTCCAGCATGGAATCACCGTTGTCTCGGGAGCGGCGTACGGCATCGACGGCGCGGCGCATCGCGGCGCGCTGGCCGGGGACGGCCCGACCGTCGCATTCCTGGCCTGCGGGATAGACATCGGCTACCCCGCGGGCCACCGCCTCCTCCTCGACCACGTGGCGAAAAGTGGCGCTGTCGTGAGCGAGTACCCGCCCGGGACCTCCGCGGCACGGCACCGCTTTCTCGTCCGAAACCGGCTGATCGCCGGCTTCTCCGACGGAACCGTGGTCGTGGAAGCCGGAGCCCGCAGCGGTTCCCGCAACACCGCCGCAACCGCCCGAACCCTCGGGCGCGTCGTGATGGCCATGCCGGGTCCGGTCACCTCGGCGATGTCAGTCGGCTGCCACGCGCTTCTCCGCGAACAGGAAGCAGATCTCGTCACGAGGGTAGCGGAGGTCATCGAATCCATCGGCCGCTTCGGCACCGATCTCGCCGCCGAACCCAAGGTCGCCCGGCGACCCACCGACGACCTCGATCCGGAAACACTTCGGGTCTTCGACGCGCTGCCACTCCGCGGCGGTCGTAGCCCCGAGGAGGTCGCGCGCGACTCGGGCGTACCGCTCAACCGTGTCCGTGCCCTCCTCCCGACACTGGAGCTCGCCCGACTCGCCGAACGCCACCCCGAAGGCTGGCGCTGCGCCCGACCACCCCGCCCGGCGCCGAACAAGCCAAATAAGTCACCCCGCGCTGGAACCATGGCCCCCGCAACGCCTGCGCGTCCCCCACCGCTCCCGAGCGCAGGCGCTGGCATCCGAAGCTGACCACGCCACCACCCGTCCCCGCGGGCTATCCCGGTGCGCCAGACCAAGATCACCTCATTGTGTGAGAAACAATGAGTTGGGTGAAGATGGCAGTCAGAATCACGGCGCCACGGTAGTTCACGGCGTGCTCATCGTACCTGGTTGCTGCAGCGGGCGCTCGAGGTTATTCCTATTTTGCGTTGATGTGGCGGAATACGGGGTTGTTTGCGGTTCGCCATTGTCGGGGTGATACGCCGTATGCGGTTCGGAATGTTCGGCTGAAGTGTGCGGCGTCGACGAAACCCCACTGGTGCGCGATGGCCGCTATGGTCTGGGTGGCGAGATTCGGCCTGGCGAGCGTCCTACGGCAGGCGTCCAGCCTGCGTTGGCGGATCCACGCGCCGACGGTGGTGTCCTGCCCGGCGAAGAGAATGTGCAGGTAGCGAGTGGAGATGCCGAAGTGTTGTGCGATGAGTGCAGGTCGAAGCGCGGGGTTGGCGAGGTTCCGTTCGATGAAGGCGTGGACGCTGGGCAGTAGCGGGTGGGACGCCAGGGAGAGGGTTCCGCCTTCGGTGACCTCCCTGGCCGCCACGGCGAGTAGCTCCAGCGTGGCGACGTCGAGTGCGGGAGAGGCAGCGTAGGAATCGGCCTCGGTGGCCAACCTGGTCAAGAAGGGCGACAGCAGGCGCCCGATTGCCTCATCTCGCCGAATCGTTGCTCCCCTTATCCGGTGCACGGAACGGACCGGCAGTGGAAACGAGTGTCGCGGCACCATGTACACGGCGAACCGAAGTGGTCCACCGGAGTCCAGGACATTCGGGTGGTCGGTATCCCAGAAGACGAGGTCCCCGGGCCGGAGCAGTGCCTCCCGACCGCTCTGGGCTACGACGGATCTGCCGTCGAGCTGTAGGGCCACCGCGAAATGATCCCTTGGTGATCGGGAGATCGACTCGCGGCTCCGAACGATACGAAGGCCGCGGTTGGCAGCAACGGTGGCGACCTCGAGCGTTCCGATGCTGTGAGCGGTGATACTGCCGATCAAGGATTCACTGGACTCACTGTTCCGCACGGAGACGTTCAACGGTAGGAAGGTCTGGCACATGACGTCTTGCCAGTAGGATTCGCGGTCCTGAGGTCTCTGGGTGGCCGTGGTGAGGGTGACCCGCATCGGTGCTCCAACGGAGGTTCAGGTAGCGACAGTCTTGGCGACGTTGTTGTGGACTTTCACGACCATCGCCTGATTGGGTGATATTTGCTGTTGCGGATGGTCATCAGGCTTCGCCCGTGGAGGGCCACGGCAGTGTCGACGGCGAACGGAGGGCCTGACGTGGTAGGCCCGCTCGAAGGACATCACGACACCACCGGTGGGCACGCCTCGTCAACGAAACGACACGATTTGTGGTGCAGGTGTGGGGAGTCGGGGTGGAAAGATCGGCGACGTCCGCATCGCCGTGAGCTGGCCGGAGACACGATCAACGCTTGTTGAGTCCTGATTCAGGTTGTCCGGTGCGATTGCTGACGGCGAGCCCGTTGTCCTGGCAGCGGCGGGTGGCGCGGGACGAGACATCTGGTGTATGTCCAGCGTTGGTGTGCTCGTCGACAGCCGTCAAGATTGACGAAACCTGCCGCAGCGTCCTTCGCTAACCGGCAAATCAATGTTCCCTGTTGAGCAAGTGACGTCCCCGGAGAAAACTACGCTCACCGATGCGCACGCCGAGACACAGGATCTTCAACCCTGTTCGCCGGTCGCCGCGACTCGTTCGTCCTCGTAGCGGGGACGAATGGTCGCACCGATGTGAGTTTCGGTGCACGCACCGGACACGCTCTGACTGGGACGTTGTTGACGTGCGTCCCCTGACTTCGATGGGGAGACTGAAGCGTTGTCGAATCTACCGAAGATCGCTTTGGAGGAGCATTTTATTGCTCCGACCGACGTTCGCGACGGTTCAACGGAGATGGATCCCCTCCGGCAGGCGTCCTCGATCGGGGTGGATGGCAGGTTCTTCGCCGCTGTCCTCGACCAACTCGTTGACGTCGGTTGGGAGCGGATCGCCAGGATGGGCCATGCTGGCATCGATGTGGCGATCCTGTCGCTGACCAGCCCTGGTGTGCAAGCGCTCCGTGATCCGGCCGAAGCGGTGAGCATCGCGGGTGCCGTCAACGACTTTCTGGCGGACGTAGTGGCCAAGTTCCCTGACCGGTTCGCCGGATTTGCCACGCTTCCACTGCAGGATCCGGAGGCTGCGGCGGCCGAGTTGGAACGTTGTGTGAACCGCTTGGGGTTCAAAGGCGCAATGATCAACGGCTACACCAACCGTGCGGACGATGGAGCCAGCTACCTCGACGAGCCGCAATATCTGGAGTTCTGGGATTCGGTCAACGACCTCGGGGTTCCCATCTATCTCCATCCACGGGCACCGCTGGCCGATCAGCAGCGGATATATCAGGACCACCCGCAGCTCGTCGGCGCGGTATGGGGATTCGGGGTGGAGACGGCAACCCATGCGCTACGTTTGGTCTTCAGTGGCTTGTTCGACCGACTTCCCCGTCTGACGGTCATCCTCGGACACCTCGGCGAGATGCTGCCATACTTTTCCTGGCGGATTCAGAACTGCTTCGAGCACAACCCGTTCGGTGGCAAGCTCGACAGGACGATAACGGAGTATCTCTCCGGCAACTTCTACCTTACGACCAGCGGAGCCTTCCACGACCAGGCGCTCCTCTGCGCGGCGCTCACCGTGGGTGTCGACCGACTCCTGTTCGCCACGGACTACCCCTACGAGTCCATGGAGCAGGCGGCTCGATGGCTCGAGCAAGCATCCATCAGCGAAAACGATCGCCGAAAGATTGCCCACGGCAATGCCCGTCAACTCCTGGGCATCAAGACCAGCCGGTGACGAACGCGCCACGACTGTTCGCCCAGCAACGGCCCCTCGGCTCGAACACGGCTTGTTCAGCGGCGTGGTGCGTGACGTGCTCGAGTGAAGGAAACCCACATGCAGCCGACAAGTGTTCTCCGGCTACTTCTCCTCACCGGATTATGGGGATCGAGCTACCTGCTGATCAAGCTCTCGTTGGGCGCAACGAGTCCCTTCGGGGTTCTGTTGGGCAGGCTGGTGCTCGGAGCCGGGTTCCTGGTCGCCGTCACCTCCCTCCGACGCCAGCCACTGCCCAGATCGCCAAGGCTCTGGGGCTACCTCACAATCGCCGCGATCTTCGCCAACATGGTTCCCTACTTTCTCCTCGCCTGGGCGGGGCAGCGAGTGCCGTCCGCGCTCGCTGGCGTCCTGAACTCGACGACGCCGCTTTTCACGTACGTGATGGCGATCGCGCTCGGTGAACGGGCCCAGCGGCACCGAATAGTTGGGCTGCTGCTGGGACTGTTGGGTGTTGCGGTACTTCTCGCCCCCTGGCGGTCCGCGACGTCCCACGTATCCTGGACCGCCAGCGCGGCGTGCTTGGTAGCAGCGGCAAGTTACGGCGTGTCGTATATCTATATCGGACGTTTTCTCACTGGGGCCAGTGGTAATCAATGTCCGCTGTTGGCAGCCTCCGCTGGCCAGCTGGTCGCGGCCTCCGCCGTCGTCACCACTGCGCTTCCGTTCGTCGGACCGATTGCGCTGACTCCCGGCTGGACTGGGGTTGTCGCACTGCTGGTTCTCGGTGTCCTCGTGACGGGCGCCGCCAACCTCCTCAAGTACCGCCTGATCGCCGACGAGGGCCCGACCGCTGCCTCAACCGTGATCTACCTGCTTCCGCTGGTGGCGGTCACCATGGGCGTACTTGCGGGCGAGGCGTTGGGCTGGCACATCTATCTCGGGGCCGGCGTCGTGCTCGTCGGAGTCGTACTCGCCAACCAACCGCAGCCAGCAAGCCAAGCGACTGGGCAGATCCGTTGACCGCTCATCGAAGGGCGATCCACCGGCAGGCTTCCACAGGCTGGCCGTCAGTGCGCTCTGCTTCGGTGGGGGACCCAGGTCAACGCCGCCAGCACCCCCGTGCCACTCGGGTCCACAGCCGACCATTGTTCGGCCACCCGACCTGAGATCGCCGAGACCCTGGGGAGAGTGGAGAGCCCGTCCCGAGTGAGAACCAGCCGGGTTCAGCCAGCCCGCTGAACGCCGGCCGGGACACCACAACCGGCCCCGGAGGAACTCTCACCGGCACGGGCCCGGGAGACGGCGCGGAATGGCGATCTGGGTTCCGATGTGGGCTGGTCGGAGTGGCGATGCTTGACCAGGGCGTCGGTCGGGCGCAGCGTCTTGCGGCATGGCTGGGCGTCGTGGTCAAGGTCGGAGGGATCTGCGGCGGGCGCGGGAGCGGCTGCCCGCGGAGCTTGCCGGGGTGGTTGACGCGTTCGAGCGGCACCTGCGGTTTGAGCGAGGACTTTCCGCGCACACGGTGCGGGCCTACGTCGGCGATGTGGTGTCTCTGCTCGACCACTTGAGCGGTCCTGCGCAAGTGGCTGGCGCCGGGCCCGAGGCGAGCGGGCCCGAACAGGGTGCCGAGAGCGCGCCCGAGAGGAGCACGACCGGGAAGGGCGCAGGCAGCGGATTGGAGGCAAGCGAGTACCGGGACGACACGGGCGGAGTATCCGAGCCCGCTGTGCGCGAGGAGCGTGGTCGCGGCAAGCCTGCCCGGGAGGACAGCGAGCCCGATAAGAAGTCCCCCGGCACTCCCGGCGGCCTCGGCCAGCCGGCTGGGCCGGGGCTGGAAAGGCTGGATCTCGCGGCACTGCGGGCTTGGCTGGCCGACCTGCGCGAGGAGGGAGCCAGCCGGACGAGCCTGGCCCGGCGGGCGGCGGCGGCACGAGCGTTCACCGCGTGGGCCGCGCGGAGCGGGTGGCTGCCAACGGACCCGGGGGCGCGGCTGGCCGCTCCGCGGCCCCAGCGAAGGCTGCCGGCGGTGCTGAAGCAGGAGCAGGCCGCGGCGGTGATGGCGGCCTCGGAGCGCGGCGCTGTGGAGGACGAGCCGGTTGCACTCCGTGACCATGCGGTGGTGGAGTTGCTCTACGCGTCCGGGGTGCGGGTGTCCGAGCTTTGCGGCCTGGACGTCGATGACGTCGATCTTGGGCGCCGGGTGGTGCGGGTGTTGGGCAAAGGCGGACGCGAGCGGGTCGTGCCGTTCGGTGAACCGGCCGCGCGGGCGGTGCGCGCGTGGCTGTCCCGAGGCCGCTCCGCCCTGGTCAGGACCGGTTCGCCGGCCGCGTTGTTCCTCGGCGCCCGGGGTGGTCGGCTGGGCCCGCGGACCGCGCGGCGGGTGGTGTACGACGCCGTCTCGGCGGTACCCGAAAGCGTCCGGACGGGGCCGCACGGACTACGGCACTCGGCGGCCACGCACCTGCTGGAAGGGGGAGCCGACCTCCGCAGCGTTCAGGAGCTACTTGGTCACGCTACGCTCGCATCGACCCAGCTCTACACCCACGTCACCGTCGAACGGTTGAAGGCGATTCATGACCGAACCCACCCCCGTACCTGATGATGCCGGGGGAGGTTCCCGCACGGCAGCGCCGCCCACCGGGCGCACGTCGCAGCGGCGGCCCGTGCGGGACGACGGCGCCGGCACGGCCGGGTCCGTGCACGCCGCTCCAGACCGGGCCAGAGCTGCCGCGCACACGGGCGGTGATCGCCCCCCGGCGGAAGGCACGGAGCCGCAGCCCGACGAGGTGCGGGCCGAGCCCGCGCCCAGCGGTGCGGCCCAGGATGATTCCGAGCCGGTACGGTCGGCAGCGGCCGCGCCACCGGCGTCCGGGGAGCGGGCCGGATCGGGGGACCAACGCAGCCCCCACGAGGTGGAAGCCGGGATCGTCGCGTTGTGGCGGGCATATGGGCGCAGCGGGGAGCATGCCTTGCGGGATCGGCTGGTGCTGCACTACGCGCCCTTGGTCAAGTACGTGGCCGGCCGGGTCGGCACCGGCCTGCCCTCGCACGTCGACGTTGCGGATTTGGTGCAGTCCGGGATTTTCGGTCTGGTCGACGCGATCGAGAAGTTCGAGCCCGAGCGCGGGTTGAAGTTCGAGACCTACGCGATGCAGCGGATCCGGGGCGCGATCCTGGACGACCTTCGCGCGCAGGACTGGGTGCCGCGTTCCGTCCGCAGTCGCGCCCGGGACGTGGAACGTGCGCTGGAGCGGCTGGAGGCCCGCCTGCAGCGCACCGCAACCGACGCCGAGCTGGCCGCGGAGCTGGGCATCTCCGTCGCCGAGCTGCGCGAGCTGTACGCGCAGCTGCAGCTGACCAGCGTGGTCGCGTTGGACGAGCTCATCGCGGCGGGACGCGGCAGCGCCTCGCTGGCCGAGACCCTGCCGGACGACCGGGCCGAGGACCCGGTCGCCGCGCTGGTGGACCAGGACAGCCGGCGCCAGCTCGCCGATGCCATCGCCCAACTCAGCGAGCGGGACCGGATCGTGGTGACCCTGTACTACTTCGAGAACCTCACCCTCGCCGAAATCGGTCGCGTGCTGGGCGTGACGGAGTCCCGGGTGTGCCAACTGCACACCCGTGCGGTGCTGCGACTGCGAGCAAAGCTCGCCGAGCAGAACGACGCCTGACCGGACTACAGCGCTGCTGTGACCTGGCCGCTCGATCTCGTTTGGCGGGCCTCTGGTGGCTCTGGCTGGTTCTTGACGGGAAGGCGTTCGCACCGAGAGCTCGCTTCAGGCTTGGTGGTAGCGAAGCAGGCGGAGCGCGTCTCGGCAGGAGCGCCAACGTCATCAGTGCCGGATGGGTTGTGCCAGACACCGGCCGTCTCTGCCGCCCTTGCGTCGCCGGCGTCAGCAACCGGTGTCCGAGGCGCCGGCCGGTGGACGAGCACTCTGGATCGAACCGGGACCGTGTTCGTTTCCTCGGCAAGGCCCCGCGAGGTTCGTGTGATGCCGGGGAGCGAGGTAGCCAAACGAGCTGGTGGGGCACTGGCGTGTCCCACGATGAGAGACGCAAGCGAGAAGCGGCAACGGGCTGGTTGCGTGGCGCGTTCGGACTCACGGCGGAGGCGGGTTGACGCCGATGCCGCTGTCTGAGGCGTGGCTTCCCGGACTAGCGAGCGGTAACGACTGACAAGCGGTAGTGGACTGGTAACGGGAAGCGCGTTCGGTGCTTTCGGCTTGGGCGCGTCGCTTTCGTGGTTCTTCGTGGTGTGGTGTGGCTGCCGGGCCTCCTCGGCGAACGGGCTGCTTGCGTCAGCCGCCGAGCCGTGGCACAGGTGTCGATGCTTCGTAGGTGCTGATCACCTCCGATCAGGGGGAATGGGGTACCTCGTGCACCGTTGGGGCAACTGGTCGTCAGCTCCCTCGCCATGGCAGGAGCCGTACCGGGTGTGAGGTCACCAGCCGTAGCGGGTCTACGTAGTCGCGACCGCGTCGCACTCCCCAATGCAGGCATGCCTCGGCTGGGCAGCCGGCATGGCCGGCGTCGAGGGAGCCGATCACGTCGCCCCGTTGGACCCACTGCCCGTGAGTGACCAGCGGAGTGACCGGTTCGTAGGTGGTGCGTAGGCCATTGGGGTGGGCGATGGAAATGACGCCTCGGTCGACGATCTTCTCGGCGACCACGACGACACCGTCCCCGGCGGCCAGCACGGTCTGACCGGTTACGCCGGCAAGATCCACTCCACGGTGCCCCGGCCCGTAGGGATGCGGGGGCGGGTGGAAGTGCCGCGTGACGGGGGGCGGTCCGTTGAGCGGCCAACCGAAGGTGCCCCGCGCAGCAGGTATGTGCTGCCCGGGTTCGGTTCCCGTGCGCTGCACGCTCGGGAGTACGCCGCCGCGGGGGAAGTCGATCGCGGGCGGCGTGGGTGGGATGGCGACGGGTCCGGCGAGGGCGCTCAGGAGGAGAAGCGGAATGGCAGGCATGTGCCCACGTTCCACCGCGCGGCCATGAATTGCGAGCGGGTGATCGCGGGTTGTGGATGGTTTGAGGGCCTGTGGATAACTGCGTCTGCTGGGGGTGTTGAACGGAAGGCAGTAGAGGTTCGCGCAGCGTGGGGTGGGCAAACACGGCCCCAGGTCGTGGGTTGGGCCCGCGCCGGTTGGCGGCAGGTGCGAGGCTGGCCAATGTGCTGGGGGTTAGGAAGAGCGGGCGGGGGTTCGCGCAGCGTGCGCCGAGTCGGTGGGGTGGAGATCGCGGGCTGGACGTCGGGATAGGCCAGTGGGCTTGGGTTCGTAGGGTGGGCCGAGGTTGTGGGCGGGTGGGTGTGGCGGGTATGGGCCGGCGGGGAGAGCCTCGGCCAAGGCGACGGCGGGCAGGGAACTGCGATCCCGGGCGGGCGCCGCACCGGTCGGAGGAGGGACGACGTTGGCCGGCGTGCGACTTCGGTTCTGGGGAACGTCGCAACACCCGGGTGTTGATGGAACGCGATGTTCGAGATTCGTGTGGCTCGGTCGCCGGCAGGGCAGGCGGGGGTTGTCGGGGGAGCGGGCGGCGTCCTCTGCGCAGTGGGGCAGGGTGTGAGTAAGCGCGGAGGCGTGCCTGGTGGTGGGGGTGCATCCGCGGACGGGCCGGGCGTGGCTCCACGGGCGGCCCGGGCACGGGCGGCCCGGGGGTGGCAAGAAGCGGCCGCGCCCGCTGGCGCACCAGCCGATGGGGGTTGTGGTCGGGGGCCAGCGGGCCGGTCCAGGGGTTGCGGTGGTGTGGCCGAGGCAGTGCGGGTCCCCGTGAACTGTGGAAACTCCGCGTTGTGGGTGGGTGATTTCGCTGCGTAATCAGCGCTGGGCAGGGGAGGGGCCTCGGTGTGAGGCGCACTGGCTCAACCCACTACACTTACTCCGGCGGCCCGTGTGCCCACGGGCCGACTTCGCGTGTCGGCGCGCGCCCCGCATCTGGTCGGGGCACGGCGCCCGGCGGTCCCGGCGGAAGGCCCCGAGGGGCGACGGCGGGTCCGGGCGGCGGCGCGGCACCAGGGCGACGGGCCAACCGGCCCGTCGCGGCAACCGACCCGCGTGCTGGCCGAGCCAGCACGCCCGAGCGACTTGAGGTGCGAAACCGGCCATGGCCGTCGTCACCATGAAGCAGCTGCTCGACAGCGGTGTGCACTTCGGGCACCAGACCCGGCGCTGGAACCCGAAGATGAAGCGCTACATCCTGACCGAGCGCAACGGCATCTACATCATCGACCTGCAGCAGACGCTGTCCTACATCGACCGGGCCTACGAGTTCGTCAAGGAGACCGTGGCCCACGGCGGCTCGGTTCTGTTTGTCGGCACCAAGAAGCAGGCCCAGGAGGCCATCGCCGAGCAGGCGCTGCGGGTCGGCATGCCGTTCGTCAACCAGCGCTGGCTGGGCGGCATGCTCACCAACTTCCAGACCGTCCACAAGCGGCTCCAGCGCCTCAAGGAGCTGGAGTCGATGGAGCAGACCGGCGGGTTCCAGGGTCGCACCAAGAAGGAGATCCTGATGCTGACCCGCGAGAAGGACAAGCTCGAGAAGACGCTGGGCGGCATCCGCGACATGCAGAAGGTGCCCAGCGCCGTCTGGGTCGTGGACACCAAGAAGGAGCACATCGCCGTCGGTGAGGCCCGCAAGCTGGGCATCCCGGTCGTGGCGATCCTCGACACCAACTGCGACCCGGACGAGGTCGACTACCCGATCCCGGGCAACGACGACGCGATCCGCTCCGCCGCGCTGCTGACCCGCGTGGTCGCCGACGCCGCCGCGGACGGCCTGATGTCGCGTGCCGGCCGCACCGCCGCCCCGGAGGGCGAGGAGAAGCCCGAGCCGGGTGTGGCGGCCGAGGAGCCGCTGGCCGAGTGGGAGCAGGAGCTGCTGGCCGGCGCCACCGCCGAGGGCGGCCAGGGCTCGGAGTCCCCGGCCCAGTCCTGATCCCCGCTCCGCCCGTGCCGCCACCGGTGGCGGCACGGGCGGAGCGGGCGCACATCCACCCCACCACCGCCGCGTACCGAAGAAGGACGGACAACGCACGATGGCGAACTACACCGCGGCCGACGTGAAGCGGCTCCGTGAGAAGACCGGCGCCGGCATGATGGACTGCAAGAAGGCGCTGGAGGAGGCTCAGGGCGACTGCGACAAGGCCGTCGAGATCCTGCGCATCAAGGGCGCCAAGGACGTCGGCAAGCGGGCCGAGCGCACCACCGCGAACGGCCTGGTGGCCGCCGACGGCGGCGTCATGGTCGAGCTGCGCTGCGAGACCGACTTCGTGGCCAAGAACGACGACTTCCAGGCGCTGGCCGCGCGCATCGTCGAGGTGGCCAAGGCCAACCGGCCGGCCGACCTGGAGACGTTGAAGAACGCCGAGCTGGACGGCAAGACCGTCGAGGCCGCCGTGCAGGAGCTGTCGGCCAAGATTGGTGAGAAGCTGGAGCTGGCCAAGGTCGTCGGCTTCGACGGCACCGTGGCCACCTACCTGCACCGCCGCGCCGCCGACCTGCCCCCCGCCGTCGGCGTGCTGGTCGAGTACACCGGCGACGACGCCGAGGCCGCCCGCGCCGCCGGCATGCAGATCGCCGCGATGAAGCCACGCTACGTCACCCGGGACGAGGTCCCGGCCGACGTGGTCGCCAACGAGCGCCGCATCGCCGAGGAGACCGCGCGCGAGGAGGGCAAGCCCGAGCAGGCCCTGCCCAAGATCGTCGAGGGCCGCCTCAACGGCTTCTACAAGGACGTCGTCCTGCTCGACCAGGCGTCTGTGCAGGACTCCAAGAAGACCGTGAAGGCCGTGCTGGACTCCGCGGGCGTGACCGTGACCCGGTTCGCCCGCTTCGAGGTCGGCCAGGCCTGACGCACCCGGGGCGGGGCCGCCGTGCGGCAACTGACGCGCTGGCGGCCCCGCCTTCGCGTATCCACGTCCCGATCGCGCGGCACCAGCGTAAGGAGGAGAAACGGGTGACCGAGGACAGCGGCCGGCGGCCCGGCTTCAAGCGGGTCCTGCTGAAGCTCGGCGGGGAGATGTTCGGCGGCGGTGGCGTCGGTGTCGACCCCGACGTCGTGCAGACGGTCGCCCGGCAGATCGCCGAGGTCGTGCGCGAGGGCGCCCAGATCGCCGTGGTGATCGGCGGCGGCAACTTCTTCCGCGGCGCCGAGCTCCAGCAGCGCGGCATGGACCGGGCCCGCGGCGACTACATGGGCATGCTCGGCACGGTGATGAACTGCCTGGCGCTGCAGGACTTCCTGGAGCGGGAGCAGGGCATCGACACCCGGGTGCAGACCTCGATCACCATGGGCCAGGTCGCCGAGCCCTACATCCCGCGGCGCGCGATGCGGCACCTGGAGAAGGGGCGCGTGGTCATCTTCGGCGCCGGCGCCGGCATGCCCTACTTCTCCACCGACACCACGGCCGCCCAGCGGGCCCTGGAGATCGGCTGCGAGGTCGTGCTGATGGCCAAGGGGGTGGACGGCGTCTACACCGCCGACCCGAAGACCGACCCGGAGGCGGTGAAGTTCGAGCAGATCACCCACCGGGAGGCGTTGGAGCGCGGGCTCAAGGTCGCCGACGCCACTGCCTTCAGCCTGTGCATGGACAACAACATGCCCATCATCGTGTTCAACCTCCTGGTCGAGGGCAACATTCGTCGCGCGGTGCGTGGTGAGAAGATCGGCACGCTGGTCAGCACCCCCGCCGGGGAGGCCTCGGCCTGACCATGCTGGGATCGTGACGGGTGACACCCCCCACACCGGCAGCACTGAGCACACGAAGGAGCAGCCGTGATCGACGAAACCCTCCTCGACGCCGAGGAGAAGATGGAGAAGGCGGTATCGGTGGCCAAGGACGAGCTGGCCACGGTGCGCACCGGCCGGGCCAACCCGGCGATGTTCCACGGCATCGCGGTCGACTACTACGGCTCACCCACCCCCATCAACCAGCTGGCCAGCATCTCCGTGCCGGAAGCGCGGATGGCGGTCATCAAGCCCTACGACGCCAGCCAGCTGCGCAGCATCGAGAAGGCCATCCGCGACTCCGACCTGGGGGTGAACCCCACCAACGACGGCACGATCATCCGCGTGGTGATCCCGCAGCTGTCCGAGGAGCGCCGCCGCGAGATGGTCAAGATCGCCAAGCACAAGGGCGAGGAGGCCAAGGTCTCCATCCGCAACATCCGCCGCAAGGCCAAGGACGAGCTGGACCGCATCGCCAAGGACGGCGAGGCCGGTGAGGACGACGTGGCGCGCGCCGAGAAGGAGCTGCAACACCTCACCGACAAGTACGTGGCCCAGGTCGACGTGCTGGTCAAGCACAAGGAAACCGAACTCCTCGAGGTCTGAGTGGTGACGGCCAGCCAACGGGGCGAGGGGCCCGGCGCATCGGGAAGCCCCGCTGGGGGAAAGCCCTCGCGGGCTGGCCGGAACCTGCCGGCCGCGATCGCGGTCGGGGTCGGCCTGGGCGCGCTCATCCTGCTGGCGCTCCTGGTGGCGCGCGAGTCGTTCCTCGCGATCATCGCCATCGCCGTCGCGATCGGCACCTGGGAGCTCGCCGGTGCGCTGCGGCGCGGCGCCGGGATCGAGCTCGCGCTGCCCGTGCTGTTGGTCGGCGGCCAGGCCATGGTCTGGCTGTCCTGGCCCTTCGAGCGGCAGGGCGCGCTCACCGCGTTCGTGCTCACGGTGCTCGGCTGCCTGCTGTGGCGCATCCGCGGCGGTCCCACCCACTACCTGCGGGACGTCGCGGCCTCGGTGCTCACCGCGGCGTACGTGCCACTGTTCGCGTCGTTCGCCGCGATGCTGGTGGCCCCCGCGGACGGTGCCGGCCGGGTACTGGCCTTCCTGATCGGCGTGGTCGCCTCCGACACCGGGGGGTACGCGGCCGGGGTGTTCCTCGGCCGGCACCCGATGGCACCGACGATCAGCCCGAAGAAGTCCTGGGAGGGCTTTGCCGGGTCGATGCTGGCCGGGGTGGTCGGTGGCGCCCTCACCCTGACCCTGCTGCTGGGCGGCTACTGGTGGCAGGGCGCGTTGTTCGGGGCCGCGCTCGTGGTCACCTCGACCGCGGGGGACCTCATCGAGTCGTTGATCAAGCGCGATCTGGGCATCAAGGACATGGGCACCCTGCTGCCCGGGCACGGTGGCCTGATGGACCGGCTGGACTCGCTGCTGCCCTCGGCCGTCGTGTCCTGGCTGCTACTGAAGGCGTTCCTGCCGGGTTAGGGTGCGGGGGTGCCGCGACGAACCCTGCCCGCCGGCGAGCCCCGTGGCTCGGCCCGGCACCGGCGTCCTCCGATCGGTGGGCCACGGCCCGACCAGGAGGTGGCCGGTCGGCCGGTCCCGGCCCCGTGCCGGCCGCCCATAGCCTCGATCCCGACGTCCGTGGATGCGCGGTCACGAACGCATCGCGGGTGGTCGGGCGAACGCACCGGCCGATTCGGCAGGGAAGGGGACCGGTACCCCCACCCGTCCGCTGGTCCACCTTCCCTGCCGAACGTCATCTCTTCCCATCACCTTCCGCGGAGGTCCGCATGTTGTCCGGGGGGCTGAGCCTCTGGCACTGGCTGGTCGTGGCCGGGGTCTTCGTCCTGCTGTTCGGCGCGAAGAAGCTCCCCGACTCCGCCCGGGCCCTGGGCCGCTCGATGCGCATCCTCCGCTCCGAGCTGGGCGCCGACCGCGCCGAGACCGAACCCACCACCCCACCGGCTCCGCCGCAGGTGAGCGGGGGTGACGTCGGGCGCGACGGGAGCCGGGCGACCTACGATGGCCGCCAGCAGACCCGCACGCCGGACCCCGGTGAGGGGGCCGGCCGGGGGTAGTGGAACGGGGGAACGGCGGCGTGAACGGGGACCGGGTTCGCGTGGTGATCGCCGAGGATCATCCGATCTACCGCGACGGCCTGGCCCGGGCGCTGGGCTGGAACCACGACATCGAGGTGGTCGCGGCGGTCGGGGACGGCCAAGCCGCACTGGAGGCCGCCCGCGAGCACGCCCCCTGCGTGTTGATGGTCGACTACAACCTGCCCGGTCTCAACGGGGTCCAGATCGCCGGCGCGGTTGCCCGCGACGGGCTGGACTGCCGGGTGCTGCTGATCTCGGCCACGACCGAGGGGCCGATCGTGTTCGAGGCGTTGGAGCGCGGTGCGTCCGGCTACCTGGGCAAGGATGCCGAGCGCGAGCAGATCGTGGACGCCGTGCTGCGGGTGGCCAAGGGCCAGACCGTGCTCCCGCCCGAGGTGGCCACCGGGCTGGCCGGCCAGATCCGGATGCGCAGCGGCAGCCACCTGCCCCAGTTGTCGGACCGGGAACGCGAGGTGCTGCGGTCCTTCGCCGCCGGCCTCACCATCCCGCAGGTCGCGCGCAACCTGCACCTGAGCCCGAGCACGGTGAAGAGCCACACGCAGCGGCTGTACGAGAAGCTGGGTGTCTCCGACCGGGCGGCGGTGGTGGCCGAGGCCATGCGCCGCGGGCTGCTGGAGTGAGCGCGGCCGAGGGGTTCGGCCCGGTGTCGGTGCGCGGGACCGGCTGGCCACGGCTGTTCCTGGTGCTCCCGCTGCTCATGGGCGGGCTGGCGAGCACCGACGGCGCGCAGCGGGTGGTGTTCGGGACGGTCCTCGCCGGCTTTGCGCTGTGGGCGGCGTGCTGGCTGTGGCTGGCGCGCCGGCGCACCCCGGGGATCAGCGCGGCGGTGGTGGCCGCCGCGGTCGACGTCCTCGCCATCACGGTCCTGGCCGCCGTCTCGGGCGGGCCGGGCTCGGAGGCCCGCTGGGCCTACTTCCTGCTCCCGGTGACCGCGATCCCGTGGAACCGGGTGTGGTTGACCGCGGGCGTCGGCGGGGCCGGGCTGCTGGGCTACGTGATCCTGGTGGCCGCACCGTTGCATCGCAGCTACCTCGACAACCTCGACCCCAACCGTGGGTTGGCCTACGACTTGCTGCGAGCCGCCACCGACGCGACCTTCCTGCTGTGGCTGACGGTCATGTGCAGCGTCCTCACCGTGGCCCTGGGCCGGCGGAACGCGCGCATCGCGCGCCTGCTGCACGACCGGGAACGCCTGCTCACCGAGGTGCTGCGGGTGGAGGACCGGGAGCGGGCCGCCCTCGCCGAGGCCCTGCACGACGGCGCCGTGCAGAACCTGCTCGCGGTGCGGCTGGACCTGGAGGAGGTCGAGCCGGACCGGCGCGGCGACTGGTGGCGACGGGTCCGCGAGGTCCTCACCGACACCGTGCGCGAGCTTCGGGAGGCCGTCTTCGACCTGCACCCGCGCGTGTTGCGGGAGGCCGGGCTGGCCCAGGCGTTGCGCAGCCTGGGGGAGCGGGCCGCGCGCCGCGGGCGGTTCCACCTGGAATGCCGGATCGACCCGGTGCCCACCCACCCGGCGGGGCAGCTGGTGTACTCGGCGGCCCGTGAGCTGCTGGCGAACGTGGAACGGCACGCCCAGGCCGAGCTGGTCGAGCTGCGCCTCACCGCCAGCGACGGCCGGCTCCGCCTGGTCGTGGTCGACGACGGCGTGGGTATCGAGCCGGAAGTGCTGCGACGCCGCATCGCCGAGGGGCACATCGGGCTGGCGAGCCAGCAGGTACGGCTCGCCAGCGCGGGCGGCACCTTCGAGGTCCGGCGTCGCACCGAAGGCGGCACCATCGCCGAGGTCGTCCTTCCGTACTGAAGACGAGTTCGAGCAGCCGCGCCGCACTGAATCGTGGCGGCAAGCACACCCGAGACCGTTCCGTCCACTTTCGCCGCCAACCGGTGCCAACCAGGTTCTTGGCCCGCGAAGAGCTCAGCAAGCGTTGCGGCGCAGGGGTGTTGGTCCGTCAGGTCCAGAATGGACGGTGCGCCTCACGTGCGGTGTTGGCGCTGACGACGGGGCTCGGCGGACAGCGCGCCCCACGGCACCGGCTGTGGCGAGCGGTGGCAACTCCCCGACCCACCTGGTAGGGGAGAAAGGGTGAAGAGCTACCTGCGGTCCGCTGTCGAGGCGACGCGCGCCGCCCAGGTGACGCCCAGCCCGAACATCTGGCACTGGCCGGAGATCTACGAGGTGGAGAACCGGGCCCAGGACGCCACCGGGGAGATCTGGCGCGCGCTGGCAGAGGAATGCGCGTTCGCCGGGCGCGACGTGGTGGACGTGGGTTGCGGAGACGGGTTCCACCTGCCGGCCTTCGCCGCCACCGCCCGCCACGTCACCGGGGTCGAACCGCACCCGCCACTGGTGACGCGAGCCCGGCAGCGGGTGGCGGAACTGGCCAACGTCACGATCCACACCGGTTCGGCACAACACCTCCCGCTGGCCGACGCCGGTGCGGATCTCGTGCACGCCCGCACCGCCTACTTCTTCGGTCCCGGATGCGAGCCCGGCATCTGCGAGGCCGACCGCGTCCTGCGGCCCGGCGGCGTGCTCGCCATCGTCGACCTCGACGCCGGCCGCGCGCCCTACGGCGACTGGATGCGGGCGGACCTGCCACGCTACGACCCGGCCGCGGTGGAGGCATTCTTCGAACGCCAGGGGTTCGCGTGCCGCCGAGTGGACACCCAGTGGCAGTTCCGGGACCGGGAAAGCCTGGAATCGGTGCTGCGGATCGAGTTCTCCCCCGAGGTCGCCGACCGCGCCATCGCCCAGACCCCCGGGCTGACCATACCGGTCAGTTACCGCCTGCACACGCGCCGTAAACCCGCGGGGCTCCTCGTGCGCTGACCACGTTGCGGCCCAACGCACAGTCCGTTCGACCGGACCAGCCTCGGCCGCATGGGACACTGGTGGGCGCTATGACTGCGCTTCCCCTCGTGTTCGACGCTCCGCGCCGCGGCAAGCCGCCGCGCCACCTCGCCGACCTCTCCGCCGAACAGCGCCGCGAGGTGGTTGTCGAGCTGGGGGAGAAGGCGTTCCGGGCCAGGCAGCTCTCGCACCATTACTTCGGGCGGCTCACCGCCGACCCGGACACCATGACCGACATCCCGGCCACGGCACGGGCCCAACTGGCCGAGCACCTGCTGCCGGCCCTGCTGACCCCGGTCCGCCACGTGGCCTGTGACGACGGCGCGACCCGCAAGACGCTGTGGAAGGCGCACGACGGCACGCTGCTGGAGAGCGTGCTCATGCGCTACCCGGACCGCGCCACGGTCTGCATCTCCAGCCAGGCCGGCTGCGGCATGGCATGCCCGTTCTGCGCCACCGGCCAGGGCGGGTTGCAGCGCAACCTCTCCACCGCCGAGATCGTCGAGCAGGTCCGCGCGGCAGCCGCCGCCATGCGGGACGGTGCACTGCCCGGCGGCCAAGGCCGGCTGTCGAACGTGGTCTTCATGGGTATGGGCGAACCAGTTCCGATAGGTTTACAACCATGCTGCTGAGCGAAAGACGGTTGCGGGCACTCGTCGGGTCGCGGGTGTCCGTGAAGCGGAACAATAGGAAGCACAAGTCGTCCGCGAAGGTGTCCCACATCGCCCAGAAGGAGATTGGCTACCGCGCGGCCACGGGGATCGGGGCCGACGTTGTCGACTTCTTTGAGGATCTGGACGTCTCGGCTACTGTCTCACCCTTCGAGCGCCCGGACTTGCGGGATTGGCTCGACATAGAGCAGCGGGGCCACGAGTGGGACGTGATCATTTGGTCTAGCCTAGACCGAGGTTTCCGCGACCCAAAGGACGCGATTGACCTCGCTAAGTGGTGCGAGGAAAACCAGAAGATTATGATCCTTGCCGAACAGGGGATCACTCTGGACTACCGGGCCGATGGTAACGAGGTGGCCCGGATGATGGGTGAGGCGTTCCTCTTGATCGGCAGCATGTTCGCCAAGTGGGAACTCAAGAACCATCAGACGCGAGCACTAAATGCGCACTCGTTCCTGCGGGAGCTGGATCGATGGGCGGGTGGACCCGCTCCTGAAGGGTTCCAAATCATCCCACACCCCTACGGCAAGGGGAAGACGCTCGACACCGATCCGCGACGCAAGGAGCTGCTGCACTTCATGGCGTACCGGCTTCTCGGTTGCCAGCGAAAGGGGGGATGCAATTGTGGAGCTGAAGCTACCCCGCAGGGCGATAGCTTCAATGGGATTACGATATGGCTTACGCAGAAGAAGTACCTCACGAACGTGGATCGCCACAGAGAGCCCGAGGATCGGAGGCACAACCGGTGGCATGTGAGCGACGTTATCGACGCCCTCACATCGCCGGCCACTCAGGGTATCAAGATGAGTGGTGGGAAGCCGGTTCTTGGCAAGGACGGAATGCCCATCCAGATAGCGCCCCCCACATTCGATCCCGAGCTGTGGGCTAAGATTCAGGCCGCCGTGGAAAAGAGGCGCCGTGGCTATCCCAATCGCGTTCACGGGGCGAATCCATTGTTGGGTGTGTGCTTCTGCGGTAAGTGTGAGGCAAGCGCCACGCAATTTGTGACCATCAAGCGGTCGAAGGCGACCCCGGAGGGTACCAAGCATCGTTACTACCGCTGTGCACGTCGGCCCAAATCGTGTCCGAAGGTGGGCATGAAGGCTGACCAAGTTGAGGAGATTCTGGCTCAGGAGTTTCTTGAACAGTGTGGTGACCTCCCTGTCATGGAACGCATCTTCATCCCCGGGGAAGATCACACGGAAGAGCTGAGCAAGGTCAAGGCCAGTATTGCGCGGCTGGAGCGTGAAAGCGATATGGGCTTGATCAGGACTCAAGAGGACGAGGAACGGCACTTCGAGCGAATGAAGGCGCTGGTCGATAGGAGGACCGCTCTTGAGGCTCTGCCGCAACGGGAGGCCGCGTGGGAGTACCGGAAGACCGGGCAGACATACGGTGACGCCTGGCGGGCAGCAGAAAACGACGTTGTGGCGAGAAGGAAGCTTCTTGTGGATGCCGGGGTCCGTTTCGTGATCCATGGTCAGGATCGTTGGGAGGTGCAGATCCCTAAGGATATTAGGGAACGGCTGAAGGCCGCCAAGTAAGAGCGGTATCTAGAACGCAAAAGGAGCCCCTACCCGCTCACCAGGAGTGAGCCGGTAGGGGCTGTTGCTTGTCAGGCCATGGTTGTGGGCGAGTAGTTGGGGGTGCGCGGGGAGCCGGCCAGGATCGTCACCAGCCAGGCCGGCAGGCGCGGCTCCAGCCAGCGTAGGCCGGCGTACACCGCACCGAGCACGATCGGCACAATGACGGGCTCACTTGCCACACCGAGAGGCGCGGTAAGCCACTCCGGGGCTCCGAGAGCCACGAGCCAGGTAATGAGCGCGGACCAGGCTGCCGGTACGACGGTCCGGAGCCAGGCGGTTAGTCGGTCAGACATAGGTCTCTCACTTTGCCGTTAGGAACCATACGAGGAGTGGGAGGGCGAAGGAGGTCAGGATCGCGAGGGCGATCTGACGGTTCGTCGTGGTGCGGCGGGCTTGTTCGGCGTCCAGCCGTGTCCGTAGCTCTTCGATGTTGCGTCGGGCCTCGCTGAGGCTGTGCTGCACGGAGTTCATCGCGAGGTCTTGGCGGTTGATGTAGGCGGTGAGCTGTGCGTTCAGTGCGCGGATCTCCGCGTACACCTCGGGGATGCCGATGGTGTACCCGGACTCGTCGCTCATCGGCAAAACTCCATTGTGGGCTTGTCTGGGGGAGGGCGTCGTACGGCCGCCATGAAGTTGTTCGGGGTGATCGGTGTTGCGGGTTCTCGTGGGGCGTTAGCTCCTCTCTTGGTCAAGCCAATGTGCGGCACCCGTGGTGTCCGCTGAGCGGGTGTTGCTGTTGTCGTCGCGCCACGTGTAGGAGGAGAGCCCAATCACCTGGGTGGGCAGCGCGAGCCACGCGTTTCCCGGAAGACGTCCGGTGTCTGCGGTGTAGACGTCGACTTCGATGTCCATGTGTCGGAGCGAGTCCGAGGCGTCCCAGCCCACAGGGGCGCCGTGTACCCATGCGAAGCGCAGCACACGGGGATTGGTGTTGGACCAGGGGGAGCTGAAGTCCCGGGCTGTCATCCGTGCTGGGTTGGTGAGCTGGTCCCCGAAGCGGAGACGGACAGCGGCCGTGAACCCCGTCTCTGTGAGGCTGGGATGAAAGTACATCGGCAGGTCCACGACCAGAACGGGCTTGTTCAGCCCGGTGAGGTCAGTGGCGATGTGCCGGACCCACATCGGGTCTGGGCCTGTGCGTGCGGCTTGGGGGTTGAAGGGGACCATGCCTTCCACGCCCGTCCAGGCGGGGCTGAATGGCTCCGCACGGGCACCCTTGCGTGGACTTCTCGCCAGGGCTGCCAGTCGACGCTTGATGTCGATGAGTTCGCCGGCCAGTGTTGGTGGCCGCCAGTCAGACAAGGGTGGCCTCCGCGAGGTTGGCTTCGTAGCAGGTGTGCATGGTGCCTCCGCTCTCGCCGTGGACCGCATAGACGAAGAATGCCCATGTTCCCCCAGGTAATCCGGTCACGGTGTATGTCGTGTCTCGGATGCCGGGATTTCCTTGAGCCGCGTCGAGCCGTTTGGCATTCAGAGGAAACGCTCCCTTGTGCTGGGTCCCCCAGACCTCGTAGCGCACGGTGGAGTCATCCAGGGCGTCATAGGACGGGTGCCACCGGAGATCCACGTCAAACGTGCCGTCAGACCTTCTTCGGTACCCGGAGACGGCGAGAGAGGTGACGGCTGATGGTGGGGACGGGAAGGAACTGAGCGGGGCGACCGTGATGGATAGTCGCTCAGCGCCCCACGTGTCCTGGAATTCCACATCGACCTGGACGACCTTGTAGCGGCCACGTAGCTGGAGAATCCCGTGACTGACCTCGACTTGCACAATGTCGCCGACCTGGAAGTCCCCGTAGGTCAGGTCCCCTTGCTGTGGGTGGATGATCAGCTCAGGCAGGATCACAGGAGACTGCCCTTGTTCGGCAAGGGTTTGTGCCTTGTCATCCAGAGTGGACTGAATGGACACGTCCGAGTAGGACTCGACGCGGACGTACGGCAAGAATCCTCCGATCCTGTCTTCCAGGTCCGGCGTACCGTCTGATCCCTGGGTGCGGGTGTGCGTGGCGGGGTTGTAGGTCCACCGGTCCACAAACCGGTGGGAGGTCAGCATCTCTTCTGCTTCGCCCGCCCCGGTGGTGATGGCGCGTGTGGCGATGCCCGTGCCATCAGCTTTGACGGTTGTGACCTCGCAGTTGTCGCCGTGTCGCCAGACGAAGTCCGTGAGTCGGCCGATAAGGGGGTACAGGTACTCGAAGTAGTTACGGAGCTTGTACACCCCTGTGGCCGGGTCGTAGATCCATTCCGACTGGATGCGGAAGTCGAAGCCGTTGATGACGTTGGAAAGCTGTTCGACGAGTTCACCGAAGCTCTTGTACTCGTAGCCGTGGTAGGTGCTGCGGTCCCGCCACGGGCCTCGGTTCGTGGGGATGCGGGATGTGTCGACGACGGGGGCGCCGTATGTGTTCTGGGTGACGTCGATGAGGGACTTGACGATGTCACCCTGCCCGCGCTGGTCATACTGGCCGCCAGGGAAGGGCAGGTGTCGGGCGTACTCCCAGATGCCCTGGCAGTCGAGTTGGATGGTCGCGTTCTCCAGATCGGCGGACCAGGTGGTGAGGATGCCTACCCAGTCAATGTAGCCATTCTTCTCCACGGCGACGAACGTGCGGCGTGGGATGAGTCGCGTGTGGAGGTTGACATCCTCGTCCCAGCTCGGTTGTTCGAGGCGTGCGGTCAACGATGCGTTCCCTGGTGCCTTGAGGACGTGGGAGTATTTGAGGGAGCTGCACTCCAACTCCGCGATGGCTACCTCGTCGCGGAGATCGCCCCAGACCACGCGATACTGCGTGTCCATGTGCTTCTCCTAGGCCGGAAGGGCGGTGAGCCGCTGGGGTGCACCGGGGAAGAAGTACCAGAGGCTTCGGACGTCAACTCCCCGTGCGCTGCCGTTGGGCCAGGTCGGCGCGAGTTCGTATTCGATGAGTGCTTCCCGGCGGGCGGGGATCTCCAGTTCCGCAGGGATCGTGATGGCCACGCCGGGCGCGTTGCCCCACCACTGCCAGGCCAGGAGCGATTTCTTGCCGTCGATGAGTGCGTGCACGTTGTAGCTGGCGGCGTGTTCTGCGGTGCTCCAATAGCTGATTTCAACCGTGAGGAAACCCGAGCGATCATGCGGCGCGGCGGGAATGCGGTACCGGTGGAAGACGTTCGTCTCCGTCAAGGATGGGGTGGTCAAGGCGTAGTCACGGAGCACCTGGACGCCCCCGCTGAGAGGGAGCCAGGCGGAGCCGTCCCAGCGGCGGAGGTACTTGTTGGTGGTGTCCATGACCAGTTCGTCACGGACACTGCCCACAAGGCGCTTGGCGTCCAGGTGTGGGGCGAGCTGATGGGGTATCGGAGTCGCGCGCCCCACCTGGTTGCGGCGGGTGCGCGCGTTGTTGTCGATGTCTTCAGCGGTCAGGCTCTTCGTGCCCGCCTTTACCCGCACCTCGGCGAGCAGTAGCTCACCTGGGCGCAGTGTGGGGGGACTGGGCTGGCCTGACGTGGCAGGCGTGCCGGTGCGCTTGTCGACGTAGCAATACCAGTCAGTTTCGGTGTCAACGACCTTGAGAAGAACGAGGTCAATCCGATCGCCTGTGACCGCGCCCTGGTCGATGGTCACCTCGTCCTCGGGCATGTCGATGAAGTACATGTCCGACTGGACGGGGATCTGTGGGTCTCCCTGCGGTACCCACGCGGTGCCGGCGGCGACCCGAAGCGTCATGGCGGACTTGACGCTCACCAGAAGCTCACCGCCCAGGACGCTCACCACACCGGGGTGCCGCACCCCGGTGGAGGCAACCTGGTGTGTGCGGAACTCCTGGGCGGGGTAGCGGTCGTTCTGTGCGAAGTAAATCTTTCCCTTGAGGGGCATGTGTTTTGCTCCTAAACCCAAGCGTCATGCCACCGGATGTTCATGGAGTACCGGCGCTCCTGATCAGGGGGTGCGGTGTCAATCGCGGTGATGGACAGCGAGTTGTCTCCCGGCTGGAGGTCAAAGAATTGGCTGCCGGGAGCGAGGTAGGGATAGGCCGTGCGCCCGGGGTCGCTCTCGCTGGACCGCATGACGATCTTTCGGTTCTTGGCATCCAACAGGACGTGCGCGCCGGCCTCGATCGCGAACTCGGGCGCGAAGGCGATGCTGCGTCGCTGTTCGCGGTGCGCGATCGTGATGCCCTTACAGGGGCCATAGATTCGCAACTCCGGTGGGGTTGCTGTACGCCCGTTGTTGCGGGCGATGGCGGTCCGTGTGCTGGGCAGTGAGGGCGTGTTGGGGGACCGGGTGAGGACACCGCCGGGGCGGTCAAAACTCACGTCGAACGTCAGGGGGAAGGCGAAGCCGGCTCCGGGCCTGGAGGGTGGGGTGGTGTCCACCGAGAGTTGTCGGACGCTGTAGATCCGGGGATCGGTGGCACCAAACTCGACGGTGAGCGTCGCGCAGCCGCCGTAGTAGTCCTGATCGAGCGTGAGTGCACGCTTGCGGACCCGAGCATGGACGACACACCAGTCGCCATCACCGACCCCCGGAATCTTGATCTGTAACGGCTCCTCCCTGCCTCCGGAGGCAAGGTCACCGACTATCTGAGATATGTGCCGGGCGAAGGCGGCCCGATCGGCGTCGAAAATCTGAGCGGTGACCGTGATGGATCGAGCGCCCAGGTAGTCCGTGCCGGGGATCTGCCCGTCCCGCTGGAGCAGGGTGAGATCCCCGGTACGGACCTCGGGACTGTCTAGCAGCCCCTCAACCTCCTGAAGGATGCACGGCATTTCCGTGTTGATCCGGGTCGACCGCCAGTAGATTCCCCACTCAGGAACGAACTCCTCGCTGTGGAAATGAGTCATGACTCACCGTCCGGAGGTCTTGAGCTGCCACGCGATCTCACGCCCGATCTCGTAGGGGTTCGCGTTGGTTTGGGCATTGACCGTGATCTGAGGAGCCGCAGGGCTCGGACGGGAACCCCGGTCATCCTCCTCGAACGCGGGGACACGAAGCTGCTGGCGCAGGCTGCGCCCAAACTCCGCCATGCTCCCCTGCAAGTCACTGACGGACCGCTCCAACGATGACAAAGACCCGGACGCCATACCCACGGGCGCGCTCAACTCGCTGATCGCCGACGCTGGTGACGCGAGTGCCATCGGCGCGGGAGCCGTAAAGAGCATCATCGACCCCGCCGAGGACGGCAGTAGTGAAAACTCCGCTGTCATCGGAGCCGCAAACGGGTTCAATCCGCCGAGGAAATTCTTGACGGCACCCGCCGCACCCCGTACTTTGTCGACCAACCGGCCGATTGTGCCAATGACGGACTGCACTACATCGACGATCCTGCGAAAAGCACCCGCGATGGTTTCAACCACGGGTTGCAGAACACGAAAAGCCACGGCCAGCGCGCCAGCCAGCAATTCCGCCAATTTAGTGATCACGGGCATGAGTGGGCGCAGCACCGACGACAGCAGGTTCAGCATGACGCCAATGATCGGCGTCACCGCTGGAAGTAATGCCCCGATGAATTGCGCTGCGAGCTGCACCACAAGCGAGATGATCTGTGTGAAAGGCGGCATCAGGGGTCGCAGGGCGCTCAGCACCTGGCCAAAAATCCCAATGATCTGTACCGCAGGTGGGATCAGGATTTGGAGCAGTTGGACTCCGAATTGCACCACGATCGGCACGATTTCAACAAAAGCGCCAAAGAGCTGTTGAATGGCGCTCGTGATAATCGGCAGAACGGGACCCAGGGAGGCCGACAAGGTGCTGAACAGTGTGCTTAACGGCGGTAGCAATGCGCCCAACAATGTGGCCGCCAGCGACGCAACTACCGGAATGACCGGACCGAGCGCGCCAAGCAGGGCCACGAGTGCATTCGCGATCAACGGCAGGATGAAGGCCAGGCTGCCCGACAGGATGGTTGCGAGCTGCTGAAGAGCTGGAACCAGGACCGGTGTCAACTTTTCGATCAAGGAAACGAATTGGGCTGCGACCTGAGCAAGCAGCCCAGCGATGATCGGAAGAACGGGCTGAAGCGCTGTCGTCAGCGTATTGATCACATCTGCCAGGGGGCCGCCTAGAGCGGTAGCGATGGCGGTTGCCAGATTCTCAACCGACGCCCGAAAGGCGTCGTTTTGCAGCAGGACAGTTCCGAGAACACCAAAGAGGCCCAGCACGCCGATCTTCATTGCCCCGAACCCGCGTTGGGCCACGCTGCCCGCTGCCGACCCCAGCCGCTTGACTCCGCGGGCAGCGAGGTCACAGGCCCGAGAAAGGCCGTTAGCGAGCGCGACTTGAGTGGAATGTGCCGCACTCTTCAGGCGCTCCAGAGCACCAAGGGCGGTGACGCCAGCCCAGGTGCCAAAGTGGCGGAGCGCGTCCCCAGCGCGGATGACGCCAGAGCGCAGCGCATCCCAGGCGGAGATGGCCCCCACCCCGACCGCAGTCTTGAGGGTCCCCAGAGCGGAGACGGCGGAAGAAACCCCGGATCGCACCTTGTCGAGCGCGTTGGAGGCGAACACGTATGCGGTCGTCTGTGCCGTGCGGAAACCGCTACCAAGCCGCAGCAGACCCAGGCGGACACTGGTGATCGGATGAATCAACGCCTGACCGGCGCTATTGACTGCCCGAAAAGTGCTGTCGACGGCGCGGCCGAACCGTACGGAACTCCTGACCCCCCGATCGGTGTTGAACGCCCAGGACTTGAGTGCGGCCCCAGCCTTACCCAGTTTCTCCGACACTTGGCCGAAGAGTCCGATGAGTTTGCCGATGACAAGGAGGATGGGACCCAGGACCGCCCCGATGAGGAGCGCCTTCGCAATCCACATCTGCGTGGTCGGGCTCAGTTGTGAGATCCAGTTGAGGAGTCGTGCGAAGCCATCGATCAGGGGCGTCAGGAACCGCTCAATGGCCCCGCTGTTGCTCAGGTTGAGTAGTGCTGTGTTGAGGTTTTTGAATGCCCCCAGTAGCTTCTCATTGTTCGCCAGGAACGCCCCTCCGAATACCATGTTCATCTGGTTGTGGAGGATGTTGAGCTGGCCTTGCAGGGTGTTGGCGTTCGCGATCGCGCGTCCGGCGAAGTCGGGGTCGGTGTTCAGGTAGTTGACCAGCTTCGGTAGGACATCCTGGGAGAGAAGCTGTCCCTTCTGGGAAAGATTCTGGAGGTCTTGGACCGTCTTGCCTGTAGCCTTGCCCAGAATCTCCCATGCGGGAATGACCTCGCCCATTTGTTGGGTCATCTCTTCCGCGCCGACCTTGCCCTTCTGCCACATTTGGACGAAGGCGACGAAGACGCGGTTTGCCTGGTCTTGGTTGAGGTGATACTTGCCCGTGAGGTTGGCCAGAGCACCCATTACTTCCGCGACACGCTGTGCGTCGCCGGAAAAGATGCCCATGAGGCGCATACTCGTGGTGAGTACGCTGTTGTATTCGACACCCCAAGCGTTGGCGTCCTGGTAGAGACGCCGCACGAACGCATTCGCTTCCTGGGCGGACAGGCCGAATTGCTGGTACATGTTGACGGCCTGGTCCACGGACTTGGCGATGTCCCACCCCTTGCGTGCCAGATCACCCACCGCCAGGGAGAGGGGAGCGAGGTACAGGGACGCCTGAACACCAAGGTTCGTGATGGTGGTGGACACAGTGTTCAGTGCCCGGGAAAGCCGGGACGAGAGAACCCTCTCCGCGTCCGCCGCGACACGGCGGACCGCTTGTTGGGTTGCTCGAACAAAAATTGTCTCGTCGCCGAGCTTGATTTCCACGAAACCGGTGGCGAGCTTGTAGCCACGACTAGCCATCTCGCCTCCCGCTGAGCTTTCCGATAAGCGATGCAAGGCCCTTGCCCTGCCGCTGGTCGGCGACGCCTGGACGCTTGATGGGCGTGGGTTTGGAAACTGGGTTGCGCTTCGCGCCGTTGGCTTGCAGGAGCGACCCGAGGAGATAGTTTGTGACCTGTGCGGCTTCGATGAGGGTCGCCATCAGGTGCATGTCCAGGGTCCAGGTGGGCTCCTGTTCACCCCGCACGGCACGCATTAAGTGAGAGTCGTAGGGGAGCCTGTGAAGAAGCGCGTTGAACCGTCCCCAGGGCAGCGCGGCCGTGCCGAGGGCACGAAGATCGAGCCCATATATCGCCAAGAAGTCGGCGTCAATCTCGGCCGCGTACTGCCGCAGCAGTCCAACGAGCGCGATCATTCCCCCGGCGTCACGCCCTGGTCCTCCGCCAGGTGCGCCAGCACGAGGAACACATCCATGGCGCGTCCGCCAGCGTTTCGGAAACGCGGGTAGTCGTCGCCCAACACGTGCCGGGCCACCGTCACCATGTTGCGGATGTCGGGCTCGTCTCCGGCCTTGGGCATCGCCTCAAGCGCCTCGTCCGGCCACAGTTCCACCGGGGGAAGACTGAAGACCTCGCCGGCAAGCTGGAACTCGATGCGGTGGGCGGCTTCCACAATCGGTGCGCGAAGGGTCTCCAGCTTGAGGCGTGCCTTGTTTGGCTGAGTCATCGAATCTCCAAGAAAGAGGGCATGAAAAAGGGGAGCCCCTGCGCCTGGGCTCCCCGAGAGATCAGGGCCTGATCAATTGTCGCTGGTGTCCGGCGGCGGAGCGGGCGCGGCGAGTTGGTCATCATTGGTGTAGATCGACAGCAGCGGGTGACGACTACCGAGAGCCTTGATCGTCATGCCCCACGTCACTGCATCACCAGCGGTGAACTTGGGAGACTCCAGCTCCGTCACCTGGGAGCTGGGCAGCACGATCCGGTACACGCGCTCCGTGCCGCTCGGGAGGTGGCCGTCCCGGAACTCGAAGACACAGATCATCTTCTTTCGGGCGACATTCGCGCCGACGTCCAGGCTGTGAACACCCGTGTCGGTCGTGACGTCTGCACCGTAGAAGAGGCTCAACGCTTCCCGAGAGGTCTCCAGGGAAGCAATTTTGAAGGTGGCGCTGCGACTCTTCACGATCGAGCGGACGATTCCTCCTTGCCAGGAGGGGATGTCCTCAATGTCGTCATCGAACTCGTGCTCTACGGCGTCCTCAGACAGGAAGCCGAGGTGCTGGAAGTCGGTGTCAGCCAGAGCGACGTCAACTTTCTTCACCTTGTCCTTGAGCGTGTCATAGCGGGTGCCGGTCTCGTCATCGGCGAAGTAGATCGCACCGGTCGTGGCGACGCGGACCGCCGCGTTGTTGAAGCTGTAGACCATATAGTCTGTCTCCGGTCAGGCGGGAAGGAGAAACGTCTGCGTGTTGGAGCGATAGGTGGGATCGCTCGGCGTGGTCGTGGCCACCACCTGAACCGCCATGCGGTCACCGGGCTTGGCCTGCCAGCCATAGGACGGGTGCTGGAGCGTGAAGGACGTCTCATGGCTGTCAGGGGGCAGGTTCGTCGTGACTGTGGTGAGTTGCGAAGAGGTTGCCGGTCCGTACAGGACTGTCCAGGAAGTCACGGTGGGAGGGGTCAGCTCCGTGAGCTGCCATCGGATCGTGACCGTGGTGTCGGTGAGGTCAGCGGAGCTGATGTCCTGAAGAAGTGCGCCACCGTAGCCGGCGGTGAACGCCAGAGGCGAGGAGGACAACTCTGTGCCGTCGCTCATCTGTGCCAGGACGGAGACTGTGTAGGTGGTGTGGGGTGTGCACGTCGCGGGAATCTCGCCCGTCCACTGTGTGGTGTCCCCTGGCACGAGGGCGATCGGATCGGGTAACGCGGAGATCCGCACCTCGTACTGGTTCACGGTCGTGCCGCTCGCTGGCTGCCACTCGGTCGTGAGTGTCCGTGCCATACAGGAGGCGTGGACGAGGGTGGGGGAGGTGAGGCGTGCCACCCGAAACGGCAGGCCGTTGGAGGAGGTGGTCCCTCCGTCTCCTTCCGCGTCGATGCGGAGTAGGAGGTCTCGGCCCCAGAGTTCGGGGAAGGGGTCCAGTGAGAGGCGGGATTCGGCGACCGGGGTGGAGGTCTCCCCGACGTCGTGGACAGCGTCCGGTGTTGCTGGGTCCCACACGCGGAACACCCATCGTGTGGCGCTGGTGGGTTCGGTGTGCCAGTGCACGGTGAGGTCATGCTTGGTGGTAACCACACTGGACACGAGCGGGGTCTTGGGGCGCGGAAAGGTGCGGATCGTGTGCACTGCACGGTCCGACTCCCAGCCCTGGTAGGTCTGCGTGGCGGTCACGGTGATTTCCTGGTCAGGGGGGAAGTCATGGAGATCCGCCCACCAGTAGCCGTCCGGGCCGACTGGAAAGGTGCCTCGCTGCCCGTCGCTGGTCTCGACGGTGACGGTCGCGCCCAGCATCCCGAGCCCACCCACCGTGTCCCAGGGGCGGACTCTGCCTGTTCGGCCCACCAGCTCCGGCAGGAAGATTCGGGGAGGGGCCACCCCATGTCCCTGGGTAACGGTGGGGTCGTTGGTCGACCACGTGGCGAGATACCCCGCGTTGTCCATGGCCTTGAACGTGATGCCCCACTTCACCATGCCACCGGGCGTGAACTCGGGTGCGTCCAGCTCGGTGACGTGGGCGTGGGGAACGAAGAGACGCCATTGGACCGGCCCGTCGTATATGCAGTAGAGCAGTGCGTAGCACGGGCGTCGGGAGTATCCGTTGGTGACGGTGAGTACGACGTTCAGCTCGTTGCCCTGGGCGTCGCTGCCGTAGAACATGCCCACCGTGGTGCCGCTGGTTTCCAGAGCAGTGAACTTCATGGTCAGCACGCGGCCACGGATAATCTGGGAGACATTTCCCCTGGTCCAGTTGGTGATCTCCTTGACGTCCTCGGAGAACTCGTGCTCGAACCCGTCATCGCTCAGCAAGCCCACTGACGAGAACCGTGCAGGAATGGGAAGGCTGGCGTCCGTGGCCTGGGCAACCTCCAGTGGACTCAGGTCGTCAGTGGAGAAGTAGACCTCCCCAACTCGTCCAATGCGGACACTCTCACGGTTCATGTGACTCCAGGGCGCGCATGTAGACGGCGACGGTGGAGATCCACCGATGCTCCGTGGATACCCCGTCGGGGAAATACTGGGGTCCGCTCTCGACGAAGACCTTGGTGATGCGGGGCAGCAAGGTGCCATCTAGCGCGGTGTAGGTGCGGTTCTCCAGGTGGGCGACGAAGAGCCACCCCAGCGCTGCCTGAAGGGTGTCCTGCGCCAGGGATCGGGACGTGCACCACGTCTCGATGCTGAACCGGGCGTAGTCGATGGCGGGTGGCCGGTAGTTGCCGCCGTAGCGCCGTACCACCAGGTACGGCGCGGACGGTTCAGTGACGGGAAAGTCGGTGCCGGACGCGAGTTCCGGCATCTTGTCCCGGAGGTAGGCCAGCACGGACGCCTCGGCATCACCGAAGACGAACGGCCTCACTCGATCACCGCCGTCAGAGCATTGGCCATCGTGTGATGCGGCGGTGTCGGACCGAAGGGGGAGTTCTTGGTGCCCCACTCGATGTGCGCGGCGGCAGGATCATCGGAGCCCACGTACACCACGGCGGCGTCGGTCTGCTTCTGTCTGCCCCCGCTGATCCGGAAACTCGCGGCGTAGTCGCCGCTGCGGACCGGTGCGGTGGCCTCGCAGCGCGCCTTGACGTCGCGGGCCTTCTTGCCTAGCACCGCATAGGCTTCTGGGCTCTGGAGGATAGCCTTAACGCCGGCCATGCTCATCTCCACTCGCGCCATCGGTCCATCCCTCCACTTCTCTCAAGCGCACGGTCAGGTGGCTCACGCCGCCCCAGTTCCGCCTGGGCTGGACGGCCTCCACGTCAAAGCTGTGCGTCTTGTACGTGACGCGGCAGTGGTAATCAATGGGTACTTCGGGGGAAAGCAGGAGAAACCAGGTGGTGACAGCGGTCTCCCGGTACTTTTCCTGTTCTCGCCCCGCGGTCATGTATAGCCGGCAGGGGTGCTGGGCTGCCAGCTCACGTGGATAGCTCGTTGTGCGGTTGCCATAGCGGTCAGTCGCCCACCGGGGACGCCACACGGTCACGACGTCCCGCAGGAGGTGATGAGAGATCACCGGTAGTACCCCCACTCCCGGTGGACCAGTGGGGACCAAGTGGCGCGGTCGGTGTCGTCGATCTCCAGAGGAGTACGGACCGTTGTGGCGGCTGAGCGCCCGACAGCGCGGTCCACCATCCGTTGTTCGTTTCGGGTCAGCGACATCCCAGCGACCGAGGTGGACGCCCTCCGGTAGGAGTAGTCGCCCATCTGCTCCGACGTGATTCCCAGGGGGTTGAGGTAGCACCGAAGGGCCACGCTCACACACACGACCCGCAGCGCGGGGGGAAACGACGGCGGCACGGCGGGCCACCCGAGATGAGTGAGGATCAGCGTGGTCGCGTCCTCCAGCAGGGCCACTGCCCGACCGCGCTCCGACTCCAGCAACGGGGCGGACAATCGGGCCGTAAAGTCCTCCAGGGCAGCAAACGTTGACATCACCATCGCTGCCTCCAGGAAAGGCTCAGCGCGTGGCCGACGCGGTGAGCTTGACCGTGGTCTTCAGGCCGCGCACCTGCGTGGCCTTGGACAGCAACACGGCAGGGTCGGTGATGCCTGAGACATCCTCCTTCGCGGGGATGTCCTTGACCTCACCGATTCCGGTGTAGACGTTAATCAGGGACCGGTCGGTCGCTTGCTCGAAGTCGTAGTCCCGGATGTAGCGCAGCGCCACGCCGTTGGCGGACAGGGACGTCGAGTAGGTTGCGCCCTGCGGGTTGGCGGGGGCCATCGACACGAGCTGTAACGCCGACCCGTGGAAGGAATAGAAAGCGTTCTCGGGGACCGCGTTGGACGACAGCAACGTGAAGCCGTACAGGCGGCCGATGACGGCCTCACGCAGAGCGCTCGCGCTGCCGGACTCGTCCACCTTGGTCAGGTGCGGGTCAGTGAGAAGAATCCGCTCGATCTCGCCACCGAGCACGGCGTAGCGGCCAGCGGTCGGAACATTCTCGGCGTTCAGGGCCTTACGCAGCGACGTCAGGTGTCGCCGGATCAGCGCGGCCTTCGCCTCATCATCGGTGACCTTGGACAGGTCCAGCGTGCCGCCATCACCGAAGCTGGCCTCCATCTTGGTGGCCACCATGTCCTCATAGTCCTCGGCAATCGCGCGGATCTGCGGATCGATGACCTGAGTGGCAAACGACTCGACATCGAGGGTCAGCATCTCGTCCGGCAGGTTGATCGCGCTGTAGACGTTGTCGGCCAAGCGAACCGGGATGCTCCACTCGTTGAGGACCGACCGCTCAAACGTGCCCGTCGCGCGAAGAGCACGCCGCTTAGCCTTGAGCTTGGACGGCCGCTTGACGTTGATCGTGTCGCCCAGAGCACCGCGAAACTCGCCTTCGGCGTGCCGATCAAACAGGCCCGGAAGGATGAGCCGGCGCTCAAGCAGGCTGAGAGCGGTCGCGGCAAGCTTCGCGTCCTGCTTGAGAAGACCATTCTCGGCGCGAGGCATTGTTGGGGAAATAGCCATACGAATCCTTGGGGTAGATCACTCACAGGACGGTGCCGCGCGTGAAGACCTTCGCGGCAAGGGCGTCCGGATCAATGTCGTCATCGGTGTTCGGGGCTGAGCCGCCGGACTGGAGCCTGGCCACGGGCGCGCTGCGCAACGTGGTGGAGTTCTGCGTGGTGACGAGCTTGGACAGCCGCTCCGCAGCAGAGCGCATCGTGTCCTCATCGCCCGCCAAGAAGCCCGCCAGATCCTCCGACAGGCGGTACTCCCGCAACACCCGCTCACGCGTTAGCTCCGTCTTCAGCTCCAGCAGCTCCGAACGGGACGCCTCCAATTGCTCAGCCAGCCGTGCCACCTCAGACGTGCCGGTGTCCTCCAGCTCCTTAGCCCGCTGGGCCAGGGGCTCGACCTGGCGAAGTTTGGTGCGGTAGTTCGCCGCCTCCTGGCGGGCCTGACGTAGCTCCCGCTGTGCCCACTCGGGCAGGGCGTCAACACCGGTCGGCTCCGGGGTGGCCTCGGGTGCAGCCTTCTCAGCCGGGGTGGGCTGCTCAGTCGTGTCGGTCACGTTGTCCTCCTGGGACCGGGGTAGCCGCCTGGGCTACTCGTTTCGATGCGCATACAACTCGCGGCGGAAGTCGTTCAGACGCTTGTTTTCCTCGGCCGCGTCACGGTGTGCTCCCCCACGACCCTCAGAGGCGGTCCACAGGTTCGCGTACTCCTCGGAGATGGATGGCCACGCCTGGCTGCGTCGCCACATCGGGCGCGGGTAGCACATGCAGTAGTCGTGCGCCCGGAAGCCAGCGGTGGCCCGGGTGCGGTACATGGGGCCTCGGCTGGCTAGCATCGCGCAGAACGCGCACGCCCGAGGGGACGCGACACGGAACCATCCCCGGGCGTGCTCGTCCTGGCGGACGTTGGACGTGATCTGGTCCCGTCCCGCGTTGAGGACATGACGTGTCACCGCGCCTGCCGCGCCCACGAGTCCGTTGTCCATGGCCCGCTGGAGGGGGACACCGTGCTGGATCGCCTGTTTGATCGCGATGGGTCCCGTGGACAGCAGCGAATCGAAGAGCTGGCCCACGGGCAGCTCTTCAACCTGACTGGAGATCCACCCACTAGGGATGTCCTCCGACTCCCTCAGATCCCGGTAGTAGCCATCCGCCAGGCGGGCGGCCTGGTACCGGTAGGAATCGACCAGGCGGACCAACGCGGCGACCAATCCCGGGAACGATCGGTCCAGATCGTCAGGGTCAAGCAGGGGCCACAACGCGGTGAGGTCGCGAATCGCCGAGGCCCGAAGGGCGAACTGGTCTTGGTAGTAGTCCTGAGAGAGCGTGTCGGCCGTGGTCACGTATCTCTCTTCTTCTCAGAGGGGGTCCCGTGGCCGTCCTCGGCCGTCGTGGGCACCCCCGGAATGTTGGTTCCCGGACGGGCCTTATCCCGCCCAGCCGGGCGGGCCTGCCTCGCCCCAAGCGTGGCGGCCTGGGAGTCCAGCATCCCGAGCATGGTGCGCAGGGAGTCCGCCTCCTGGGCCATCTGCTTCCATGCCGCAACGTCGGAACTCGTAACGCCCGGAACCCGCTCCCAGAGCGCTTCCGGGGGCACGTGAAGCATCTGGGACAGCTTGCCCAGAGCATCCACAGTGGAAGCCATGGAACGCGCCTCGGTGTCGCGCCAGACGATCCGGTTGTCGTACTGGGACTCCGCGGTCGTCGCACCGTCGGCCACGACCGCCAGGCGCATGACCTGAGCCCACGCCTCACCAAAGACGGTGCGCTTCTCGGTGACCTTCCGCTGGAGGCCCGCCTCAGAGGCAGCCAGCGCCTCAGCGGACATATTGACGATGTCACCCAGCAGGTATACGGGAGGCACCTGCGAGATGGCGCTCATGTGTTTGACGGTCTCGTTGATCGCCGCCAGGATCTTCGTAATGTCCGACTCGGCGAACTCTCCAAACTTGGTGTCCGTGGAGTCGGACACCCACAGGCGATTCACGGCCGCGTTGAACGGCTCGACGGGACGGCCCGTGGCCGGGTCTTCAGGAATTACCAGGCCCGTGGCCCACCGTTGCCGAAAGCTCGCGTACTGCGCGATCATGCTTTCGGACAGAACGAGGTTGTTGAGCCGGTCCTGGGTGGGGATCAGGGACTCGATCTCCCCAGCGGGAGCCACGTTGGGGGACAGGCTGAGCGTGTTGCGCATTCGCACCACCGGGCACACGCCCAAACCGTGCGCCTTGGTCTCGACCAGCTCAAACGAGTCGAGATCGATTGCCACGCCCAGCGCGTAGTCACCAACGTAGGTGTGGACGTTGGTCGCGTCGTACAGGTGCACCTTGGATCGCTTCGTACCCGTGGTGTAGTCGATGCTGTGATGCAGCGCCCATACCGGCCACTCGTCGTGAATGGGGTCCTCATACAGGGCGGTCATCGCCAGCGGGGACACAGGACGGATGACCGGGGCCTTGTCGCCCGGGAGAACCAGGATGTAGGAGACACCATAAGAGAGGGCGTCACGGTGCGCGGAGTGCTGCCACGCATCCATGGAGTTGCGCCGCCAATACTCCCAGGCCGAGTCATCATCGGGCGAGTCCGGCTTGCGGTACCCCTCCACATAGAGCTGCTGCGCCACCGCCGTCACGATCAACGGCAGGAAATTCAACACCGACTGCTGGAGCAGATTGCGATATTCGCGGTGGGCGTGCTTCGGCACATAGGGCGGGTCATGCTTCCCGGTCAGATACGCCTCAATGTAGGAGTATCGCTGATACTCGTCGATGAACCGGCCGAGCGACCGTTCCAAGGCATCCCGCAATCCCGTCGAGGGGGCCACCATGATTACCCCCTCCTTCGGGGCTAGAACAAGCCAACCAACCGCCCAGGACGAGTGGACTTCCATCGTTGGAGCACACCCTTTTCCAGAGCGATACGTCGCGCCCTCCGTGCGATCACCAAGGCGACAGCAGCGTCAATCTTGCGCTCACTGCCCCGGCTTTCCTTGCCGATGCCGATGCCGTACTTGTTTGGGCGACGGCGTGCGTTCTTCAAATGGCGAACCAACGCCGGATGCTGGTGAATGGTGATCGCGCCGTTGCGGAACGCCGCCTCGGTGGCCTCCGCCTCAGCGGTGAAGTCCGCCAATCGGCCGCGCATGTCGAAGCTGAAGACGCCCTTGGGCGAGACGGCACAGAACACCCGGTCCCGATAGGCATCCGCCCAAGAGTCCACGTAGGACTCCCAGTAGGCGAGGTCACAGCCCATCGCCGCGACCCGGAACCGGCGAAACGCCGCGTGGACAGCAGCGTCCACCTCGTGGCGTGGGACCTCCCAGCCGTCGTAGCCTGGGAGGTCCGGCCGCTCCCATACACCCAGCAGCTCACCGTGGCCGGTCTCAATGTCAGTCGCGACCAACGCAGTGGCGTCCTGGGCGCGGGACCCATCAAAACCAAGGGCGACCATCCGACCGTCCTCGATCCGCAGCTCGGTGACGGCTTGGTCCACCTCGTGCGGGGCAAGCCAGGCATCCTCCGCAGCGATGATGGTGTTGAGGTAGAACCTGCGGGAGTCCGCTGGAGGGGTGGCCGGGTCGTAGATTTCCTCCACGATCCGCTCAATGTCGAGCCAGGTGGCATCCCCCCGGACGTCCTCCAGCGCGGCACGAAGCGTGGCCTCATCCGCCAAGTCCATGACGGGGATGTCCGACTCAACCGAGTCGTAGAGGATTCCGGTCGTGCGAGAGCGGCCTTCCTCCTGCGCACGAAACGCCTCATAGTCCAGCTCTGCCACCGACTGCTCACCAGGAGCGAAAGCGTTGGTGGTGACCAGCATCCGTGCGGCACCGCCCCGGCTCTTGCCCAGGTTGCGGCGCAGGACTCGCGCGAGCTTGTGGCCGCCTGTGCTGTCGGTCCAGTGCTGCGTCTCGTCGGCCAGTACGAACGTGGGCCTCGCGCCTTCCAGCGTGGCGAAGGCAGCGGTCACGGGCTCCAAACGGCGTTCGTTGTTGGCCCCCGCGTAGATGCGGGTCAGGCCGGAGTCCACCGGGATACCGTCGATCTCTTTACGGTTCCCGATTAGTCCGCGTGCCATGTCGAAGGCGTTGGCGGTCTGCTTCTCCGACACGGCCGCAAACTGGACCCAGGCCGTAGGGTTACGGCCCGCACGCCAGGTGTGGGCGGACCGGTCATAGACAGCGCGGCAGGGTCCGAGAAGTTCAACGAGCGCGATCGCCGCGCCCAAGGGTCCCTTGCCCCAACCCTTGATGCGCTGAATGATCCCCCGCCGGTACAGCCACTTGTGGCCGTTGTTCGGGTCGGTCGCATACCACCAGGCAAGGAAACGCTTCTGCTCTGCGGTGAACCGCCAGGGTTGGCCCGCCACCGGGCCATCCGGGTAGAGGAGATACGTCTCTGCCCAGCGGACCACTGCGCGGGAGACGAGCATCTGTTCCGGGGGCGGCAAGGTGTGCGGCAGGTTTCCTGTCTGGATCGCCACCATGTCAGGTCATCCCGGCGAACGGGTCATCCTCGACCGGCTCAGGCTCGCTCCTGGCTGCGGGACGGACCTTCAGCCCAGCGCGTACCCGGTCCGCATGGGCCATCAGCAGGGACGATTCCTGCTGCCGGATCTCCGCCGCGTACTTCAACCGCAGCGAGTGATCCTCAAGGGACAGCGAATAGAAAGCGTCCTTGAGCAACAGCAGGTCCTTGACCCGCTGCCAGTCCGAAGGCTGGTACATCTGCGCCTGGGGACTGCGGAGAATCGACACAAGCCACTGGCGCGTGCGGTCCTTCAACCGGCTGACGTCGCCGAAGTCGGGCGCGGCCGCCAGGTGCTCCCGCAGCTCCTCAACCTCCGCTGCGGCCTGGTCCCGCCGAGACTCGTTACGCCGTCGACGGGTCTCCTTCGGCAATGGGCCATGACCAGCCATGACTCACCTCCGGTGGGCTCGAACGGGAGCCCACCGGGGGCTCATCGATGTGCTCAGCGCCTCGCGCGGCGGTGTTGAATGGGGACGTCAGGGACGAACGAGCCAGTCACCGGCCCGGATGAAACTGGGGTTGGCGATGCCATTGCGCGAGGCGATCGCGTCCACCGTGGTTCCCCAGCGCTGCGCCAGTGCCCACAGCGTGTCGCCCGGCTGGATCTGGTAGCGCTCACCGCCACCACCTCCGCTGCCGGAGCGAGGCACCTGGATCACCTGGCCTGCGAAGATCCGATTGGGGTCCGCTATCCCGTTGCGCGCGGCCAGCTCGGCCACCGTGGTCCCACGCGCCGCCGCGATACCCGACAGCGTGTCACCCCACTGAATCCGGTAGCTCTCCCAGTCGTCCGGCCGGGGAGTCGGCGGAGGCTCCGGCGTGGGCACCGGCGCCGCCTCACCGAGAGTCAGGTGATCCAGCTCGACACCGTTCACCGTTACGTTGCGGTCTACATTGCCCGGAACCCCGCGGACGGTGCCCCGGCTCGTGTGCTGGTGCAGCCCCAGCCGGGGGTGCCAATACCCACCCGTGTCGCCAGGCTGGCCGTTGTAGAGCGCCAACCAGACGAACACGTCCTCATCCGTCCACTCGTCCGGACGCAGCATCGTCCGCCAGAAGTTCAGGTTCGCATAGACCGCGACCTTCCGAATCCCGGTAGTCTCGCGGAACACGCGAATCCACTCCGGGATGAACGAGTTAGCCTTCCCCGCGTCCCAGTAGATCTGATCGGTGGGGGAGTGCTCCACATCCAGCATCGGCAGCAGCGAGCCTGACTCGAACACGCCCAGCTCCCGTCCCATACGGACGAAAGCGTCAACGTTCGCCTCGACGGTGTTGTCCGGATCGGCGAAGTGATAGCCACCGGCACGAACACCGGCACCGCGAGCACCGTCCACCTGGGACCGCGCCTTCGGATTGCGGTAATAGTCGCCCTGCGTCAACTTGACGCTGGCATACGTGATGTTGTGGCCGCGGACCGCCCCCCAATCGGCCACGTCGTTCCAGCTCGATACGTCAATGCCGTAATACAACATTTCTCCAGGCGAAAGTCTGCCTACGCTCTGCGAGGAACCGAGGACTCGAACCTCATCCGTCCGGTTTTGGAGACCGGCCGTGCTCCCTGCTACACCAGCTCCCCACGCTCCGGATTGCAACAAGGCTCGACGGAGCGAACATGCTTCGGAGGAACTACCCCTTTAAGGCTCCGCATACGGCGGAGCCAAGAGAAAATAATCAGCTCTAAGAGGCAAGCCTTCAAGGCTTGCCCTAGTTCTTAAGTAATCTAGGGCTTCGTCCTTCAAAGACGAAGCTAGTAGTAGCTAGTAATCTAGCTATTAGTGGTAGTAACTAGTTACTAGGGGCGAAGCCTTGAGGGCTTCGCCCTATTAGCCTCTCAACTAGTAAAGAGGCGCAAGAAGTGCCGACCAGTGCACCAGGTGACGAAGGACACAAGGAGATTGGTTCGCGCGCCTGCGCGTTGGATGACGTTTTCGCAGGGTACCCCCTGTGCGGGCGTGGGATGGGAGACCCGTACGCGGGTTTTTTCGCTATGCCAGGCGGGGCAGAGAGGGAAACGGGAGGGGGGTATCCCCACCTACCCCGAGGGGGTACCGGGAGCCTCGGCGGTCCTGAGTGGACGAAAGCAGGCATAGGGCTAGGGGGTAAGGGTGTTCGAAATCGAAACAACTTGCGTTTTCTTGGTCAAATCGATGACGCGAAGAAGGACGATCAATGATGTGAGGTTGAAACTATTTGAGATGCGAAGAGGAAGGTGAAGAACAACGTTGGAGGCTGAAAGTAAATTACTTTGAGTGACAGTGATGTGCTTAACAAACAGTGATGTTTGCGCAGGTCACATGCGCTGCATCACGAGCTCACAGCGTGTACGCAGGGTGATCTTCGGTCCCCCTTCTCCGGTCCCCCGTCTCCGCTCTACCCCCTTCCCGAGACGACTTCCGGGCGTGGTGGTAGCGGCAGAGGGCACGTAGGTTGCTCACCCCGTGGTTGTCCCCCCGTCGTATGTGGTCCACGTCCGTTGCCGGGTGCCCGCAGGGGGTTCCGGTGTCCCCCCGTATCCACTGGCAATGGTTCAAGTCCCTAGCCAGCACAAACGCACGCCGTGCCGGCCAGTCGGCGGGTAGTCGAGCCTTCCGATTCGACCTGTTCCAGTGTGGCACCGATCACACTCCGTTCTATCGACTAGACATGTCACGAGCGCGCCCCTAGCTTGTTTGGTGTCGCCAGTGGCGGACCACTGGACCAGGCGGACAGAACAAGCGCCACAGAGATCAGTCGTGCCCCGCCGCGATTCTTGGCGACGTGTGTTTTTTCCTTTCACTCATGCCGTAGAAAGAGCTGCTTCAATGCGCACACGGCCGAGCCATGTCATGACTGCTGCCCTACGGGTTGTGGCACCCGATGACCTTTACGTGCCACCCGAGCTAACGGATGGGATGAACCAAGAGAGGTTGCGTGAGATCGAGCGATCCTGTCTCCGGCGCGCGTGGTTCATGCTCGCCACCCGTGAGGGGGTGGAAGACGCGCTGATCAAGCTGACCCGCGACACCGCGTCAATGGACTTCTATACCCGCCAGATCGAGAGACTTCCGGGACCAGGACTCCGGCCAGCATCCGTGTCTGACGCGCTCCGCGCCGCACTGCTGTTGCGCTGGATCGAGTACAGGGACGCGTCGCACAAGTGGGCGGCACTGTTCAAGGAAGCTCGGGATGCTGCGGAAAGCCTGTCGCGGCAGGGGGAACAATGACACACATACCACCGGCCACCGGTGACGCTCCGGCATACGTCACCGCCATACAGGACGCGCTACACCGTCACGGCATGTACACCGTCGCCGCGAGGCGCAAAGACATTGTTGACCGCGGAACCGATGTGGACCGGGATACCTACCGCATAACGGCACTCCGGTTCACAGGGGCACTGACGTTCATGGTGAACATCCGATGTGACGCGCGAGACCGTTTCACTATTGCCACGATAGGCGGCAACTTGTTGCATATCGTGAGTGATGTTAAGTCGGCGTGGTCGGCAGCGCTAGAGGAGTTGTACGAGCAAATCACGATGGTTTGCGACTGGGAGCTGTGACGATTCAGTGGATACTGTCATCGTATTTATCGTAAGTCGCCACAGTACACCCCCCAAGCTTAGGGCCTTATGGCGCGTCAGTCGGTCGGACGCAATGAAGATTTGCGGTGATCCACGTACCGCGACCCGTAACCACATGCTGTGTTGGACCAGTCATGGGATCGAGGGTGAGGATTACGAGTTTATCCATGACAACGGGCGGTACGACGCGGTTCTGAAAGAACTTGGCATTGAGGTACTGCACTACATGAGGGGGTAGGCATACATGGTTGACATAGCACGCTTTGACAAGTATTGCGGTCCGCTGGTCGACGCTGACGAGCTTGCGGAGGAATGGTACGACGCGTTGACCTTGCTTGCCGAGCGTCCCACGCGGGAGCGCGATCCGGAAGCACGCGCGGAAGGTCTCGCCGGTGTCCTGTCCGCGGAGTGGCGCCACTGGTCCCATGCGGAGTGTCTGACGCGCCTTGACGGGTGGGAAACCGCCGTTGACGACTACGTGAGTGACACGGTGCGGGTCGACATCGTTGCTGTCGCCAAGCGGGTCACGGTTGAGACCGGTTGGAAGTGGCGTCGGTTGTGTACGGCGTTGCCCGGTGTGTATGCGGTGATCTCGGTGGGTCAGTACGCATCCTGTATCCGCGGGATCGTGTGGCTTTCCGATGATCCAGACCACGCCGAAGGTTTCCGGGAGCACGCGTTTTACCGGTGCCTCGACACGGCGGACGTGTCTCGTGTTGCTGTTGGGTGTGCGTCGTGCGACTGGGAGTACGACACCGGCGAAAGTGGCTCGTTTGACTGGGTGACCTTGACCCGTGACGAGTGTCCGGACGGGTGCCCATGCGGCGACTCACTAGACGCTCCGCATTGTCCGGAGTGCGGTAGCACCCGGGTTGGGTTGACCGTTTACTGAGAGGAAACCCGAGTGAGCGGGATGATTTGCACTGACTACGCCGTGACCCTACGGCACGACAACGGCCTTATCACGATTACCGCTGCTGCGACCAGTCGGGATATAGCGGTACGCATGGTTCTCGCCTTCGAACGTGCGCCTGAGAGTGTGGTTGTTCGGGTTCAGCGTCGGCCGATCTGTGACTATTGCGACGTAATGGCTATGCGCATCGGTGACGGTGTGCCTTTGTGCGTGTCGCACGCCCGGGAGCTCTACGCCCGGTGGCGACAGGACACGCGCAAGCTCGGCATTCGGAGCTTCGAAGAGGCGTAACCGCGTTACATCCGGGCCGTGATGGTCAGCCCCGGTCGATTGGTCGGCCGGTTGCCCGGGGCTGGTCACCCTGGCCAGGGGTGTCCACTTTTCGTACTTGGTGATCTGGGAGAATTAATGGATACTCCCCAAATCTATATCGCCTCACTCGCCGACTACACGGACGGCTATTTGCACGGCGAGTGGGTCGACGCTGACCAGGACGTAGACAGCATCCGATCGGATATTGAGAGGATGTTGAAGGCGTCCCGGTTCCGGGACGCAGAGTACGCCATTCACGACTACGACGGCTTCTATGGCCTGTTGCTGGACGAATGGGAGAGCCTCGACCACGTCAGCGCGATCGGTCAGGGCATCGCCCAGCATGGCCCAGCGTTCGCGGCATATGTCCACGTGCTCTCCAACAACGCGGGTGGTGTGTCACGTATCGATCTCGACGACTTGAGCAAGTTCGAGGATCGGGCACGTGGCGAGTGGAACAGCTTTAGAGACTACGCGGAAGACCTCGCGCGAGAGTTTGGGTACTTCGAGGTCTTGGACAAACTGACTGATGTAACCCACTACTTCACTTTTGATGTTGGCGCATTCGCTCGCGATTTGGAGATGGACACGGACTCCTGCGAGATCGCCGGCCGCGTGTACGTGTTCGATCTGAATGACTGAGGGGAATCATGTACGTCCTTCCCGACTTTGGGGAGCAGTTGACCGTGTGGTGGTACGACGAATCCGGAGAGCATTGGATCACGGGCGCCGTGACCGTGGTGTGCCGTGATGCGGCCGACACTGCCAAGGCAGCCGCTGTCCAACTTGCCCGCGTCGACCCCCGGAAGCCGTGCGAGTGCAATCGGGATCAAGTGGAACACACAATCGAGCATAACCTAGAAACCTGTTGCGGCAGGAATGTCCGTTGATAAATGGATCGTACGGACCATGCGCCGGTACGGCATCGATCGCTGCTCCGCCGTGCGGTTGCTGGTCAGTGAGCTAGCGTCACGTCGGCTCAACGTTGTCAACGGGATTGTGAGGACGAACACAACTTTACAAACCATCACGCGGTGATGGGATAGACCCCTGGGGTCTACGGCACGGCAAGCGCCATGCACGGGTAGCCACTCCCGAGCATGGCGCTTGTTCGTGTTTCCAAACACGGTGACGGTTCGGGGGCTGGCGACGCGCGATCAGAGCAAGTGTGCACAGGGTAGACGAGACGAGGAAGTCAAACAGCGTTTAAAAACGCCACAGAACCTAAACTGCAAGAGTGTTGGTGTGATGCCACCGGAGGAGGGGGTTGGGCTCGTGGTGAGCCCGTGGGGGTCAGAAACGAGATTTTGGGGGATGTTTCATGGCAGCGAGCAACAGAAACAGAATCATAAGGTTTCGCTCGGTGATCCAGTGGATACCTACAACCGGAATCGTAAATGCGCGAACGACTGAGGCACGTGTGCCGATCTAGCGCGAGAACGGGACTCACGTGGGGAGAGCTGAAAACTCTGTGGAAAATTATTTCCGCTGACGACGAACGATAGCGCAAGTTCGTTGAAAAAATTGCTTCGGAAATGATCCGGAGCGGTTTTTTATTCCCGCGGCCCGACAGGAGCTATACCTTCCGGTCGGACCCTCGGGCGGGGTGAAGGTATGAGGGACGGCAGCTCAATACCGGGAAGCTGGGCTCCAGGGAAAACCCAGCCGGATCTACGCGCGCGTGCGCGCGTCACATATGTATTATATATACACGCGGGACGTTGAGATTTGTCCGATTTGGGCGAAAGTGATGGTGGTGTGATGAGTGGCACTTGACATGTCACGAACCACGGGCTTTGATGTGGTGCAACGAGATCAACAGGTGGACTAACCCTGGGGGAGTGCGTGGTCAGTGCGTGGACGCCAATTGACGAGCAGGCTGCTTGCCCTGGGAGGAGCGGGCTCGTACTGGGAAGGAGGGTGGGCGGTCAGCTCAGGGGCGTTCGGCAGACTCAGCAGCCCAGACCGGCGGACCAGGAAGGGCACGCTGAACTGGGTATGTGGCTGAGACCGGGCGGGGGCGAGCTCTGGCCCAGTGCCTCGATGCAGGGGCGCTGGGAAGGCCCATGGCGCCACCAGAAACCCCCCTCCCCTGGGTACCCCGGCCGGAGGCCCCCTCCCCGAGGCACCCCCCTGCTGGGTACCCCCTGCTTGGGACCCCCGGGCAGGGTCCCCGCAGCCCGATCCTCAATGGGGGCAACAAAGAAAATGCCCTCACCCCGCGAGGGACAGGGTGAGGGCTGTGCGGGGGCGCTCGACGCTGGAGCCGAGAAACGGGGAAACGCGCGCTCAACAACGGAGCCAGAGGCCGCCCGCAACGGGGGCGAGGAGTAGGGCGAACCGTGTCCTCACCCTAGGTATAGGTGCAACATCACGGATTGTGTGCTGTTACAGAAAAAACTGTGACAGCAGTCACAAGTAGCCGAGGTAATCATAACGAGTTGATCACGTGGCGGGAAAGATGTTGAAAGGCTTGCGCGTGTTGGTGCACGCTGGGTTTACTGCTGATGACGGAGAGGTAGACAGCGAAGGAGGGTAGCCTATCGCTTGACATGGAACGAGGGATCTCACTAGCCTCGACATTATGTGGTGCGCATGGTGGTCGAGGAGGACAGACGGTGGCTGATCTGCGCCTACTGGATTCGATCGGCAAAGGAACCGAACTTACTCCAGAGTTGACGGTCAAGCTGATCGAGGCCGGTGTCAAGCAGATGGATATTGCGAAGTGGTGGGGAATTAGCAAACAGCGAGTATCGCAACTGAAACAACTGGCGACTCGTGGCAAGGCTCTGACACCGCGTGAGCAGGTTCAGGAGCACTTCCCTTACCCCGGACTCCCTGGGCGGTACCACAACTCCCTCTACAAGCGGTTGCGGGACCATGGTGAGTTCGTTGCGACTGGCGGGGAGGGTATGACTGCTGACAAGCTTCAGCGCTTGAGAAGCTTCTACCTCAAACTTCGCGCGAGTCGTACGGTCATTGTCTTCGATCCGAGTATCCCAGCAAAAAAGGGGATTTCAACCGCAGGCGGGTGGGATCTTGTCCCCCGGACACCAGAGGACAAGGACTCACTCATACGCTGGAATAAGCATACAAAGCGAACTCCGGAAGGTCAGATGATCTACCGGTTTCCGCCAGAGTTACCGGAACTGCTGGGGGAGTCGGACATGTCAGGGGGATCAGACTCACCTACATCTGACTAGCTGGGGACGCCTGGGACCTGGGGAGGGTCCATACGTGGGCAGCAGTGAGGAAACGGCCATCGTGTCCAAACCGCCGTACATCATGGCGTGGTGGGAGGAGCACGAGGAGGGGAGGGTGCTTGGCGTATACCAGAGTCCGATGGTCAGGGAAGACGACCCGATTTATGCCCCCGTGGCAGCCGCGTTGCGGGATCGGTGTCACCGTTGGATGGCGTCGGAGGTGGTCCGGGACACGGACATGATGTACCGGAAGGCTCGTCTCACCGCGTACATGGTTTTTGCCGTTTGCCCTGGGCCTCGATGGGTACACAGCTGCACGAGATCGGGAAGCAGACCAGCCGAGGCCGCCACGAGTTCGGCCCGGGGGTGTGCGTGACCCATCGCTCCGTCAGCCAGCGCAACGAGTATCGGCGCTGCGGATGGGCCTATTACCTGGGGCGAGTCGCCGGAGTGTGGGCGCGGCCGGCATCCTGGACCGTGCAGGGCACCGCGTTCCACGCTGCCGTCGAGGCGTATGAGAAGTCCCGGCGCGCGCTGAGCGGTGGCGACGTGCGGGATCTGTACCGGAAGGAATACGCGGCAGCGGCAAACGCCTTGTGTGTCGGAACCCCCAACTTCGAGTATTGGTTCGGTTCGGGTCCCTACGACGGTGAGCGGGACTTGGAGCGTCGGTACGCGATCGGCTTGGAGCAGGTTGACCGATACCTCCAGTACGTAGCCGACACGCCAGAGGAGAGCATTTGGGAAGCACCGGATGGGACGCTGGCGGTCGAGCTGAAGTTTGAAATTGACTTGGACGGGGTTCTGGTCCGGGGATATATTGATCAGGTCGTTCGACAGGGCAACGAAAAACTCCGCGTGCGTGACCTCAAGACCGGGCGGCAACCCGGTGACGACTTCCAACTCGCCGTGTACACGGTGGCGCTGGGGATGAAGTACGGAGTAGACGTCACCACGGGGGACTACTGGATGGCTCGGGTGGGGAAGGCGACCCATCCCTACGAGCTGCGGGACTGGACGACCGAACGGATCACCGAGGAGTTTCACAAGATGGACCAAGCCGTCAAGGCGGGCCGCTTCGAGCCCGACCCCGAGCCCAACAAGTGTCGGTTCTGTCCCGTCAACTCGTCCTGTGAGTACATCCAGTAAGTAGACACCACCATTCGGCCACGTGTGGGGACGTGGCCGATTTTTTCGGCTCAACGACTAGACATGTCACGTTAGTTACCGCTAAGTAATTAGTTTGCTCAGGAAGGAGAACGGTCATCTACAGCCTGCTCCAGTCTCGGCGCGTCAGGGGCGCGGCAGGTGAGCCCCTGCCCACCGTGTACCGGTCACTGGACGCGGCGGGCATCCGCTTCCTGCGGAGTCAACTCGTGTTGGTAGCGGCCGGACCCGGAACCGGCAAGAGTGCACTCGTTCTGGCGTTGGCCTTACGTGCCCGGGTACCGACGTTGATCTACAGCGCGGACAGCGACGCCTTCGTGCAGCTCACGCGGTCCCTCTCGATCCTGACCGGGTGGCCCCTGGAGGTGTCGGCCAAGGCGCTCCTGGCTGACGAGATCGGCGGAGCGGCTGAGCAACTGGCCGGACTGCCGGTGCGCATGAACTACAACGCCAGCCCCACCTTGGACGACCTGGAAACGACGATGGCGGCCTACGAGGAGGTGTACGGGGACTTTCCACAGTTGGTGGTGGTGGACAACATCACCAACGTGCGCGGGGAAGGGAAGGGATCGGAGGAGGACCCCTTTGGGGGCCTGGAGTCCTTGATGGACTACCTCCACGGAATGGCGCGAGAGACATCCGCCTGTGTGATCGGCTTGCATCACGTCACCGGGCCATATGTCGACGCGACGAAACCGATCCCTTTGAGCGGGGTGAAGGGTCAGGTGACGCGCGTCCCGGAAATGGTCCTCACTCTGCATCGGGCAGACCGGTTGTGCGTCTCAGCGGTCAAGAACCGGTCCGGGAGAGCAGATCCGTCCGGACAGACCTACGTCGAGCTGTTGTTCGAGCCCGAACGGATGCACATCGCAGACGTCCCCGCCGACCAGCAGACCTGGGCAAGCGAGGAAGGAGACATGTTTGGCGGCTGGTAGGCCGAGGAAGTTGAGCGTGCCGAACGGTCGGGCTGTCAAGGCCCGAGGGCGGAACTGGGAAACCGCCGTCGTGATGATCTGGCGACGCATCGGTTTCCCACGCGCCAAGCGCAACGGAGCGGTCTTCGGCTCCAAGGACCGGGGAGACGTCGGGGAGATTCCTGTGACCTGCCAGGCCAAGGCAGTGACACGAGTCCAGATGTGGCAACACCTGGACGAGGCGCTGGAGCAAGCCCGCCACAACGGCACGGGGGTCGCGGCCTGCGTGGTCTACAAGCGACACCACGCGGCTCCCGAAGACGCGGCGTGGGTGCTGCCCGGTCGGTTTGCGGAAGAACTGTTGCGGAGCTACTACAGCTAGACCCGGGGGGAGGGGAATGGTGAGGGATGCTCTGATCGTCAAGGTTCTCCAGCGCTATTACCCGCACTGGGTGCCCCCCGAGGAGCGAGGTGAATGGACGGCCTGTCTCTGCCCGGTCCATAACGAGCACCGCCCGTCAGCCTCGGTGAGCTACCGCCGCAATGCCTTCAAATGCCACGGCTGTGGTGCGCGCGGCGATGCCATCAGCATCATTCGGAAGCAGGAGGGGATGTCCTATACCGAGGCTGTCAGATATGCAGCGGAACTTTCTCAAGGAAGCGACCCTCCGCTACGCGGAAGCACTCCCCGGAAGCGCAGCAGAAGAGTATTTGGCGACACGAGGACTGCGAGCCGAGAGCGTGAGGGAAGCTGTCGACGGCTACCGCCTTGGCGTCGTGACTGAACCCCTCCCGGGATACGACCTGTACCAAGGAATGCTCGCCATTCCCTACCTGCGCCCCTCATGGGGAGGGGATGGCTGGTCGGTGGTGTCGATGCGGTATCGCTGCATCACCGCAGGATGCCAGCACGAGTGGCACGGCAAGTACAACACGTCGGCGGGCGACCGGCCCCGTCTGTACAACACTGCGGCGCTTCACGCCGCACATGACGAGATCGCACTCTGCGAGGGGGAGATTGACACCATTACGGCCGAGTCGTGTGGATTCCCGGCGGTCGGGATCGCCGGAGTCGAGGCATGGCAGCCACATTTCCGGGAGGTGTTTCTTGGGTACGCCACGGTGTACATCCTCGCGGACAACGACGATGCGGGGCAGGGACTCAAGTTCGCGCGAAAGATCGCGGGGGAGCTGCCCAACGCCAAAGTCATTCTTGCCGAGAAGGGAGAGGACGTCAACAGCATGGTGTGTCGATACGGCTCGCAAGCGCTAATCGACCGGTTGGAGCCCTGGTGGCGTCGGCTCCGAGATCAACGCGCCAACCCCTGGCGCAAGGAGATTGCTTGACAAAGACTTACGTTGTCATTCCCGACATTCAGATACCCTACCACGATCCCCGAGCATTGAAGGCGGTGATCCACTTCATTCGGGAGTACGTCCCGGATGAAGTGGTGCAAATCGGTGACTTGATGGACTATCCCCAGCCGTCCCGGTGGACCAAGGGAACGGCCGGAGAATACCAGGGATCAGTATTCGCGGACAGTGAGACCGCAAAGAAGGTGTTCCTGGGTCCCCTGCGTGAGACGTACGGCGGACCAATCAAGATCATCGAAGGTAATCACGATCTCCGGCCACGAACGTACCTCGCAAAATATGCGCCGGCCCTGAGTGAGTCGGGTGCGTTCAACTTTGAACGGCTTCTCGACTTCAAGGGGTTTGGGGTCGAGAAAGCCCCGGACTTCTACGAGTTCGCACCGAAGTGGGTTCTCACCCACGGGCATCTCGGCAGGATTTCGTTGAGCAGGATCGCGGGGAATACGGCGCTCAACGCCGCCAAACGGCTCGGGGTGAGCGTGATCATGGGGCACACACATCGCCTCGGGATGGGCAGTCACAGCGTCGGCTATGACAACCGAATCGTTCGGACGTTGACCGGTGTCGAGATCGGGCACCTGATGAACATGCGATCGGCTTCCTACCTCAAGCAGGGGGCCGGTGACTGGCAGCAGGGATTTGCCCTTCTCCACGTGGATGGCAACCACGTGAAGGTCGAACTCGTGCCCATCCAGGGGCGCAAGTTCATCGCCGCTGGATCGACGTACAAGCTTTGAGAACGGGATCAGTGTGAAGACTGAGATCAATGAGTGGCAGTGGAGCGTGCTGGACAGACTGGTGCACGGCGCGGCACACATCGTGGCGCAGCAGTGGCCACACTGTGTGGAGGCCGATGACGTGCACCAGGGCGTGATGCTGCGCCTGCTGGAGTCCTCCGGCTACGCCGCCAAGATCCTCGGCATGGAGACCCCGGCACAACGCCGGTTGGTCCGCAAGATGGGGCACCAGGTCGCGGCCCAGCAGCGCGACGACTACGAGAGGTACTCCGGCCAGCACCTCTACTCCGCCTACGAGGTTCGGCGACTCCTGGAAGCGGGCGGGCTTAACCGGGAACGGGACGAGTTCTCCGCAGCAAGCGTGGACCTCCGCCAGGCATACGCCATGTTGCGGGAAAGCCACCCGGCTTACGTCTCCGCGATCGAGGCGCGCTTCGTGCGCAGCGACTTCGAGGGCGGCAAGTGGACGGTCACCCGTGCCGTGAATGCGTTGACCGGCGTGATGAACCGGCTGGCCCGACAGAAGCAACGCCACCACAACGAGGGGCCAGGAACCCGGAAGGTGCTCAGCAACGCCCAGGCGGTAGCGATCCTGGCTCGCTCCTACCAGCACTCGTGACAGAGACGCTTGCGAGACCAACACGCCAGAACAAGGGAAGGTAGGACACTGCGTGACGTTTGATCCCTTCGCGGACACGGCCGAGCCCGCCGCACCCGCGCCGACTCAGGAACCCTGGGACGAGGCCCCAGCTCCCGCCAGCACCACCCCGCCGGACAGCGACGTGCACCGTGTACGGATCACGCTCAAAGGCGGAAGCGGGCATGATTCACCCTGGGTCACAATCGACGGAGCAAACATCGAGGACGCCCGCGCACAGATCGCGGATAAGGAGGCGCTGAAGGCGCTCCTGGACGACGTAGCGAAGGCCGGCGCCTACTTCGCGCGACTCGGCAACGGGGGATCTCGGCTGAACATGAACGGCAAGCCCGCCTCGCAGCAGCGACCGCCACACCAGCAGGCCCCCGGCGGCCAGCAGCGCTACTGCGAGCACGGCCCCATGGTCTACAAGTCCGGTGTTGGCCGAAACGGAAAGCCATGGAAGGCATTCGACTGCCCCAATAGCACCTGTGACCGGCAGTGGGTGAACTAGCCCCACTCTAATGACGAGTTGCACGGGGAGGGCAGGTAGCCCTCCCTTTCTGTTAGGAGCGACAGGAAGACATGCAAACCGAAGACGGTGCCCTGCACCCTCGTGGAGCTGGCGGACCAGCTCATCTCCACAACATGGGAACACCAAGGGAGTCCAGGCGTATGACAGGCGACATCGCACAGGTCACCGTGCTCCTCCGCAACGGGATTCGCGTGGAGCACACCGACTGCGAAATCCAGCGTGACGACAAGGAACTCACTGTCTACGCCCACGGCGGATACGTGACGTTCCCCATGGGGAACGTGTACTTCTACCACGTGCAGTTCAAGGAGTAACGGATGCGGGTCTTCCACGAAACCGTGGGAGGAGAGCCCGTCACGATCTATGTCGTCCAGCACGCCGAAGACCTTGACCAGTTCCGGGACTTCGTTCGCCGCCACCTGCGGGCGCTGGCGTTCGACACTGAAACCACGGGACTGAACCTGTGGAGTCCGGAATTTCGGTTACGCCTGGCCCAGTTCGGGACAGACCGGGAAGCCTGGGTGATCCCTGTCGAGCACGGCGGACGCTTCGCTGAGGACGCACGTCGCACCCTCCGAGCCGTCCGCCAGCTCGTCATCCACAACGCCAGCTATGACCTCCTGGTGGTGGACCGCCACCTGGGCGTGCCCATGGAGGAACTGTGGCCCAAGACCCTGGACACGCGAATCATCGCCCACCTGGTGGACCCCCGAGGCCGCGACGAAGGCGGCATCGGACACAGCCTGGAAGCTTTGGTGGAACACCACATCGACACCACGGTTGCCCAGGACATCAAGGGACTCATGCGCACGCTGGCACGAGAGCTGAAGACCACACTCAGCAAAGTGTGGGCAACGGTGGATCTCGACCACCCCGACTACAACCGGTATGCCGGGATGGACCCCATCCTCACCGCACGACTCGCCCGAACCCTCCTTCCCAAGGTGCCCGTGTCAGCGCGGCGCTTGGTCCCTTTTGAACACTCGGTGGCGGAGATTTGCTCCCACATGGAGCGTGAAGGGTTCCTCCTCGACGTCGAGTACACCCAAGAGTTGAGCACGCGACTCCAGCAAGGCGAGGAACAACACAAGGAAACCGCACGAGAATTGGGCTGTGAGAACGTCAACTCCACTGAGATGGTGGCGGACGCTTTGGAAAAGATGGGGGTGAAGATCCTCGGGCGAACGCCAAGCGGCCGGCGTCAGGTAGACAAGACGCTCCTCAACCAGTTGAGCCAGGCTGGAAACCCCCTCGCTACCGCAGTGAAGGAGGCCAAGAAGGCGGGCAAGTGGCGGAAGACCTGGGTGGACGGCTTCCTCGCCGCTCGTGACGGCAACGACCGATGTCACGCCTCCATTCAGAGCCTGCGTGCCCGCACCGCCCGCATGTCCATCACCGGCATCCCTGCACAGACTCTTCCAGCGGGTGACTCCATAATCAGACGTTGCTTCCTCGCCGACGCGGGACACGTCATCGCCAGCGTGGACTACCAGGCTCAGGAACTCCGCGTCCTAGCCGCATTGTCGGGTGACCGCACGATGATCAACGCCTTCCGTGACGGCGCCGACCTGCACATGCTCACTGCGAAAGCTGCATTCGGTGAGGAGGCCAGCGACAAGCACCGCAAGATCGCCAAGACGGTGAACTTCGGAAGGGTGTATGGAGGTGGGGCGAAGACGGTGAGCACCCAGACCGGGATTGACTTGGCGATTGCCAAGCGGGTGGTAGAGGCGTTCGACCGCCGGTATCCCGGCGTGGCGAAGCTATCGGAACGACTCCAGGCACAGGCCCGACGACAGGGATACATCACCACACCATCGGGTCGGCGACTGCCCGTGGACCGGAGCCGGGCTTACAGCGCGCTCAACTACCTGGTGCAGAGCACATCAAGGGACGTCACCTGTCGTGGCCTGATCCGACTTCACCGCGCTGGTTACACAAGGTACTTGCGCTTGCCGATCCACGACGAAGTCGTTGCCTCTCTCCCCGCAGCGAAAGCGGAGTGGGGAGCAAAGGAGATCGCGCGACACATGGCAGAAGACATGGGGCCTGTCCACATCGGCACTGACCCCGAGGTCGGGGGCCGAAGCTGGGGCAGCCTCTACGGGGCGGACTACTGAGACGGGGGAGCAGTGCAGGCAGGTCGATGGGTCACGTTCTTCGGGCAGGACTCCTGCCTTGAGTGTCGCACCCTCCACACCAGAATCACGGCCTGGTGCAAGGACAACGGGGCGAACTACCTCTACAAGGAGGCCGGACACCGGGTGATCGAGGAGTACAACCTCCCCGGAATCCCAACACTCCGCTACTACGATCACGACTCAGGCGAGCCCCGGACGGAGCTGGTTGGCCTCGTCGAGATCGCCAACTGGATGGACAACAACTGAAGTAACCGACATGTCAGGGCTTCCGGCAGTGGCCGGAAGCCCTGACATGGTTCCTGATGCTCTGCGCTAGCTTCGTTGATCCACAAGCATCACGACCCGGTAGACACCACGAGGAGCAGACCCGGTCTTCCCTTGCTGGGCAAGCATAGCCTCGAAGTCCTGCTGGACCTTCCGAGCCTCCTGGAGCGTGTCAAACACCCAGCCGTCGCCGTCGTAGCTTGTGCCCACAAGATGCACAAGACGGCGGGCCTCCGCCTTGTCCTTCGCCACGACATACCACGCCGCGAAGGATTCCTGATCGAGTGCAGTGGCACCCGTGTCAGGGTCGGTCACTGTCGGCGGTTCCCTTCGTACTGCTTAATCGATGACGCCGAACACCCTACGACAGCGAGATCGGTGAGCAGAACAAGTATTGGTGGCCAGCGGGTCCCGTCCGCGTTGACGTCGCTCCCGAAGTGGATCTAGGTTTGCACCTCAGAGTGACCTCAGAGGGGGACCACCATGTTCGACAGGGTTGGGGGCCGTCTTACTCGGGCGGCCGTGCTGGGTGCGGTGGCGCTGGGGCTCGTGGCGTGCGGGGAGCTACCACAGGCACCTACGCCGCCCACTGCTGCCGTGACAACGGTGGACTACCAGAAGCAGGCCGAAGAGAGAAAGCGCGCCGAGAAGGAGGCTCAGGAGCGCGAGGAACGGAGGAGGGCAGTCAAGCAGCTCCAGGACTCCTACAACGAGATCAAGGCGTGGCAACAGACCCAAGACAAAGCCCCCGGCGACCCGCTGTCACTGCGAAAGATGCGGCAGGAGCGGGACGAGTTCTACGATCTGCTCAGCCAGTTCATCAACCAGTACGGTCCGGATACACCGGAACTCGCAGAGGGAACAGGCACCGTCCAACGGTGGAACCGTGAGATCGATCAGATATCCACCCGCTACCGACTCGACCAGACACACGGTGGATGAGCTGCCCCAGTAACGTCCGGGCCAGATGTAGTAAAATCGCACCTGGTCAGGGCAATATTCCTGACTTTACAAAGACGGCCAATGCAACCATCTTTGTGAATGCGCAGACCCCCGCCAGTCGCCCCTGGCGGGGGTCTAGCGAGTTGAGCGTTGCGGCACCCGGGCTGGTGGGTTTCTCTGCCGCAGGTTGTTGGCCGCTTGCCGGAGCCGGCCGTGGCTCGCTGGGGAGGCCCCCTCACCGTTGCCGTGCGGTTGGGCCTCCGATCGGTTGTTCTCGCGACATGCCCTCAGCAAGCGGTGCTTGTCGATCGCGGGCTTGGCACGATGCCCGCTTGGTGGTAGGTCCCGAGCGGTAGGCGCGTTCGGGACCTACCACCTCACCGGCGGTCGAGACGCCCAGACTTGAGGGCGCCACGGAACGCCAGCCACTCGCGAGTGCTGAAGGCCAGCACCGCTCCGGTGGGGTTCTTCGAGTCGCGGACCCCGACCGTGGCGGCTACGCACGCAAGCTCGACGCAGGCTTGATTGCCGTTGCTCCTGGTGCTCTTCCGCCAGCCGAGGGGGCCGGCGAAGTCGGGCGTGGGCATAACGTGCTCCCTTACCTCCAGGCCCTGATGATCTCTTGGATCCGGCGAGCCGATTTGTCGGGGGAGAGCGCCATCGATGAGAGGCGCCCGAAGTTCAGCGTATACGCCTTGAGGTCGTCTTCTTCCTCGATGTGGACGCCGTCCATCAGGTGTTCGAGGTACACCGCTCCTGGCTCGTCCTCCTCGAACGTGACCAGGTGGTACGAGGTGCCGATACCAGGGAAGGCCCCTACTGCCTCTGGCAAGACCTGAAGCGTGACGTTGGGAAGCCTTGCACGCTTCAACAGGTGCTCAAGCTGCTCTCGCATCACGTCGGCCCCACCAATCGGGAGCTTCAACGATGGCTCGAACAGGATGCTGTGCAGGCGGAGCGGGCCGCGCGAGGCGTCAAGCCGCGCTTGACGATCACGGCGGAGCTGCCTCCGCTCGGCGACGATCTCGTCGGTGAGGTCGGGCTCCCAGACGCGGACGAGTTCTTCAGCGTATGCCTCCGTTTGAAGCAAGCCGGTGATAAGCACCATCTCGACGGTGCGGACCTGGGTTGCCTCGAACTCGTCTTCCAGATAGTCACGGAACGAGCCGCGGAGGGCGTCGGGACTGTAGGTGCCCCACGGGCTGATCCCTTCTGATGCGGCGACAGCCAGGTGCACTGCCTTGTCCCGCGTGGCGTCGTCGACTCCCAAGATGGCGGCAAGCGCGATGATCTCGGCCGGGCCGGCGTTGACTTTCGCGCGCTCGTAGCGACTCAACTTCGACTCCGACCATCGCAACGCGCCAGCCACCTCGTCGAGGTTCTTGCCCCGCGCCTTCCTCCAGTTACGGAGCATCCGGGCCACTCGGCGTTGCCTCACGCTCGGTCCGTTGCTCTGCGCCACTCACTACCTCCGCGGTGCTGATCACGCCGTGCCCGAAACCCTACCGGTCGTGCAGCTACGCCATCCGAGTGGATCACAAACAAGTCGTGATGACGGACTTGTAATCGTGCAAGTTGTCATGGGACCTTCGTGGCAGGCACTACACGATCAGCAACGTCCCGTCAGGGTGTAGCCCTCGCCCGGGTACCACTGGACCGCGTGTGCATCCGCGCTCGTCCTGGTCCGGAGGTTGAGATCACGACGGAGGTCCTGTGTCCAACAAGCCGATCCCGAATTCGCTTCGCGTGCCGGCGTCTCTTGGACCGCTGCTCGGTTCGCGTGAACTCGGTGTAGTTCCTTCCCCTGCTGCTGGTGCCGTTGTACTGCAACTTCCCCACAGCCCACCGGTATGGGTGCGGGTGGAGCACCTTGAGTTGTTGAAAGCCGCTCTTGAACAGGCCGGGGCACAGGCCGGTTCTGGTAGCAAGGTGAATGCCCCGTCTAACAAAACGACACGGCCGTGATGCGTTCTGCATCGACAGTGGCACCGAAACAAGGTTATTTCCCTGCCTGTTTGTTGAACCGGTCAATAGGCTCTTCTTGGTGTATTTTCCTCTCAATACGAGGAGGGTCCGATGTCATCCGGTGACAGTCGTGGACCGTTACGTATCCCATGTCAGGCCGCAATCGGCTGCCACGATGCACACATGCTTGTCTGGGCAACTGGGGAACGAATCCTGATAGTGGGTCCCAAGGACGGGAGCACTCACGACCACGGCCAACTTCGCGCCTTGTTCCTGGCTGTGCTGGAGCTTCTTCCTCCCGGGCAGCGGCTCTCGTTTGCTACAAATATTGTACGCGACGCATGTCGATGGGCTCCACTATCAACGCTGATAAACGACTAGGCTAAGCGGAATCTAGGTGTGAGAAGGTCGGGCGTTTGGTTGCTCCGCCATATTCAAGCCGCAGGGGCTGGCGTGTCCTGCCCGCCCGGCCCGCCGCCCCAATTCCTGAAGTGGTAGGCGGAGTCCGTGATGATCGCGTTGTTGGAGTCGGCAGCCGAAATGCTAGCTGGCCTGCTAGCAATGGTAGCACTACTCGCCCTTGCGCAGCGGCTTCGGCATCGCCGCTCGAATAAGGAGGACCGGTGAAAGCCCCTGAACACGCTCAGTTATCGGAACTTGTGGCCTCGTCATGGTTTCGCAAGCCCCTCGCTTCGGGTGCGGCATTCATAGACGATTTCCCCACCGCAGTGTTTCCGATGCCGGAGATAACCGGCAACGAGCTTCGGGATTCATTCGCGGACGCCCGGTGTCGGGACTGCGCACAGGACCAACATCTCTGGTCGCTACCCAGTATCGAGGACACGTTAGCAGGGCAGCTACTCCGGCGAACCTGTGTGTGCCGACGCTGCGAATGCTCACAACGTCAGCTTCGCATCCAGCCTCGGGAGAGGACGCGCCACGATCCGGAGCGCTCAGTTGGTGCTGCTATCCCCCGGCCCCGCGAGGAGGTGAAAGGCGCGTTCAGCAAGCCTGACATCGAGGCAACTACCTAGGGCCGACGCAAGATCCGCTGTTGCCCGTTCCCACGTCCGAGGACGCGATGCTTCGTTCGAACGAGCCGTTGCCGACGTTATCCGGCGACCTCATGACCTATGTCGAACAAGTCGCCGCGGCCCACCAAGTCGAGCTAGACATGGCACATCGTCAGCTCGTAATGCTGGGTGTGGCGGTATACCTCAGTACACAGCCAGGTACGTCGCTGCCTGTCGGTGTGCAGATCGACGATGGCACTGTGTGGTTTGTGGGTGTCCATCGATGCGCTGCGTCCTCCCCAGTCGTTACCGCCCATCAGAGGTCACCATGAAAGCAATAGCTGTGTTCATCAAAGCGCTTCTCGTGTCCGGGGCGGGCCTGGCCATAGTGGCTGCCGCTATCTCACTCGTGCTCACAGCACTCGCTATGACCGACCTCGCTCCGGGGGTAAAACCCATGTCGTTCTTCGCCGCACTCCAGTTTATTCTCGGCAACATCACCACAGCGATCCTCTCAGTGCTGTGGCAAGCAATGTCCAGCCTGCGCCTCTACTAGCCCGTGAATAGGAACCGACCATCCCAGACATGACCGGACCAGTGGCTGACCGCAGAGGTGCCCCGACACAGCACCGCCCCGACCGTGTGCGCGCCGGGATACCCCCGTCGGCCGTGGGTACCAGTCCCCTACCCACGGCCGGCGGCAGCTCTCGTACTGCATCGAGATGACCTTTCTGCCTTGCGGGATGACCGGTTCGGCGGCTTCCCGAGTAAAGCGTCCCCGGTGATGATCACCGGGGCAATGGAGAGGAGATACGCAATGGAAGAGACCGTGTACACCCCACCTGTACTGGTTGAGGTTGGAGAGTTCACCGAGGTGACGGCAGGCACCGTGGGACAGGTGTCCGACGAGGGCGCTTACCGCGACAACTGACCATGCCGATAGTCACTCAGGGGCTGCTTCCGTCGGGACCGTGGTTCACGGTGCTGCCTGACGGGGGCAGCCCCTCCCCCTTGAATCGGTTACAGACGCTTGGCGGGAGTGTGCTCATTGAGCACAGCACCGGCGAACCATGGGTGGTCGGATTGTGGCCCCGCGAACAGATTGAGCTTTTCTCAGCAGGGTCGAGCCGGGTAGCTCTCCTCGGTGAACTCCCACCCCGGGAGGCACTGTGTTCGATTCGCGATTCCCCCGAGCGGCCCGACGTCGAGCAGATCGCCAAGATCCCCGGCGATTTCTTCATCCTCACGGCCCGCCCCAGAGAGCTTCGAGCGTGCGGCACCCGGTCAGCGCTACGTCGTCTCTGGTACGCGAACTACGCTGGGGTCACCATCGCGGCTAGTCATCCCCTTCCGCTCGCGCTCCTGAGCGGGGCGGGCCTGGACGTCGAGCGGCTGGCGCTCCAACTCGCCTTTCCTATCCTGCCCTACCCGCTGGCAGATCAGTGTCTGTGGCGCGGTGTCCAGGATGTCTCCCCCGATGCGGTGCTCGTGCTCACGAGTGGCGAAGTCCGACTCGAACCGCGAATTCCTCTTCCCGAACCATCCCTCTCACTGGATGAAGGTGCAGCGCGGGTGCGATCTGCTGTCGAGGCAGCAATAACGGCCCGCACCAGCCGGGCGGGCACGGTCAGCGCGGACCTGTCCGGCGGAATGGATTCCACGAGCCTGGCATTTCTTGCGGCCCGTGAAATGCCCGAACTGGTCACCCTGCGCCATTGTGAGGCCGACCCGGCTAGTGATGATTCGCAGTGGGCGTCCCTTGCATCATCGTCGCTTGCCGAAGCACAGCACGTCGTGTTCGGACACGAAGAGTGGCCACTGATCTACAGCTCCCTTACCGGTCCACCCGTACTTGGTGACGCCCCGTTTCGCTGGGTTCGGACACTTGGCCGGTACCGGCGCGTTGTTGACGTCGCCGCTGGCCACGGCAGCACCGTGCACCTCACCGGTCACGGTGGCGATGAACTCTTCGGCCACGCGCCGACCCACCTGGTAGACCTCGCTCAACGCGCACCGCTGCGGGCGCTCCGCGAAGCGCTGACACAGAAGGCACTGCGTCGCTGGTCCTGGACTGCCACCGTTCAAGTCCTCACTGACCGGCGAACGCTTGGGCAGTGGCTCTCCGACGAGGCCGCGCACCTCACCGAACCGCTTCCGCCACCAACAGTGCCCCCTGGACCATGGGGATACCCGATTCGGATGCCGCCATGGGCGAGCCCGAACGCGCTAGCAGCAGCCCAACGCCTGATGAAACATGCATCCGAGGTGGGACCACTGCACCCCTCGCGAGCGCTGCACGTCACGTGGCACGCGGCCCGTCTATGTGGTCAGGCTGTGCGACACGTTCAGACGCTCACGTCCTGCCATGGTCTCACCTTCGCCGCCCCATTCCTCGATGACACCGTTCTCATGGCGGCACTCGCCGTCCGCCCGGAGGAGCGCATCAACGCACAGCGCTACAAGCCGTTGCTCGCGCGCGCCATGCGCGGTGTGGTCCCCGACTCGCTCTTGGGCCGTACCACGAAGGGGGACTTCACCGCCGATATCTATATCGGCTTAGAGCGGAACCGGCGAGATCTCCTCGAACTTTTCGAGGACGGCTGTTTACTGGCTGCGCATGGGCTCGTCGACGCCGCCACCGTCCGCAGAGCGATCCTCGCGCCGCACCCCCACCTGAGATCGCTCATTCCGCTGGAACACACTGTGGCCTGCGAACTCTGGCTTCGAGCGATGACCTCAAGGAGCTGATGCCCGGTGAGACTCGCGTCCGATGTCACCGTCACTGAAACCGACGATGGCGCCGTGCTGCTGGATGAGCGACGCGGCCGATACTGGCAGTTGAACCGTACCGGTGCATTCGTGCTGAAGCAGATCTGCGAAGGAGCCAACGCAGAAAAGTCTGCTCACCGGTTGGCGGAGAGAGAGCCCGTCAGCCCGGACGATGCCTTGACCGATGTTCAGAAACTGGTGGCTGGACTTCGGGCCGCCGGTTTGGTGGTGGACTGATGACCGAGCCCGTTGTCCTCGTTAACGCGGAACGGCCGCCCTGGCGGGTCCGCTTCGCAGCGCGGGTCGCCGTGCAGCTCGCTCAGCCACTCACGAGGTTGACGCCCGCACAACTTCGCCGAGTTCTGCGCGTGCTCCGGGGCCGCGCCCGGCCAGCAACCCAGGCACAGGCATTGGCCGCCCGGAACGCAGTGGTGACCGTCAGTGCCCCGTGCGCAAGTCCGACGGGGTGCCTCCGCCGTTCGCTCGCCGCTGTCCTACTGTGTCGGGGGCTGTGGGGAGTATGGCCGACCTGGAGCACCGGAGTGAGGACCAACCCGTTTCGCGCGCACGCCTGGATTGAGGTTGGCGGTACCCCGGTGGGGGAGACGTTCCCCCCTGGGTACTACCGGCCGACGCTCCAGGTCGGCCCCAAGTGTTAGCCGCCGTTGCTGAGCGGCTGGCCCTCGGTGAAGTACGGCGCGATGTGGTTGTCGAACATCGTCAACGCTGACCCGATCGCCATATGCATATCCAGGTACTTGTACGTGCCCAGCCGTCCACCAAACAGCACCCGGCGCTCTGCGGTCTCCTTGCGGGCCAACTCCCGGTACCGCTCCAGCTTGGCCCGGTCCTCAGCCGTATTGATCGGGTAGTAGGGCTCGTCTTCCTTGTCCGCGAACCGAGAGTACTCGCGAACGATCACCGTCTTGTCCCGCGGGTAACGGTCCTCCCGTTCCGGGTGGAAGTGTCGGAACTCATGGATTCGAGTAAACGGCACAGCCTCGTCGGCATAGTTCATTACCGACGTGCCTTGGAAGTCTCCGGTCGGAAGCACCTCACGCTCAAAATCGAGCGTACGCCACCCGAGGTAGCCCTCAGAATACTCGAAATACCTGTCAAGCGGTCCCGTGTAAACCACGGGCACACCTGCTGGTAGTTCGTTCCGTACATGGAAGAAGTCGACGTTGAGGCGCACCTCGATGTTGGGATGGTCGGCCATCCGCTCCAGCCACGCCGTGTAGCCGTCGACTGGCAGCCCCTCCCAGGTGTCATTGAAGTATCGGTTATTGAAGCTGTACCGCACGGGCAGCCGGGTAATGATATTGGCCGGCAGCTCCTTGGGGTCGGTCTGCCACTGCTTCGCGGTGTAGCCGCGAAACAGCGCCTCGTACAGCGGGCGGCCGACGAGCGAGATCGCCTTGTCCTCGGCATTGTTGACCTCACCCTGGATCTCCGCCGCGTGTTCGGTTACCCATGTCTGAGCCTCGGCCGGCGTCAGACGTCGACCCGCGAAGGCGCTCATCGTTGACAGGTTGGGCGGCATCGAATAGACCTGCCCTTGAAACAGAGACCAGACAGTGTGCCGGTACCCAGTGAACGCTGTGAACTGGTTCACATACTCCCACACCCGTCGGTTCGACGTGTGGAAGAGGTGCGCGCCATACTTGTGCACCTCAATACCTGTCTCGGGCTCGGGCTCGGAATAGGCGTTGCCCCCAATGTGGTCCCGGCGCTCCAGCACGAGGACGCGCTTGTCGAGTTGGGTGGCTGCCCGTTCGGCGACCGTCAGGCCGAAGAACCCGGAGCCGACAACGATGAGGTCATAGGGGGTGGAGGTCACAGACGCAGGGTAGCGAACACTCAGTGACCATGCGTGACCGACCACCATATGTGCCCTCTGAGCCTCGCTTGATCGCTACTTCTTGTGGTGATTGAGGTCCCATGGTTGCTGGCAGTGGCAGAGCAGGCTGTTGGAGCGTGCCCGACTGGGTTGCCCGTAGGTGGGTTGACGCGATCTGGTCTGACATGTCGGCACAAGCAGACGCGGCGCCTTGCCGCGTGCCGCAACTTCTGCGTCACGTCGTGTGTTGGGCGTCACACGAAGTCAGCGCGCGTGCTGGCCTTCGAGGTCAGTCCCGCCCGCATGGGACACTGGTGGGCGCTATGACTGCGCTTCCCCTCGTGTTCGACGCTCCGCGCCGCGGCAAGCCGCCGCGCCACCTCGCCGACCTCTCCGCCGAACAGCGCCGCGAGGTGGTTGTCGAGCTGGGGGAGAAGGCGTTCCGGGCCAGGCAGCTCTCGCACCATTACTTCGGGCGGCTCACCGCCGACCCGGACACCATGACCGACATCCCCGCCGCGAGTCGAGAGCGCTTGGTCAACAACCTGATGCCCCCGCTATTCACCGTCGTTCGGAAGGTGACCTGCGACGAAGGCGCGACCCGGAAAACGCTGCTTCGCGCACATGACGGCACGCTTATTGAGAGTGTGCTGATGTGCTACCCGGACCGTGCGACGCTGTGCATCTCCAGCCAGGCCGGGTGCGGCATGGCGTGCCCGTTCTGCGCCACCGGCCAAGGCGGACTGCAACGCAACTTGTCGACGGCAGAGATTGTTGAACAAGTTCGCATTGGTGCGGCTGCCATGCGGGACGGTGAGTTGCCCGGTGGCCCCGGCCGATTGTCCAACATTGTCCTGATGGGTATGGGGGAACCTCTCGCCAATCTCAGGCGAGTGGTCGATGCGATCTACCGCATCTGCGATCCGGCCCCGGACGGCCTGGGTATCTCGCAGCGTTCGGTGACCGTGTCGACGGTGGGTCTGGTGCCGGCTATCCGGAAACTCGCCGACGAGGGCCTTCAGGTGCGTCTCGCGGTGTCCTTGCACACGCCGGACGATGAGTTGCGTGACACGCTGGTGCCCGTGAACACGCGTTGGAAGGTCGGCGAGGTGTTGGAGGCGGCCCGGTATTACGCCGACCGCACCGGGCGCCGCGTCTCGATCGAGTACGCATTGATTCGCGATGTCAATGATCACGGCTGGCGAGCGGACCTGCTGGGGGAGCTGCTTAAGAAGCATCTTGGGCAGCTCGTCCATGTCAACCTTATCCCGCTGAATCCGACCCCGGGCAGTAAGTGGGATGCCAGCCCCAAGCCGGTCGAGCGGGAGTTCGTACGTCGGGTGGAGGCCCAGGGGGTTGCGTGCACGGTGCGTGACACCCGCGGCCAGGAGATCGCCGCAGCGTGCGGGCAGCTCGCCGCTGAGGGGTAGGTCACACTTGCCTCTGAGGTGGGCAAACACCTAGGAGCTGGGTTGTAAGTCTGTTGCCAGGGGTGAACCGCTGGCGAACTACCGCCGCGTGCTGGATGCCGTGCAACGGATCTGCGATCCGGCGCCGGACGGGCTCGGCCTGTCCCAGCGCTCGGTGACCGTCTCGACGGTGGGCCTGGTGCCGGCCATCCGGAGGCTCGCCGACGAGGGCCTCCAGGTGCGCCTGGCGGTGTCGTTGCACACGCCCGACGACGAGCTGCGCGACACCCTCGTGCCCGTGAACACGCGGTGGAAGGTCAGTGAGGTGCTGGAAGCGGCCCGGTACTACGCGGATCGCACCGGGCGCCGCGTCTCGATCGAGTACGCGCTCATCCGCGACATCAACGACCACCCGTGGCGCGCCGACCTGCTGGGCAAGCTGCTCCGTCAGCATCTGGGACAGTTGGTCCACGTGAACCTCATCCCGCTGAACCCCACCCCGGGCAGCAAGTGGGATGCCAGCCCCAAGCCGGTCGAGCGGGAGTTCGTGCGCAGGGTCGAGGCGCAGGGTGTCGCGTGCACGGTCCGCGACACCCGTGGCCAGGAGATCGCCGCCGCCTGCGGCCAGCTCGCGGCCGAGTCCTGACCGGAGATTCCGGGCCGGAGAAAGCCCGGCGCCCCAACGGTCACGCGGGTGCGCGCACGCTGAAGCCTGCGAGCACGTCTGTCAGATCCTGGCGGGTCGTGCTGCGGCCGGGCCGGTGCGTACAGCGTTGCTGGTGTGGCGAAAAACACTCGATGTCACCGGTGTGACCGGCGGCACTTCCGGTGTGGACAAGTAGACAAAAGAGCGCGCCCAGAGCCGCCGAGGCCCCGGGCGCGCCCGTCAAGCGGTTGTCAGCGGCGCCAGGACGTGCGGCGCCGCACGATGTCCCAGACCAGCATGCCGGCCATGGTCACCGCGATCAGGACCAGGTACAGGTCCTCGGTGCGGCCCTCGTGGTTGCCGATCAGCATCGCCAGCATCACCAGGGCGGTGAGCCAGCCGGCGATCTGAATGCCACGCGGGAAGGTCCCGTGCCAGCCCCACTCGGCGGAGGGCTCCTCCGCCGGGTCCACCGTGGGCCGCTTCTCCAGCTCTTGGGTGGCCACGCTTCCTCCAGTGCCCGAAGAACCCGTCGAACTCACCCTCCATCGTTGCACATCGGACCCGGGTGACCTCGCCCGAGCCGGTTGGCCTCCGTCACGTCGCCTCGTCTACCCTGGCGCACCGCGGGCCCATTGGCGCGTCCTGTTCGCACGCCCGCCCCGTCCCTGCACACCCCGCGCTGCCGGCCCAGGCAGCAGAGTGCCCGGAAGGTGCCCCGATTGACCGATGAGCCCCCTGGGGGATTCCACCCCGTAGCGGAGCGCACGCCCGACACCTACGCGCCGGTGGAAGTCGGGATCTACGGCGTCACCAAATGCTTCTCGGACCAGGTGGCGGTCGACGGTATCGACCTACAGGTGCACGAGGGCGAGTTCTTCTCGGTGCTCGGGCCCTCGGGCTGCGGCAAAACGACGTTGCTGCGGATGATCGCCGGCTTCGCCGATCCTGACAGCGGGCGCATCGAGCTCGACGGCGTCGACATGGTGGGCGTGCCGCCCTACCGTCGCGACGTCAACACGGTTTTCCAATCCTACGCGCTCTTCCCGCACATGACGGTGTGGGACAACGTGGCTTACGGCCTGCGGCGGAAGCGGCTCCGTGGCGCCGAGTTGCGTCGCCGGGTGGCCGAACACCTGGAGCTGGTCCAACTCGCCAGGTTCGCCAAGCGGCGGCCCACCGAGCTCTCCGGCGGCCAGCAGCAGCGGGTGGCGATCGCCCGCGCGCTGGCCGCCCGCCCCCGGCTGCTGCTGCTCGACGAGCCGCTGGGCGCGCTGGATGCCCAGCTGCGCAAGCAGATGCAGATCGAGCTGATGCAGATCCAGCGCGAGGTGGGCACGACATTCCTCTACGTGACCCACGACCAGGAGGAAGCGCTCGTCCTCTCCCACCGGGTGGCTGTGATGAACGCCGGACGGGTGGAGCAGGTCGGCTACCCGGAGGACGTCTACGAGCGGCCGTCCACCCGCTTCGTCGCCGGGTTCATCGGCACCTCCAACATCATGGACGTCAAGGTGTCCGATATGGACGGTGAATGGCTGGAACTGACCGGCGGTGGTGTCGAACGACTGCGGGCGGTACTACCCGACGGCCACTCAGCGCGACACGGTCAGCAGCTGTCGGTGACCGTACGGCCGGAGAAGCTGCACCTCTACGACGCCGACGGCGAGGAACAACCGCCACCGGGCTGGTGCTCGCTCGCCGGCACCGTGGCCGACGTCGTCTACACGGGGATGTCGACCCAGTACGTCGTCGACGTTCCGGGCGGCGACTCGCTGGTGGCGTTCGTGCAGAACACGCGCCGGATCTCCGACGCCGGAACGCCTGGACAACCGGTGCGCATGGCCTGGGACCCCGAGTTCACCGTGGTGCTCGACTCGCCCGCGCGGGGCGGTGCCGAGCCTGCCGAGGCGGAGCGGACCAAGGAGGAGGTGCACTGAAGGCCATGGCGCGCAAGGACGGGACCGTGCGCATCGCGCGGCTGTGGGACACCGACAGCCGGCGGCTGACGCGACGCAGCATGTTGCGGTCGATGGCGTTCTTCGCCCTGGCCGCCCAGGGCGCGACGGCGTGCGCCATCTCCGAGGCTCCACCACGCAACGCCAGCGGCGCCACGAACACCAAGGCGAGCAACAACGTCGCCGAGAACCGGCTCAACTTCTTCAACTGGACGGACTACATCGCCAAGGACACCATCCCGGGGTTTGAGAAGGAGAGCGGGATCGGCGTCACCTACGACAACTTCAGCTCCAACGACGAGCTGGAGGCCAAGATCGCCACCGGCGCGCCCGGCTACGACCTCGTGGTGCCCAGCGACAACTTCCTGCGCCGCTTCGTGCGGACCAACCTCGTCCGGCCGCTGGACCACGACCTGCTGCCGAACCTGAAGAATCTGGAGCGGCGGTTCCGCGAGGCGGACTACGACCCGGGCAACCGGTTCTCCGTGCCCTGGGCGTGGGGCACCACCGGCCTGGCGTACTCGCGTAGCCAACTGGGCACGGAAGTCACCGGGTTCGACGCCTACGACCTGCCCGCGGCTCGGGGCCGCAGCATCGTGCTCGACGAGGCACGCGACGGCATGGGCCTCGGCCTGCTCGCCCTGGGCTACGACCCGAACACCAAGGATGCCCAACAGATCGAGGAAGCCACCCGGTACCTGCTCGACCTGAAGAAGAAGATCGGGCAGATCACCTCCGACGTCGTCGAGCCGCTCACCTCCGGACAGACTCCGCTCGCGCAGGTCTACTCCGGCGACGCCTTCCAGGCCAAGGACACCAATCCGGACCTCGAGTACGTGATCCCCGAGGAAGGCGGACTCACCTACGTCGACCTGCTGTGCGTCCCGGCCACCGCGCCGCACGCCGAGAACGCGCACCGCTTCATCGACTACATCCTGCGGCCCGACGTGGGCGCCGAGCTGGCCAACACCATCCGGTACGGCAGCGCCAACACCGCCGCCAAACCCATGATCGACAAGGAACTGCTGGACAACCCGATGGTGTACCCGCCGGCTGACGTGCTGGCGAAGCTGCCGTTCACCAAGGACCTCGGTCCGGACGTGGAGGCGCGGTACGCCGATGCCTGGACCAAGGTCAAGACCGGCTGATGGCACGACGTCGCGTCCCACGGTGGCTGGCGGCCAACCTGCTGCTGTTGCCGGCGGGGTTCTGGCTCGCGGTCTTCCTGCTCGTTCCGCTCGCCCTGGTGGTGGAGTACAGCTTCGCCACCCGCGACACCGGGCCGCTGCGCGTCGTGCTGCCCTGGACGACCCGGGCGTACCGGACCGCCCTGGATCCCGCTTTCCTGCCGATCTTCGGCCGCACCCTCACCTACGCCGGTCTCACCGCGTTGGCGTGCCTACTGCTCGGATTTCCCTTGGCCTGGTTCATCGCCCGGCACGCCGGACGGTTCCGCACGGCGTTACTGGCCGCGGTGTTGGTGCCGTTCTGGGCCAGCTACCTCGCCCGGATCTACGCGTGGAAAGCGTTGCTGGATGGGGAAGGACTGGTCAACCGGCTGCTGGGGCTGGTGGGCCTGGACCGTGACGGTGGCTTCCTGCTCACCGACGGCGCCGTGATCCTCGGCCTCACCTACGGGTTCCTGCCGTTCATGGTGCTGCCGCTCTATGTCGCGTGCGAGCGGTTCGACTACCGGCTGGTGGAAGCGTCCTACGATCTCGGACACGGCCGGGTCTCCACGTTCTTCCGGGTGGTGCTGCCCGGGGTGTGGCCGGGCGTGCTCGCCGGCTCGCTGTTGGTCCTGGTGCCCGCCGCCGGCGACTTCGTGACACCCAAGCTGCTGGGCGGGGTGGACCAGTCGACGTTCGGCAGCGTCATCGACGACCAGTTCCGGGGCGGCAACAACTGGCCGTTGGGCTCGGCAATGGCCGTGCTGTTGCTGCTGCTCGTCGTCGTGGTGCTCATGCTGCGGGGACGCCGGGGGGAGGACGTGCTGTGAGCCAAACCGTGACAACGCGGGAACCCGCCACCCGTCCGGCGCGGCGACGCACGGGACGCCCGTGGGCGTTGATCGTCGCGGTGTGCCTGGTGTTCGGCTTCCTCTACGCGCCGATCGTCTGGCTGGCGCTGGTCTCCTTCAACGACTCCCGCACGGTCAGCCGCTTCACCGGCTTCTCCACCCACTGGTACGCCGAGCTGGTCCAGGACGAGCGGGTCATCGCGGCGCTGGGGTTGACGCTCCGGATCGCCCTCAGCAGCGCTGTGGTCTGCACGATCGTGGGCACACTGGCCGCGTTCGGCCTACGACGGACGTTCCGCGGGCGTGGGCTGTGGACCGTGGTGCTCACGCTGCCGCTCGTCGTGCCCGAGGTCGTGATGGGCGTGAGCCTGCTGGCGTTCTTCGTGAAGCTGGCCGGAATCCCGCTGGGCTTCTGGGCGTTACTGGCCGCGCACGTGGCGTTCTCCCTCAGCTTCGTCGTCGTGGTGGTGCGCAGTCGACTGGCGGGGATGGACACCCGCTTGCAGGAGGCCGCGGCCGACCTGGGTGCCGGCCCGCTCACCGCGTTCCGCACGGTGACCTTGCCGCTGGTGGCGCCGGCGATCGCCGCGGGTAGTGCGTTCGCGTTCCTGCTGTCTTTCGACGATGTCGTGATCTCCAGCTACCTCACGGGCGTGGGTTCCACCACGCTGCCGGTCTTCGTGTACGGGCAGGCCAGCAAGCGCGGGGTGTCGCCGGAGATCGTGGCTCTGTCCACGGCGATGGTCGGTGTGAGCGCTCTGCTGCTCCTCATCGGCGTGGCCGTGGTCACGTGGCGGGCCCGTCGGGTCGGCCGGCGTGTGGACCTGACGGTGGCAGGCTGACGCCGACCCACCACGCCACATGTCAAGTCCATTCCCGTCCGCTGTGGACAACGCCGCGACCCTGTGGACAGCACTTTGACCTGCTGTTTCGCTGATCACTAGGCTGGACGCGGGGCGTCGGCCCCCGGGACGGGCGGGGGCTGTCCGGCGGGTGAGGCGGGCGGCGGCTCCCCGCCGCCCGCAGCGACCGCGGCCGGTCGGGCCCCGGCCTAGGACCCGCTACCCACCTTCCGGCCGGTCACCAGCCGGTAGACGGCGAGCACGACGATCGCGCCGAGGACCGCCAGGATCCAGGTCCGGATCTGGAAGAACGTGCCCAGGTCGGTGTTGAAGATCCACTTGCCGATGAACCCACCCACGAAGGCGCCCACGATGCCCAGCAGCATCGTCACGATGATCCCGCCCGGGTCCTTGCCCGGCATGATGGCCTTGGCCAGGGCACCCGCGATGAGGCCCAGCACGATCCAGCTGATGATGCCCACCGGGTTCTCCTTCCTCCGGCGCGCGACCGCGCCAACGGATGATCTTCCGCCGCTATGGAGTTGCCCCGCCCCGGGTTCCTCACGCTTGATCCACCCTGTCGTTATCAGGGCGTTATCTTGGGGTCCGTCGCGCCCGCATCGGCGGCCTCCCGCGCCCGCCTTACGCCGGTTCGGGGACAATGAGGGCGATGGCTTCCGCGAGTAGTCCGGGCACACCGCTCGAACCCCCCCAGACGTCCCCCTCCGGCCGGCGCGATGTGCTGGTCCTGGGCTCGACCGGCTCGATCGGCACGCAGGCGTTGGACGTGGTGCGTCGCAGCCCCGACCGGTTCCGGGTGGTGGGCCTGGCGGCGGGCGGCGCCGACCCGGCGACGCTGGCCGCCCAGGCGCTCGAGTTCGGTGCCGCCGCGGTGGCCGTGGCCCGGGCCAGCGCGGTCGAGGACCTGCAGCTGGCCATGTACGCCGAGGCCCAACGGCGCGGCTACGCCCGGGGCGCGTTCGCGCTGCCCCGCATCCTGGCCGGGCCGGAGTCGCTGACCGAGCTGGTGGCGACCACCCCGGCCGACGTCGTGCTCAACGGGGTGGTGGGCTCCCGTGGCCTGCCGATCACCCTCGCGGCGCTGCGCACCGGCGCCACCCTGGCACTGGCCAACAAGGAGTCGCTGGTCGCGGGTGGCCCGCTGGTGCTCGAGCGGGCCAAGCCAGGGCAGATCGTGCCGGTGGACTCCGAGCACTCCGCGCTGGCGCAGTGCCTGCGCGGCGGCCGCGCCGCCGAGGTCGACCGCCTCGTCCTGACCGCCTCCGGTGGCCCGTTCCGGGGTCGCCGCCGCGAGGAACTGGCCGAGGTCACCGTCGAGCAGGCGCTCAACCACCCCACCTGGGCCATGGGGCAGGTGATCACCATCAGCTCGGCCACCCTGGTCAACAAGGGCCTGGAGCTGATCGAGGCGCACCTGCTGTTCGGGGTGCCCTACGAGCGCATCGACGTGGTGGTGCACCCGCAGTCGATCGTGCACTCCATGGTCACCTTCACCGACGGCTCCACGATCGCCCAGGCCAGCCCGCCGGACATGCGCCTGCCGATCGCGCTGGCGCTGGGCTGGCCGCAGCGGGTGCCCGAGGCGGCGCCGGCCTGCAGCTTCGCCGTGCCCACGGCCTGGACCTTCGAGCCGGTCGACGACGAGGCGTTCCCCGCCATCACCCTGGCCCGGCACGCCGGCACCGTCGGCGGGTGCCTGCCGGCGATCTACAACGCGGCCAACGAGGAGGCCGTCGAGGCGTTCGTGGCCGGCCGCATCCAATTCCCTGACATCGTCGACACGCTCGCCCGGGTACTGTCGGCCGCCGACGGCTGGCACGACGACCCGGCCGAGGTAGTCGACGTGCTCGCCGCCGAGGACTGGGCCAGGGCACGGGCTAGGGAACTGGTGACGGCGGCCGGGACGGCCGCGGGCGTGGGGAGGAACACGCAGTGACGTTCGTGCTCGGTGTCATCCTCTTCGCGCTCGCGATCGGCATCTCGATCGCGCTGCACGAGTTCGGCCACCTGCTGACCGCCAAGGCGTTCGGCATGAAGGCCACCCGCTACTTCATCGGCTTCGGTCCCCGCCTGTGGTCCTTCCGCAAGGGAGAGACCGAGTACGGCATCAAGGCGATCCCGGCCGGCGGTTTCGTGCAGATCGTCGGGATGACCGCGCTGGAGGAGGTCGCGCCCGCCGACGAGCGCCGCGCCTTCTACAACAAGCCGGTCTGGCAGCGGGTCGTGGTGCTGTCGGCCGGCTCGATCATGCACTTCATCATCGGCGTCGCCGTACTGTTCGTGATGGCGCTCACACTCGGGCTGCCCAACGTCGACGGTGCCCCGCTGGTCGGCCGGGTCACCCAGTGCGTGCCGGTCGACCCGAACCAGCAGGAGTGCCGGCCGGGCGACCCGGCCCCGGCCAAGCAGGCCGGGCTGGCGCCCGACGACGAGATCCTGGCCGTGGACGGGCAGCGCACCGCCACCTTCACCGACGTCGCCCGCATCACCCGCGGCAAGTCCGGGCCCACGGAGTTCACCATCCGCCGGGACGGCGCCGAACAGAAGCTGATCATCGACGTCGCGCAGGTCCAGCGTCCGCCGCTGGGCTCCCGGGACGCCCAGAAGCTGGAGACCGTGGGCGCCGTCGGCATCACCCCGGCCGGCATGCTGCCGCCGTCCGGGCCGATCGAGGCGGTGCCGGCCACGTTCAGCTTCACCGGGACCCTGTTCGCCAACACCTGGGAGGGCGTCAAGAAGCTGCCGGAGAAGGTGCCCGCCGTCTGGCGGGCGATCCTCGGCGAGGACGACCCCAACCGGCCGGTGAGCGTCGTCGGCGCGACCGTCATCGGTGGCGACGCGGCCGAGCGCGGCCTGTGGGAGGTGTTCCTCCTGCTGGTCGCGCACCTCAACATCTTCGTCGGCGTGTTCAACCTGCTCCCGCTGTTGCCACTGGACGGCGGGCACATCGCCGTGAACCTCTACGAGAAGGTGCGGGACACGGTCCGCCGGCTGCGCGGGCTGCCGCGCGGTGGTCCCGTCGACTACACGAAGCTGCTGCCCGTGACGTACGTCCTGATGCTCCTCGGTGGCGGGTTGATGCTGCTCACCGTCACGGCGGACATCGTCAATCCGATCCGGCTCCCCCAGTAACCTGGATGCTGCAACCCGTCAGCGGAGAGGAACCGATGACCGTCGACCTGGGCATGCCCGCCACCCCGCCGCCGGTGCTGGCCGAACGGCGCAAGACCCGCCAGCTGATGGTGGGTTCGGTCGGGGTCGGCAGCGAGTTCCCCGTCTCGGTGCAGTCGATGACCACCACGGTCACCGCGGATGTGAACGCCACGCTGCAGCAGATCGCCGAGCTGACCGCGGCCGGCTGCGACATCGTGCGGGTGGCCTGCCCGTCGGCCGATGACGCCGAGGCGTTGCCGGCGATCGCGCGCAAGTCGCAGATCCCGGTGATCGCCGACATCCACTTCCAGCCGAAGTACGTGTTCGCCGCCATCGAGGCCGGGTGCGCGGCGGTACGGGTCAACCCGGGCAACATCAAGAAGTTCGACGACAAGGTCAAGGAGATCGCGCAGGCCGCGCGCGAGCACGGCACGCCGATCCGAATCGGGGTCAACGCGGGTTCGCTGGATCCGCGGCTGTTGGCCAAGTACGGCAAGCCGACCCCGGAGGCGTTGGTCGAGTCGGCGTTGTGGGAAGCGTCGTTGTTCGCCGAGCACGACTTCCACGACATCAAGATCTCGGTGAAGCACCACGACCCGGTGGTGATGGTGCGGGCCTACGAGCTGCTGGCCGAGCGGTGCGACTACCCGCTGCATCTGGGGGTGACCGAGGCGGGGCCGGCGTTCCAGGGCACGGTCAAGTCCGCGGTCGCGTTCGGTGCGCTGTTGTCGAAGGGGATCGGGGACACGATCCGGGTGTCGCTCTCGGCGCCGCCGGTGGAGGAGGTCAAGGTCGGGCTGCAGATCCTGCAGTCGCTGAACCTGCGGCCGCGCAAGCTGGAGATCGTGTCCTGCCCGTCGTGCGGGCGGGCGCAGGTGGACGTCTACAAGCTGGCCGATGAGGTCACCGCGGGTCTGTCCGGGATGGAGGTCCCGTTGCGGGTCGCGGTGATGGGGTGTGTGGTCAACGGTCCCGGTGAGGCCCGGGAGGCCGATCTGGGCGTGGCTTCGGGTAACGGCAAGGGCCAGATCTTCGTCAAGGGTGAGGTCATCAAGACCGTGCCCGAGCACAAGATCGTGGAGACCCTGATCGAGGAGGCCCTGCGGCTGGCCGAGACCATGGGCGAGACGGGCGAGGGACAACCCGTCGTGACCGTCGGCTGAGCTCGCCATCCGGTCGGACGCCTCCGGTCGGGGGTCACCCTGCGCACATTTCCGGTGACGTCTGGCACGCTTGAATCGTGCTCAAACTCGCCGGCGCCCGGCTGCTCGACGACCGCGACGCGCGCCACGTCGGCGCGGCCATGGCCACCGATCCGGTTGGGTGTTGCATGGTTGCGTCCCGAGTGGAGGTTGCCGGGGTCGACCCGTGGCGGCTGGGCGGCGAGCTGTGGGGCTACGGCAGCCGGCTGGACGGGCTGTGCTTCGCCGGGGCGAACCTGGTTCCGTTGCGCGGCGGGCGCTCGGCGCTGCGGGCCTTCGCCGACCGCGCCGCGCGCCGCGTCCGGTGCTGCTCCTCGCTCGTGGGCCCCGCCGAGCAGGTGATCGGCCTGTGGGAGGAGCTGGAACCGGGCTGGGGCCCGGCCCGGGACGTACGGGCCGACCAGCCGCTGCTGGCGATGAAGACCCGACCGCTGGTCCCGCCGGACCCGCTGGTCCGGCCGGTGCGCCCGGACGAGCTGGACCGCTACCTGCCGGCCGCGATCGCGATGTTCGTCGAGGAGGTCGGCGTCGACCCCGGGCTGGGCGACAGCGGCGTGGGCTACCGGGCGCGGGTGGCCGAGCTGCTGGCCGCCGGCCGCGCCTTCGCCCGGTTCGAGGGCGGCCAGGTGGTGTTCAAGGCCGAGATCGGCGCCATGTCCACCCGGGTCGGCCAGATCCAGGGCGTGTGGGTGCATCCGGCACGCCGCGGTCGCGGGCTGGGCACCGCGGGCACGGCCGCGGTGGTCGACCGGCTCGTGCGTGGACTGGGCCGGACCGCCAGCCTCTATGTCAACGCCTACAACGCACCGGCCCGGGCCGCCTATCACCGGGTCGGTTTCCGGCAGGTCGGCCAGTTCGCCACCGTGCTCTTCTGACGGCTCCTCGTGCCGAACCGATCCCGCCACCGGACTTCGCCCGTGTGCGGTAGCCGGATGTCCCTGTGGGCCGGTGAGGTTCGAGACGGCGGCGCGGATCTCACTCCCCGCGCCCGGCGGCGTGCTCGTCGATGCGGACGTGGATACCGGGCAACTCCTGGAGGAGGCCGCCACCCAGGAGAAGGGTGGGCGTGCGGTAGCCGGCAGGTGGTACCTGTCCCGTGAGGACATGTGCGGTGATCCTGGTCGCGTTCTCGACCGGCAGTGCGTGCCGGTTGGGCGCCGTCACGGTGCCACTGGTCCGGCGGCCCGCGTTGTTGACGACCTTGCCCCACAGGTAGGAGTGGCCCTCGCGGCGCATCCGCTCTCCCGGACCGGGAACACTCCGGTCGATGAGGCGGTCGGCGAGCGACTCTGCGTGCCGTCGCGGAATTGCTTACGTCGCAAGAAGTCCCATGGTTGCGAAAGCGTCTGACCGCTTCTGTCGGTCGAAAGTATTGCCCTTCCACGACATCGCGTGGGGGAGTGTATTACTCCGGCGTGTTGGGCGTGGTAATCGACGGTGGGACAGCGGGAGCGGCATACTGCCTGCGTGCGCGGAGGACAGGCTCGGCACCGACTCGGCAGGCTGCTCGTCGTCGGCCTGTTGCTGCCCGCGGCGGGCTGCGGGCTCTTCCGGTCGACCGACGATCCCGGCGACACCGTCCAGATCTTCTTCGAACACGTTGCCAAGGGCGATACCGAAGCCGCGGCCAAGATCACCAATGACGAGGTTGGCGCCCGGGACCTGCTCGACCGGGTCCGCGGGGCGCTCCGGCCGGCCGGCCTGACCTCGCGCGTCGAGCAGGTGCGGTCCGCCGGCCCGGAGGCGGCTTCGGCCGAGGCCACCGTCGTCCTGGACTGGGATCTCGGCGAGGGCCGGCACTGGTCCTACCAGAACACCGTGGAACTGCGCCGGCAGCAGGACCGCGAGTGGCGCGTGCACTGGCTGCCCACGGTCGTGCATCCCAAGCTGGCCGTGCAACAGACCGTGGCGTTCCGGGAACAGCAACCGGAACTGGCGCCGGTCCTCGACCGCGACGGTGCCCCGCTGCTCAGCTCGCAGAAGGTCGTCACGGTCCTGCTCAACCGCAAGGAGGTCGGCGACCTCGACGCCGTCTCCGGCTCGCTCGCCCGGTCGCTGCAGCAGTTCGACGAGCGGATCAGCCAACAGTCCGTCACCGAGGGGGCGCAGCGGACGCCCGAGGGCCAGGCATACGCCGTGGCCGTCCTGCGCGAACCCGACTACCAGCGGGTCAAGCCGGACATCTACGACCTGCCGGGGGTGCGGTTCACCACCGACACCCGCCTGCTCGGCCCGGACCGCAACTTCGGTTCCCGTGTGCTGCCGGCGATCCGGACGACGGTGCGGGACCACATCACCGGGAAGCCCGGCTGGCGCGTGGTGTCGGTCAACGCCGCGGGCGCGGAGGTGGAGACGCTCCACGAGGTGCGGCCACAACCCGCGGAGGCCGTCTCGACCTCGTTGAGCCGCAGTGTCCAGGCCGCGGCCGAGGACGCGGTGGAGACGGTGCCGCAGCAGAGTGTCGTCGTGGCCATCCAACCGTCCACTGGGAACATTCTCGCCGTCGCGCAGAACAGCGCCGCGGACAACGGAAACCTGCTGCCGTGGACCGGACGCTACCCACCCGGCTCCACCTTCAAGATCGTCACCGCCACCGCGGCGCTGCAGGCCAAGACCGCCACGGCGGACACCGTGGTGCCGTGCCCGGGAAGTTGGATCATCCAGGGTTACCGCGTCCCCAACATCAACGGCTTCGCCCTCGGCAACGTCCCGCTACACACGGCGTTCGCGCAGTCCTGCAACACCACCTTCGCCCAGCTGGCCAAGGACCTCCCGGCCGACGCACTGACCAACACCGCCCGCCAGCTCGGCTTGGGCGTGGACTTCGAGATTCCCGGGGTCACCACGGTCACCGGCGCGGTACCGCCGGCCAGCGACGCCAAGATGCGCGCCGTGGACGGCTTCGGCCAGGGCAAGGTGGTGGCCAGTCCGTTCGGTATGGCACTGGTCGTTGCCTCGGTGGCCAACGGCACCATGCCCACGCCCACCCTGATCCGCGGCATGGAAACCAAGGCCGACGCCGCGCCGGAGCCACTGGCACCGGAGGTGGCCGACGCGGTGCGCGCCATGATGCGCCGCGTGGTGACCGAGGGAACGGCCAGCAGGTTCACCGGCGTCGACGGCGTGCACGGCAAGACCGGCACCGCCGAGTTCGGCGACGGCAGCCAGGCGCACGGCTGGTTCGTCGGGTTCCGCGGTGATCTCGCCTTCGCCACGTTCGTCGCGGAGTCCGGGAGCTCGGTTCCCGCCATCGACATCAGCGAGCGGTTCCTGCGGGCACTCGGCTGACCGCATCCCGCCGGTCGTGACCAGGTTCACCCGTGTCGGAGAAGGAATGACGTGCGACGACGAGTGGAGAGCGACCGCGGGCCACGCCGCCCGTGACGTGCGACCGGGGACTGGGCCAGCGCGAACGTGGCTTCCACCGGCTGGCGGAACCTACCCGTAAGGTGGGGACATGCCCGTGAGAGCACCACTCGTGCCGGGCCGGCAGTCCGCCCGCCGGCCGGTCCCGGCCACCATCGCGCACCCCGAGTACGTCGGCAAGCCGGCCCCGGCCAGGAACACCGACCCCTGGGTGCAGCCGCCCGAGGTGATCGAGGCCATGCGGGTGGCCGGAAAGCTCGCCGCGCAGGCGCTCGCGGAGGCCGGCCGGACGGTCCGGCCCGGTGCCACCACCGACGAGATCGACGCGGTGGTGCACGAGTTCCTGTGCGACCACGGTGCCTACCCGTCCACCCTGGGCTACCGGGGCTTCCCCAAGTCGTGCTGCACCTCGCTGAACGAGGTCATCTGCCACGGCATCCCGGACTCGACCCTTATCGAGGACGGCGACATCGTCAACGTCGACGTCACCGCCTACATCGGGGGCGTGCACGGCGACACCAACGCCACCTTCCTGGCCGGCGACGTGGACGAGGAGTCGCGGCTGCTGGTCGAGCGAACCCACGAGGCCACGATGCGGGCGATCCGCGCCGTGCGGCCGGGACGGCAGCTCAACGTGGTGGGCCGGGTGATCGAGTCCTACGCCCGCCGCTTCGGTTACGGCGTTGTCCGGGACTTCACCGGGCACGGGATCGGCCGCTCCTTCCACAGCGGACTGGTGGTGTTGCACTACGACGAGCCCAGCGTCGACACCGTCCTGGAACCGGGCATGACCTTCACGATCGAGCCGATGATCACGCTCGGCACGATCGAGTACGACATCTGGGACGACGGCTGGACCGTCACCACCAAGGATCGCAAGCGCACCGCCCAGTTCGAGCACACCGTGCTGGTCACCGAGGACGGGGTGGAGATCCTCACCCTGCCCTGAGTCCCCGGGGCCGCTCCGCCTCAGGTCGGCGGCGCGAGAAGCGCGCCGACCAGCTCCAGCACCGCGTCGGCCACCGGCTCCGGCTCGGTGGCCGCCGCGAGGTGGTGTGCCCGGACCCGTCGTACCGGCCAGCCCGCCTCGGCGGCGGCCCGTGCCTCGCGACCATAGGCGGCCTCGCTGAGCAGGAGGTACCCCATCCGGCCGGGCCACCGCTCCGCCGGGCGCGGCTCGTCGAGGAAGGCCACCGGCACCCGCGGCTGTTCCGCGGCGATCCGCTCGCGCACCGCCGCGTCGTCGACCAGCTCCGGCAACGGATCCGGCTGGAACCAGGTGTTCCACGGCGGCAGCCGATCGCCCTCGGCCAGCCCGCGCAGCTGCTCGACCAGCTCGGTGGGCGCGCTCTCCGCCCAGGAGCGGCCGGGGGTCGGCAGGCCCGCGTCCAGCAACACCAGGCCGGCGATCTGGCGGTCCACCGCGGCCGCCAGCGTGGGCAGCAACGGACCGGCCCCGCTGTGCCCCACCAGCACCAGGTCGCCCTCGGGTGCCGCGGTCACCACCGCCTCGGCGAAGACCTTGGCCAGCCGGGGGTGCACCGGTGGCTCGGTCACGCCGGCCCGCAGGTCCGTGACGACGGCGGGCCGCGCTCGTCGGAGCAGGGCGGCGGCCAGCGGGCGCATGCTGGTCGGACCGAGGAACGGGCTGTGGACCAGGACGATGGTGGGGACATGCGGCACGACCGGAGATGATGTCAGCCGGGGAGTTGGCGGCGGACGGGAGGATCAGCGGTGGGCGGAGCATTGCTCGTCGCCGGGACGACGTCGGACGCGGGCAAGAGCGTGGTGGTCGCGGGGCTGTGCCGCTGGCTGGCGCGTCGCGGGGTCCGGGTGGCCCCGTTCAAGGCGCAGAACATGTCCAACAACTCGGTCGTCACGATGGACGGCGGCGAGATCGGGCGGGCGCAGGCGGTGCAGGCGGCCGCCGCCGGGCTGGAACCCAGCGTCCGCTTCAACCCCGTGCTGCTCAAACCGGGCGGTGACCGCAGCTCGCAGGTCGTGGTGCTCGGCAGGGCGCTCGGCGACGTGACCGCGCTGTCCTACCGGCAACGCAAGGCGGAGCTGGCGGCGACGGTGCTGTCCACGCTGGCGGACCTGCGCCGCGACCACGACGTGGTGGTGTGCGAGGGTGCCGGCTCGCCCACCGAGATCAACCTCAGGGCGAACGACATCGCGAACATGGGGTTGGCGCGCGCGGCGAACCTGCCCGTGCTCGTGGTCGGGGACATCGACCGGGGCGGGGTGTTCGCCCACCTGTTCGGCACGCTGGCCCTGCTCGACCCGGCGGACCAGGCACTCGTCGCCGGCTTCGTGATCAACAAGTTCCGGGGCGACCCGCTGCTGCTGGAGCCCGGCCTGCGACAGCTGCACGCGCTCACCGGCCGGGAGGTGTACGGCGTGCTGCCTTGGCGCGAGGAGCTGTGGCTGGATGCCGAGGACTCGCTCTCCTACACCGCCGACGGGATCGTGGGACGACCCCAACCGCCGGTGGGGGAGCAGTGGCTGCGGGTGGCGGTGGTCCGCCTGCCCCGGATCTCCAACGCCACCGACGTGGAGGCGTTGGCGACCGAACCCGGCGTGTCGGTCCGGTTCGCCACCGAACCGTCCCGGCTCGCCGATGCCGACCTGGTCGTGCTCCCCGGATCCAAGGCGACGGTGTCGGATCTCGGGTGGTTGCGGGACACCGGGCTGGCCGAGGCCATTCGCGCCCACGCCCGGCGAGGGCGACCGCTGGTCGGCATCTGCGGCGGCTACCAGATGCTGTGCCGGACGGTCGACGACACCGTGGAGTCCGGGGCCGGCGAGGTGCCCGGCCTCGGCCTGCTCGACATCGACGTCTCCTTCGCCGGCACGAAGACACTCGCCCGGCCGAGCGGCACGGCCCTGGAGCACGACGTCACCGGGTACGAGATCCACCACGGCCAGGTCGTTCGACGGGCCGACGCGCTGGCACCGTTGGTCGAGCTGCCCGACGGCGAGCCCGAGGGAGCGATGGCCGGTCCCGTCGTCGGCACCCACTGGCACGGGCTGTTCGAGAACGACCGTTTCCGGCGGGCCTTCCTGGGGTGGGCGGCGGACCGCGCCGGACGGCACGGTTTCGTTGCCGCGCCCGACACCGCGTTCGCCGCCGTCCGCGCCGCCCAGCTCGATCTGCTGGGTGATCTCGTGCAGCGCCACCTCGACACCGACGCGATCGAGAAGCTGCTCGACGGCGGAGCCCCCACCGGTCTTCCCGTGCTGCCGCCGGGCGCGCCGGCCGTCGAACCAGTGAGCTGACCGCCGGCCGCCGTCGATCGCGGTTCGGTTCCGGTGCCGGGCGCACGGCGGTGTGCGGGGTTTCCTCGGCACGCCAGGGTCTCCGTGGCCCGTGTGAAGGCTTCCGGGTCGTGATGTCGGGTGGGAGGCCGCGGCGCTCGTGCCGGTGGGAGTCCGGCCACGAGCGCCGCGGAGCCCGGAACGGCTCGGTGAGCCGCCCCCGGGCGGAGCAGGTGTCAGGCCGAGGAGTCGGTCACCTCGGGCTGGCCGAGGCGGTGCAGCATCTCCTCCAGGAAGCCACCGGCCTCGGCCGCGGCCCGCTCCGGGTCCCGTTCGCGTACGGCGTCGAGCAACTCGGTGTGCGAAACCTGCTCCTGCCGCTCGGGCTGGAGCGAGAAGGTGGTCGCCACACTGGCGCGCACCGCCTCGGTGAAGCCGCGGTAGAGCTCGGTGAGCACCGGATTGTGCGCGCACTCGACGAGCAGCAGGTGGAACGCCGTGTCGGTGGTGACCACCTGCTCGCTGTCCCCGGCCGCCACCGCGGCGTCCCGCTCGGCCAGCGACTTCTCCAGCCGGCGCAGGTCGTCCGCGGTGCGGCGGAGGGCGGCCAGCCGCGCGCCCTCGACCTCCAGCGCGCGCCGCACCTCCAGCACCTCGCGCAGCTCGCTGCCGCACAGGCGGTGGACCGCGCCGGACAGCTCGCTGGTCGCCCGCACGAAGGTGCCATCGCCCTGCCGCACCTCGAACAGTCCGGCATGGGCGAGCGCCCGCACCGCCTCCCGCACGGTGTTGCGCCCCACCCCGAGCGCCGAGACCAGCTCGGGTTCCGGGGGGATCCGCTGCCCCACCAGCCATTCGCCGCTCGCGACCAGCGCCCGCATCTGGTCGATCACCTGCTCGACGAGGCCGGCTCGCCGGGTTGTGGCCAACGGCACCGTCTCATCCTTTCATCCAAACATCCTATGTTTGCCATACTAGCCGTCGTGACCGCCGAACCGCAGCACGACGACCGTTGCTCGATCGAACACCCTGCCACTGCCCCGTCCGGCGCGGGAGCGGTGGCGGTCGAATGCCGTCCCCCGGCGCGGCGCGTCGCCACGGTCGCCGGTGGTCTGCTGCTCGCGAGCGGCGTCGTGCTTGCCGCCGCCAACCTGCGGCCCGCCGTCACCAGCCTCGCCGTCGTGCTGCCGGAGGTGCAGCAGGTGCTCGGGCTGTCCACCGACATGACCAGCGTGCTCACCGCGCTGCCCACCCTGTGCTTCGGCCTGGTCGCGATGATCGCCCCGCTGGCGGCCCGCCGGCTGGGCAGCCGCGGCGCGATCACGCTGGCGCTGGCCCTGTTGACCGCGGGCCTGCTGGTGCGGGTGCTGGCCGGGCCGACGCTGCTGGTGGCCGGCACCTTCGTCGCCTCCTCGGCGATCGCGCTGTGCAACGTGCTCATCCCGGTGGTGGTCAAGGAATCCTTCCCCGGACGCATCGGAGTCGTCACCGGCGCCTACAGCGCCTCCCTGGCTGGCGGTGGCGCGCTCGCCGCTTCGGTGACCGCCCCGATCGACGGCGCGCTGGGCGGCTGGCGGCCCGCCGTCGGCTCGTGGGCCCTGCTCGCCGCGGCCGCACTCGTGGCCTGGTGGCTGGGTACCCGCGGGCACAGCCGGGACGGTGCGGGCCGGCGCGGCCGGCACGAGGCGCCGCGGTCGCTGCTGCGCAGCCCGCTGGCCTGGGTGGTCACCGGCTTCTTCGGGCTGCAGGCCCTGGTGGCCTACACCGTGATGAGCTGGCTGCCGCAGATCCTGCGGGAGACCGCCGGCATCGACGCCGCCACGGCCGGCGTGCTGCTCGCGATCGTGCTGGTGATCGGCGTGCCGATCAGCTTCTTCGCACCGCCGCTGGCGGCCCGCGCCCGCTCCCAGACGGGCATGGTCGTCGCGTTGCTGCTGTGCGGGCTGGTCGGCTTCGGTGGCCTGTTGGTGGCGCCGACGGTCGCCCCGGGCCTGTGGGCCCTGCTGATCGGCGTGGCCATGGGCATCTTCCCGGTGGCGCTGACCCTGCTCAGCCTGCGCACCCGGACCGGCGCGGACACCGCGGCGCTGTCCGCCATGGCGCAGAGCTTCGGCTACCTCATCGCCGCGGCCGGTCCGTTCCTGGTGGGCGTGCTGCGTGGGAACACCGGCTCCTGGACGGCCTCGCTGCTGCTGATCGTCGGGATCTACGCCCTCCAGCTGGTGCTCGGCGTGCTGGCCAGCCGCCCCCGCCACGTCTGACCAGCAAAAATACCGACCTATGGTGGGCTTGCCAGCGCCCGGTGGGTACCTACGATGGGGTAGGTGGAGACACCGCACGGCCCGGGGGAGAGCCCCGCGCCGCCGGCACCAACCGCCGGGCGTCCACTCCTACCGGGGCTCGTCCTCGGCACGAGTGCCGTGTTGTTCGTGGGTGTGCTCCTGCCGTGGCTGCACGCCGAGGTCCGGTTCCAGCTCCCCAACGTCGACATCTTCGACCAGCGGGTCGACCGGTTCCAGGTCTACGAGTCCGCCGCGAACGGTCTGGACATCGCCGAGCCCTGGGGCTGGGTGACCCTACTGTCGGCGCTGGTCGCGGCCGCGATGGCGATCGTCGCGCTGGGCCTGCAGCGGTCCGGTCTGGTGACCTGGGCCGCCCTTCCGGGCGGGGTCGCCATGATCGCGTTGCTGCTCGTCCCGCTGCGCATGCACGAGGCGGGCGAGCACCTCACCTCGGTGACCGACATTCTCGGCCGGCTCCCCGGCCTGGGCGGCAAGCTGCTGGCGGTGGAGCTGAGCCTGGCCTACGGCTGGTACGTGTCGGTCATCTCCGCGGCGGCGCTGCTCGTGGTGGCGTTCGTCGCCGGCCGCAAGCCAGCCCCGGCGCCCTCACCGGAACAGCTCTGATCCTGCGCTGCGCCCTACCGGTCAGCCCCATCGGTCGCGGGCGCGGTTCCGATCCAAGGTGCTTTGCGGACCGCATTTTCGGTCCGTGACCGCGAAGCGGTTGGGGTTGGGGCTGGCTACGGCTGGATCTCCGGTCAGCGCTCGAGGGGAAGGTTCAGCAGCGCGTTCTCGATGAGCTCCGGCATCGCCGGGTGGATCCAGTACTGCCCGCGCGCCATCGAGCGTGCGTCCAGGCCGAAATGCATGGCCTGCACCAAAGGCTGGATCAGGGTCGGCGCCTGCGGGCCGACGATGTGCGCGCCGAGCAACTCTCCACTGTCCGGGTCCGCGAGCAGCTTGGCGAAACCCGTGGTGTCCTCCATCGCCCAGCCGTAGGCGATGCCGGCGTACTCCTGCGTCGCGGTGACGTACCGGACGCCGCGCGCCTCGGCCTGCTGCTCGGTCAACCCCACCGAGGCGACCTGCGGCGAGGAGAACACCGCGTGCGGCACGAACCGGTGGTCGGTGGTCACCGGGGAATCCGGCCACAGCAGGTTGTGCTGCACCACCCGCGCCTCATGGTTGGCGACATGCTTGAGCTGGTACGGCGAACTGAGGTCACCGAGCGCGTAGACGCCATCCACCTCGGTCCGCTGGTAACAGTCGACGACGACCCGGCCGTCCGGATGGGTCGGGATCCCGCTGGCCGCCACGTCGAGCAGGTCCGAGTTCGGCTGCCGGCCCACCGCGACCAACAGCACCTCCGCCTCGACGACCTCCGCGCCCTGCGGCCCCTCCACGTGCAGCCGGACCACGTCGCCGTCCCGCTCGGCCCGCAATGTCTTGCGGTTCAACCGCACGTCCCACCGTTGCTGGGCGAGCCCGGTGAAGCGGGTCGCCACGTCGGCGTCCTCGGCCCGCAGCAACGCACCGGACCGCGCGACAACCGTGACGTCCACCCCGAACGAGCTGAACACGTGCGCGAACTCCGTCGCCACGAACCCGCTGCCGAGGATCACCATGCGCCGCGGCAACGTCTCCAGCCGCATGACGTCCTCGTTGGTGTAGTAGCCGACCTCCGCGATGCCCTCGACATCCGGCTCGATCGGCCGGCTCCCGGCGGCCAGCACGAACCGGTCGGCGGTGATGACCTCGCCGGTGCCGGTGTCCAGCCGCTTCGGGCCGACGAACCGGGCCTGTCCGGTGTAGACGGTCACGTTGGCGCAATCCTCGGCCCGGTACCGCTTCCCGCCCTCGGCGATCGGGTCGATCCGGCCGAAGATCCGGTCACGCACCTCGGGCCAGCGCACCCCGCGCAACTCCGCGTCCACCCCGAGCCGCGCCCCCACGGCCGGGGTCCGTGCCACGTCCGCGGTGTGCACGAACATCTTGGTCGGGATGCATCCCACGTTCAGGCAGGTGCCCCCGAAGACGCCCTTCTCCACGATCGCGACGTCCCAGCCGTCGAAACGGGGATCGAGGATCGAGTTGCCGGAGCCGGTGCCGATGATCACCAGGTCGAAATGCCGCACGTTCCCCATCCTGCCGCTCGATGAACTGTCCGTCGGTTCGTCCGGCCCGCTCAGGCACATTCACGACCGCGCGGGCGCCGCCACGCCCGCCCTGGTAGAAACCCGCTCCTCGGCAGGACTATTCCGTGCGGGACCGGCCGAACACACTGCCTCGTGACAGGACACGGCGTGGGCCACGAGCACCTGGGGCGGGGCAGAGCGGGGCCGGCAAGGCGGAACGTGACCTGGCTCACGGCAGGACCCGGCCGAGTGGCGACGTCGGTGTCGGGACGCGCGGCCCGGACCGGGCCATGACGGACACCGGTCGGGGGGGGG
>NZ_BMMK01000002.1:272030-291263 GCF_014645795.1 Longimycelium tulufanense | reverse complement strand
CTCGGATCACGTCTGGTAGGTGGGGATGACGATCGCGCGGGCCAGCGTGTGGAAGGCCAGGTTGAAGCTGATCACCGCGGGCGAGGTGTCCTCGTTGACATCCAGCTTCTCCACGTCGACCGCGTGCACCACGAAGTAGTATCGGTGCGGCCGGTCACCCTTCGGCGGTGCGGCACCCCCGAACCCGTTGTAGCCGTAGTCGTTACGGGCGTGGAAGGCACCCGCCGGCAGGCCCGAGCCGTCCTTGGCACCGGCGCCGGTGGGCAGCTCGGTGGTGGAGGCCGGCAGGTTGACCGCCAGCCAGTGCCAGAACCCGCTCGGCGTGGGCGCGTCCGGGTCGAAGCAGGTCACCGTGAAGCTCTTGGTGCCCGCGGGGAAACCGCTCCAGCTCAGCTGCGGCGAGGTGTTGCCGCCGGCGAAGGCGTGCTGGTCCGACATCTGCTCACCGGCCCGCACGTCGGTGCTGGCGACGGTGAACGAGCCGACCTTCGGCAGCAGCTCGTACGGGTCGGGCGCGACGGGACGTTCCAGGCTCATCGACATTCCTCCGCGACGCCTGCGGCTTTGATCGTTTCCGTGACCCACCCTAGTCCCCGGTCCCGGCGGGTGCCGGGCGGCCGGGCCGCGTCGCCGCGCCACCTCTCCCGCCGCCGTCCAGCGGGGGAGGGGACGGGGTCAGTGCTTGTCCGGCCCCGGCATGAGGATGGCCAACACGATGTAGAGCAGGAACTGCGGCCCCGGGAGCAGGCAGGACAGCACGAAGGCCAACCGGACCTTGCCGGGGCTCCAGCCGTAGTGCTCGGCGATGCCTCCGCACACCCCGAAGAGGACCCGGTTGCGGGAACGGGCCAGTCGCCTGGTGGTCATCTGCGTCCTCCCTCCGCGGGCCGCGGGCGCGGCCCGGACAGCAACCAGGCTGACCGAGCACCGGATCCGCGCACGTCGGCCCGCCGGCCGGTGCGCTGCTCCGGCCCGGGTACGACGAGCATCCACCCACGGTGGGACGCCGCGCCCCGGACGCATCGGGGAACCCGGAGTTCTTCCGCCGTGAGGAATAACAATCCGGGCAACCCTTGGTGGATCACCCCCGTCCTCCGAACGGAGGCTTTCACTCGATCGGGGGTACTGAGGGATGCGGAGACTTACGCGGTGCCTTCCGGGTTTCCTCGCCGTGCTGGTGCTGCTCGCTGGCGGCGGAACCGCGGTCCGTGGGGAGTCGGGGCCCGATCCCGACGAGGTCACCACGGTGTCCGCGGGCGCGCCGCCCAGCCACAGTGGACAGCCGGACCCCTTCCAGGCGTACCCGGTGGGGCGGAAGCAGGCCGAGGCCCCACCGAAACAGGACGGGAAGGTCGGGCTCGTCACCCGAATCAAGACCGACAAACCGGTCATGTTCGTCACCGTCGACGACGGCATCGTGCGCGACCCGAAGATGATCGACCTGATCCGGGACTCCAAGGTCCGGCCAGCCCTGTTCCTCACCGAACAGTACGTGCGGCAGGACCCGAAGTTCTTCCGGAAGCTGCGGGAGGTGGGCGCCACGATCGAGAACCACACGCTGACCCACCCGGATCTGGCCGGGATGACCTACGGCGACCAGCGTCGGGAGATCTGCGAGACCGCCGACAAGTACCGGCCGCTGTACGGAGAGCGGCCCCAGCTCCTCCGCCCGCCCTACGGCAGCTACGACGACACCACGCTCCGGGTCGCCGCCGACTGCGGAATGAAGGCGGCAGTCAACTGGACCGCACTCGTCGAGGACGGACAACTGAGGTTCCAGGGGATCGCCGACCAGCTCTACCCGGGCGACATCGTGCTCATGCACTTCACGGAGAACTTCGAGCAAGACCTCAAAGCCGTTCTGGACCAAGCGAAGCAGGACGGGTTGACCCCGGCATCCCTCCGTGACTTCCTCGGCTAGGTGTACCGGCCAGCCTCGTCCCGTGCCGGACGATTGCCGACGGCGCCGCTGGACGCAGTCTTCCTACCTCGTAGCCAGATCGTCCAGCCACGCGTCGACCTCGGCGAGAGCGTGCTCGCGTACCGGCTGTGCGGAAAGAAAAAGGTCGTGCATCCCGGCGGCGACCGGCGTCACGGTGACCTTGGTTCCTATCTTGGGTGCCCACTTCACGATCTGTCCGACATCGAGGATCGTGTCGGCGCGCATGGCCTCCGGGGTCCATTCCTTCGGGTGTGGCAGGCTGCGGTCGGAGTGCAGCACCAGCACGGGCACCCGCACGTCCAGTCCCCGATGCAGGCGGGCGTGCCCGCGCCGGACCGCACGCAGCCACCCGGCACGCACCGGGAAGCCCTCGACGGGCTTCCAGTCCGTGCGGAACTCCCACTCGCCGTGGTGGTCGACGTGGATGCTCTGCCCGTACACCGGGGAGAGGCCCCTGGGAACGACCCACTTCGGCCACAACCGGCCGACGAGGTCGGTCAGCCACGTGCCGGCCGTGCGGAGGAACCAGTTCTCGGCGAGGTCGAGCCACGGGCTGTTCAGCACCAGGGCGTCGATGACGTTGTCGTGCCGGCGTTCGTGCGCCCACAGCGAGCTGATCAGGCCACCCGTGGAGTGACCGAGCAACACGAGCCGGTCGTGCTGGTCCTCCTCGCGGATGACCCGCACCGCCGCGTCCAGCTCCTCGAAGTACACGTTGAGGTCGGTGACGAAGTTGGGCATCTCGTCGGGGCGCAGGGAACGGCCGTAGGCGCGGAGGTCGACCGCGTAGAAGTCGAAGCCGCGACGCGCGAAGTGCTCGGCCAGCCAGACCTGGAAGAAGTAGTCGATGAAGCCGTGCAGGTAGAGCACGGCCCCACGGCTGTTCGGCTCGGCCGGCAGGTGGACCAGCGTCGCGCTGGCCGCACCGCCCGGGGTGGTCCCCAGGGGAAGGGTGCGCGCCGTGAAACGCCCGCCGAGGATATCGGGATGCATGCGTCCTCCGTCGCGCCATGCCTGCACGGTGTGGCCACCGTGGTCACGAGCCTACGGTGCCGCCCGCCGCAATCCGCCGATCCGCCGATCCGCCGATCCGCCGGCCAGGATCGTGCCGGAGCCAACGGGGCCGAACCCGGGAACGCGCGGGAAAAGCGCCTGGATGTCAAATCCGCGTGAGTTCGCGCGGAATGTGGGTTGGCCGCATCCGCCAGGACCACGAGAGGCCGCAACCACCCTTTGGGCTGTGGAAGGGATCGTGGCCACGTGAGCCACGACCCGTGACGGACCGCGAACGGTAATGCTCGGAAAGCGTGGATCACCTCCCCGGTCGGGTGCATTACGGCGAACAACCGAACTGCCTGACCCGTTCTGCGTACCGTGCGCGGCATCGTCTCTTCCGTGTCGAGGAAGGAGAACACCATGGCGCATGTCCGGCGTGGGTCGCGCGCGTGGTTCGGTGTCCTGCTTGCCGCAGCCGGCACCCTGGCAACCGGCGCCGCCGACCCCACCGACGCGCCACGCGAGGTCGAGCCGTTCATCGTCGGGGGGCACCGCGCGAGCATCAAGGAGCATCCGTGGGTCGTGTACCTCACCACCGCGAACGGATACCAGTACTGCGGCGGGGTCATCGCCGCCCCGGACAAGGTGATCACCGCGGCGCACTGCGTGGACAAGCGGGACCCGGCCTCGCTTCGGATTGTGGCGGGACGCGAGGACAGGCAGAGCAGCGAAGGCGTCGTGGCGGGGTTGAAGTCGGTGTGGGTACACCCGGGTTTCAAGTCCACGGCGGAGGGTGACGACCTCGCCGTGGTGACCCTGGACCGGAAGGTGCCTTATCCCACCCTGCCCCTGGCGACCCCCGCGGACGCCACGCTCTACCAGCCCGGCACCAAGGCCGCGGTGCTCGGTTGGGGAGACCTGAAGGAGAGCGGGCAGTCCTCACGGTACCTGATGAAGGCCGTCGTGCCGGTGATGACCGACGGTGAGTGCGCCAAGGCATACAAGGAGTACAAAGCCGACAAAATGGTGTGTGCCGGGTACCCGGACGGCAAGATCGACGCGTGCCAGGGTGACTCCGGCGGCCCACTCGTTGCCGGAGGCAGACTGATCGGCCTGGTCTCCACCGGTGAAGGGTGCGCGCGGCCGGGCAAGCCCGGGATCTACACCCGTATGGCCGCCTACACGGGCGTCATTCAGCAACAAGTGGGTTAAGCAGGCCACATCCTACGAATGACCGTGGCGCCATCGCGTCACGGTCTGTTGCTCTTCTGCTCACCTTCCTGACGGAAGGTCCCTCACTGCCTCGAGGGATGAGTGGAAGGAGCACGACATGGCGGAAACCCTGCGCCGCCTTGGTCGGATGGTGGCCGTGCTCGCTGTGGCGACGGCCGGATCGGCCGCAACCGTGTCGGTGGCGGACGCCGCCCCACCGGCGGGATCCACGGACACGCAGCCCTACGTCGTGGGCGGCGAGGACACCACGACCCAGAAGCACCCGTGGGTGGTGGCCCTGACCACACCGAGCGGATTCCAGTTCTGTGGTGGCACCCTGGTCGCCCCCAACAAGGTGGTGACCGCGGCGCACTGCACCGACGGGGACCACCCCTCCCAGGTGCGGGTGGTTGCCGGTCGCACCGACCTGCGCACCAGCCAGGGCACGGTCGCCGGGGTGCGCAGCATCTGGGTGCACCCGGACTACCGGCGGGTGACCGCCGGGAACGACGTCTCGGTGCTGACGCTCGACCGGAGCCTGCACCACCGCACGCTTCCGTTGGCCTCGGCGACGGACGCCGGGCTGTACGCGCCCGGAAGCCCGGCCACCATCCTCGGATGGGGCCGTACCAGCGAGGGTGGCTCCGCGTCTCCCGTCCTGAAGCAGGCCACGGTGCCGGTGGTCTCGGACTCCGACTGCTTCCGTGCCTATGGCGGCCGTTACAGCCAGGACGCGATGGTCTGCGCGGGGTACCAGAGAGGTGGCGTGGACACCTGCCAGGGTGACTCGGGCGGTCCGATGGTGGTGGGCGACAAGTTGATCGGGGTGACGTCCTGGGGCGACGGCTGTGCCCGCGCCGGTAAGCCCGGTGTCTACGCGCGAGTCGCGAGCTACCACGACGTGTTGACCCGGCAGATCAGTTCCTGACGCGGCAATGACGGTGGGCCGGTCCATCGGTGACGGCGCTGCGGAACGACCGTCGTGAGGTGGGCACGACGTCGCAAGGTGCGAAGAGTGCACTCCGCTAACGCGGATTCCCGCTCAGCGCAAGGTGGCGCTGAGCCACGCCGCCTCCCCGCGATGTCGCCAGCCGGATCGCCGGTGCGGCCGGCCGCCGCTTTCGCCAGCGGGCACTTACCGAGCGTGCTCACCCCTCCGGGGGTCCGTGGTGGGCTCGAATTGTGCAGCGGCACGGCTCCTGTTCCCGTGTGGTGTGGGGACGTGGCTCGACGACCACGAGGTGGGAGGGCCGTGCGATGCGAACGACGAGGTTCCGCCGGCGTGGCTGGGTCATGGCGGCGCTCGTGACACTCCTGGTGACCCCGGCGGCACATGCCCACGAGGATGACCACACCGGTCGGATCGTCGGCGGCAAGGACGTGAACATCGTTGACCATCCCTGGGTGGTGGCGCTGGCCCACAGCGGATATCCCTACTGCGGCGGCATTCTCGTACGGCCGACCAAGGTCGTCACCGCCGCGCACTGTGTGCGGGACGCCCGGCTGCCCTCCCTGCAGGTGATCTCCGGACGGACGGACCTGCTCGACGACAAGACCGGCACCGTGTCGACGGTGAAGGAGCGGTGGGTGCACCCGGGCTTCACCTCGGTGATCAACGGGGACGACGTCGCCGTGCTGACCCTGGATGCCGCCCTCGCCGGTCCCCCGTTGCCCGTGGTGGTCGACGACCGGCCCTACCGTCCGGGCACCATGGCCGCCGTCCTGGGATGGGGGCGGACCAGCGAGGACGGGCCCACCTCGCCCCGACAGCTGCGCATGGCGACCCTCCCGGTGATCGAGGACGAGAGCTGCGCCAAGTCCTACAAGGAGTTCAAGAGGGAACGGATGGTGTGCGCGGGCTATCCGCAGGGCGGGGTCGACACCTGCCAGGGTGACTCGGGCGGCCCCCTGATCGTCGGCATCGTGCTGGTCGGTGTCACGTCGTGGGGCGAGGGGTGCGCCCGTCCCGGGAAACCAGGCGTGTACACGCGGCTGCTGGCCTACCGGGACCTCATCGCGAAGCAACTCCAGCCCGGCCACGCGGGGTAACCGACACGCCCTGGTCTCTCCAAAACGGACGAATGCACAGTCACCCATCGGGGTCGAAGCTGTCGGCTCCGTTTGTGCTCTCCGCCCCGCCGCGGTCCCGTGGAGCCACACACGTGCGCACTCCGCCGCGTCGACCTGGAGGGAGTCCGGGAGATGTGGAGTTTCGTGCACCAGCTCGGGAAGGGGCTCGTCGCCGTCGCCGCCACACTGACCGTGGTCGCGGCCGTGGCGATGCCGGCCCAGGCAGACCCGGACCGCATCGTGGGCGGCGTACCAGCCGACATTCGTGACCATCCGTGGATCGTGGCCCTGGCGGACCGGGACGGTAACCAGTTCTGCGGCGGAACGCTTGTCAGACCCAACAAGGTCGTGACCGCCGCGCACTGCGTCGACGGGGTCAGGCCGCGGGCGCCGAGCATCGTCATCGCGGGTCGGACCAACCTGAACGACACCCGCACCGGAACGGTGGCCTGGGTGACCGGCACCTGGGTTCATCCCGGCTACCAGGCCGGCGAACCGTTCGTCACGCTCCTCAACGACGTCGCGGTGCTCACCCTCGACCGGAACCTGACCTACCGGACGTTGCGCATGGCAGGATCCGGGGACGAGGAACTGTACGAGCCCGGCACATCGGCCACCGTGCTCGGCTGGGGCCACATCAGCGAAGGTGGCCCGTCATCCCCTGAACAGCTGCGCCAGGTTGACGTGCCGATCTTGTCCGATGCGGACTGTCGGACGGCGTTGTGGGACCCGCCCGTGGCCATGGGCTACCTGGCGGGCTTCATGATCTGTGCCGGTGACCTGCGCAACGGTGGTATCGACTCCTGCCAGGGTGACTCCGGCGGTCCGCTCGTGGTGAACGAGACGCTGGTGGGGATCGTGTCCTGGGGCAAGGGATGTGCCCGACCCGGCAATCCCGGCGTCTACACGAAGGTATCCGCCTACGCCGGCCAGCTGGAGCCGCCGCTGACGCTTGCGCCCCCGCTGGGATGAAAGGGAACCGGGCGGGGGCCGGTAGGCATCCCCCGCCCGGTGGCTCACCGGTGAAGTCTCGGTCCGGCCCCCGCGGGGGCCGGACCGAGACGCATGACAGCAGCTGTCCTCGTTGGGTTGGGCGCGATCCCGGGCGACGCTTCGCTCACGGGATGGCCCGTCAGCGTGCTGCCTGATCAGTGCACGACGAGCGCGACCGACATGGCCAGGAAGGTGGTCGCGCTGACCGCCTCCAGGGTGTTGTGCACGGCGGGGCGACGCAGGCGCGGGGCGATCCGGGACGCGGTGAGCACCAGCAGCAGCTCCCAGGCCGCCGCCAACACCGTGAACGCCCCGCCCAGCAGGGCCAGCTGCGCCGTCGGGCTGCCGGCGGAACCGATGAACTGGGGCAGGAACGCCAGGCTGAACAACATCATCTTCGGGTTGGTGATGTTGCACAGGAAGCCCTGGGCGAACCCACCAGCGCGATGTCCCGCGGCCGCCTCGACGGAACCGGAGCGCCAGCTCCGGGCCAGCTCGCGGGCCGTGGCCAGGGCGAGGTAGCCCAGGTACGCGGCGCCGGCCCAGCGCAGTGCGGTCAGCACCGTCGGGTGCCGCGCCAGGACGATGCCCAGCCCCGACACGACCAGGCCCACCTGCAGCGCGCTCGCGCCGTGGATGCCGAGGAGGGTCAGCAGGCCGGCTCGCCGCCCGGACCGCAGCGACGTGCGCAGCAGCAGGAACGCGTCCAGCCCCGGCGTCAGCACGAACACGACGGACGCCGCCAGGAAGGCCGGCAGCAACGTGAGGTCGAGCACGGCGGACCCCTCCTCTCTTCGCGCAGAACCGAATAATCATCTGTGTCTTACGCCACTTGACCGACGAATCTTCGGTCACCAGCTAGCCTATCAGAAGGATTTACGGAACTTTGTCGGGTGTGGGCACGCTCTTGACGCCACCGGCGCGGACCGTCGGAAGAAATCACGGCCGACCACCATCGCGGCGCTGGTATGCACATGGCGTGATGACCGAGTCCCCTGGCCCGCCCCCGGCGACGCTGCACGTCGCCACGCCCGACCAGCTCACCGTCCCGGTGCTCCACGCCCTGCTCCGGCTGCGGGTCGACGTCTTCGTCGTCGACCAGAAGTGCCCGTACCACGAGCTGGACGGCCGCGACCTGGATCCGGATACCCGGCACCTCTGGGTCTCGTCGCCGCAGGACCCGACCGACGTCCTGGCCTACCTGCGCGTGGTCACCGGGCCGGAGGGAACTTGCCGGATCGCGCGTGTGGTGACCGCGGAGCGGGCGCGGGGTCGGGGGCTCGCCCGCGAGCTCATGCGGGCCGCGCTCGATCTGTGCGGCTCGAGGACCTGCGAGCTGGACGCGCAGACCTACGTGGCCGACTTCTACGCCGGACTCGGCTTCGTCGCCGTGGGCGAGCAGTTTCTCGAGGACGGCATCCCGCACGTGCACATGCGACGCGAAGGGAGGCGGGACGTATGAGCCACCCGGAGCTGTCGCTGTCCCACATCGAGGGCGCAACGCACGTCATCGACCCGATCTTCCGCAACACCCCGCAGTTCGTGCACGACCAGATCACCGACTGGCTCGGGCGTGAGGTGTTGCTGAAGGTCGAGACGGTCAACCCGATCCGTTCGTTCAAGGGCCGCGGCGCGGACTTCTTCCTGCGCCGGCTCCACGACCACCCCGAGGTCGTCTGCGCCACGGCCGGCAACTTCGGCCAGGGCTTGGCCTACACCGCCCGACGGCTCGGGGTCGACCTGCACGTCTTCACCGCCACCAACGCCGTCGAGACCAAGATCGAGCGGATGCGCGCGCTCGGCGCGACGGTGACGCTGGCCGGCGCGGACTACGACGCGTCCAAAGACGCGGCCTTGGACTATGTCGCCGGGTGCGACGACCGGATCTACGTGGAAGACGGGCGGGAGCCGGAAATCGCCGAAGGTGCCGGGACGATCGCGATCGAGTTGCTCGCTGCCGGGCCGCTGGACGCCGTCGTCGTTCCGGTGGGTAACGGCGCCCTGATCAGCGGGATGGGCCGGTGGATCAAGGCCATGTCCCCGGGGACCAGGGTGATCGGGGTGTGCGCGGCCGGGGCGCCCGCGATGGAGCGGAGCTGGCGCACCGGACAACCGACGCCGACCGAGCGGATCGACACGATCGCGGACGGCATCGGCGTGCGCGTGCCGATCCCGGTCGCGGTGCGCTGGATGGAGAAGGTCGTCGACGACGTGCTTCTCGTCGACGACGAGGCGATCCGCACCGCGTTGCGCGCGGCTTGGACCGCCCTCGGGCTCGTCCTCGAGCCGGCGGCGGTGGCCGGGCTGGCCGCGATCCGGGAGCATGACATTTCGGGCGGGCGCATCGCGACGATCCTCACCGGCGGCAACATCCGGGCCGACCTGCTGGCCAGCCTCAACGACCGGTGAAGCCGGCGGCGGGCTCGGCCGCTGTTGGCCGTGTCGCCGGATCCGGAGGACCGTCCGCGGGATCAGGCGGACCCCTTCGGTTTGCCCGCATGTGACCAGGACCGGTTGGTCATCCCGCGGCGATCTGCGACGATCGTCGCTGACATGACGAGGGGTGCGCGAGGAAGCCGGTGCGAGTCCGGCGCGGTCCCGCCACTGTGACCGGGGAGCGATCCTCCACATCGGTGCCACCGCGGCCGGCCGGCCGCGGGAAGGCCGGAGGGGAGCGACGATCCGGGAGCCAGGACACTCCGCCTCTCGCCGCAGCCGGACCCGGGCGTGGACACCCGAGGAAGGACGACGGGCATGAGCGCATGCCGTGACCGCGTATGACCGCGCGTTATCCGTTCTCCGCCGTTGTCGGTCACGACGACCTCCGGCTGGCGTTGCTGCTCAACGCCGTGCACCCCGGTATCGGCGGGGTGCTCGTGCGGGGGGAGAAGGGCACCGCGAAGTCGACCGTCGTGCGTGCGCTGGCCGCCCTGCTGCCGAGCGTCGACGTGGCCCCCGGTTGTCGCTTCGGCTGCGACCCGGCGGCGGCCGACCCCGCCTGCCCGGACGGGACGCACCCCGTCGACGAGGTGCGACGCCGGCCGGCCCGGCTGGTCGAGCTCCCGGTCGGCGCCACCGAGGACCGGCTCGTCGGCTCGCTGGACCTGGAGCGCGCGCTCACCGAGGGGGTCCGCGCCTACCAGCCCGGCCTGCTGGCGGCGGCGCACCGCGGTGTGCTCTACGTCGACGAGGTCAACCTGCTGCACGACCACCTGGTCGACCTGCTGCTCGACGCCGCCGCGATGGGCCGCGCGCACGTCGAGCGCGAGGGCGTCTCGGTCTCGCACGCGGCGTCCTTCCTCCTGGTCGGCACGATGAACCCGGAGGAAGGCGAGCTGCGACCGCAGCTGCTCGACCGGTTCGGCCTGACCGTGCACGTCGCGGCCGCCCGGGACGTGCGGACCCGCGCCGAGGTCATCCGCCGCCGGCTGGCCTACGAGGCCGACTCCGCCGGGTTCGCCGCCCGCTGGGCCGACGCAGATGCGGAGCTGGCCGAGCGCATCGCCAAGGCCCGGCACGCGCTGGCCCGGGTGGTTCTGCCCGACGCCGAGCTGCGCCGGATCGCCGCGGTGTGTGCGGCGTTCGAGGTCGACGGCATGCGCGCGGACCTGGTCGTGGCCCGCACCGCGGTCGCGCACGCCGCCTGGCGCGACGCGGATGCGGTGTCCGAAGTGGACGTTGAGGTCGCGGCCCGCCTGGCATTGCCGCACCGGCGGCGCCGGGACCCCTTCGACGAACCGGGCCTCGACGAGAACCAGCTCGCGCAGGCCCTCCAGGACGCCGCCGAGCACACCGAACCCGACGACGACCCGGAGCCGCCGGACGGTCCCGGCGGTGGTGGCTCACCCGAGCCCGAACCCGGCCCGGACTCGGGCGGACCGGGCGACGGGGCGGCGCCGGACACCGAGCCGGGAGGTTCCGGCACGGCGAGCGCCGACCAGCCGCCGGCCGTGCCCGCACCGGCCTTCCGCGCCCGGCTGCTGGAGGTGCCCGGCATCGGGGAAGGCGCCCCCGGGCGACGTTCCCGAGCACGTGCCCGCACCGGCCGCGTCGTCCGATCCTCCACTGTGGAGGGTCACGGGCTCCACCTGGCCGGCACGCTCACCGCCGCGGCCCCGCACCAGGCGAACCGCGGCCGCAGCGGCCCGGGCCTGGTGCTGCGCGGCGAGGACCTACGGCGTTCGGTGCGCGAGGGCCGGGAAAGCAACCTCGTGCTGTTCGCCGTCGACGCCTCCGGATCGATGGCGGCCCGCAAGCGGATGGCCGCGGTCAGCGGCGCCGTGCTGTCCCTGCTGCGGGACGCGTATCAGCGTCGCGACAAGGTTGGCATGATCACCTTCCGGGGCAGTGGTGCCGAGCTGGCCCTGCCTCCCACCCCGTCGGTGGAGGCCGCGGTGGCCCGGCTGCGCAGGCTGCGCACCGGCGGCCGCACCCCGCTGGCCGAGGGCCTACTCACCGCGCGCCGGATGCTGGCCACCGAGCGGCTGCGGGATCCCCGACGCCGGCCGCTGCTGGTCGTGGTCACCGATGGCCGGGCGACGGTCGGGGTGGGCGGGGACCCGGTGGCCGATGCGGTGCGCGCGGCCGGCCTGCTTGCGGCCGAAGGGGTGGCGGCGGTTGTCGTGGACTGCGAGCAGGGAATGATCAAGCTGGGCCTGCCGGCCAGGCTCGCCGGCGCGCTCGGGGCGCCGTGCGTGCGGTTGGCGGAGCTGTCCGCGGAGCGCATGGCCGGGGTGGTGCGCGCGGCCAGGGCCGCCTGAGCGAAGGGAGGCAGTGACGATGCCGCAGGGCAAACCGGCCGTCGTGCCGCGGGACGGCCTGACCACCCGGCAGCGCCGGAACCGTCCGCTCGTCGTCGTGCACACCGGCGAGATGAAGGGCAAGTCGACCGCCGCGTTCGGGCTGGCGTTGCGGGGCTGGAACCAGGGTTGGTCGATCGGGGTGTTCCAGTTCGTCAAGTCCGCCAGGTGGAAGGTGGGCGAGGAGGCCGCCTTCCGCGCGCTCGGGCGGTGGCACGAGACCACCGATGAGGGTGGCCCTGTCGAGTGGCACAAGATGGGCGAGGGCTGGTCCTGGTCCCGCAAGAAGGGAACCGAGCAGGACCACGCCACCGCGGCGCTGGAAGGGTGGCGGGAGATCGCGCGCCGGCTGGCCGGCGGACGCCACACCCTCTACGTGCTCGACGAGTTCACCTACCCACTGAAGTGGGGCTGGATCGACGTTGACGAGGTGGTCGCGACGTTGCGGGACCGCCCGGGGCACCAGCACGTGGTGATCACCGGGCGGGACGCGCCCGCCGCGCTCATCGACGCTGCCGACCTGGTCGTGGAGATGACCAAGGTGAAGCACCCCATGGACGGCGGGCAGAAGGGCCAGAGAGGAATCGAGTGGTGACACCGCGCGTCGTGGTCGCCGCCCCGAGCTCGGGCAGTGGCAAGACCACGGTTGCCACCGGGCTCGTCGCGGCACTGCGCCGGCACGGCCACGCGGTCGCCCCGTTCAAGGTGGGTCCGGACTACATCGACCCCGGCTACCACGCCCTGGCCGCGGGTCGCCCGGGCCGCAACCTCGATCCCGTACTGGTTGGCGAGGACCCGCTCGCCCCGCTGTTCGCCCACGGTGCGCGGGGGTCCGACATCGCCGTGGTCGAAGGCGTGATGGGCCTGTTCGACGGGCGCTTGGGCACCGCGGGGTTCGGATCCACCGCGCACGTGGCCACCCTGCTCGGGGCACCGGTCGTGCTGGTCGTCGACGCCCGGGGCCAGGGGCGGAGTTTGGCCGCACTCCTGCACGGGTTCCGCGGTTTCGACCCGTCGGTGCGGCTCGCCGGCGTGATCCTCAACTACGTGGGATCCCCACACCACGAGCAGGTGCTGCGCGAGGCCGGTGACGAGGCCGGACTACCCGTGCTCGGTGTGGTCCATCGGGACGCCGCACTCGATGTGCCGTCCCGGCATCTCGGGCTGGTCACCGCGGCCGAGGGCGGGGCCGCGGCCCGGAGTGCGGTGGACGCGATGGCCGACGCCGTGGCGGCCGGCGTCGATCTGGACGCCGTGATCCGGGTGGCTCGAACCGCTGCTCCCCTGGACGCGCGGCCGTGGGAGCCGGCGATCGAGGTGGTCCCGGAACGTCCGGTGGTCGCCGTCGCTGGCGGTCCGGCGTTCACCTTCGGCTACGCCGAGCACGTCGAGATCCTCTCGGCCGCGGGCGCACAGGTCGTGACCGTCGACCCGCTGCGGGACGAACGCCTCCCCGAGGGTGCGGCCGGTTTGGTGCTGCCCGGCGGTTTTCCCGAGCAGCACGCGGCCGAACTGGCTGGGAACGCCCCACTCCGTGCGGAGGTCGCCGCGTTCGCCACCGCCGGCTATCCGGTGCACGCCGAGTGCGGTGGACTGCTCTACCTGGCACGCGAACTGGACGGACAGCCGATGTGCGGGGTCCTCGACGCCACCGCACGCATGTCCGAGCGACTCACGTTGGGCTACCGCGACGCCGTCGCCGCCACCGAGTCCGCGTTGTTCCTTCCGGGAGAACGGGTTTCGGGGCACGAGTTCCACCGGACCGTGGTGCGGCCCGACCACGGCGTCTCGCCCGCCTGGCACTGGCGAGACCGCGCGGGCCGGCCGGTCACCGAGGGGTTCGTCCACGGCGGAGTCCACGCGTCCTACCTGCACACGCATCCGGCGGCACGCCCGGAGGCGGTGGCCCGCTTCGTCGCCAGGTGCGCCGCGGCGGTCCCGGCACGGAGAGGATGAGCAATGCCGGAACAGGTCATGCCCGAGACCGACTTGACCACCTCGCGGCTGCGACTGCGCCCGTTCCGGCCCGACGACGCACCCGCCATCCAGGCCAGGGTCGACGCGGAGATCGCCCGCTGGATACCCGTGCCCGACCCGTACGACCTGGGTGCGGCTCGTGATTGGTGCGAGAAGGCATTGCAGCTCCGGCTCGAGGGCGACGGCCAGCAGTGGGCGATCACCGACCGCGAGGACGGTGTCCTGCTCGGCTCCATCGGTCTCACCCGGACGCGTTGGGCTTCGTTGACCAGCGAGATCGGATACTGGGTGGCGGCCGCCACCCGTGGCCGGGGCGTCGCGGCCGAGGCCGCGCGAGCGGTCGCCGAGTGGGGACTGCGCGAGATGGGCCTGGTGCGGGTGGAACTGATCGCGGACGTGGCCAACGTGGCGTCCCAGCGGGTCGCCGCCAAGGCCGGATTCCACCGGGAGGGTGTGCTGCGGTCCGCCCTCCTGCGCCGCGGGGTCCCGCGCGACGTCGAGTGCTGGTCGCTGGTAAGAAACGACTTGGCATAGACAGAAACTCTTTTGTTATCGGCGGTTAGTCCATTCGGTCGATCCTGTGTGGACCTCTTCCGGCCATCGACCCCGCCCCCGCCGGTCGTCTGTTGCCGGCGATGATCATGGCCACGGCCTTGCGTCCCAGGAAGTGACCGCTTCCGCGGCCACCGGCCGCACCGCGCGGCGTTATGCCCAGCAGCAATGGGGAGGCGGGCGGGGGAGATCAACCGGGGCGGTACGGTCGTGCGGACAGCAGCGGCCCGCGGCTCGGCACGCTCCGCGAGGGGCGCGCGGCGTGACGAGGCGTTGGACCGCGTGGTGCCCGCCCAGCAAGTCGATGTCCATGCGCACGCGCGCGCCGCCCACGTTGTCCGGCCGGACGCGGCGGGCGTTCCGCGCGCCGTACCTGTCCACCGTCGTCCTCCCGCACCGTGGCGGGGGAGGGGAGTGCAGAAGTGAGCGGTCGGGTCTCCTTCGTCGGCGCCGGCCCGGGCGCCGAGGACCTCATCACGGTGCGGGGCGCGCGCCGTATCGCCGAGGCGGACGTGGTCGTCTGGCCGGCCAGCGTCGTCGTTCCCGAGTGCATCCGGGAGCACGCCCGGCCGGACGCCGAGCTGGTCGACTCCACGCGGACCAGTCCGGAGCAGGTGCTGGAGATCTGCCGGCGCGCGTTGCGGGACAAGCTGAAGGTGGCGCGCGTGCTCTCCGGGGACCCCACGATGTGGGGTGCCGTGCAGGAGCAGTACGACGCGTGCAGGCGGATCGGCCTCGAGGTCGAGATCGTGCCCGGGGTGTCCCCGGTGTCGGCCGCCGCCGCGACGGTGGGGCGGGAGCTGACGGCGCCGGAGCTGGCGCAGTCGGTCATCTTGACCCGCCTGGAGGGTGGCACCACGCCCGCCCGGGAGTCCGAACGGGTGCGGGAGCTGGCCACGCACGGCACGACAATGGCCGCGTTCCTGTCCGCCGCGCACACCGCCCAACTCGCCGAGGAGTTGCGGGACGGCGGCTATGCGCCGGACACCCCGGTCGTCGTGGCCTACAAGGCCACGTGTCCCGACGAGTTGATCCTGCACACAACGCTCGGTGAGCTGGAGGAGACGGTCAAGGCGCGCAAGCTCTGGCGACACGCGCTGTTCCTGGTGGGTCGGGCGTTGGGCACCGGCCGCTCCCGTTCCTACCGCACGGATCCGCAGATCCGCCGCCCCGCTCGGCGCGGCAGCTACCGCCGCAGCGGGGCGACCGGCCCGTCCGCCGGCGCCACCGCCTACCTGCGCGGACACCGCCAGTCCACGAGCACGACCGCGTCGAACGGGGATGTGGCCGTGCCGGCGGCGCCGCGCCGGCCCGAGTCCGAGCTGGCGTGGTGGGCCGTCCGGGACTGGCAGGAAAGCGCTCGGGCAACCCGACCGCGCTCCGACAGCCAGCCGGTCAACGGCGGGGAAACCACCGACACCCCAACGGAACCGGACCCGGTCGCCGAGCCCGCGGTGGTGGCCGCGGAGCGGCCGGCGGCCACGCCGGACGAGGGCGTCGCGCCCGCGGCGGCCGATACGCCGAAGCCGGCCAGTCTGGTCGCGGCCGCGACCAGCACGGCGGGACGGGTCACGGCACGGGTGACCGCGGGTCCGCGGTCCGGTCGCGCTCGCCCGACCCGGGCCAACACCGGAACCGAGCGGTCAACCAAGGCCCGCGCCGCAAAGGGCGAGCCAGCCGGCAGCAAGGATGCCGGCGCGGACACCGGCGAGCAGCCGCGCAAGCGAGCCCGCAAGCCCACCGCGAAGGCCGCCGAGGACGGGGCGAAGACGACTCGCCGGACACGGAAGACCGGGGACGCGCCCGCTCCCAAGCGACGCGCACCCCGCTCCACGTGAGCCGCGCCGCGCCGTAGTGGGGCCAGCCACCGGGCGCGGCGGGGACCGGTACGACAATGACGTGTCGTGAGCGTGTGGCAACCCGGTCCTGACCTGTTCGTGCGGCTCCCGCAGCGGAGATGGTGTCCGCGTGCGGGATTCCGCGTCGTGCGACCCACCGTCCCGCCCGGGACGGTGGGGTCCGGGCGGAGGGAGTCGGCGACGTGGCGGTGACGTTGATCGGTACCGGGGCCGGCGCTCTTCCCCCGGTCGCCGACGAGGCGCTGGTCAAGGCGGACCTCGTCATCGGTGCGCCCGCGCAGCTCGCCGCGCACGTCCCGCCGGGCGTGCGGACGGTCGAGCTGGGCGAGTGGGATGCCGCATTGAAGGCGATCCGCCGGTGCGAGGGTGCCAGCGAGAGCGCGGTGGTTCTGGTCGCGGGTGATCCCGGCTACTTCGGGACGCTGCGCCGCCTGCGGGAGAACGGGCTCCGGCCCCGCGTGCTGCCGGCGGTTTCGGGGATCCAGCGGATTGCCGCCGGGCTGGGACGACCCTGGGACGACCTGGTGGTGGTCAGCGCGGACGGCCGGGCCATGGACCGGGTACTCAACGTGTGCCGGGCACGGCCGGCGGTCGCGGTGCTGACGGCACCCGGAGCCGGCCCCGCGGAGCTCGCCGCCGGCCTCACCGGGTGGCGACGCACCCTGGTCGTCGCCGAGGGCACGGGCACGGCGGACGAAGAAGTGTCCACTGTGGACATCGAGGAGGCGGGCCGTCGGGAATGGCGGTCGCCGAACGTCGTGCTGTGCCTGGCCGATCCCGACCTGCTGCCCGTCTCCGGCTGGCACGCCGGCGGTGAACCGCTGCCACCGGCGGAGGGCTGGGCGTTGCCGGAGGACGAGTTCGCGCACCGGGACGGCATGCTGATGTCGGCGGAGGTGCGAGCGGTGGTGCTGGCGCGGCTGGCACCGCGTCCCGGCAACCTGGTGTGGGAAGTCGGTGCGGGTGCCGGGGCGGTCGCCGTGGAGTGTGTACGCCTCGGCGCGGCCGCGATCGCCATCGAGCGGGATCCCGTGCAGTGCGTGCGGATCGTCGCCAACGCCGGCAGTCACGGTGTGGACGTGCGGGTGGTCGAGGACGAGGCTCCGGGTGCGCTGGCGGGCTTGCCCCGGCCGGACTCGGTGTTCGTCGCCGCCGGCGGGCCCGAGGTCGTCGAGACCTGCACTTGGGCCGGCGCGCGGCGGATCGTGGTGGCGCTCGATGCGCTGGACCGTTTCGGGGCGACGCGGGAGACGCTGCGGTCGGCCGGCTACCAGGTGGCGGGGTGCCAGCTCAGCGCGTCGCGCCTGATCGAGTTGGACGGTGGTGGTGCCCGGCTGGCGGCCACCGACCCGGTGATGTTGCTCTGGGGAGTCGCCGAGCGGGAGACCGAGGGGAGGGACACGGCGTGATCGGCCTGTTCGCCGCCACCGCGACCGGCCGGCGGTCGGCTGCCGTGCTGGCCAGCCATCTCGGTCCGGACGCGGTGGTGGCGGAGGGTCCTGTCCGGCCCGCGCTGCGCCGACTGTGGCCGAGGCTGCGGGCAATGGTGTTCTTTCTCGCTCCCGAGGACGCCATCCGGCTGGTCGGGCCGATGCTGTCGGACCGACAGACCGATCCCGCAGTGGTGTGCGTCGACGACGCGCACCGCTACGCGGTTGTCCTGTCGAGCGGAACCGCCAGCGGCGGCAACGCGCTCGCTCAGCGTGTCGGGGAGGTGCTGGACTGCGTGCCCGTCACCAGCGCGGCTGGCGACGCGGTGGGCAGCACTCCGCTCGACGAGCTCGTTGAACTGCTCGATGCCGCGGTGGAAGGGGATCTCGCCCAGTGCGGTATCGCCGTGCTCGAGGGTGCTCCCGTCCGGCTCGTCAACCCGATGCGGTTTCCGTTGCCGGCAATGCCGCCCAACGTCGGCGAGGAAGCGGAGGGTCCGGAGTGGACTGTCCTCGTGGAGGACCGAATTCCGGTGGAGCCCGAGCAGTTGCCGGAGTGGCCGGGCTGGCCGGTGCGTCCCGCATCGGGGAAGCTCCTGCGCTTGGTGCCACGAACTCTGGTTGTCGGGATCGGCGCGACCGGTGGGGTATCGACCACCGCAGTGACCTCGACACTCTCCCGGCTCCAGCACGAGCACGGGCTCGATCTTCGTGCGGTGCGGTCGTTCGCGACAGTTGATCGCAAGGCGGGAGAACGCGGCATCGTGGAAGCCGTGGAGGACCACGGATTCTGGCATGCCGAGACCGCCCCACCGTTGCTGCGTTACTCCGCGGCGAATCTGTCCGAAGTGGATGTTCCCAATCCCAGTGCGGCGGTGCGGGAGGCAACGGGGACGCCGAGTGTGGCCGAAGCCGCCGCGCTGCTCGCCGCCCGGGAGCACGCCGGGGGTGGGCGTATCGAACTGATCGTGGAGAAGATCGTCGGGGACAACGTCACGGTGGCCGCGGCGCGGGTGTATCCGCGGGGGCGGCTCGCCGTGGTCGGTCTCGGCCCCGGGCCGGCGGACCTGCGCACCCCGCGTGCCGAGGCGGAGCTGCTCCGCGCCGCCGCGGTCATCGGCCCCTCCCGGCTGCTGGGCCAGGTGCGCCACCTCATCCGGCCGGGCACGCGGGCGGAGAACATCATCCCGGGTGCGGAGGCGGCGGCCGCGGACCGAGCGGTTGCGCTCGCCGCGGCCGGTTCCTCGGTCGTGTTGCTCGACACCACCGGTGTCGAGGCGCATGACCGGGTGATGGCCGCCGTGAACCGTTCCGAGCAATCCCTGACACTGGTCACGGTTCCCGGGCTGGCGACCGAGGAGCTGTCCGGCGAGTCCGAGTAGTCGCAGTCGGGCTGTAGGGCG
>NZ_BMMK01000002.1:30981-272012 GCF_014645795.1 Longimycelium tulufanense | reverse complement strand
CCACGCCAGGCGGGCTCAGCTCGCCAGGGAGCCGGCCCTGATCAGCTCGACGGTCTGGTCCGCGATCTGCTGGCGCCGCTGCTCGTAACCGGGGTCGGTCAACGCCGTGTCCGAGTCCGGCATCGTCAGGATCGGCACGTGCAGGTGCCCACCGTGCACCTGGGTGGCGCCGAGACCAACCCGGACGCGGTTGGCGCGGTACATGCTCTCGTTGGACAGGTAGTCGCCGCCGCTCCCACTGGCGGCCTTCTCACCCGGCCTCGGTTCGTCGGTACGCCGGATCGGCTCGCCCTGACCCGGGTTGTTCGGGTCCGGCCAGACGGCGAACTCCCGGTTGAACAGGACCCGGTACGGCCCGGTTCCGGCGTCGATCATCTCCTGCGCCGGAAGAGTTGTCTCGATGAACTCCTCCGCCGGCTGCGGCCAGCCCGTTGCCGCCGGGACGGGACCGGTGGACGAGGCATCGTCGTTGTCGGGGGATCCGCCCCGCCACCGGCCGGCCCACCGCTCGATGTCGAACTGCTCGGGCCGGCCCTGGCTGATCGTGGTGATCATGTCGACCCGCTGCGGTCCGGGGCGCAGCCACGGGCCGTAGGCGGCTTCGACGATGCCCTCGTCGAAACCGCCCCACAGCACCGGGAACGTCACCGCCTCCACGCGGACCCGGCCCTGCGGGGTGTCGAAGGTGCGACCGTCCAGGCGAAGCGAGGCGACCCCGGCGGGGTTGCCACGGCGAATGCCGTTGCCGTCCAGCTGGAACGGGTCGAAGCCGCTCACCAGGACCCGACGCACGCCCGGGGCCGGTGGGAGGTGAACCGAGCCGATGCCGCGCGACGTCCAGTCAAGGGTGCGGACCAACTCGGCACGCTGTGCCTCAGTGATCGGGCGCGCCGGGCGCCACTGCCGCAACGCCTTCGTCAGCTGCAACCGTGCCCAGTAGAGCGGGCGGTCGTCGAACCGGTCGAGTTCGCCGAGATCCGGCCGGCGGCCCTGCGCCCGATCGACGGCGGTGCGCCACAGTCGCCCGCCGTGCTCGGACGCCAACGCCCTGGCCTGTGACAGGGTGCGTGCGTGGCACAGGACCTGGGTGAATTCCGAGACCTGGCGGTCAAAACCGGCAAGTCGGACAAGTTCGGGACCGACGGGAGCGCCACCCGGGTCGAGCGACCGGTCCAGGCGTTGCTCCTCGACCGTCAGCGTGGCGTGCGGGTCGTAGCAGGCGGTCGTACCGGCCGCTGCCGACTCGGCATGCGCCAGCCCGGTTCCCGCCAACAGGGGAGTCACGACGAGCGCGGCGACCAGCAGGCGACGCCACGCACCGGGACGGGACATGTCTTCCTCCGATTCTCCAACGGTTCGACGGGCGTCGGCGGCAGGGGCGGGCGATCCGGCCGGGCCGCCCAGCTTCACCCGGTCGTGATCAACCTACCGCCGCGGACGGCGAGCCGGACCGGTGCGGAGCCGGTGGACGGATGGGATCCGCCATCTACACTGCGGGTCGCTGGGCCGAGCGGCGCAGCGGCGAGTGGGCGAAGGCGGGGGCAGATGGCGACCCGGGACGTACCCGAATGGTTGGGCGTCGCGCTCGCCGGCCAGGAGCGGTTGCCGCGGTCGACGACCGCGCAACGCGTGGCCGACCTGCTCCGCGAGCGCATTCTGGAAGGCGGCCTGGAACCGGGCCGCCGGCTCTCCGAAGAGGCGCTCGGTGGCGCGCTCGGCGTCTCCCGCAACACGCTGCGGGAAGCGTTCCGGCTGCTGGTGCACGAGCGGCTGCTCGTTCATGAGTACGGCAGGGGCGTGTTCGTCCGCGTCCTCGACGCCGACGACGTGGCAGACCTCTACCGGGCGCGTCGGCTCGTCGAGGTTCCCGCGCTGCGGCGGTGGCCGGCTGCCGGGCCGGGAGCCAGGTCCGCGGTGCGGGCGGCACTGCGCGCGGCCGAGCGGGCCGCCGCCAGGGACAGCTGGATCGAGGTGGGCACCGGGAACATGCGGTTCCACCAGGCCATCGGGGCGCTCGCGGCCAGTCCCCGGGTGAACGGCATCGTGGCGGGCCTGCTGGCCGAGCTACGGCTGGCGTTCCACATCATGGGAGAAGCCCGGCCGTTCTACAAGCCCTACGTCGTCCGGAACCGGCGGATCCTGGAACTGCTGGAACAGGGCGACATCGAGGACGCCGCCCACCAGCTCCTCGACTACCTCGACGAGGCGGAGCGCCAGCTGCTTGCCGCCTTCCGCAGGACGGAAAGGGAAATCACCCGGTAGGTCGGACCATGCGATCACCGTGGAGCCGGTGGGTGGGCGAGGGGCACTTCGGACAATTCGGAGGACCGCCTGCTAGCCGGAAAACACCGGGGGCACGAACCGGCAGATTGGTTTCTTGGCGTTGGCCGGGCCGAGTGCGTTCAGCACGAGTTGCTGCGTGATGGGGTCGTAGGGGATGCCGACGTGGTCGGTGAGGTCCTGCCCACACACGTCCTGTACCAGGATGTTGCGCACGTTCGGTGCGGGTTTGAGGAACGCGTTGGTGTGAGGTGTGACCACGTCGTCGTACCTGGTTTGGATGACGGTGTACTCGACGTCTGGGATGGTGTCGCCGCCCGCGTTGAGGTCGGCGAGGAACGCCGAGTCCGCCTCTTGTTCATCGCAGGCCGGGCAGTCCACCCCGAGCACGTCGTTCACCGCCGAGATCAGCCGCAACGTGCCGAGCGACTTCGATGATTCGGTGCCGTAGTTGGAGGGGGAAAGGCCGATCAGCCTGCCGATCTTCTTGTCGCCACCCAGGTTCTTGATCCAGTAGCGGGGGCTCATACCGCCCTGGGAGTACCCGACGACGTCGAGTTTCTTCGCCCCGGTCACGCGAAGGATCCTGTCTCCGAACGCGGCGAGCTGGCGGGCCGTTTCGGCGATGGGTCCCACGGTCTGCACGACGCCGCCGGGTGCACCACCGAAGTTTCCCGCGAAAACGCAGAAACCGGCGTCCGCGAGTTTCTGTGAGAGATTCGCCCAGTTCGCGTAGGCGTTTGCGTTCGTGCCGTTGGACAGCAGTACCGGGTTCGGATGTTCCGGGCTGGGCCTGCAGTTCCAGTCGTTCGTCCCGGGCGGTGCGATCGTCGGATTGAACAGGGAGAACGTCGCCGCGGCGACGATGTTCGGTTGAACCGGACCGGTTGGTTTCCGCTCCGCGGCTTGCGCGACGTCGTCTCCCAGGACCAGGGCCAGTGTCAGTGCGACGAGACTGTGAAGCAGCCTTCGCGCACCCATACGTCGCCTCCCTTTTGTGAAGCAGCTCGGGCGCACTGAGTCGTGCGACTCACCGATCTGACGGTGGCGTACGCTACGTGATGGTCAACTGAGGTCCCGGACGACTGCTCCGCGACGCGGAAAACAGCGGTAGGCGGTGCAGTCGCGGTTGCCCGGTTGCGGGTCCCGGGTGGCGATCAGCAGGCTTGACCACCACACCCAACCGTTAGCTGTAACTACACAGCCTTGGGACTAGATCATCTTTCCTGGTGTGCGTGTCCGCACGAGGAGGGCGCACACCAGGTGTGGCGCCTCGGGACGCTGCCAGAACGGTGCACCGTTGCGGTGCGTTCCCCCAGTAGCTTGCTGCTGCATGTCTTGCGCAGCAGGCAGTTCCTTGCAGCGGCCTCCCCCTTGCATCTAGTCCACAGTGGACTTTTACCGCTATGATCGGTGCCATGACGGGGCATGGACACGGCCACCGCGTCGGGCTCCTCGCTCGGGTACGTCACGCGCTGACGCCGCACAGCCACGACATCGCGGACCGGGTGGACGAACAGGCCACCGCCGACCGCCGCGGGATGCGCACCGTGTGGGGCTCGTTCGCCGTCCTCATGCTGACCGCACTCGTGCAGGCGGTCGTCGTCCTGCTGACCGGCTCCGTCGCCCTGCTGTCGGACACCCTGCACAACGCCGCCGACGCCCTGAGCGCGGTGCCCATCGCCATCGCCTTCCTGCTGGGCCGGCGGGCCGCCACCCGCCGCTTCACCTACGGCTTCGGTCGGGCCGAGGACCTCGCCGGCCTCGTCGTGGTCGGGCTCATCGCGCTCTCGGCCGTCCTGGCCGCGGTCGAGGCGGCCCGCCGGCTCGCCCAGCCGCAGCAGGTCCGGCACGTGCCGGCGGTGGCGGCCGCCGCCGTCCTCGGCTTCGCCGGCAACGAGATCGTGGCCCGTTGGCGGATCCGCGTCGGCCGCCGCATCGGCTCCGCCGCGCTCGTCGCCGACGGCCTGCACGCGCGGGCCGACGGGTTCACCTCGCTGGCCGTGCTGCTGGCCGCCGGCGGTGCCGCCGTGGGCTGGAGCTGGGTGGACCCGGTCGTGGGGCTGGCGGTGGCGGCGGTCATTCTCGTCGTGCTCGTCGGGGCCGCCCGCGGCGTACTCGGCCGGCTGCTGGACGCCGCCGAGCCCGCCGAGGTGGACACCGCGCGGCGGCTGGCGGCCGCCACGCCCGGTGTCCTGGGCGTGGAGCAGGTGCGGCTGCGCTGGTCCGGGCACGGGCAGCTCGCCGAGCTCACCGTCGTGGTCGACCGCGGCGCCTCCCTCGTCGAGGCCCACCGGATCGCCCACGATGTGGAACACCGGCTGCTGCACGGGCTGCACCGGGCACTGCGGGCACACGTCCACCCGCACCCCGCACCACTGGCCGGGGTGGACGACCACGCCTTGGTCGCGCATCACAACCGGTCCTGAGTTCTGGCCCGCGTACTGCGCCGGCCGGGTGAGCAAGCGGTTGCCGTCCGGGTTTTGGAGACCTCGCTCGGATTGACCGCGTGCATCGCCACCCGTCAGGATGCCGACGCCGACAGGTGGAGGAACCCGGTGCGAATCCGGGACGGTCCCGCCACTGTGACCGGGGAGCGGATCCCCAGCAACGGCCACGGCCCAACGGGTGGGTTGGAAGGCCGGGGAAACCGCGTCGATCCGGGAGTCAGGACACTCCCCGCCGGCCGCGCGCCGCGCCGCGGCCCGCGTACCGACCCTCGGGCGAGGACACCGGAGGAGGTCCCCTTGACGTCGCACGACCTTGCCGTCCGCACGGCGAGCGGAACGTGGACGGCGGCCGAACGCCGCCGGCTCGCCGGCATCATCGGCACCATCGTGCTGCTGCACGTTCTCGGAATCGCGTTGTTCCTGGCACATTCCGGCGATCCGGCCATCGCGGGCAAGCTCGCCGGGGCTGGCGTGGCGGCGTACGTATTGGGCATGCGTCATGCTTTCGACGCCGACCACATTGCCGCTATCGACGACACCACGCGGCTGATGTTGTTGCGTGGCCGGCGTCCGGTGGGCGTCGGCTTCTTCTTCGCCATGGGTCACTCGACCGTCGTGGTGGTGCTGGCGCTGGTGGTGGCGCTGGCCGCCGGTCGACTCCAGGAGTCCGACCTGGACAGTGTCCGGGAGACCGGGGGCATGATCGCGTTGCTGGTGGCGATCGCGTTCCTGCTGCTGGTGGCCACGCTCAACGGGGTCGTGCTCCGCTCCCTGGTGCGGCTCTGGCGGCAGGTGCGTGGTGGTCAGATTGCCGAGCGGCAGGTCGAGGAGGTGCTGCTGGACCGCGGCCTGCTCAACCGGTTGCTCGGCGGTCGAATGCGCGGTCTCATTCGCTCCTCCTGGCACATGTTCCCGGTCGGTCTGCTGATGGGCCTGGGTATGGAGACCGCCTCCGAGGTCACGCTGCTCGCGTTGGCCGGCACGGCCGGTGGCCACGATGTGCCACTGCTCGCGGTGTTGAGCCTGCCAATCCTGTTCGCGGCCGGCATGAGCACGTTCGACACCGTCGACTCACTGCTGATGACGCGTGCGTACTCGTGGGCGTACCGCAACCCGGTACGCACGCTCTTCTACAACACCACGACCACGGCCATCACCGTGGCGATCGCGGTTTTCGTCTGCGCCGTCTACCTTTCCGGGTTCCTTGCCGACCACGCCGGCCTGACCTGGCTGGCCGGTTTCGGCGACCTGGCCGAGCAGTTCGAGTACGTCGGCTACGGTATCGCCGCGGTCTTCGTGCTCGTCTGGGGTGGTGCGCTGCTGTGGTGGAAGCTGGGCCGTTTCGACGACCGTTATCGCCCGGTGCCGGCGCGGGAGGCCGCGAAGGAGACCGCGTGAGCCTCGTGCGGCGAGACACCGTCCCAGGACCTGGGAGCGGCCGTCGCTTCGGGGGGAGAGCGTTCGGCCGGGCGGTGTCGACACCGTGTCGACACCGGATGCCCGATCGGTCACGGTGCGGCCGGTAGCGCTGGGAAAAGGCCGGTGGCCACACCCCGGCCCGGCCGCCGGCCGGCACCGGACCCTGCTCGGGCCCGCCCCGGGTGGCCACGGTCACGGTCCTGGGAATGGACATTTCGCTGGTCGCGGGCATCCTCTTGGGCATGCACGCTGAACAGCACTACCTGGTCGGCCTGGATCTGGCGGGCCGGCGGGTCGTGGTGGTCGGGGGCGGCACCGTCGCCCAACGCCGGCTGCCACGCCTGGTGGCCGCGGGAGCCGCCGTCGACGTGATCGCCCCGGAGGTCACACCGGCCGTGCAGGCCATGGCCGACGCCGGGGAGGTGCGCTGGCACCGGCGCGGCTACGCCGGGGGCGACCTCGACGGCGCCTGGTACGCCCTGGCCTGCACCCCGGACCCGGAGGTCAACGCGGCCGTGGTGGCCGAAGCCGAGTCCCGGCGGGTGTTCTGTGTCCGGGCCGACGTGGCCGTGGCCGGCTCGGCGGTCACCCCGGCCACCGGGGACCACGAAGGGTTGCTGGTCGGCGTGCTCGCCGGCGGGCGGCCACGCCGCTCCGCCGCCGTCCGCGACGCGCTCCTGGACGCGCTGCGCGAGGGCCGGGTTCCCGACCACGTTGAGCGCCCGGCCAGCGGGCCGCCGCCCGGCGTGGCACTGGTGGGCGGCGGGCCCGGCGACCCGGACCTGATCACGGTGCGCGGCCGCCGGCTGCTCGCCCGCGCCGACGTGGTGGTGGCCGACCGGCTCGCCCCGCGCGAGCTGCTCGACGAGCTGCCGCCGCACGTCCAGGTCGTCGACGCCGCCAAGATCCCCTACGGCCGGGCCGCCAGCCAGGAGCTGATCAATACCGCGCTGATCTCCAACGCCCGGGCCGGCCGGTTCGTGGTACGGCTCAAGGGCGGCGACCCCTACGTCTTCGGGCGCGGCTTCGAGGAGCTGCTGGCCTGCGCCGAGGAGGGGATCCCGGTCAGCGTCGTGCCGGGCGTGACGAGCGCGTTCGGCGTGCCCGCGCTGGCCGGGGTGCCGGTCACCCACCGCGGCGTCGCGCACGAGGTCGTGGTGGTCTCCGGCCACGTCGCGCCGGACGATGAGACGTCGCTGGTGGACTGGCCGGCGCTGGCCCGGCTGAAGGGCACCCTGGTGGTGCTGATGGGCGTGGAGAGGATCGCGGCGCACGCCGAGGTGTTGATGGCGCACGGTCGTGCGCCGGAGACGCCGGTGCTGGTCGTGCAGGAAGGCGCCACGCGCAACGAGCGTGTCCTTCGGTCCACTTTGGATCATGTCGCGAAGGCGATCAAGGAGGAAGGCATCCGGCCGCCCGCAATCATCGTGATCGGCCCGGTGGCCGCGCTTCGCAACCGCCTCACCGACACCGACTGACACCTGGACCCGGTAAAGGCGCGTCCCCCGTCAACGGGGGACGCGCCCTCTGCGTACGCGTGGACGTGCCAACCTGCAAGGAATCCCGCAGACTAACGGAATGATCAGCATGATCATCGCCGTGGTGCGGTTCCTTCGCGTTCTTGGTCGTGCGGTGTGGCAGCCGGAAAGCCGTGGCCTGTTGATCCTGTGCGGCTTGATCCTGCTTGGCGGGACCGCGTTCTACACCCAGGCCGAGCATTGGTCGGTCCTGGATGCGCTCTATTTCTGCGTGATGACCCTGACGACCGTGGGATACGGGGATTTCACCCCGGTGACCAGCGGCGGCAAGATATTCGCGATCTTGTTTACCCTGACCGGTGTGGGCGTCTTCGGATCACTCCTGCTGACCCTGGCCGGCCATCTCATCGCGAGTAATCCCCTGACCCGGGGACGGAAGCACGGGTCGAAGCACGGGCAGGATTCGTGAGTCGATTGCCGTACCGGTCCTGTCCGGCCCTGCGGTTCGTCGAGTGAGTAGCGACTTCCTCGACGGCTGCGCGGGGAACGGTATGGTCGCCGGTCGGCTATTGCTGTTCCAGTAGGGCGCGGGCGACCCCCGCGTCGGTCACCAGTGCGGAGACGAAACCACCCCGCAGCACCGCTCGGATGGCGTCGGCCTTCTCGATCCCGCCCGCCACGGCGATGACCTCGGGAACGTCTCGCAGCTGCTCGGGGGTGATCGCGATGACCCGGTCGGCCAACTCGCTCATCGGGTGTCCCTCGCCGTCGAGGAGGCGGGCGCAGAACTCGGCCCGTACCCCGCGCTCGCTCAACGCCTCGGCCTCGGCCTGGGGGAGGGCGTCCCGGACGGTCGAGATCGGCGGCTCCCAGGAGCCCACGGTGATCACCGCCTTGGTGAGCTCGGGGTAGTGCCGCATCGCCTCGGCCACCTGGGGTTGGCGGCGCAGGTCGGCGGCGGCGACCGGGTCGGAGACGACCAGGGGCGCGTAGATCGGGTACACCGGGCCGCGGGCGAGGCTCGCCACGCGGCGGACCAGCTCGACGCTGTTCTCCTCGACCCCACCCGGAAGCACGCCGGTGAGCTGGACAACGGTGCACCGGGGGAGCGGTCCCAGCGCCAGCGTCATGGCGTTGAGCGTGCGCGAGCAGGCGAGCCCGAGCACGTCGCCCTCCCGGAGGACCTCGGTGAGGTAGTCCGCGCCCAGCTTGCCGATCCGCCGGCGTAGCGAGTCGTCGGAGTCCTCGGCCTTGGTGGCGACGACGGCCTGCCGCAGCCCGTAGACCGCACGCAACCCCTCGGAGAGCTCCGCGTCGATCTCCGCGGGCACCGCGATGTCGATGCGGACCAGGCCCGCGGCGCGCGCCTCGTCGAGCACGCGCGCGACCTTGAACCGGCTGATGCCGAACTCCTCGGCGATCTCGATCTTCGAGGCACCGTCGAGGTAGTACCGGCGGGCGATGGCCGCGGCGCGGATCAGCTCCGCCGGTCGCAGCGCCCGATTCCCCGTGTTCGCCGTCATGGATGACCCCATTTGCTCATTTGAGCGGGCTTCAGCTCATTCTTGCACAGACCCTTGACGGTGACCCCCTTCACACCTTCAATTCACCTGACTCGCTCATCTGAACGAGTGATCGCTCAAACGAGCATCCCCGGAGCACGGGGCACTCCGCGGCCGGCAGCGCCGCCCACCGCTGACGGAGGTCCTTATGGCAGGCAGGTCCCGATCGCGCCCGGCGCGCGCCGTCCTCGGGAGTGCGCTCGCCGCGCTCCTGCTCGGCACCACCGCGTGTGCCGGAGCCGGTGTGGGAGGCCAGGACGGCAGAACCGTCACCGTCGCCACGGTGGCGAACCCACAGATGCAGGACATCGAGAAGCTGACCGGCGACTTCAAGAAGGACCACCCGGGCATCGACGTGAAGTTCGTGATCCTTCCCGAGAACGAGCTGCGCGACCGGGTCACCCAGGACATCGCGACCAGGGCCGGCCAGTACGACGTCGTGACCATCGGCACGTACGAGGCGCCGATCTGGGCGAAGAACGGCTGGCTGACCAAGCTCGACGGTTACGCGAGCAAGGGTGGATACGACGTCGCCGACATCGTTCCCACCGTGCGCGATGCACTGTCCTATGAGGATGGTCTGTACGCGGTGCCGTTCTATGGCGAGTCCTCGTTCCTGATGTACCGCAAGGACCTCTTCGCCAAGGCCGGGCTGACCATGCCGGCCCGGCCGAGCTGGCAGGACGTCGCCAACTTCGCGGCGAAGCTGGACGACAAGCAGGGCAACGTCGCCGGCATCTGCCTGCGCGGGCTGCCCGGCTGGGGCGAGGTGCTCGCACCGCTCAACACGGCGATCCTCACCTTCGGGGGCCGCTGGTTCGACGAGGACTGGAACGCCCGTCTGACCGACCCGGAGACGAAGAAGGCCGTCGAGCTCTACGTCAACCTCGTCCGCCAGTACGGCGAGCCGGGCGCGCCGAACGCCGGTTTCTCGGAGTGCCTCACCGCGATGGGCCAGGGGAACGCGGCGATGTGGTACGACGCCACGGTCGCAGCGAGTTCGCTGGAAGACCCCAAGACCAGCAAGGTCGCGGGCAAGATCGGCTACGTCCCCGCGCCCACCGTGAAGACCGAGCACGCCGGCTGGCTCTGGTCCTGGGCGCTGGCGGTTCCCGAGACCTCCAAGAAGAAGGATGCCGCCTGGGAGTTCGTGTCCTGGGCGACCTCCAAGGACTACATGAAGCTGGTCGGCCAGCGGCTCGGATGGGCGCGGGTGCCGCCGGGGAGCCGGTTGTCCACGTACGAGATTCCCGAGTATCGCAAGGCCGCCGCGGCGTTCGCCCAGCCGACGTTGGACGCGATCCGGTCGGTGAACGTCAAGCAACCAGGACTGCATCCGCAGCCGTGGACCGGCGTGCATTACGTCGGAATCCCGGAGTTCCAGGAACTGGGCACCAAGGTGTCGCAGGAGATCTCCGCGGCCATCGCCGGCCGCCAGTCCGTCGACGACGCCTTGGCCAAGGCCCAGCAGTACGCCGAACAGACCACCCTGAAAGGTGGCTACAAGAAGTAGCCCCATCCGGGTGTGGGGGCCGCTGTACCCGTCCGACCGGTCCTCACACCCGGACCCCCGGACACAAGGAAGATCCGATGCTCACCCCCAGCCTTCCGGCGCCGACCGCAACGAAACCGCGGCAACCCCCGGCACCCAGGACACTCACCGCGGGTGAGCGGTGGAGACTGCGGGCTCCACTGCTTCCCGCGCTGGTGTTCGCCATCGCGCTGACCCAGGTGCCGTTCCTGCTCACGCTGTACTACAGCGTGCAGAGCCAGAACCTGTTGCGGCCCGGCTCCAAGGAGTTCGTCGGACTCGCCAACTACGGCAAGGTCTTCACCGACGAGCTCTTCCGCAACGCCGTCTTCAACACGGTTACGCTGACCGCGAGCACCGTCATCCTCTCGATGTTGCTCGGGATCGGGCTGGCGGTGTTGCTGGACAAGAAGTTCCTCGGCCGCAGTGTCGTCCGCACGCTGCTCATCACGCCGTTCCTCGTCATGCCCGCCGCGGCCGCGTTGCTGTGGAAGACCTCGATGTTCAACCCGGTCTTCGGGCTGGTGAACTGGATGCTGTCCCCGTTCGGCGTCGACAACGTCGACTGGGCCAGCCGGTACCCGATGCCCGCGATCGTCGGAGTGCTGGTCTGGCAGTGGACGCCGTTCATGATGCTGATCGTGCTGGCGGGGCTGCAGAGCCAGTCCCCGGAGGTGCTGGAGGCGGCCAAGGTCGACGGGGCGAACGCTTGGCAGACCTTCCGCCGGGTCACCCTGCCGCACCTGCGGCAGTTCATCGAGTTGGCCATCCTGCTCGGGTCGATCTTCATCGTGCAGACCTTCGACGCGATCTTCATGATCACGCAGGGCGGTCCCGGACAGGCCACCACCAACCTGCCCTACTTCATCTACCAGCAGGCGTTCCGGGCGTTCGACGTCGGCGAGGCCGCTGCTGCCGGTGTGATCGTGGTCGTCGCAACGATCACGATCGCCATGGTCGCGCTCCGCGTGATCTCCAACCTGTTCACCGAGGAGTCGGCATGAAAACCCCTCCCTTCGGGTCCTACACGCTGGGGCGACGTGGGTTGCCCACCGAACCGCACACCACGTGCGGATGTCCCACCGGGGAGGAGCGATGACCACGATGGTTGCCACCGCACCTGCCGAGCGGGCGGCCGCCACCCGCCGGCGCGGTGCCCGCTTCCGGCCGGGCAACATCGGTGTCGGGATCGCCGCCTGGGTTGCCGCCCTCGCGTTCTTCTTCCCGGTGCTGTGGATGTTCCTCACCGGCTTCAAGCAGGAGTCGCAGGCGTCGACCGATCCGCCGACGATCTTCTTCACCCCCACGCTCGACCAGTTCCGCTCGATCTTCGCGCGTGACTTTGCGCCCTACCTGATCAATTCGCTGACCGCCTCGGTGATGTCCACGATCTTCGTGATCATGCTGGCAACGCCGGCGGCCTACGCGCTCTCGGTCGCGAAGGTGGGGCGGTGGCGCGATGCGCTGTTCTTCTTCCTCTCCACGCGGATGATGCCGGCGGTTGCGTCGATCCTGCCGCTCTACATCCTCGCGACGAACATCGGGATGCTGGACAACATCACGATGCTTTCCCTGGTCTACACCGCGATGAACCTCCCCATCGCGGTGTGGATGATCCGCTCGTTCCTCGCCGAGTTGCCCAGGGAGGTGCTCGAGGCGGCTCGGATCGACGGTGCGTCACTGGGCACCGAGATGCGCCGCATCATCCTGCCGATGATCGCACCCGGGCTGGCCGCGACCGCGTTGATCTGCATGATCTTCGCCTGGAACGAGTTCTTCTTCGCGGTCAGCCTGACCTCGACCAGGGCCGCCACCGTACCGGTCTTCCTCGTCGGGTTCATCACCAGCGAGGGACTGTTCTGGGCCCGGCTGTCCGCCGCCTCCACGATGGCGGCGCTCCCGGTGATCCTGGCCGGCTGGGTCGCGCAGAAGTGGTTGGTCCGTGGTCTCTCCCTCGGGGCGGTGAAGTGACATGCGCGCAGTACTCATCGAGAAGCCGGGTCAGCTCTCGCTGGCCACGGTCGACGACCCGACTCCCGGTCCCCGCCAGGTAGTGGTCGCGCCCGCCGCGGTCGGCATCTGCGGAACCGACATCCACATCGTCGACGGCGAGTTCGCACCCACGCCGTACCCGATCATCCCGGGGCACGAGTTCGCCGGCACCGTGGTCGCGGTGGGAACCGGGGTGACGGATCTGGCCGAGGGGGACCGGGTCGCCGTCGACCCGTCGCTGTTCTGCGGCGAGTGCCACTTCTGCTTGATCGGGCGTGGCAACCTCTGCGAGCGGTGGAACGCGATCGGCGTGACCGGGCCAGGCGCGTCCGCCGACTACGTCGCCGCACCTGCCGCCAACTGCTACCGCGTTCCGAACGATCTCCCGCTCGAATACGCGGCGCTGATAGAGCCCCTTTCCTGTGCGGTGCACGGGTTCGACCTGCTCCCGCGGCGTCTGGGCGAGCACTACCTGATCTACGGCGCCGGAACTATGGGCCTGCTGATGGCGCAACTCGCCCGCCACGCGGGTGCGGCGAGCGTGTCCGTGGTTGACCTGAACCGATCCCGGCTCGGCACGGCCGTCAGGATCGGAGTCGATGCCGTGGCCCGCGACGCCGACGAGTTCGACCGGCCGGAGGGCTGGGAAACGGTGATCGATTGCACCGGTGCGGTCCCCGCCATCGAGGACGGTCTGCGTCGGGTACGGCGTGGCGGCACGTTCCAGGTGTTCGGTGTCGCCGCAGCCGACGCGGTCGCAGCGTTCTCGCCGTTCCGCGTCTACAACGACGAGATCACCATCGTGGGCAGCATGGCCGTACTGCACAGCTTCGGCCGGGCCGTCGACCTCATGGCCAAGGGCGTCATCGCGCCCGGCGAGATGATCAGCCACAGCTTCCCACTGGACCAGTACCTGCCAGCGGTCGACGCCTTCCGCAAGGGCACCGGACGCAAGCTGCAGGTCCGTCCCACCCACCGAGACTCGCTGACCGCCGCACGATAGGGAAAACCCGACATGGCTACCGTCACCTTCGACCAGGCATCGCGCTTCTACCCTGGTTCGGACGTTCCTGCCGTTGACCGGCTGGACCTCGATATCGGCGATGGGGAGTTCCTCGTTCTCGTTGGTCCATCCGGTTGTGGCAAGTCGACCACGCTGCGGATGCTCGCCGGTCTCGAGGACGTTGACGAGGGCGCGATCCACATCGGCGACCGAGACGTCACCAACCTTCCGCCACGCGAGCGGGACATTGCCATGGTCTTCCAGTCCTATGCGTTGTACCCGCACATGACCGTGGCCCAGAACATGGGTTTTGCGCTGGAGATGGCGAAGGTACCCAAGGAGGAGCGGTCCGCGCGGGTGCTCGAGGCCGCCCGGATACTCGACCTGGAGCCGTATCTCGACCGCAGGCCCAAAGCGCTTTCCGGTGGCCAACGGCAGCGCGTCGCCATGGGACGGGCGATCGTGCGTCAGCCAAAGGTGTTCCTGATGGACGAACCACTGTCCAATCTGGACGCCAAGCTGCGCGTGTCCACGCGCTCGCAGATCGCCGCACTGCAGAAGCGCCTTGGCGTCACCACCGTGTACGTCACCCACGACCAGGTCGAGGCCATGACCATGGGGGACCGTGTCGCGGTGCTCAAGGACGGTGTCCTACAACAGTGCGACACCCCGCTAGCCCTTTACAAGAAGCCCGCCAACAACTTCGTCGCCGGGTTCATCGGCTCTCCCTCGATGAACATCCGCGAGTTCAAGGTCGCCAACGGGCATGCGCGCATCGGGGAGCTCGACGTCCCGCTGAGTCGTGACGAGCTCGGGGTGCTCGCCCGTGAGGGCTCCGACAGCGTGCTGCTCGGGTTCCGCCCGGAGTCGGTTGACCTCGTGGGGGCCGGTGAGGGTTTCCCCGTCGTCGTCCGGCTTGTCGAGGAACTCGGCGCCGACGCCTATCTCTACGGCAGCATCGTCGGGACGGAGGATGCCGAGGCGGCCGACATCGTCACCCGCGTCGACCCGGCCCGGACGCCACGCATCGGTGAGACCGTTTACCTGCGGGTTCGTCCGGGGCAGGAGCACGCGTTCTCCCCGCAGACCGGTGAACGGCTCGGGTAGACGAGGGGACCTGCGACAGCCCCCGCTGGGGAGAGTTTCCCTCGCTCGCCGCGTACGGGAACTGACGGGAACGCTGTGGCGGACAGCAACTGGATCTCCGCAACAGTAAGGGAGTGGGGGCGGAGCCGATGCCGTGCTGTGTCCCGTCTTGTCACCAGCAGCGTGACGATGCCGCCGAACACGAGGAGAGCCCCGAGCAAGGTGTGGAAGATCGCGGGATGGAGGTCGGCGAGGAGCATGTCGAGCCCCCAGGGAGGTGAGGACGGTCAACGGCTCTCGGCGGCAAGGGATGCGGCCTGCGTGGGCTGCGGTGTGGCCCCACGAAGCTCGACTGTGCAGAGCTGCTGAATGGTTTCGCCGCCTTCGCTGGGCGGCGTGATGCGCGAGACCCGCACGAGCCACCGGCCGGGCATGTCCCGCACGAAGTCCTCGCCGATCTCGCGGGCGTACCGCTCGGCGGTGGCCTGCACGGAGGTCACACCGGCCCGCCGGCCCACGTAGAAGCCGTGATCGCAGATCGCGGCGGAGTACAAGAGCTTCCGAACACCCCGCCTGATCTCGAAGAACTCTAGTTTGTGCCAGTAGTCCCTATCTGGATCCATGGTTCTCCCCCGGAGACCTGCCGACATCTGTGATGTGCTCAAAGTGAGACAGGATCACTGTGGGTAAGATCTCATGCACCTGGGACGTCTGCAACATTCTCTAAGTGAGACAGTCTCAAGATCATGCGGTTGGGTGACGATCAGTACTGTGTCCGCATGCCACAGGGCGAACGACCATCACTGCTCCGCCGACGTCTCGCGCTTGGCTTGGCGAAGCTGCGTAGGCAAGCAGGCATGGAGATCGAGGATGTGCGCGCTGCGCTTGGCATGAGCCGGGCGAAGCTGTATCGCATCGAGAGCCCCGACAGTGCCATCACGGTCTCGATCCCGGATGTGATCGCGCTATGTCATGTCTATGGCGCATCCGCGCATGTGCAGGCCCAGCTTGTCGAGATGGCTCGACACAGGGACGGGTGGTGGACGGCCTATCAAAGTGGGCTGACGGGGTGGTTCGTTGACTACGTCATGCTTGAGGCCGAAGCATCGGAGTTCTTCGAGTTCGCAATCGATGCGGTTCCTGGGTTGCTGCAGACCGAGGACTACGCCCGAGAGGTGATCGCGGCATGGACGCCGGAAGCTGACGCCTCTGCGATCGACGCGAGGGTGGCTGCGCGCATGGAGCGTCAGCGTCGTTTGACGGACGGGCTTGCTGTGACGGCGGTCGTCGATGAGTACGCCCTGGTTCGGCCAACTGGCAGCTCGAAGCAGATGCGAGGACAACTCGAACGCCTGCTTGATCTGGCCAAACAGCCTAATGTGAAGCTGCACGTCTTGCCGACAACATCTGGTGCGCATGCGGCATTGACCAGTCCGTTCAACATGCTGCACTTTCGGAACATGCCGCCGATCGTCTATGTCGACACGCTCAGCGGCGGGTTGTACGTCGACGACGAACGAGATGTTGAGAGGTATGAGGCAGTGGCAGATCAGCTCCTGACTCGCTCGTTGAGTGCTGCGAAGTCCCGCAAGTTGATCGAGCGTTGTTTAGAGGACCTGCGCGCATGAAGACGGTCGAGTGGAGGACGTCGTCCTACACGAGTGGCGGCGGTGCCTGTGTCGAGGTGGCTTCGTTATCCGGCCTGGAGGTTGGGGTCCGCGACTCCAAAGCCCCTGCCGGCCCGGTCCTGACCTTCGGCTCGCCCGCCTGGTCCGCGTTCGTCGCCTGCGTGCAGCGCGGGGCGTTCGATCGTTGACCTTCCCCGAACAGACGAAGGCCCGGAGGAGACATCCTCCGGGCCTTCACGTCGTTACTCCTCGCTCGGTCAGTCGCGGGTGGCGCGACGAGGCTGGTAGTCGCGTCCGCGGGTGTGGTCCCGGCGGCCGGTGTGGTTGCCGTGGTCACGGCGAGGGCCGTGGCCACGTTCTCCACCCTGGCCGCGGCGACCACGGTCGCCGCGCCAGTCGCCGCGGTCGCCGTTCTCGCCGCGCCGGCCGCGGTCCCGCCAGTGACCGTGCTCGCTCTGCTCACCGCGCGGCCCGCGGTCCCGCCGCTCACCGCGGAACCCGCGGCGCGGCCCGCCGCCCTTACCGAACCGCGGCTTACCGCCGCGCCGCGGCGCCGGCTCCTCGACCACCGGCACCCCGCTGGGCTCGCGCGCACCGGTGATCCGGGTGAGCCTGTCGTCCCCGGCCGCGACACGCGTGCTGATCGCCGAGACCCCCGCCTGCCGCGTCAGCCACAGCACCTTCCGGCGCTGGTTGGGCTGCACGATCGTGACCACCGTGCCGGACTCCCCGGCCCGCGCGGTGCGGCCCGCCCGGTGCAGATAGTCCTTGGGGTCGTTCGGCGGGTCGACGTGCACGACCAGGTCGATCCCGTCGACGTGGATCCCCCGGGCCGCCACGTCGGTGGCGACCAGCACGTGGGTCCGGCCCTCCCGGAACTCGGTCAGCGTCCGGGTCCGCACCGCCTGCGTCTTCCCGCCGTGCAGCCCCCGGGCCCGTACGCCGGCCCCGCGCAGCTCCTGCGTCAACCGGTCGACCGCCACCTGGGTGCGGGCGAACAGGATCGTCCGCCCCTCACGGGCGGCGATGTGCGACACCACGACCGACTTCTCGCCCCGCCCCACCAGCAGCAGGTGGTGCTCCATGGTCTTCACGCTGGCCACGGCGGGGGACACCGAGTGCGTCACCGGGTCGGTCATGTACTGCTTCACCAGTACGTCGACGTCACCGTCGAGCGTCGCCGAGAACAGCAGCCGCTGCCCGTCCGGCGCCACCAGGTCCAGGGCCGCCCGCACGTCCGGCAGGAAGCCCAGGTCCGCCATGTGGTCGGCCTCGTCCAGCGCGGTGATCGTCACCTCGGAGAGCACGCAGGTGCCCTGCCGGGCGTGGTCGTTGAGCCGGCCCGGGGTGGCCACCAGCAGGTCGACCCCGCGCCTGAGCGCCGCCACCTGCTTGGGGAACGAGGTCCCACCCACCACCGCGCTCACGGTCAGGCCGAGCGACCGCGCCAGCGGCGCCAACGAGTCGCACACCTGCATCGCCAGCTCGCGGGTGGGCACCAGGACCAGCCCGCGCGGCCGCAACGGGCGGCTGCGTTCACCGGCCAGCCGGGTCAGCATGGGCAGGCCGAAGGCCAGGGTCTTGCCCGAGCCGGTCTGGCCCCGGCCGAGCACGTCCCGGCCGGCCAGCGCGTCCGGCAGCGTGGCCGCCTGGATGGGGAACGGGCTTTCGATACCGCGCCGCCGCAGCGCGGCGACCAGCTCCTCGGGCAACCCGAGCTCGTCGAAACCGGCGACGGGGGCCTCGGTACCCGGCTCACTCACCGCATCGGTGATCGGGGCGGCACCGTCGGCGTCGGCCTCCGGGGCCTGGGTGGCCTGCTCCGGCCGGGCGTTGCGAACCCATCGATGCCGCGGCCGGCGCGGCGCACGCTGGGACTTCGGCTGAAATGCTGTGGTCAAGTCTTCCCTCTCCGGGACGTGGCACGTCGCGGGGAGGCCCCGCGGAAAACCACGGTGCTGATCACAAGGACGAGCCCGGCGCACTCTGCGCCACGAATAGGACATGGCGGGCGCGCGGGGCGCCACCACTGTCACGGAACCCGCACACGAAGATTCCCTCCGCCGCCGGTTCCCGCTTAGCGTACACGATCGTCACTCACCGTCCGTGCGGTGGCCGGGTGTCGGCCACCACACGCCGCGAGTTGAGTGGTCGACGCCTCCGCCGATGCCCGGCACTGTCCCCACTGCGCCGCACATTCCGAAACGCCTCGTGTGCGCGGTTCTTCAGTTCAGCCCGAGCTCCGCCCGGAGCCGCCCGACGCAGGCGACGGGATCACAATCCGTCGCGGGCACGCCATGCCCGGCGAACCAGCGGCAGAGGTTGGCGACGTCCCGCGCCAGGAACTCGGGACCGCGCGGGTTGGCCACCACGTCAACCACCTGGGGCAGGTCGATCAACACCAGCTGACCGTCATGGACCAGCACGTTGTAGGGACTCAGGTCGCCGTGCGCGTAACCGTGCCTGGCGAGCACGGTCATCGCGTCCAGTGCCTGACGCCACAGCTCCCGCGCCTCGGCAGCGCTCGGCCGGAGCTGGGCCAGCCGGGGCGCCGCCGTTCCGTCCGGGCTCCCGACGAACTCCAGCAGGACCTCGGTGCCCACCCGTTGCACCGGAAAGGGAACCGGGGCACCGACCTGCCACAACCGGCTGAGCGCGGTGAACTCCGCCACCGCCCACTGCTCGGCGATGAGGTTGCGCCCGAAGCCGGTGCGGCCGGCGATCGCCCGCGCCTCCCGGGACTTCCGCATCCGCCGGCCCTCCAGGTATCCGGCGTCCCGGTGGAACAGGCGGTGGTCGCTGCCGCGGTAGCGCTTCGCCGCGAGCAGACACGACCGGCCACCGTCCGGAAGCGTTCGTTCCAGCAGGTGAACGTCAGCCTCCTTGCCGCTCTTGAGCACACCCAGCTCGATGTCCACCGCGCCCAGGTCGGTCACCAGCCACTCCGGGTAGGGGGTTGGCCCGCGTTCCCCCTCGTCCCAGGTCGACCAGCGGTCCCCGGTCGGCGGCAGCGGGCCGGCCTCGCTGACCGCGTCGGCACGGCGCAGCGCGAGCAGGTCGCGCTCCTCCTCGGTCAGCCTCCCCCTGTTTCGTGGCGCGGGCTCGTCCTCGGCGCGCCGGAGTCTGGTCCGGTGTTCCCGCGGAGCGTCCTCGTCCTCGACGAGGTGCGCGTAGCGCTCGTAGATGTCGAAAGACACGTCGGTCGTGTCGTTCTCGTGCGCGTGCACGGTGGGTTCCTCCTGGAGAGAAGCCCCACCGGCGCTGACTCAACCGGACACCGGGAAACGGCCGGTGGGGCTGGCGAACGGGACGCGGCCACGCGCCGCGACAACGTCGGACATGGCTCACCTCCGCTCTCCGCCCAGCGACCGCCGGGAACAGTGCGACAACAGTGACGATCAGGTTGCCCGCCGGCCACGCCGGCACGCAATCGATTTTCTCCCCCGAGACCTGGTGGATGAACCTTCCCGGTGGCGGCGCCCGAAGGGACTTCGGCAATCGCGGTCCGGGCTCAGCCTGTCACGACGAGGTCGAGGGCGCGGTCACCGGTTTGCTCCAACACAATTCCGGCCTTTTCGGCGATCCGCCGGATTCCATCCACAGTGGACACTTGGCCGCGGGCCGTGCCCAACACCCGGGCCAGCTTCCCCTTGTATGCCTTGTTGTGGTGGCTCACGGTCTTCCGCCGCCCAGCCCCGTCCTCGCTCACGACGCGCACCGTCACCGCGTGCGGCACCCGGGCGAGCGCGGCGTAAGCACCGGAACGCAAGTCCACCACCAGATCGTCCACCGTGGACAGCATCGGCTCCAGAACCGGGCGCCACAACTCCCGCAGCGGACCCACCGCCGGCAACACACTGGCCGCCGACAGTCGGTACGCCGGGATCTCGTCCCCGCCCCGCACCAGCCCGAACAGGGCAGATCCCACCGACAGCCGCTGCTCGGCGCGGCCCAACTCCGCCACGCTCATGCTCGGGACGTCCAGCGCGTCGTAGAGCACCCCGGTGTAGCGGCGCAGTGCCGGCATGGTCGGCGCCGTGCGGAGGGCAGCGTTGCGCCGCACCTCGGCCTCCTGTCGGGCGGACAGCCCCAGGGCGGCGAGGCTGGCCGGGACGTCGGCGGCCAGTTCCACCAGCACGTCGACCAGCTTCCGGCGGACCGGCGTCAGCTCGGGCGTCGACAGGCTGTCCAGGTCGAGCGGGTCGCCGTGGCCACCGGCGGCCTTGGTCTCGGAGGGAGGGAGCAGCACGAGCACGGCGCCCAGCCTAGGACGCGCCCGGTGGCGACCCGGCGAGGCAGGTCGGACGTCGCCGGGAACACCAGGCACGCCCGACCAACCCACGCCCGCCGGATTGTGACGCAGCACACAAGCGACATATTCACATAAAGTGTGTTAATAATATGGACATCTTCTGATAGGAATTGAGCACTTGGTGGCGGGGTCGGGGCCGCCGGGTCGATGCGCGCCCGATCAATGGTGAGCGGGAGGGCCGGAGATGACCGTCTCGAGCACGTCCGTGCCGGGCAGCGCCATGACGCCCCGCTCCGGGAAGGACGTGCGGTGACGCGAAAGGCGCGGCCCTCCGAAGCGGCTGTCGAACAACGCCGGCAGGACATCCTCGGGCTCGTCCTCGACCGCGGCGAGCTGCGCATCGCCGAGCTGGCCGAGCGGTTCGACGTCAGCCTGATGACGATGCACCGTGACCTCGACGACCTCGCCGCGCGCCACCTGCTCCGCAAGCTCCGCGGGCGGGTCGCCTCCTTCCCGCCGCTCACCGTCGAGACCGCGACACGGTTCCGGGAGGGCCTACGGCTCGCCGAGAAGTCCGCCCTCGCCGCGGCGGCGATCGGCGAGGTCGTCCCCGGCAGCACCGTTCTGGTGGACGACTCCACCACCAACTTCCCGCTGGCCGGCCAGCTCACCCGCATCGAGCGGCTCACGGTGATCACCAACTCGGTCCGCGTCGCCCAGACCGTCGCGAGCGCGCCCGAGGCGTCGGTGGTCTTCATCGGCGGGCGCTACCACGGCGAATTCGAGTCGACGTCCGGGCCGGACACCCTGCGCGCCCTCGCCAGCATCCGCCCGGACCTCGCGTTCGTGTCGGCCACGGCGATCACCCACGGCCACCTCTACCACCCGGTCCAGGACTACGCCCTGATCAAGCAGGAGATCTGCCGGTCGGCAGCCCGGAGCGTGCTGCTGGTCGACCACTCCAAGTTCGGCCGGACGGCCACCTACCCCCACGGCGACGTGGGCTCGTTCGACCTCGTCGTCACCGACGACCGCATTCCCGCCGAGGAGCTGCAGGCCATCAGGGACTTCGGCGTCGAGGTTCGCGTGGCGCCGGTGCGTCGGGAGGAAACGAACCCCTGACCCCCGGGGGTTGGCAAAGCTGCAAAGGAGCAACGATGCGGGCAGTGCTCATCGAGGAGCCTGGCAAGGTCGCGGTCACCACGGTGCCCGATCCCACCCCCGGTCCCGGCGAGGTCGTCGTCGCGGTCGCCGCGTGCGGGATCTGTGGCACCGACATCCACATCGTGGACGGGGAGTTCGCGCCGACGCCTTACCCCATCGTGCCCGGCCACGAGTTCGCCGGCGAGGTGGTCGCCGTAGGGACGGGCGTCGCCAACGTGCGCGAGAAAGACCTGGTGGCGGTCGACCCGTCCCTGTTCTGCGGCGCCTGCGAGTACTGCGCCATCGGTCGTGGCAACCTCTGCGAGAACTGGGGCGCCATCGGCGACACGCGAGACGGTGCCTGCGCGGAGTACGTGGTGGTGCCAGCCGCCAACTGCCACCGGCTCCCCGAGGGACTCGACGGGGCGCACGCAGCGCTGATCGAGCCGCTCTCCTGCGCCGTCCACGGGTTCGACCTCCTCCCACGACGCCTCGGCGAGCACTACCTGATCTACGGCGCCGGAACGATGGGCCTGCTCATGCTCCAACTCGCCCGGAACGCCGGAGCAGCCTCCGTCTCCGTGGTCGACCTCAACGAGGACCGACTGGCCGTGGCCCGCCAGCTCGGTGCCGACGCAACCGCGACCTCGGCAGGCGTGTTCGACAGGACACGGGGCTGGGAAGTGGTCATCGACTGCACCGGCGCCATCCCCGCCATCGAGGACGGTCTTTCCCGCGTCCGCCGTGGTGGCACCTTCCAACAGTTCGGGGTCGCGCCGAGCGGCGCCACGGCCCGGTTCTCGCCCGCCCGGGTCTACCAGGACGAGATCACCATCGTGGGAAGCATGGCCATCCTGGCGAGTTACGGCCGAGCCGTGGAGCTGATGGGCGGCGGAGTCGTCGACGCCGACGTCATGATCACCCACAACTACCCGCTGGAGGACTACGCTCTCGCCCTCGACGCCTTCCGGGAAGGAAGCGGCCGCAAGATCCTGGTGCGACCCGGAACGGGCCGCTGACACGGGGAGTACTGGAGTGATGCATCAGGGCGTGGGTCGGAGCGGAGAGCCGCTGGTCGCCGGTGTGGACCTGTCCACCCAGGCGACGAAGGTCGTGGTGTGCGAGGCGCGGACGGGCAAGGTGGTGCGCGACGGGCGGGCCCCGCACCCCGAGGGCACCGAGGTGCATCCCACGGCGTGGTGGCAGGCGTTCACCGAAGCCTCGGCGGGAATCGTCGACGATGTCGTCGCCATCGGGGTGGCGGGCCAGCAGCACGGCCTAGTGCCGCTGGATGAGCGGTGCGAGATCGTGCGGCCCGCCCTGCTGTGGAACGACACCCGCTCGGCTCGTGCCGCCGAGGACCTGGTTGCCGAACTCGGTGCCCAGACCTGGGCGGCCGCGGTCGGCACCGTGCCCGTCGCCAGTCTCACCGTGACGAAACTGCGGTGGATGGCCGAGCACGAACCAGCGCTGGCCGACCGCGTGTCGAGCGTGCTCCTTCCACATGACTGGCTGACCGGCATGCTCACGAGCGCGCTTGACCAGCCGGTCACCGACCGGGGCGACGCCTCGGGGACCGGCTACTGGTCGCCCGGGGACGGCAGCTACCGGAAGGACCTGCTCGCACACGCCTTCGGCCGGCGCAGCCCCCGAGTACCCGAGGTGTTGGGACCCGGCGACCCCGCCGGCGAGACCCGAACCGGGGCAGTGGTCTCGGCAGGCACCGGCGACAACATGGGCGCTGCGCTCGGACTCGATCTCGCCCCCGGCGACGTCGTCGTTTCGCTGGGTACGAGCGGCACGGTCTTCGCGCTCTCACCCACTCCGACGACCGATCCGAGCGGTACGGTCGCCGGATTCGCCGACGCGTCCGGCCGGTTCCTGCCACTGGTCTGCACGCTGAACGCGGCCCGCGTCCTCACCGCCGCCGCCACCATGCTCGGCGTCGACCTCGCCGAGTTCGACCGGCTCGCCTGCGCGGCCCCACCCGGCGCGGGCGGGCTGGTGCTCCTGCCCTACCTCGACGGCGAACGCACCCCGAACCTCCCCGACGCCGCCGGCACCCTCTCGGGCCTGCGCCGCGACACCATGACCCCGGAGAACGTCGCCCGCGCCGCGGTGGAAGGCATGTTGTGCGGCCTGGCCGCAGGGCTCGACGCCCTCCGGGACGTCGGTGTCACCGTGCGGCGCGTGCACCTCATCGGCGGGGCGGCACAGTCGAAGGCCGTCCGCACCGCCGCTCCGATCGTGTTCGGCCTGCCGGTCACGGTCCCGGCACCGGCCGAGTACGTGGCGATCGGCGCCGCACGGCAGGCTGCCTGGGCGCTTGCCGGCACGCCGGAGCCACCCGCCTGGCAGCGCGAGGACGAGGCGCGACTGGCCGAGCCGAAGGACACCGATCGCTCCGCGGGGGAGCGGATCCGGCACGAGCACCGGGCCCTCCGGCGGGCGGTGCACCGAACCTGACCAGCACCGAATGTCGGGGGACGCGGGCGTGGCCCATGGCTGCCTGATTCGCCCTATAATGATCAAGTGCGGCCGCCGGCCGTGCTTCCGCCCGCATCGCCCGTCTCCGGCCGCCGGCCGGGACAGCAGTGGGGAGTTGGATGTTGGTTGACCAGGCGCGTCGTGCGCGATCCCGGTGGTGATGGTGCCCGCCCTCACCGAGCTCGATCGCGCTGTCCGACCGCCTTGGGCCGAGGTTCCCCTCGCCGTCCGTTCCGCCGTGGAGGTGGAGCTGGCTGCGCCCGTCGCCAAGGCGTGGGGCCAGGTTGGCGGGTACACACCCGGCCTGGCGTCCCGGCTGGCCCTGGCCGACGGCCGCAAGGTGTTCGTCAAGGGGTTGCCCGCCTCGCATCCCACGGCCGGCAGCTACCGGCTGGAGGGCCAGGTCGCGCGGCGGTTACCGGAGGACGTGCCGAGCCCGCGGCTGCTGTTCACCGTCGATGACGAGTGGATCGTCCTGGTTTTCGCCGACGCCGACGGGCGCGAGCCCAACCTCCGCCCCGGCTCGCCCGACCTGGCCGCCGTGCTCGCCGCCCTGAACCGGCTGGGCCGCACGCTCACCCCGTGCCCGCTGCCGGACGTGCCGAGCGTGCTGGACGACCTCGGCCCGCTGATGCAGGGCTGGTCCCAGCTCGCCCTCGCCCCGCACGCGGACCTGGACCCGTGGGCGCTGCGGCACCTGGACTCGCTGATCGCGATCGAGACCGCGTGGCAGCCCTGGGCGGACGGCGACACCCTGCTGCACAACGACCTCCGGCCGGACAACATGATCCGCCGCGTCTCCGACGGCCGGGTCGTGGTGGTCGACTGGTCGTACCCGTGCCGGGGCCCGGCGTGGATGGACGTCGTGTCGCTGGTGCCGCAACTGGTGCTGGCCGGGCACCCGCCGGCCGACGCCGAGCGGCTGGTGTTGTCCCGGCCCGCGCTGAACCAGGTGCCGGCATGGGCGGTCACCGGTCTCGCCGCCGCGTGGGCGGGCTACTGGCAGCTGAACAGCCGGCTCCCGGAGCCACCCGGCTCCATCGGGCTGCGCGACTACCAGCGCAAGATTGCCCGGGCTACCCGGCGCTGGCTGGTCCACCGCACCCACTGGAGTTGAGGCGACAACGCGGCCTTGCCCCGGCCGGCCGGGGCGGGTGGTGGTCAAACCAGTGGGTGAGCGGCGGTACGCTGCGGGAACGGAAACGGCCCCGGAACGGGGCGCGGTCCGGAAGGTTCGCCGAATCTCGACTGTGGGAGCGCTCCACCGTGATCACGAGGATGTCGACGCTGTTCCTCCGCACCCTGCGCGAGGACCCGGCCGACGCCGAGGTCCCCAGCCACAAGCTGCTGGTCCGCGCCGGCTACGTGCGTCGGGTCGCGCCGGGCCTCTACTCGTGGCTGCCGCTGGGGTACCGGGTGCTGCGCAACGTCGAGCGCGTCGTCCGCGAGGAGATGGACGCCATCGGCGCCCAGGAGGTCCACTTCCCGGCGTTGCTGCCCAAGGAGCCCTACGAGGCCACCGGACGCTGGACCGAATACGGTGACAGCCTGTTCCGGCTCAAGGACCGCAAGCAGGCCGACTACCTGCTCGGGCCGACGCACGAGGAACTGCTCACCCTCATGGTCAAGGGGGAGTACAGCTCCTACCGGGACTACCCGGTCATCCTCTACCAGATCCAGAACAAGTACCGGGACGAGGAGCGCCCGCGCGCCGGCATCCTGCGCGGCCGCGAGTTCGTGATGAAGGACGCCTACTCCTTCGACCTCGACGACGAGGGCCTCAAGCACTCCTACGAGCTGCACCGCGACGCCTACATCCGGATCTTCGATCGGCTCGGCCTGGAGTACCACATCGTCTCGGCCATGTCCGGCGCCATGGGCGGCTCGGCGAGCGAGGAGTTCCTGGCCCCCTCGCCGGCCGGTGAGGACACCTACGTGCGGTGCCTGGAGTCGGGCTACGCCGCCAACGTCGAGGCGGTCACCACCCCGGCCCCGCCGGCCCGCGCCCGCGAGGGGCTGCCCGAGGCCCGCGTACACCACACCCCGGACACCCCCACGATCGAGACCCTGGTCGACTTCCTCAACGCCGCCGGCCTCGGCCGTACGTTCACCGCGGCGGACACGTTGAAGAACGTCATGGTCAAGACCAGGCAGCCCGGCAGCGACGAGTGGCAGTTGCTCGCCGTGGGCGTCCCCGGCGACCGCGAGGTCGACCCCAAGCGCCTCGAGGCGGCACTGGCGCCGCTGGAGGTCGCGTTGCTGGAGGAGGCGGACTTCGCCGCAAACCCCTGGCTGGTCAAGGGCTACATCGGGCCGAAGGCGCTGGCCGAGAACGGCGTGAAGTACCTGGTCGACCCCAGGATCGTGTCGGGTACCGCCTGGGTCACCGGTGCCGACAGGCTCGACCACCATGTCGTCGACCTGGTGTGCGGCCGGGACTTCACCCCCGACGGCACCGTGGAGGCGGCCGAGGTGCGCGAGGGCGACCCCTCGCCGGACGGTGCCGGCCCGCTGGTGATGGCGCGCGGCATCGAGATCGGCCACATCTTCCAGCTCGGCCGCAAGTACGCCGACGCCGCCCAGCTCGACGCCCTCGGCCCGGACGGCAAGCCGGTGCGCATCACCATGGGCTCCTACGGCATCGGCGTCTCCCGTGCGGTGGCGGCCGTCGCCGAGCAGCGCCACGACGAGTACGGCCTGGTCTGGCCCCGCGAGATCGCACCGGCCGACGTGCACGTGGTGATCGCCGGCAAGGACGAGGCGGTGCGCGAGGGTGCCGAGCGGATCTCAACCGAGCTGGACGCGGCCGGCGTCCGGGTCATCCTGGACGACCGCAACGCCTCACCCGGCGTCAAGTTCGCCGATGCCGAGCTGATCGGCGTACCCACGATCCTCGTGGTGGGACGCGGCCTAGCCAAGGGCGTCGTCGAGGTCAAGGACCGCGCCAGCGGCGAACGCACCGAGATCGCCGTCGACGCCGTGGTCAACCACCTCGCCGAACTCTGCCGTAGCTGAACGAAAGGACGCCGGGACCGCTTCGCGTAGGAGTGGTCCCGGCGCCCTTCTTGAGCAGGAACAAGAACTCCGCCGGGCCGGCGGATCCCGTCGTAAGGAATCTCCGCGGGATCTACGCCAGCACGGCGCGGACTACCGCGTTGGTGTCGGCGAGGTCGGGCAACACCGCGTGCGCACCGGCAGCACGGAGTTCCTCCACACTGCTGTGACCGCTCGCGACACCGATCGCCGTTGCCCCATGGGCGAGCGCCGCGTCCACGTCGTGCGGGGTGTCGCCGAGAACGACGACCGACTCCGGCGGGTAACCGTTGCCGTGCTTGCGCTGGGCACTGGCCACAGCGGCCGCGACCAGATCCGGCCGATGCACCGACAACGACCCATAGCCGCCGATCTCGAAGTCGATGTGCTGGTTCAGCTCGAATGCCGTGAGCTTGTAGTAGGCGAGCGCAGGCAGGTTCCCGGTCACCAGCGACTGCAGCACACCCGCCTGCTCGGCCAGGGCCGCCAACGCCGCGGCCGCGCCGGGGAGTGCGTGGCCGCCCTTGGGGAGGAGGTGCCACTGCTCGTCGGCGACGGCCGTCATCGCGGCGAACATCGCCTCGATCGTCTCGTCGGTCGCCTCCAACCCGTGCTGCTCGAGCAACTGGGTCGTGATGGCCCGTTCCGTCCGACCGGCGAACACCGGCAGGTGCACCAGCTCCACGCCGGCGACCTCGCGCAGCGCGTGCCCATACCAGTCCACGCCGATCCCCAGGGCGCTGACCAGGGTCAGGTCGATGTCCCACAGCACGAGCCGAGTCAGGTTGCGCACCGGGCCATCGTGGCACGGGATCCGCCAGCCGGGGGACCGGTGTGGTCCGGACCGCAGGGCAGACGTCGTGCGTCGTCACCCAGCGATCACTCCGGAGCCGGCATCTTCACACCGCCGTCGGTCATGGTCCAGCGATCCACCGCACGCGTGCCGAAGGACCCGGGAACCTCGACACCGCGCGGCCCGATCACCCCAAGGCTGCGCCGAACGAGGCTCTCCCTGGCGCACGCACTTCGTCGGCATGGGTGCGGGAGGGCACGATGCGGAGGTGTTGAGCGAAGCCAGGACCGACCACGCGCTCATCTCTGGTCTTGTTGGCCGTGCCCGTGACATCGCCGGTGTCGCGGGCAGGCAGTGGGACGTGCTCAACGATCGAACCGGTCTCGTGGTCCGGGTCGACGACGTCGTGGTCAAGGCACACCGGAACGGGACCGATGCCGCCATCCTGGCGGCCCGTCTCCGCATCGCGACCTACCTTGAAGCGCAACGGATCCTGCTCCAACCCGTGCGCTCCCGGGAAGGGAGGCTCCTGTTCGAGGTCGAAGACCGGCTGGTGACCATATGGCCGGCGGGCGAACCGGTGCGACCCGACGATGTCGATGCCGTGCCGTGGGAACATGCCGCGCACCTTCTCGCCCGACTGCACACCATCCCCACACGTGGTCGTGACGTCGCCGGGCCACTTCCACCGGCAGGGGCGCCGCACCGGGTGGCGCGCGGGGTCGCCGGTCTGGGCGACGGGAGCGCGTCAGCCGAGATCAGACGGGCGTTCGCCACCTTGCCCGCGTGGACCTACTCCGCTGGGGACACGCCGGCTGGGTCCGGATCGGTGGTCCATGGCGACTGGCATCTGGGGCAGCTGGTATGGCATGGCACAGCGCGGGAAACACCGGGCTGGCGGCTGATCGACGTCGACGACCTCGGCATCGGCGCGCCCGCCTGGGACCTGGCGCGCCCGGCCGCCTGGTTCGCGGCCGGACTGCTGCCACCGCGGGACTGGGGCCGCCTGCTCACCGCCTACCGGGCCGCCCGCGGTCCCGCGGTGCCCCCCGAAGGCGACCCCTGGCCAGCCCTGGACGCTCCGGCGCGGGCGTTCACGGTCCAGTCGGCGGCCGTCGCCGTGGCCCGGGCGCGGGAGGCGGGACGTCCCCTCGACGACGTGGCGATCGCCCTGGTGGACGCCTGTCGCCGGATAGCGAACGTCGCACTCCGACCATGCGGCTATGGTGATCAGTAGATATCCGACATCGAGGGTGACCGAGCGAGGGGCAAGCGTATGCAGTGTCCGAAGTGCCACAGCCTGATGCGGACCTACAACCGCAGCGGCGTACAGATCGAGCAGTGCGACAACTGTCGGGGAATCTTCCTCGACTACGGCGAGCTGGAGTCGCTGACGCAGCTCGAGGCGCAGTGGGCACAACAGGTGCCGCCCCCGCCGCCCGCCGCCCCGGGGTACCCGCCGCAGCAGCCGGCCTGGGGTTCGCATCCGCCGTACCACGGGCACCACAAGCGGCATGGCGTCTCCCGCCTCTTCTTCTCCTCCTAGGATCTCGCCCAATCGCCGCGGGCACGGAACTCCGTGCCCGCGGCGATTGGGTCTGGGTTGGTCAACCGCGCCGTCCGTCGGAGCCCCTGGCGCATCCAGGACCCGGGCACGACCGGGCTTTCGTCGCCGGGTTGCCGCCAGCCGGGGCGTCGTCGGTGCCCGCCCACAGTCGTGGCGGCCACCGCCTTCCCGGACCGGGTGATGTTCTTGACACGGACGGCCGTTGCGACGGGTCACCTCGGTTCTGTAGGTGTGGCATGGTTTCCGTCGATCGATCCAGGGACCGCAGCAAGGGATTTTCGGACAGCACCTCCGTTCTTCCGGCAAGCGGCCGTCCAGCGCCGTGCCGGTGCAATCGGTGCCCGCACCGAACCACTCCCGCGACGCCACCCGGTAGCTGGTGGACACGTCCCCCGAAGGGATGGAAAACCTGGGTGGTTCGTGGCTGTCGGGACCATGATCGACGTTGCCGGCTAATGACCGGTGGCCGGGCCGCGATTCGTTGTGCGAAAAGGAACATCGCTGACAGCGCCGTGGGAGCGCTGCCGTCCCCCACGCGACAGGTCGTGGTGGCGCGGGCGTGACGTGTGGGAGGGGGTGAGCCGGTGGTCGCGCCGAGCAGCCCGATGCCCACCTGTAACCAACCGTGCGGCGGCGATAACTTCCCTCGAACCCCGATGGTCGAGAACGCCCGGATGACGCCGATGAGCCCCGAACGAGTCGCCGTGTGGCCCGCACCCGCGGCCGCTGCCGCGCACCCCGCCGGCCGCGGACGGCTCGCCGCGGGCCCCCACCGGCACGGACACCGTGGCCCGGGGCGGCGGGACGGTGCGGGATGACGGGCCCGCTGGTGCCGTGGGTCTGGCTCGTCAACACCTACGACGAGCAGGCACACGGATACCCGATCGACGAGATCGGTGACCTCCGCCGGCCGCGCTACACCGCCGAGTGCGGCCTTCTTCTCGCGCCTTCCGCGGTCCTGCGGCCCGGGCTGCCCATTGGCGAGTGGGGTTGCCCGCTGTGTCTGGTGAAGGTGGGGATGCAGCTGCGCCCGCGGCCCCCGTGCTACGTCAATGACCTCGATCGTCCCGCGCCGACCGTGCCCCTGGACGAGTTCGCGCTGGCTAGTCTCGGGTGCGGCGAGCACGCCGGCCACCGTAACGGCCAGGCTGCAGACAGGTAATCACGCGACGGATGTCGCCGAGTGGGTCGTGCGCAGCAGTTCGGTACCGGCCAGCAGCGTTGCGGCGCCGGCAACCACGGTCACCGCCTGAGAGCCCAGGCACCCCGGAGTACCGGCACCGTGGTGTCGAACAGCTCGGCGGAGAAGGCGGTCTGCGCGCCCGTCAGCACGTCGTGGAACAGCGGGACCGACCCACCGCCAACAACACCAGCTCCGCTGCGCTCCGCGCCGTTGACTGGCGATGCTCACCCGCTCGTCACCCCGTGGTGTTCCACCGGCCACCCGCGAGAGCGGGCCCGAGCGCCCGACCACCGGTCAACGAATTCTTTCGCGTCCCAGCAACTGGAGAGTTCGCTTCTCATCGTCGGAGAAATGGGAGGGCGGACGCCTTCCCGGGTCCGCCGGACACACCCCCAGTAGGCGTGCCCGTGCGCCATCCGCGAAAGCGTCCGCCAAGCCGAAACCATCCGCCGAGCCGGCGGCGCCGAATCAGAACAGGCCGGTGGGTTTCCGGTCGTAGCTGACCAGGACGCTCTTGGTCTGCTGGTAGTGCCGCAACGTGTCCAGATGTGTCTCCCGGCCGAACCCGGACTGCTTGTAGCCACCGAACGCGGCATGCGCCGGATAGGCGTGATAGCAGTTCACCCATACCCGGCCCGCCTGAATCGCCCGCGCCATGCGGTATGCGGCGGTGCCGTCCCGGGTCCACACCCCGGCTCCCAAGCCGTACCGCGAGTCGTTGGCGATCCGCACCGCGTCGTCGACGTCGGAGAACGACGTCACCGACACCACGGGACCGAAGATCTCCTCCTGGAAAATTCGCATGTCATTGCGCCCGGCGAAGATTGTTGGCTCGACGTAGTAGCCGCCCTCGAGGCCGGGAACGCTGCGTTGTTCGCCACCGGTCAGCAGATCCGCGCCCTCACCGCGGCCGATCTCCAGGTAGGACAGGATCTTCTGCAGTTGCTCGGCGCTGGCCTGCGCGCCCACCATCGTCGCGGGATCGAGCGGATCGCCGAGCACCAAGGACCGGGTGCGTTCGAGGGCGCGGTCCAGAAACTCGTCCCAGATCGACTCGTGCACCAACGCGCGTGACGGACACGTGCACACCTCGCCCTGGTTCAGGGCGAACATGACGAATCCCTCGACCGCCTTGTCCGCGAACTCGTCGTCGTCGGCAAACACGTCGGGCAGGAAGACATTGGGACTCTTGCCACCGAGCTCCAACGTCACCGGGACCACGTTCTCCGCGGCATAGCGCATGATCTCCTGACCGGTTCCGGTCTCGCCGGTGAACGCGATCTTGGCGATCCTGGGGTGCAGCGCCAGCGGGCGGCCGGTCTCCGGACCGAGCCCGTTGACCACGTTCACCACGCCGTCCGGGAGGAGATCCGCGATCAGCTCGATGAACAACAGCACGCTCGCCGGGGTCTGCTCGGCCGGCTTGAGCACCGCACAGTTGCCGGCCGCCAGCGCCGGCGCAAGCTTCCAAGCCGCCAGCAGCAGCGGGAAGTTCCACGGGATGATCTGCGCCACCACGCCGATCGGTTCGTGGAAGTGGTAGGCGACCGTGTCGGGATCGAGCTGGCTGAGCGAGCCCTCCTGCGCCCGCAGCACGCTCGCGAAGTAACGGAAGTGGTCGACCGCCAACGGTAGGTCGGCGCTCAGCGCCTCCCGGATCGGCTTGCCGTTCTCCCAACTTTCCGCGACCGCCAACCGCTCCATGTCGGACTCCAGGCGGTCGGCGATCCGCAGCAACAGCCGGGCCCGCTCCACCGGGCTGGTCGACGACCACACCGGAAGCGCGTCGTGCGCCGCGGTCACCGCCAGCTCGACGTCGGCCAGCGACGAACGGGGCACGCGCGTGAAGACCCGGCCGTCCACCGGACTGACGTCGTCGAGGTACCGACCCTCGACCGGCGGCACCCACTTCCCGCCGACGAAGTTCTCGTACTGGGGACGGAACCGGACGGGACAGCCGGGTTGCCCCGGATGGGCGTAGACCATTGCCGTTCCTCCAAAGCCCGGGGTCGGGGCGGTGGAGGCTGTCAGCCATCCGGTTGGTGCCGGGTTGGCCACCGACCGGATGGCCGGAAACGGTTAGGCCGTCCGCGAGGGCGCCGTTCGCCCGCAGCCGCAGCTAGTACACGGTGAGCGCGCGCAACCGGGCGGCCAGCAGGGCCCGCCGGCTGTCCTCCGGACGCAGCCGGGACAACGCCGCGCGCAGCACCGTGATGTCCGCCGGATGATGGTCCGACCAGGTGAGCACGGCATCCGGATCCGGGTTGCCGGCCAACCCCTCGCGCACCGCCGCGGCCAGGTACCGCGACCAGTCCAGCAGCTCCGGCGACTCGGTCCCGGGCAGCAACTCGCCGCGGTAGTCCCCGGCGGCCGCCCGCACGTCCCCGCGCCGCACGGCCTGCAGGACCTCCAGCGCGTCACACCGCACCGGACCCAGCAGCCGGTACGGCCGGGACGCGATCCGGCCACCCAACTGACGCCGCAGGTGCGAGATCTCCGCCTTCAGCGTTCCGCGGCTGACCGGCTCGTCGCCGTAGAGATGTGCGTGCAGCTCTCCGCCGTCCAACCCGTCCGGGTAGAGCGCGAGCAACGCCACGATCTCCATCTGCCGGGGCGAGACCGCCACCCGCCGGGCGCCCATCCGCAGCTCCGGCCGGCCCAGCAGGCGTACCTCCATCACCTCTTCGAGCGCACGCAACGCGGGCGGCGGCACCGCGTTGGAGGCGAGCACGTCCCGGAACAGCCGGGCCAGCGCGTTGGTCGTGGGCAGCCCCAGCGGTTGGGCCTTGGTCCAGGCGGTCGTCAGGTCGATCACGCCCAGCCGCTCGCCGGTCAGCGGGTCGTCGATCGGCGTGGCGTAGCAGACGAAGTCCTGCACCGCGGTGTTGAAGTGCTCGCAAGACCACACCATCGATGGCGCGCCGGTGCGTTGGGCCAGCGCGATCCCGTTGGTGCCGATGCTGGCCTCGTCCCAGCGCCCGCCGGGCACGAAGTTGACCTCCTCGGCCCGCCGCCGTACGACCGGACTGCTCGCCGTCCACAGCAGGCGGGAGTGGGCGTCGGCCACCGCCACGACGACCTCACCCTGGTCGCCCACCTGGCTCAGCTCGTTCTCCAGCACCCGCACCGCATGGCCGAGCCGACCCTCGCGCCACTCCTCGTCCAGGTCGTCGGCGGGCGCGGCGTCCCGGCCCAGGACGCCCAGCTCAAGCGAACGCCGCCAGCTCTGTGCGACCTCGGGACGTAGTCCGTCCTCGTCGGTGCCCTCCGAGGACAGGAACCGTTCCCACCGCCGGGTCAGCGCTTGCCGCTGCGTTCGCATGCTGCTCGGTGCCATGGCACTCCGTCACCACATCCCCATGGGTTCGGGGCACGTCCGGCGGGCGGCGCCCGAAGCCGGGACGCCGGTGCGCCAGCCGCACCCAAGGGTTCGAGGTCACCGAGGGTATTGGGTCGGACACGGCGCAGGGAAGTCGAGGTTGGTACGGAGCCTTGGCGTGTCCCCCGCATCCACCCGGCCGGGTGGGTCTTCCAACGCCCGGCTTAACCCCGCAGGAAACTCAGCCGCACGGTGCGCACGGCATTGTCGATGTTGGTGTCCACCAGGCACACGGACTGCCAGGTACCCAGGGCCATCCGGCCGCCGAGCACCGGAACGGAGGCGTAGGGCGGCAGGAACGCCGGAAGCACGTGGTCCCGGCCGTGCCCGGGTGAGCCGTGCCGGTGCCGCCACCGGCCGTCCCGGGGGAGCAGATCACCCAACGCGGTGAGCAGGTCGTCGTCGCTGCCGGCGCCGGTCTCGATGATGGCGAGGCCGGCGGTGGCGTGCGGGACCCACGCGTGCAGCAGTCCGTCGGCGTCCCCGACGCCGGCGAGGAACCGCTCGCACTCCGCCGTCAGGTCGTAGACGACCTCGACCGATCCGGTCCGGATCTCGATGATCTCGGTCAGCACCCGTCCACGGTACGTCTCACGGTCCGTCCCCCGCAGGGCTCCGGGTCACCCGGCAAGAGGGTGAACATCTCTCACTTCCGTGGTCGCCCATTCGAGGGGAATCCGGGTGGTCGGGGAAACCGCGCGCGCCCCGCGACGCGATCGGGTTAGCGTCACCGCCGTGCGGCACGCCTTCGGAGAGTCCTTCGACCTCGAACCCGGTTACCTCAACACCGCCGCCATGGGTGTCCCGCCCCGACGGGCGGCCGCGGTCATGGCGGAGGAGGTGACCCGCTGGGCCCGGGGGCGGTGCCAGCCGACGGACTACGACCGGGACGTGGCGACCGCCAGGGCCGCGTTCGGCCGGCTGGTCGGGGTCGGGGCCGACCGGGTCGTGCTCGGTGCCTCCGTTTCCCAGCTCGTCGGCCTGATCGCGGCCAACCTCCCGGTCGGTGCCCGCGTGCTCGTCGCACGGAACGACTTCCCGAGCGTGCGCTTCCCGTTCCTGGCCCGGCGCCCGGACGTCATCGTCGACGAGGTGGAACTGGACCACGTGCCCGACGAGGTGGCCGGGCACGACCTGGTCGCGGTCAGCGTCGTCCAGTTCGGCGACGGTCGGATCGTTGACCTCGAGGCGCTCCGCTCCGCGGCGGAGGCATCCGGTGCGCGGGTGTTGCTGGACGCGACGCAGGCACTCGGCTGGCTGCCGCTCCGACTCGACTGGGCGGACCACGTGGTGGGTGCGGGATACAAGTGGTTGCTCGCCCCGCGCGGCCCGGCCTGGCTGACGGTCCATCCCGACCGCTGGGCGGAGTTGGTGCCATACGCCGCGAACTGGTACGCGGCCGAGGACCCCTGGCAGGGCGTGACGGGTGGGTCGCTCCAGCTGGCCGGGGACGCGCGGCGGTTCGACCTCTCCCCGGTCTGGATGGCCCACCGGGGCGCGGCCATGACCCTGCCCTGGCTCGCCGGCCTGGACCTCTCGGCAGTGCACCGGCACTGCGTCGGGCTCGCCAACGGTTTCCGGGCCGCGCTCGACCTGCCCCCGGCGGACTCCGCGATCACCACCCTGGATCGTCCGGACGCGGCAGAGCGGCTGGCGGCGCACGGGGTGGTCGCCAGCGTCCGCAACGGCCGGACCCGGCTGGCCTTCCACCTCTACAACACCGAGGAGGACGTCGCGCTCGCGTTGGCCGCCCTACGACGGTGACCAGCGGCTCGACTGGATCAGGGCCCGGAGCGGCCGGTCGGCGCGGCACCGGTTGTTTTCACGCCATTACGTGACAGGACCACCACCCTTTACGGTGGGATCCCGTGTCGGACCCCGAGCACCACGTGGAACAGCCAGCCGAATGCACGACGGAGCTACCGAAGTTCCCACCCCGACCGACGGACACCGCGCAGATGCCGGTGCTGTTGATCCGGGAGGAGCCGCCGGTACCCGTGTCGCCCGAACCCGTACCGGAGATGCTGGAGAAGGACCGCCTGCTCCGGCTGGGGACCCGCGTCGTCGGGCTGATCGCGGCAGTGGCGCTTTGCGGAACCGCGTGGGCCCTGCTCACGCGGGGCAATACCGAGGAGGGCACACCGGTTCCCGCGCCGGGCGCGGAGGCGCAGGGCAGGTACCAGTTCACCGAGCACCACATCCAGCGCACCCCGCACTGCGAGGCCCACGCCTACGACGACACCAAGGTGTTCCTGTCCAGGCACCGGTGCGAGGAGGTGGTGCAGCAATTGCTGACCACCCATACCGCCGACGGAAGCCGAGTCGTCGTGGCGGTTTCTGTGGTACGCATGCCCACCGCCAGCGATGCGGAAGCCCTGAAGAAGCTCACGGATACCGACGGCACGGGCAATGTCAACGACCTGTTGCGTGAGGGCAGACGGGTGCCCAGCGGGCCGTCCAGCCTGATCGATGCCGGCTACGCCGCAGCCCTGGACGGCCGTGCGGTGGTCATCGCCGAGGCCGACTTCTTCGACCCCGAGCGCAGCGACGACACGCTTCTTCGCGAGATTGCCGTGGACGCGCTTCGCGCCGGACACCCGTACACGAGTTGACCGGCACAGCGTGATGGACCGCAGCGGCGACAGGTGCGCCGGCGTGAAAGGGGCACTCGCGGTCCGGCATCCCGGTCGCGTTATGCCGCTCACGACACGCTGATTCCAAGGTGGGACCGCGGGCCCCAGCGAGCCGCGGACGTGACGACGGAGTCTCCGGTCACGTGTTTCGCCGGCCCCACCGGAGCGGCTGGCCCGCGGGCGTGTCAGCCGCTCTGGCCAGGGAACGCCACAGTGTGTGGCACCTGCCCGGAAACCACCCGCCACCGGGTCGCGAGAACCGCGGCCGAGGTGAGCGCTTCCACGGCAAACCGGCGCAGGTCCGGGTCGTCGCTGTGCTCCAGCACCGCACGCCAGGCCGCCGCCGCATCCGACTCCGCGATGACCAGCAGGGCCGCGGCCGAGGCGGCGTCGGTGACCGGCTTCGGGACCCGGTAGGCCGGTTGTGGCGGCACCGGCGTGGCCCCGGAGTCCCGCAGCATCTGCTCGGTGGAGTTCCGGACGGAGCGGTGCGCGTCCATACCCTCGCCGACCAGGCCCTTCCCGTTCGACACGAAGGCGCTGGCGACGCCGTAGCTCCACTCCGCGGCGTGCTCCACGGCGAGCGCGCGCTGCACCGCCTCGACGGCGTCGGCGTTCACCCGGGCGTTCGACGGCTCCGGCGTGGTCGAACTCCTCACGCCAGCACCTCCCGCAGGCTTGCGCAGCTCGCCGCCACCGAGCCCACCAGGCCCGCGCGGTACCGCGGTACCGCCACCACCACGTCCTTCGCCTCCTTCTCGGCCGCCCGCAACGCCTCCACCAAGCCCGTCTCGGCCGCCGTCGGGCTGGCCGGCGCGCCGGGTGCGGCGCTGGCCGTCCCGGACGGTGCCGGCGCGCCCTCCGGCTGGACGCGCCGCACCTCCCGCTCCAGCGCCTCGGCGTGGGCGGTGCGGTCGGCGGCGACCACCCCGGCGGCCGCGGCGAGGTCCGGGTGGGTGTTGGCGACGGCCCGCGCCAGGTCGGCGTCGGCCCGCGCCCTGGTGGCCAACGCCACCAGCGGGTCGGGTCCGGCCGACTCCGACGCTGACGTGCACGCCGCCGCCAGCGGGGCCGCGGCAGCGAGCCCCGCGGTCAGCGCGAGGAACCGTCGTCGGGACAGTGGACCGGGCCGGGAGGCTTCCAACGTCACGTTGCGTCATCCTGCCAGGCGATCGGACCGGGCCACGCGGACGACGCGTGATCGCCGCTGCCCGGGACGGCCTAGTGACGCGCTACGCTGGGCGACCGCGACCGGCGACGTGCAGCACCGGCCGCCCGTCGTCGTGGGACCGCTCCGCCGGGCCCGCGGCGAGTGCCCACTGCACACAGCACAACAGGGAGTGGCAACGTGTCCAGCCCGCCGCGCGGACAACGACCGCGCGCCGCGCGAGATCAGCTCACCGCGCAGCTCGAACCGGTCGTAGCCGAGGCCGTGGCGGCCCTCGGGTTCGACCTTGAGCTACTCGACGTCGCCACGGCCGGTCGGCGCCGGGTGGTGCGGGTGGTGGTCGACTCCGACGACGGCGTCGGCCTCGACGAGATCGCCGCGGCCAGCCGCGCGGTCTCCGCGGCGCTGGACGCCCGCGACGACGTGCTGGCCGGGCCCTACACCCTGGAGGTCACCTCGCCCGGGGTGGACCGCCCGCTCACCCGCCCCCGGCACTGGCGGCGGGCCCGGCTGCGGCTCGTCCGGGCGCGCCTGGCCGACGGCGGTGAGCTGCTCGGCCGGGTCGGTGACACCGATGCCGACGGGGTGACGTTGCTCGTCGACGGGCAACTGCGCCGCCTCGAGTACGAGGATGTGGCCAAGGCGGTGGTCGAGGTCGAGTTCCGGCAGCCGCCCGCGGCCGAGCTGGCGTTGTTGGAGCATGGAGGTGCCGGCGGCTCGACCGAGCCGGACGGGACGACGGGGGACGAGGAGGAGTCGAGGTGAACGTCGACATCGCGGCGCTCCGTGCGATCGAGCGGGACAAGGACATCCCCTTCGAGACCGTCCTGGAGGCGATCGAGACCGCGCTGCTGACCGCCTACAAGCACACCGAGGGCCACCAGCCGCATGCGCGGGTGGAGATCGACCGCAAGACCGGTGTGGTCCGGGTGCTGGCCCAGGAGCTGGGCCCGGACGGCACGGTGGAGCGGGAGTGGGACGACACCCCGGAGGGCTTCGGCCGCATCGCCGCCACCACCGCGCGGCAGGTCATCCTGCAGCGGCTGCGCGACGCCGAGCATGAGCGGACCTTCGGCGAGTTCTCCGCCAAGGAGGGCGAGATCCTCGCCGGCGTGGTGCAGCGCGACGCCCGGGCCAACTCCCGGGGCATGGTCGTGGTGCAGGTCGGGGACACCGAAGGGGTCATCCCGCCGGCCGAGCAGGTGCCGGGGGAGAGCTACGAGCACGGTGCCCGGCTCAAGTGCTACGTGGTCGGGGTGTCGCGCACGGTGCGCGGCCCGCAGATCACGCTGTCGCGCACCCACCCCAACCTGGTGCGCAAGCTGTTCGCGCTGGAGGTCCCGGAGATCGCCGACGGCACCGTGGAGATCCCCGCGGTGGCCCGGGAGGCCGGCCACCGGTCGAAGATCGCGGTGCGGTCCACGGTCCCCGGGGTCAACGCCAAGGGCGCGTGCATCGGCCCGATGGGCGCCCGGGTGCGCAACGTCATGAGTGAGCTGCGCGGCGAGAAGATCGATATCATCGACTACTCGGACGATCCGGCCACGTTTGTCGGGAATGCGCTGTCCCCGGCGAAGGTTGTGTCCGTCCGGGTGCTGGACGAGCGGGCCAAGACCGCCCGGGTGGTGGTCCCCGACTTCCAGCTCTCGCTGGCGATCGGCAAGGAGGGACAGAACGCCCGCCTGGCCGCCCGCCTGACCGGCTGGCGGATCGACATCCGCAGCGACGCCGACCCCAACGTTCCGGGTGCGGGCGCGGCGCCGACGGGTGCCCCGACCGCCGGTTCGGTCGAGTGAACGTCAAGCGCTAGACTCGGAGTGGTTCGCGCCTGGGAGCTCAATCCATGCACACCGGTCCGGTACGGACGTGCGTCGGTTGCCGCCTCCGGGCGGGAGCCGCTGAGCTGCTGCGCGTGGTGGTCGTGGACGGGGCACTCGTTCCCGACCCGAGGCGCCGGCTGCCGGGACGGGGGGCGTGGTTGCACCCCGACCCGGACTGCCTGCGCCTCGCCGAGCGGCGCCGGGCGTTCCCGCGCGCATTGCGCGTGTCGGGTCCGCTGGACGTCACCTCGGTCCGCGTCCATCTCGAGCAGCACGCTCGACCCCAGACCGGTACGGGAGCGCCCCGTGCCGGCACGGCAGAACAGGAAGCAGGTCGACCCGTCATGAGCCAGCCGTGAAGCTGAAGCCATGAACGCGCTTCGACGGTAGGTGCGAGGTCGAGCGGGACTAGCCGCCCGGCCTCCCCAGATGAGGAGAGCAGTGGCAGGCAAGGCCCGCGTGCACGAGCTCGCGAAGGAGCTCGGAGTCACCAGCAAGGAAGTTCTCAACAAGCTCAAGGAGCTGGGCGAGTTCGTCAAGTCCGCGTCCTCCACGGTGGAGGCGCCGGTCGCTCGCCGGCTCCGGGACGCGTTCCCCAAGGCCGGCGAGGCCGCCAAGGCCAAGGGCGAGGGTCGGCCGCGCCCGGCCGCGCCCAAGCCGGGCCCGAAGCCGGCGCCCGCGGCCAAGGCCGAGCCGGGCGTCGCACCGGCCAAGCCCGCGCCGGCGGCCGGTGGCCCGGCGGCGGTGCCGGGCGCCGTGCCGGGGCCCAAGCCCGGCCCGAAGCCGGGACCCAAGCCCGCACCGGCGGCGCCGCCCGCTGCGGAGAAGCCCGCTGCGGCCGCCGCCGAGCAGCCGGCGGCCCCGGCACCGCAGCAGCCGGCCAAGACGCCCAAGCCGGCCAAGCCGGCCGCGGCCAAGCCCGCGTCCAAACCGGGACCGCAGGCCCCCAAGCCGGGTCCGGGCGTGGTCCCGCCGCGCCCGCAGGCGCCCAAGCCGGGCCCGCGCGCGCCGCGCCCCGGCAACAACCCGTTCGGCGTCGGTGCCGGCGCACCGAGCCCGCGGCCGAGCGGGCCGCGGCCCGGCCCGCAGGGCGGGCGCCCCGGTGCGCCCGGCGGTGGTGGCGGTCGTCCGGGTGAGGGCCGGCCGGGTCCCGGTGGCCCGCGCCCTGGTCCCGGTGGACAGCGGCCCGGTCCCGGTGGGCAGCGGCCCAGCCCGGGCAACATGCCCCCGCGCCCGAACCCCGGCATGATGCCGTCCCGGCCGGCCCGTCCGGCCGGCGGAGGCGGCCCGGGTGGTCGCGGCGGCCGACCGGGCGGCGGTGGCCGTCCCGGCGGCGGTGGCGGCGGCTTCCGGGGTGGACCCGGTGGCGGCGGTGGCGGCGGTTTCCGCGGCGGTGGCGGACCCGGCGGCGGGTTCCGGCCCGGTGGCGGTGCTCCCGCCGGCGGTGGCGGTGGGTTCCGCGGCCGTGGTGGCCCGGGTGGTCGCGGCGGTGCCGCGGGTGCCTTCGGTCGCCCGGGTGGCCCGGCGCGTCGTGGCCGCAAGTCCAAGCGGCAGAAGCGGCAGGAGTTCGACAACATGCAGGCGCCGTCGATCGGCGGCGTGCGCCTGCCCAAGGGCAACGGCGAGACGATCCGGCTGCCCCGGGGTGCCTCGCTGACCGACTTCGCCGAGAAGATCAACGCCAACCCGGCCTCGCTGGTGCAGGCGTTGTTCCACCTCGGCGAGATGGTCACCGCCACCCAGTCGGTCTCCGACACCGTGCTGGAGCTGCTGGGCCAGGAGATGAACTACCAGGTCCAGGTGGTCAGCCCGGAGGATGAGGACCGCGAGCTGCTGGAGTCGTTCGACATCAGCTACGGCGAGAACGAGGGTGACGAGGGCGACCTGCGGCCGCGGCCCCCGGTGGTCACCGTCATGGGCCACGTCGACCACGGCAAGACCCGGTTGCTGGACACGATCCGGAAGGCGAACGTGCGCGAGCGCGAGGCCGGCGGGATCACCCAGCACATCGGCGCCTACCAGGTCGGCACCGAGCTGGACGGCGACGAGCGGCTGATCACCTTCATCGACACCCCGGGCCACGAGGCGTTCACCGCCATGCGTGCCCGTGGTGCGAAGTCGACCGACATCGCGGTGCTGGTCGTCGCGGCCGACGATGGCGTGATGCCGCAGACGGTCGAGGCGATCAACCACTCCCAGGCGGCCGACGTGCCGATCGTGGTCGCGGTGAACAAGATCGACGTCGAGGGTGCCAACCCGGCCAAGATCCGGCAGCAGCTGACCGAGTACGGCCTGGTCGCCGAGGAGTACGGCGGCGACACCATGTTCGTCGACATCTCCGCCAAACAGGGCACCAACATCGATGGCCTGCTGGAGGCGATCCTGCTCACCGCGGACGCCGCGCTCGACCTGCGGGCCAACCCGAACATGGCGGCCCAGGGCGTGGCGATCGAGGCACACCTGGACCGTGGTCGGGGCCCGGTGGCGACCGTGCTGGTGCAGCGCGGCACGCTGCGGGTCGGCGACTCCATCGTCGCCGGCGACGCCTACGGCCGGGTGCGGCGGATGCTCGACGAGCACGGCAAGGACGTCACGGAGGCGACGCCGGCGCGTCCGGTGCAGGTGATCGGCTTCACCTCGGTGCCGGGTGCCGGTGACAACTTCCTGGTCGTCGAGGAGGACCGGGTCGCCCGGCAGATCGCCGAGCGGCGGCAGGCCCGCGAGCGCGCGGCGGAGAACGCGCGGCGGGCGGCCCGCAAGCGGATCAGCCTGGAGGACCTGGACACCGCGCTCAAGCAGACCAGCGAGCTCAACCTGATCATCAAGGGTGACAACTCGGGTACCGTCGAGGCCCTCGAGGACGCCCTGATGAAGCTCGAGGTAGGCGACGAGGTCGCGCTGCGGGTCATCCACCGCGGCGTCGGTGGCATCACCGAGGGCGACGTCAACCTGGCGACCGCCTCGGACGCCGTCGTGCTGGGCTTCAACGTCCGGGCCGAGGGCAAGGCCACCGAGCTGGCCAACCGCGAGGGCGTGGAGATCCGTTTCTACACCGTCATCTACCAGGCGATCGAGGAGATCGAGAAGGCCCTCAAGGGCATGCTCAAGCCGGAGTACGAGGAGGTCGAGCTGGGCCGCGCCGAGGTGCGCGAGGTCTTCAAGTCCTCCAAGTTCGGCACGATCGCCGGCTGTCTGGTGAAGTCCGGTGAGATCAGGCGGAACGCCAAGGCCCGGCTGCTGCGGGACAACGTGGTGATCTCCGAGAACCTGCCGATCTCCTCGCTGCGGCGGTTCAAGGACGACGTGGTCGAGGTCCGCGAGGGTTTCGAGTGCGGTCTCACGCTCGGTTCGTACAACGACATCAAGGTCGATGACGTGATCGAGACCTACGAGATGCGCGAGAAGCCGCGCGGCTGACAATGGAGGTTTCGGGGCGGGCCCGCACGGGCCCGCCCCGAAGCGTCCTTCGAGGGGGTTCCCGGGCGCCCCGCGCGAGCCCGGACACGACGTGTACGTGGGTGTGGTGGAGCTGGACGTGCTGCTCGGTGACGTCCACTCGTTGAAGCAGAAGCGCTCGGTGGTGCGACCGGTGGTCGCCGAGCTGCGGCGCCGGTTCGAGGTGGCGGTGGCCGAGGCCGGTCACCAGCACCTGCACCGGCGCGCGCTGATCGGGGTGGCCGTGGTGGCCGCCGACGCGGGGCACGCGCGCAGGGTGCTGGACGCCTGCGAGCGGCTGGTGGCCGGCCGCCCGGAGCTGGAGTTGCTCTCGGCGCGCCACCGCATGATGGGACCCGAGGACGACTGAGTGGGGTGCCCGCCGCGCCCGGTGCGGGCACCCGCAGGACCTGAGAGAGGGAGGAGCGCCGTGGCCGACCCGGCCCGCGCCCGCAGACTGGCCAAACGGATCGCGCAGATCGTCGCCTCCGGCCTGGAGCACGAGGTCAAGGACCCGCGCCTGGCCATGGTGACGATCACCGACGCCAAGGTGACGGCGGACCTGCGGGACGCCACCGTCTACTACACCGTGCTCGGCGACGAGGCCGACCGGGCCGCGTCCCGCGCCGCCCTGGAGAGCGCCAAGGGGGTGTTGCGCTCGATGGTGGGGCAGCAGACCGGGGTGCGGTTCACCCCGACCCTGGCGTTCGTGGCCGACACCGTGCCCGACGACGCCCGGCGCATCGATGAGCTGCTCGCCCGGGCCAGGGAGGCTGACGCCGAGGTGGCCCGGCTGGCCGCCGGCGCCGCCCCGGCCGGGGACTCCGACCCGTACCGCGCGCCGCGCGAGGACGAGGACGCCGAGTGACGACAGGGGACACCGCGTGAGCCGATCCGCCCCGGTCGGGGTGCGTTCCACCCGAACGGGTAGACCGGCATCGCATCGGTGGGTGAAGCTTGATGGAGGTGCGGGTCGCCGCAGGGGCGCCGCGTGGGCACGGAGGTGAGCGAGCTGGGCGGTAACGCCAGTGGCGCGCGGACGGTGGACACCGGTGCGCCAGCGGCCGACCTGGGCGCGGCGGCCCGGCTGCTCGCCGGCGCCCCCGACGTGACGTTGCTGGCGCACGTCAACCCCGACGCGGACGCGTTGGGTAGTGCGCTGGCGGTGGGGCTGGCCCTACACCGGCGGGGTGCGGTGGTCCGGGTGTCGTTCGGCGAGCCCGAGGAGGTCCCGGAGTCGTTGCGCGACCTGGACACCGCCGGCCTGCTGGTGCCGCCGGAGAAGGTGCCCGCGGCGCCGCCGCTGCTGGTGGTGATGGACACCGGGAGCCTGCAGCGGCTGGGCCAGCTCGGCGACCGGGTGGCGGCCACCATCGCCGCCGGTGGGCAGGTGCTGGTGGTGGACCACCACACGTCCAACACCCGGTTCGGCACGCACCACCTGATCGACGAGCACGCCGAGGCCACCGCGGTGCTGGCGGCCCAGCTGATCGACGCGTTGCGCGCGCCGCTGGACGAGCCGGTGGCCCGGTGCCTGTATGCCGGACTGGTGACCGACACCCGGTCCTTCCGCAACGCGAGCCCGAGCACTCACCTGCTCGCGGCGCGGCTGCTGTCGGCCGGGGTCGACGCCGAGGCCACCACGCGGCCACTGCTGGACACCCACCCGTTCGCCTGGTTGTCGATGCTGTCGAAGGTGCTCGGCGGTGCCCGGCTGGAGCCGGAGGCGGCGCAGGGACTCGGCCTGGTGCACGCGGTGGTGCGGTTGTCCGACGCCGACGGGATGCGCAGCGAGGAGGTCGACAGCGTCATCGACGTCGTGCGTACGACCGCGGAGGCCGAGGTCACCGCGGTGCTGAAGGAGACCGCGCCGGACACCTGGTCGGTCTCGCTGCGTGCGGCCAGCCGCATTGACGTGGGTAAGGCCGCCGCCGCGCTCGGGGGCGGCGGACACCGCCTCGCCTCGGGGTTCATCGCCACCGGCCGGGCCGAGGACGTCCTCACCGCCCTACGGGCCGCCCTCGACAAAGCTCCCGTCCTGTAACCCTTCCGAATCGTCGACATCGCTGGACTGGTGCGTGGCGTACGCGGTGAGCGTGCGCCCGTGATCTCCCAGCAGGGACAGGACGCCCAGGGCGTGCCGCCCTCGGGTCTTACCGTCTGGCGCATACCACCCGGCCCCTCGGGGGCCGGGTCTTTTCAGTCGTCTCCCAGCCTGTCGTTCGCCATCGCGCGTATCCGGTCCGGATCTCGGAGCGGCACCGCCCATGGCGGGCGGGGCGACCGCTGCAGCTGTCGACAGGGATGTTGGTCACACCCTGGGCGGCTGGGCGTGGCTTCCTCGGGTGCGGGCGTTAGGAAAACCCGGTGGAGGGCGTGCCCTACTGGGGGAGGAAGGCGTGACGGTTCAGGCCGAGCGCGTGTCGGCGAGGTCGGTGCTGGCGCTTGCCGTACCCGCGCTGGGCGTGCTCGCGGCCGAGCCGCTCTACGTGCTCGTCGACACCGCCGTGGTCGGGCACCTCGGGGCCATACCGCTGGCCGGCCTGGCACTGGGCGGCGTCCTGCTCTCCCAGGTGTCCACCCAGCTCACGTTCCTCTCCTACGGCACCACCGCGCGGGCCGCCCGGCTGCACGGCGTGGGTCGGCGATCGGAGGCGGTGGCCGAGGGCGTGCAGGCCACCTGGCTGGCGCTGGTGGTCGGCGTGCTGCTGCTCGGCGTCGGCCAGCTGGTGGCCGGCCCGGTGGCGCGTGCCCTGGCCGGTCCGGGCGAGGTGGCCGACGCGGCGGTGAGCTGGCTCCGCGTCGCCCTGTTCGGCACGCCGTTCATCCTCGTCACGATGGCAGGCAACGGCTGGATGCGGGGCGTCCAGGACACCGTCCGGCCCCTGCGGTACGTGTTGTTCGGCAACGGTCTGTCGGCGGGGTTGGCCCCGGTGCTCGTGCACGTGTCGGGCTGGGGGCTGGTCGGCTCGGCCGTGGCGAACGTGGTGGCCCAGGTGGCCAGCGCCGGGCTGTTCCTGCGGGCGCTGGTCGTGGAACGGGTACCGCTGCGCCCGGTGCCGGCCCGGATGCGCGCCCAGCTCGGCCTGGGTCGCGACCTGGTGCTGCGGAGCCTGGCGTTCCAGGCGTGCTTCCTGTCCGCGGCCTCGGCCGCGGCCCGGACCTCGGCCGAGGCCGCCGCAGCCCACCAGGTCGTCCTGCAGCTCTGGGTCTTCCTGTCGCTCGTGCTGGACTCGCTGGCGATCGCGGCGCAGTCGCTGGTGGGGTCGGCGCTGGGCGCGGCGGACCGGCGGCGCGCCCGCGCGCTCGCCTGGCAGGTCACCCGGTACGGGTTCGGTTTCGGGGCGCTGTTGGCCGTGCTGTTCGCCGTCCTGGCCGATCCGCTGCCCCGGCTGTTCACCCCGGACGCCGCCGTGCTGGCGGAGATCCCGGCGGCATGGTGGTTCTTCGTGGTGCTGCAGCCGATCGCCGGCGTGGTGTTCGCGCTCGACGGGGTGTTGATCGGCGCGGGCGACGCCGCGTTCCTGCGCAACACCACGATTCTCAGCGCGGTGCTGGGCTTCCTGCCGTTGATCTGGCTGGCGATGGCCTTCGGGTGGGGGCTGGCGGGAGTCTGGACCGGGCTGGCCGCGTTCATGGTGCTGCGGTTGGTGGCCGTGCTGGCCCGGACCCGGTCCGGCCGGTGGGCCGTCACGGGAGCTGTCCGCTCCTGATCACGTGCCTATCACGAAGTGATCACACCCGGGACTATCCATAATGGACGATCACGTTTTCCGGGGTACCCGTCGGGTGACGAATCAGCCTGGCCTGATCACGTTGTGTGGCAGGACACGGACCCAATGCGCTAACGCATCGGTAAATTCGTTCGATGAGCGGACTGGGCGCTGATCCGGCGCGCTCGCTTTCCCTTCCGCATCTGCATATTCGCAATAGCCCGTACGTCCTCGCACGCCCTCGACAAGCCCCGAAGGAGAACTGTGCCCGTCGAGCGCGCCACTCGACAGGCGTGGTTGATCTGGACCACCGCCGTCGTCATCTACTTCGCCGCGATCTTCCATCGCGCGTCCCTGGGTGTCGCCAGCCTGGAGGCTGGCGAGCGCTTCGGGGTCGGTCCCGCCGCCCTGAGCACGTTCACCGTGCTGCAGGTCGGCGTGTACGCGGTCATGCAGGTCCCGACCGGCCTGCTGGTCGACCGGTTCGGCCCGCGCCGCGTGCTCACCGCCGCTGCCGTCCTGCTCGGGCTGGGGCAGGCCCTGTTCGCCGTTGCCGACTCCTACCCGCTGGGACTGGCCGCCCGGGCGGTGCTCGGCCTTGGTGACGCGCTGACCTGGGTCAGCGTGCTGCGACTCGTCGCCGCGCACTTCCCGGCCCGCCGTTACGCCCTGGTCGTGTCGCTGTCCGGTGCCTTGGGCGCGGCCGGCAACCTCGCCGCCACGCTCCCGCTCACCGTCCTGCTGGACAGCGCCGGCTGGACCGTCACCTTCCTCGTCGCCGGCCTGGCCACCGCCGCGTACTCGGCCCGCGCGGCGTGGCGGCTGCGGGACGTGCCGGCAGGCATGCCCGCGCCCACGCCGGAACCGATCTATCCGCGCGAGGTCGTCGCCCGCGTGGCGGTTTCCTGGCGGACGCCCGGCACCCGGCTCGGGTTCTGGGTGCACTTCTCCACCGGCGTGCTGCCGTCCACGCTCGGCCTGCTCTGGGGCTTTCCCTACCTGGTGGAGGCGCAGGGGCTCAGCCCGGAGTCCGCCAGCGCCGTGCTGACGTTGCTGGTGTTCGGCGGCTTGTTCGGCGGACCGGTGATCGGTGCGTTCACCGCCCGCCGGCCGGAGCTACGGATGCCGGTGGCCACCGGGTTCCTCACCGCCGCGGGCCTGGCCTGGCTGGCAATGCTGGCCTGGCCCGGCCAGCTGCCGGCGGAGCTGCTGACGGTCGTCTTCCTCCTGCTGTCGCTGGGCGGGCCGATCTCGGCCATCGGGTTCGCGCTGGCCCGCGACTACAACCCGTTCCGCCGCGTGGGCACGGCGACCGGCGTGGTGAACGTGGGCGGCTTCGTCGCCACCACGATCTCGGCGCTGGCGGTCGGGCTGCTGCTGGACCTCGCCGAGCCGCTCGGCCCCGGCACCGCCTACCGCGTCGCGTTGCTCGCGGTGGCCGCGGTACTCGGGCTGGGTGCGTGGCGGACGCTGGTGTGGTGGCGCCGGGCGCGGGCCGTCGTGTTCGCCGCCCAGGCACGGGGCGAGGAGGTTCCGGTTCAGCTCCGGCCGCGGCGCTGGGACGTACTCCCCGCCACGCCCGCCCTGGCCCCCGCCTGATCGGAGCCACCGGGTCCACCGGCGGGGCCGGACAGCGGTCGCCAGCGGGCGAGCGCTCTCCCGGCCAGGCACACGATGTCCAGCGCCGGTCCCCGCGGACCTGTTCCGTGTGGCCCACCATCGCGTTGGCTGCCCGTGATGCTTCCGGGTCCTGGCACGGCTTCCGCCGAAGCCGTGCCAGGACCGCAGCGAAAGACTTGCGCAAGGGCGTACTTTCGCTTGGTCGCTACCGCAAGGCCAGCGGCGGGAGCTCCGGTGCACCCGGTGCCGGTGGCGGGTGGGAGGGAAGCCGACCTTCGAGGGACCCCCTTGTTTCCGCCGCCGCGCCGTCCATGGAAGATGGTCCGCCGTGTCCGCAGTCGCCAACAGTGCCAACAGACAGCCCGAAACCCGTCCCCAAGTCCCACCGGGCCTGGTCGTGGTCGACAAGCCGGCGGGGATGACCTCGCACGACGTCGTCGCCCGCGTGCGCAAGATCCTCGGCACCCGCAAGGTGGGCCACGCCGGCACCCTGGACCCGATGGCGACCGGCGTGCTGGTGCTGGGCGTGGAGCGGGCCACCAAGCTGCTGGGCCACCTCGCCCTGGACAGCAAGGCGTACCTGGCCACGATCCGGCTCGGCGCCGCCACCACGACCGACGACGCCGAGGGCGAGGTGCTCAGCGAGGCCAACGCCGCCAACGTCACCGAGGCGCAGGTCCGGCGCGGTATGGCCAAGCTCACCGGTGACATCGACCAGGTGCCCAGCGCGGTCAGCGCGGTGAAGATCGCCGGCGAGCGGGCCTACGAGCTGGTGCGCGCCGGCAAGAAGGTGGACCTGCCCGCGCGACCGGTCACCGTGGACCGGTTCGACCTGCTCGCCATGCGTCACGAGGGCGGCCACACCGACCTCGACGTGATGGTCGAGTGCTCCTCGGGCACCTACGTCCGGGCCCTGGCCCGCGACCTGGGCGCCGACCTGTACGTGGGCGGCCACCTGATGGCGTTGCGTCGGACCCGGGTCGGCCCGTTCGGGCTGGCCGTGGCGCGCGGCCTGGAGAAGCTGGAGAGCGACCCGGGCCTAAGCCTGGGGCTGGACGACGCGGTCGCGGCCGCGTTCCCGCGCCGGGACGTCGACGCCGCCGACGCCGTGGCGGTCGCCCACGGCCAACGCCTACCCGCCACCGGCATCTTCGGCACCTACGGTGTGTTCGCCCCCAACGGCCGGGTGGTCGCCCTGGTGAACGAACAGGGGGGCGCGGCGCGCCCGCTCGTGGTGCTCACTCCCGCGAGCTGAGCGCCCGGCCGTGCCGCAGGTCGGGTGGAGGGTCCGGCCGGCCACTCCACCCGACCGGGTGGTACCGCCGGCAATAGCCTGATCCGGGGACATTTAGGCTTTCCAGACGTGGAGCGTTGGCGTGGTCTGGAAAGCCTGCCCGGCGGGTGGGGCCGGTGTGTGGTGACCATCGGGGTGTTCGACGGCGTGCACCGCGGACACCAGCAGCTCATCGGTCGGGCGGTCCGGCTGGCGCACGAGCGCGGCCTGCCCTGCGTGGTGATGACCTTCGACCCGCACCCGTCCGAGGTGGTGCGCCCGGGTAGCCACCCGGCGCAGCTGACCACGCTGCGGCGTCGCGCGGAGCTGGTGGAGGAGCTCGGCGTCGACGTGTTCTGCGTGCTGCCGTTCACCCTCGAGCTGTCCCGGGTGCCCGCCGACGAGTTCGTGCACGAGATCCTCGTCGAGCAGCTGCACGCGGCCGCCGTCGTGGTGGGGGAGAACTTCGCCTTCGGCTACAAGGCCGCCGGCAACGTGGACCTGCTCCGCCGGCTCGGCCAGCGGTTCGGCTTCACCGTGGAGGGCGCCACCCTGATCAGCGAGCGCACCGCGACCGGAGAGATCACCTTCTCCTCCACCTACATCCGGTCCTGCATCGACGCCGGCGACGTGGCCGCCGCCGCGGAGGCCCTGGGCCGGCCGCACCGGCTCGAGGGCATCGTCGTGCGTGGTGACAGCCGCGGCCGGGAGCTCGGCTTCCCCACCGCCAACCTGTCCACGCCGCGTTTCGCGGCGGTACCGGCCGACGGCATCTACGCCTGCCGCTTCCTGCACGCCGACGCCGACGGGGTCACCCGCTCGCTGCAGGCCGCGGTGTCGGTGGGGACCAACCCGACCTTCTCCGGTCGGGAGCGGCGCGTCGAGGCCTACGTCCTCGACATCGACGAGGACTTCTACGGCGAGCGGGTCGCGTTGGACTTCGTGGCCCGCATCCGGGAGATGCAGCGGTTCGACAGCCCCGCCGAGCTCGTCGAGGAGATGCACCGCGACGTCGAGCACACCCGCGAGCTGCTGGCCGCCGACGCCGAGGGGAAGTGAGCCGGGGGCTCGACGCAGCGCCGCGAGGCGAGTGCAGATGCGAACCGTGCCCGGGTTCCGCCCCGAACGGTGACGGGGACCTGGCAGTATGCCTGCGCTGGGCCGTGAGGGAAACGTGGGAGACGCATACGTGGAGGAGCACAAGACCGTTCAGCGCAACCTCGCGCTGCAGCGCGAGTGGTACGGCGAGCCCCTGGGGGACCGCGTACGCCGGCTCGTCGTCGCGTTCGACGTGTCGCAGGCCCAGCTGGCCGAGGTGCTCGGCATCAGCGCGCCGATGCTGAGCCAGGTGATGAGTGGTCGCCGCGCCAAGATCGGCAACCCCGCCGTGCTGGCCAGGATGGTCATGCTGGAGCGCCGGGTGCTGACCCCGGACGTGGCCGCCGGGGACAAGGAGGCGTTGCGGCGGGCCCTGGAGGAGGTCCGCAACTCGCGGCCGAAGGTGGGCCGGGAGACACTCCCGGTCGACGAGGGCAACCACGACGACGCCGCGTTGGCCACGCTGCGCCGGCACGCCCGCCACGACGAGCTGCTGGCCGCGGCCGACCTGCTGTCGGCGCGGTTCCCGAGACTGTCGAGGTTCCTGCGCCGGGCCGCCCGGGACGAGTAACGGGCAGCGCCGAAGGCCGAAGCGGATTGGGTAGGGAGCGGGGTGCGGCTGTTCACCGCCCTGTGGCCGCCGGAGGACGCGGTGCGCGACCTCACGGCACGGCTGCGTGCGGCGCTGGCCCAGCCACCGGCGGGGCTGCGCTGGGTCCCGGTGGAGAAGTGGCACCTCACCCTGTGCTTCCACGGCGAGTGCGACGACGCCGAGCGGGACAGGCGCGCCGACCGGCTGCGCCGCCGCGGACCCAAGGTCCTCGGACCGACCCTCCGGTTCACCGGCAGCGGTGTCTTCCGGGGCGTGCTGTGGGTGGGCGTGGAGCCGCGGGAGGAGGCGGACGTCGCGGCGTTGCGGCAGCTCGCCAAGGTCGCCGGTACCGACCCCGGGCGGTACCGTCCGCACCTCACGGTGGCGCGCTGGTCCCGGGGGCGGCCCGACACCACGGCCATCCGCGAGCTGCTGGCCGACTACACCGGCCCGTGGTGGGTCGCCGACGAGGTGCTCCTGGTGCGCAGTGAGCTCCATGGTGCGCAGGGCTCGACTTACAGCCGGCTCGAACGAGTACCGCTGCAACGCGAGTCGCCGTAGATCGATGAGGGAGATCACGATCCACAAGTCGGGTACCGGCGCGATCGGGCCCGCGTCGAGCGCGCTCCGGCACGATCTGCGATCTCGGGCCATGGCTGGCGGCACCTCCCGCCGTCTCGCGCGATGCCGCGCTGGGAACCGGCGGAGATCCTGGCTCGCGGCCGAGGCTGCGATGCCGCGGGCTTCCCGAGAAATCCCAACGGAAGCGCCCGCCACCGGACGCGGCCGACGACTCGAGCGGCGGGAAGCGTGACCGCCCGACAATTGTTGCGGCGCACGCCGTTGGCGGTCGACTGTTCCGGCACCGGCTAGGCGCGGGATGGCCGGCGTCACAGGGCGTGTCGGGTACCGGCCGGGCCGCGGCGCGGCCCGGCCGATTCCGGGGTGGGTGACCTGGGGCAACCAGTGCGCCGGCAGGTGGGGGACGGCCTGCTACCCTCGGTTGTTGGGTCCGGCTGCAGTCCGTGGCGGCCGTGACCGACTCACCCGGCGGTGACCACCCCCGTTGGGCCGCACGGCACCAAGTAGAGCAAGGAGACCACACCAGTGGCTTTGTCCACCGAACAGAAGAAGACCATCCTCGGCGAGTACGGCCTCAAGGATGGCGACACCGGCTCGCCGGAGGCCCAGGTCGCGTTGCTGACCAAGCGGATCAGCGACCTGACCGAGCACCTGAAGGTGCACAAGCACGACCACCACTCCCGTCGTGGCCTGCTGCTGATGGTCGGCCGCCGGCGCCGGCTGCTGAACTACCTGCAGAAGGTGGACATCGAGCGCTACCGGTCGCTGATCCAGCGGCTCGGACTGCGCCGCTGACGGATGCCGAGGGGGAGCGACCACGGGTCGCTCCCCCTTGATCCTAACTGAACCAGGGCTGCACCCACCACGCGTACGGGGGACCTGTTCGCCGGTCCTCGGTAGTGGTTCCCGAGGGGCCGCGTCGGCTCCCGGGGACTTCGATCGAAGACCGGCCTCGTCCGGACCGTGAACCCGCGCGCCTGCGGTGCACGGCCCGTAGGACGAGGAGAGAACATGACCGAAAACCAGGTCCACGAGACCACCGCCACGATCGACAACGGGCGGTTCGGGACCCGCACCATCCGCTTCGAGACGGGCCGGTTGGCCCGGCAGGCCGCCGGCAGCGTCGTTGCCTACCTCGACGACGAGACCATGCTGCTGTCGGCCACCACCGCGTCCCGGCAGCCCAAGGAGTTTCTGGACTTCTTCCCGCTCACCGTCGACGTCGAGGAGCGGATGTACGCGATCGGCCGGATCCCCGGCTCCTTCTTCCGCCGGGAGGGCCGGCCGTCCACCGACGCCATCCTGACCTGCCGGCTGATCGACCGTCCGCTGCGCCCGTCCTTCGTGGAGGGCCTGCGTAACGAGGTCCAGGTCGTGATCACGGTGCAGAGCCTGCACCCGCAGGACCTCTACGACGTGGTGGCGATCAACGCCGCCTCCGCCTCCACCCAGCTGGCCGGCCTGCCGTTCTCCGGCCCGATCGGCGGCGTGCGGATGGCGTTGATCGAGGGCCAGTGGGTCGCCTTCCCCACTCACGAGCAGCTGGAGACGGCCGTGTTCGACATGGTCGTCGCCGGCCGGGTGGTCGGTAACGACGTGGCGATCATGATGGTCGAGGCCGAGGCCACCGAGCAGACCGGCGACCTGGTCGCCGCCGGTGCGCAGGCGCCCACCGAGGAGGTGGTCGCCGGTGGGCTGGAGGCCGCCAAGCCGTTCATCCGGGTGCTGTGCGAGGCCCAGCAGCAGCTGGCCGACGCCGCCGGCAAGGACACCGCCGAGTTCCCGTTGTTCCCGGCCTACCAGCCGGACGCCTACGAGGCGGTGTCCAACGCGGTCAGCAACGAGCTGGCCGAGGCGCTGGCCATCGCCGGCAAGCAGGAGCGCGAGAGCCGTATCGACGAGGTCAAGCAGTCCTGCCTGGAACGGGTGATCGCCGACGAGGAGTCGCCGTTCGCCGGCCGGGAGAAGGAGGTCGGCGCGGCCTTCCGCGCGCTGACCAAGAAGCTGGTCCGCCAGCGCATCCTGCGCGACAAGATCCGCATCGACGGCCGCGGCGTCACCGACATCCGCAGCCTGGCCGCGGAGGTCGCGGTCGTGCCGCGGGCGCACGGCTCGGCGCTGTTCGAGCGGGGTGAGACCCAGATCCTGGGTGTGACCACGCTGAACATGCTCCGCATGGAGCAGTCGCTGGACACGCTCTCGCCGGAGACGACCAAGCGCTACATGCACCACTACAACTTCCCGCCGTTCTCCACCGGTGAGACCGGCCGCGTGGGCTCGCCCAAGCGGCGGGAGATCGGGCACGGCGCGCTCGCCGAGCGGGCCCTGGTCCCGGTGCTGCCCAAGCGCGAGGAGTTCCCCTACGCCCTCCGGCAGGTGTCCGAGGCGCTGGGCTCCAACGGGTCCACCTCGATGGGCTCGGTGTGCGCCTCGACCATGTCGCTGCTCAACGCCGGTGTGCCGCTGAAGGCCCCGGTGGCCGGTATCGCCATGGGCCTGGTGTCCGACGAGGTCGACGGCGAGACCCGCTACGTGGCGCTCACCGACATCCTCGGTGCCGAGGACGCCTTCGGCGACATGGACTTCAAGGTCGCCGGCACCAAGGAGTTCGTCACCGCGCTGCAGCTGGACACCAAGCTCGACGGCATCCCCTCCGACGTGCTGGCCCAGGCGCTCGGCCAGGCCCGGGACGCCCGGCTGACCATCCTCGAGGTGATGGCCGAGGCCATCGACCGGCCGGACGAGATGAGCCCGTACGCGCCGCGGGTCACCACCGTCACCATCCCGGTGGACAAGATCGGCGAGGTCATCGGCCCGAAGGGCAAGATGATCAACTCGATCACCGAGGAGACCGGCGCGGACATTTCGATCGAGGACGACGGCACCATCTACGTCGGCGCCGCGGACGGCCCGTCCGCCCAGGCGGCCGTCGACAAGATCAACGCCATCGCCAACCCGCAGCTGCCCAAGGTGGGCGAGCGCTTCCTGGGCACCGTGGTCAAGACCGCGGCCTTCGGCGCGTTCGTCTCGCTGCTGCCGGGCAAGGACGGCCTGGTGCACATCTCCAAGCTGGGCAACGGCAAGCGGATCAACAAGGTCGAGGACGTGGTCAAGGTCGGTGACAAGCTCCGGGTGGAGATCGCCGACATCGACAACCGCGGCAAGATCAGCCTGATCCTGGTTCCGGAGGAGACCCCGGAGTCGAAGTGACCCACAGCGGTAACGCGGCCGCGGGCGCCCCGGGCGCCCGCGGCCGCTCACATCGAGCGAGTCAGGGTGGGCGGACGCTGCGCCCCCGGCCCGGCCACCTGCAGCGCCCCGGCAGCACCAGGGTGTTGGAGCGCAACACCAACGGCACCGCGGTGCGGCGCAGCGTGCTGCCCGGCGGGCTGCGCGTGATTACCGAGGAGCTGTCCGGCGTGCGGTCGGCCTCGGTCGGCATCTGGGTCGGGGTCGGCTCGCGCGACGAGGTGCCAAGGGTCGCCGGCGCCGCGCACTATTTGGAACACCTGCTGTTCAAGGGCACCGGGCGGCGCAGCGCGACGCAGATCGCCGAGGAGGTGGACGCCGTCGGCGGCGAGCTGAACGCGTTCACCGCCAAGGAGCACACCTGCTACTACGCGCACGTGCTCGACAGCGATCTCCCGCTGGCCGTCGACCTGCTCTGCGACGTCGTGTTCGAGGCGCTGTGCACGCCGAACGACGTGGAGACCGAACGCAGCGTGGTGCTCGAGGAGATCGCCATGCGCGACGACGACCCCGAGGACCTGCTGCACGACGCGTTCTGCGCGGCCCTGCTCGGCGACCACCCGTTGGGGCGCTCGGTGCTGGGCAGCGAGAACTCCATCACCGGGATGAGCCGGAACGCGCTGTACGGCTTCTACCGGCGCCGCTACGCACTGCCGCGCATGGTGTTCGCGGTGGCGGGCAACGTCGAGCACGGCCAGGTGCTCCGGCTGGTGCGCCGGGCCCTGGGCGACCGGCTGGCCGGTGACCAGGCGCCGGTGGCGCCGCGACAGGGCCGGGCCCGGATCAGCGGTGGCCGGCGACTGGGGCTGCACCCCGACGACACCGAGCAGGCGCACGTCATGCTCGGCATGCGGGCGCTGGACCGGCACGACGAGCGGCGCTTCGCGCTGGGCGTGCTCAACGCCGCGCTGGGCGGCGGAATGAGCTCGCGGCTGTTCCAGGAGGTGCGGGAGCGGCGCGGGCTGGCGTACTCGGTCTACTCCTCGGTGGCCTCCTACGCCGACACCGGGAGCCTGAGCGTGTACGCCGGCTGCCAGCCGGAGCGGCTGGGCGAGGTCGCCGGCGTGGTGCGGGCCGTGCTGGCCGACGTGGCCGCCGGCGGCATGTCCGAGGCCGAGGTGGCCCGCGGCAAGGGGCAGATGCGCGGCGCGCTCGTGCTCGGCCTGGAGGACACCGGCTCCCGGATGAGCCGCATCGGCAAGGGTGAGCTGAACCACGCCGACCACCTCACCGTCGAGCAGCTGCTGGAGCGGATCGACGCGGTCACGCCCGAGCAGGTCGCGGCGCTGGCGCGGGAGCTGCTCCGGCGCCCGGTCAGTGCCGCCGTCGTCGGCCCGTACGCTCAACCGGGAGAGCTGCCCGCCGAGGTGCACGAGCTGACGGCCGCCAAGCCCTGAGCAGTTCGGCCGGTGTGGGCCAGTGGGGTCGCGACACCGGCGCGACCCGTCACCAGCGCCGCGATTGGAGTTCGAGCATGAGCCAGCCCGCCGCCCGTCCCGCCGACGAGCCGATCCGGGTCGGCGTGATCGGTGCCCGGGGCCGGATGGGGTCCGAGGTCTGCCGCGCCGTGGACGCCGCCCCGGACATGGACCTGGTCGCCATGGCCAGCTCCGGGGACTGGTTGTTCAACATCGCCGACGCCGGCGCCGAGGTGGTCGTCGACTTCACCCATCCCGACGTGGTCATGGACAACGTCCGGTTCTGTGTGGACCAGGGAATCCACTGCGTGGTGGGCACCAGCGGCTTCGACGCCGAGCGCCTGGCGACGGTGCGGTCGTGGCTGGAGCACAAGCCGCAACTGGGCGTGCTGGTCGCGCCGAACTTCGCGATCGGCGCGGTGCTGTCGATGAAGTTCGCCGAGATGGCGGCCCGGTTCTACGAGTCGGTCGAGATCATCGAGCTGCACCACGCACGCAAGGCGGACGCTCCCTCGGGCACCGCGGCGCGGACCGCCGAGCTGGTCGCCCAGGCGCGCGCCGAGGCCAAGATGGAACCGTGCCCGGACGCCACGACCCACCAGGCGCCGGGGGCGCGCGGGGCGGAGCTGGACGGGGTGCGGGTGCACTCGGTGCGGTTGTCCGGCCTGGTTGCGCACCAGGAGGTGTTGTTCGGCACCGAGGGTGAGACGCTCACCCTCCGGCACGACTCGCTGGACCGGAAGTCGTTCATGCCGGGCGTGCTGTTGGGCGTGCGCGAGCTGCTCACCCACCCGGGCCTGACCGTCGGGCTCGAGGCGTTCCTGGGGCTCGACAGGCCATGAACGCGACCCGCCGGCTGCTCTCGCCCCGCAACGTGGCGTTGCTGCTCGTCGCGGTGCTGGTGGTCTACTTCCTGCTGACCGCCCGGCGCGCGGTCGTGTTGCTGGGCACGGGCACGCCGGTGGGTATCGCCCTCGGGTTGACCGTGCTGGTGCTGCCGCTGATCGGCGTGTGGATCGTGGTGGCGAACGTGCGTTTCGGCATGCGTACCGAGCGGTTGGCGCGGCAGCTCGCCACGGAGGGTGGGATGCCGGACACCTCGGGCCTGCCGCGGCTGCCGTCGGGACGGGTGAATCGGGACGCGGCCGACGCCTGGTTCGCCGAGCGGCGGGCCGAGGTGGAGGCCGAGCCGGGGGACTGGCGACGCTGGTACCGGCTGGCCATGGCCTACGACCTGGCCGGGGACCGGGGCCGCGCGCGGGAGGCGATGCGGAAGGCGCTGGAGCTTGCCGAACCCGACCTGTCCTGATCCTGTCGATGATCATCGACACAGCCGGTTCGTGATCGTTGTCACTGTCCGGCCCGCCCGGGTTCGGCAGGGTGTTCGGTGTCGATCTCGCCGGGTACTCGGCGCGTGACCCACGCCGGTACTCCCGATCCGAGGGGAAACGCCTTGCGACGCATGACAAGGTTCGCCGCCCTGGCCGCTACCGTGGTGGGCCTCATCCTTCCCGGCGTTGGCTCGGTCGCCTCCGCCGCCGAGCAGGACGCCCGCACGCAGTACGTCGCCACCATCCGCGTTGCGGACCAGGAGAACTACCGGGTTCGGTTGGTGGAGAAGGACGACATCGAGAACGCCTTCCGGCTGCTGCGCGGTGACAGGGACGCGCCACGCATCCCGAACGGCAAGATCGTGCGCGGATCGGCCGACGTCAACATCGGCTACAGCTGGCACATCGACCCGAAGGACTTCGCCTGGGCCGATTTCGCGATGGAGATATGCGACGGTCTTCCCTCGCACGTCGAGGACGGGACCCTCACCAGCGACCGCTACTGCCCTTGGAGCGCGAAGGTTCTTTCGGTGGCTCCGCTTCCCTGACGGCAACGTGACGCGCGGTGGCCGCTGTTGACCTCGACCTTGGTCGAGGTTTGATGATGGGTTCATGCGTGTTGACCTGCGGCCATTGCTGGCCGGACTGGAAGTGCTGGAGGGTACCGGCCCGGAGTTCGAGGGTTTTCTCGCCAACCACGGCCCGATGGCCTGTGAAGCGCTGGTGACCTTGGGCGTCGGTGATCAAGCGCCGGGGTGGGCCGCCCGCTACCGGCCGCGGTTGGACGGTGCGGCGGTGCCGCGGTTCCGGCTCGATCCCGAGGATTACCGCAGCGCGTTGGGGCGGATGGATCTGCTGGGTGACTGGATCGCACTGCTGCGCCGGGAGGTCGCCGAGCGCCCCTGGCCGACGGTGCTCACCCGGTGGTGGCCGCGGTTGCTGCCCGGCCTGGCCGCCGCGGGCATGCACGGGGTGATCCGCACCGCGCACGCGGTCCGTGCCCTGGCCGTCGCTGCCGAGCCCCACCCCCTACTGGTGGACGAACTCGCCCAGGGGTTGGCTTACTGGGCGGCCCGCTACCAGCGACTTCCCGGCAATCCCACGCTCACCGGGACAGTCCCGTTGCCGGCTGCGCTCACCGGACTACCTCGCCTGAAGTCCGCCACCCCCTCGCCGGGCCCCGGCATCACCGGCCGGCTGGTCGCCCTCGATCGGCTCACCGGGTTCGCTGCCGCACTGGACCGCTACCGACCCGCGACACCGCCGAGCCTGGTCACCGATCCCGACGTCGCCTGTCAGGCCACGCTGGACGAGCTGATCAGCGCCGCCGCGCGGGTGCTCATCGCCCGCCCCGACGCCCCCGTCGCCTTCTGCCACGCCATCACCGCGCCGGCCGCGATCCGACTGGTGTTGCCGCATCTTGACTCGACACAGCGCGTCCCGTCGGTGGCCGCCGCATGGCAGGTCCTGGGCGCGGTGGTGGCGGCCTTTGCGCCCAGCCCTGGTGACGACGGACTGGACTGGCACTCCGACCGACCGGCGCCGCAGCGTGGCGTACTGCTCGAGCGGGTCCAGGACTCCGGGGATGAGCACGTCATCAAGTTGACCGAAGCCACCCTGCGCGAACACGCCCGCACCGGTGATGACGTGCTGCTGCACGCCGCGACGGTCTTCGCCGACCGGATGGCCACCCTCACCGACCGGATGACGTGAACCCGGGCGTGCCCTTCTCGACCACGAACGCCTTGATCTGGTTGTCTTCCTCGTCTCGTGCCCAGACGACAACGAGGTCGGCGAAGGTGGCGTTGCCGATCCAGTGTCCTGGGGCGGGATCGAGCGTGCCAGCCCGCCATGACAACAGTTTCGGCCTCGCCCGTGCCCGGCCCGGGACAAGATCCTGAGTGATCTTCTACGTGAGCGGGCCGTGGGCGAAGGCTCCTTCGATGGTGGTCAGGTCGTGGGCGGGTAGGACGGTGATGTCGCCGGGTAGCCGGTGTAGCCGGAGGACCGTGTTGTAGGCGGTGTCCGGGTCGGTGTCGACGATTCGGGAGAGGACGACCGGCCGCTGGCGGGCGTGGCTGATCTGGGTGGTGTGCCAGACGGCGTCACCGGCCAGTAGTACGCGGCGCCCGGAGTGCAGGGTGAGCAGCACGCCGGCGTGGCCGGGGGTGTGTCCGGGTAGGTCACAGAGGAGGACGGTGCCGTCGTCGAACAGGTCGTGGCTGGCACGGAAGGTGAGTGCTGGTGGGCCGTCCAGCGGCACTGGCTGGAACCGGACATCTTTCAGGGTGGAGGGCAGTACGCACGGTCGGAACGTTCCGGTGTCGCGGGCGTAGTGAAGTTCTGCTTCGGAAAGCTTGACGGGAGTGCCGGGTAGCTCGGCCAGTCCGGACAGGTGGTCCCAGTGCACGTGGGTGAGCAGGACGAATTGCAGTTCGGCGGGGTCGAACCCGGTGTCGCGGATGGCGTTGGCAAGGCCGACACGGGGTGGGCTTCCGGTGAGGATGGGGCGGAGTAGGGGATGCATGTCGGTCAGGTGACGGGTGCGGACGTCGGCGCAGACGCCCGCGTCGACCAGGAACGGGCCGCTGGGGTGCTCGACGAGGAAGGCGCCGACGGTCAGGCGGGTCCGTAGCGGCCGTAAGGTGCCTTCGGCGACGCCCGCGGTGGGCGCGGCCCAGGCGTTCTGGGTGATCGCGTGGACGCGGACGCCTCCCGTTGCCGGCGGCGAGGCGACGGAGGTGATCGCGGCCAGTTCGGCCGCGCTGGGTTGGCGCGGCCGGAACGATCCGGTCACGGTCGCCGGGAGCGCGGCGGCGAAGGTGCGGGCAATCTGCGTGGTTTCCGCGCTCATGGCTGCTCCGTAGCATCGGCGGTGAGGTGGTCCTGCAGCCATGTCTGGCAGCGGTCCAACCATTCGTTGTAGTGGCCCATGGCGCAGTGATCGTCGTCGGGGTAGAGCCGCAGGATCGCCGCGGGCGCCTGCTGGGCGAGCTCGACCGAGTCGTGGGTGCTGACGAGGGTGTCGTGGTCGCCGTTGATGACCAGCAGCGGGATGGTGATGCGCTCATACAAGCCACGCAACGACAGGGTGCGCAGCTTGCGGGCGAGGCTGAGAAGGTTGGTGGCGCCGGTGGTGGTGTGCAACGCCTGGACGATGATCTCGGGGATCCCGACCGATCCGGCGGGTTGGAAGGTGCGGTGGGTAGGGGCGCCGCAGGCGACGGCACACCGCAACCGAGGGTTTGTGGCGGCCATGCGGGCCGACCAGTACCCGCCGAAGCTGACCCCAACCATGCCGATCCGCTCGGCGTCGACACGGGGATGGCCGGCGAGGTGCTCGATCACCTGGTGGTAAATCCGCTCGGAGGTGGCGGACATTGGCCGCCGGTAGGCATACGTGCCGGGCCTTTCCATGGCGACGATGCCCATGCCGGTGTCACGGTACTTGAGCAGCGGGATGAGAAGTTCCTGCGCGGTTCCCTCCAGCCCGTTGGTCGCCAGCACGACCGGGCATTGCCGTGTGCCGGCCGGGAACGCCGCGTAGCCCTGGACGATGTCGCCGTCGACTGGAACAGCGATTCGTTCGATGCTCCCGCTCAGCCCCGGGGTGAGAGATGCGGCGAGCAGGCCGAACAGCCGTCGCGAGGTGGTGTAGGCGCGCATCCGGGCTGGCGAGCCACCGGGAAAGGCGCTGACCTGGAAGTAGGTGATCGCCTTGACCAGTGCGTCCACCGCCTTCGCGGTGGCGGCCAGCCTCTCGGTGGCGGCCCTCCCTCCGTCGGCCTTCTCTCGGGCGATCCGCTCGATGGCGTCCGTGGTGGCCTGTGGCCCGTGGTCGGCGAGGATCGGGGAGGCCGGGGCGAGCAACGCGCCCAGTGCGGTGACCGTGGCCTGGTCGTCGGCGTCGAGCAGGCCACGCACGGTGGGTGCGGACGGATCCGCCAGTTCCCGCAGTGCCCGGTCAGCGGCGGCCACCTGGGTGGCAGCGATCTCGTCCCAGTAGGCGCACCACCGGTCGTCGGTGAAGGACCGGGCCTGGGCGAGCTGGCCTGCGAACAGGTCGGGGTCGATGCCACCCATGTTCGCGTACCGCAGGACGAACAGGGCCGGCAGGAAGAAGCCCGCCCCCAGGCGGCGCGCGGCGAACTCGGTCGTCTTGGTGAGCATGCAGCCGCTGAGGAACAACCGCCGCGCCAACGTCATCGATCCGGTGGTCATCGGGTCACCCCCTCGGGGCCGGTGCGAGGTCGCTCCGTCGCTGCCATCGCGTGCCCGGTGGTGTGGTCGGCGTTCCCACACGCTGATGCAGAGTGCCGAGGCCGTCGAAGGTGATCGTGATCTGGTCGTTGGGGCGGAGCCACTCGTCGCGGTCGAGGCCGCAGCAGTCCGGGATGGTCCCCATCCCGATCACCGTGCCCGCCGCGAGGCTGCGCCGGGACGCGATGGCCACCACGGCGTCGATTGGGTGCATCGCGTAGTCAGCCGTCGTCCCCACCCACGTACCGCGGTCGCTGATCCCGACGGTGACATCCAGCGCGAGCGGGTCGGCGACATCGTCCGGCGTGACCAGGTAAGGCCCCAATCCGTTGCTGTCGTCGAAGTCCTTCGACGACGCCGGTCCGGTGAAGAACATCTCCGGCAGTTGCACATCGCGCGCTGACGCATCGTTGAAGATCAGGTAACCCGCCAGCCGCTCGACCGCCTGCGCTCGGGTCGCCCCGCACGGCACCGCCCCCGTGACCACCGCCAGCTCGGGCTCGATGTCCAGGTACGCCGTGTACGCAGGCCAGCCGATCGTGTCGTGGTCGCCGATCATCGCGTTGTGGTTGCCCTTGTAGTAGCGGACCCCGCGTGGCCGACGCCCCAACACCGGCTTCGCCACCCACCCGGCGACCCGCCCGACGCCGGAGGGCAACGACCGGCGCAGCAACGTCGCCGTCGAGTTGGCCACGTGCCGAGGCGTCAACGTGCAGTCCAGCAACGCGGCCGGTCGCGGCACCGGCGGCAACAAGCGGACCGACTCCACCCTCCGGCCGTCTGCCTCCACCACACCGGCGAGCAGCTGGTGCGCCTCTTCCAGGCTCGCGGGCAGGCCCCGCAGGTAAGCATCAACACTCGCGAGTCGCGGCGGGACCGCGCCAGTGCGCGCGCGAGCCGCGTCGGCGAAATCCACGACCACATCGCCGACGACCGCGCCGAAACCGACCGGACCGGCCCCCCTCTCGAAAGTCACCAGCCGCACACGTGCCAACTCCTTCGCCAAGCCGTCACCAGGCTTGTTGAATCCGTGTATAATAAGCACCCAGTATACAGTTGAACTGATGTCAAACAAGGCCTTTCGGCGGATGGACGTCTCCGCCCGCCGTCACCAGCTCCTCGAGGTCGGCTGCGAACTGTTCGCCAGCCAGCCCTACGACGAAGTGTGGATCGACCACGTCGCCGCTCGCGCCGGCGTCTCCCGTGGCCTGCTCTACCACTACTTCGGCAGCAAACGCGACTTCCTGCGCGCCATCGTCGAACACGAAGCAGCTGCCCTGCTCGCCGCAACCGAACCCGACCCCGACCTACCACCGCCCGAGCAACTCCGTGCCGCCCTCGACGGCTACCTCGACTATGTCGCCAACCACCCCCACGGCTACCGCGCCATCTACCGCGGCACCGCCAGCACGGACGCCCAGGTACGTACCATCATCGACAACAACCTTCGCCAACAGGAACAACGGCTGCTCACGGCACTCACCTACGGCGAGAGCCCTTCTGAACGGCTCCGCCTCGCCATCCACGGCTGGATCGCCTTCGTCGTCGCCACCTGCCTGGACTGGCTCGACAACCCCACCCTCGACGCCACGGCTATCCGTGACCTCTGCGCAGATGCACTCACCGGCATCCTCACCACCGGCAACCACCTTTTCCGAGCACGCTGAACACCAACACGACCGCGTTCACCAGAACAACGCTGTTGGCCAGATTCCATCGAAGAGTGGCATTTCTGCCACTCGTTTCGGGGCGGTCCCCAGCGAGTATGACCTGCACGGAGGGCCCGTTTGCGGTAGCACGAGCACGGCGAGGACCGGGCGCGCCGGCGGTCGGTGCCCGCACGCGGGGCCGGGTGCCGTGAGGGGCGCGAATTCAGCTCTACACACCAGATTCCTGGTGACGGAGGTACGAGCCAATGAGCGCAGTTCCTCAGAACGGTGCTACGGGCCTGACGGAGGGCGACGAACGTGAACGGTGCGACGCAGTGATCAGGCGAAGAGGTCGAGGCAGAGCGCGGGAGCCGCGGCGAGAGCGGCGAATCGTGCGAAACGACCAACGAATCCGGTGACCACGAACGTGCTCGCGGGAACGTGGGCGATACCCGCCATGATGGAGGTGGCCGCGAAGGGCGGCAGACTCGCCACCGCGCTGATCAACAAAACTACGGCGGTCAGCAGGGGCCGACGGTGGCATTCCTCGCGGAAGCGTTCCAGCCGCGCGCTCCATCGTCCCGGAGACCGGGACTTTCGGCGCAGTATCGCGGGTAACCGGAGATGGCCCCGGCCGGCGTAGAAGTACAGCAGCTTGCCGCCGATCTGGCCGACGGCGATCACCAGGCCGAGCAGCCACCACGGCAGCCCCGGCTCCTTGAGCACAACCCCGAGTAGGAACAGCTCCATGCTGATGACCGGGAGCAGCGCGGACGCCACCGCCACCCCGAATGTGCCCAGGGTGAGCCACACCCACAGCGACACCGGCGTGCCCCCTCATCGGTTGGGTTGCCCGCGCCGAGGCTAGCAGGACACGGTGTCGTGGAGGTGTGCACCAGGTTCACTACCGGAACTTCTGGCGACGCATAGCCGTGCCATCGAGACAGATGCGTTGGCTCGGACTGAGCAGGCGGGGGCGTGTGCCGGTCATTGTGCTGTTGAGGACACTGTCTCTCCGACAAACTCGGTACAGATCTTTTGAAAGGCAACGCGGACAGTAACGTCACTGCCACTGGGCGACCCGAGCTGCGAATTCGTTCGTTCATGGTCTGGTATTCCGGTTCACGCCTACCGAGCCGAGCTGGTGCGGTCCGAGGCCGCCGATCATCGTCCGCTCAACACAGCGTTAACTCGAGATCGCCACTCAACCGGCGCTCGCGTATGAGCCGACCACCGGCGTCCAGGGTGCGCACCGTTCCGTCGGGCTCCCAGCGCACCGAGTGGTAGAAGGCCAGCGACGCATCGTCCGCTTCCGGAACCCAGGTCACGCCACGCGTCGCTCCCTCGAAGCGGAACGACGCCACGGCGGTGGCCAGCAGACGCCCGCCGTGCCCCCGCCGCCCCCAGCGCGGTTCCACGAGCAGGGCGCTGACCAGGATCGTGGTGTCGGCATCCGCGGGCACCGCTCCCTCGGCGTCCGCCAGCTCGGCCGCCGGCGCCGGGCCGGCCGCACAGAAGCCGACCAGCCGGTCACCCTCGGTGGCCACGAACACGCGGGCCGGCCCCTCGCGCACGGCCCGCAGCCACTCCCGCTCGGTCTCGCCGGAGTCCATCGCGGCAAGGACCTCGGCCGGCAACACCTCGGCATAGGCGGTCCGCCACGTGACGAGCTGGATCCGGGTGATCTCGGGTACGTCCGCGGGCTCGGCGCGACGCACGGCGGCGATGGCCATGCTCACAACCTAGTCCGCCCGAGGTAGCCCCGAACCGGCCCCCGGCGACCACCACCGGACGACGAAAGGTCGGCGGATGACAAGGGAGAGGGTCCGGCGCGGGTTCCTGCTTGGTGGCCAGCCATCATGACGCGATCTCAACACCGTTGGAACAGAAGGCCGTCACCAAGCCCGAGGTGATCGCACGATTCCGGGACGGTGCGGAAGGTAAGTCCCGCAGCGAGGTGTTGGAGCCGGAACACCTGGCGAGCCTACGGTTCTGACGACAACCGGCGGTGCGCCGGCCCGTCCTGGGGGAGGAGGCCGGGCGGGCCGACGCACGCCCGCGGGCTTTCCTTACACGCCCGCGTGACTCCGGATCCAGTCGCGGAACAACGCGACATTGGTGTAGCCGGCCCAGCCGCTACCGGCGGGACGGTGCCCGACCGCGCACACACCGGCCTGAACGACTTCGCCGGAGGCGTTGCGCACAACGGCGGGCCCGCCGGAGTCGCCGCCAGCCACGCTTCCGTTGGTCCGCGTGCAGATCACGCGCGGGTTGGCCGAAACGTCCGTGCACGACACCTTGGTGATGTTCCCCCGGGCGTACTTGAGCAGCTGCGGCAACGGGCCGCTCCAGTCCGCCTTCTCCGAGCCCCAGCCGTACAACGTCACGGCTTGGCCGTCACGCAGGTCGGCACGGTTGGCGAGCTTGGAGTAGGTGGTGTTGACGTTACGGTCGAGCTGTAGCAGCGCGATGTCCGCGGTCGGCCAGTCGTAGCGGGGGTGCCGGATGACGCGAGACACGTTGGCTACCTGACCACCGCTGCTGCGATTCAGCGACCCGACACGCACCGAGTAGCCGCTGCCACCTCCCACGCAGTGGGCCGCGGTGAGCACCCACCGCGGGGCGATAATCGTGCTGGTACAGGTGAATCTGCCGTTGCGGTGGAGTGCGGAGATCCATGGCAAGTTTTCGTTGACGGTGCCACCGCCGACGATGAACGGGTCGGCTTCGGTTCGCTCACTCGCTGTCGCGGGGGTCGCCAGTACCCCGCCCACGGCCACGAAGAGCCCGATGAGCAGGACTGCAAAACGGGAAAACAGGGATGCCATCCCTCGCATGGGCATGCTCCTACGGACGGGAGCGAACGCGCTAGCAGGGGTAGCAGGGGGCGCGCCGCTCCACCGGAGAACCGGCGCGAACAGGGTGCGGTGACATCCGCCACATTCGGCAGGGTCAAACGATGTGGTCCGAACGGACCCAATCCCTGTCATTCGCCGAGGTAAGGAACCCACAACCCACCCGCGAAAAGACACCTTCTCGCCCGGAGATCCCTGTGCCCCAACAAGACTTCACGCGGGGCCGTTGATATGTAGGCAACCGCCGTCTTCTACCGCTCGTGCTCCATAGGCGACGTTCGACGGCCAACTCGCGATCCACATAGGGCAGCGATTGGTGGGATTTTCCGCAGGGTGAACGCGGTAGCCGCGCTTGTCGTGCCGGAACTGTCGGATCCTGCTGGCAACATCTCACAACTGTGCAGACGCTGAGTCCCGCGGTTGCCCGCCGGATCGCCCTGACCGCGCAGGGTTTCGCCGATCCCCGCCCCTCCGGTGTCCCGACCCGGCGGCATCTCCACCGCGTGCTCGCCCGGACCAAGCTCCTCCAACTCGATTCCGTCAACGTTGCGGTGCGGGCGCACTACGCTCCCGTTTTCAGCCGACTCGGCGCGTACCCGCCGGAACTGCTCGACGAGGCGGCATGGACGCAGAACGGCCGCCGGCCCCGACTGTTGGTGGAGTACTGGGCACACGAGGCAAGCCTGCTTCCCGCCGAGGACTGGTCACTGCTGCGGTGGCGGATGCGGGAGTACGCCACCCGGAACTGGCCGCGGGTCCAGGCCGTTCTGCGCCGCTCGCCCACGCTCACCGACGATGTGCTGACGGCGGTCAAGGACCTGGGGCCTCTCGGTGCCGGAGCGCTCGAGCGGGCGCTGGGCGCGCGACCCAAGCAGGGCCCGGGAACCTGGTGGAACCGCTCCGACACCAAGACCGTGTGCGAGTTCCTCTTCGCCGTCGGCGAGCTGACCACCGGCACGCGCCAGGGCTTCCAGCGGCTGTACGACCTGCCGGAACGGGTCCTGCCACCGCCCGTGCTCGCGGCGAAGGAACCCGACCCCGCGGAGGCGGCGCGGGAACTGGTGTCCCGCTCGGCCGAGGCACTGGGTATCGCCACGGAAACCGACCTTCGCGACTACTACCGGCTGGGTGTGACCCAATGCCGACAGGCGGTGGCCGATCTTGTGGACGCGGGCGTCCTGGAGCCGGTCGAGGTGCGGGGCTGGCGTCACCTCGCCTACCGGCATGCCCAGGCGCGGGTGCCGCGTCGCGTGACCGCCCGGGCCCTACTGTGCCCGTTCGACCCGTTGATCTGGGAGCGAAGCCGCACCGAGCGGCTGTTCGACTTCCACTACCGCATCGAGATCTACGTGCCGGCGGAGAAGCGGGTACACGGCTACTACGTGTTCCCGTTCCTGCTGGACGAAAAGCTGGTGGCACGGGTGGACCTGAAGGCGGACCGGGCTGCCGGCGTGCTGCGGGTACCCGGCGCGTTCGCCGAGCCGGACGTGGACTTCGGGCGCGTCACCGCCGAGCTGGGTGCGGAGTTGCGCACGATGGCGGAGTGGCTCGGCCTGGATGGTGTCGTGGTGGGAGAACGGGGCGACCTGTCCGAATCGCTTCGTGCTGTTCTACGCAATGCCTGACAAGCCGGCTCGCCGCTGGACTCGTCGTCACCGGCCGAGCTGCCTGGTGGTGGGTGGCGTTTTCCGCGCATAGCCAATGAAACGGGCTTCGACCGGCCAGCGTAGACCCATGAAAACCTGGTTCGCCCCGCCGAAAATAGCGGGGCGAACCAGGAAAGCGCCTGGTTCCACCGGATCGAACCGTGCGGATCGCTCAGGCAGCGGCGCCGGTCACCAGGGCGTTGCCCGCGCCGGTGTGGGCGCGAAGCCGCACCGGGACGGTCTCACCGGCCGGCGGCGTGTCCTGCACATCCAGCTGGCTCTGCGCCTCGCCGGCCCCGGAGGAGACGTCCACCTCGGCGGGAATTCCCTCCCGGATTCCCACGCGGATCTCGCCGGAACCCGTCTGCAACTCGATCCGGCCGGCCGCGATATCGGCAACCTTGAGATCGCCGGTTCCGGTACGCACCGACAGGTCCGCGGTCACCTCACCCACCCACACGTCACCGCTGGCGGTGTTGAGCGTGGCGGAGGCACCGACCGTGGAGACCGCCAGGTCGCCGGTTCCGGTGCGGGCGCGCAGGTTGCCCAGCACCGCGCCGAGCCGGATGTCCCCGGTGTCGGTGTAGACCGAGGTCCGATCTTCGACACGGTCCACCGAAACATCACCGGTACCGGTGTTGACGTCGAGCCGGTTGGCATTGCCGGTAATGGTCACGTCCGCCGCCTTGCTGTTCACCGTCACCCGCGAGCCAGCCGGCGCGTGGACCGTGACCGCCAGCGGCACCATCTTCAGCGGCAGCGAGGTGGGGGCGCGCACCACGAGCCGCTGCCCGACCTGCTCCACCCGGGTCTGCCGCACCGCCTCGCCGGCCGCGTCCTCCTGCTGCCCGCCACCCCCACCGAACTGGCTCGTCACCCAGGTCACCAGCCCGGAGATGCCGGTCGCGAACGGCCCGGCCGCCTCCGGCGCGTGCCGCACGCTCACGTGCACGCCGTCCTCGGCCCCGGCATCCAGGCGCACTTCGACCAGGCCGGCACCGACCTGCACGTCCAGCTCCGCCGGCCCGGTCAGCGGAAAGTGCTGCTGCCGCACCACCTCGGGCTCCGGCGTGGGCCCGTTCCCCGTCTCAGTGGACATCGTTGATTTCCTCTCGGCCCCGTCAGCCTCGAACCCAGCCGCGCACCCGCGAGCCACCGCGCCCGTCGTGGTCGTCACCACGCCCGCGCCTGGTGCCACTCAATGCCCCCTGTACGGCTTGGGAGACCCATGCGTTCAACGAGACCCCCTGCGCCGCCGCCGCCCGCTCGGCCTTCGCCTTGATCTCGTCCAGCAGCCGGAGGGTGATCCGGCTGATGTCGCCGCCCTCCGGCATGGGGGGAGGAGTGGGCTCCTCGTCCTCGACACCGGCGGTGGGGGTGACTACGACGCGCAGGTCCCGACCATCCAGTCGGACCTCCACCACGCGATCGTCCAGGGCGGCGGTGACCTCGGCGGCGAGGTCGGACAACGCGTTCATCAACGCCAGCCGGGCGGCCGGCTCCAAACCTGCGGAGAGCAGCCCGGCGGCGCGCTGCACCTCGCGGTCACCGTTCGCCGCGGCGGCACCGAGCGCATCCTGGAGCTGCTCGACATACGGATCGAGTCGCATGACATCAGAGTGACGTCAAGGATGACGTCAGTCAAGCGGAGAGCGACATCTTCAGGGCATCATCAGTGATGTCACCTAGGGCGACTGGCCGTACCGGGTGCCTGCTTTGCGTCCGGGAAGGCGCTTACGCTGCTGGTGTTCGGGGAGTCGAGATGCCGGTCCGCTCGTCGCGGCGCCGGGTGGGGAGAAAGGGGACGGTCACCGTGGTCGAGACGGTGTCGCCGAAGGTGCAGCTCATCGCCAAGACGGAGTTCTTCCCGCCCGCGGATGTCCCGTGGTCCACCGACGCCGATGGTGGTGAGGCCCTCGCCGAGTTCGCCGGCCGGGCCTGCTACCAGTCCTGGCGCAAGCCGAACCCGGCGACCGCCACCAACGCCGGTTACCTCCGGCACATCCTCGAGGTCGGCCACCTCTCGGTGCTCGAGCACGGCTCGGTGACCTTCTACATCACCGGCGTGTCCCGCTCGCTCACCCACGAGCTGATCCGGCACCGCCACTTCTCCTACTCGCAGCTCTCCCAGCGGTACGTGCCCGAGCGCAAGGCCGCGATGGTCGAGCCGGAGGTCATCGCCTCCGACCCCGAACTGCACGCCAAGTTCCTGGCCGCCACCGAGGCCGCCCAGGACGCGTACAACGAGCTGCTGGTCGGGCTGGAGAAGCGGTTCGCCGACGAGCCGAACGCCACCCTGCGACGCAAGCAGGCGCGCCAGGCGGCACGCACCGTGCTCCCCAACGCCACCGAGACGCGCGTCGTCGTCACCGGCAACTACCGCGCATGGCGGCACTTCATCGCCATGCGCGCGACCGAGGCGGCCGACGTCGAGATCCGTGCCCTCGCCATCGAGTGCCTTCGCCAGCTGCAGAAGGCGGCGCCCAACGCGTTCGCCGACTTCGAGATCTCCACGCTGTCCGACGGAACCGAGATCGCGTCCAGCCCACTGGTCACCGAAGGCTGAGTGCGGCGCCCCGCGGCCCCGGGCCAGTAGCCCTACCTACGCCGTAACGGGTTTCCGCGCACAGTGGAAGTCCCTTCGAGCGCGGTAACTTCCCGTACGTGGGGGATACGACCGAGACAGGTTTTCGGGACGACAGTGCGGAATCAGGCGGCCGCGTAAGGAAACTGTAGGCACAACCCGGTGTTGCGTGGCGGCATCGTCGGCGTCGTCGTGTTCGTGGCCTTGGCAGTCTTCTGGACGTTCATCCAGCGATGCTCGCTCCCCGGCTACGGCTGCGTCGTGTACGCGATGCTGGGATGGTTCCTCAGCCCGATCGTGGCGTTTCTTTCCGGCTGGATCGCTGCCGCGGTCGTGGGTCAGCGACGCGCGTGGCTGCTGGCGCTCCTGGGCTCGACAGGGCTCATCGGTGCCTCCTACGGCATCGGGTGGATCACCAGACAGATGCGGAAGCTGTGGGAGCCGCTCCCAGCCGCCAGTCTCCCCATCGAGCCATACCTGGTGATCGCCGCCATCGCCGCTGTCGTCGCATACGGCACCGTGGCAATGCTTTTGCGGCCCGGAACCCCTCGCTGGGCATGGTTGATCTTCGTCGTGGCTGTTGCCCCGGGCGTGCTCCAGACGCACCTCGGGGCACTTGTCCACGGGCTGCTGAGCCTCTTCCGCTGATCCACTTTGGACCCCGAAACCGGATAAGCAAGGATTCGGGTAACAGGGTCTCGGCGCGTCAATCAGCGCAGCTGACAGGATCACCGGCTCGGCCCACGCGATGGCGCCCGGGGTATCGGCGACGGAAGGCGGAACATGGGTCTGACGCTGGATCTTCTACCCGAGCGCTACGTCATCGCCAGGTTCGCGCCGGACGAGGCCCTTCCCGAAGGCGTGTGGCAGGCGGGCGGGCTGGTGTCGGTGACCCGCGCCCCGGGCGAGCTCTCCGTGGTCTGCCCGGAGACGGTGACGCTGGAGGGTGCCCGGGTGGAGCAGGGCTGGCGCGCCCTGGCCGTGCGGGGACCGCTCGACTTCGCGCTCACCGGCATCATGGCCGACCTCTCCGGCGCACTGGCCGACGCCGGCATCTCGCTGTTCGCGATCTCCACCTACGACACCGACTACGTCCTGGTGAGGGAGCAGGACCTCGACGGCGCCGTGCGTGCCCTGCGCGGTGCCGGCCCCTCCGTCGAGGGCATCTGACCAGGTCAGGGACTGTCGTCGGCAAATCCTCGGGCGGACGCTGCTGCGCCGGGGCGGACACGAGGACGGGTCCGGGTGGCCGTCGCCCGGGGTGGACGTTCGGCCGATCCGGCGGTGCGCCTGGCTTTCCCGACCAGGGCTACTAGGGTCGCACCATGAGCGTGGCCCGTACGGAACGTCGTCAGCTCGCCGACCTCTTCGACGAGGTCGGGCCGGACGCGCCCACGTTGTGCACCCCCTGGCACACCCGGGACCTCGCCGTGCACCTCCTGGTCCGGGAGCGGCGGCCCGACGCCGTGTCCGGGTACTTCGTCAACGCGTTCGCCGGTTACACCCACCTCGTCGAGCGCCGCTATCAGCGCTGGCCGTGGCCGAAGCTGGTGGACACGATCCGCAACGGCCCGCCCCGCTGGTCGGTGTTCGGGCTCGAGGCGGCGGACCGGGCAGGCAACGCCGCCGAGTTCTTCGTGCACCACGAGGACGTCCGGCGGGCCCAGGAGGGCTGGCGCCCCCGCCCCGCCGACCCGGATCGGGACGGCGAGCTGTGGTCGGTGCTCACCCGGTTCGCCCGGGTGCTGCTCCGCAAGGTCCCGGTGGGTGTTGTCCTGCGCCGGCCGGACGGCGCCGAGATCACCGGCCGGCGCGGTCCCGACACGGTGACCCTGGTCGGCCAGCCCGGTGAGCTGCTGCTCTACGCCTACGGCCGGGAAGCCGCCGAGGTCGACTTCGAGGGTGACCAGGTCAGTATCGCCCGGGTGCGGGCGGCCCGGCGCGGCATCTGAGCGGGCCGCGGGAAACCGTGGCTGACCCGTGCCGACCAGCTGAAACGGGCGCCCGGGTCGATCAGGTACGGGTCGGGATCACCCGGCAAGGCCGCTGCCGCAGTCACCCGTTGGTGTGATGGAAAGGGATCGCGTTGCACCGGCACCGAAGCGACGCGCGCCCGCAACACCCCAGGCCGTGGCAGGAGTTCACCCAGTTCGCGGTAGCGTCATGAGCATGACCGGATGTCCGACCGCCTCTCCCGGCCGCCCGTTCGGCCGGCTCCTCACCGCCATGGTCACCCCGTTCGACGCCGATGGCGCCGTCGACCTCGATCGGGCCCAGGAGCTTGCCGCGCATCTGGTGGAGATGGGCAACGACGGGTTGGTCGTCAACGGCACCACCGGCGAGGCACCTACCACCACGGACGCCGAGAAGGCCGACCTGGTGCGGGCCGTCGTCCAGGCGGTCGGCGACCGCGCCACCGTCGTCTCCGGGGCCGGCAGCTACGACACCGCCCACAGCGTCCACCTGGCACGGGCGGTGCGCGACGCGGGCGCCCACGGCGCCCTGCTGGTCACCCCGTACTACTCGCGCCCCCCGCAGTCCGGGCTGCTGGCGCACTTCACCGCCGTGGCCGACGCGGTCGACGTGCCGGTCATGCTCTACGACATCCCGTCGCGCTCGGTCGTGCCGATCGAGGTCGACACCCTGCGGCGGCTCGCCGAGCACCCGCGCATCGTCGCCGTCAAGGACGCCAAGGGTGACCTGCTGTCCGGCAGCGAGGTCATGGCCAGCGCCGGCCTCGCCTACTACTCCGGTGACGACGCGCTCAACCTGCCCTGGTGGTCGGTGGGCGGGGTCGGCTGCGTGAGCGTCCTCGGCCACGTCTACGCCGACCGGATGCGCCGCATGCTGGACGCGTTCGAGGCCGGCGACGTGGCCACCGCCCGCGAGATCCACGCCGGGCTGGTACCGGCATACCGCAGCTTCGGCCGGTTGGGCGGCGTGCTGTTCAGCAAGGTGGCGCTCCGGTTGCGTGGCATCGACGTCGGCGAGCCGCGGCTGCCGCTGCCTCCCGCCACCCCCACCCAGGTCGCCGACCTCGCCGAGACGCTGCGTGCCACCGGCCTGACGCTGTCGGGCACCCCGGACGCGCGGACGGAGCGGTCGGAGCGGCAGGAGCGGACGGAGGTGGCCGGCCGGTGAGCTCCAGCGTGCCGCTGCCGATCAACCCGCCACCACCGCTGCCCGAGGGTGGCCTGCGCGTGGTGGCGCTCGGCGGGATCGGGGAGATCGGTCGCAACATGACCGTCTTCGAGCACGCGGGCAAGCTGCTGGTCGTCGACTGCGGCGTGTTCTTCCCGGAGGACGACGCGCCCGGCGTGGACCTGATCCTGCCGGACTTCCGCGCCATCGAGGACCGGCTGGACGACATCGAGGCGCTGGTCCTCACGCACGGCCACGAGGACCACATCGGGGCGGTCCCGTTCCTGCTCAAGCTGCGCCCCGACCTGCCGGTGATCGGGTCCCGGTTCACCCTCGCCCTGGTCGCCGCCAAGTGCCGCGAGCACCGGCAGAGCCCGGTGCTGGTCGAGGTGGCCGAGGGCCGCCGCACTCAGCACGGACCCTTCGAGTGCGAGTTCTTCGCGGTCAACCACTCGATCCCCGACGCGCTGGCGGTGGGCATCCGCACCGCGGCCGGCCTGGTGCTGCACACCGGCGACATCAAACTCGACCAACTCCCGCTGGACGGCCGGCGCACCGACCTGGCCGGCTTCTCCCGGCTCGGCGACGAGGGCGTCGACCTGCTGCTGGTGGACTCGACCAACGCCGAGGTGCCCGGGGTCGTCCCGCTGGAGCGGGACATCGGACCGGTGCTGGACCGCGTCATCGGCAAGGCCCAACAGCGCGTGATCGTGGCCTGCTTCGCCAGCCACGTGCACCGGGTCCAGCAGGTCCTCGACGTGGCCGTGGCGCACGGCCGCAGGGTGGCCTTCGTGGGCCGCTCCATGGTGCGCAACATGGGGATCGCCGCGGAGCTGGGCCTGCTGACCGTCCCGGACGGGCTGCTGGTCGACATCGACGAGGCGTTGGCCCTGCCCGACCACGGCGTGGTCTTCGTGTCGACCGGGTCGCAGGGCGAGCCGCTCTCGGCGCTGTCCCGGATGGCCCGCGGCGAGCACCGGCAGATCCGGATCCGCTCCGACGACCTGGTGGTGCTGGCAAGCTCGCTCATCCCCGGCAACGAGACCGCGGTGTACGGGGTGGTCAACGGGCTGTCCCGGCTGGGTGCCCACGTGGTGCACCAGGGCAACGCCAAGGTGCACGTGTCCGGGCACGCCTCGGCCGGTGAACTGCTGTTCCTCTACAACGCGGTACGGCCGAGCAACGTGATGCCGGTACACGGCGAGTGGCGGCACATACGGGCCAACGCCGATCTGGCGACGGCCACCGGTGTGCCGGAGGAGCGCGTGGTGCTCGCCGAGGACGGCGTGGTGGTCGACCTGGTCGACGGGCTGGCCAGCATCAGCGGACGGGTCGAGGTCGGCCACGTCTACGTCGACGGGTTGTCCGTGGGCGATGTCGGTGAGTCGACGTTGTCCGACCGGCTCATTCTCGGTGAGGGCGGGTTCATCGCGATCACGGTGGTGGTGGAGTCGACCACCGGGCGGGCGGTGGCGCCGCCGACCGTCTCCGGGCGCGGCTTCTCTGACGACCCGAAGGCGCTGGACGACGTGGTGCCGCTGGTGGAGATGGAGCTGTCGCGCACCGAGGCGGAGGGCATCTCCGACACCCACCGCATCGCGCAGGCCGTGCGTCGCGTGGTGGGCCGGTGGGTGGCCGAGACCTACCGGCGCCGGCCCATGATCGTGCCCACCGTCCTTCCCGTGGGCGGGCCCTGACCACCAGCCCCTGATCACCGGGGAACACTGTCGTCACCGGTGATCAGGGGCTGCCAGGGCTTGGTCAGGGCTTCCAGGGGCTGGAGCCGTCGGTCGGGCGCGTGGGGTCGTGGAAGCGCGGCAGGTTCGGCTCGTCCCGGCGCAGCGGGGCCAGGTCGGCGGTGATGGCCCGCATGATCCGGTCGCGGGCACGGATGGCGTCGCCGGGACGATCGGCGGACAGGTCGGCAAGGTCGACCGGCGCCCCGAAGTGCACCCGGAAGGTCGGGCGGTTGCGTACCGCGCGCAGCCACGACTTGACCAGCGGCTTGATGTCCGACCAGCCGTGCACCGAGGGCGTGCCCCAGTAGACGGCCTCGTGCGCGCCCCACTGGCTCACCGGCACCACGGGTGCGTGGGCGGCCAGCGCCATCCGCGCGACGCCGCTCTTGCCGCGTTCCGGCCACAGCCCGGGATCACGGCTGATCCGACCCTCCGGGTAGAGCACCACGGGCGCGCCGTCCTGCAGGGCGGTGACCGCGTGCCGGAAGGCTTCGATCACGTGTCCCTTGCCGCGGTCGACGCGGACGTGTCCGGAGCGTCGTAGCACGCCCCCGACGATCGGGGTGTCGAACAGGCCCGCGGTGGCCATGAAGCGGGGTGCGACACCGATCCGGCGGCAGGCGGCGATCAACACGAACACGTCGAAGACGCCGATGTGGTTGGCGGCGAGCAGGAGCGGGCGTTCCCGCAGGTCTTCCGGGATGCCGCCGGTGACCTCCAGCCGACCGGTGGTGGCGACGAAGGCCCGGTCCAGCAGCATCAGTGCCCGCCACAGGACCGGGACGCGGCCCCGGCGGTCCGACTTGCGGCGTGTCGGCTCGTTCGGCAGCGAAGGTAGAGCAACCATGACGATTGCAGCATTGCACGTCGAGCCGCCGCGTGGGGGCCCGGCCAGAACTTCGCGCCCACTGAACCGCTGTGCAGATCGTGACGGTTGGGATGGAAGGGGCTGGCGCGACTACCGTGTGGGGTATGGGCAGCCGGACGACGTCGACGAAGGGTCGAAGCACGTCACGGGCCCGCGGCGGGAGCAAGCCGCGGGCAGGTTCCGCCAGCTCCTCAGCCAAGTCCGGAGCCCGGTCGCGGTCAACGGCGCGCCGCCGCACCGGCGGTTCGGCCAAGGGCACGGCGGGCAAGAGGCGGCCCGCGCGTGGCGGTGGGCCGACGGTCGGCCAGACCGTCGCCAAGGGCTGGAGCCTGCTCGCGCGGGGCGTGGGTTCGGCCGCCCGGGCGATCGGGCGCACCAAGGAGATCGAGCCGGCGCACCGGCGGGACGGGATCGCCCTGGGACTGATCGTCCTGTCGATCATCACCGCCGCCGGTGTGTGGTGGCGTGCGGGCGGGCCCGTCGGTGCCTGGATCGAACGGGCGGTGCGCAGCGGCGTCGGTGCGGTGTCGATGGCCGTGCCGATCGCGCTTCTGGTTGCCGGCGTGCTGTTGATGCGTACCGAGCCGCGGCCGGACTTGCGGCCTCGGCGCGTGACCGGGTCGCTACTCATGGTTCTGCCGGTGCTCGGGATGTTCCACCTGATTTCCGGCATGCCGCAGGACAACCTGCACCGGATGTACGCCGGCGGGATGCTGGGTTACCTGGCCGGTGATCCGGTTGCACGGGGCTTGTCGCGGTGGGTCGCGGTCCCGGTGCTGGTCTTGGTTGGCGTGTACGGGTTCTTGCTGATCACCGGTACGCGGGTGCGGGAGATCCCGGAACGGCTGCGGCAGCTGACCCAGGGTGGGGACGAGGGTTCCCGGACCGAGGCCGACGAGCGTGATCGGGACGGCGAGAGCGGCGTGCGGTTGCGCCGGCCGTCCCGCCGGCGGCAGGCGTCCATGGCCGAGAACGCCGAGGATTCGCAGCTCAGCCTGGACGACGTTGCCGCAGGGCCGGAACCGGAGCCGGCGGCGCCGCGGAAGCCGGTCAAACCGGGACAGGTCAAGGCGAACGCGCCCGCCGAGAAGCCGGCGACGAAGATGACCCTGACCCGGGTGGTCGAGGGTGACTACCAGTTGCCGCCGGTGACGTTGCTGGAGGAGGGCGAGCCCCCGCGGGCGCGCAGCCGCGCGAACGACGCGATGATCGAGGCCATCACCGGGGTGTTGGAGCAGTTCTCCATCGACGCCCAGGTCACCGGCTTCACCCGGGGGCCGACGGTGACCCGGTACGAGGTCGAGCTGGGGCCCGGCGTCAAGGTCGAGAAGATCACCGCGCTGACCAAGAACATCGCGTACGCGGTCGCGACCGACAACGTCCGGCTTCTCGCACCGATCCCGGGGAAGTCGGCGGTGGGCATCGAGGTGCCCAACACCGACCGCGAAGTGGTGCGGTTGGCAGACGTGCTCAAGTCGGCGCACGCTGTGCAGGACGGCCACCCGCTGGTCATCGGGCTGGGCAAGGACATCGAGGGGCACTTCGTCACGGCGAACCTGGCGAAGATGCCGCACCTGCTCGTCGCCGGTTCGACCGGGTCCGGCAAGTCGAGTTTCGTCAACTCGATGCTGGTGTCGTTGCTGGCGCGGGCGACGCCGGACGAGGTCCGGATGATCCTCATCGACCCGAAGATGGTCGAACTGACGCCGTACGAGGGGATTCCACACCTGATCACGCCCATCATCACCCAGCCGAAGAAGGCGGCCGCCGCGCTGGCCTGGCTGGTGGAGGAGATGGAGCAGCGGTACCAGGACATGCAGGCCAGCCGGGTGCGGCACATCGACGACTACAACCGGAAGGTGAAGTCGGGGGAGATCACCGCGCCGCCCGGGAGCGAGCGGGAGTACCGGCCGTACCCGTACATCCTGGCGATCGTTGACGAGCTGGCGGACCTGATGATGACCGCGCCGCGGGACGTGGAGGACGCGGTCGTGCGGATCACGCAGAAGGCGCGGGCGGCCGGGATCCACCTGGTGCTGGCGACGCAGCGGCCCTCGGTGGACGTGGTGACCGGGCTGATCAAGACGAACGTGCCGTCGCGGCTGGCGTTCGCGACGTCGTCGCTGACGGACTCGCGGGTGATCCTGGACCAGCCGGGTGCCGAGAAGCTGATCGGCATGGGCGACGGGCTGTATCTGCCGATGGGGGCGGGGAAGCCGGTGCGGGTGCAGGGTGCTTTCGTGACGGACGAGGAGATCGGCAAGGTCGTCTCGTTCACGAAGGAGCAGGCCGAGCCGGAGTACACCGAGGGCGTCACGGCGGCGAAGCCGGGGGAGAAGAAGGACATCGACCCCGACATCGGGGATGACCTGGAGCTGTTGATCCAGGCGGCGGAGCTGGTTGTCAGTAGCCAGTTCGGGTCGACGTCGATGCTGCAGCGGAAGCTGCGGGTCGGCTTCGCCAAGGCGGGTCGGCTGATGGACCTGTTGGAGACGCGGGGGGTCGTTGGGCCGTCGGAGGGCTCGAAGGCCCGCGAGGTCCTGGTGAAGCCGGACGAGCTGGACGGGCTGTTGCTGATGATCCGCGGCGGCAGCCCCGCCGAGGAGTGAGCCGCTGCGCCCGCCGACGGGCACGGCGGTCAGCGCGGATCGAGCCGACCCGCCTTGATGCTCCCGAGCAAAGCGGTGAAGGCTGCTTGCCCGAAGACCAGGACGGGACCGTTGGGGTCCTTCGAGTCCCGCACGGCGGTACACCGGCTGGCGGAAGCCACCTCCACGCAGGCGTTCTCCTGCCCACTGTAGCTGCTCTTCCGCCATGTCCGGTGATCGATCATCTGCCCTCGTGTTCCCTGACCGCGGCCCGGATGAGATCCGCGGTCTCGGCCTGGGTGAGCGCGAACTGTCGGACCTCTTCGAAGGTGGACGCGAACTTCCTTACTTCCGCCTCATCTTCTACCCAGACACCGCCACCCGGGTACTCCACGTAGGTGACGGGAAGCTCACTTGGGTCAGGGAAGCGCAGGAGCGTGAAGCCGCCGGACATCGTCCCGTAGGCACCGATGCCGAACGGAACCACCTGAAGCGTGATGTTTGTCCGTTCAATGAGGGTCAGGAGCCGTTGCAACTGGCCGAACATCACCGCCGGCCCACCGACGACGCGGCGGATGGCACTCTCATCCATCAGGACGTGCGTTCGGAGGGGGTTCGGTCCCTGTAGAACCTGTTGCCGCCTGAGCCGTGCCCGCACGGCACGCTCAACATCGACCTCGGTACCTCGGAATCCGCTTGGCGCACGGTTGATTGCCCGTGCGTAGTCCGCTGTCTGCAGGAGGCCATCAATGACGAGAGGAGCGATCGTCCTGCTCTCACTGGCTTCTGCCTCGGCACGAAGAAGGGCTCGGAGCTGGTTTGGTGAGCGTCCGGTCGCCGTGGTGCGCCTTCCGTCCTGCTTCGCGTTCTCCCACAGCGTCAGCGCTTCGGCCCGCTCATCATCGGTCGCCCCGTAGTAGCGGACCAGTTCCAACAGTTCGGTGCGGGCGCACAGTGTTTGTCCGTTCTCCAGCCGCGTGATGGTTGGTCGGGAACAGCCAAGGAGCCCCGCCGCGTCCTCGGCGGAACGTCCCGATCGTTCGCGTAGCTCGCGAACGAACCTTCCGACCTTCAGCTTCCGACGCGTCTGCGTGGTTGGCATGGTGCGACCCTAGCCAGCGTTGACCTTCGATCGCGATCACTGATTCGTGTAATAGATCAGTGTACGTGCACCATTTACCGTCCTCCTCGTCGACGGCTCGGGAGTCGCGTCATACCAGAACCAAATTCACGTCTCAGTCAGGTCCGACTGAGACCGGGTTTCGTCTTGCCTTGGGAAAGAGGGGGAACTGCTTTGCCGCACGACGCCAGACCAACCGGATGCCTGCTGCGCCGAATCCTCAACTGTGAGGAGCCGTGCGCCTGCACCGACGACAGCACCGACATCCTCATCGACCCTGCCCATATCCCGCCCGTCGGCGAGGACACCGATCCGCACCCGCTGCTCACCTTCATCACCCCGCGCGCGGCCGAGGCCCTGGCGAACATGTGCGACCTGCACCCGGAGCACCTCCGCTCCGACGCCGCCGACCTCCTCGTTGGGGCCTACCTTTCGCACCTCATCCTGCTGGGTAACACCATCCATGAAGCCGTTGCCAGACAAGACACCGCCCGCACCACCTACGGCGGCTACGAGGTCCACGTCCGAATCAAGCCCCGGCCGCTGTAGATCACCGGGAGTGAACTCGAGCACTCGTGTTGACGTGCGGCGGTGGGCAGGTCGTTCCGGCCACGGCCGCACGTCGTGTCACACCAGGTCGTGGGATGGATGTCCATCCATAGGTACACTACGAATTGCGTTCACCCAGGACTGGGTACCGGTCCTCGATCTCGCTTAACTGATCGATGATCTCGGGCAGGTCGGTCTGGTCGAGATCGCCGATGAAGAAGTGGAGCTTGTTTTTTCGTCTGTACTGTCAGTTGCCCACCGATTTATTTTCACATGTCCTGACCCGTCCAGTTCTACACCAATGTGGAGCACCACTCCTCCATTGAGTCCAGAACGGCGGTCCCAGACAAGGATTGATACACACGTCCTCCAGACCACTGCGAAAGCTGCGCAGCTCCTCCGCGCGAAGCGCCGGGTGCAGGTCTGCCGCGAATCCTCCGACACTGATGACGATGGAAGTCAGCAACCAGTTCCCGTCCCAGAAGTCTGTCGCACCTTCGTGCATCTCGGCGAGTTCGGCTTCCGCCTTCCGTCGTTCCTCGTCGCGGCGTCGGGCTTCCTCTTCGGCGCGTTGCTTGGTGGCGACGGTGTCGAGGGCGTCCTTCCATGCCTTGTCGGCTGCCTCGGCGTCCTTGCCTGCTGCTTCGGCGGAGGCCCGAGCTTCCGCGGCGGCCGCGTACGCGTCATTCGCCGAGGCACGGGCGGCGATGGCCGAGGACTGTGCCTGTGCGGCGGAGTACTCGGCCTCACGGGCGGCGCGGTGGGCGGTTGCCTCGGCTTCGCGGGCTGCCTTTGCCGACTGCGCGGCGTCCGCGGCCGACTGCTCGGCTCGTCGTGCGGACTTCACGATCCAACCCGGTCTGCCAGGTTGAGGGTCACCAGCCGGTGTCACGGACTCGCCAGACACCAGAAGCTCCACGAGGCCGCCGGCGGACTTGCAATCGTCCGGATCGTTAGGTGAGCTGCGCCAGGCGTGATGGAGGTTCCTAAACTCACCCAAGGGGGCGGGTACAGCAACTAATCGCTGCACCCGCCCCACGCCATCTGCCCGCTTTGCTAGGGATTAGCGAAACTCGGGCGGGATCAAAGCAAGTTGACTCCTAGCATCCCAATCATGAGGTCGGTATTTTGGATCATGCCATGGACACCCCGAGTCGATCCATGCACACCGGAACGCCCTGATCGATGCTAGGGTGTCATCTTCATCGCCGAACTGTACGCCACAGCAAAGACATATTTCAAAGCTTCCATACCTTCCATCCTCGCCCCAAGGCATAAAATTGCCATGCCGATACCCGCAGACGCGGCATCGATACTTGGTTTCATCTGTCATTTTGGTGGGCTTGCCGATCCTTGTTTGTCGAAGTATCTCCAGGCCGATTCATCGCTTCGTTTAATCTTATAAAAAGTGACCGGAGTGCCATCTCTTTCTGAGATTGAAAAGGTCTTGGTGCTTGGTTGATAGGATACCACTTGTCCGGACTCGCGGTATCGGAAGTGAGTGCCGGACGGTGGGTTATGGACGAAGTTGTGTGCCCTATCAACGTACTGTCGCGCATTCTTTAAATCTGGGAAATCTCCCTTGTGCTTTTTGAAGTGATTGTAGGCATTCCTTGCAGGGTTACCGGGTGGACCGTGTGACCAGATATGAGCGGGTTTGCCTGCGGCTCGTTGTGCTTTGAGGAAGGCTAGAACAGCGTCTCCGCCTTTGGCGGCGTATTTGCCGGCTTTGGCGGCGTCGCCGACGAGGGGGATCATGCCTGCGGCGGAGATGCCTGCGTTGACGTAGTCGCCTTCGGCTCCGTACCAGGCGGCGTTGATGCCGTCTGCGGGTTCGCCGATGAGTGGGATCAGGCCGATACCGTCGAGGGCCGTGTGGCCGAGGTCGGACCAACTGAAGCCGTTGTCTTCGGTGGTTTCGTCCTGGAGGGCGCGCTCCATCTCGGCGAGTTCGGCTTCCGCCTTCCGTCGTTCCTCGTCGCGGCGTCGGGCTTCCTCTTCGGCGCGTTGCTTGGTGGCGACGGTGTCGAGGGCGTCCTTCCATGCCTTGTCGGCTGCCTCGGCGTCCTTGCCTGCTGCTTCGGCGGAGGCCCGAGCTTCCGCGGCGGCCGCGTACGCGTCATTCGCCGAGGCACGGGCGGCGATGGCCGAGGACTGTGCCTGTGCGGCGGAGTACTCGGCCTCACGGGCGGCGCGGTGGGCGGTTGCCTCGGCTTCGCGGGCTGCCTTTGCCGACTGCGCGGCGTCCGCGGCCGACTGCTCGGCTCGTCGTGCGGACTTGCGGGCGTCGTCGGCGTAGCCCTTTGCCTTGTCCCCCGACTCCTTTGCCTGCTGTGCGTATCCCTCGGCCTCGGCCGCAGCCTTCCGGGCGATGGCCGCGGTTCGTCCGGCCTCGGCGGCGTTCTCCTGGGCCCGCGCGGCGATGCCGGCGGCCTCCGCGATGACTCGCCGGACCTCGGCTACATGCGTTGCGGTGAGCTGATCCTTGCGTTGCGCCTTGAACTGCCCAACTCGGATGAATGCCCGTAACAACTGTGGGGGGCCCTCAAGAGCGATCCTCGCCGCTGCCTTGACCTCGGGACCTCCGCTCTCCACCAGCTGTACCGCACGTACACGGTCGTCGTGGGCCCGGGCGATGAACTGCTCAGCGTTGAGGAACTCACGAAGCCGATCGATCGAGCCAGCATTCAGCGCGGCCTTACCAGCTTCCTTCACCCCACGACCACCGGCCTCCATGAGCTGCACCACGCGAACGCGGTAGTCGTGGAACGCCGCCTCATGCTGGCCCGTGCGGAGGAACTCACTGATCTGTTGCTCGTCGCCCGTGAGTGCCTTTTCTGCGGCTTCCCGAACCGCGGCCGAGTCAGCCTCGTCGGCGAGTCGTTCGACTCTCTCCCGCTCGTCCTGCTTCGCGGCAGAGCGCCACCCCGAGCGGAGGTACTGAACCACTGCGTCGTCGGAGCCGGCGAGCGCCATCTCCGCGGCGGCACGACTCCAGGGCCCGCGGGTCTTCATGGCCAGCAGGGCTATGCGCCGACCATTCTTGACGACCAGGTTCCGGTCCGTGTCCGGTTTTGCTGCTTCGTCGGCGAGACGGGCAGCCTCCTGATCGAGCTGCTCGGCCTCCTCGGCTGCCCGCCTGGCCTCGAACCGCTGTTGATCGACAGTGGCCTTCAGGTCCTTGGCCTGCTCGATGCCGGTTGCGGTTCGGGTCCTCAGCTCCTCGGCCTCGGCCTTGCGGGCCAGCTCCTCGACCCGACGCGCCTGTTCAACAGCGGCACTGGCCGCGTCAGCAGCGGTCTTCGCCGCCTTGGCGTGTTCCGTGGCCTCCCTGGCCGCGTTCGCGGCCTCCCCGGCATGCTTGGCTGCTTCGTCGGCGGCCTGCGCGGCCGCTTCCGCGTGCTGGGCGGCAGAATTCGCCGCGTTACGCGCCTCGTACGCGGCTTGCGCGGCCTCGCGCGCCAATGCTTCAGCGGCATTCGCCGCCCGGGTCGCTTCACGGGCATGCCGCCGCGCCGTGGCCGCGGCCTGACGGGCGGTCGCGGCGTGCGCGCCAGCCTGGTCCGCGTACCCGCCGGCTTCGTCGGCCGCGTTCGCCGCGGCATCCGCATTCGCGCCCGCGTTAGCGGCGGCACGAGCCGCGTCACCCGCCGCAGCGGCCGCGTTCCCAGCCTTGTCCGCGGCGTCGGCCGCCAGCCGCGCCCCGCGTGCGGCATCGCGCGCACCCTCTGCAGCCTTGCGCGCATCAGCTGCCTGTCCAGCATCCGATGCGGCAGCCGTGGCCGCATGGCGTGCACGCGTCGCAGCCTGCGCCGCACCCACCGCCGCCGCGGCGGCCTGCGCCGCGGCGGCGGCGGCTACCCGCGCTGCCGAGTTCGCCGCCTGCGCCGCGTTGATGGCGACCTGGGCGGCCTGAGCCGCACGGCGTGCGGCGTCGGCGGCACGGCCAGCCGCGTTTCCCGCCTGTGTGGCATCGTTCTTCGCGGCAGCGGTCTCCGCAGCAGCCTTCGCGGCGGCCTCCTTGGCCAGGCGCGCGGCGTTCACCGCGCGGTCGGAAGCCTCCTTCGCGGCCTCGGTCGCCTGCGCGGCGCGCATGCCCGCTTCGCGGGCTTGCTCGGCCAACTGGCCGACGGTGGTCCGTTCCTGGTCACGCGCCCGGACAATGTGCTGTCCGACGCGCAGGAACTCGCGAACGTCCTCGATGGATCCGTTCAGGGCGAGTTTCGCGGCCTCTTTGGTGGCTGGACCGCCCTTGCTCATGATCTGCACAACCTTGACGCGGTCGTCATGGTCGCGAGCGACGTACTGGCCCTCGTTGAGGAACTTGCGGACGTCCTGGATCGAGCCGTTCAGCGCGGCCTTGCCAGCCTCCCGAACGCCTCGGTCACCGGCACTGATGATCTGCGTGACCCTGACCCGCTGGTCGTGTTCCAGCGGCGTTTGCCACCCGCTCTTGAGGAAGTTGCGCAGGTCCTCCCGGGAACCGGCGAGCGCCTTCTTGGCGGCCTCCCGCACGCCCCGGCCACCCAGGGTGAAGATCTGCACAGCCGAGATCCGCTCGTCGTGGAACTCGGCGATGTCCTTCTCGCTGTCCAGGAACCGACGTACGTCCTCGTCGGTGCCCAGCAGGGCAGCTTCCGCAGCTGCCTTGACCGCCGGTCCGCCGGACTTCCACAGCTGCACGATCCGACCACGGTCGGTGTCCGGAATCGGATTGACGATCTCGTCGTCACTTGCGACCTCTGTCGCGACGGCAGGCTCGGTCCCGAGTATGGATATAACGAGAACAAGCGCTAACACGCGGAGGAACAGCGCGAGCACGTTACGTTCGTGCCCAAGCCATCTTCTTTGCAAGGTAGGCCCCTCTATCCAGCTTGTGAGCTGGCAAATCGTGGAGCACCATCGGCCCCACGTCGCCGAACACAGGAATAACACGTCGATGCGACCGAAACCTAGTGGACCCCCCATCGGTCGTCGTGCCACCCATCTGCTAAGGCATAAGTAGGTGTGCGACTACCTCCAAACGTCGGATCAAGGTTATGGTGTGCATCACATTTTGTTCGTCCGCGTGTGGCGTGGTAAGTTCACGTCGCTTTTACCGGGCTTTTTGCCCTCGTGGCGGCCTCATCTGTTGATGTCGCTAGTACCGTACTGGGAAGGTTCTTGAAGTGCCTCTTCGCGTGCGCAGACTGATGATCGCGAGTGCGCTCAGCATCACGGCGCTCACCGCTGGTGCGACGGCTGTTGCCGTGGCAGCAGCCGGGTCGCCGTCCGCCAAGGAAGATGATCAACCTCCGGCTGTGGAAGACTACGGATACCCAGGGGCGGCCGCAATCCTCAAGGAGAAGGGCATCACCCTGCACAAGGGTGACGGTCATATCCTGTTGACCAAGTGTGACGACGTCGACAAGCAGATCACCGTGCTGACCCGTCACAACAAGGAGGGGCAGTACTGCTTCCGGGTCACCGGTTCCACCGGTTACCTGACCCTGGAGATTCCCGAGACCTTCGCAATTCAGGCCGAGGAACACCCGGTGCGCGCCACGCTCACGGCCAATGGAAAGACTGAGACTCTCGATGTGGACAGGCACCGACTCGAGGGCGTTGGGGAAGGTCTCGTGAGTAGCCCTACCATCCTGATCGAGCTGCGGGTTGGTAGCTGAATATTTCATTGCAGCGGGAATGACGTCAACAATCCCTGACTCAGGGGTGTTCGCTGTCGAAATCGGCAGCGGATCGGCGCATTGCTGCGTGTAGGACCTTCCGGAAAATACCAGGGGAGTCTTGTCGTGTCTGGGAGACGTGTGAGGGCGGGCCTGGTGGGTCTGCTGACGGCGGTGTCGGCTGTGGTGTCCGGGGTGCCGGCTCTGGCGGTGAGCGCTGGTAGCGCGGTCAAGGCCGGGGAGCTTCCATTCGTCGCGAAGGTGGATGTCGACGGGCGGTCGTGTAGTGGGGTGTTGGTTGATCCGGAGTGGGTGGCCACGGCGGGTCCATGCTTCCCGTCCGGTGGGGTAGGGAAGGCGACGGCGACGGTGGGGCGGTCGGATCTGCGGGGCCAGGATGGCCAGCGGGTGACGGTCGTGGACACCGTGCGGCGTGCGGATCGTGCGGTGGTGTTGGCCCGGTTGGCGCGTCCGGTGTTGGGGGTGCCGCCGGTTCCGGTGTCGACGGTGGCGCCGAGGTCGGGTGAGGTGCTGCGGGCCGCGGGGTTTGGGCGTACTGCGGAGGAGTGGGTGCCGAACCAGGCGCACGTGGCGTCGTTCAGGGTGGAGGAGGTCACCGGCACGCGGGTGGACGTCGTCGGAGCGGAGGCCACGGCGGCGATCTGTAAGGGTGATGCGGGTGGTCCGCTGTTGCGGGAGGCCGGTGGGCGTGTCGAGCTGGTGGGCCTGAACCACACCTCGTGGCAGAAGGGGTGTCTGGGTGAGACCGAGACCCGGGATGGGGCGCGTGGGGTCCGCCTGGACACCATCGCCGGGTGGGTTGGTGAGCAGATTCCGCGGGTGACCATCCGTAACAGCAACGGGTTGTGTTGGGATATCGGTTCCAACAATCCGGACACGCCGGTGATCATGATCCGGTGTCAGTTCGGCAACGGCAGTCAGTACTGGTGGACGTTGCACGCCGATGGCACGATCCGCAACACCAATGGGCTGTGTGCCCAGGCCACTCCCCAGAACACGGTGGTGACGCAGAAGTGTCGGCCGGGCCAGGCTGCCCAGCGGTGGACGTGGGCGGCCGACGGGTCGCTGCGCAATGCTGCGCAGGAGCTGTGTGCCGACATCGTGTCGAACAACCCGGGTACGCCGGTGATCGCGGTGCGGTGTGCCTTCGGGAACCCCAGCCAGCGGTGGTCAGCGCTGAGTGACACGATGATCCGCAACTCCAACGGGTTGTGTATGGATCTCAACACCAACAACCGGGGGGAGATCGTGCTGACGATGAACTGTCAGCCGACCAACCCGAGTCAGCGGTGGGCGTTCGGGGCGGACAGGACCATTCGGAACTTCAACGGGCTGTGCATGGACCTGTCCTCCAACGCCGAGGACACCGCCGTGCAGATGGTCACTTGTCAGCCGACCAACCCCAGCCAGCACTGGGAACTGACTCCGGACAAGACCATCCGCAACCACAACGGGCTGTGCATGGACATCTCCTCCAACACACCCCGCACCACCGTGATCATGATCCGCTGCCAACCCACCAACCCCAGCCAACACTGGACCCAACAACGCTGAACCAGCGCAGGTGTGCCGGTAGCAGGAACTGACACCCGCCCGTGCGCCGCGCGACGACCGCGTGGCGCACGGGCGTTCCTGGATGGGGTGGGGCGGCTCAGCGGGGGAGCTGGAGGTGGTTGACGAAGATCTTGAGGCTGGTGCGGATCATCCTGAGCTTGTCGCGTAGGCGTTCCAGCGCGATGCCGAAGGTCTCGCCTCGTTGGGTGTCCTGAGCCTGCTGACGAACCTTCGCCCTGTCGAGGATCTCCGCCGTGCTCTGACCGGAGCCGCCGAACTGGCGGACGGCGAAGTAGTAGACATCCGCCACGCGACGGCACGTCCGGCTCTCCCCGCAGGTGCTGTGCATGTCGGCACGGAACCGGTCGTCGATCTTCTTCCGACTCGTCTCGTCGAAGCGGATCTGCACCTTGTAGTTGCGATAACCGAAGTCGTGCCGGTGGCAGGAAGACTGGAACTGGAAGCCGAAGGGTGTGTCCGGGGCCTTGGAACAACCATCGGAGGACCAGTCGATCTGCTTGGCGTGGGGCCGCTGCCCGCGCAGCTCGCCGAACTGCGGCAGCGTCCGCTGGAACAAATAGTCGTCGGTCACCAGCCGAAGCTGGGCCGGGCTCAGCAGGTCGGCATGGGCGGTGTCCGAGCCGAGGAACAGGCCGGCGCATGCGGTCATAACAGCGCCCGCGGTGAGCGCGCCGCGCCGGGCCGTCCGGGTGGTCGCGAAGGCAGGGCTGGCGGCCACGGGGAATCTCCCTTCGAACGGCGGATGTCGCCACCGCTATTCGAACGCGCCCCGCGCGACGCCGAACACCTTCCGATGTCGCAACTGTGGGTGAAAAAGTGGTGACTATCTGGTCACGGAGTGTGGTCCGGGCAGTTCGAGCAGCATTCGCGTGTTGCCCAGCGTGTTGGGCTTCGCGTAGGGCAGGTCCAGGAACTCCGCGACACCCTCGTCCGCCGACCGGAGCATCTCCTCGTACATCTCCGGAGTCACCGGGGGCCCCGAGATCTCCACGAACCCGTGCCGCGCGAAGAACTCGGTCTCGAAGGTCAACACGAACAACCGGCTCAACCCGAGCTCGTTCGCGACCGCGATCAACTGCCGCACCAGGGCATGCCCGGCCCCGCGCCCCCGCGCTGTCGGGTCCACGGCCACGGTCCGGACCTCGCCCAGGTCCTCCCACAACACGTGCAGCGCGCCGCAGCCGACGATCGAGGCGCCCTCCGCCTCGGCCACCCAGAACTCCTGGACGTCCTCGTACAGTGTGATCAGCTGTTTCCGGAGAAGGACCTTTCCGGCGTAGTGGTCCACCAGGGCCTTGATCGCACGGACGTCGCTGGCCCGGGCCCTCCGCACGACGAACCCTGGTTCACCTGACACGCCCGCCGAGACTAGTCGGTCCCCGCGCCCGCCCGGGCGCCCGCGCGGTCCATCCGCCACGCCTCCCGGCGAAGCTGAGTCCGTCCAGCACGCGGGCTACGCTACGGACGTGTCGACCCCCGCCGATTCCCGTCGTGTCGCCCTGGTCACTCTCGGCTGCTCCCGTAACGAGGTGGACTCCGAGGAACTCGCGGGCAGGCTGACCGCGGACGGCTGGGAGCTGGTGGACCCGGACGGCCCGGCCGACGTCGTGCTCGTCAACACCTGCGGCTTCGTCGAGTCCGCCAAGCAGGACTCCGTGGACACCCTGCTGGCCGCCGCCGACACCGGCGCCAAGGTGGTCGCGGTCGGCTGCATGGCCGAACGTTACGGCGCCGAGCTGGCCGAGCACCTTCCGGAAGCCGACGCCGTCCTCGGCTTCGACCACTATCCGACGCTGGGGGAGCGGCTGACCGACGTGGTCGCCGGCCGCCGCGTCGAGTCGCACCAGCCCGTCGACCGCCGCACCCTCCTGCCGATCACGCCGGTACAGCGCCCAACCGCCGCCGAGCAGGTCTCGCTGCCCGGCCACGCATGGCTGCCCGGCGCCAGGCCACTGCGCCGCCGCCTGGACGACTCCCCGCTGGCCCCGCTCAAGCTGGCCTCCGGCTGCGACCGCCGCTGCTCGTTCTGCGCCATCCCGTCGTTCCGCGGTGCCTTCGTCTCCCGGCCGGCCGAGGAGATCCTCGGTGAAGCCGCCTGGCTGGCCGAACAGGGCGTGCGGGAACTGTTCCTGGTCAGCGAGAACTCCACCTCCTACGGCAAGGACCTCGGCGACATGCGGGCCCTGGAACGGCTGCTTCCGCAGCTGGCCGCGGTCGGCGGCATCGACCGCGTCCGCGTTTCCTACCTGCAGCCGGCCGAGACCCGGCCCGGGCTGGTGCGGGCGATCGCCACCACGCCCGGTGTGGTGCCGTACTTCGACCTGTCCTTCCAGCACGCCAGCGAGCCCGTGCTGCGCCGGATGCGCCGGTTCGGCTCCACCGAGTCCTTCCTGGCTCTCCTCGAGCAGGTCCGCCAGCTGGCGCCCCGTGCCGGGGTGCGCAGCAACGTCATCGTCGGCTTCCCCGGCGAGACCGAGGAGGACGTCGCCGAGCTGGAGCGCTTCCTGGCCGCGGCCAAGCTCGATGCGGTCGGCGTGTTCGGCTACTCCGACGAGGACGGCACCGAGGCCGCCGGGTTCGACGGCAAGCACGATCCCGACACCGTCGCCGAGCGCGTCGCCCGGATCTCCGCACTGGTCGACGAGGTCACCGCCCGGCGCGCCGAGGAGCGCGTCGGCGAGGAGGTCGAGGTCCTCGTCGGGCAGGCCGCCGACGAGGACGACGACTGTTCGGGCTGGGCCGAGCACCAGGCGCCGGAAGTGGACGGCGAGTGCGTGTTCGCCGACGGCGCCGGGATCGCGGTGGGCGACCTGGTCCGCGCGCGGGTGGTCGCCGCCGAGGGCGTCGACCTGGTGGTCGAGCCGGTGGAGGTGCTGCCCAGAACGCGGGTGGGGGCCGAGGCGTGAGCGAGTCGGCGGCCCGCGGCTCCGGCCACCCCGTGGGTGGCCGGTCGGCGGTCCGGCGGCCGGCGCCGCTGCTCAACATCGCCAACGTGCTCACCCTGACCCGGCTCCTGCTGGTGCCGGTGTTCCTGCTGACCCTCTTCGCCGAGGGCGGGCACGACCCGGTGTGGCGGCTGATCGCCTCCGGCGTGTTCGCGCTGGCCGCGATCACCGACCGGTTCGACGGCGACCTGGCCCGCCGGCACGGCCTGATCACGGACTTCGGCAAGGTCGCCGACCCCATCGCGGACAAGGCACTGACCGGCTCGGCCCTGGTCGGCCTCAGCCTGCTCGGTGACCTGCCGTGGTGGGTGACCCTGGTGATCGCCGTCCGGGAGATCGGCGTGACCCTGCTCCGGTTCTGGGTGATCCGCTACGGCGTGATCCCGGCCAGCCGGGGCGGCAAGGCCAAGACACTGGCCCAGGTGGTCGCCATCGGGCTGTACGTCCTTCCACTGCCCTCCGTCCTGATGCCGGTGGCGGTCACGGCGATGGGCGTCGCCGTCGTGCTCACGGCGGTGACCGGCATCGACTACGTGGTGCAGGCCGTGCGGCTACGGGCCCGCGGGCGGCAGGCGCGAACCGGGGCCTGATGAGCGGAACGTCGTCGCTCGGGCCGTTGCCCGACATGGTCGGTCTGTCGGACGAGGAGCTGGTGCACCTCGTCGGGCTGCTCCGCGACCGGGGCGAGACCGTGGCCACCGCCGAGTCGTTGACCGCCGGGCTGGTCTGCGCGGTGCTGACCGCCGTGCCCGGTGCGTCTGCCGTCGTGCGCGGCGGAATGGTCGTTTACGCCACCGACCTGAAGGCACGGCTGGCCGGCGTGGACCCCGAACTGCTCGCCGAACGTGGGGCCGTTGACCGGGACGTGGCCGCACAACTCGCCGCCGGAGCCCGCGACCGGTGCGGCGCGAGCTGGGGCCTGGGTTTGACCGGCGTCGCCGGGCCGGACGGGCAGGACGGCGTGGCACCCGGAACCGTCCACATCGGTATTGCCGGGCCGAACGGGACGAGCGTCCGCACGGTGACCCTCGGCGGCAATCGGCAGGCCGTCCGCGCCGGCGCCGTCCGGGTGGCCCTACGCGCACTGTCCGATGTGGTGTTCACCACCACCGATCGTGGCGACTGAGGGTGTGACACCGACCATCGGGTGATCACAGGTACGGCGGGAACGATGGTGCGGCGCGGGGCGTTGGGAAGGGCGTGCGCCCAACCCCCTCGCCGCTCCTGCGAGCAAGTGAAGATCGTTCGCCCTTGGCGGACGTCTCGGCGATCTCGCTGTGCGTGCCAGGCCTGCTCGGTAACGTGGGCGGTGCGGGCGTCAGCCCGGACGCCCGGCCGAGAGGAGGCGCGCGATGACCGTGTTGTTGCGCGAGGCGATCGGTGAGCGGCTGCGCCGCACCCGAACCGCCCAACGTCGCACCCTGCGGGAGGTCTCGCGTGCCGCCCGCGTCAGCCTGGGTTACCTGTCCGAGGTGGAACGGGGTCGCAAGGAGGCGTCCAGCGAGCTACTCGCCGCGATCTGCACCGCCCTGGAGCTGCCGCTCTCGGAGCTCCTGGGCGATGTCGCCTCGGACATCCGCCGCGGCGAGCCGGCCGTCCCGGCGGTGCCCGCGGCCCCGGTGGAGACCCCCGAGCCCGTCGCCCCGAGCGCCGGGGAGCGGGCGGACGAGCTGGTGCCCAGCCTGGTCGGCGAGTTCTCCGACCTGCGCCTGCAGCCCGCGCTCAGCCACCCGCTGCCGGCCCCGATCAACACCAAGATCAGCGGCAAGGTGGTTGTGGCCGCCTGACGCTCGCCGGGTGTGGCCCGGGCGGGTCGGTGCTGGTCCTGCGCGTGATCGAGCCCGCCGAAAGGTGGGTCGCTCCCGCGTACCCACCCGGCTGCCCCGGCCGCACCTCGTCGGGGCGGCCGGGGATCGTTCCCGCTCAGTCGGGTTGCTCGGCGTTGGTGGGTAGCGGCCCCGTTCGGGCTCAGGGTTTGCTCGCCAGTGGTCGTGCCAGGCCGCGGCCGGACCCAGTGCCGGTGGCCGACCTGGACAGGGCAAACGGAGTCGGTCGGGCGATCGTGTCGGCGGAGCCAGCAGGTGGTGCGAGGCACCGGTCCCGGCGCGGGCGATGCCTCGGCGGGCCCTGGCTGTTCCGGGCCGGCGCGCTGGTCGCTGGTGCCAAGGGGTGGCGTCCGGGCGCCGTCCGCGGCGCCGGGCAGCGGTCTGGTCGAGGCCGAGGGACCGGCCGAGCCCGCTGTCCGGGATCATGGGACGTCGGTCGCGGCCGGTCCAGCCGCCACAACGGCGGCCCGGGGCATCCTGGCTGCCCCTGAGCAGGGTTCAGGGTCGGCCCGGAGATCTCTTAGGGTCGCTGGAACCGGTTCGGCCGACCTGACACGATGGAACCAAGAACCGGATCCGGGTCGCTGTCCGGTCGGTACCCTCGCGCGGACCGGGCAGGGTATGGGGAGAAGGCAGGCGGAGGAGATGGCCAACCCGTTCGTGAAGTTCTGGAAGTACCTGATGGCGGCGTTCTCGTCCAAGATCGACGAGCACGCCGATCCGAAGGTGCAGATCCAGCAGGCCATCGAGGAGGCGCAGCGGCAGCACCAGGCGCTCTCCCAGCAGGCCGCCGCCGTCATCGGCAACCAGCGCCAGCTGGAGATGAAGCTCAACCGGCAGCTGGGCGAGATCGAGAAGCTGCAGGCATCGGCCCGCCAGGCGCTGGTGATGGCCGAGCAGGCCGCCGGCCAGGGCGACACCGTCAAGGCCCAGCAGTACGAGCAGAGCGCGCAGGCGTTCGCCAGTCAGCTCGTCACCGCCGAGCAGGGCGTCGAGGACCTCAAGGTGCTGCACGACCAGGCGTTGACCGCCGCCGAGCAGGCCAAGCAGGCCGTGGAGCGCAACGCCATGGTGCTGCAGCAGAAGCTCGCCGAGCGGACCAAGCTGCTCAGCCAGCTCGAGCAGGCCAAGATGCAGGAGCAGGTGTCGTCCTCGCTGCGGCAGATGACCGAGCTGGCCGCGCCCAGCAACACGCCCTCGCTGGAGGACGTGCGGGAGAAGATCGAGCGCCGCTACAGCACCGCGATCGGCCAGGCCGAGCTGGCGCAGGACTCGGTGCAGGGCCGGATGCTGGAGGTCCAGCAGGCCACCGTCGACATGGCCGGCGCCAGCCGGCTCGAGCAGATCCGGGCCTCGCTGCACGGCGGGTCGCTGACCTCCGGACAGACCGCGGCCGGCCAGGTGACCGGTGGCCAGCAGGCCGCCCCGCAACCCGCCCAGCCGCAGCAGCGGCAGGAGGATCAGCAGTCCCAGCCCGGCCAGGCCTGACCGGTACCGGCGGCCGGCCATGGGGGCGCGTCACGATCGCTGGCAGGAACGCTGGGAGCGGCACCGGTACCGCCTCGAGCAGGTCGAGCGGTACGCCCGTCAGTGGCAACGCCGCCACCAGCGCGATCTCGCGCGGACCGAAGCGCGGCGGGATCGGCACGTCCGGCGGCGGTCGCAGGGGGAGCGGCTGGCGCGCCAGGCCGCGGAGATGGCACCGGTTGCCGGCGAGATCGGTCAGGCGGTCCTGACCGGGTTGCGCGGCAGGATCGCCGCGCGGAAGGACCCCCGCGCGCGGGCCCTGCGGAAGCGCCGCAGGGCCCGGCGCGCCCTGCGTTTTCGCGGCTGGACCGCGGGCATCGGCGGTGGTGCCACGGGCGCCATGGCGATCCTGCAGGCGCCGCCGGAGGTGATCGTCGGCGGTGGCGGCTTCACCGCGTTGTTCACCGCGCTGGCGGTCAGTGCCGGCCTGCGGCTGCGGAAGCTGAACCGCTCCCCGTTGCCGGAGCCGACGGCGGTGCCGCCCGAGCTCCCGCCGGTCGGCTCGGCCGCCCGGGAGCCGATGGAGCGACTGGCCGGTGCCGAGCAGAGCCTGAACGAGCTGCTGCGGCAGCTGCGGGCACCGGGAAGCGCCGGCGTGGCGGCGGTGCCCACGGAGTCGGTGTCCGACACCGAGGCGTCGGCGCGTGCGGCCGCCGATGCCCTCCGTGCCGTGGCTGCCCGGCTGCGGGCCGTGGAGCTGGCGCGGGACGCGGCGCCGAGCGGGGAGCGGGAACCGCTGTCGGCGGATGTGCGGAAGCTGCGGGCGCGGCTGGACGACGGGGTCGACGACTACGGCCGGCTGGTGGCCGCGGCCGGGCGTGCGGTGGCCGCGAGTGCGGACGGTGCCGATCAGGCACCCCGTTCGGTGCTTGCCGACGCCACGGACCGGCTGGCCGGGCTGGCGGTCGCCCTGCGCGAGCTAAACGGTGGTTTTCTTGGCTCCGATCGGGCGGACACCGGCTGAGAGGACCCCGAGACCCCTTGCCGCCCGTCACGGAGAGTGCTTATTTTTCCTCCTTATGTCCGCTTTGTCGGTACTATTTCACTCTTTCGAGCGGCTACCCGGTAGTTTTCTGGTGTCGGCCGAACCGCGCCGTTGATGATCCCCCGGGCGGACGAGAGCCCGCGAGGTGACGGGTGGAGCGAAGCCCGAAGCCGAGCAATCCAACAGAGCGACGGGTGGAGCGAGCATCGCAACGGGGCGACAAGTCGCGTAGCGAAGCCCGGAGCCGAGCAATCCAACACGGGAGGGCCGTGTGGCGCTGTGGACCCTGCACGGTGACGGTCGACGGGTCACCGACGGCGCCGTGGTGGCTCCCAACGAGCGGTTAAGTTGGCCGCTGACCCTTGGCTTCGGTGTGCAACACGTCGTCGCCATGTTCGGCGGCGTCCTGCTGGTGCCGATCACCACCGGCTTTCCGGTCACCACGACCCTGCTCTTCTCCGGCCTGGGCACCCTGCTGTTCCTGCTGGTCACCCGCAACCGGGTGCCCGCCTACCTGGGTTCCTCCTTCGCCTTCATCGCCCCACTGGCCGCCGCCAAGTCCGCCGGGGCCGGCCCCGCCGAGCAGCTCGGCGGCGTGCTGGTCGCCGGGCTGGTGCTCACCGCGGTCGGCGTGGCCGTCAAGGCACTCGGCGTGCGGTTGCTGGAATCCGTGATGCCGCCGGTGGTCACCGGGGGCGTGGTCGTGCTCATCGGGTTGAACCTCGCGCCCGCCGCCACCCACTCCTTCGCGGCGCAGCCGGCGATCGCGATGGTCACGCTGGCGGTGATCTTGCTGACCGCGGTGCTGGGCCGTGGCCTGGTCGCCCGGGTCTCGGTGTTGGTGGGTGTGGGTGTCGGCTGGGTCGCGGCCTGGCTGTCCGGCGGGCTGGACCCGGGCCGGTTGACCAGCCTGCGGGAGGCACCCTGGTTCGGCCTGCCCGAGTTCACCTCACCGCAGGTCCGGCCCGATGTCGTGTTGCTCGTGCTACCCGTCGTGGTCGTACTGGTCGCCGAGAACATCGGGCACGTCAAGGCGGTGGCCGCGGTGACCGGGCGCAACCTGGACGGCAGCGCCGGCGACGCGTTGATCGGCGACGGCCTGGCCACGTCGATGGCCGGGCTCGGTGGTGGCTCCGGCACCACCACCTATGCCGAGAACATCGGCGTGATGGCCGCGACACGGATCTACTCGACCGCGGCCTACGTCGTCGCCGCGCTCGCGGCGGTCGCACTGTCGTTCTCCCCGAAGTTCAACGCGCTGGTGTTCACCGTGCCCAACGGGGTGCTCGGTGGCGCAACCCTGGTGCTGTACGGCTTGATCGGTCTGGTCGGGGTACGGATCTGGATGGACAACGCGGTCGACCTCACGCACCCGGTCAACCTGATGGTGGTCGCGGCGGCTCTGGTGGCCGGCATCGGGAATCTGACCCTGGACATCGGTGGTGTCCAGTTGGGCGGGATTGCCTGGGGCTCGATCGGGATCGTGTTGCTCCATCCGATCCTGCGCCGGCTGTACGCACGCAGCCACTCCCAGAGCCGGACGAAGGCCGAAGGCGTTCGCCGTCCGGTGTAAGGGGGGCGTACGAAAGTCCTCGGCCGACCGGGACTGATCCGCTCAACATCGGGCTGGCACCCAACCAAGGAGCACTTGGCCGGCCTGGCCGACAAGAGCGGCTGTTGTTGTAAGGAAATTGCGGACACTCGGAACGGCGCCTGCGCACAGCTCTCGCCTTGTGGCGCTTTCGGGAACGCGTTGGGAAACGTCCGAACGCCGCGGCATCAGTCGCGACTGACAGGGTCGGCGTGCTGTACCACGGCCGGGGCCCACGATCGACCGGTCACACCTGGCCCGACCGGGACTTCCCAACACAGTCCGAGAAACCCGAGGTCTGGAAATCGACGGCGAATCATGTCCTGTGGCAATGCTTTCCGCCCCGTGCCAGCCTCGCCCGGATCACGGGTACGGACCGGACTGGCAACGCGGGCAGTAGTAGGTCACCCGAGCTCGAGTACCGCCGCCCTGCGGTGCACTACGCACGACTTCCCCACAGCGCCGGCAGGGCCGGCCCACCCGCTCGTACACCCAATGCTGGGCGTCGCGACCCAGCTCCCCGGTCGTGGACTGCTCGGGCCGGGCGGCGTTGCGCAGCAACAGCTTGCGACTCCACCGGATTGCCGCCCGAACGTCCACATCGGATACCGGTGTCCACGGGGAGATGCCCAGCAGGAAGCAGACCTCCGTCTTGTAGAGGTTGCCCAGCCCGGCCACGGCGGTCTGGTCCAGCAACGCGACCCCGACCTCCCGGTCCGGGACCCGGGTGAGCCGGCGTACCGCCTCGTCCTCCTGCGCCCGGCCCCAGACCGGGTCGAGCAGGTCCGGGCCGAGGTGGCCGACCAGCCGGTGCTCCTCGCTGGTGGGCACCAGCGCCATGTCGTGCAGGCGGAAACCCACCGCCACCCGGTGCTCGGTGGCCAGCACGGCCCGCACCTGGTGGACGGGCCCACGCCACCGCTCGCCCGGTCGGTACAGGTGCCACGACCCGTCCATCCGGAAGTGGGTGTGCAGGGTGGTGCCGTCGTCGAACCGGATCAGTAGGTGCTTGCCGACCGACCGGACGGACAGCACCCTACGGCCCGCGAGGTCCACCGTGGACAGTCGTGGGTGGCGGAGCTCGCCGCGGACCAGCCGCTGCCGCGTGAGCGCGGCGTGCAGCCGCCGTCCGGCGAGGTAGACGGTGTCGCCCTCCGGCACGGCTCAAGTGTGTCGTGTCGGGGCAACGATTCGGCGGAGCACGTCACCTCCCGTGATCGGCGGCCGTTCGGACACCGCCCATGGTGCGGGACGGGACCGTCGGTACCGCCAACCGGGGGAGGGGATGGGTCATGTGCTCCCCCCAGCCGGGTAGCCGCGGGCGTCGGCGTACTCCTGCTCCTCCGGGGTGGGCCGGCGCCGCCGGCTCGCCCGGAGCACCCGAGCGAGCAGTAGGTTGAACCCGAGCGCGACCTCACGGGCGCCGGGCGTGCCCCACTGGTGGATCGGCATGCACGCGCCCTGCGCCTGCTGCACCGCGAGCCGGTCGGGCAACGCCACCGGCATCACCAGCGGGCCGAAGATCTCCCGCAGCTCGTTGATCCGGAACTGGTGCTCGTGCGAGCGCGGGCGGACCCGGTTGACCACCACGCCCAACGGCTGCAGCTCCGGGTTGTGCCGCTCCCGCTCGTTCTGCACCGCCTCGAACGCGCGCTGCACGCCCGCCACCGCGTAGAGGGTCGGCTCAGTCACCAGCATGGCCCGGTCCGCCGCGACCAGTGCGGAGCGGGTCAGCTGGCCCAGCGACGGCGGACAGTCCAGCAGCACCAGCTGGTAGGGCAGCTCGCCGTCGGCGGCCCACTCGTTGACCTTCTGCAGGACCTTGCCCAGCCGGCTCAACCGGCTCAGACCCGGGTCGGGGTCGTTGTGCGACTCGGCGTCCTCCGATCCCCGCAGCACGTCCACACCCTCGCCCCAGCCGCTCGGCGCGATCGCCGAGGCCAGCACCGACCGCCGCGGGTCGTCCAGCACGTCGGCCAGCGTCGCCCCGCTGTCCTCGGGCTCCAGCGTGGTTGTGGCGTTGCACTGCGGGTCGAGGTCGACGACCAGGGTGCGGACGCCCCGCCGTAGTGCCGCGGAGGCGAGCCCCAGCACCACGGTCGTCTTGCCCACACCGCCCTTCAGGCTCAGTACGGCCACCGTATGCACGGGCAGCAGCCTAAACGGAGATCCGGGGCAGTGGGGTTCGCCCATCGGCGAGCCGCGCACCCGCGGTGAGGCCACGGTGGGCGGCCGGGGCAGCTCGAATAGGCTCTCCGGCCATGCGGACCGACGCGGTGCACCGGGTGCTCCATGCCGAGTTCGAGGCCGCCCGCGAGCGCCGCGCCGGCGAGCCGCCGCAGGTGCTCGACGTGGGCGGCGGCAGCGGGGTGTGGGCGGTGCCGCTGGCCGCGGCCGGCTGCGCGGTGACCGTGGTCGACGCCAGCCCGAACGCCCTGGCCACGCTGCGGCTGCGGGCCGAGGAGGCCGGGGTGGCCGACCGCGTGCGCGCCGTGCAGGGCGATGCGGACGCCCTGGCCGAGCTGGTGCCGGACGGCGGCGCCGACCTGGTGCTGGGGCACGGCCTGCTGGAGGTGGTCGACGACGCGGCGGCCGCCGTGACGGCGCTGGCCGCCGCGGCCCGGCCCGGGGGCGCGGTGTCGGTGCTCGTCGCCAACCGCTACGCGGCGTTCCTCGCCCGGGTGATGGCCGGCCGGCTCACCGAGGCCCGGCGACTGCTCGACGACCCGAACGGGCGGCTCGGCGGCACCGACCCCGTGCTGCGGCGCTTCGACTGCGCGAGCCTGCGGGCCCTGTTGACCGAGGCACACCTGGACGTCGAGGTGCTGCAGGGGTACGGCGTGATCACCGACCTGGTGCCGGGCTCGGCGTCGGAAACCCCCAGCGCCGCGGACTTCTTGGCCGAGCTGGAGCTGACCGCGGCCACCCGCCCGCCGCTGCGCGACATCGCCACGCGGCTGCACGCCCTCGCCCGCCGCCGCTGACACCCGCCAGGACGTGCACTACACCCGACCTCGCCTCATACCCCGGAAACTCCGGCTCGACCGCACTGCACCGTCAGGCGCGCTGATCACGCGCGGTGCGGTGTGGGGCGACGTGGCGCGGCGTGGCCCGGGGTCGTCGGGGGTGAGCCGTAGACTTCCGGCAGGTCGAACGCGTGTTCGAAGATTGTCGGGGGTGTGCGGTGGGACGCAGCGGTGACCTGCCCCGGGAATTGGGGCGAGCGCGCCGGGATGGCACGCCCGACGACACGGGCTGCGTCCTCCTGCATGTCGACATGGACGCCTTCTACGCGTCCGTGGAGGTGCGGGAGCGCCCCGAGCTGCGCGGTAAGCCGGTCGTGGTCGGCGGGGCGGGCCCGCGCGGCGTGGTGTCCTCGGCCAACTACGAGGCCCGCCGCTACGGCGTCCGCTCCGCCATGCCCGGCACCCGGGCCCGCCGGCTGTGCCCGCACGCGGTGTTCCTGGCCCCGAACTTCCGGCGCTACCAGGAGGTCTCCCGGGGCGTCATGGCGATCTTCAAAGACGTCACCCCGCTGGTCGAGCCGCTGAGCCTGGACGAGGCGTTCCTGGACGTCTCCGGTGCGCTCCGTCGCCTGGGTACCACGCCGGCCGGCATCGGCGAGCTCCTCCGCGCCCGGGTCGCCGCCGCGCACGGCATCACCTGCTCGGTCGGGGTGGCCGCCACCAAGTTCGTGGCCAAGCTCGCCTCCGGTATGGCAAAGCCGGACGGCATGCTCGTCGTCCCCGCCGCCGAGATCATCGACTTCCTCCACCCCCTCCCGGTCTCCGCGCTGTGGGGCGTGGGCGCGCGCACCGCCGAGCAGCTCGAGCGGATCGGGCTGCGCACGGTCGCCGACATTGCGGCCGCCCCGCTGCCGCGGCTGCGCCGCACTCTCGGCGTCGCCATGGCCGAGCATTTGCACGCCCTCGCCCAGGGCCGGGACGAACGCACGGTGGTGCCCGACGCCGAGGAGAAGTCGGTCGGCACGGAGGAGACCTTCGACACGGATCTTCACGACCGCGCGCAGCTGCACCGGGAGCTGCTCCGGCTCAGCGAGCGGACGGCGGCCAGCCTCCGCGGGCGGGGCCTGCGCGGCCGCACCGTCTCGATCAAGGTTCGGTTCGGCGACTTCCGGACGATCACCCGGTCGCGCACACTTGCCGTCGCCACGGATGTGACGCATGAGGTGTACGAGACGGCCCGCCAGCTATTCGACACGGTCCCGCCCGAGCCCGTCCGGCTGCTCGGCGTGCGGATGGAGCAGCTGGTCGTGACCGCCCGGGCGGCCGAACAGCTCAGCTTCGACACCCCGGACCGCGGGTGGCGGGAGGCGGACCGGGCGGCGGACGCGGCTCGGTCCCGGTTCGGGTCGGCGGCCGTGGCGCCCGCCTCGTTGCTGCCCCGAGCGGGTGGGAGTCCCGATTCACGTGGAACGTGAGGGTGGGACCGGCTAGTCGCGAGGTTGCGCGGATCGTATCCTCGGGGGTGACGCCCCCAAGGCGGGGTGCCCGCCGGGTCCGGCGGCAACCGTGATCACCCGGCGCCCGTGAAGCTGTGCCGGAGGAGGAGCCATGCCACTCTCCGAGCACGAGCAGCGACTGCTCGAGCAGATCGAGCGCGCGCTCTACGCCGAGGACCCGAAGTTCGCATCCACCGTGCGCGGCGCCAAGCTGCGCCGACCTTCCCGACGTCGGCGCCTGCAGGGTGCCGCGTTGTTCGTGCTCGGTCTGGTGCTGCTGGTGGTCGGGATGGTCGTGCCGGTACAGCCGGCCGGTATCCCGGTGATCAGCGTGCTGGGCTTCCTGGTGATGTTCGGTGGCGCCGTGCTCACCCTGGCCACCCTGGGCAAGGGCGACCCGGGCGCGGACAACCCCGCCGACACCGATGACGAGGTCAAGGGACAGGGGCGCCGCCGGAGCTCGTTCGCGCAACGCATGGAGGAGCGTTTCCGGCGTCGCTTCGACGGCGAGTAGACGCTCGCGAGTGGGCGAGGTGTGTTCGCGGAAAGTGCGAACCCACCTCGCTCGTTGTTTTGCGGGGGTGCAACCCCCGCACCCCGCCCGGGGCACGCCCCCGGACCCCCGCGGTGGTTGCGTTGGCATGGTTCGCATGCAGAAGCGTTGGGCCCGCTGATTGTTGTGGGCGCGCTGCCTGCGGCCGCTGCTGATCACTGCCAGCCAGTGGCCCCGTCCGGCCACCCGCCGTCCACAACGTGATCTTCATCTCCACACGATGCCGTCCCGGCGCCGAAGCGCCCTGAACTACGGTGTCGAGCCATGCCTGACTCACCTGCCTCACTCGGTCCGCATCGCCTCGCACTGGGGTTGGCGGCGTTGGGTCGGCCCGCCTACATCAACCTGGGCCGTGAGGTGCTGCCCGCCGATCGCACGGTAACGGCGATGCGGGCGGCCAGCTGGGCGATCCTGGACGCCGCCCACGCAGCGGGCATTCGCTGGGTGGACGTGGCGCGTTCCTACGGCCTGGCCGAGGAGTTCCTGGCCGGCTGGCTAGACGACCGGGGGCACGAGGACGTGGTCGTGTCCAGCAAGTGGGGCTACGCGTATGTCGGTGAGTGGCGGATGGACGCGGCGGTGCACGAGGCGAAGGAGCACTCCCTGGCCCGGTTCCGCACGCAGCTCGCGGAGAGCCGGAAGTTGCTGGGCGACCGGATCACGCTGTACCAGGTGCATTCTCTGACCGCCGACAGTCCGCTGTTCGACGACGAGGCACTCCTCGAGGCGCTGGCCGAGCTGTCCGCAAGCGGTGCTCGGGTTGGTTTCTCGACATCCGGACCACGGCAGGCCGAAACTGTGCGACGGGCCTTGCAGCTGCGCGTGGGCGGCCAACAGGTGTTCACCGCCGTACAGTCGACCTGGAACCCGCTGGAGTCCTCGGTGGCCCCGGCCCTGGCCGAGGCACACGACGCGGGCGCGCACGTCCTGGTGAAGGAGCCGCTGGCCAACGGGAGGCTCGCGGTCGACCCACCGACAGCAGTGGCGGAAATCGCGCAGCGGCACGGAATCGGGTCCGACGCGGTGGCCCTGGCCGCCGCGCTGGCGCAGCCCTGGGCGGACAGCGTGCTCCTCGGGCCGGCCAGTACCGGGCAGTTGCGCACCAACCTCGCCGCTGTCGACGTCCGACTGACCGTCGAGGATCTCGAGGCCCTGGGAGCCCTGGCCACCGACCCCGAACGGTACTGGGCGGAGCGCGGGGCCCTGCCCTGGATTTAGCGGAACGCCCGGAGTTTCGTGGACCTCCGCTCGCGCTGTGCCGCGCGGCAGGTCCGAGGCCAGCCCGCCCGATCAGCCCACGGTCAGCTGTCGACACGCTCCCGGCGATCGGCCGTCGACGGGTGCAGCACGGAGCGAGGGAACAACCGGGCGCGCAACGCGAGCGGTGCGTTACGGCGCAGGCTGGCCCGAACCTCGTCGACCGCGGGACGCAACTCGGGCCCGGCTTCCTGGCCGCCGTACCACTCCCGCTCGATCGAGCTCACCACGGTTCGTAGCGACTGCCTGCCCGCCGCGTCCAGATCATGTGCCCGGGCCAACTTCCGCGCGGCCGCGCGAAGCGTGTCGGCGGCGTCGGTTTCCTCACCCCGGTCCCACGACTCGGCAAGGAGCTCCTGCCACGCGGCATCGGCCGCACCCGGCCCACCCGCGGCGATCGCCACCAGCCGGTCCTGACGCCACGCGTCGCGCACGAGCGCGGGCAGCGCGCCCAGCCCGGAAGCGATCAGCAGCAGCACCAGCAGAACCCACACGAAGGTGGGTGGCCACCACGCTGTTGGCGCGAGCGCCACGAACAACGCCGCCACGAGGAGGACACCGCCGATTGACCATCTGGTCGGGGTTTCCACCGACAAGTCCCGTACCGGAGTCCGGACCTGCCACGCGGTCCGCCCGGCTCCCCACCGGGAATGCCTGGCCAGCAGGAAGGGCAGGAGCAGGACCGCGATGCCGAGCGCGCCCAGGACTGCGGCCAGCGAGAACCGGGCCGAGGTGGACGGAGCCGAGTGCGCCGTACCGGCGGGCCCCTGTGCCACCGGCCCGTCCGGATTCCGGCTCGTGCTCGCCGGCGGCGCGGCGCTCTCGCCCGCGCTCGGCACCGGTCGTTCGGTCTCCGGCGTCGGGGTCGCGCCCGCACTCGGTCCGGTGTTCTCCGACGCCTCATGGCTTTGCCTGGTCTGCCGGCCGTCCGACAGCGGGGTGGGGTCGAACGTTGTCCAGCCGTAGTCGGGGAAGTACACCTCCACCCAGGCGTGCGCGTCCTGCGTGGTGATCAGCCGGTACGACCCCTGATCGGTGCCGGAGGTGAACCCGACCGCCACCCGGGTCGGCACCCCGACCGCACGCAGCAGCACGGCCATCGCCGAAGCGTACTGCTCGCAGTACCCCGTCCTGCCGTTGAAGAGGAAGTCCGTCAACGCATCCCCGCCCGCGCCCTCCGTGCGCAGGCTGTACCGGAAACCCCGGGCGGGATCGTGGAAGAACCGCCGCACCGCGGAGGCGCGGTCGAAGTCGGTGCTCATCCCGTCGGTGAGCTGGTGTGCCAGGTCCAGCACGCGGGGACTCACCGGTGGTAGCTCGGTGTAGGCGGGGTCGACCTCGGTCGCACCGGGTGGGGCGGACCGGAGCTGGTCGGCCCGCGCCGAAGGCAGCAGGGCCCGCTCGACGTACCGATCCGGCCGTTCCTGGCGTTGCGCGGAGAAGACCGCGCCCATCCCCTGGTCGTACCGCCACGAACCGGGCAACCGGCGCAGCCCCAACGGAATCCCGTACACCGGCAGCCACACGTCCTGGTACGCCAGCGGCTCGATCTCGACATCCACCTGGCGGCCCGGCGGCTGCTCCCGCACCGGCAGTGGGCCCCGCGCCGGCACCCCCTCGGCCACACCGCCCAGCTCCCAACCCTTGCCGGCGTTGAAGCGACTCAACGTCATCGCGCGCAGGTACTGGCGCTCGGTCATGTTCCGGACCCGGAACAGCTCGACCACCTTGCTCCGATCCAACTGGCCCCGCAGCGAGGTGAACGGCTGCAGCCCGATGGCGGTCGAGCCGGTGTTGACGGTGCCACCGATCGGCAGTCGTCCCGCGCTGCCCACGAAAGTGGCGGACGACCCCAGCACCAGGGCGGCGACCACGGCCAGGCTGCCCACGGCGGCCGCCGCGGGGACGGCGGTGGAGCGGCCGACCCGGGCGGGTGGCAAGCCGAGCACGCCGCGCCAACGGCGGTGCCGATGCTGCCCGTCGACCAGCAACAACAACGCGAACCCGAGCGCGCCCGCGGCGAACGACCACCACGGCAGCAAGCGGTCGGCCAACGAGGCCGGCACCGCGAAGACGCAGAGCAACACCAGGCCGGAGGCCGCCGGGGCCTCGGCAGCCACCACCAGGGTGTCGACCACCACCGCGACCAGTCCGAGTGCGACGGTGACCAGGCAGACCATCGGCGTCGTGGCGGTGACCGGCGGCACCCCGGTACGCACCTGCTCCACCGACTTGCCGAGCACCTCGAGGAGATCGCCCAACGCCGCCGGCCCCGGCACCACACCGAGAATCCCGGTGTTGGTGAACGACAGGGTCAACAGACACAGCAGTGCCGCCATCTGGCCCAGCGCTACCACGAAGGTGGGGACGTTCACGGCGCGGAGCCCGATCCCGGCGCCCACCACCACGGCCACAGCGAGGAACACCGGGGCCAGCCAGGAGAACCCGGTGAGCACGCCGGACAGCGACGTCGCCGCGGCCACCACCGCGAGCCCGGCGACCATCGGCTCCACCGGGAGCGACGCCGGGCGGTCTGCGGTGGACGGTGCGCTCATGCCCAGCCCCTGAAGAACCCGGCCGTCATCGCCGGGGCGGGGACCGCACCCGGCTGGCAGAGCTCGTTCCACACCGCGGCCATCGGCGTGTCCGGCCGAGCCAGCGCCACCCGCCAGCCGGCGGCACGCAGCAGCCGGGCCGCGTCGCCCGGGTCGGGCGCACTCTCCTCGGACCCGGTGGCCCATGCACCGACCTCGAGCAGCACCGCGAGACTCCGTGCGCCCCGCGGGCGGTACCGGATCAGCTCGCCGACCGCGGCCGGAGTGGTGGCACCCAGCACCGCGACCATCTCGTGGCCATGCCCCGGGTCGGCACCACAGGCCAGATCACGGTGATGCGAGGCACCCAGTGCGGCCAACGCGTCCAGCACCACGTGGTCGGCGTGCGCGGCCTGGGCCGACGTCCCGGCCAGCACGACACCGTCCTCGGTGACCAGCCGGACGGCGTGGCCGTGCCGCTGCAGGTGCACGCAGACGCTCGCGGCCAGCGCCACCGCCCACTCCAGGCTGGAGGTGGGGCCGCTCCCGCGGTGCGCCGCGCTCCTGCGGTCCAACAGCACGGTCGTGCCGCCGCGCCACGGCCGCTCCTCGACCCGCACCATCAGCTCGTCGCGTCGCGCCGTCGACCGCCAGTGCACCTTCCGGATGTCATCGCCCTGGCGGTACGGGCGCACCACGGCGTCGTCCTCGCCCTGCCCAGCGCGCATCAACAGCGAGCCGTCCTCCCCGGCCCCCAACCCGGAACCGGTGGGCATCCCGGACAACGCCGCCACCCGCGGAACCACCACGAGCCGGTTGTGCCCGGCCAGCTCCCGTTCGAACTCGGCCAGCCCGAACGGGTCGGTGACCCGCGCCATGAGCGGGCCCACCCGGTGCACGCCGCGGATCACCGGCCGCAGCGGGTAGCGCAGCATCATGGCCTGGTTGCGCGGGAGCCGTTCGACCACGAACCGTGGCCGCCCGCCCAGCGCGTAGGGCACCCCGTCCTCGAGCAGCAGGCCGCCCGCGGGTAACCGACCCCGGCTGCGCAGCTCCAGCTCCGCCTCCGCGCCATCGCCGACCGGCACGCGCTCGGGCAGCAGCCGGCGTACCGCCAGCAACCGCACCTGGGAGCGGGCCGCCAGCACGGCGGCCAGCATCGGCAACGCGACCAGGAAGACCGCGACGCGCAGTAGGTCCCGCTCGTCGAGCACCACCGCGCACAGCGCCGCGGCAATCCCCGCCGCGAGCAGGCAGCGCCCGCGGGTCGACAGGCCGGACAGGGCGCGCCGCACCTCAGGCCCTCGCCCGGTCCCGGCCCGGCCCGGGCTCGCTACCGTGCGGCACCGGCACCCGGTGCAGCAGGCCGCGCACCAGGTCGGCCGCGGTCCGCCGGGCGGCCTGCGCCTCCGGGGTGAGCACCAGCCGGTGTGCCAGCACCGGGATCGCCACCGCCTGCACGTCGTCGGGCACCACGAAGTTCCGGCCGGCCAGTGCCGCGTGCGCCCGCGCGGCCTGCACCAGGTGCAGGGTCGCCCGCGGCGAGGCACCCAGCCGCAGCTCCGGCAACCGGCGGGTGGCCGCCACCAGCTCCACCGCGTAGCGGCGGACCTCCACCGACATCAGCACCCGCCGCACCGCGGCGACCAGCGCGCGCACCTGTCCCGCATCCGACACCGGGCCGAGCTCGGCCAGCGGGTCCCGGCCGGCGTGCTCGTCGACCATGGCCAGCTCCGCCTGTGGGTCCGGGTAGCCGATCGACACCCGGGCGGTGAACCGGTCCCGCTGCGCCTCCGGCAGGGCGTAGGTGCCCTCCATCTCCACCGGGTTCTGGGTGGCGATCACCATGAACGGGGCGTGCAGTAGATGCGTGCGGCCGTCCACGGTGACCTGCCGCTCCTCCATGCACTCCAGCAGGGCCGACTGCGTCTTCGGCGACGCCCGGTTGATCTCGTCGCCCACCACGATGTTCGCGAACACCGGCCCGGGCCGGAACTCGAACTCGTCAGCGTGCCGGTTGTAGATGGACACCCCGGTGATGTCGCTGGGCAGCAGGTCCGGGGTGAACTGGATCCGGCTGACCGAGCAGTCGATGGACCGGGCCAGCGCCTTGGCCAGGGACGTCTTGCCCACCCCCGGCACGTCCTCGACCAGCAGGTGCCCCTCGGCCAGCAACGTCACCAGCGCGATGCGCACGACGTCGGGCTTGCCGACCAGCACCCGCTCCACGTTGCCGGCGATCCGGCCGACGGCGGCGTGCAGCTCGGCCAGCTCGACCTCGCCCCGGGCCGGCGCGGGAGTCCCGGCCGGGGGTAGGCCGTTGCCGCTCGGGGGTGCGGCGGGGTGGATCCCTGGGGTCACACGTCCTCCTGTGCGTCGCGCACCCGCCCGGCCCTCGGCCGCCGCGGATCGGCGGCCCGTCGGCCGGGGGCGCCGCTGGCCGGGCGATCGCGGATGTTGTTCGGGGCGTGCCAGCAGTGTGTCAAACGGCGGCCGCGGCCGGGGCGGTTCACCGGCAATCGCCCGGCCCCGGCCCGCCCCCACCTTCCCCCACCGAAGCGTGCCCGGGCCAGGCGACCCCGTCCGTCCCCGGGCCGTTCGGGTTCGTCACGGTCACCCGTTCGGCAGATGTCGGGCAGCACGAACGGGTGTCGGGGTTGCCCCGTACGCGGCGCGGGCCAGCGCCGGTCGGAGCCGCCCCGACGTGCCACCTCCCGGCCCCCCACGCCGCCCCACATCGCTCTGACCAGGGAAAACTTCTGTCCGATCGGGTCGTCGGCGGGGGCGTTCCGCGTTGACTGTGGGGAAAAGTGGGGTACTGTGGCGACGGGTGGGGCGAAACGGGGGCCCCGCCGCCGAACAGGTTCGGGAGGGGGCCTGGCTCGGTGGGAGGTGGGAGCCGTGTTCCTCGGTACCCACAACCCGAAACTCGACGACAAGGGTCGGCTGACCCTGCCGGCCAAGTTCCGGGACGCGCTCGCGGGGGGGCTGATGGTCACCAAAGGCCAGGACCACTGCCTGTTCGTGTTCCCGCGCGCCGAGTTCGAGCAGATGGCGCGCAAGGTCGCCGAGGCTCCCTTCACCAACGAGGCGGTCCGTGCCTACCAGCGGTACCTGTTCGCCGGCACCGACGAGCAACGCCCGGACGGACAGGGCCGCATCACGATCGCACCCGAGCTGCGGCGCTATGCCGGGCTCAACAAGGAGTGCGTGGTGATCGGCGCGATCAACCGGCTGGAGATCTGGGACGCCACCGCGTGGGAGCGCTACCTCGCCGAGCACGAGGAGAGCTACGCGCAGGCGCGGGAGGAGGTGCTGCCCGGGATCTTCTAGCCAGGCTCGGCGCGCGGCGACGCCCGCGTCCCGGGCCCGGGTGTCGTCCGGCCTCGGTCCGCTCGATCGCAGGCCGCGTCCCTTGGGTCTCGCTGCGGTGCAGCAGGCGCCCCGGTGACCGCACCGGAAGCCTGGGCTTGCCGCAGGAGCACCGTGAGGCGCAGTGGGCGCCGGGCCCCCAGCAGGGGCCCAACGGACACGGCCGCTCGGCCCTGGCGCACCTTCCCCGGTGCCAGGTTCGACGAGCGGGCGGAGGCCCGACGGCATCCGGCCACCGATCGCGACCGCCGCGCGCCAGGGCGAGACGCGGATGCGCCGCGGTGTGGCGGAGAACGGAAGGTCGCCAGAAGCGAAGCAGACCCGCCGACCGGCATGCCGTGCGGCCCGCCCCGACCACGGCGGCGGGCCGCCGTAGTTGCGGCGGTGCGAGATGGGGGCCGGCGGGCCCGGCGGAGCGAAGGCGCCGCGGACGGAGGAAGGTCTGGACACCGGCGAGGCAGGAACTGGGGAGGAGACGATGACGACGGGGCGCGCGCCACGGCACGTGCCGGTCCTGCTGGACCGGGTGCTGGCGCTGCTCGACCCCGCGCTGGCCGACCGCCCGGCCGTCGCCGTCGACTGCACCCTCGGCCTGGGTGGGCACTCCGAGGCACTGCTGGAGCGGTATCCGCACCTGACCCTGGTCGGGCTGGACCGGGACCCGCGTGCGCTGGAACTCGCCGGCGAGCGGCTCGTCCGGTTCGGCGAGCGGACCCGGCTGGTGCACGCGGTCTACGACCAGGTCCCGCGTGCGCTCGACGAGCTGGGCATCGACGAGGTGCACGGGGTGCTGTTCGACCTCGGGGTGTCGTCGATGCAGCTGGACGAGGCGGACCGCGGCTTCGCCTACGCCCAGGACGCCCCACTGGACATGCGGATGGACCCCGAGCGCGGGATGACCGCCGCCGACGTGCTCAACACCTACTCGGTGGCCGACCTGACGCGCATTCTGCGGGAGTACGGGGAAGAACGGTTTGCTTCCCGGATCGCGGCCGCGATCGCGCGGGAGCGGCAACGCGAACCCTTCGACACCAGCGCGCGGTTGGTGCAGCTGCTGTACGACACGATCCCCGCGGCCGCACGGCGTACCGGCGGGCATCCGGCAAAGCGCACCTTCCAGGCATTGCGGATCGAGGTCAACGGCGAGCTGGAAGTGTTGCGGCGGGCGGTACCCGCCGCGTTGGACGCGCTCGCGGTCGGGGGGCGGATCGTCGTGCTGTCTTACCACTCGCTGGAGGACCGCATCGTGAAGCGGGCGTTGGCCGAGCGGGCCACCTCGCGCACGCCACCGGGACTGCCGGTGGAGCTGCCCGGCCACGAGCCGGAAGTGCGCCTGCTGGTCCGTGGTTCGGAGCCGGCCAGCGAGGAGGAGATCGTCGCCAACCCGCGGGCGGCCTCCGTACGCCTCCGCGCCGCCGAGCGGACCCGGGACCCCCGGAGGAAACCATGAGCCGGACTGGTTTTTTCCTCGGTTCGTGGTTGCCGACCTGGCCGGGGTGTCCCGGATCGGTTCGAGTGGAGACCACGAACCAGACCGATGGCTTCGTCATGCCCGGACGCGGGTTGCGCGCGCGGGCCCGGATTCCCGGGGGCGGCCGGGGTTTCCGTCCCCGTGACTGGTCCTCGTCAACCGACGTCTGGCCCCCGAGCCCGAAACTTCTCCGCTTTCCCCTGACAACGAGGGAAGGTCCGGGCCGTCGATCCCGTTTTCCGGCTCATCGTCGTCGGGCGGCTGCCATGGCCATGCACCGGAGGGCGACATGACGGCCCCGGCACGTGTTCCGGACCCCGCGCCACCCTCGCGGGGCGGCGGGGGAGGGCAGCGGACCGCGGAGCGCACCGAGCGACGGGGGAACGCCACCCGTCGCTCCACCGCCGCCGAGCGCGCCTACGCCCGTCGCGCACAGTTCCGGCGCCGCTGGCTCCGGGTCGTCCCGCACCGCGGAGTCGACGGCGTGCCGCGCGCACCGTTCGTGTTGCTGGTGATGGGCCTGCTCGCGGTGGGCCTGCTCGCCTCGCTGTGGTTGTCCACCGCCGCCGGCGCGAACTCCTACAAGCTGGAGGAGATCCAGACCGGGGTCCGCGACCTGGGTGAGCGTGCCGAGCAGCTGCGCCGGGAGGTCGCCCAGCTCGAGTCGCCGTCCGAGATCGCCCGCCGGGCCAAGGAACGGGGCATGGTGCCGGCCCCGGACCCGGCCCACATCGTGGTGCGGCCGGACGGCTCCATCGAGGTGGTCGGCACGCCGAAGCCCGCCGCCCCGCCGCCACCCCCGCCCGCACCGCAGCCACCGCCCGCAGACCGGCCCCCGGCCGGCCCACCCGCGGAGCAGCCCGGTGCCGCACAGCCACCGCAGGAACAGCCGGGCCAGCCGGCGCAACCGCCGGCCGAGGGGCCGCAGCAGGAGCCCCCGCCCGCTCAGGACGGGCCACAGCAGCCACCGGGAGACGGGTGATGAGCCGCGCGAGCCGGCCGGTGCCCCGGCGCCGCCCCGTCCGTGGGGTACGCACCCGCCGCGCCGAGTCGAGCCAGCTGGGCGACCACCGTAACCGGCTGGTGGTCGGCCGGGCGTTGCTGGTGCTCACCCTGGTGCTCGCCGGCCTGAAGCTGGTGCAGGTGCAGGCGTTGGACGCCTCGGAACTGACGAAGATGGCCGAGAAGCAGCGGCTGACCTCGAAGACGATCCCGGCCCGCCGCGGGGCCATCATCGACCGCGAGGGCCGGCCGCTGGCGATCAGCATGGAGGTCAAGTCGCTCGCGGCGCGGCCGCAGGCGCTGGCCAAGGAGTGGAACAAGCCGGAGATCGTCGAGCAGTACGGCATCGACGCCGAGGGGTACACCGCGAAGATCGCCAAGTTCATGCACGAGGAACTGGGCGACTCCTACCCCGAGGAGGAGCTGCTGAAGAAGCTGCGCCGCGACGTCCCCTTCGTCTACCTGGCCGACAACGTGCCGCCGGACAAGGCCCGCAAGATCACCAAGCGGTTCCCGGCGATCAACGCCGAGGACCGGGAGCTGCGCCAGTACCCGGCCGGTGACGTCGCGGGCAACATCCTCGGGTTCGCCAACTGGCGGATGAACTCGCAGAAGACCGAGGGCCTGTTCGGCCTGGAGAACTACGAGGACACCGTCCTGGCCGGCAAGCAGGGGCGCCGGATCGTGGAGACGGCCGAGGGCAACAACGAGCTGGTCATCCCCGACACCGAGCGCGACGTCCTGCCGGCCACACCGGGCTCCAGCCTCGAGCTGACGATCGACTCCGACGTGCAGTTCAAGGTCCAGCAGCTGCTGTCGGACCACGTCCGGCGCGCCAAGGCCCGCAGCGGCAACGCGGTCGTGCTCGACGCGCACACCGGCGAGGTGTACGCGCTGGCCAACGACAAGACGCTCGACCCGAGCAAGCCGTTGAACCGGCTGGACTCCAACGACCCGCGGCTGCGGAACCCGGCGGTGACCGACCCGTTCGAGCCCGGTTCGGTGAACAAGATCATCACTGCCGCGGCCGCGATCGAGGACGGCCTGGTCAAGCCGGACACCGTGGTGGAGGTCCCCGGCAGCATCCAGGTGTCCGACCGGACGATCCGGGACGCCTGGAGCCACGGCACCGAACAGATGACCTTCACCGGGGTGCTGGCCCGTTCCTCCAACGTGGGCACCATCAAGACGGCCCAGCAGGTGGGGGAGGAACGCTTCGTGCAGCTGCTGCAGCGGTTCGGGATCGGCCAGCTGACCAAGGTCGGCCTGCCCGGGGAGAGCGCCGGCCAGGTGCCACCGCGCTCGCAGTGGTCGGGCAGCACCTTCGGCAACCTGCCCATCGGGCAGGGGCTCTCCATGACCGTGCTGCAGATGGCGGGCATGTACCAGGCGATCGCCAACGACGGTGTGCGGGTGCCACCACGCATCCTGCGGGCCGTCACCGGCCCGGACGGCAAGCGCCAGCCCGAACCCCGGCCCGAGGGGGTGCGGGTGGTCAGCCCGGACACCGCCAGGACGGTGCGGGGCATGCTGCGGGCCGTGGTGCAGGACAGCCCCGACCCGCTGCAGCGCGGCACCTCACCGAAGGCGGCCCTGGAGGGCTACCAGATCGCGGGCAAGACGGGCACCGCGCTGCAGGTCGACCCCAGGTGCCGGTGCTATGTCAACGACAAGCAGTGGATCACCTTCGCCGGCATCCTGCCGGCCGACAACCCGCGGTTCGTGGTGGGCTTGATGATCGACCGGCCGGAGCCGGGCAACCCGGTGGGGGTGAACGCGGGCCCGCTGTTCCGGGAGATCGCCTCCTACCTTGTGCAGCGTTACCAGATCCCGACCTCGCCGGACGCCGCACCCGTCCAGCAGCTCACCCTCCGCTGATCCGTCTTCCCCGATCGGGCAACGATGCCCCGAACGGGGTAAACAACAGGTCCGGCGGCCAAAGTGGTCCGTGCCACGTCGCCGCGCGCCCGGCTGCCGGAAAAGTCGGCACGGACCTGCAGCGACGAGCGCTGCCGAGAGGAGGTGAAAGGCACCGGTGCGGTCGGTCACGCGGCGTGCGCCGGTAGCCTTCCGCGACGTGCCCGGAGTTCAACCTGGCAAGGCCACCCCTGCCCCGCCCCGCCCTTCCCGCACCGAACCGACCGCGGTTGCCGAACTGGCCCGTCTGGTCGACGCCACGGTGGCGGCCGAGCCCACCGTCCCCGGGGCCGGCGTCACCGGCGTGACCCTACGTGCACAGCACGTCCAGCCCGGAGACCTGTTCGCCGCGTTGCCCGGAACCCGCGCGCACGGCGCGGACTTCGCCGAGCCCGCGCTGGCCGCCGGCGCCGCCGCGGTGCTGACGGACCCCGCCGGTGCCGTTCGCCCGGCGCTGCGCGACGCGCGGGTGCCGTTGCTGGTGCACCCCGATCCGCGTGCCGTTCTCGGAACCCTCTCCGCCCGGGTCTACGGCGACCCGTCGCAGAAGCTCGCGGTGCTTGGAGTGACCGGTACCTCCGGCAAGACCACCACCACCTACCTGCTGGACGGTGCGTTGCGCGCCGGCGGCCACCCGACGGGGGTGGTGGGCACCGTCGAGACCCGGGTCGCCGGCCAACGGCTGGAAAGCGCCTTCACCACGCCGGAAGCACCGGACCTGCAGGCGTTGCTCGCCGTGATGGTGGAACGCGGCGTGACCCACGTGGCGATGGAGGTGTCCAGCCACGCCCTGGCGTTGGGGCGGGTGGCCGGGACCCATTTCGCGGTCGGCGCGTTCACCAACCTGTCCCAGGACCACCTGGACTTCCACGCCGACCTCGAGGACTACTTCGCGGCCAAGGCGCGGTTGTTCGACGGCCGTGCCGAGCGGGAAATCGTGTGTGTGGACACCGAATGGGGCCGCCGGCTGGTCCGGCCGCACACCATCACGGTGTCCACTGTGGATGATGTTCCGGGCGCGACCTGGTGGGCCACCGAGCTGGTGGCCGAGCCCACCGGCGCGCAGTCGTTCACCGCGCTCGGCCCGGACGGGGTCCGGGTGCGGGTGCGGGTCCGCCTGCCGGGAACCTTCAACGTTGCCAACGGATTGCTCGCACTGGCCTGCGCGCACGCGGTCGGTGTCGACCCACACGCCGCGGCGGCCGGACTGTCCGAGGTGGACGTTCCGGGCCGGATGGAGCGGGTGGACCGCGGCCAGGATTTCACCGCGGTGGTGGACTACTCGCACAAGCCCGCCGCGGTGGGCGCGGTGCTGGATGCCGTCCGGGCCCAGCTGAAGCAGGCCGGCTCGGCGGGCCGTGTGATCATGGTGTTGGGTTGTGGCGGCGACCGCGACGCGGCCAAGCGCCCGGTGATGGGGCGCGTTGCGGCCGCCGGTGCGGACCTGCTCGTGGTCACCGACGACAATCCACGCGGCGAGGACCCGGCGGCGATCCGCGCCGCCATGCTCGCCGGCGCGGCCGAGCTGCCCGCGGAGGCCCGCGGTGCGGTCCGGGAGGTCGCTGACCGGCGGGAAGCCATCGTGACGGCCGTGCGGCGGGCACGGCCCGGAGACGTGGTCGTCGTTGCCGGTAAGGGGCACGAGACCGGTCAGGAGGTCGCAGGAGTGGTGCATCCGTTCTCCGACCGCGAGGTGCTCGCGGCGGCCATCGACGCGCGGCTGTCCGGGAGGGATGCGTGATCGAGCTGACCCTCGCCGAGATCGCCGCGGCGGTCGGTGGGCGACTGCACCGGGCCGACGGCACCGAGCGGGTCACCGGCACCGTCGAGTTCGACTCGCGCAAGGTGACCCGCGGCGGGCTGTTCGTGGCCGTGCCGGGCACCCGGGTGGACGGCCACGAGTTCGCCGCCAAGGCGGTGGCCGACGGCGCGACCGCCGTGCTGGCCGCCCGCGAGGTCGACGCGCCCGCGGTGCTGGTGCCGCGTGCCGCGGCGCCCGCGGCCAGCCGGTCCTACGTGCTGGCCGGGGATACCGACGGCTCCGGCCAGGCCGTGCTCGCCGCGCTGGCCAAGCTGGCCCGGTACGTGGTGGACCGGCTGCCCGAGCTGGCCGTCGTCGGCGTCACCGGCTCCTCCGGCAAGACCTCCACCAAGGACCTGATCGCGCAGCTGCTGGAGCGGTTGGGGCCCACCGTCGCCCCGCCCGGCTCGTTCAACACCGAGCTGGGCCACCCGTGGACGGCGCTGCGCGCCGGCACCACCACCCGGCACCTGGTGCTCGAGCTCTCCGCGCGCGGCGTCGGGCACATCGCGGCCCTGTGCGAGGTCGCGCCCCCACGCATCGGTGTCGTGCTCAACGTCGGCTCGGCCCACCTCGGCGAGTTCGGCTCCCGGGAGGCGATCGCGGCGGCCAAGGGCGAGCTGGTCGAGGCGCTGCCGGCCGAGGGCGGGGTCGCGATCCTCAACACCGACGACCCGCTGGTGTCCGCGATGGCCGACCGCACCGCCGCCCGCGTGGTGCGTTTCGGTCAGTCCCCCGAGGCCGACGTGCGGGCCCGGGACGTGGTCCTGGACGAGCGCGGCCGGCCTGGGTTCGAGCTGGTCACCCCGGCCGGAAGCGGGCACGTCCAGCTCGACCTGCACGGCGAGCACCAGGTGAGCAACGCGCTGGCCGCCGCCGCGGTCGCCCTGGAGCTGGGTGCCACGGTCGAGCAGGTGGCTGCGTGGCTCGGCGCGGCCCAGCCGGCCTCGCGCTGGCGCATGGAGGTCACCGAGCGCCCGGACGGCGTGGTGGTGGTCAACGATGCCTACAACGCCAACCCGGAGTCGATGCGGGCCGCGTTGAAGACGCTGGTGGCCATGGCACGCGGCACCGGTGGCCGGAGCTGGGCGGTACTCGGTGAGATGGCCGAGCTCGGCGCGGACGCGCTGCGGGCGCACGACGAGATCGGCCGGCTCGCGGTCCGGTTGGACGTCAACCGGCTGGTCGTGGTCGGTGAGCCGGCGCGCCCGATGCACCAGGGCGCGCACCTGGAAGGGTCGTGGGGAGAGGAGTCGGTTCTGGTGCCCGACGTCGATGCGGCCGTCGCGTTGCTGCGCGCCGAGCTGCGACCGGGTGACGTCGTCCTGGTGAAGGCCTCGCGCGCCGCCGGGCTGGAGCGGGTGGCGCGGGCCCTGCTGGGTGCGGCCGAGGAGGACGCCCGAGCATGAAGTCCATCCTCATCGCGGCGGCGGTCGCCCTCGTGGTGTCCATCCTGCTCACCCCCTACCTGATCAAGGTGTTCGGTCGGCAGGGCTTCGGCCAGGAGATCCGGGAGGAGGGTCCGCAGGGGCACCAGAGCAAGCGCGGCACCCCCACCATGGGCGGCGTCGCGATCGTCCTCGCCATGTGGGCCGGCTACGCCGTCTCGCACCTCACCGTCGGCAAGTCCGGGCCCACCGCCTCCGGCCTGCTGGTGTTGCTGCTGGCCAGTTCACTGGGCCTGGTCGGCTTCGTCGATGACTTCATCAAGATCCGCAAGCAACGCAACCTGGGCCTGAACAAGACCGCCAAGATGGTCGGCCAGTTCATGGCCGCGATCGTGTTCGCGATCCTGGTGCTGCAGTTCCCCGACGAGCGCGGCATCAAGCCGGCCTCGGTGCACCTGTCGTTCGTGCGCGACATCGCCGTCGTCTCCTTCGGCGCCGTCGGCTTCGTCGTCTTCTGCTACCTGGCGGTCAGTGCCTGGTCGAACGCGGTGAACTTCACCGACGGCCTGGACGGCCTGGCCGCCGGGTCCTCGGCCATGGTGCTGGCCAGCTACGTGCTCGTGGCGTTCTGGCAGTTCCGCTACGACTGCGCGGACCCGCAGACCTTCGGTGCCGGCTGTTACAACGTGCGTGACCCGCTCGACCTGGCCGTGGTCGCGGCCGCCGCGATGGCCGGCTGCATCGGCTTCCTGTGGTGGAACGCCCCGCCGGCCAAGATCTTCATGGGGGACACCGGCTCGCTGGCGCTGGGTGGCCTGGTCGCCGGACTGTCCATGACGACCCGCACCGAGCTGCTGATGATCGTGCTCGGCGGCATCTTCGTGGTCGAGGCGTTGTCGGTGGTACTGCAGATCGCGGTCTTCCGCACCACCAGGCGCCGGCTGTTCCGGATGGCGCCCTTCCACCACCATTTCGAGTTGGCCGGCTGGGCCGAAACCACCGTGATCATCCGGTTCTGGCTGCTCGCCGGCATCTGCTGCCTGCTCGGCCTCGGCCTGTTCTACAGCGAGTGGGCCTCCGCGGCGGGGGTGCTCGGCGGTGGCTGATCCGCGCGGGGCCGGGCACCCGGCCGAGTCGGGGTTCGCCGGGCTCGAGGTCCTCGTGGCCGGGGCCGGCGTGTCCGGCCGCTCGGCCGCCGAGGCGTTGCTCGCCGCGGGCGCGAAGGTCACCGTCACCGACGCCGCCGAGGAGCGGCTGGCGGCGCTGGCCTCGGTGCAGGCCGAGGGCGCACGCCTGGTGACCGGGCTGGCCGAGCCGCCACCCGGCACCCGGCTGGTGGTGACCAGCCCGGGGTGGCGGCCGGGCACGCCGCTACTGGCCGCCGCCACGGCCGCCGGCACCGAGGTGGTCGGCGAGGTGGAGCTGGCGTGGCGGCTGGACCGGGCCCGCCCCGACGGCGGTGCGACCTGGCTGGCGGTCACCGGCACCAACGGCAAGACCACCACGGTCGGGATGCTGGAGTCGATCCTGCGCGCGGCTGGGCTGGATGCGGTGGCCTGCGGCAACGTCGGCCTGCCGGTGGTGGACGCGGTGCGGGCCGGGCACCGGGTGCTGGCGGTGGAGCTGTCCAGCTTCCAGCTGCACTGGTCGCCCTCGGTGCGGCCGCTGGCCGGCGCCGTGCTCAACGTGGCCGAGGACCACCTGGACTGGCACGGCTCCATGGCGGCCTACGCGCAGGCCAAGGCCCGCATCCTCACCGGCGAGGTCGCGGTGGCCGGGGTCGACGACACCAACGCCGCCGCACTGCTGGCCGAGGCACCCGCCCAGCGCCGGATCGGGGCGACGCTCGCCGAGCCCGGCCCGGACCAGCTCGGCCTGGTCGGCGACGAGCTCGTCGACCGCGCCTTCGCCGACGGCGAGGTGCTCGCCGCGGTCGGCGACGTCCGGCCCGGCGGCCCGCCCGGCCTGACCGACGCCCTGGTCGCCGCGGCGCTGGCCCGCACCTACGGCGTGCCGGCGCAGGCGGTGCGCAACGGCCTGCGCTCCTTCCAACCGGCCGCACACCGGGCGGCGCTGGTCGCCGAGTCGGGCGGGGTGCGCTACGTCGACGACTCCAAGGCCACCAACCCGCACGCGGCGTTGGCCTCGCTGACCACCCACCCGCGCGTGGTCTGGGTGGCCGGCGGGCAGCTGAAGGGCGCCTCGGTGGATGACCTGGTCGCCACGGTCGCGCCCCGGCTCGCCGGGGTGGTGCTCCTCGGTGTCGACCGCGCCCGGTTCGCCGAGGCCCTGGCGCGACACGCGCCCGGGGTCCCCGTGCACGAGGTCACGGCGGGTGACGATGGGGCCATGCGGGAGGCGGTGCGGACGGCCCGAGCCATGGCTCGTCCGGGTGATGTAGTGATGCTGGCGCCGGCGGCGGCGTCGCTCGACATGTTCCCGGACTACGCCCATCGTGGGCGTGCGTTCGCCGAGGCGGTACAGGCGGTGATCGCCGAGGGTGGCGCCCCCGGCGGGACGGGACGGTGATCCGCGTGGCGCGCCGCGGCGCGGGGCAACGGCCCGCCCGGACCGGTGGGGTCGCCGGCGCGCGCGCCGCGCTCACCGCCTGGCTGGCCCGGCCGCTGACGTCGTTCCACCTGGTCCTGGCGGTGTTCGGCCTGCTCACCGTGCTGGGCCTGGTGATGGTGCTGTCCGCGTCGAGCATCGAGTCCTACTCCAACGACCGGTCCAGCTACAGCGTCTTCAAGCGTCAGCTCATCTACTGCGCGCTGGGCCTGGTCCTGTTCTGGGTGGCCCTGCGCGTCCCGCCACGGGTGATCCGCGCACTGTCCCCGGTGGGCCTGATGGCCGGGGTGCTCGGGCTCCTCCTGGTGCTCACCCCGCTCGGGCAGGAGGTCTACGGGACCCGCAGCTGGTTCGTGTTCGGCCCGTTCTCGTTCCAGCCCGTGGAGTTCGCCAAGCTCGCGCTCGTGCTGTGGGGCGCCCACGTGCTGGTGGTCAAGCGCGCGTTACTGCAGCAGTACCGGCACGTGCTGGTCCCGCTGATGCCGGTGTCGATGGTGATGTTCGGGCTGATCATGCTCCAGCCCGACCTCGGTGGCACGATCGCGCTCGCCGTGGTACCGCTCGCCCTGCTGTGGTTCGTCGGCGCGCCGCTGCGGCTGTTCGGGGTGCTCTCGCTAGGCGCGGTGACCGGCGCGTTGATCCTCGGTCTCACCCAGCAGTACCGGCTGGACCGCATCACCAGCTTCCTCAACCCCGAGACCGACCCGCTGGGGCGCAACTACCAGTTCCGGCAGGCGCTCTACGCGCTCGGCGAGGGCGGGCTGTTCGGCAAGGGGCTGGGGCGGGCCAGCTCGAAGTGGGACTACCTGCCCAAGGTGCACAACGACTTCATCTTCGCGGTGATCGGAGAGGAACTGGGCTTCGTCGGCTGCCTGGTGGTGCTCGGGCTGTTCGCCACCCTCGCCTACGTGGGCCTGCGCATCGCCGCCCGCAACACCGACCCGTGGATCCGCCTGGTCGCCGCCACCTGCACGGTCTGGCTGGTGACGCAGGCCGCGCTGAACATCGGCTACGTGGTCGGCCTGCTGCCGGTGACCGGCCTGACCCTCCCGCTGATCTCCTCCGGCGGCACGTCGCTGGTCGTCACCATGACGGTCTTCGGCATCCTGGCGAACTTCGCGCGGCACGAGCCGGAGGCCATCTCGGCGCTGCGTGCCCAGGGGCAGGGCAGACTGGGACGCTGGCTGAAGCTGCCCATGCCGCATCCGTACCGTCCGCCCGCCCGGCGCCGTCCGGCGCGCCCCTCGGCGCCGCCGCGGCGGTCCGGCCGGCCCGCCGGTGGGGTGGGGCGCGGGGCGGCCGTGCACCAGCTCGACAACCGGCGGCGCGCCCGCAAGGGTGCGCCGCACGAACACCACCGGAGGTAGTCGTGGGCGACAATCCGCTCTTCTTCGCTCACGGGTACCGACCGGGTGCGGGTGTCCCGCAACAGCACAGACGTGGCGCAGCACAAGGAGGACAGCGGTAGTGAGTGGGCAGAACGGGACCGCCCCGACGCCGGGCGGCGAGCACGCCGTGACCGGCGGCGGTCCCTGCGTCGTGGTGGCCGGCGGTGGCACCGCGGGGCACATCGAGCCGGCGCTGGCGTTGGCCGACGCGGTGCGCCGGCTGCGGCCGGACGCGCGGGTGGTCGCGCTGGGCACCGAGCGGGGCCTGGAAACCCGCCTCGTACCGGACCGGGGCTACCCGCTGGAGCTGATCCCCCCGGTGCCGATGCCGCGCAAGCCCAGCCCCGAGCTGCTGCGCCTGCCGCTGAGGGTGCGCGCGGCCGTCCGGCAGACCCGCGCGGTGCTGGACCGGGTGGGGGCCGGCGTGGTGGTCGGCTTCGGTGGCTACGTGGCTTTGCCCGCCTACCTGGCCGCGCGGGGCCGGGTCCCGATCGTGGTGCACGAGGCCAACGCCCGGGCCGGCCTGGCCAACAAGGTGGGCGCCCGGTTCGCCGAGCGCGTGCTGGCCGCGGTGCCGGGCAGTGGGCTGCCGGACGCCGAGGTGCTGGGCATCCCGCTGCGGCACGCCATCACCTCGCTGGACCGTGCCGCGCTGCGCGCGCAGGCGCGGGAGCACTTCGGCCTGCACCCGACCGCGCCGACGCTGCTGGTGTTCGGCGGCTCGCAGGGCGCACGCACCCTCAACACCGCGGTCTCCGGCGCGGCGGGGGCGCTGGCGCAGGCCGGGATCGGGGTACTGCACGCCTTCGGGCCGAGGAACAGCCTGGCCGTGCAGCACACGCCGAACGCGCCCGCCTACGTCCCCGTGCCGTACCTGGAGCGGATGGACCTCGCGCTGGCCGCGGCCGACGCGGTGCTGTGCCGTTCGGGTGCGATGACCGTCGCCGAGGTCTCGGCGGTCGGGCTGCCCGCGGTGTTCGTGCCGCTGCCGCACGGCAACGGCGAGCAGGCGCTCAACGCCCAGCCGATCGTGGACGCCGGTGGCGCGATGCTGGTGCCGGACGCGGAGCTGACCACGCAGAAGGTGATTGACCTGGTGATCCCGCTGCTGCAGGACCAGGGTCGGTTGGTGACCATGGCCGCGGCCGCGGGCAGCTCCGGACACCGGGACGCCGCCGACCACCTGGCCAAGATCGTGCTGGAGGTGGCGGCGCGATGACCTCGACCGCACCGCCGGCCGGTGCGCTGCCCGAGGTGCTGTCCCGGGTCCACCTGGTGGGCATCGGCGGCGCCGGGATGAGCGGGATCGCCCGCATCCTGCTGGCCCGCGGCGCCGCGGTGTCCGGCTCCGACGCCAAGGAGTCGCGCACCGTGCTGGCGTTGCGAGCGCAAGGGGCCCGGATCGGGATCGGGCATGCCGCCGAGCACCTGGACGCCTGGCCCGAGGGGCCGACCGCGGTGGTCGTCTCCACCGCGATCAAGCCGGACAACCCGGAGCTGGTGGCCGCCGGCGAGCGGGGGGTGACCGTGTTGCGTCGCGCCGAGGCGCTCGCCGCGCTGATGGCCGGGCACCGGGTGGCGTGCGTGGCCGGAACCCACGGCAAGACCTCGACCACCTCGATGCTCACCGTGGCGTTGCAGCGGTGCCGGCTCGACCCGTCGTTCGCCATCGGCGGTGACCTCAACGAGTCGGGGGCGAACGCGCACCACGGGCTCGGTGGCGTGTTCGTCGCCGAGGCGGACGAGAGTGATGGCTCGTTCCTGGTGTTCTCGCCGACCGTCGCCGTGGTGACCAACGTCGAGGCCGACCACCTGGACCACCACGGTTCGGTCGAGGCGTACACCGACGTGTTCGACGAGTTCGTGCGGCGCATCGAGCCGGGCGGGGTGCTCGTTGCGTGCGCTGACGACGCCGGCGCGGCCTCGCTCGCCGATCGCGCCGAGGCGGCCGGGGTACGGGTGCGGCGGTACGGGCGGCACGCGAGCGGCCCGGGTGCGGCGCGCGTGCTGGAATACCGCTCGGACGGCACGGACGAGCTGACCGGCGGCAGCGGCGGCGCGGCCGGCGGCGTGGTCGTCGTCGAGCTGGTGCCGGGCGACGGCGAGCGGGCCGAGCAGCTCGAGGTCACGGTCGCGGTGCCTGGCGAGCACATGGCGTTCAACGCACTGGCCGCGTTGCTGGCCGGGCTGGAGCTCGGTGCGCCCCGGGACTGCCTGCTGTCCGGGCTGGCCGCGTTCGGCGGGGTGCGCCGTCGGTTCGAGTTCAAGGGCGTGGCCGACGGGGTGCGGGTCTACGACGACTACGCGCACCACCCCACCGAGGTGGCGGCACAGCTGCGCGCCGCTCGCCCGGTGGCCGCCGCGGGCCGGATCATCGTGGTCTTCCAACCGCACCTGTACTCGCGGACCAAGGCGTTCGCCACGGAGTTCGGCGAGGCGCTGGGATTGGCGGACGACGTCGTGGTGCTCGACGTGTACGGCGCGCGGGAGGAACCGGAGCCGGGGGTGACCGGGCAGCTGGTCGCCGACGCCGTGCCCGTGTCCACCGGGGTGCGCTTCGAGCCGTCCTTCGCGCGGGTGCCGGGCCGGGTGGCCGAGCTGGCTCGCCCCGGGGACCTGGTGATCACGATGGGCGCGGGCGACGTGACGATGCTTGGTCCGGAGCTGCTGGCCGAGCTGGACCGGCGGTCCGGGGAGGACCCGCGATGACGACCGGGCCGCGTGGCCGCGGGGGCGGGCGCAACGCCGGCCCCGGACGGGCGCGCGGCGCCGGTGCAAACCGGCGGCCCCGGGCCCGCCGGCCGGTCCGCTGGTCCAGGCGGCTGGTGTTTCTGCGCAGGTGGCTGATGGTGATCGTGCCGTTACTCCTGTTGAGCTTCGGGGCGGTCGCCTACTTCACCCCGTTGTTCGGTGTGCGGACGGTGGAGGTCACCGGGGTGCAGGCGTTGTCGGCGGACCAGGTGCGCGAGAAGGCGGCGATCGAGCCGGGGACCCCGCTGCTGCGGCTGGACACCGACGAGGTCGTGGCGCGGGTGCGGACGCTGCTGCGCGCGGCCTCGGTCGAAATCGAGCGGTCCTGGCCGAACACGCTCGTGCTGCGGGTGACCGAGCGGACGCCGGCGGCGCTGCTGAAGTCGTCGGAGGGGCCGATGCTGGTGGACGCCTCCGGCCTGCCGTACGCCTCCGCCCCGGCGGAGGTGGCCGGGTTGCCGGAGCTGGTCGTGCAGCGCGCCGCGCCGGACGACCCGGCGACCACGGCAGCGATGCGGGCGTTGACGTCGCTGCCGGAGAAGATCCGGCAGGAGGTCGTGGCGGTGACCGCGAAGAGCCCGAACGACGTGCGGCTCGGCCTCACCGCCGGGCGCGAGGTCCGCTGGGGCGACGGGGAGGACGTGAAGCGGAAGGCCGCCGTGCTCGCGGCCCTGATGTCCCAACCCGGCACGGTGTACGACGTGTCCGCCCCGGAACTCCCCACCATCGCCTGACGAGCACTTCTCGCAAGCGCCTGCGGGTGGAAGGTCGCTGACATCCTCGCGGTTCGCCTGCGGGCCGTTGGTAATTGCCGGAGACTGTGGGACCTGCGGTTGGGCGGGTCTACCGAACGCTCACGAGCGCGGGCGGCACGGTGCCAACGGGCATCACCGCGGCACCGGGGTGCGACGACCAGCGCCAAGAGCGGTGGACGGTCCAAAGAGGACTCGCTGGCTGTTTGCCCCCGCCGGTACGGCAAAGCCCGTGGTGGCGGTCAGGCGGCGGTGTCCGGTGCGGGCGCCATCGTTCGAGCGGGTGTCGAGTTCACTTTCAGTGACCGATTTTCGGGCTTGCGCCACCCAGGACGGGGGTCGGAATCCCGCTCTGGAGAAGGCTTTGCCGACCCCGCTGATCGACTACGCTACGCACTGCGCAGGCGGCCGCGGGAACACCGAGGGGCCTGACCTCGATCATGAGGGGCCCTTCCGTGGCGGTACCGTGTCGGTGCGCCGGGTGCTCGCGTTCGAAGGTCGGGCAGACCGCGCGACACGCGGCGCGCCCGGCCACGTGCGCCGGTTCGCACCCCCGGTTTCCGGGGTGTGAGCGGTGGCGCACAGTGTCGAACACCTGGGCCGACACGCGGCGTGGTTGCTGGACCGGGAACCACGCGGTGCTTACCGTCCGGACCGGAGCTAGGGAGTTGACATAACTCTGAGCCTGAGGTCGAGGGTTGGGTGTGCCGTCAACCGGGCCCTCCCCACCAGCGCAGCACCAGAGCGACAGCCACGATCAGGAAGGCGGATCCGATGACGCCCCCGCACAACTACCTCGCGGTGATCAAGGTCGTCGGCATCGGTGGCGGCGGCGTCAACGCCGTGAACCGCATGATCGAGGTCGGGCTCAAGGGCGTGGAGTTCATCGCGGTGAACACCGACGCCCAGGCGCTGCTGATGTCCGACGCGGACGTCAAGCTGGACATTGGCCGGGAGCTGACCCGGGGCCTGGGCGCCGGCGCCAACCCCGAGGTCGGCCGTAAGGCCGCCGAGGACCACAAGGAGGAGATCGAGGAGGTCCTCAAGGGCGCCGACATGGTCTTCGTGACCGCCGGCGAGGGCGGCGGCACCGGGACCGGCGGCGCGCCCGTGGTCGCCTCGGTCGCCCGCAAACTCGGTGCGCTCACCATCGGCGTGGTCACCCGGCCGTTCTCCTTCGAGGGCCGGCGCCGCGCCAACCAGGCCGAAGAGGGGATAAAGGCACTCCGCAACGAGTGCGACACCCTCATCGTCATCCCCAACGACCGGCTGCTGCAGCTGGGCGACATCGGGGTGAGCCTGATGGACGCCTTCCGCTCCGCCGACGAGGTGCTGCTCTCCGGTGTCCAGGGCATCACCGACCTGATCACCACCCCCGGCCTGATCAACCTCGACTTCGCCGACGTCAAGAGCGTCATGTCCGGCGCGGGCAGCGCGCTGATGGGAATCGGCTCCGCGCGCGGGGAAGGTCGCGCGGTACAGGCCGCGCAGAAGGCGATCAACTCGCCGCTGCTGGAGGCCTCGATGGAGGGGGCGCACGGCGTGCTGCTGTCCATCGCGGGTGGGTCGGACCTGGGCCTGTTCGAGATCAACGAGGCGGCCTCGCTGGTGCAGGAGGCGGCACACCCCGAGGCCAACATCATCTTCGGTACGGTGATCGACGACTCGCTCGGCGACGAGGTGCGGGTGACCGTGATCGCCGCCGGATTCGACAGTGGCACACCGACACACAAGAAGCTCGATCCCGCGCCGGTGGGCCGGGCCGTCCCACCGGGCGCACCACCGGGCCAGCCCGGCGGCGGTGAGGGGGACCAGCAACCGGACCATCCGCGGGAGGGCAGCGAGTCGCACACCGGGTCCGGGGTGCCGGCGGCCAGCAGCGGCACCATCGGCCATGCCTCCCCGGCCATGCATCCGAACAACCCGACGCCCCCGGTGACCCCGTCGCCCAGCGCAACGCCGCCCGTGCAGCCACCGGGAGGTTCGGTCGTCGGCGGCCTGCCGACCCGTCCGAACCGGGTGCCCAGCAACGGCCTGGCGAGCCGGTCGGTACCGGTCGGCGACGACGACCCGGACGACGAGGTGGACGTCCCACCCTTCATGCGGCGCTGAGTCCCGCCCACGACGTGCTCGCACGCCGTTGGTGAAGTACCGATCGTGGCCGCGGAGCAGGTTTGCCCTGGGTGTGGCCCAGCCCGTGCCGACCCACAGGAGTCCACGTCAGTTCGCCAACAAGGTCTACTGGACTGCTGATGCGGGGCACTGCGATCGGTTCCCGCGAACTCCAGCATTGTGAAGCATCGGTAGCCGTTACGCGGGAACCTGTCGCGTTGGTGCGAGGTACCCGCACCCGGTGGGCAACCGCAAGCTCTGCCACCCGTAGAACGGCGTAATCATCGTTCCCGGTTGTCTCCAGAACAATGCCGGCGTGTCGACCCGCTGGTCCGGGCCCGGTACGCCGGTCAGCGCTGTCTGGGTAGGGTCTCGAGCTGAAGGCAGCCTCGAGGTGGAGTCGGGAGAACTCGGTGCGCATTCGTCGCGTGGTGACCACGCGTGAGGGCGGTGTTTCCAAGCCGCCGTACGACTCGTTCAACCTCGGCGACCACGTGGGCGACGACCCGGCGGCGGTGGCGGCCAACCGGCGCCGGCTCGCCGAGGGCGTCGGGCTGTCCCTGGACCAGCTGGTGTGGATGGAGCAGGTGCACGGGCGCACCGTGACCGTGGTCGACGGCCCGCTGCCCGCCCCGGCCGAGGCGACCGACGCCCTGGTCACCGCCAAGGCCCGGCTCGGCCTGGTCGCGCTGGTGGCCGACTGCGTCCCCCTCCTGCTGGCCGAACCCGAAGCCGGGGTGGTGGCCGCGGTGCACGCCGGCCGCGTCGGCGCCCGGGTCGGCGTGGTGCCCGCCGCGCTTGCCGCCATGCGCGAGCTCGGTGCCCGGATCGACCGCGTCGAAGCCCTGCTCGGCCCCGCGGTGTGCGGCGAGTGCTACGAGGTTCCCGCCGAGATGGCCGACGACGTCGAGCGACACCTGCCGGAGAGCGCGTGCCGGACCCGCGGCGGTCGGCCCGGGTTGGACCTGCGGGCCGGGTTGTGGCGCCAGCTCGCCGACGCCGGCGTCGCCCGGATCGGCCTTGATCCCCGGTGCACCGTGGAGGACCGGACGCTGTTCAGCCACCGCCGGGACGGCACCACCGGCCGGCTCGCCGCGGTGACCTGGTTCGAGCCGGAGGAGGGGAGCACCGGATGACCCCGCCGGCGAGCCACGACATCGACCCCAGAACCGCCGAGATCGCCGCGGGCCTGCGCGCGGTGCGCGAACGCATCACCGCGGCCTGCCGCGCCGCCGGCCGCGACCCCGGCGAGGTCCGCCTGCTGCCGGTGACCAAGACCTTCCCCGCCGAGGACGTGGCGCGGCTGGTCGACCTCGGGCTGACCGAGTTCGGCGAGAACCGCGACCAGGAGGCGGGTGCCAAGACGGCGGAGCTGGCGCGACTGCGGCCGGACGCCACCGTCCGCTGGCACATGGTGGGGCGGCTGCAACGCAACAAGGCCCGGCACGTCGTGCGGTGGGCCGGGATGGTGCAGTCCGTCGACAGCCCACGGCTGGCCACCGCGCTGGAGCGCGCGGTGGCCAGCGCCCGCGCCGCGGGGGAGCGGACGGAACCACCGCTGGACGTGCTGGTGCAGGCGAGCCTGGACGCGGACCCGACCCGCGGCGGCTGTCCGTTACCGGACCTGCCCGAACTTGCGGATCAGATCGCAAGTTCGAGTGAGCTGCGATTGCGTGGGGTGATGGCGGTGGCCCCCCTCGGCGCCGACCCCGACGACGCGTTCTCCACCCTCGCGCAAGCCGTTGACCTCCTGCGGAAGGATCATCCGGCGGCCACCGAGCTGTCCGCGGGCATGAGCGGTGATCTCGAACAGGCGATCGCCCACGGGTCGACCTGGGTGCGTGTCGGAACCGCGTTGCTGGGCGGCCGCCGACTAGCCTCACCCTGAGCCGTTGAGGGACGTCGGTGGCCGACCGGGGGGCGCCGCCGGCCCAGGGGAGTCGCGGAGGAAGGGCATGAGCGCGCTACAGAGGCTGAAAGCCTACTTCGGGATGGTCCCCGCCGACGACGTGGACGCCTACGCCGACGAGCGCGACCGCTACCGCGGTGACTACGCGGGCGACTACCGCCGGGGCAACTACGCCGGCGAACCCGACGACTACCACCCCTACGACGACCGCGTGGGGGGGCGCCGCCGGCTGGGCCGGGGTTACCGGCCCGACCTGGGGACCGAGGACGAGTACGAGCCGGAGCGCGTGCCGGGCCGACGGGGTTGGGCCACCGACCCCCCGGTGCGGGGTGCGCTCGCCATGGAGCCCCAGCGGGAGCCCGTTCCCGCGGTGCGCCCGGTGGAGCAGACCGGCCCGTTCAGCCGCATCACGACGCTGCAGCCACGCAGCTACAGCGAGGCGCGGACGATCGGGGAGCACTACCGGGAAGGCATCCCGGTGATCATCAACCTGACCGACATGGACGACGCGGACGCCAAGCGACTGGTCGACTTCGCCGCCGGCTTGGCGTTCGCGCTCCGCGGCTCGATCGACAAGATCACCAACAGGGTGTTCCTTCTCTCACCACCCAACGTGGACGTCACCGTGGAGGACGCGCGCCGGCTGGCCGAGGGCGCGTTCTTCAACCAGCGCTGACGGGATGGCAGAGTTGAGGGGTGCGTCCGGTTCTGCTCGTCCTCTATTACCTGTTGTTCTTCTTCTGGCTGCTGCTCACGGCGCGTGTCGTCGTGGAGCTGGTCCGCGCCTTCGCCCGGCAGTGGCGTCCGTCGGGAGGGGTTGCGGTCGCGCTGGAGACCATCTACACAGTGACCGACCCGCCCGTGTCGGTGGTCCGTCGGGTGATCCCGGTGGTCCGGATCGGCGGCGTCGGACTGGACCTGTCGATTATTGTGCTGCTGCTGGTCGTCTTCATCCTGATGCGACTGGTGGATCCTGGGTGACGGGGAGCCCGGGTACCCGCAGCCAAGGAGTGCGTGAGGTGATCTTTCGATGCCGTTGACCCCCGCCGACGTCCATAACGTCGCGTTCAGTAAGCCTCCCATCGGCAAGCGGGGCTACAACGAGGACGAGGTCGACGCCTTCCTCGACCTGGTTGAGGCCGAGCTGGCCCGGTTGATCGAGGAGAACAACGACCTGCGCCAGCAGGTGGAGCAGCTGGAGTCCCAGCTCGACGGTGCCCGGGCCGAGCTGGACGACGCCCGCGCCAAGGCCGCGGCCGGCCCGGTGGGCCGCGCCGTCGAGGAACCCCGCCGGCTGGCCCCGGTGCCCCCGCCCTCGGTGGTCGAGCAGACCTCGCCGGGCGGCGGCGACCACCACGTGCAGGCGGCCAAGGTGCTCGGCCTGGCCCAGGAGATGGCCGACCGGCTGACCGGTGAGGCCAAGGCCGAGGCCGACAGCATGGTCTCCGAGGCGCGCGCCAAGTCCGAACAGCTGCTCTCGGAGGCCCGCACCAAGGCCGACGCCATGGTCAACGACGCGCGCAGCCGCGCCGAGACCATGCTCAACGACGCGCGCAGCCGCGCCGAGACGCTGGAGCGGCAGGCCCGGGAGAAGGCCACCGCGCTGGAGCGCGACGCGCAGCGCAAGCACGCCGAGGTGATGGGCACCATCACGCAGGAGAAGAACGCGCTCGAGAGCAAGATCGACACCCTGCGCACGTTCGAGCGGGAGTACCGGACCCGGCTGAAGACCTACCTGGAGTCCCAGCTGCAGGAGCTGCAGGACCGCGGCTCGGCCGCCCCGGACAGCGGACGGAGCCAGCAGACCGGCTACACGTTCGGTTCCCGCGCGGCCGAGGCGGGCTGAGCCGGCCAGACGGCACAAGACGGGCGCGACATCGTGCTCCACCTCGTCCTGCTGTTCGTCCTGGCGGCCTTCGGGCTGCTGGTGACGGCACTGGCCACCGGCGCGACCGGATGGGCCTGGGCTTCGGTGGCCACGAGCGTGGTGGCCGGCGGGTTGCTCGTAGCCGACGGGCTGCGCCGCCGTTCCGTCGTCACCTCCGGCGACGGCACCACGGGGGACATCGTGGCTTCCGACTCCCGCCCACCGGAACACGCGTCCGGTGCCGGGGTGGGGCATGACGAGCTGGCGGGCGGGCCGGCACGGTCGGCTGCCGACGGGGAAGCGGCAGCCGACCGCCGTAAGGCAACCGGTCCGCCCGCCGATCCCGGCGCTCCGGCCGGATCCGGCGGGGAACCGGGCTCGACGTCCGGCCGGCGACCCGATCCGCCGGAGGAGGACACCGACGCCGCGGACAGCCTTCGGGTAGCCGAGCTGGCCGATGAAATCCTCGTCGTCGACGAGCGGCCCCGGTACCACCTGGCCGGCTGCCGCTGGCTGGAAAACCGACTCACCCTTCCCCTTCCGGTGCGGGAGGCGCGTTCCCTCGGCTTCACCCCGTGCGCGCACTGCGCACCGGACGCCACCCTGCTTTCTCGGCACCGCACGCTCCCGCGATAGGCACGCTGGTCGACTCGCTCACCGGCTGATCGCCGAAACCGTTCCGCCGATCACTGAACCTGATCATTGGCTTGACCGGTGTTGTGCGGCATTCCGGACAAAGCGCCGAATTGGCCATTAAACTTCGGGCCGCCACGCGGGCTTGAGTGCGCAAGCAATTCGTGTGTGCAGACCGAGCACGCCCGCTCGCCCAAGCCCGATTGCGTTTCTCCCCTCGACCTCGTCGACGGCCGGGTTGGAGCTGTGTTGGATGGCTCGGTTCCGGGTTTCGCTGTGCGCCTCGTCGTCCCGTTGCAATGCTCGCTTCATCCGTCACCGAGCGGTGGTTTGCCGGTACCGGCTACCCTGGGCAACACAGGCATCGATCCGGCCATCACCGGGGAGCCTCCGGAAGAACGGGCGATAGGCGCGCGGCGCGCCGGTCCCATCGCCTCAGTAGAACCGGACGGGTCCGGCCCGTCACAGCCGGCAACGAGAGGCCGCCGCAGTCGCGGTGGCAAGCGGGGTGGTACCGCGGGACACCCGTCCGGCCCACGGGCCGGTGTCGAGGGTGTGTCGTCCCCGCGTGGGCATCGGCGAGCAGCCGGGCCCGTGCGAGCGACGAGAACTCGACCCGCGAGGAGCACCGCCCGATGGCCTACCCGAAGGCTCCGCTGTCCGGCGCCGAGCACGGCGTCCCCGCGCAGCCATCCTTCCCCCAGCTCGAGCGGGACGTGCTCGGCTACTGGGCCGCCGACCGCACGTTCGCCGCCAGCGTCGAGGCCCGCCCGGCCGGCGAGGCCGGTACGAACGAGTTCGTCTTCTACGACGGCCCGCCGTTCGCCAACGGCCTCCCGCACTACGGGCACCTGCTGACCGGCTATGTCAAGGACCTGGTGCCGCGGTTCCAGACGATGCTGGGCCGCCGCGTGGAGCGCCGGTTCGGCTGGGACTGCCACGGGCTCCCGGCCGAGGTGGAGGCCGAGAAGCAACTCGGCATCACCACCAAGGCCGAGATCGAGAAGCTGGGCGTGGCCGAGTTCAACGCCGCCTGCCGCGAGTCCGTCCTGCGGTTCACCCGTGAGTGGCGCGCCTACGTGACGCGGCAGGCCCGCTGGGTCGACTTCGACAACGACTACAAGACGCTCGACCTGCCCTACATGGAGAGCGTCATGTGGGCGTTCCGGACGTTGTGGGACAAGGGCCTGATCTACCAGGGCCACCGGACGCTGGCCTACTGCTGGCGGTGCGAGACCCCGCTGTCCAACACCGAGACCCGGATGGACGACGTCTACCGGGACCGGCAGGACCCCGCGCTGACCGTGGGCTTCCGGCTGGAGACCGGCGAGCTGGCACTGGCCTGGACGACCACCCCGTGGACGCTGCCGTCCAACATGGCGCTGGCGGTGGGCCCGGACGTCGACTACGTCGTGGTCGAGCACGGCGACGAGCGGTACCTGCTCGCCGCGGCGCGAATGGGCGCCTACGCCCGCGAGCTGGGGGAGGAGCCGCGCGTCGTGGCTCGTCACCGCGGCGCCGACCTGGTGGGCCGGCGATACACGCCGCTGTTCGACTACCTGGTCGACGCCGAGCGGTTCGGCACCGGCAACGCCTTCCAGGTGCTGCCGGCCGACTTCGTGTCGACCGAGGACGGCACCGGGATCGTGCACATCGCGCCGGCCTTCGGTGAGGACGACAACCTCCTGGGCCGGGCCTACGACCTGCCGATCATCGAGACCGTGGACCCGCACGGCCAGTTCACCGCGCTCGTGTCGGACTACGCCGGCCAGCACGTGTTCGACGCCAACAAGCCGATCATCGCCGAGCTGAAGCGACGCGGCGTGGTGTTGCGGCACGAGACCTACGACCACGCCTACCCGCACTGCTGGCGGTGCGACAACCCGCTGATCTACAAGGCGGTGTCGTCCTGGTTCGTGGCGGTGACGAAGTTCAAGCACCGCATGGTCGAGCTGAACCAGCGGATCAACTGGGTGCCGGGGCACATCAGGGACGGGCAGTTCGGCAAGTGGCTGGAGAACTCCCGTGACTGGTCGATCTCCCGGAACCGGTACTGGGGCTCGCCGATCCCGGTGTGGGTGTCCGACGACCCGAACCACCCCCGGGTCGACGTCTACGGCTCGCTGGACGAGCTGGAGCGCGACTTCGGGGTGCGGCCGACCGACCTGCACCGCCCCTACGTGGACCAGCTGGTGCGGCCCAACCCGGACGACCCGACCGGCAGGTCGATGATGCGGCGGGTGCCCGAGGTGCTCGACTGCTGGTTCGAGTCCGGGTCGATGCCGTTCGCCCAGGTGCATTACCCGTTCGAGAACCGCGAGTGGTTCGAGCACCACTACCCGGGTGACTTCATCGTCGAGTACAACGGCCAGACCCGCGGCTGGTTCTACACGCTGCACGTGCTGGCCACCGCGTTGTTCGACCGGCCCGCGTTCCGCAATTGCGTGGCGCACGGGATCGTGCTGGGCGACGACGGGCAGAAGATGTCGAAGTCTCGGCGCAACTACCCGGACGTCAACGAGGTGTTCGAGCGGGACGGCTCGGACGCCATGCGGTGGTTCCTGATGGCCTCGCCGATCCTGCGCGGCGGCGACCTCATCGTGACCGAGCGCGGGATCCGGGACGCGGTGCGCCAGGCGGTGCTGCCGCTGTGGAACTCCTGGTACTTCCTGGCGCTCTATGCCAACGCCGAGGGTGTCGAGGGGCGGTGGCGCACCGACTCCGAACACGTGCTCGACCGCTATGTGCTCGCCAAGACCCGGGACCTGGTCAGCGAGGTGACCGGGGCGCTGGAGAGCTACGACCTGCCGGGCGCGTGCGCGGCGGTGCGGGACTTTCTGGAGGTCCTCACCAACTGGTACGTGCGCCGGTCGCGCGACCGGTTCTGGGCCGGCGAGGCGGACGCCATCGACACCCTGCACACCGTGCTCGAGGTGGCCAGCCGGGTGGCGGCGCCGCTACTGCCGCTGACCGCCGAGACGGTGTGGCGGGGCCTGACCGGTGGGCGCTCGGTGCACCTGGCCGACTGGCCGCGGGCCGGCGAGCTCCCGGCCGACGCCGACCTGGTGCGGGCGATGGACGAGGTGCGGCAGGTCTGCTCGGCCGCGCTGTCGCTGCGCAAGACGAACAGGCTGCGCGTGCGGCTGCCGCTGGCGCGGCTGGTGGTGGCCACCCCGGACGCGGCGGCGCTGGAGCCGTTCACCGAGCTGATCTCCGACGAGGTGAACGTCAAGGAGGTCGTGCTCACCGCCGACGTGGCCGCGCACGGGCGCTTCGAGCTGGCGGTCAACGCCCGGGCGTGCGGCCCGCGGCTGGGCGCGGACACCCAGAAGGTGATCCGGGCGGTCAAGTCGGGGGAGTGGACCCGCACCCCCGAGGGCGCGGTGCTCGCCGCCGGGATCGAGCTGCGGCCGGGCGAGTACGAGGAGCGGCTGGTGTCCTCCGACCCGGGCGCGGCCGCCGCGTTGCCGGGCGGGGCCGGGCTGGTCGTACTGGACACCGAGGTCACGTCGGAGCTGGCCGCCGAGGGCCTGGCCCGGGACGTGGTGCGGGCGGTGCAACAGGCCAGGCGGGCCGCCGACCTGGCCGTCTCCGACCGGATCGCGCTGACGCTGGAGCTGCCGGCCGAGGCGGCCGAGGCGGTGCGTGCGCACCAGGAGTTCCTCGCCGGCGAGACGCTGGCGGACTCGGTGGCCTATGGGCCGGTGACCGGTGGCGGTGCGGGGGCCGGCGAGACCGGCTACGAGGGGACCGTCGGCGACGGTGTGCCGGTCCGGGTCGGCGTCGCCAAGATCTGAGAAACTGTCTGAAAAGGACGGCGTGTGACGGCGTGTTGCCGGCGATCACGCTGGCAACACGCCGTTTCACAACATCAGGGTCTTCTCCTGCGGCATCCGGTGCTCCCACACTGGGCCGCATGGGAGTCTGGGTGCAGATCGGAGAGATACCCGAGGATGTCCACCGGAACCTGATGGCTCGTGCGGCGGCGGCGGGCCAGTCCCTGTCGGAGTTCCTCCGTCACGAGCTCGCCAGGATCGCGACCAGGTCGGCTCCCGAGGAGTTGCTGCGCCGGGTCCGGGCCCGCAAGCCCGGGTTGGGCAAGACCCTCGCGGAGATCATCCGCGAGGTGCGGGACACCCGGTAACGCGACCGCCGGTGGCCGGTCGGTCCCCCGGGACCGGTCAGCCACCGGCGCGCTCGGCCGGCTGGCCTCCCTCCACCCGACGGGCCAGCGCATGCAGCAGCCGGACCCAGGGCGACCAGCGTGCCGGCCGTTCCGGCGCGCGCCCGGCGACGCGCTCGGCACGGTCGAGCAGGTCCTCCAGCAACGCGTCGTGCATCCATCGGACGACGAGAGGCCACAGCAGGACCATGGCTCGTCGGCACGTCCCTCGGATCTCATGGCGGAGCACGCAGGTACCGGGTGCCGGTCCGTCGAGTATTTCGAGGCTGTGTGTGCCCTCGATGCCCACCGAGCGGGCGAAGGTGAACTCGACCCGCCGTCCGGGCTCGTACCGGCTACAGGTGTAGCGAACCAGGCCGTGGCCCCCAGCGGCGCCCACGCCCAGCGGGCGGTCCAGCAACAACGGCGGCCACTGCGGAGCCGGCCAGACCGACCGTTGCGGCTCGGCGATCTCGTCGACGAGCGGCGCCGCCTCCCGGGCGGGTAACGGCAGTTCTCGGGAATGCACGTTGTGGACCACGCCTGTCCCACCTCCATACGGTAGCGTATGGTTTTGCGCCGTACGGTAGCGTATGGTCCGTGTCGGAGCGAGGTGTTTCGGCCCACGACGGGGATTCCCGACGCCGGTTGGGCAAGGCGGACTGGACCGCGGCCGCGCTCGCGGCCCTGGCCGAGGGCGGTGTGGCCGCGGTCGCCATCGAGCCGCTGGCCGCCCGGTTGGGCACCACGAAGGGCAGCGCGTACTGGCACTACCCCAGCCGCGACGCGTTGCTCCACGCCACCCTGGAACGCTGGGAGGTCGAACACACCGAGGCCATCATCACCATGGTGGGATCCGAGTCCGATCCGGCCCGGAGGTTGCGGGTGCTGCTCGGCAGCGTGCTGGAGCACGCGGCGGAGAACCAGGTCGAGATTGCGGTCCTGGCCGACGCCGACCATCCGGTGGTGGCACCGGTGCTGCAACGGGTGACCGAGCGTCGGGTCTCCTACCTCGCCTCGCTGTTCGCCGAGCTGGGCTACGGCCGGGGGGAGGCACGTCGGCGTGCCCTGCTGGCCTACGCGGCCTACCTCGGCCACGCCCAGCTGCTGCGGGCCACGCCCGAGGTGCTGCCCGCGGCGCGCTCCACCCAGCGCCGCTACTTGGACCAGACCATTCGCGTGCTCACGCAGGGTGGTGGCCCGAGCACCGGGTGACGACGCCGCGGTCGCGGCCACGTCCAGATCGGACGAGGCCAACCGCCCACCCCGCACAATGGGGGACGAGTGCGTGGGAGTCAGGAGGCGGTTTGACGGGGCTGGCGAGCGTCCTCGGGATCATCGCTGTCGTTCTGCTGGTGGCCGTGCTCGCGGTGCGGCTGTCGGTCCGCCTCGGCCTGCCCTCGCTGCTGCTGTACCTCGCCATCGGGCTGATCCTCGGCGAGGCCGGGCTCGGTATCCGCTTCGACGACGCACCGATGACCCAGTCCCTCGGCCTGGCCGCGCTGGTGCTGATCCTGGCCGAAGGTGGACTGACCACCCGGTGGCACACGGTGCGGCCCGCCGTCGGTATCGGGCTCGCACTGTCCACAGTGGCCGTTGCGGTCAGCATCGGGGTCACCGGCGGCGCCCTGCACCTGTTGCTGGACCTGGACTGGCGGACCGCCCTGCTGTGGGGCGCCGTCCTGTCATCCACCGACGCGGCCGCGGTGTTCAGCGTCCTGCGCGGGGTGGGAGTCAGCAAGCGGCTCGCCGGCGCGCTGGAACTGGAATCCGGTCTCAACGACGCACCCGCCTTCATCGCCGTGGTGCTGCTCGCCTCCGCCGACTCGCTGCAGTGGTGGACGCCGCTCAACGTCGTCTACCAGCTCCTCGGCGGTGCCGTGGTCGGCTTCGGGCTTGGGTGGCTGGGCGCGCAGGCCCTGCGGCGGGCGGCGCTGCCCGCGACCGGCCTCTACCCGCTGGCGACGGTCGGCGTCTGTGTGCTCAGCTACGCGGCGGGCCAGGGGGTGGCCGCGTCCGGGCTGCTGGCCACCTACGTGGCCGGCCTGGTGCTGGGCAACGCCCGCCTGCCGCACCGGGCGGACACGCTGTCGTTCGCCGAGGGACTCGGCTGGCTCGCCCAGATTGGTCTGTTCGTGCTGCTCGGCCTGTTCGCCTCCCCGGGCCGGCTACCGGCGGTGCTGGCGCCGGCGCTGGTAGCGGGCCTGGTACTGCTGTTCCTCGCCCGCCCGCTGTCGGTGGTGCTGTCCGCGCTGCCCTTCCGGCTCCCGTGGCGAGAACAGGTGTTCCTGTCCTGGTCCGGGCTGCGCGGCGCGGTCCCGATCGTGCTCGCCCTGGTGCCGTTGACCCAGGGCGTGCCGGGCGCGGACCGCCTCGTCGACGTGGTGTTCGTGCTGGTCGTGCTGCTGACGTTGTTCCAGGGCACCACACTGCCCGTGGTGGCGCGTCGGCTCGGCCTGCTGCGGCGGGGCGAGCCGCGGGAGATCCAGGTCGACGTCGCCCCACTGGACGAGCTGGGCGCCGGACTGCTCCAGGTGCGGATACCGCCCGGCTCGAAGATGCACAACGTCTATCTCTCCGAGCTGCGGCTGCCACGCGGCGCCACGGTGAGCCTGGTGGTGCGACGCGGCGAGGGCTTCACCCCGGAACCGACCACCCGCCTCCAGGAGGGCGACCAGCTCCTCGTGGTGACCACGGAGACCGTGCGCCAGGAAACCGAGCAACGCCTCCGCGCGGTCGACCGCGCCGGCCGCTTCGCCCGCTGGCGCGGCGAGACGGGTAAGTGATCCGCACGCAGGTGATGAGACACCACCCGAATGTCTTGCAGGACAGCGATTCGCTACCCGCCGGACGACCGTTGTCCGAAAGCTGTTGTCCGGCACCGTCAACCACACGCGGAACCCATTGGCAGCACACATGAGTCCGGCGGCTCTCGGGTAACAGCGCGGGGCAGGGTTGACCGCGGGCGCTGACCGTCAGGTCTCGGCATACGGGAGCGACGTTTGCGAACTGCCTCCGCTCGGTTAGGGTGCCGGGCAAGGTCATGAGCGCCAGCGACAAGCCCCGGCTTGCTGGCCGGCAACCCTCCAACCGCGGTGGGGTGCCCCGGGTGAGGACCCGGTCCGGCGCGCGGTGCGTCGGGCAAGCGCGGACCCCTCGTGGGTCCGAAGGGATCCACGAGGAGGGACCCATGTCGCTCGCGTTCGCGCCCAGCCCCGCCACCCTGCCCGGGGTCGTCGGTGACCAGCTCCGGGTGCCGCTGGTGACCGGGGAGCAGGTGAGCTATGCCAACCTGGACCACGCGGCCAGCGCACCGTGCCTGGAACCCGTCCGGCGCGCCGTCGACGAGCTGCTGCCCTGGTACGCCAGCGTGCACCGGGGTGCCGGCCTCGCTTCGCAGGTCTGTACGCGGGTCTACGAGCGGGCCCGCGACGTGCTGCGCCGGTTCGTCGGTGCCCGCCCGGACGCCGCAGTCGTGTTCACCCGCAACACCACCGACGCCCTCAACCTGCTGGCCCGCGCGCTGCCGAAGGGCACCACGGTGGTCCGGTTCGACAGCGACCACCACGCCGCGCTCCTGCCCTGGCGGGGCCGGCAGGTGCGCCGCGTCGGGGTGCCGGCTTCGCCGGAGGAGGCCATCGCCGCGCTCGACCGCACGCTCGCGGCCTGCCCGGTCGGGCCGCGCCTGGTGGTGCTCACCGGGGCGTCCAACGTCACGGGCGAGGTGTGGCCGATCGCGGAGCTGTCCGCGGTGGCCCGCCGGCACGGTGCCCGGGTCGTGCTCGACGCCGCCCAGCTCGCGCCGCACCGGCCGGTTCGCGCGACCGAGTGGGACGTCGACTGGGTGGCCCTGTCCGGGCACAAGCTCTACGCCCCGTTCGGCGCGGGCGCTCTCGTCGGGGTGGCCGACTGGCTCCGCGCCGCCGAGCCCTACCTGATCGGCGGCGGCGCCACCCGGCAGGTCGTCGACCTCGGCGAGCGGCTGGGCGTGTCGTGGGCGGCGGTGCCGGAGCGGCACGAAGCCGGCTCGCCCAATGTCATCGGGGTGCACGCGCTCGCGGCCGCCTGCGACGCGCTGTGCGAGCTCGGCTGGGACACAATCACCGCGCACGAGCAGGTCCTTGTCGAGACGTTGCGTGCCGGCCTTGGCCGCATCCCGGGCGTGCGCCAGCTCGCGCTCTGGGCGCCGGATCACCCGCGGGTGGGCGTGGTGTCCTTCGCGGTGGACGGCGTCGACCCGGGCCTGCTCGCCACGGCCCTGTCCGCCGAGCACGGCGTCGGCGTGCGCGATGGCGCCTTCTGCGCGCATCTGACCACTCGCTCCCTGCTCACCGGTGCCGGTGTGGACGGGGAGCGGGCGCTGCGCGCCAGCATCGGCCTCGGGACCAACCCCGAACACGTCGAACGCTTCCTCGGCGCGCTCGCCCGACTCGTGGAGCACGATCCGCGCTGGTGCTACCGGCTCGTTGACGGCCGGTGGACGCCCGACCCCGACCCCCGACCGCTGCCCTCCTTCCTGGACGGCGACGTGGTGCGCGGTGGTGCTCCGTGTGGGTCAGGGACAATGACCGGGTGAGCACCGAGGAAACCGAGCCGGACCAGGCCCGGCAACGCCCCGGCCGGGAGCCGGCAGCGTTGGATGGGCCGGCGGGCGACCAGACGGGGGTGCCCGCCGGGGCGTCGGTGGGGGAGCCGGCGGCCGGAGCTGCGGGCACCGCCCCGCAGCCGCCCCGCCGGGTGGCGTTGCTGGCCGTGGTGGCCGCCGTCGCGCTGGCGCTGGACATCGTCACCAAGGTGGTGGCGGTGGCCGAGCTGGAGGGCGAACCGGCGGTCGAGTTGTTCGGCGGCGGGCTCTACCTCGTGCTCTACCGCAACCCCGGCGCGGCGTTCTCCCTGGCCACCGGCATGACCTGGGTGCTGACCCTGATCGCGGCGGCGGTGGCGGCCTGGATCGTGTGGATCGCGCCCAAGCTGCGCTCGGTCGGCTGGGCCGTGGGCCTGGGCCTCATCCTCGGCGGGGCGTTGGGTAACCTGGTCGACCGGCTCTTCCGCGCGCCGGGACCGCTGCGCGGCCACGTCGTGGACTTCCTGTCCGTGCTCGCGCCGGACGGCAGCGTGTGGCCGGTGTTCAACCTGGCCGACTCGGCGATCGTCACCGGCGGCGCGACCCTGGTGCTCATGGCGTTGCTCGGCCGCGAGTACGACGGCACCCGCGCGCGGGACGGGGAGAAGCGGCGGCGGTCCGGGGAGGCGACCGGGTGAGGGATTCGCGGACGTTGCCCGTCCCGGACGGGCTCGACGGCATGCGGGTGGACGCCGGCCTGGCGAAACTGCTGGGCCTGTCGCGCACCGCGGCGGCCACGCTCACCGAGGCCGGGGACGTCCTGGTCGACGGCCGGCCGGTGGGCAAGTCCGACCGCCTGGTGGCCGGGGCGTGGCTGGAGGTCGTGCTGCCCGAGCCGGAACAGCCGGTACAGGTGGCCGCCGCGCCGGTGCCCGGCCTGGTGGTGCTGTACGAGGACGACGACATCGTCGTGGTGGACAAGCCGGTCGGCGTGGCCGTGCACCCGAGCCCCGGCTGGACCGGCCCCACCGTGGTGGGTGGACTGGCCGCCGCCGGTACCCGTATCGCCACCTCCGGCGCGGCCGAGCGGCAGGGCGTGGTGCACCGGTTGGACGCCGGTACCACCGGCGTGATGGTCGTGGCCAAGAGCGAACACGCGTACTCGGTGCTCAAGCGCGCGTTCAAGGAACGCACCGTCACCAAGGGCTACCACGCGTTGGTGCAGGGGCATCCTGACCCGACGCGCGGCACGATCGACGCCCCGATCGACCGGCATCCCAGGCACGACTACAAGTTCGCGGTCGTGGCAGGCGGCAAGCCGAGCGTCACGCACTACGAGGTGATCGAGGCGTTCCGCGCCGCCTCCTTGGTCGACGTGCGGCTGGAAACCGGGCGGACACACCAGATCCGCGTGCACTTCGCGGCGCTGCGGCATCCGTGCGTCGGTGACCTCACCTACGGTGCCGACCCGGTGTTGGCGCGGCGGCTGGGGGTGTCCCGGCAGTGGTTGCACGCCAGGACGCTCGGCTTCCACCACCCGGCCGACGGGCGCTGGGTCGAGTTCGTCAGCGAATACCCCGAGGACCTGGAGAAAGCACTGGATATCCTGGCTGCCGACCAATGACACGCGCCGCACCCTAGACTCCTGGCGCGTGACGGATGGAGGGCTTCCCGCAGAGCGTGCGCAGATCCGCGCCTCCGACGCCGACCGGGAACGCGTCGCACAGGTGCTGCAGCAGGCGATGGGTGAAGGACGGCTCACGCTCACCGAGCTCGACGAGCGCCTCGAGCAGGTGTATGCGGCCAGGACCCTGGGGGAGCTGGAACCGCTCACCCGGGATCTTCCCGTCCCGAGGGCCGCCACGGCTCCGGCCTCATCGGTGGCGGGGAAGGCGCCAACGTGGTCCGTGGGCGTGTTGTCCGGGTTCCAACGCAAGCGCGGGTGGATCGTGCCCGAACGCCACTCCGCCCTCGTGTACTGGGGTGGCGGGGAGCTGGATCTTTCCGAAGCGCGTTTCACCGCGGCCGAGACCACCATCAACGCGATCGTGGTGATGGGCGGGATCGAGATCAAGGTGCCCGAGAACGCCACGGTGCACGTCGAAGGCGTCGGGTTCATGGGCGGTTTCGACGGCAAGGCCGAGGGGGAAGGAACCGGCGACGGGCCGGTCATCCGGATCACCGGCTTCGCCTTCATGGGCGGCGTCGAGGTGCGGCGCAAGGGCAAGGGGAGGAAGGGAAAGGGCAAGCGCCGCAAGCCCGAGCTGGAATCCTGACCAGCCCCGGCAACTTGCCCACGGCGACGGCCGCGCGGCGCTCACCCGCGGAAACATCAGGTGTGACGGGGGAACCCCGATGCGGTGCCCCGCGATTCATGACGCGGCCCCGGCAGGACAGCCGGGGCCGAACAAGCGATGCGAGGGGATCAGCCGCGGGAACGCAGCAGGTTCAGGATCTCGTCGAGCTTCTGACCATGGTCATCAAGCTTGCGGCCGTGCTCCGCCTCGAGCCGGTCGATGCGGCCGTCGAGCTGACCCATGTGGCCGTCGAGCTGATCGATGCGGCCGTCGAGCTGACCCATGTGGCCGTCGAGCCGGTCGATGCGGCCGTCGAGCTGATCCATGCGACTCGTGAACTCTCCACGCAGCCCATCCACCTTGTCCTCGACGATACCCACCCGTTCGTTCATGGCGTTGAGGACCTGGGTGTGGTTGCGCAGGATGGCCCGGAACTCCGATACGTCACGATCGGCGGCTCCGGCCAGGACGCGGGCGGCCGCCGCGTCTGCTCGGTTGGCCTGGACCTGGTTGGCGAGCGTGGCCACCTGCTCTTCGATGGTGGCCATCCGGACCTTGAGATCGTCGATCTCGCTCACGCGGCGTATCCCCTCGTGCTCGGCTGGGGCTCCATTCTCGCTGCCGGCCCGTTTGTTGGTCGAGTCATGCTCATAACTCACGCGGGTGTAGCCGAGTGTAACGATCATCTCACTTCCTGGCGGCGCAACGTGTTCGTCCTGGTGACGCCTTACCGAGGGGGTCAGGACGACTCGGTGAGCGACCAGGTGAGGGAGCGTTGCTCATCGTCCGGGCGCGGGCTCCAGCGGACCGCGACCAGATCGGTGCTCTCCGGCAGCACGTACACCGTGTGCCCGCCGGCGGTCTCGCCGGGCTGCACCCCGATCCGGTGCGGCGGCCGGCTGGACAGCGACACCGGTGCCTTCGGCACCGGCGTGCCATCGGCGGCGACCAGCACCAGGTACAGGTCCGGCAACGACGAGAAAGGCACGTTGCCCCGGTTGGTCAGCTCGGTGTGCACCACGACCGCCCGCTCACCCTCCTGCAGCCGGTACCCGGCCGCGGTGAACAGGAAGTCCGCCGGATCCACCACCTCGACGAGCTGGATGGCCACCCGCTCGCCCTCCAGGCCCTCGGTCTCCAGCGTGGCGCCGACCGTGCCCGTGCGCGCGGCCGCGGACACGGCAGTGGTGCCGGCCGCGGCGCCAGCCTGCGGCGGCCGGTCCCCACGGGCCCACGAGGCGCTCTGCGGCGGCCCCCAGACCCCCATCGGGTCGGCGGCGGCCGGCACCGCCTGCGCGGCCTGCTGTGCGGGAACCGGATGGCTGGGCGGCCCGGTGGGCGCCGGGAAACCGCCGCTGGCGGGCCCGGTGTGGTGCTGCGGCTGCTGGGCTGGCTGCGGGTAGCCCGGCGCGGGATACGGCCCGGACGGGTGCGGGTTCGCCACGGGGTACTGCCCGTGCATCTGCGGGTGCGCCCCATACACCGGGTACGGCCCGCTCGGAACCGGATAGCCCCCGCTCGGCATGCCCTGGTTGGGATACCCGTACATCCCGGCAGCCGCCAACGCGGCCCGGATCCCGTTGGGATCGCACTCCACGCCGACGACCAACGGAAGCCCGGTGGCGGCCAACGCGGCAAGCCGCGACGCGACCTCGCGCACGTCCATCCCCATGCGGGCGGCGACGTCGTGCACGGCGATCCGCCCCACCTCGGCAACCAGGGCGAGCAGGCGAGCGTCAACGGGATCCGGCGCGACCACGGCTCGCACGCTACCTGGTACGGGTCACGGACCGGGCGGGACCCGGCGAACGGAACACCCGGGCGCGATCCAGCGGCGACCGAGGTCACCGGAATCGTTCAGCCCACCCAGGAGAGCCGAACGTGCCCGAAAGCCGACGCACGGCCCAACATTCTTTACGCGAGGGCACCCACCCCGAGCAGCCCCTTGATCTCACCCATGAACGCCGGGCTCGGGTTGATCGAGTAACGGTTGACCGCCAGCATCGTGGTCCGGTTCCGGTACTGCAGCTTCAACCGCACCGGGGTGTCCCCGGCGTGGGCCCGGAGCGTGTTGCGCAGGTCTGCCACCAGTTCGGGGGTGACCCGCTCCGCCGCCAGTGAGAGCACCACCGGCGGCTCCTCGCCCTCCCCGATCACGCTGAGATCCAACGGCACCACACTCGACCCGAAGACGGCGATCTTGTCGTCACGGCGGTTGATCCGCCCCTTGACGACCACCGCCGCATCCTCCACCAGGTCACCCGACAACACCTGGTACGCCTTGGGGAAGAACAACACCTCGACCGAGGCGTCCAGGTCCTCCAGGGTGACGATCGCCCAGGGCTCGCCGTTCTTGTTCACCCGCCGGTCCATCGCGGCGATCATGCCGGCGAGCACCACCTCGCCCTCACCCGGCGGGTCGGCCAGCAGCTCGGCGATCGTGACCGGAGCGTGCTTGCGCAGCAGGCGCTCCGCCCCATCCAGGGGATGGGCCGAGACGTACAGGCCCAGCATCTCCCGCTCGTAGGACAGCAGTTGCTTGCGGTCCCACTCCTCGGTCGAGAACCTCAGGTGCGCCAACGGCGACGTGCCATCGCCCGGCTGGCCACCGGAGTCATCCCCGAACAGGTCGAACTGGCCCATGGCCTCCTGTCGCTTCAGCGGGACCACCGCGTCCACGGCCTCTTCCTGGACCTGGCACAGCCCCAGCCGGGTGTGCCCCAGTGAGTCGAACCCGCCGGCCTTGACCAGCGACTCCAGCACGCGCTTGTTGCAGACCAGCAGCTCCGACTTGGACAGGAAGTCGGCGAAGTCGGCGTACTTCCCCCTGGTCTCGCGCGTGTCGATGACGGACTGCACGACGTTCGCGCCCACGTTGCGGACCGCGCCCAGGCCGTAGCGGATGTCGTTGCCGACAGCGGCGAACCGGTGGTCGGACTCGTTGACATCCGGCGGCAACACGCGGATGCCCATCTTGCGGCACTCCGACAGGTACACCGCCGACTTGTCCTTGTTGTCGCCCACCGAGGTCAGCAGCGCGGCCATGTACTCCGCGCGGTAGTTCGCCTTCAGGTACGCGGTCCAGTACGAGACCAGGCCGTAACCTGCCGCGTGCGACTTGTTGAACGCGTAACCGGCGAACGGCAGGATGACGTCCCACAGCGCCTGGATGGCCTCGTCGGAGAAATCCCTCTTGCGCATTCCATCCCGGAACCCCTCGAACTCTTTCTCCAGGACTTCCTGCTTCTTCTTGCCCATCGCCTTGCGCAGCACGTCCGCGCGGCCCATCGAGTAGCCGGCGACCTTCTGCGCGATGCGCATGATCTGTTCCTGGTAGACGATCAGCCCGTAGGTCTCGGCCAGGATCTCCTTCAGGGACTCTTCCAGCTCCGGGTGGATCGGCTTGATCTGCTGCCGGCCGTTCTTGCGGTCGGCGTAGTCGTTGTGCGCGTTCATGCCCATCGGACCGGGCCGGTACAGCGCCAGCACCGCGACGATGTCCTCGAACCCGGTGGGCTGCATCCGGCGTAGCAGGTCCCGCATGGCGCCACCGTCGAGCTGGAACACGCCGAGGGTGTCGCCCCGGCCGAGCAGCTCGTAGGTGGCCCTGTCCTGAAGCCCCAGCGTGTCGAGGTCGATGTCGACACCCTGGTTCTTCTTGATGTTGTCGATGGCGTCGCCGATGACCGTGAGGTTCCGCAGCCCCAGGAAGTCCATCTTCAACAGCCCGATCGCCTCACAGCTGGGGTAGTCCCAGCCGGTGATGATTGCGCCGTCGTCCCGCTGCCACAACGGGATCGTGCCGAGCAGCGGCTCCCTGGACATGATGACCGCGCAGGCGTGCACGCCGGCGTTGCGGATCAGGCCCTCCAGGCCGCGCGCCGTATCCATGATCGTGGAGACGTCCGGCTCGTTCTGCGCCATCGTGCGCACCTCGGCCGCCTCGGCATACCGCGGGTGCTCCGGGTCGAAGATGCCCGCCAGCGGGATGTCCTTGGCCATGATCGGCGGCGGCAGCGCCTTGGAGATCTTGTCGGCGATCGAGTAGCCGGGCTGTCCGAAATGGACGCGCGCCGCGTCCTTGATCGCGGCCTTGGTCTTGATGGTGCCGAAGGTGATGACCTGCGCGACCCGGTCGGTGCCGTACTTCTCGGTGGCGTAGCGGACCATCTCGCCGCGCCGACGGTCGTCGAAGTCGATGTCGATGTCGGGCATCGAGGCCCGTTCCGGGTTGAGGAACCGCTCGAACAGCAGGCCGTGCGGGATCGGGTCCAGGTTCGTGATGCCCAACGCGAAGGCCACCAGCGAGCCGGCCGCCGAGCCACGGCCCGGGCCCACCCGGATGCCCACGGACTTCGCGTAACCGACGAGGTCACCGACCACCAGGAAGTACGCCGGGAACCCCTTCTCCGCGATGACGCCCAGCTCGAAGGTGGCCCGCTCGACGTACTCGTCGGGGACCCCGCCCGGGAAACGACGCTCCAGACCGGCCATGACCTCCTTGTACAGCCAGCTCTCTTGCGTCTCCCCCTCCGGCACCGGGTACACGGGCATCCGGTCCCGATGGTCGTAGATCTCGGCGTAGGACTCGACCCGCTCGGCGATCAGCAGCGTGCTGTCGCACGCGCCGGGAACCTCGGCGTCCCAGTAGGAACGCATCTCCTCGGCGGACTTCAGGTAGTAGCCGTCACCGTCGAACTTGAAGCGGTTCGGGTCGTTCAGTGTCTTGCCGGACTGCACGCACAGCAGTGCCGAGTGCATGTCCGCCTGGTCCCGCGTCACGTAGTGCGAGTCGTTGGTGGCCAGCGGGCGCAGGTCGAGCCGGCGCCCGATGTCGAGCAGGCCTTCGCGGACCGAGCGCTCGATCGGCAGGCCGTGGTCCATCAACTCCAGGAAGTAGTTGTCCTTCCCGAAAACGTCCCGGTACCGGGCGGCCGCCCGCAGCGCCTCGTCGAACTGGCCCAGCCGCAGCCGGGTCTGCACGGCGCCCGAGGGACAACCGGTCGTGGCGATGACCCCCTCGGCGTACCGCTCGAGCAGCTCGTCGTCCATCCGCGGCTTGCGGTAGTAGCCCTCGATGCTGGCCAGCGACGACAACGCGAACAGGTTCCGCAGGCCCTGCGCGTTCTGCGCGAACATCGTCATGTGCAGGTAGGCACCGCCACCGGAGACGTCGCCGCCCTCACCGAGCTCGTCGGTTGACCGCTGCCGCGCCTCGCCCCAGAACACCGGCTGCTTGTGGTACCGGCTGCTGGGCGCGACATACGCCTCGATGCCGATGATCGGTTTGACGCCGGTTTTCTTGGCCTGGTCGTAGAATTCGGCGGCACCGAACATGTTTCCGTGGTCGGTCATCGCGACCGCCGGCATGCCCAGCCGGTCCGCCTCCGCGAACAGTGGGCTCACCTTCGCCGCCCCGTCGAGCATCGAGTACTCGGTGTGGACGTGCAGGTGGACGAACGAGTCACCAGCCAAGGCCAGGGCTCCTCCCCGATCGATGATCATCGGCCGAGGGGCGGGGCGGTGTCGACGCCCGCATCGCCACACGGGCCGGGCCGCTGCCGCGCCGTCCAGGATCCCGCGTGGTGCCCCCACGCGGGATCCGATCCAAGCAGACTCCCGGCGGCCGGCTGCGGAGGGCTCGCCGGGAGCGGGGTGAGCTCACTCGTGAGCTCACCGACAGCTCACCAACACGGGGTGCCTCCGTCGGTCGCACGGTTCCCTCCATACCGCCGGGCACCGACGATCGGGGCAGTGAGCACCGCTCCGGGTGGCCGAACGAACTCGAGTGGGTGCGACGGATGCGGTCACCGATCAGGTTGGTGCCCGCCCGGGCCGATCACCTGGTGGGGTCAACCTTGCGTCGCTACCCGGACGCGCATCGTTAACCTCCTGGCGTGCCGATCGTCCCAGTGTCCCTCCCGGGGCCGGCCGACCCGGGCGCCGAGCCGGTCCTGGAGCGGCGTTGGCTACGGGCCCGGCCCTGGCTCGCCACAGCGTTGTTCGGCATCCCGCTGGCCGGCCTGGTGGCCACCACACTGCTGGCCGGGCTGGAGTGGTGGTTCGACCCCGGTGCGGGGTGGCGATGGCTCCCCGTCGCCCCTGCCCTCGTCGTCGTCTGGCTCAACGTCCTGGCGCTACGCCGCGAGCGGTTGCTACTCGACCCGGCCGAGTGGCCGGTGCGGGCCAGCCTGTACGGCCTGGTCCAAGCGGTGTTCGGGCTGCTGCCGGCCGGCTGGCTGGCCACCGGGCGGCTGGGCGCCGGGGTGTGGGCCGTCGTCGCCGGGGTGCCCGTGCTCGGCGTCGCCGTGGCGTGGTGGGCGAGGCGCCGCCTGATGTCGCCGCTGCCCCCGGAGGTCGGTGGCAGCGGCTTCACCGTGCGGTTTCCGTTGCGCACCCAACGGATGGGACGGGCAGTGCTCGGCCGGGACCGCCTCACCTGGTGGGTGCGGGAGAGCAGCGAGGACAGGCTGGCCAGCGAGGACATCCCACTGCTGGACGTGCAGGCGGTGCGCGCCACGGTCCTGCCGGACGACCAGCCACCCCGCCAGTGGGCCACCAGCCGTGCCGGGGAACCGCTGTGGGCCGGGCCCGGCCCCGCCGTGCTGCTGCGCACCACCACCCTCGGCGAGCTGCTGCTCCCGACCGATCACGCGCTCGCGCTCGCCGACCTGACCTGGCGCCGCCGGCAGCTCTGCCGGCGGTTGGCCACGGCGCCGGCCGCGCCCTCGTAGGCTGCCCGCGTGGGACCCCAGGAACTGCTGGCACTGGACAGGGCACACGTCTGGCACCCCTACGGGCCGATGCCGGGCGCCGAGGACCCGCTGCTGGTGTCCTCGGCCTCCGGCGTCCGGCTCCGGCTGGCCGACGGCACCGAGCTGATCGACGGCATGTCCTCGTGGTGGGCGGCCATCCACGGCTACCGGCACCCCGAGCTGGACGCGGCCGTCCGCGACCAGCTGGGCCGGATGAGCCACGTGATGTTCGGCGGACTCACCCACGAGCCGGCGGTGTGGCTGGCCAGCCGGCTGGTGGAGATCACCCCGGAGCCGCTCCACCACGTGTTCCTGTCCGACTCCGGCTCGGTGTCGGTCGAGGTCGCGGTCAAGATGTGCCTGCAGTACTGGCGGTCGACCGGGCGGCCGGAGAAGCGGAGGATGCTCACCTGGCGCGGCGGCTACCACGGTGACACCTTCCACCCGATGTCGGTGTGCGACCCACAGGGCGGGATGCACAGCCTGTGGCGGGGTCTGCTTCCCGAGCAGGTGTTCGCCGCTGAGCCACCCGCGGGGTTCGACGCAGATGTCGACCACGACTACGTCCGGCACCTTGCAGACCTCATCGAGCAGCACGCCCACGAGCTGGCCGCCGTGATCGTGGAGCCCGTCGTGCAGGGCGCGGGCGGCATGCGCTTCCACAGCCCGCGCTACCTGCACGTGCTACGCGAGCTGACCGCGGCGCACGACGTCCTGCTGGTGTTCGACGAGATCGCCACCGGGTTCGGGCGGTCCGGCGCGTTGTTCGCCGCCGACCACGCCGGGATCAGCCCGGACGTCATGTGCCTGGGCAAGGCGCTGACCGGTGGCTACCTGTCGATGGCGGCGACGTTGTGCACGTCCGGCGTGGCCGAGGGAATCTCCCAGGGCGAGGTGCCCGTCCTCGCCCACGGGCCCACCTTCATGGGCAACCCGCTGGCCGCGGCGGCCGCCAACGCGTCCCTGGACCTGCTCCTGCGTGGCGACTGGGCGGGGGAGGTGCGCCGCATCGAGGCCGGGCTGCGGGCCGGGCTCGCGCCCGCCGCCGACCTGCCGGGCGTGGCCGACGTGCGGGTCCTCGGCGCGATCGGGGTGGTCCAACTCGACCACGCCGTGGACATGTTGGCGGCGAGCAAGGCGGCGGTGGCGCACGGGGTGTGGGTGCGCCCGTTCCGCGACCTGATCTACGTCATGCCGCCCTACGTCACCAGCGACGCGGACCTCGCCCGGATCGGCGCCGCCGTCGTCGCTGCCGCCGAGGTCGGCTGAGGAGGTTGACCGGCGAGGTCCGTAAGACCTCCTCCGGCATTGCGTGAGCGGCCGCGCGTCGAGCCCCGGTTACCGGGTCAGCAGCGCGGTGGCGAGCTCGGCGTCGCTCGGCTCGACGAGGATGCCGCCACCCGGCAGCACCACGACCGGGATGTTCCTGCGGCCGGAGAGCCGGACCGCCTCCTCGCGCGCGGCCTCGTCGTGCTCGACGTCGATCTCGACGAAAGGGACCTCGTTCCGGCGCAACCACGCCTTGGCCCGCCGGCAGTCGCCGCACCACTCGGCGCCGTACATCACGACCTGGTCCGGGTTCGTCGACACGGCGGTGACGCTACCCGGTCGGGTGCAGCAGGGTCGTGGCGACGCGGGCTCAGCGGGCGCCGAAGTGGCGCCGGGTGTCGCGGGCGAAGGTCGCGTACAGCGCCCGGTTGAGCGGTGCGCCCGCCCGAAAGGCCAGCCGGAGCGCGGGGTTCGGTTCGAACGCGAACGTCCAGGTGAACCGGCAGCCGGTGGCGGTCGGTTCGACCAGGTAGTCCTCGCCGAACCGGCGGAAGACCGGCAGGTTCGCCTCCTCGGCGAGAAACGCGTGGCGGCGCCCCTCGTCCCAGGTGATGAAGCGCTCGCGGATGCGAAGGGACCCGCGCAGCACCGTGGCGGTGCGGGTGGTTCCGACGCCGAAGGGCCGGTCGGAGGTGTAGCGCACCTCGGACAGCAGGCGACACCACGACAGCGGGTCGGAACCGGTCAGGCCGGCCCACACGCGTTCGGCGGGCACCGGCAGGTCCATCGGGTAGCGGTACCGGAACGGGGCGGAGTCGAAGAACCCTTCGTCGAGCGGTTCGAGGCTGTACCAGCGGGTCATGGAGACCTCCTCAGTCCACCCGGTCCCCGGCCGAGGGGCTGGCCTCGCCGGACGGCGCGACATGACAGCGCTACCTGTTGCCAGAAGTGACACTAAATCCAGGGCGGCGTCGCCTACGGGATCTCCCCAGTGTCCTTCAGCACCCTTCAACCAGCTCGCGAGACGCAGCAGCACCGACGCCCCGCCGGGCGGAACGGGCGCCCCCGACCGGTGCGTGCGAGCCGCCGTCCAGCGTGCCGGCGATCACGGACGCCCGGCTCACCGGCGGGAAGCGGGGGTCGTAGCCTGGCGCGTCGTGGATTTCCTCGTGATCAGCGGCACCGGCACCGAGATCGGCAAGACGGTGGTCACCGCGGCGATCGCCAGCCTGGCGCTGGCCGCCGGCCAGAAGGTGGCCGTGCTCAAGCCGGCCCAGACCGGGCTTCGGCCGGGGGAGCCCGGGGACGTCGACCAGGTCGCGGCGCTGGCCGGCCCGGTGACCGGCCAGGAGCTGGCCCGGTTCCCCGATCCGCTGGCCCCGGACACCGCCGCCCGGCGCGCCGGTCTGCCCCCGGTGCGGCCGGCCGTGGCCGCCGCGGCCGCCACCCAACTCGCCGAGCAGCACGACCTGGTCCTGGTGGAGGGCGCGGGCGGCCTGCTTGTGCGGTTCGACGACAGCGGGGGCACCCTCGCCGACGTGGCGTGGGCCCTGGGCGCGCCGGTGCTGCTCGTGGCGGCGGCCGGGCTGGGCACGCTCAACGCCACCACGCTGTCGGCCGAGGCCCTGGCCCGGCGCGGCATCGCCTGTGCGGGGGTCGTGATCGGCAGCTGGCCCGCCGATCCCGACCTGGCCGCCCGGTGCAACCTCAGCGACCTGCCCGTGGCGGCCGGTGCCGCGTTGCTGGGGGTCGTGCCCACCGGGGCCGGCCAGCTCGATCGGGTCGAGTTCCGAGCGATGGCCCGCCGCTCGCTCGCACCGCCGCTCGGCGGCACCTTCGACGCCGAGGAGTTCACGGAGCGTTACGCCGCCTGACGCGTTGTGGAGACCCCATAGGGTTCAAACGATTTCGTTGATGAGTGAGCTGCGTCGCGTCGGAGATGGCGGGGAGTAGGGCAAACTACGACGCCAACGCGTCGTCTACAGGGGAGAGCCGTGACCGCAGCTGCCGAGCGCACCGCAGTCGAGCAAGGGGCCGAGGACATCCTCGCCGTCGCCCGCGCGCAGGTTCTGGAGCGCGGTGAGGGACTGACCGAGCAGCAGGTGCTCGCCGTGCTGCGTCTGTCCGACGATCGCCTGACCGAGCTGCTCCAGCTCGCCCACGAGGTCCGCATGCGCTGGTGCGGCCCGGAGGTCGAGGTCGAGGGCATCGTGAGCGTGAAGACCGGGGGATGCCCGGAGGACTGTCACTTCTGCTCGCAGTCCGGCCGGTTCCCCACCCCGGTGCGCGCCGCCTGGCTGGACATCCCGGGCCTGGTGGAGGCCGCGAAGCAGACCGCGGCCACCGGTGCCACCGAGTTCTGCATCGTGGCCGCCGTCCGGGGCCCGGACAAGCGGCTACTCTCGCAGGTCAAGGCCGGTATCGAGGCCATCCGGGCGGCCGGGCTGGACATCAACATCGCCTGCTCGCTCGGCATGCTCACCCAGCAGCAGGTCGACGAGCTGGTGGCGATGGGGGTGCACCGCTACAACCACAACCTGGAGACCGCACGCTCGCACTTCCCGCAGGTGGTGACCACGCACAGCTGGGAGGAGCGGTGGGACACCCTGCGGATGGTGCGCGAGGCCGGGATGGAGGTGTGCTGCGGCGGCATCATCGGCATGGGCGAGAGCATCGAGCAACGCGCCGAGTTCGCCGTGCAGCTCGCCGAGCTGGGCCCGCACGAGGTCCCGATGAACTTCCTGATCCCGCAGCCGGGCACGCCGTACGAGGACTATCCGGTGGTGGCCGGCAGCGAGGCGTTGAAGACCGTGGCCGCGTTCCGGCTGGCCATGCCGCGCACGATGCTGCGCTTCGCCGGCGGCCGCGAGCTGACCCTGGGCGACCTGGGCGCCGAGCAGGGCATGCTCGGCGGGATCAACGCCATCATCGTTGGCAACTACCTGACAAATCTCGGGCGACCGGCCGAGCAGGACCTGCGCATGCTGGATGATCTCCGGATGCCGATCAAGGCGTTGAACGAGACCCTGTGATGCGCCAGGGGACGGGGGAGCGGCGGTGAACGAGGGTTTCTGCGGCTGGTGCGGTAAGCCGGGCGCCGAGGGCGACCACGCCACCTGCCGGCAACGACTCAGCTCGATCGACCCGCCCCGGTACTGCACCTCCTGCGCCCGTCGCATGGTGGTCCAGATCACGCCCTCTGGGTGGACGGCCCGGTGCAGCCGGCACGGCACCTTCAGGCCGGGGGTGTCCGGCCCGGCGGCCGGCGCGCCGCCGGACCCGGCGAAGGCCGGTCCGGCCGGAGATCCCACGCTGTCGCTCGCCTGAGCGCGCGGTGCCCGCCGTCGCTGCGGCCCCCAGGGCCGCCGGCTAGGGTCGATGCGGCAGTGGGGTGCCTTGACGGGAGGTCTTCGGGTGCCGGAGAACGGGTCACCGGGGGAGCGCGCCGAGTCGGCCGGGCCGCCCACCGTGGTCGACGTCGGGGGCGCGGCACCCCCGTGGCGCCGGCCGCGGCCGCGGGTCGTGGTGCGCCGGGACCTGCTGCCCGCGGTGAGCGTGCTGTCGACGGTGTCGTTGCTGGGGATCCCGCTGGGCTGGCTGTGGGCCGAGCTCGCGCCCGGCCAGCAACTACGGGTGGGCCAGGGCGGCCGGCTGACCTCGCTGCCGCTGGAGAGCTACCACCTGTTCGACGACATCGGGATCTTCCTGCTGCTCACGTTCGCCGCCGGGCTGCTCGCCGGTGGGGCGGTGTGGCTGTTGCGGCAGCGCCGGGGACCGGTGGTGATGGTGGCCGCGGCCGCCGGCTCGCTGCTGGCCGCCTGGCTGGCCACGCGGATGGGGCTGACCTTCGCCGAGATCATGTACCCGCAGCCGGGCGGGCCGGTCCCGGTGGGCACCGTGCTGCACCGGCCGCCGCGGTTGGAATCGGCCTGGGTGGTGCTCGCGCAGCCGTTGGCCACGCTGCTCACATACGGCGCCTGTGCCGCGTGGAACGGCCGGGACGACCTGGGGCGCCGTCTCGGCTGACGGCCCGGTGGCGCGGCCTCCGGCCGGTACCTTCTGCCCGATTGGCACGGTCATCACGATTCGCGCGTCTCTTCGGCATCGACGGTCTTGCCGGGACACGTCGTCGCACCGCGGTTTTCCATCCTGCGGAAAAGAATTCTGAGATCCAGGGTGGAACAACCGTGGATGCCCCGCTGCCTTCTGGCTGGCGCCGTCTAGTTGCGGGAGGGCAACTCGGCGAACTCGGAGACGTGTGCCGGCACGGCACGCAGCGCCCGCAGGATCGCCGTCTCCCGCACCAGCACCTGCCGGATCCACCGCAGCCGGCGGGCCGGGCAGGTCAGCTCGAGTAGGTGTTGGCGGTCACCGGTGTACAGCAGGCAGTCGGCGGCGAGCAGGTAGGCCAGGTCGGTGCAGGTGACGTCCTCGGGCGGCTCCGCCCAGTCCTCGGCGTTCCACGCCAGCCGGCAGTAGTGCCCGTGCGCCTGGCGGGCGGAGGAGGCCAGCACCGGCAGCAGGTCCCGGATCTCCGGCACCGGCTCGGTGTCCGGCACCCATTCCACCTTGCCGATCAGGTACGGGGCGCTGGCGGTGTCCACGTCCAGCAACCGGAAGCGCCGCTCACCGCGGGCCACGATGTCGAAGCGGCCGTCCGGGAGCCGGCGGGCCTCGCGGAGCAAGGCGGAACAGCCGATGTCGTGCAACGCCTCCACGTTGTCCGTACCAACCTCCCACCCCCGGCGGATCGCCACCACCCCGAAGCAACCACCGGGGGCGGCACCGGTGGTCAGGTCGGCGACGAGCTGACGGTAGCGGGGCTCGAAAATGTGCAGCGGCAGGGATGCTCCCGGCAGCAACACGCTGCCCAGCGGGAACAACGGGAGTACCTCGGCCACCCGTTCACGTTACGACGAGCCCCAGGCACGTGCTCACCGGATCTACTCGCCGGCATCGTCCTTGGCCGCCCGGGGCGGGCGGAGCACCGCGAACGGGTCGGTCACCTCGAGTCCCTTGCCGGTGAACCGGAACAACGCGGCGGGGCGCCCGCCGGAGGGCCCGGAGGGCGCGGTGTGCCCGGTCGGCTCCAGCAGCCCGCGCCGGGAGAGGACGCGCTGCAGGTTCGTGGCCGAGACGCGGTAGCCGAGCGCCGCGGAGTACAACGCACGCAACGCCGAGACCGTGAACTTTCTGGGCGCCAGGGCGAAACCGAGGTTGGTGTAGGAGAGCTTGGCCCGCAGCCGGTTGCGGGCGCGCAGCACGATGGCACCGTGGTCGAACGCGGTCGGCGGGAGCTCGGCGACCTGGTGCCAGGCGGTGTCCGCCGGGACGGCGGGGTCGACGTCACAGGGCACCAGGCCGAGGAACGCGGTGGCCACCACCCGGGGCGGTCGGGGGACGCGGTCCGGCGCGCTGAACACCGCGAGCTGCTCCACGTGCGCGAGCTGCTGGACGTCGACCTTCTCCGCCAGCTGCCGCCGGATGGAGGTCTCCACGTCCTCGGTCGGGCGGAGCCGGCCACCCGGCAACGCCCACCGGCCGGCGTGCGGCTCCCGGGCTCGTTGCCACAGCAGGACCTGGAGTGATCCCACTCTCACCTGCAGCACGGCGGCGAGTACCTCATGTTCCGTACCACCCGATCGGCTGATACCATCGGCCATGTTTTCGATCCTAAGTCGAAAACCCGGGCGGCGGCCAGTGGCCGCAGGGGAAGTACGCGAGGAGGACGACATGGCCGCTACTGCGTCGGTGGAGCGGACCTCGGCGATGGAGCCCTACGGCGGTGTGGTGCCGGATGCGGCCTGGCGCGACGAGGTGCGTCGGCTTGCCGAGCAGCGGAACGCGGTGATCCTGGCGCACAACTACCAGTTGCCGGAGATTCAGGACATTGCGGACCATACCGGCGATTCGTTGGCGTTGAGCCGGATCGCGGCCGACAGCGCCGCGGACGTGATCGTCTTCTGTGGTGTGCACTTCATGGCCGAGACCGCCAAGATCCTCAGCCCGGGCAAGACGGTGCTGATCCCGGACGAGCGGGCGGGCTGCTCGCTGGCCGACTCGATCACGGCCGAGCAGCTGCGGGCCTGGAAGGCCGAGCACCCGGGCGCGGTGGTCGTCTCCTACGTCAACACCACGGCCGACGTGAAGGCCGAGACGGACGTGTGCTGCACGTCGTCGAACGCGGTGGACGTGGTGCGGTCGATCCCGGCCGACCGTGCCGTGTTGTTCTGCCCGGACCAGTTCCTGGGCGCGCACGTCAAGCGCGTCACCGGACGGGAGAACCTGCACATCTGGGCCGGCGAGTGCCACGTGCACGCCGGCATCAACGGGCCGGAGCTGGCCGAGAAGGCCGCCGCCAACCCGGATGCGGACCTGTTCATCCACCCCGAATGCGGGTGCGCCACCTCGGCCCTCTATCTCGCGGGGGAGGGCACGGTGCCCAGTGAGAGGGTGCGGATCCTGTCCACCGGCGACATGGTGAAGGCAGCCCGGCAGACCAGCTCGCGCAGCGTGCTGGTGGCCACCGAGGTGGGCATGCTGCACCAGCTGCGCCGCGCCGCACCGGAAATCGACTTCCGCGCGGTCAACGACCGCGCCTCCTGCCGCTACATGAAGATGATCACGCCGGCGGCGCTGCTGCGGGCGTTGCGGGAGGGCCGGGACGAGGTGCACGTGGATCCCGGGGTCGCCGAGCGCGCCCGGGGCGCGGTGCGGCGCATGATCGCCATCGGCCAGCCCGGTGGCGGCGAGTGATGGCCCCGGCCTGGGAGGCCGGTGCCGACCTGGTCGTGGTCGGCACCGGCGTTGCGGGACTCACCGCCGCGCTCACCGCCCGCGAGCTGGGGCTGCGGGTGCTGGTGGTGACCAAGGCCGGCCTGGGTGAGGGCAACACCCCGTGGGCCCAGGGCGGGGTTGCCGTGGTGCTGCCGGAGGAACACGAGCCCGGTGACACCGTGGCCCGCCACGCCGCCGACACTCTCGCCGCCGGCGCCGGGCTGTGCGATGAGCGTGCGGTCGCAGTGATTCTGGCCCAGGGGCCAGGAGCCGTGCAGCGGTTGCGTGAGCAGGGCGCCCGCTTCGACACTGCGCGCGACGGAGCGCTGGCCCGTACCCGGGAAGGCGGCCACAGCGCCTTCCGTGTCATCCACGCCGGCGGTGACGCGACAGGCGCGGAAGTGGAACGCGCTCTTGTCAATGCGGTCCGCGACGACCCGATTCCGGTGCTGGAGCAGCACATCGCGGTGGAGGCGTTGCGCACGCCCGTCGGTGATGTCGCGGGATTGCTCGTGCTGGACGCAGAAGGCGCGCCGGGCGTGGTGCGTGCGCCCGCGGTTCTGCTGGCCACCGGCGGAATCGGGCAGCTGTACCAGGCCACCACGAACCCGGAGCTTGCGACCGGTGACGGGCTGGCGCTTGCGTTGCGCGCCGGTGCCGTGCTCGCCGACGTCGAGTTCGTGCAGTTCCATCCGACGGTTCTCTTCAGCGGACCGCACGTCACAGGACGACGCCCCTTGGTCACCGAAGCGGTGCGGGGCGAAGGCGCCGTGCTCGTCGACCACAGCGGCGCGCGAGTAATGGCCGACGTGCATCCGCTGGCCGACCTCGCACCCCGGGACGTCGTGGCCGCCGCGATCACCCGGCGCATGGTCGCCACCGGGCAGGACCACGTCCTGCTGGATGCGACACACATGGGCGGCGACGCGTTCCGGCGGCGTTTTCCCACCGTCCACGCCGCGTGTCAGGATGTCGGTGTCGATCCCGCGCACGAGCCGATTCCCGTTGCGCCCGCGGCGCATTTCTCCTGCGGCGGCGTGATGACCACTGTGGACGGCAGGAGCGGGGTCACCGGCCTCTACGCAGCCGGCGAGGTGGCGCGGACCGGGCTCCACGGGGCGAACCGGCTGGCCTCCAACAGCCTGCTCGAAGGACTCGTGACGGGTGCCCGGGCAGCCCGTGCGGTGGCCGCCGACCTCGCGGCGGGGCTGCTCGCCGATCCCAAGCTCGCCGAACCGGCGCGCCCGCCGGCCGCTCCTGTCGTGGACCGGGACGCCCTGCAACGTGCCATGAGTCGCTACGCCGCCATCGGCCGGGACGCGAGCGGCCTGATCGAGGCGATGTCGGTACTGGACACCAGGTCGGTCCACCGTCCACTGGAGACGCACCGGGCCGTGGAGGATGCCGCGCTCGCCATGGTCGCCTCAACCCTGCTGACGACAGCGTTGCAGCGCACCGAGTCGCGCGGATGCCACGTACGCACCGACCACCCGAACACCGACGAGTCCTGGCACCGTTCCCTACCCGTGCGGCTGGACGCGGCCGGCCGGCTCGTCCATGTCGAACCCGTGATCCTCGGAGGCGTCGCGTGACCCAGTTCGGCGTTCCGGTCACAGATCCCGCGACCACCCACATTTCCGTTGCCGTGACGGAGATCGTGCGTGAGGCCGGTTTGGACGTCGAGGACGTGCGCCGGGTGGCCACCGAGGCGTTGGCCGAGGACCTGCGCTACGGGCCGGATGTGACCACCGTGGCCACGGTGCCCGCGGACGCGGTTGCCGAGGCGGTCATCGCGCCCCGCCGGACCGGCGTACTCGCGGGCGTGCCGGTGGCGCTGGCGGCGTTGGACATGGTGGTCGGGGACTACCAGGTCCTGGAACAGCGCGCGGATGGCGACCGGCTGGCTCCCGGCGACACGGCACTGCGGCTCCGAGCCGGCACTCGCGAGCTGCTCACCGCCGAGCGCACGGTGCTCAACCTGCTCTGCCACCTGTCCGGGGTGGCCACCGCCACCGCGGCGTGGGTGGAGGAGGTTGCGGGCACCGGGTGCGCGATCCGGGACAGCCGCAAGACCCTGCCCGGGCTGCGGCTGTTGCAGAAGTACGCGGTCCGCTGCGGCGGCGGGGTCAACCATCGCATGGGTCTTGGCGACGCCGTGCTCATCAAGGACAACCACGTCGTGGCCGCCGGTTCGGTGGGTGCCGCGTTGGCGGCCGCCCGGGCGCACGCCCCCGGCCTACCCCGCGAGGTCGAGGTGACCACGCTGGCCGAGCTCGACGAGGTCCTGGCCATGGGCGCCGAAGAGGTCCTGCTGGACAACTTCACCGTCGAGCAGTGCACCGAAGCCGTCCGCCGTCGCGACACCGCTGGCACGACGACGCGGTTGGAAGCCTCCGGCGGGCTCACCCTCGACGTCGCCCGCGCCTACGCCGAGACCGGTGTCGACTACCTGGCCGTGGGTGCACTCACCCACTCCGCACCAGCACTCGACCTCGGCCTCGACATGTAGCAACACCTCGGCGACCAGCTCAGTTGCGCACCAGACCCGGTGAACCCGGTAACGGCGGTTGGGGGAGTCCCGATGATCGTCGTTTTCTGGCGGCGACCGCTTTCTCCCTTTTCAGGGGAAGAAAGTCTTCTGTAGCGACTGGGTGATGACCGAGCGCTTGTTCGGGTCGCTCCGAACCGCATACACGGACTCGATGTGGTAGAAGTAGCCGTCCTTCGTGTTCGTGTGCCGTCCCTGCGGGTTGATGGTGGCGCGAGGTCTTGGTAGTTCGTACGGTTCGGTTCAGAAGCGTCGGTTGGCGAGGACGGGCAGGGTGGTGCGGGCCTCGTGCACCGTGGCTGGGTCGAGGTCGACGACCAGGACGTCCGGCTTGGCCTCCAGCTGCGCGTGGATCCGGCCGAACGGGTCGGCCACCGTGCTGAACCCGATCCCGCTGGGTGCGTTGCCCAACGGCTCCCGTCCCACGGTGGTCGGATCGGCCTGACCACATGCCACCACCCAGGACGTGCTGTCCAGGGCACGGGCCCGGACGAGCAGCTCCCACTGTTCGCGCTTGCCCGGCCCCGCGCCCCACGAGGCGCCGAGCAAGATCACCGATGCGCCGTTCGCGGCGAGCGTGGTGAACAGGCCGGGAAAGCGGATGTCGTAGCAGGTCGCCAGTCCGACGTGGATGTCGCCGATCGGAAAGGTCACCAGTTGGGAGCCCGGCGCCACCGTGCGGGACTCGGCAAAGCCGAACGCGTCGTAAAGGTGGACCTTGTCGTAGTGCGTCTCGGCGCCCCCGCCGGTGACCAGCACCGTGTTGCGCACCCGGCCGTCGGGCTCCGGGGTGAACATCCCGGCGACGACCGTGACACCGGCCTCCGCGGCGATCTCCCGCACCTCGTCGGCCCAGGGGCCGTCCACCGGCTCGGCGAGTGGGCCGAGCGGCACGCCGAAACACGCCATCGTGGCCTCGGGAAAGACCACCACGGTCGCTCCCCGTTTCGCCGCACTGGCCACGCCCTCCCGCACCAGCCCGAGGTTGGTCGAGGGCTCGGGGGTCGAGACGATCTGGCACAACCCGATTCGCACCGGCCTTCCTCCTTCCCGCCACCCCGATCCCACCATGTACGCTCCACCTCCCGCATCCGCGACGCGGAGCGGCGTGACGTGGCGCACGTGGGCGATGCGAGCGTCGCCACACAGCGACAAGGTGCGCAGCGCAGCTCGGAGCCGAGCAGCCCAGCACTGTTGCAAGCGGTTCGCAGCAAACTCTAGGGTCGCGCTGTGCCCCACCCCCGGCCCCTCCGTCCCCGACTCGTGCCGGTCCTGCTCGCCCTGGCCGCGGCAACGGCGCTCGTCGCCTGCTCCGCGCCGGCGAACCCGGACGCCAGTCGCGACGCCGACCGCACCCGGCTCACCCTCGTCGACCCCAACGAGCCGGACAGCCTGAACCCCCTGCTCGGCTACGCCGAGAGCGGCGCGTCCAAGCTGTTCGACGGCCTGCTCGCCTACCGCGCCGACCGCACCCTGGAACCGGCGCTGGCCGCCGAGTTGCCGCAGCCCTCGGCGGACGGCAAGAGCTGGACGGTGAAGCTGCGCAAGGACGTGAGGTTCCACGACGGCAGCCCCTTCGACGCCGCCGACGTGGTCGCCACCTACAAGGCCGCCCTCAACCCGGCCTACGCGTCCACCGTGCGTTCCTCGCTGTCGATGATCTCCGACGTCGTCGAAATGGATCCGCGGACCGTCCGGTTCGACCTCGCCTACCCGTACGCGCCGTTCCAGCACAAGCTGGTGATGGGCATCCTGCCGAGCGAGGTGCTGGCCAAGCCGGAGCCCCAGGACAGGTCCCCGATGAACGTCAAGCCGATCGGCACCGGCCCGTACGAGCTGGAGGACTGGCGCCGGGGTGAGCGCATGGTGTTGAAGGCCAACGACACCTACTGGGGCGGCGCACCGAAGATCCGCAAGATCACCGTGGTCTTCGCCACCGACGACAACACCCGCGCGCAGCGGCTGCGCGGGGGCGACTTCGACGGCGGCCCGCTGCCGCCGAAGCTGGCCAAGACGTTCGAGAACACCGATGGCTTCAAGGTCGTCACCCACCGCACCTCCGACTACCGGACGATCGAGATGCCGATGGGCAACCCGGTCACCGGTGACAAGGCCATCCGGCTCGCCCTCAACTACGCGGTGAACCGCAAGGGCATGATCGACGCCCTGCTCGCCGGGAAGGGCGCCCCGGCCTCCACGCCGATCCCGCAGTCGCTGCCGGAGTTCGTCGAGCCCTCGGCGCAGTTCCGCTACGACCGGGCCGAGGCCGAGCGCGTCCTCGACGAGGCCGGCTGGGTGAAGGGGGACGACGGGATCCGGGGCCGGGACGGCCGGCGTGCCGCATTCACCGTGATGTACCCGGCCGGCGACAACGTCCGCAAGGATCTCGCCCAGGCGTTCGCCTCCGACGCCAAGGCGGTCGGTGTCGAGGTGAACCTGGAGGGCCTCGGCTGGGACGCCATCGAGCCGCGCATGGGTCAAGACGCGCTCGTGCTCGGCGACGGCAACCCGTTCGACCCGGACCTGACCTCCTACCCGCTACTGCACTCCTCGTACGCCGGCGACGGCTTCAACAACCCGGGCTCTTACAAGAACCCCGAGGTCGACGAGGCGCTGGACGCGGCCCGCCGCACGATCGACCCGGCCCAACGGGTGGCGTACTACAAGCAGTTCCAACGCGCGTACGCGGCCGACCCGGGCATGGTGTTCCTGGTCTTCCTCGACCACACCTACGTGGTCCGCGACGGGTGGACCGGCTACGAGCCGATCGTCGAGGGGCACGTCCACGGGTTCACCTGGGGCCCGTGGTGGAACGTGCAGGACTGGGCGCCGAAGCGATGAACCTCGCGGACGGGCCCACACCGAGCCCGCCCGCGACGGCCCGCCAGCCGGGCCCGCTCGCCGGGGCGGGTCGCCGGCGCCGCGCGCGTGCCGTTGCCGCGCTGGCCGGCCGCCGGCTGGCGTTCGCGGTGCCCGTCCTGGTCCTGGTCTCCGCCGCGGTGTTCGCGCTGGGTGCCGCATCGCCGTTCGACCCCGTCAAGCAGTACTACGGCAACCAGATCTTCACCGCTTCACAGTCCGATGTGGACAGGGTGCGTGCGGAACTGGGGGTCGACGAGCCGGCGCTGGTCCAGTTCGGACACTGGCTCGGTGGGCTGCTCACCGGCGACCTCGGCCACAGCCGGTCGTTCCGGCAGCCCGTCACGGACGTGATCGGTGAGCGGCTGCCGTGGACGCTGTTGCTGATGTGCTCCGGGCTGGCCGTCGCCGTGCTGCTCGCTCTGGTGCTCGGCACCCTGGCGGCCCGGCGTCAGGGTGGCTGGCTGGACCGTGTCGTCACCGCCGTCGGGCACGCGCTGGAAGGGATCCCGCCGTTCGTTCTCGCGCTGGGCGCGATCGCCGTCTTCGCGCTCACACTGCGCTGGCTGCCGGTGGCCGGGCTCACCGATGCCGGCCAGCCGGCGACGTTCAGCCAGGTGACCAGGCACCTGGTGCTGCCGGCGTCGGTGCTCGGTGTCTCGCAGTCCCCCTGGCTGGTGCTGCACGTCCGGCAGTCGCTGCTGTCGTCGCTGGCCGAGGACCACGTGGCGGGCGCACGGGCGCGGGGCCTGGCCGAGTGGATGGTTGTCCTGCGGCACGCCCTCCCGACCGCGCTGCTGCCGTTCGTGACCCTGGTCGGCGCCCGGGTGCCCGAGCTGGTGACCGGCGCGGTGCTGGTGGAGGAGGTCTTCTCCTGGCCGGGACTCGCCTCGGCCGTGGTGAAGTCCGCGCTGTCCGTCGACTTCCCGCTGCTGGCCGCCCTGACCCTGCTCGCGACGTTGGCGGTGCTGCTCGGCTCGCTGCTGGCCGACGTGGCGGTCGCGCTGCTGGACCCGAGGGTGGCCACCGATGGTTGATCTCGCCACACCGGTGACCTCCGGCGGCGCCGACACCGGAGACTGGCAACCGGTGGCCCGATCACGTGCCGGACGTTCCCGGGCCGCGCGTACGGCGAATCGGCTACGTCTGGTGGCCGGGTTGGCAACGCTGGTCCTGCTGACCGTGGGAGCCGTGCTGTTGCCCTGGCTCGGTGGGCTGGACGAGCGGTTGGTGGACTACGGCGCGGTGTTGCGTCCGCCGAGCCCCACCCACCTGTTCGGTACCGACGAGGCCGGTCGTGACCTGCTGTCGCGCACCTTCGCCGGGCTACGGGTCTCGTTGCTGGTGGCCGCGTTGTGTGCGGTCGTCTCGACCGCGCTCGGCGCGTTGGTGGGCACCGTGTCCGGTGCCCTCGGTGGATGGACCGACCGGCTCGTCATGCGCTGCGTCGACGCGGTGAACGCCGTGCCCCACCTCCTGTTGGGCATCGTGATCGTGGCGCTCTACCGGGGAGGCCTGCTCGCGGTCGTCGCCTCGATCGCACTGACGCACTGGACAACCGTCGCGCGCATCGTGCGGGCCGAGGTGCTTTCCTTGCGACAACGGCCGTTCATCGATGCCGCGATCTCCGGCGGTGCCTCGCGTTGGCGTGTGGTACGTCGCCACCTCCTGCCGGCAATCGTGCCGCAGGCGGCGATCTCGGCGGTGTTGTTGTTGCCGCACGCCGTGTGGCACGAGACGGCCCTGAGCTTCCTCGGTCTCGGCCTGCCGCCGCACATGGCGAGTATCGGGAACATCCTCGGGGACGGTCGCGGCTCGGTCCTCGCCGGAGCGTGGTGGACCGTGGTGTTGCCGTCGGTGTTGTTGGTCGCCGCCACATTGGCGGTGTCCGGCATTGCCTCGACCTGGCGGGACCGGTTGGTTCCCCGGCGGCGATCGGAGTTGTCGCTGTGACCGGCGAGCTACTGGACGTGCGCGGGCTCTCCGTCCGGTTCCTGCTCGGCCGGCGCGGGCGCGGAGGCGAGGTTCGCGCGGTCACTGACGCCACCTTCTCGTTGCGACGCGGCCAGTTGCTGGCGTTGGTGGGGGAGAGCGGCTGTGGGAAGTCGGTGCTGGCCTCGGCGCTGCTGGGGTTGTTGCCCGGCAACGCCCAGGTTCGTGGGCACGCCCTGCTGTCCGAACAGGACGGTCCGATCGATGTGATGTCGGCACCGGAAAATGTTCTGGCGCAACGGGTGCGTGGCCGGTTGGTCGGGCTGGTGCCGCAGTCGGCGGCAACCCATCTCACCCCCGTGCGCACCGCGCGGAGCCAGCTGTTGGAGACGGTGCGCGTGTTGCGGCCCGACGTCGACGATCCGTTCGGGTTCGCCGAACACCTGGCCGAGCGGGTGGGCCTGGAACCGGCGTTCCTCGACCGCTACCCGCACGAGCTGTCCGGTGGGATGGCGCAGCGGGTGGCCGTGGCGCTGGCGTTGGTCGGTGACCCACCGCTGGTGGTGGCCGACGAGCCCACGACCGGGCTGGACCGGCCGCTCGTGCGGCGCACCGTCGACCTGCTCGCCGGGCTGGCCGAGGAGGGCAGGGCCGTGTTGATGATCACGCACGACCTCGCGGCCGCCCGTCCGGTCGCCACCGACCTGGCCGTCATGTACGCGAGCCGGCTGGTCGAACTGGGCCCCGCGGCGCGGGTGTTCGCCGAGCCGTTGCACCCCTACACCGCGGGCCTGCTCGCCGCCCTGCCCGGCGGTGGCTTCACCCCGATCCCCGGCGAACCTCCCGAGCTGACCGCGTTGCCCGCGGGCTGCGCGTTCGCACCGCGCTGTCCGCTCGGCCCGGACGCAGGCTGCAGCGGTGACCCCGAGCTGATCCGCTGGGACGACCGCATGGTCGCCTGCCGCCGGCCATGCTGACCGGGGTCGGCCTGGTCGCCGGCTACGAGCGGGGCCGCCCGGTTCTGGACGGGGTGGACGTCGAGGTGCGTCCGGGCGAGGTGCTCGGCCTGGCCGGCCCGAGCGGCTGCGGAAAGTCCACCCTGGCGCGGGTGCTGGCGTTGTTGCTGGAGCCGTGGGCAGGCACGGTCGAGTTGGACGGCCGGGCCGTGCGACGCTTCCGGCACGCGGCGCCACGGGAACAGCGCACCGCGATCGGGGTGGTGTTCCAGCAGCCGCGGCTCTCGGTCGATCCGCGGTTCACCCTGCGGGAGGTCGTCGCCGAGCCGCTGCACGCGACCGGGCGTGCGGCCGAGGCCGCAGGGCGCGTCGCCGAGCTGGCCGAGCAGGTGGGCCTTACCGGGGAGCTGCTGACCCGACGGGCGCACGAGGTGAGTGATGGCCAGTTGCAGCGGGCGTGTCTGGCTCGTGCGCTTGCGCCGCGCCCCCGATACCTGGTGTGTGACGAGATGACCGCGATGCTCGACCCCTCCACCACTGCGGCGCTGGTGCGCGTGGTCACCGCGCATGTGGCCGAGACCGGTGCCGGTGTCCTCGCGATCAGCCACGACGACGAACTACTCGCTGTCTGGGCGGACCGCGTCACGCACCTGGCGTGACGACCCGGGCGTGAACGACCTCGGATCCCGCGACAGGTCCGCTGAACCCAGGACCTGATCGGGAGTCGCTGGCACCACCCAGCGTCCGCCCAGCAGACTGGCGGCACGCCGCGGAGCCGACCGAGGAGGAGCCCGTGATCGATCTCGACGTCGTGCGTTCGGACACCCCCTCCTGCGCTGACCAGGTGTTTCTGGACAGTGCGGGATCCTCGCTCCCACCCCGACAGGTGCTGGACGAGGTGATCGGGCATCTCCGTCGCGAGGCCGAGGTCGGCGGCTACCGCGCGGCCATCGAGCGGCTCGACGACCTGGAGGACGGTTACCGGGTGGCCGCCGGGTTCCTCGGCTGCGAGGCGTTCGAAGTCGCCTTCACCGACAGCGCCACCCGTTCCTGGAACCTGGTGTTCGCCGCGCTGCCACTCGCCCAGGGGGACCGGATCCTGGTGAGCGAGGTGGAGTACGCCAGCAACGCCGTCGCCCTGCTACACCGGACCGCCGCGGTCGGCGCGAGCGTGGAGCCGATACCGTCGGACGAGACCGGCGCCGTCGACCCGGCAGCCCTGCGTGAGCTGCTCGACGAGCGGGTCCGCCTGGTATCACTGGTGCACGTCCCGACCAACGGCGGCCTGGTCAACCCGGTACGCGAGATCACGGACGCCGCGCACGAGGTGGGCGCCTTCGTGCTGCTGGACGCCTGCCAGTCGGCCGGCCAGCTCCGGGTACGCGCCGACGAGCTCGGCGTCGACGCCCTGGCGGTCACCGGCCGGAAGTGGCTGCGCGGGCCACGCGGAACCGGCGTGCTCGTGGTCCGGCGGCCGGCCACGGAACGGCTCAGGCCGGGGCTGGTCGACCTGCACGGCGCGACCTGGATGGCCCCGGACGAGATCCGGCTGCGTGACGACGCCCGCGTCTACGAGCTCTGGGAGTTCGGTGTCGCCGAGCGGCTCGGGCTGCTCCAGGCGTTGCGTTACGCCGACGCACTCGGCGTCGACGAGATCGCCGCGGCCGTGGCCGATCGCGCCCAACGGGCGCGGGACGGGCTTGCCACCGTCCCAGGGGTGACGGTGCACGATCTCGGACGTCAGCGGTGCGGCATCGTCAGTTTCACCGTGGACGGTGTGCCGGCCGAGAAGGTGCGGGACCTGCTTCGCGAACGTGACATCACCGTCACCGTCAGCCGCGTCCACTCCACCCTGCTCGACATGACCCGCCGCGGCCTTCCCGAGCTGGTGCGCGCCTCACCGCACTATTTCGTCTCGCCAGAACAAATCGACGAGTTCGTCGCCGAGGTCGCCGCCCTTCGGTGATCAGTACTCGTGGATTCCGGGACGGTACCGGCGATCACCAGTACCGTCCCGGAAGCTCTCGGCGGTTTACGAGCAGCTCTTGCCGATCACGCGCGGGACGCAGTCCGCGTAGGAGAGCAGGAGATCCACCGCGCGGTCGTTGCGCGCGGTCTCCCGCGGAATGACCTCGTCCGGTGGGTAGAAGCCGGAGAGGCCACTGCCACTGCGCGGGTACATCTCGAAGGTGTATGACCAGATCTTGTGCTCGCCCCACATCCAGTCGTTGACCGACCCGTCGGTGATGTACAGGTCGCTGGACTGTTCCGGGGTGTAGCCGTTGGTCCGCGCCATCTGCCGGCCCAGCGTCTGGAACGTCCTGGCCTCGTCGGCGTTCAGTCCGGGACCGGTGTCGTTGTAGGTGTAACCCCACGGCCACAGGACCAGTTCCGAGTAGGTGTGGAAGTCGATGTGCGCCGTGATCTGCTGCTTTCCGCCCACGACCCGGGAGTTGACGAAGTCACGGACGCGCGCGGTTTCCGGGGCGGAGAAGGGCGCGGTCCCGCGGTAGGTCTCCGAGTTGGGGTTGCCACTGGAGCCGCCGCAGCAACCCCACTTGTAGCCCCAGTTCCGGTTGGGATCGGTCCCGTTGGTCGGCTGCCGGTTCTTGCGCCAACCTCGGTAGCGACCGGTCTCGATGTCGTACTCCGAGCCGTCGGGGTTGACGCTCGGGATCACGTAGATCTCCCGCGAGTTCACGAACTGGGTGATGTTCGCGTCCTCGCCGTAACCCTCGGTGAACCGCTGCACGATCCGCAGGCACATCTCGACGGTCAGGTGCTCACGGGCGTGCTGGTTGCAGGTGAACAACACCTCGGGTTCGTTCTCGTCGGCCGCGGCGTTGTCACTGATCTTCAGCATCCACAGGTCACGTCCCTGGTAGGACTTGCCGATGCTGGACAGCCGGGCGATCGCGGGATGGTCGCTCGCCGCCTTCCGCAACGCCGCGGTCATCTCCGAGTAGTTGTGGTAGTTGGCGTCCTGGGGCGGGAAGTCGAAGGTGGTCGGACCAGTCGGACCACCCTCCGACGGCAGGGACTCGACGAACTCGACGCGGTGACCGAGCGCGCGCACGGCAGCCACCTGCCCCGGGGTCGCGATGACCGTCATCCGGTCCCCGCCCACCCCCAGTACGTCGACGCCCGTCCGAGCGACTGCCGTGCGGTCCCACGGGGTCGGGGTCCCGTGCACCGTGTACACCGCCGGCTCCCCGGCCGTCGTCCCGGACCACACCGTGCGCGGCGGGTCGGCGGCCTGCCGCGGCTCCGCCCCGGCCACGTGGAGCGGGGCGAGCAGGGCGAGGCAGGCACCGAGGGCCACCGTCATCAGGCTGCGACGCGTGGATAACATCGGGCCTCCGATTGCTGACGGAGCGTGATGGGTCGCCAGCATGCGTGTCGTCACGCTCCGTGGCAAGGATTCGGAAAATTTGCAATGAGCAGGTGTTATGGCACCGTCCACTCGGGTGGTCGAGGCAACACAGCGCGATCGACCGTGCGCGTCGTCCCGGCAGGTGGACCGTTTAACCTGGTGACACGGTTAACTGCCGCACCCCGACGATCGTGAACGAGGACGCCATGCTCACCCGTACCGACCTCCGTGGTCGAGTTCCGTCCCCGGCCGAGCTGCGCGCAACCCTGCCGCGCGCCGAGGTGGACGTGGACGCGGTGCTGCATCAGGTTCGTCCGGTGGTCGAAGCGGTGCGTGACCGCGGCGTCCCGGCCGTGCTGGAGCTGGCCGAACGTTTCGACCGGGTGCGCCCATCCGCGGTGCGGGTGCCGCGCGAGACGCTGCGCGCGGCACTGGACAACCTGGCCCCGGCGGTCCGCGAGGCACTGACCGAGTCGATCGTGCGCGCCAGGAAGGTGCACGTCGACCAGCGTCGGACCGACGTCACCACCCGGGTCGTCCCGGGTGGAACGGTCACCGAGCGCTGGGTGCCGGTCGCCCGGGTCGGCCTGTACGCGCCCGGCGGCCTGGCGGTCTACCCCTCCAGCGTGGTGATGAACGTCGTGCCCGCCCAGGCGGCCGGTGTCTCCTCGCTCGTCGTCTGTTCGCCACCGCAGGTCGAGTACGGTGGCCTGCCGCACCCGACGATCCTGGCCGCCTGCGCGTTGCTGGAGGTCGACGAGGTGTGGGCGGTCGGCGGCGCCCAGGCGGTCGCCCTGCTCGCCTACGGCGGAACCGACACCGACGGCGCCGAGCTGGCCCCGGTGGACATGGTCACCGGTCCGGGAAACATCTACGTCACCGCGGCCAAGCGGCTGCTGCGCGGCCTGATCGGGATTGACTCCGAGGCCGGGCCCACCGAGATCGCCGTGTTGGCCGACGACACCGCCGATTCGGTGCACGTCGCCGCCGACCTGATCAGCCAGGCCGAGCACGACACGCTCGCGGCGAGCGTGCTGGTCACCACCTCGACCGAGCTGGCCGACGCCGTGGACGCCGAACTGGAGCGCCAGGTGGCACGGACCAAGCACACCGAGCGCATCCGCACCGCACTGACCGGACCGCAGTCCGGCTGCGTGCTGGTGTCCGCCGTGGACGACGGGGTGCGGGTCGTCAATGCCTACGCGGCCGAGCACCTGGAGATCCAGACCCGCGACGCACGGGAGGTGGCCGGCCGGATCCACAGTGCCGGCGCCATTTTCGTCGGTCCGTACGCTCCGGTGTCGCTCGGCGACTACTGCGCGGGCTCCAACCACGTGCTGCCCACCGGCGGCTGCGCGCGACACTCCTCCGGTCTGTCCGTGCAGACGTTCCTCCGCGGTATCCACGTCGTCGAGTACACCGCCGAAGCATTGGCCGACGTGGCGCCGAAGGTCGTGGCGCTGGCCGAGGCGGAGGATCTCCCCGCACACGGGCAGGCGGTCTCGGCACGCTTCCCCGGCGACGACGGGGCGGCCCGGTGAGCCCCCGCGAGCCCGGGGCGGTGGGCGGGCAGGTGCGGCTCGAGGAGCTGCCCCTGCGCGAGGACCTTCGGGGCCGCACGCCCTATGGCGCACCGCAACTGGACGTGCCGGTTCGGTTGAACACCAACGAGAACCCGTATCCGCCGCCCCCCGAGCTGGTCACCGACGTGACCGAGGCCGTGGCGGAGGCGGCGCGTGTCCTGCACCGCTACCCGGACCGGGATGCGACCGCGTTGCGCACCGACCTGGCGGCGTACCTGTCCGAGGACACCGGCGTTCCGTTGACCGCGGCGAACCTGTGGGCCGCCAACGGATCCAACGAGATCCTGCAGCAGATCCTGCAGGCGTTCGGCGGACCCGGCCGGAGCGCGTTGGGTTTCGAACCGTCCTACTCGATGCACCCGATCATCGCCGCAGGAACCCGCACCGAATGGGTCCCGGCACCGCGACGCTCCGACTTCTCGCTGGACACCGAGCGCGCGACGGACGTACTCGCCGAACACCGCCCGGACGTGATTTTCGTGACCAGCCCGAACAACCCCACCGGGCAGTCGGTGCCGTTGGACGACCTGCGCGTGCTGGTCCAGGCCGCGCCGGGCATGGTGGTGGTGGACGAGGCGTACGCCGAATTCTCCAGCCGTCCCAGTGCCGTCCGGCTGCTCGACGAGTTCGGCCACAAGCTGATCGTCAGCCGCACCATGAGTAAGGCGTTTGCGTTCGCCGGGGGTCGACTGGGATACCTCGCCGCAGCGCCCGCGGTGATCGACGCGTTGCAGCTCGTGCGCCTGCCGTATCACCTGTCGGTGCTCACCCAGGCCGCCGCGCGCGCGGCCCTGCGGCACGCGGAGCAGACGCTCGCCGCGGTGCACAAGTTGAGCGCCGAGCGGGACCGAGTGCGGGAAGCGTTGGTGGGCATGGGTTTTTCGGTGGTGCCCAGCGACGCCAACTTCATCCTCTTCGGACGGTTCGAGGACGCGCACGAGGCATGGCAGCGTTACCTCGACCGCGGGGTCCTCATCCGGGATGTCGGCATCCCCGGCCATCTCCGGGTCACGGTGGGCACGCCCGAGGAGAACGAGGTGTTCCTCGCCGTCAGCAAGGACATCGCCTCGGCCGGCCTGGAACGGCCGGGCGACTCCGACGACGACACGGAGGTCAACCGGTGAGCCGCACGGCACGGGTGGAACGCAACACCAAGGAGTCCACGGTCTGGGTGGAGCTGGACCTCGACGGCGTCGGGAAGGTGGACGTCAGCACCGGGGTGCCGTTCTACGACCACATGCTCACCGCGTTCGGCATGCACGGCGCCCTCGACCTCACCGTGCGCGCGACCGGTGACGTGCCGGTGGACGCGCACCACACCGTGGAGGACGTCGCCATCGTCCTGGGCCAGGCGCTCCGGAAGGCGCTCGGCGACTCGTCGGGCATCCGGCGGTTCGGCGACGCCTGGGTCCCGATGGACGAGACCCTCGCGCACGCCGCGGTCGACGTCTCCGGCCGGCCGTACTGCGTGCACACCGGCGAGCCCGACTCGGTCGCCGGTTTCGTCATCGGCAACAACTACCCGGCGGTGCTGAACCGGCACGTGTTCGAGTCGCTGGCCTTCCACGCCAAGATCGCCCTGCACGTCCGGCTGATCCACGGGCGCGACCCGCACCACGTCACCGAGGCGCAGTACAAGGCGATCGCCCGCGCGCTGCGTGCCGCGGTGGAGCCGGACCCGCGCTTCGGTGGGACCGTGCCCTCCACCAAGGGATTGCTGGACGGCAGCTGAACCCGGACAGGCAGCTCAACCCGGCCGCACCGGCCAAGGACGAGGAGCGGAGAAGGAACCCGTGTCCAACGAGTGGATCTGGATTGGCCTCATCGCCCTGGCCGGCTTCCTCCTCGGCGGGGTCTACGCCACCTGGAAGGCCGCCAAGATGTTCGCGGTCGTCCTGGGGGTTGCGGCCATCCTCGCTATCGCCGGAGCGATCGCGTGGATGATGTAGCCGGCGAGCCCGGCCGTTTCCTGACGTAGCGAGGCGGAACCCAGGCCGTGAGCCACACACCGTTGTCGCTGCGGGAAAAGCGGTGTCCGGCCGCGGCCATACCGCCCGCATCGACCTCGAGCACCACCGGCTCGCCTCGCCTGCCTCCCACCCGAAGTGCGGTCCCGACGTCGGCGGAGAGGTGTACGGCGTGCCGCCGCATCGGACGTAGCCCGTCGCGCTCGATCGCGGGCAGGTACCTGGCGATGGTGCCGTGGTACAGCGTTGCCGGTGGTATGACCTCCGGGAGCTGGAGGTCGACGGGAACGGAATGTCCTTGGTTGGCGCGGATGTGCGTTCGGGTCGCGTTGAACGTGAAGCGACGTTTGTCGTTGCGTTCCACCACTTCCGCCAACCCGGTGCGGCTGAGCGGAAGCCCGTGCGCGGTGAGCGCGGCCAGCAGGTCGTCCACCGCGACCCATCCCGCGCGGTCGAGCACGAGACCGATCTCGCCCGGTGCGTGCCGGAGGTGACGCGACAGGCGTCTGGAGACGCGGACCAGCTCTCGTTCGTTCACCGCACCAACCCGTCATCACTGTGAGTTCATCGCCGGTGACCTGTCTGTCGGTGACTAGGTGGTGCCGCCCTCGGTCGCGGGCTTGAGCCGTGGCGCGCCAGGGCCGGCGTCCGCCATCCGGTCCTCCGGATTGTGCAGGCCACACGTGCGCAGCGAGAGGCAGCCGCAGCCGATGCAGCCGGTCAGCCGGTCCCGGAGTCGCTGCAGGGCGTCGATGCGGGTCTCCAGCTCCGCACGCCACTTCCGGGATAGGCGTGACCAGTCGGCCTTGGTGGGGGTGCGACCCTCCGGAAGCTCGGCGAGGGCCGCCCGGACGTCCTCCAGGCTGAGCCCGATTCGCTGCGCGGCCCGGATGAACGCCAACCGCCGCAACACCGAACGCGGGTATCGCCGCTGGTTACCGCTGGTGCGCAGCGAGCTGATCAGGCCCTTCTCCTCGTAGAACCGCAACGCCGTGTGCGGGATGCCGCTCCGCGCGGCAACGTCACCGATGGTGAGCAGGTTCGGCAGTGACCCCATGCACACCACCATACGGGTTGACCTCCAGTTAAGTCGAGGTTGCAAGTTGTAGCGGTGACCACGGTAATTTCCGGCTACGCCGACCTCCCCGAGTTGATTGGTCGGATGACGGGTGACGAGAAGCACGCCGCCGTCGCTACCTCCACATTGGACGTTCTGTGGGTGCTCTACGACCGGGTCCTGCGGGTGGATCCGGACCGGCCCGACGACCCGGACCGGGACCGCTTCCTGCTGTCGAAGGGGCACGCTCCGATGGCGTACTACGCGGTCCTGGCGGTCAAGGGCTTCCTGCGGCCCGACGAGCTGGACACCTGGGCGACCTTCGACTCCCGGCTCGGCCACCACCCGGACCGGGCGCTCGTGCCCGGTGTGGAGATCGGCAGTGGCTCGCTCGGGCACGGCCTGCCGATCGGTGTCGGCCTCGCCCTGGGCCTGCGGGCCCAGGGCAGGCCCTGCAGGGTCGTGGTGCTGGTGGGCGACGCCGAGCTGGAGGAGGGCAGCAACCACGAGGCCATCCAGGTCGCCGGCCGGCTCGGGCTGGACCGGCTGACCGTGGTGGTCGTGGACAACGCCTCGGCCAGCCTCGGCTGGCCGGGCGGCGTCGCCGACCGCTTCGCCCGCGAGGGATGGGCCGGCACCACCGTGAACGGCCGCGACCACGACGCGTTGTACACCGCCTTCACCCGGGACCACCCCGGCCACCCGCTGGCGGTCGTCGCCGCCGTCGAGCCCAAGGAGTACCGGCACCCATGATCGCGTCCACCCTCACCACTCCCACCGCCATGCGGGACGCGTTCGTCGACATCGTCACCGCCGAGCTGGAGGTCAACCCCCAGCTGGCCGTGGTGCTCGCCGAGATCTCCGCGGACCGGTTCGAACGTGCCGCCGCGCGGCATCCGGACCGCGTCCTCAACCTCGGTATCCGCGAGCAGCTCCTGGTCGGCGCGGGCGGCGGGCTCGCGCTCAGCGGGCTGCGGCCCGTGGTGCACACCTACGCGCCATTCCTGGTGGAACGCCCGTTCGAACAGATCAAGCTCGATTTCGTGCATCAGGACGTGGGAGGTGTCCTCGTCGGCATCGGGGGCTCCTTCGACGGCGCGAACCTGGGCCGTACCCACCAGGCACCCGGCGACGTGGCCCTGATCGACAGCCTGCCGGGCTGGACGGTGCACGTGCCCGGGCACCCGGCCGAGGTCGAACCGCTGCTGCGCGCCGCGCTGGCCGGACAGGACCGGGTGTACCTGCGGTTGTCGACCGAGACGAACCGCGACGCACACCCCGGCACGGGCTTCCAGCTGATCCGCACCGGCCGCCGGGGAGTGGTGATCGCCGTCGGCCCGGTTCTGGACGCCGTGCTCGACGCAACCGCCACCGCTGACGTGACCGTTCTCTACGCGAGCACCATCCGTCCCTTCGACACCGCCGGGCTGTGTGCCGCTCTCTCCGGCGTCGATCGCGCCGACGTCGTCCTCGTGGAGCCCTACCTGCGGGGCACCTCGGCACACCAGGCGAACGAGGCGTTGTCCGAGGTGCCGCACCGGTTGCTCTCGCTCGGCGTCCGGCGGGACGAGGAACTGCGTGCTTACGGCACCCCGGCCGAGCACGCTGCCGCGCATGGGCTGGACGCCCGCACGATCCGCGCCGCTCTGGACACCTTCCTCGGCTGACCAGGGCAGGCCCCACAGACCGCACGCCGCCGGGGTTGAATTGGGGTATGAATCCCCGCTCCGACACGCCCTCGTTCGACGCCGGCGGCGTGCACCTGGCCGTCTTCCTCCGCGCGCCCTTCGAGACCGTGCGGGAGGAGTTGGGTGCCCGGCCCCCGGTCGCGATCCCGGCAGGGGATGGCAGCCTGCTGTTCGGCACCGACCCGGATGACGCCAAGGAGGTCGACTGGGCGACGCGGGCCGCGGCCGTGCGGCACGCGCGTCCGGTCACCCTGCTCTGGAACGGCTTCGCGGCGGGGATCTTCACCCCCGGGCTCTGGTCGGACGGGAGCTGGGTGTGGGGTCACCCGGACCTGGTCGGCCCCGTCGCCCAACGGCTCCCGACGATCAGCCCGGCCGCGTTGGGGCAGGCCGACACCCTGGCGTACCAGGCCGCCGTCGCCAGGGCCGCGAAGCGACTGGCGGCCTCGCTCCGCGTGTCCCAGGAGCCGCTGGCAGGGGTCCTGTCGCGGCCGCTGGCCGGGCCCGAGGCGCTGGTCTCGCTGTTCACCGCCGCCGATCTGGGACCGGCCGCGCAGGTGCTGGCGCACGCGCTTGCCGAGTTCCCCAACGTGGCCGGCCCCGGCGCGCCGCCGCGCTGGTGGATCCGGATCCCGGGGGACACCGCCTGGTACGCGCACGACCTCGGTGGGTTGTGGATGAAGGCCAGCGGGACGCGTCGACGGACCAAGTAGGCTGGCGGCGTGGCCCGCGTCGTCGTCTTGGACTACGGATCCGGCAATCTCCGCTCGGCCGAACGCGCGTTGCGGCGTGTCGGTGCCGAGGTCGAGGTGACCGCCGACCGCGATGCCGCGCTCAACGCCGACGGGCTCGTCGTCCCCGGCGTGGGCGCGTTCGCCGCGTGCATGGAAGGTCTGCGATCCGTCCACGGTGAGCAGATCATCGGTACGCGGCTCGCCGGTGGCCGGCCGGTCCTGGGCATCTGTGTTGGGATGCAGATTCTTTTCGAGCGCGGTGTGGAGCACGGGATCGAGGAGGACGGCTGCGGAGAGTGGCCGGGAACCGTGGAGCGGTTGCAGGCGGATGTCCTGCCGCACATGGGATGGAACACCGTGCGTGTGCCCGAAGGATCCGTGCTTTTCGCCGGCCTCGACGCCGACACCCGCTTCTACTTCGTTCACTCCTATGCCGTGCGCAAGTGGGAGTTGACCGTCCAGCCGCCGTTCACGCCGCCGTTGGTCACATGGGCGCACCACGGTGAGGACTTCGTCGCCGCCGTGGAGAACGCTCCGCTGTGCGCCACCCAGTTCCACCCCGAGAAGTCCGGTGACGCCGGCGCCACCCTCCTCGAGAACTGGCTCAACAGCCTCCACTGACCGGCGAGTTCCGCGCTGGCTCAAGAGTTTCGGCGCCGCGTGGTGGGGCGACCGTCAAGTAGTCGAACATCCGGGGAACCTCGGTACGGATGAGGCTGCGCAGATCGTTCACCAGCCGATGCAGGGCGATCGGGCTGGCTGGTGGCTCCGACCAGTGCAGGAGGAAGAGCGTCAGCCGCATGGCGGGCAGCCGCGCCAGCCGGTCCCGGTGGCCCGCCGCGCAGGTCGCGTCCCGCAGCCGGCGGAGATTGTCGAGCACGTCCGCCGCCTCGCCCGGGTTGGCCAGCCGGTACGTCCAGGCGTGATTGTTCAGTAACGCGGCCACCGCGGCTCGGCTGCGCTCGACGGCGGGGAAGGCGGGGCCGCTGGCCGGGTCAGGGACGGGGACCGCGCGCAGGACCCAGCGATTGGTGCGATGGCCGAACCGGCGGGAACGCACCCGCACGACCCGCCCGTTCGCCGCCAACTGCGACAGGCAGCGGGTCACCCGACCCTGTGGCAGTGCGCAGGCCGTGACCAGGTCACGGGTACCGAGCCCGACAGCACCGGCCCGGGCCAGTTCGGCCAGCACCTCGCCGGTGCAGCTGGGCCAGCGAGGTCCGGTGCGGCGACATGGCCCCGCCCGCGACGTCCCCCAGGCATCGATCGCGGCGATGACCAGCTGCCCGAACGAGGTGGTGACGGCGTCCATCGGGCGCGGTCGGGGGTGTGCGGTCAGGAGTCGAACCCCGAAGAACCAGATCGAACCCGTGGGAAAGTCGCGCCCAGCCGCCCTCGTTTTGCCGCACATGTTGCAGCCCCCTTGGGGCACCGAAGCCATCCCATCAGCACGACGTGACAAAAACACGGTCCCGGCGAATCGCCGCATTCGGCACGGCGTCCGGTCGTTCCACAAGTCGATCAGGGGGTCGTGTTTCGGGGTGCAGCGTCGAGTGGTCGGTACTCAAGCAGATCGAACCTGGCCGTGCCGACGCTACGGAGGGTTGTCGTGAAAGGGAAGATCGATGTGGTCGCACCACCCGAGTGGCCCTTTCCCGACCTGTCGTCGGGCGTCGGTCCACGCCTACACCACGACCGCGCCAGGAAAACAGTGCCTGATCCATGCGCCGGCCCCCGAGTTTTCGCGCGCCGCGTGGGCCGCGATAGTCCGGTTGGGAGTGAGCACCCACCATATGGCCGAGCAGGGTCACGGCTTAGGGTGGACGGGTGACGTTCACGCTGCTCCCCGCGGTCGATGTGGCCGACGGCAAGGCCGTCCGCCTGGTGCAGGGCGAGGCCGGGTCCGAGACCTCCTACGGCGACCCGCTGGAGGCCGCCCTGGCCTGGCAGGAGGGCGGCGCCGACTGGATCCACCTGGTCGACCTGGACGCGGCCTTCGGCCGCGGCACCAACCGGGAGCTGCTCGCCGACCTCGTCGGTCGGCTCGACGTCAAGGTGGAGCTGTCCGGCGGCATCCGCGACGACGAGTCGCTGCGCGCGGCGCTGGCCACCGGCTGTGCCCGGGTGAACCTCGGCACCGCCGCCCTGGAGGACCCGGCCTGGTGCGCCCGTGCCCTCGCCGAGCACGGCGACCGGATCGCCGTCGGCCTGGACGTGCGCATCACCCCGGACGGGCACCGGCTGGCCGCCCGCGGCTGGACCACCGACGGCGGCGACCTGTGGGAGGTGCTGGCGCGCCTAGACCGCGACGGCTGCGCCCGCTACGTGGTCACCGACGTGAGCAAGGACGGCACCATGCGCGGCCCCAACCTGCGGCTCCTGCGCGACGTCTGTGCCCGCACCGAGGCCCCGGTGATCGCCTCCGGCGGCGTGTCCAGCGTGGCCGACCTGCGCGCGCTGGCGGAGCTGGCCCCGCTCGGCCTGGAGGGCACCATCATCGGCAAGGCCCTCTACGCGGGTGCCTTCAGCCTGCCCGAGGCGCTCGCGGCGGTCCGGGGGTCCTGACGTGGTCGTCGCGGACCCGGCGGACCACCGGCTCGGTGAGCTGGCGGACATCGCGGCGACCGTGCTCGACGAGGCGGTGCCCGACTTCGTCCGCTGGCTCGGCGCCGCCAGCGAGGTCGAGAAGAGCCCCGGCGACTTCGCCACCGCCGCCGACTTCGCGATCGAGGAGCGGGTGGCCCGGCTGCTCACCCAGCGCACCGGCATCGCCGTGCACGGCGAGGAGCACGGTGGGCCGGACCCGGCCCAGGGCGAGGCATGGGTGCTCGACCCGATCGACGGCACCGCCAACTACTCCACCCGGCTCCCGTTGACCGGCATGCTGCTCGCCCTGCTCCGCGACGGCGCGCCGGTGGCCGGCCTGACCTGGCTCCCCTTGCTCGACCAGCGCTGGACCGCCGTCGGTGGCGAGCTGCGCTGCAACGGCCACCGCCAGCCGCCGCTGGCCGGGGCCAAGCTCGCCGAGTCGGCGGTCACCTTCGGCAACCCCCGTCGGGTGCGGTCCACCGAGGACTACCCGACGCGGTGGCGGTTCGACGTACTGGAGGCGATCACCGCGCGCTGCCTGCGCGTACGGATGCTCGGCTCGACCGGCGTCGAGCTGGCGTTCGTTGCCGGCGGCGTGTGCGGTGGCGCCCTCGGCTTCAGCGACCGGCCGTGGGACAACGCCGCCGGGGTGTGCATGATCCGCGCGGTCGGCGGCATCGCCACCGACCTGGAGGGCCGGCCGTGGACGGTGGACCGGCCGGTACTGGCTGGCGCCCCCGGGGTGCACGGTGAGTTGCTGGAGATCGTCCGCTCCGTCGGTGATCCCGCCGCCTTCGGCGACGACTGATCCCACGCGTCCGGGGCGCACCGAAAGCCCTGCTGGGCACCGTCGTAGGCTGGGCACATGGCGGTCGCCGTGCGTGTCATCCCCTGCCTCGACGTGGATCGGGGCCGGGTGGTCAAGGGCGTCAACTTCACGAACCTGGTCGACGCGGGCGACCCGGTCGAGCTGGCCCGTGCCTACGACGCCGAGGGCGCCGACGAACTGACCTTCCTGGACGTGACCGCGTCCTCCGCCGAGCGTGAGACCACCTACGACGTGGTGCGCCGCACCGCCGAGCAGGTCTTCATCCCGCTGACGGTGGGCGGTGGCGTACGCAGCGTGGACGACGTGGACCGGCTGCTCCGCGCCGGCGCGGACAAGGTCAGCATCAACACCGCCGCGATCGCCCGTCCCGAACTGCTGCGGGAGGCATCCCAGCGGTTCGGCGCACAGTGCGTCGTGTTGTCGGTGGACGCGCGTCGGGTCCCGGAGGGACAGCCCCCCACACCGTCTGGTTTCGAGGTGACCACCCACGGCGGCCGGCGCGGTACGGGCATCGACGCCGTGGAGTGGGCGGCGCGGGGACAGCGGCTCGGCGTCGGCGAGATCCTGCTCAACTCCATGGACGCCGACGGCACCAAGGCCGGCTTCGACCTCGAGCTGATTCGCATGGTGCGTGGCGTGGTGGACGTGCCGCTGATCGCCAGCGGTGGCGCCGGTGCGGTGGAGCATTTCCCGCCGGCGGTGGCGGCCGGCGCGGACGCGGTGCTCGCGGCGAGCGTGTTCCACTTCGGACAGCTGCGGATCAGTGCGGTGAAGGGCGCGCTGCGCGACGCCGACGTGGTGGTCAGGTGAGCCAGCCGCTGGAGACACGGGTCGCCGCCGCTCTCCTGGCCGGCGCCGGCGTGGCCTTCCTGCTCGTGGGCATTGCGCGGTGGGCGGTCGAGGGTGGCCCCGACCTCCTGCTGCCGCCGGTGGTGTTGACCGTGTTCGGGGTCGGCGTGGCCGCCGGCCTGCTGGCGGGCTGGTGGTGGGCGCGCCGGGTCGGGCTCGTGCTGGCCGTCGTCGGCGCCGTGTTCCACCTGCTCATCGTTCTCGGCGGGGCACCGTGGTGGGCGCGCCTGGTGTCCGGCCTGCTGGCTGCTTCGCAGGTGTACGTGCTGGTGCTGTTGAACATGAGAGGTTCCCGTGAACGAGCACCAGATGCGTGAAGATGCGGGAGTTCACGGGGTCCGACCGGGTGCGGGTGTCCCGCAGGACGTCTGGAGGTAACCACGAGCGATCACCGCTCTTGTCGCGGGTGGCAGAGCTCGTGGTTGCCGACCGGGTGCGGGTGTCCCGCAGGACACAGCACCGGTAAGGGAGAAGGGAAGTCGCGGTGAGCATGGCCGGCCTGGACCCGTCGATCGCGAACCGGCTCAAGCGCACCCCGGACGGGCTGGTGTGCGCGGTCGCACAGCAGCGCGGTACCGGCGAGGTGTTGATGGTGGCCTGGATGGACGACGAGGCGTTGCACCGCACCCTCACCACCCGGCGCGCCACCTACTACTCCCGGTCCCGCCAGACCTACTGGGTGAAGGGGGAGACCTCCGGCAACACCCAGCAGGTGCACGAGGTGCGGCTGGACTGCGACGGGGACACGTTGTTGCTGGTCGTGGACCAGGTCGGGGCGGCCTGCCACACCGGCACCAGGACGTGCTTCGACAGTGACGTCCTGCTGTCCGAACAGGACTGATCACCGCGGGGGCACCCCCCCTGAAACCCGCGGAACGGGCTCGTGTAGAGTTCTCTTCGTCGACGCGGGGTGGAGCAGCTCGGTAGCTCGCTGGGCTCATAACCCAGAGGTCGCAGGTTCGAATCCTGCCCCCGCTACCAGGTCACGAGGCCACCGGAACCACGTTCCGGTGGCCTCGTTGTGTTGTGCCCCAAGCACTTGCGGCAGGGGACGGGGCCGGCACACGCCACTTCCGTGGCGCCCGCACGTGCTCGATGCCGTTGATGTTCCGGCGGATCACGCGCGTGGTCTTCGGCCAGCGGCCGACAGCGGGCGCGGGGACGGGGCCGTGAGCGACGGAAAATCCCCCGGTTTTCCCTGCTGTCAAAGGTGATCAGTCCAGCTCCCCGGACATATAGCGCTGGAGGTTCGGGGCCATCGTGCGTACCAGGGTGTCCACGTCAGCCGATGCCAGCGGCTCCAGCCGCACCACGTAACGCGCCATCCCCAGACCGATGATCTGGCTCGCGCACAGCGTCGCCCGCAGCTCGTGCTGGTCGGGCGCCACGGCGGCGACGACTCGGCCGAACACCGTCTGGACGAAGATGTCGCGCAGCGCCTGCGCCGCCAGGTCCATGCTGGTGACGCTGCGGACCAACGCGGTGAACTGCCCGCCCCCGGTGGCGTCCCAGACGGCGAGGAAGTTACGCACCATGCGCTCGCCGACCGTCTCCGGCGGCCCGTCGAGCAACCGCCGGACGATCTCGTCCGGGGTGATCGGCAGCTGGATGACCGATGCCGCGAACAAACCCTGCTTGCCCCCGAACCAGTGGTTGACCATGGCCGGGTCCACTCCTGCCCGGCGGGCGATCACGCGGACGGTGGCACCGTCATAGCCCTGCGCGATGAACTCGGCGCGGGCGGCCTCCAACAGCGCCGTCCGGGTGTCCTCCCCGGCCGGACGGCGGCCCCGCCGCCGGCGCCGGGCCGTGCCCCCACTCTCGTCACCGGTCGGCACGTCCTCCCCCGCTGTCCCATGACCGTGCGTGTCCGCCACGGGCGCGGCATCCGCGCCGTTCCCCCGATCGTCCGTGGCGCTGTGCCCCTGAATAGGGCTGTCGCCGTGCTCAAGCCTTCTGGCCACGTCCACATCATCGCTGGTGAGGTACGTAGCGCGCAGTGCGAGCGCGAGCCACCGGACCACGGGGTCCACCTGGCGGGACGTGTGGAGGATCACAGGGGGCTGGACTGGCCCCCTGCGGCGGTGGCACCGGGATCGACGTCCTGCCTGCCCGCCACCGGTTCTCCCACCTCGTGGGACGGGTGCACCGCCCCCAGGGCGGCGACCGGGCCACCCCGCCGGGCCGGCAGAATGGCCAGCATGCTCAGCGCGAATGGCAGCGGGGTCGGGGCGGCCCTCGGCGTCGGACCGGTCTCTCCGGGCCGGGAGGAGTTCCGCGCGCTGGCGGCGGACCGCCGGGTGATCCCGGTCGTGCGGCGACTGCTCGCCGACGGGGAGACGCCGCTGAGCGTGTACCGCAAGCTGGCCGCGGACCGCCCCGGCACCTTCCTGTTCGAGTCGGCGGAGAACGGCCGTTCCTGGTCCCGGTGGTCCTTCGTGGGGGTGCGCAGCGCCGCCGCGCTGACCGTGTCCGACGGCGTCGCCACCTGGACCGGCAACCGCCCGGCCGGGCTGCCGGACGAGGCGGACCCGCTGCGCGCGCTCCGCGCCACGGTCGAGGCGCTGCGTACCGACCCGCTGCCGGGGCTCCCGCCGCTGACCGGTGGGATGGTCGGCTACCTGGGCTACGACGCGGTCCGCCGGCTGGAGCGCCTCCCCGAGCTGACCACGGACGACCTGCAGATCCCTGAGCTGGTGATGTTGCTGGCCACCGACCTGGCCGCGCTGGACCACCACGAGGGCACCGTCACGCTCATCGCGAACGCGGTGAACTGGGACGGCAGCGACGAGCACGTCGATGCCGCCTACGACGACGCCATCGCCCGCCTCGACGCCATGGCCGAGGCGTTGTGCGAGCCCGCGCCGCCCAGCGCGGTCGTCCTCAGCCGCGCCGAACCCCGGTTCTCGCGGCGCCGCACCTCCGAGGACTACCAGGGCGCGGTGGATCGGGCCAAGGAGGCCATCCGGGCCGGTGAGGCGTTCCAGATCGTGGTGTCGCAACGCTTCGACGTGCCCACCACGGCCGACGCGTTCGACGTCTACCGGGTGCTGCGCACCACCAACCCCAGCCCGTACATGTACCTGCTCCGGCTCGAGGGCTTCGACATCGTCGGCTCCAGCCCGGAGGCGTTGGTGACGGTGCGCGACGGCAAGGCGACCACGCACCCCATCGCGGGCACCCGGTGGCGTTCTGACGACCCGGACGAGGACGCCCTGCTGGAGAAGGACCTGCTGCAGGACGCCAAGGAGCGGGCCGAGCACCTCATGCTGGTCGATCTGGGCCGCAACGACCTCGGGCGGGTGTGCCGGGCGGGCTCGGTGCACGTGGTCGACTTCTTCCGCGTCGAGCGCTACAGCCACGTCATGCACATCGTCTCCACGGTGACCGGGGAGCTGGCCGAGGACGCCACCGCGTTCGACGCGATCACCGCCTGCTTCCCCGCCGGGACGCTGTCCGGTGCGCCCAAGCCGCGAGCGATGGAGCTGATCGAGGAGCTCGAGCCGACCCGGCGCGGGCTGTACGCCGGGGTCGTCGGGTACCTGGACTTCGCCGGCAACGCCGACACCGCCATCGCCATCCGTACCGCCCTGCTCCGGCAGGGCGTGGCGCACGTGCAGGCGGGCGCGGGGGTGGTGGCCGACTCCGACCCGGTGTCCGAGGACAACGAGTGCATGAACAAGGCGCGTGCCGTGCTCAACGCGGTGGCGACGGCGGAGACCTTCCGGCTGGCCGCCAACGCGCCGCTGGAGGCCGGAACGCGTGGCTGACCGTGCGGGCGGCGGGGCACGACGAGCCCTGTGGTTGGCCGTCGTGCTGTTGCTGGGTGCCGCGGCCGCGCTCTGGGGGTCCTCGCGGCTCACCTGGCTCGCCATGACCGAGGAGCGTCCGGGCGGGGGAGTCGCGACAGTGATCCGCCAGGGTGCCGAGCAAGCCCCTCAGCTCGTGCCCCTGGCCCTGGTCGCGCTGGCCGCGGTAGCCGCCCTGGTGGCCACCGGCGGGTGGCTGCGGCGGGGCATCGGGGTGCTGTTGCTGGTGGTGGGTGCGTGGGCGCTCTGGACCGCGCTGAGTCCCGTCGACAGCGGGTACCCGGGAGATGTCCCGGTGGCACAGCGGGCGGAGCTGGATCGGGCGCGGGTTGAGCGACCGTGGGCCCGGGTGCTGGCCGCCGGGGGCGGGGCGCTGCTCCTCGGGGCCGGAGCCGCCACCCTGTGGTGGGGCCCCCGGATGCCCCGGATGGGTGCCCGCTACCAGGCCCCTTCGGGTGCCCGCCGTCAACGGGACCCGCAGCGGCGGATGTGGGACGCGATCGACGCCGGTGAGGACCCCACCGTGGACCGCCCGGGACGGACCGACTGACCGGTCGGTGCTACCGCCCGGCGGTGGAACAGCCTTGCTACGCAGGGCGGATTCGACGACCCGGTGCCCGGACCGGGGGACGGCCAGGGTTAGCATCCAAGGGCTACCCGGCGGTGGGAAGGGGAGTGTCGTGACCGAGCGTGGCCGGCGAACATCGGTCCGCGGCGAGACCAACGCGAGCGTGCTTGCCGCGCTCAGGGGGGAGGACGCGTGAGCGTCCTGGAGTCCATCATCGAGGGGGTGCGGGCCGACCTTGCCGAGCGCGAGGCCGACGTCCCGTTCGAGCTGATCAAGGAGCGGGCCGCGCTCGCCGTGCCGGCCCGGGACGCGATCGCGGCGCTGCGCGCCCCCGGCGTCGGGGTGATCGCCGAGGTCAAGCGGTCCAGCCCGTCCAAGGGGCAGCTGGCGGAGATCGCCGACCCGGCCGAGCTGGCCAAGGACTACGCCGAGGCGGGCGCGCGCATGATCAGCGTGCTCACCGAGCGGCGCCGGTTCGGTGGCTCGTTGGCCGACCTGGACGCGGTGCGGGCCGTCGTGGACGTGCCGGTGCTGCGCAAGGACTTCGTCGTCACGCCGTACCAGGTGCACGAGGCCCGGGCGCACGGTGCCGACGTGGTGTTGCTGATCGTCGCGGCGCTGGAACAGAACGCCCTGGTCTCCCTGCTCGACCGGGTCGAGTCGCTGGGCATGACCGCGCTGGTCGAGGTGCACAACGAGGAGGAGGCCGACCGGGCGTTGCAGGCCGGCGCCCGGGTGATCGGCATCAACGCCCGGAACCTGCATACGCTGGAGGTCGATCGGGAGGTCTTCGGCCGGATCGCGCCCGGGCTGCCCAACGCGGTGCTCAAGATCGCCGAGTCCGGGGTGCGGGGACCGAGCGACCTGATGACCTACGCCGGGGCCGGCGCGGACGCGGTGCTGGTCGGGGAGGGGCTGGTCACCAGCGGCGACCCGCGCACCGCCGTCACCCAGCTCGTCACCGCCGGATCGCACCCCGCCTGCCCACGGCCCAGCCGCTGACCACGCAGGAGGATCGGATGAAGCCCGAGATCGCCCCCACCGCCCACGACCCGGACGAGGGGGGCCACTTCGGGCCCTACGGCGGCCGGTTCGTGCCGGAGGCGTTGGTCGCCGCGCTGGACGAGCTGGCCGCCGAGTACGACAAGGCCCGCAACGACCCGGACTTCCTCGCCGAGCTCGCCCGCCTGCAGCGGGACTACACCGGGCGGCCCTCGCCGCTGACCGAGGCGCCGCGGTTCGGCGAGCACGCCGGCGGCGCCCGGATCCTGCTCAAGCGCGAGGACCTCAACCACACCGGCTCGCACAAGATCAACAATGTGCTGGGACAGGCACTGCTGACCAAGCGGATGGGCAAGCGGCGGGTCATCGCCGAGACGGGCGCCGGCCAGCACGGGGTCGCCACGGCGACCGCATGTGCGTTGATGGGCCTGGAATGCGTCGTCTACATGGGCGAGGTGGACACCCAGCGGCAGGCGTTGAACGTCGCCCGGATGCGCCTGCTCGGCGCCGAGGTCGTCCCGGTCCGCGCGGGCTCGCGCACCCTCAAGGACGCCATCAACGAGGCGTTGCGGGACTGGGTCACCAACGTCGACCACACGCACTACCTGCTCGGCACGGTTGCCGGCCCGCACCCGTTCCCGGTGATGGTGCGCGACTTCCACCGCGTGATCGGGGACGAGGCGCGGGCACAGGTGCTCGAGCGCGTGGGCCGGCTGCCGGACGCGGTGGCCGCCTGCGTCGGCGGCGGCTCGAACGCGATCGGGATCTTCCACGCCTTCCTCGATGACACCGACGTGCGGCTGTACGGGTTCGAGGCGGGCGGCGAGGGCCTGGACTCCGGGCGGCACGGCGCGACGTTGACCACCGGCGTGCCCGGGATGCTGCACGGCGCCCGCTCGTACCTGATGCAGGACGAGGACGGGCAGACCATCGAGACGCACTCCATCTCCGCCGGGCTGGACTACCCGGGCGTGGGGCCGGAACACTCGTGGCTGAAGGACACCGGCCGGGCCGGGTACCGGCCGGTGGCCGACGCCGAGGCGATGGACGCGCTGCGGTTGCTCACCCGTACCGAGGGGATCATCCCGGCCATCGAGTCGGCGCACGCCCTGGCGGGTGCGCTGCAGCTCGGCCGGGAACTGGGACCGGACGGGATTGTGCTGGTCAACGTCTCCGGCCGCGGCGACAAGGACATGGAGACGGCGGCGACGTGGTTCGGGCTGGTGGACGACGGTGCCAGCGGCACCGGTGACGGCCCGGCGAACGGCCCGAGGAACGCGGAGGACGCGCGATGACGCCGACGACGGCCCGACCCGAGGGACAGGTCTTTTCGCTGGACGCGTTGTTCCGCACGTGCCGGGACGAGGGGCGCGCCGCACTCGTCGGGTACCTGCCGGCCGGGTTCCCCACGGTCGGGGACTCGAAGCGGATGCTGTCGGCGATGCTCGACGGCGGCTGCGACCTCGTCGAGGTGGGCGTGCCGTACTCCGACCCGGTCATGGACGGGCCGACCATCCAGGCGGCCGCGGACGAGGCGTTGCACGCGGGTTTCCGGCTGCGTGACGTGTTCTCGGTCGTGGAGTCGGTGGCCTCGGCCGGTGGGCGGGCGGTCGTGATGACCTACTGGAACCCCGTGCACCGGTACGGTGTGGACGCCTTCGCGCGGGACCTGGCGTCCGCGGGCGGGCTCGGCCTGATCACGCCGGACCTTATCCCGGACGAGGCCGACGACTGGATGGCCGCCAGCGCCGAGCACGTGCTGGACCGGATCTTCCTGATCGCGCCGTCGTCGACCGAGGAGCGCATCGCCTGCACCGTGGCGGCCAGCAGTGGGTTCGTCTACGCGACGTCGGTCATGGGTGTCACCGGCGCCCGGGACAGCGTTGGCGCTGCTGCCGCTGACCTGGTGCGGCGGGCCCGCGCGCACACCGAACTGCCGATCGGTGTTGGGCTGGGCGTCCGCTCCGCCGGCCAGGCGGCCGAGATCGCGGCCTTCGCGGACGCGGTGATCGTCGGCTCAGCTTTCGTTTCCCGGGTCCGGGACAGCGAACAAGCCGTCCACACCCTCGCCACCGAACTCGCCGAAGGCGTTCGCCGTTGAATGTCGCTCACTAACCCATCACGTGGAGCCGGCCAGGCTGGTTCGGGCGCTATCCGTTAGCGGGCACGAAAGCCGGTTCTCCTCCGTGGTGGTCGGTGATGAACGACCGGAGGGCGTCCAAGGTGGGTTCAACGACGCGCGCCCGTGGAGAGCCAGCCATCACAACGTCGAGGGTCTTCAATCCGTGTCCGGTGTGGACGATCACCATCCGCTCGTCCCGGCGAATGTGGCGTTCGCGAAGGAGACGGGGCAGCGCCGCGACCGTAACAGCGCTAGCCGGTTCCGCGAGCACACCGGTCTGCTGGGTGAACCAGCGGGCTGTCGGGACGATCTCGCTCTCAGGAACCGTGGTGAGCACTCCGTTGGTGTCCCGGACAGCCTGGAGTGCACGGTACCCGTCCTGCGGATTCCCCACACTGATGCTGTCGGCGACCGTCGCGGCTCGGGTGGGAACGACCTCCGTCCCACCGCGGTGCCATGCCTCATACAGGGCAGCTGCGGCGTCCGACTGGACTCCGATGAGCCGGGGAAGCTGGTTGATCCATCCCATGGCAAGTGCGTCAACGAAACCACGATACAGCCCGACGAGGATGTTCCCGTCCCCCACCGGGACAAGCACGGCGTCTGGCGACTTCCACCCGAGCTGTTCGAGAATCTCCAACGCCGCCGTCTTCTTGCCTTCCGCCGTGTAAGGATTGACCGCCGTGTTTCGGCAGTACCATCCCCATTCGGCGGAGGCGGCAAGACTCAGCTCTACGGCGGTATCGTAATCGCCGCGTACCCGAACGACCGTTGCTCCGTATGCCGCGAGTTGTGCCAGCTTGCTGGCCGGGGTTCGTTCGGGAACGAACACCAGACACCGAAGACCGGTGGCCGCGCACAGACCCGCGAGGGCCGCAGCGGCGTTACCCGAGGATGCGGTTGCCACTGTCCGTTCCCCGAGTTCCATTGCCTTGGCGACGACAAGTGCACTGGCCCGATCCTTCAACGAGCCGGTCGGGTTCAACGCCTCGTTCTTGATGAAGAGCTCGGCGAGGCCGAGTTGTTTGCCCAGCTTGTCAGCCCGATACAACGGGGTCCAGCCGACCGGAAGCGCAACCCACGAGGTGGACAAGCTCTCCGTGACGGGAAGGAGCCGCCTGTACCGCCACATCGATGGTTCATCGAGGAGGACGGTGTCCCCCGGTGCGTGGCCTGCTCCGAGCCGCTGGTAGTCCAAGGCGAGTGTCAGGCGTCCGCCGTGCGGGCAGCAGCCACACGTGTAGCGGATGTCCGCCAGCCCGAATGTTGCCGAGCAGCGCGAACATACCCAGCCGAAGTGTTCCATCTCATCCCCAGTACAAGGTTTCAGAGTCGCCGTCGGCGGATGTAGAAGCGGAAATGTCCGGAAAGCAGCCACGCGTGGCTGACGTTCACGATGTTTCCCTCATTGTCACAGGTGAGTTCGTCGACGAAGAGCGACGGTGAGCTCGGTGGGACACCGAGCCGACCGGCGATGTCCCCGGGCAACGACACCGGCTCCAGCTCACAGTCGGCGTAGGTGACCCGGAGTTCCTTGTGCCGAAGCAGGACATCCAACACCGATCCTCGGAACTCGGTGCGGATCGTGTGGAAGGGCAGAACCTCCGCGGGCACGTAGTCGACGATCCACCCCACCGGTTCACCCTCGAAGAGCTTGCCGCGTCGCACCACAGTGGCGGAGGTCCCTGCTGGCATCTTGAACTGTGCCGCGACCTCCTCGTCGAGTTCGATGGGTTCGACCTGCTCGTGAACATTGACCACCTGCTGGCCCTTGACAGCGGCGAAGGTGTCCAGCGAGACCAAATGATCGAGGCTCGATGGGATCGACCTGGAGTATGGCAGGAGCCGCGCGGCCTGTCCCTGCCGCACACTGATGAACCCTTTCTCCCGCAGGCTACGGAGGGCGGCGCGCACAGTGACCCGGGAGACCTCGTAACGGCTGCAGAGCTCCGCCTCGGCGGGAAGCTGCTCGCCTGGCTTCACCGTCCCGGACAGGATCAGATCCTGCAGGATTCTGTCTCGGACCTCGTCACTCAGTTGGCGCCGCACAAGACCCCTCTCTGTTGGCAGAAGCCCCCGCAACTGCACGTCAACGACGTACCACCGCGATTGCTGACCGCCCATGGTCTACCGGGCCGAGGATCCAGCGCAAGCTGCTGTCACTTGGTAGTTGACATACAAGTTCCTTCCTGCCACGTTGGGTGCCGTGGCGGCGGCGGTTGGTGACCGCGCTGTGAAGGTCCCTACCTCGGCCCGCCAAATGTTCCGGTTTTCGTCTGCTGGGGGAGTGGATGCCGGTGCGAGACGGGTCCGAGTGCCATGACGTGGAACGGTTTCTTCTCCGCCTGCTCGCGGCGCCGAGCCTGTCGACGCAGGAAGCCGCGGCCGCCGAGGTGCTGAGAGCGGAACTCGTCACGCTGGGCTTCGAGGTCGAGACCGACGAGCTCGGCAACGTGATCGGCGTTCTCGACCTCGGGCCCGGACCGACGATCCTGCTCGACTCACACCTGGACACGGTGGGTGTGGAGCGACCCGAGGCATGGTCGGCCGCACCGAGTGGTGAGCGGCGTGGAGACCTGATCTACGGTCGCGGTGCGGTGGACATGAAAGGCCCGCTGGCCGCGTGCGTCCATGGGGTTGCCTCCCTAGGAACGACTCATGACGCCGGCCGGATAGTTGTTTCCGGAAGCGTCGCCGAGGAACTGGTGGAGGGCGCGGCGCTTGTTCCGATCGTGCAGCGCGTGGCACCCGACTATGTGGTGATCTGTGAGCCCACTGCGGGTGCACTGGCCCTCGGTCAGCGTGGTCGTGCGGAGGTCGTCGTCGAGGTCACGGGGAAGCCGTGCCACTCGGCCTACCCGGCTGAGGGAGTGAATGCGGCCGAGGTGATGGCGGAGATCATCTGCGAGGTGCGTTGCCTTCCCGCGACCCAACATCCTGTGCTGGGTGACGGAATCCTGGTCCTGACCGATCTCGCGTCGTCGCCACTGCCCAGCCTGTCGGTGGTGCCCGCGAGGTGTACGGCGAGGTTCGACCGCCGCACCCTCCCGGGTGAGCTGCTGTCCGATGTTCTCGAACCGATACGAAGCGTTGCGGAAAGAGTGGCAGCACAGTTTGACGCATCCACTGAGGTCAGCCTGGGAGAAGCAACCTACACGACCTATACCGGGTGTGCGGTCCGTGCTGCCTGCTTTGCCCCGGCATGGGTAACCGAACCTGGTTCCACCGTTGCCGAGTCGGCGTTACAGGGATTCGCGTCCGTCGGAATGACCTTGCCGGTGAGTCATTATTCATTCTGTACCAACGGTTCGGCGACCGCTGGGGCGCTTGGTGTTCCTACGATCGGCTACGGGCCGGGAGCGCCGAACCTCGCGCACCAGGTCGATGAGGCCATCGCTCTTTCTGAGCTTCGTGAGGGTGTGCGTGGATATGCAGCCCTGGTACGCGGGCTGACCAGTAGGGCATGAAACTACCGCGCCATCCTGGATGGGGGTCCAGATGGCGGTCATGTGTTGCGGAGAGAGGGAGTGGACCGTAGTGGCCGTTTCGCCGCAGATTGAAGACCTGATCAACGACGATATGTTCCTTGACCTCAGCAGAATCCTCGACCGTCGGGTCCTGCTGAAATGTGAGGGCCTCAACCTGGCCGGCTCGGTGAAGATGAAGGCGGCGGCCAGTATGGTGGTCGCCGCTGAGGAGGAGGGGAGGCTCCGTCCGGGTTCGGTGCTCGTGGAGTCGTCCTCGGGAAACCTCGGTGTTGCCCTGAGTATGATCGCCGCCAACCGCGGCTATCGGTTCGTGTGCGTCACTGATCCGAGGTCCAACCTCAGCAATCGAAAGTTGATGACAGCCGCCGGTGCGGAGGTCGTGGTCATCGAGCAGCGCGACGGCAACGGTGGGTTTCTCGGTTCGCGCATTCGCTACGTCCAGGAGCTGTGCGCATCCGACTCGCGTTACGTATGGCTCAACCAGTACGAGAACCGCTTCAACTGGATCGCGCACTATCGAACCACCGCGCAGGCGATCTTACGAAACGTTCCCGACCTGGACTTTCTGTTCGTGGGGGCTGGTACGACCGGCACCCTCATGGGCTGCGCACGCTACTTCAAGGAAGTGGCCCACCCAGCGAAGATCATCGCGGTTGACACCGTCGGCTCGGTGACCTTCGGTGGACCGAGCATGCCGCGGTACATCCCCGGCCTCGGCACCAGCCGGCGGCCCGAGCTGCTCGACGAGAGTTACGTCGACGAGGTCGTTCTGGTCGAGGAGGGAGAGGCCGTGCGGACCTGCCGGAGCCTTGCCCGCCACGGCTTCCTGCTCGGCGGCTCAACCGGAACCGTGCTCGCGGCGGTGAACCGGCGAATGCGGCACGAAGCGGGCAACCCGACATGCGTGGCGATCTCCCCCGACCTTGGCGAACGCTATCTGGACAGCATCTACGACGACGCCTGGGTGACCGAGCATTTCGGCCTCGACGTGGTGGCCGGGGTGAACACCCATCGTCAACCCGCTTCGTGGTCCGTGGCCGTTGCGGCCAGCGGGACATAGGGCGCCACATCTGATCCTCCGGACGAACGAACCACCCGCTCCATCCGCCAGTAGAATCCCGATCACAGAGGTAACGGTGTTCACTCCTTCTTTCTCCGTCGTGACCGGTGCCACCGTCCGTTCCGTGCTCGCCGGACAGCACAAGCGAATCGTGCAGATCATCGAGGAGGCTTACCTGACGCACGGCGCCGGTAGGAGCGTCAACCCGCCGAGCTACTTCCTTCGGTTCCCCGAGCGGCCGGACGACCGCATCATCGCGTTACCCGCTTCCCTGGGCGGGGACGTGTCTGTTGACGGGATCAAGTGGATCTCCAGCTTCCCCGGCAACATCCGCGAGAACCTACCGAGGGCATCTGCCGTGCTGGTGCTCAACGATCCGGCAACCGGCTACCCGTTCGCTTGTATGGAAGCCTCGGTAATCAGCGCGACCCGGACCGCGGCCTCTGCCGCACTGGCCGCCGACCGGCTTCATCGTGACCGACCCCGGGCGCGTCGGGTGACCTTCTTCGGTACTGGACTCATCGCCCGCTACATCCACGACTTCCTGGTGGGAACCGGCTGGACGTTCGACACGATCGGCGTGTATGACCAGTCCCCCGAGTATGCTACGGCGTTCCGGGACCACCTGACCCGCGACGGTGACGCCAGGCATGTCAAGATCCACCACAGCGCCGAGTCCGCGATTCGGGATTCGGAGCTCGTAGTGTTTGCGACCACGGCTGTCGCCCCACATGTCCGTGAGGCTTCGTGGTTCTCGCACAACCCAACGGTGCTGCACGTCTCGTTGCGGGACCTGTCGACGGACATCGTGCTGGCGTCCTCAAACGTGGTGGACGACGTGGAGCACTGCCTGAAGGCAAACACCTCGCCGCACTTGGCGGAGCAGGAGACCGGATCACGGTCGTTCGTCGCCGGCACGCTCTACGACATCCTGGTCGGCAGGCTGGCGTTGCCATCGGACAGGCCGATCGTCTTCTCGCCATTCGGCTTGGGTGTGCTCGACCTGGCGGTGGGTAAGTTCGTCTACGACGAGGCGCAACAAAGTGGCCAGGCGCACGTTGTAAGCGATTTCTTCGCCGAACTCAGCCGCTACGCGTGAACGTTCTTACTGTCGTCCTAACCTGAGTTCGGGGCAGTTGATGAGTCAATTGGAAGACAGGGCTGGACTCGCGCGGTCCGGTCTGGTGCTGGCGTTGCTGTCAGCGGGGTTCCTCGGAGCCAGCGGCCCTTTCGGAAAGGCGCTGATTACCGCGGGCATGAGCCCGGTCCAGGCCGTGTGGGTACGGATCGCGGGCTCGGCACTGGTCTTGGTGCCCGTGGTCGTCCTGCTCGGAAGGGCATCGTGGGACGTGGTACGCCGGAACCTGCCGGCGCTGGTGTTGTACGGGTTGCTGGCCGTGGCCGGTGTCCAGGGCTTCTACTTCCTCGCCGTCTCGCGGATCCCGGTGGGCGTCGCTCTGCTGCTGGAGTACCTCGCCCCGGTGCTGATCGTGCTCTGGGTTCGGTTCGTCCGGCGCTCCCCGGTGCCCCGATCCGCGGCATGGGGCGCCGCGGCCGTCGTCATCGGCCTCGCCTGCGTCGTGCAGATCTGGGCGGGGCTGCGACTCGACGTGGTCGGGCTGTCCGCCGGCCTGGCCGCCGCGGTCTGCCAGGCGTCCTTCTTCCTGCTGTCCGACCGGCTCTCGGCCGCCGTGGACCCGCTGACCATGTTCGCCTGCGGCACCACGGTGGCCGCGGTGGCCCTGGCACCCTTCGCCCGCCCGTGGTCCGCGGACTGGTCGATCCTCTGGGGCAGCACGATGGTGGCCGGCCACGGCGTCTGGACCCCCCTGGTGGTGTTGTGGGTCGTGGTCGTCAGTACCGTGCTGGCCTACACGATCGGAATCCTGGCCATCCGCCGGTTGTCCGCACCGGTGGCGGGTGTGATCGCCAGTACCGAGGTGTTGTTCGCCGTGCTGATCGCCTGGATCGCCCTGGGGGAGACGCTGACCCTGATCCAGGTCGTCGGGGGAGCCGTGTTGCTCGCGGGCGCGTTCGTCGCGCAGCGGTCGGTGCCCTCCACCCAACCGGAGGTGAAACGGCCTGCCGCCACCGTTGGGTAATTGATGAGGGCTGGGGCGCCGGGTAGCCCCCGGCCCGGCTGCCCGTCCCCTGTCCATCGGGCGAGACTGGGCGGCTGGGAGGTAGCGCGTTCTGGTCACCTCGGAGGTCGGCGGGAAGATCGGCCTTCGAGGGTGACGGGGAGGAGACAGACGCGCTGCGACCCCGGTCGGGGCGGTGGGGGTGCTGTCGCACGGTGGTGTGATCACCGGACATGGGCACGCGGTAACGGCGGCCATGCCGAAGGTTGTGGAACTCGGCCCGCTACCGTGGGCGACGTGAGCGCGATGCTGCCCTTCCTGGCCACGATCCCGAGCCCGGATCGTGGCGTGTGGTACCTCGGGCCGATCCCGATCCGGGCTTACGCGTTGTTCATCATCACCGGCATCGTCATCGCGATCTGGTGGGGCGAGCGGCGGTTCGTCGCCCGCGGCGGCCAACCGGGCACGGTGACCGACGTCGCCGTGTTCGCGGTGCCGTTCGGCCTGGTCGGCGGCCGGCTGTACCACGTCGCCACGGACTGGTACAAGTACTTCGGCGAGGGTCGCAACCCGCTCGACGCGCTGAAGATCTGGCAGGGCGGCCTGGGTATCTGGGGCGCGGTGGCGCTGGGCGCGGTGGGCGCCTGGATCGCCTGTCGCCGCCGCGGCGTCCCGCTCACGGCGCTGGCCGACGCGGTCGCCCCCGGCATCGTCACCGCCCAGGCCATCGGCCGGCTGGGCAACTACTTCAACCAGGAGCTGTACGGCGCCCCCACCACCCTGCCCTGGGGCCTGGAGATCTACCAGCGAGTCGATCCGACCACCGGCCTCAGCGACCCGCTCAACGGCGTGGCGGTCAGCCAGACCCCGGAATTCGTGGTGCACCCGACGTTCCTCTACGAGCTGCTGTGGAACCTGGGCGTCGCACTCCTCGTGGTATGGGCGGACCGCCGGTTCCGGCTCGGTCGCGGCCGTGCCTTCGCGCTCTACGTCGCCGGCTACACCGCCGGCCGGTTCTGGATCGAGATGATGCGCTCTGACGAGGCCACCCACGTCTTCGGCGTTCGCATCAACGTCTGGGTCTCCGCGTTGGTGTTCCTCGGCGCGGTCGCCTATCTGTTGCTGGTGCGGGGCCCGCGCGAGGACCTTGCCGCATTGCGCGCCGGCAGCGGGGAGAACGGCGACGGCACGTCCACGACGCCAGCGGGATCCGGTGGCGCGCAAGCCACACCGGACGAGCAACGCAACGAGGGAAACAAGGTCGAGGGGACGGACGACCCGACACGGTCGACCTCTCGCGGTGCACCCTGACCGCCCCCACCGAGCGAACCCATTGGCCGCCGTCCTCGCGGACGGCGGCCAATGGGTCTTCACGACCGGATGACCACTGTGGACTTTGGCTGCACGGACAGGAAACGGTGCGACACTCCCACCTTCCGGCCAGGCAGGTGACATCGGTCACCCTGCTGGCGGTGCCGGAGTGCCGCTGTTCGGGTGGCAACGCTCAAGGTCGGGCAACGAGCCGCCGATCCAAGCGTCCGCAATGGTGAATCTGGTCGTCGGGTCGGCGGGACCGTCGGCCCCGTGGGGAAAGGGAAACCCGGGCCGTGTTGACCGAGGGAGATCGGTGCCGTCTCGCCAAGGACCTGCCGCTGACCGAGGACTGCTGGCTGCCGGCGGGCCTGGAGGGCACCGTGCAGGCCGCGGAGCGGGTGGTGGTCTTCGGGATCCCGCCCCTCGGTGAGGAGGCACCGGTCCGGGTCGGCTCCGCGGACGAGTGGACGTTGCGCCGCGCCGAGTACCCCGAGCTGCGTGCCGATGTCCAGTGCCGGGTGCGCCTGGACACCGGTGGCGTCGTCACGGTGTGGGCCCAGGACCACCTGCAGCGACTGTGAGCCGCCCCGTGACGGACCGCGACCGGCGGCAGGAGGCGTTGCGCCGCACCGGGCCGATGCATCCGGCATTCGGGTGAGGTTGGCAGGGGCATGCGCAACGGGTACCCCATGGGACCGATGGAACGGGCAAGAACGGTTGCCGCCCGAACGGAGGAGCCCATGAGCGAGACCCAGGAAATCGGCCCTCCGGTGTCCGACCCGCCGCGGTGGGTGCTCCCGGCCAAGGCCGCCGGCCTCGTCGCCGCCCTGTTCGTCGGGATGGGGGTGGGCGTGGTGTGGTTCACCGAGCCCGGTGACCAGCCGGTACCGGCCGGTGACAACCTTCCGCCGGCCGCGGAGAGCACCACCACCGAGCCCGTCGCTCCGGCCGGAAAGAACCACTACGACCAGCCCGCACCGGCGGACACCAGCGACGACAGGGCACCGGGGGAGCCCGACGCCGGTTCCGGCGATGACGAGGCGACCACCCGGCACCCGGAACCGACGACCTCCGGCGTCTCCGACTCGCCGAGCCCCTCCGCGTGGCCGACGAAGTCCACGCCGCAGCCCACCAAGGAGCCCAAGCCGAAACCGCCCCTGTGCGACCCGGGTGCGCCGACGTGCGACGTCTCGTCCAGCCACTGAACGTGCCCCGCAATTCGAGAAAAGAGCCCGGGTGATACCGGACAACGCACCGCTGGCAGGTGTTCCGGTGTCCCGAATGTGGCCCGATGTCCTGTTTTCTCTTGCCTAGCTTGCTCTGCGAGGGCCCGATAACGAAGATCACCGCGCAGTAACTCTGGTTCGGACGACTGGGGGAGTGGCGGTGACCAGCACGACCGGCAACGGCACCGGAAGCAGCGGGCAGCGGAAACGGTTCTTCCAGCATCTGTACTTCTGGGTGCTGGTGTCGATCGTGCTGGGCGTGCTGGTGGGGATCGTGTTCCCCGAACAGGCGGCCGAGATGAAGTGGTTGGCCGACCTGTTCGTCAAACTGGTCAAAATGGTCATCGCGCCCACCATCTTCTGCACGGTAGTGGTGGGCATCGCGGGGTTGGGCAACCTTGCCAAGGCGGGCGGGCTCGCCCTGCGCACCATTGGCTACTTCACCCTCACGACCCTCACGGCGTTGGCGATCGGCCTCGTCGTGGTGAACGTGCTCCGGCCCGGCGAGGGTCTGGGCATCACGCCGGACGCGAAGGTCGCTGCCGGCGCGATCGAGAAGGCGCACGAGAGCGAGGGCGTCACCGGCTTCCTCCTCGGCCTGGTACCGAAGTCGTTCGTCGGGGCCTTCACCGATGGCCAGCTGATCCAGGTACTGGTGGTGGCGATCCTCGTTGCGATCGCGGTGTCCGGGCTCGGGGAACGGGGCCGTCGAGTGGTCGGCGCGTTGGACACCGTGGCCGGGGTGATGTTCGGCGTCATCAAGGTCGTGATGTACGCGGCGCCGATCGGTGCGTTCGGCGGCATGGCCTTCACTATCGGCAAGTACGGCGGCGAGGTGCTGGGCTCGCTGGCGTACCTGATGGGTGCCTTCTACCTGACGTGCGTGGTGTTCGTCGTCGTGGTGCTGGGCGTGGTGAGCCGCCTGGCGGGGTTCAGCGTGCTCAGGTTCGTCCGCTTCATCAGGGATGAGCTGCTGATCGTGCTCGGTACCTCCTCCAGTGAGTCCGTGCTGCCCAGGATGTTGGTGAAGCTGGAGGCGGCGGGTGCGCGGAAATCAGTCGTGGGACTGACGATTCCCACCGGGTACTCGTTCAATCTCGACGGCACCTGCATTTATCTCACCATGGGCGCGATCTTCATCGCGCAGGCAACCGGAACGCACCTGAGCATCTGGACGCAGCTCGGGTTGCTGCTGGTAATGTTGTTGTCCAGCAAGGGGGCCGCCGGTGTTACCGGCGCGGGCCTGGTGACCCTCGCCGCGTCGTTGCAGGCGTTCGGCGACACCATCCCGGCGGTGGGTATCGCCCTGATCGTGGGCATCGACCGGTTCATGTCCGAGGCGCGTGCGTTGACGAACCTGGTGGGCAACGGGATCGCCACCCTGGTGGTCGCACGCTGGCAAGGCGAACTGGACACCACACGGCTACGCGCTGTTCTCGACAACCCCGCACTGGTGGACGTCGATGCACTGATGAGGGCAGAGCGGGAGAAGCGGCCGGAAACGGTGCCCGCCTAGCAGCGTGCGTCGCGCCGGCGACACGGTGATGCGATTTCGTGACCTCGCGCACGCATCTTCCCAGGTGAGGCAGGTTTATCTGGTTTGACACGAAACACTTTGCATTCATAGCCTCGTGTTCCGTTCCCCCCGCTCGTGTCGTGGGGTGAAAGCTGACCTTCGTGTTCTGCGGGGAGGAACCCATGACCACGCCTGCGCCGCCGGCTCCGATGGTGGAGGAGGAGCCCGCACCGAGACCCGGGCCCTGGCGGAACGGGCTGGGCACCGCATCCCTGGTGCTCGGTCTGGTCGGTATCGCCTGCGGACTGACCCTGCTCCTCGGTGCGCTCGGTGCCGTGTGCGGCGTTGTCGGCCTCGTGCTCGGAATCCTTGCCCGCAAACGGGTTTCCCGGCGCAGGGCGACCAACGGCGGAACGGCCGCCGCCGGCATCGCCACCTCGGCACTGGCCGTCGTCGCGGGCAGCCTGGCCGTGGTGCTCCTGGTGAAGACGGGCGACCACCTCGCCGCGCGTCCGGACCGGTTCGAGCGAGCACCGGACAGTGACCCACTGCCCAGCGTCACGCTGGATCTGGAGGAGTTGGACAGGAAGCGCGAACCGGCGACGGCCCCGGTGGGAACTCCGCTCGAGCCCGTGGGTTTCGGCACCGACGAGATCACCGTGACGGTGACCGGGGTACGCCGGGACGTCCCGGCCGAGAACGGATACGTCCAGCCGAAGCGGGGCGAGTTCCTGGCCGCTGATGTCGAGGTCAAGGCGATCCGGGTGGCCGAGACCGTCGACGTGCACCCGCTGAAGTTCAAGGTCGTCTATGCGGACGGGGAAGTCGCCCAGGCCACGTTCTACTCGGGCCAGGCGGGCAAGCGGCTGACGGTCACCCGGCTCAACACGGGCCAGCACGTGTCCGGCACGCTCGTCTTCGACGTCGATCCCGCGCGGGTGGCCGGGGCCAAGATCCAGTTCGCCGACCCGACGGGCCAGCCCGCGGCCTATTGGACCATCGGATGAAGAAAGTCGCTCGCACCCACTCCGGACTTCCTTGACGACGGCACTCCTTGTGCCACGGGGAAATGCTCGGACGTCCGGTCGAAGCCGGACTTCTCCCGGACAGAGCTTGCGGATCCTCCGCCCCAGTGGACCGCCGAACCGGAATCAGTAAGTAGATCGCCCGGGTGATTGGCCGGCCACGCCCATGGGGCAGGGAGCCGCGCCCGCAACGGCGGGGGACCGTCTCACTGATCGACCGTGCTGTCCGGACGCAAGGCCGCGGTCGCCTCCGAGACCGGGTCGGCTTCCGCGACGACTTCGCGACGGACCGGGGCGACGACGGGGCTACCGTCGGGCGCGGTCAACACGCTCACCCGGGCGTCGTAGTGGGTGGCCAACAACTCCGGGGTGAGCACCCGGCCGGGCACTCCGGCGGCCACAACCCGGCCCTGGTCGACCAGCACTACCTGGTCGGCGTACTGGGCGGCCAGCGTCAGGTCGTGCAGCGTGCTGACCACCGTGACGCCCTCGTCCCGCCGCAACCGGTCCACCAGGTCCAGCAGGGCCTGCGCATGCCCGATGTCCAGCCCGGTCGTCGGCTCGTCCAGCAGCAGCAGGCCCGCCTGCTGGGCCAGCACCCGCGCCAGCACGGCGCGCTGCCGCTCACCACCGGACAGGGTGCGCAGGGAGCGGCCCGCCAGACCGTCCAGGTCCAGCCGAGCCAACGCGTCCCGGACAATCCGCAGGTCCCGCCCGCTCTCCCTGGCCAGCGGGCCCAGATGTGGCGTACGGCCGAGCAGGACGTAGTCGGTCACGGTGAGCCCCTCGGGCAGTTCCGGGCTCTGCGGGGCGTAGCCGACCGCCCTGGCCCGTTCCCGGTGCCCGAGGCCGGCGGCCGGCCTGCCGTCCAGCACCACCTCGCCGGTGCACTGGACCAGCCCGGCCACCGCCTTGAGCAGGGTGGACTTGCCCGCCCCGTTCGGGCCGATGATCGCCAGCCACGAGCCCCGCCCGGCAGTGACGGTCACCCCCGACACCACCGTCCGATCCCGGTAGCCGGCGCTGACCTCGCGCAACTCCAGGGTGCTCACCGTTGCCGCCCCTTCGAGCCGCGCAACACCAGCGCGAAGAACGGGGCACCGGTGAACGCCGTCACCACGCCGACCGGCAGCTCACCCGGTGCCAGCACCGTGCGCGCCACGATGTCGGCCAGCACGAGGAACACCGCCCCCACGAACAACGACAGCGGCAGCACGACCCGGTAGCTCCCCGCGACGGTCCGCCGCACGATGTGCGGCACGACGAAGCCGACGAAGCCGATGAGCCCGGTCATGGCGACCGCCGCGGCGGTCGCCAACGAGGCCGCCAGCAGCACCGCGGCGCGCACCCGGCCGGGCCGCAGACCCAACGCCCGCGCCTCCTCGTCACCGAGCCCCAACACGTCCAGCAGCCGCCCGCAGCCCCACAGCACCGCCGAAGCCAGCACGACGTAGGGCAGCACCACCAGCACCTCGCGCCAGCCCGAGGTGGCGACCCCGCCGAACAGCCACGCGTACACCTCGCGCAGCGAGTCGACGTGGGTCTGCTGCACGAACATGGACACCGCGGTGAGGAACGAGGTGACCGCCACGCCGGCCAGCACGAGGGTGACCGTCCCGTTGCCGGCCGACCGGCCGATCAGCCAGCTCAGTGCCACGCCACCGAGCGCCCCGACGAACGCGGCCACCGGCAGCGGCCCGATCAGCCAGTCCCTGGTCTGCGGCGCGATCACCATGACCAGGGTGGCGCCCAGGCCGGCCCCGGACGCCGCCCCGAGCAAGTAGGGATCGGCCATGGGGTTGCGGAAGACGCCCTGGAAGGCCGCGCCGGAGCCGGCCAGTGCCGCCCCGACCAGGCAGGCGAGCACCACCCGGGGTACCCGCAGCTGCCACAGGATCGCCGCCTCCCGCTCGGACAGCGGCGAGGTGCCCCCGGTGAGCTGCGCGAAGACCTCGGCCAGCACCCGGAACGCGCCCAGGTCGATCGCACCGAACAACACCGCACCGGTCACCACGCCGGTCAGCAGGGCGATCGCCACCAGCAGGTGCACCGCGGTGAGCCGGGTCGCGGCGGGGAGCGGCGCCGCAGGGTCGGCATCCGGACCCGGTACGGAGGCCGGAGCCGGGTCTGGGTGCGAGTGCGTCCGCAGGTTCGACTGCGGCTCGGGATGTGCTGTCATCGCCATGCACAGTGCCGGACGGCTCGGCCCCGCGCGGACCGGGTCGTCCGTTTACCCGGCGGCCTTGGAGACCGCGTCGGAGACCTGCCGGACCAGGTCGATGATGCGCGGCCCCCACCGGGAGGAGGTGTCGGCCTCCAGTGTCACCACGGCGTTCTGCTTGACCGCGTTGATCGACTGCCACCCCGGCCGGCTCGCCAGCGTCTCCCGGCTCTCGTCGTCGGCCAGGAAGATGAGGTCCGGGTTGGCGTTGACCACGTGCTCGGCCGACAGCTTGGGATAGCCGCTGCCGGTCGGGTCGGCCGAGTCGGCGATGTTGCGCAGCCCGAACAGCCCGTAGACCTGCCCGATGAACGTCTTGGAGGTCGCCGAGTACAGCTGCGGGTCCAGCTCGTGGTAGTAGCTGAGCTCCCGGCCGGGCCTGGGGGTGTCGCGGACGATCTTGTCGATGTCGGAGCGCATCCGCCGGGTGAGGTCGGTGGCCTCGGTACGGTGCCCGGTGGCCTTGCCCAGCGCCTCAATCTGCTCGTAGGTGCCCTCCAGCGCCGTGGCCGCCGGCAGCAGCAACACCGGCACCTCGACCCGGGTCAGGCCGGCCACCAGGTCGTTGCGATCCTCGGCGGCGACCACGAGGTCCGGCCGGTGCCCGACGACGGCCTCCACGTTGGGCGTGTAGGCCGACAGGTCGGTCCGCGGCGCCTCGGCCGGGTGGTTGGAGAGGCTGTCGACGGCCACCACCTGCTTGCCCGCCCCGACCGCGAACAACATCTCGGTGGCGGTGGGGCTGAGCGAGACGACGCGCTCCGGGCGCCGCTCCAGCGTGACCGGCTTCCCACCGGCCACGGCCACCTCGACCGGGAACCGGTCGGCACCGATCGGAGTGGGGGTGGTGGCGGTCTGGCCGGCGGGCTGCTCCCGGTTGGCGCAGGCGGTCAGCCCGACCAGGGTGAGCAGGGTGACCAGGGCGGCCAGGAGCCGCCCGCGGGTGGTGTGCCCGGACATCGGTGCCTCGAATGTGGGTCGGCCGGCGCCGGGCGCGGGGCCCGGCTCGGCGCGCTCGGCGGCCTCCTCGAGACACCACACCCCTGCGTCGGGAGCGGTCGGCGTCGGCACCCGCGCAGGCGACCTGGCTCGGGCCCCGGAGCGGGCCACCACAGTTGCGGCACAGCGCCGGAATCGCACCGGACTTCGCTGCACGGAGGCCTGTGGGTCACGGCCGGTTCGGTCCCCCGGCCGCTCACCAGGACGGGAACGTTACCAGCACGTAGGATGCGTCAGTACGGCGTCAACGTGGCCGGCCCGCGGCACGGTCGCCGCTCGCCGGGTGCTATGTCGCCCAGATCACTCAAATCGTTACCTTCCGATGGCGAGGATCACTCGCCAGGGGGTGATTTGAGGTTTCGCGGCTGTTAAAGTCGCCGCAACGACGCCCGCGATGACCTCGCGGGCCTTTCTCTACGGGCCACCGTCGTCCCGTCCCTCAACCCCCGAATGCTCCACCGCCTTTTCCGGTAGGTGGAGCCCGAGGACGACGAAGGAGGTCTGCCCGTGATCTTCTCCGCCCTCCCCGGACCGACCGGCCTGTACGACCCGCGTGACGAGCGGGACGCGTGTGGGGTCGCAATGGTCGCGGACATCCGCGGCCGCCGGTCGCACGGGATCGTGGTGGACGCCCTCACCGCCCTGGCCAACCTCGAGCACCGCGGCGCTGCGGGAGCCGAGCCGACCAGCGGTGACGGCGCGGGCATCCTGCTGCAGCTGCCGGACGAGCTGCTGCGGGCCGAGGCCGCGCGCCTGGGCATCCAGCTGCCTACTCCGGACGCGCAGGGGCAGCACCGTTACGCGGCCGGCATCGCCTTCCTGCCGGCCGACCCCGACCAGCGCGCGGCCGCGACGAAGCTGGTGGAGAAGATCGCCGCGCAGGAGTCGCTGCGGGTGCTCGGCTGGCGGGACGTGCCGGTCCGGCCGGACGAGGCCGCGGTCGGCCCCGCCGCCCGGCACTGTATGCCGCACTTCGCCATGGTGTTCGTGGCCGGGCAGGCCGACGAGCCCGCGGAGCTCCCCGTCGGCCTGGCGCTGGAGCGGCTCGCCTTCTGCCTGCGCAAGCGTGCCGAGCACGAGAGCCGTACCGCGGGCTGTGGCGTCTACTTCCCGTCGCTGTCCGCACGGACCCTGGTCTACAAGGGAATGCTGACCACCGGGCAGCTCCCGGAGTTCTTCCCCGACCTCACCGACGACCGGCTGGCCAGCGCGATCGCGTTGGTGCACAGCCGGTTCTCCACCAACACCTTCCCCTCCTGGCCGCTGGCGCACCCGTTCCGCTACGTGGCACACAACGGCGAGATCAACACGATCCGCGGCAACCGGAACCGGATGCGCGCCCGGGAGGCGTTGCTGGCCAGCGACCTCATCCCCGGCGAGTTGTCCCGGCTGTTCCCGGTCTGCCACCCCGAGGGCTCGGACTCGGCGTCCTTCGACGAGGTCCTGGAGCTGCTGCACCTGGGCGGCCGCAGCCTGCCGCACGCCGTGCTGATGATGATTCCCGAGGCGTGGGAGAACCACGCCGAGATGGACCCGGCGCAGCGCGCGTTCTACCGGTTCCACGCCAGCCTGATGGAGCCGTGGGACGGCCCGGCCTGCGTCACCTTCACCGACGGTGCGGTGGTCGGCGCCGTGCTGGACCGCAACGGCCTGCGCCCGGCGCGCTGGTGGCGCACCGACGACGACCGCGTGGTGCTGGCCAGCGAGACCGGCGTGCTCGACGTGCCGCCGGAGCGCGTGGTGGCCAAGGGGCGGCTGCAGCCGGGCCGCATGTTCCTGGTGGACACCGCCGCCGGTCGCCTGGTCGACGACGGCGAGATCAAGTCCGAGCTGGCCGCCCAGCTGCCCTACGACGAGTGGCTGCACGCCGGCCTGCTGCACCTGAGCGACCTGCCCAACCGCGAGCACGTGGTGCAGAGCCACGACTCGGTGGTGCGCCGGCAGCTCACCTTCGGTTACACCGAGGAGGAGCTGCGCGTGCTGCTGACCCCGATGGCCACCACGGGCGCGGAACCGTTGGGCTCCATGGGTACCGACACCCCCGTCGCCGCGTTGTCGCAGCGGCCGCGGTTGCTCTACGACTACTTCGCCCAGCACTTCGCGCAGGTCACCAACCCGCCGCTGGACGCGATCCGCGAGGAGATCGTGACCTCGGTGACCCGGGTGATGGGGCCCGAGCAGAACCTGCTCGACCCGGGCCCGGCCTCCTGCCGGCACATCGAGCTGCCCTACCCGGTCATCGACAACGACGAGCTGGCCAAGCTCATCCACATCAACGACGACGGCGACCTGCCCGGCTTCGCCTGCACCGTCCTGAGTGGACTGTATGATGTGGACGGTGGCGGGCTGGCGCTGGCCAACGCCATCCAGCGGGTCCGGCGGGAGGCATCCGAGGCGATCGCGGCCGGTGCGCGGATCCTGGTGCTGTCGGACCGGGACTCCGACCACACCCGGGCGCCGATCCCGTCGTTGCTGCTCGTCTCCGCGGTGCACCACCACCTGGTGCGCACCAAGGACCGGCTGAAGGCCGCGCTCGTGGTGGAGAGCGGCGACGCCCGCGAGGTGCACCACATCGCGCTGTTGCTGGGATACGGCGCCGCGGCCGTCAACCCCTACCTGGCGTTCGAGAGCATCGAGGACCTCGTCGGCCAGGGGCTGGTCACCGGGGTCGAGGCGCGGCAGGCGACCCGCAACTACGTCCACGCCCTGGTGAAGGGCGTGCTCAAGGTGATGTCCAAGATGGGCATCTCCACCGTCGGCGCGTACACCGCCGCCCAGGTCTTCGAGGCCGTCGGCCTGTCCCAGGACCTGGTCGACGAGTACTTCAGCGGTACCTCCTCCAAGCTCGGCGGGGTCGGCCTGGACGTCCTCGCGGCCGAGGCCGCGGCCCGGCACCGCAAGGCCTACCCGGACAACCCGACCGACCGTGTGCACCGGCGGTTGGAGGTCGGTGGTGAGTACGCCTACCGCCGCGAGGGCGAGCTGCACCTGTTCAACCCGGAGACGGTGTTCCTGCTGCAGCACGCCACCAAGACCCGGCAGAGCGAGGTCTACCGCCGCTACACCGAGGAGTGCGACAAGCTCAACCGGCAGGGCGGCACGCTGCGCGGCCTGTTCCGCCTCCGGGACGGCCACCGCCCGCCCGTGCCGATCGAGGAGGTCGAGCCGGCCAGCGCGATCGTCAAGCGTTTCAACACTGGCGCGATGTCCTACGGCGCCATCTCCCAGGAGGCCCACGAAACCCTGGCCATCGCGATGAACCGCCTCGGCGGCCTGTCCAACAGCGGCGAGGGCGGTGAGGACCCGGAGCGGTTGTACGACCCGGAGCGGCGCAGCGCCGTCAAGCAGGTCGCCAGCGGCCGGTTCGGGGTGACCAGCGAGTACCTGGTCAACGCCAGCGACATCCAGATCAAGATGGCCCAGGGCGCCAAGCCCGGCGAGGGCGGCCAGCTGCCGGGGTACAAGGTGTACCCGTGGATCGCGCGCACCCGCCACTCCACGCCCGGGGTCACGCTGATCTCCCCGCCGCCGCACCACGACATCTACTCCATCGAGGATCTGGCCCAGCTCATCCACGACCTGAAGAACGCCAACGACCAGGCGCGCGTGCACGTGAAGCTGGTCAGCGAGGTGGGTGTGGGCACGGTGGCGGCCGGCGTCGCCAAGGCGCACGCGGACGTCGTGCTGATCTCCGGGCACGACGGCGGCACCGGTGCCTCCCCGTTGACCTCGCTCAAGCATGCGGGCACGCCATGGGAGATCGGGCTCGCCGAGACGCAACAGACGTTGCTGCTCAACGGGTTGCGGGACCGCATCACCGTGCAGGTCGACGGTGCGCTGAAGACCGGCCGTGACGTGGTGATCGCCGCGCTGCTCGGTGCCGAGGAGTACGGCTTCGCCACGGCGCCGCTGATCGTCGCGGGCTGCGTCATGATGCGGGTGTGCCACCTGGACACCTGTCCGGTCGGTGTCGCCACCCAGAACCCCGAGCTGCGCAAGCGGTACACCGGTAAGCCGGAGTTCGTGGAGAACTTCTTCTACTTCGTCGCCGAGGAGGTGCGCGAGCACCTGGCGGCGCTGGGCTTCCGCTCGCTGGACGAGGCGATCGGTCACGCCGAGGCGCTCGACGTCGACGAGGCGATCGAGCACTGGAAGACCCGGGGCCTGGACCTCCGGCCGGTGTTCGAGGTGCCCCAGACGCCGTACCGGACCGCGCCGCGCAGGGTGCGCGAGCAGGACCACGGCCTGGAGCGGGCACTGGACCGCACCCTCATCCAGCTCGCCGAGGCGGCGCTGGAAGACGCCCACCCGGTGCGGCTGGAACTGCCGGTACGCAACGTCAACCGCACCGTCGGCACGCTGCTCGGTGCCGAGGTGACCCGCCGCTTCGGCGGCGCCGGGCTGCCCGACGACACGATCCACGTGACGTTAACCGGGTCGGCCGGGCAGTCGCTGGGTGCGTTCCTGCCGCACGGCATCACGCTGGACCTCATCGGCGACGCCAATGACTACGTTGCCAAGGGACTGTCCGGTGGCCGCGTCATCGTGCGTCCCCACCAGGACGCGCCGTTCGCCGCCGAGCAGCAGGTCATTGCGGGCAACGTGATCGGCTACGGGGCCACCGGCGGCGAGATCTTCCTGCGCGGCAAGGTGGGCGAGCGGTTCTGCGTTCGTAACTCCGGTGCGGTGGCGGTGGCCGAGGGCGCCGGGGACCACGCGTTCGAGTACATGACCGGTGGCCGGGCCGTGGTGCTTGGCTCCACCGGCCGCAACGTCGCCGCGGGCATGTCGGGCGGCATCGCCTACGTGCTCGACCTGGATCCGGTGCGGGTCAACGGCGAGATGGTGGACCTGCAGCGGCCCGACGTCGAGGACCTGCGGTGGCTGCGCGAGATCGTCGAACGGCACCACCGGTTCACCGGATCGGCGGTGGCCGCCTCGCTGCTGGGTGACTGGAACCGGCGGTCGGCCTCGTTCGCCAAGGTCATGCCCCGCGACTACCAGCGGGTCCTGGAGGCGGTGCGGATCGCCCGCGCCGAGGGCCGCGACGAGGACGAGGCGATCATGGAGGCGTCCCGTGGCTGACCCGTACGGTTTCCTCAAGCACGCCCGGGCCGAGGCCGGCAAGCGGCCGGTCGGCGAGCGGGTCGGTGACTGGCACGAGGTCTACGCCGAGCAGCCCCGGGCCGAGCGGGAGCGGGAGGTCCGCACCCAGGCCACCCGGTGCATGGACTGCGGCATCCCGTTCTGCCACTCCGGCAGCGCCGGCTGCCCGCTGGGCAACCTGATCCCGGAGTGGAACGACCTGGTTCGCCGTGGCCTGTGGGACCAGGCGAGCGAACGGCTGCACGCCACCAACAACTTCCCGGAGTTCACCGGCCGGCTCTGCCCGGCACCGTGCGAGTCGGCCTGCGTGCTGGCCATCTCGCCGCTGTCCGGCGGTGCGGTGGCGATCAAGCGGGTCGAGCAGACCATCGCCGACGTGGCGTGGGAGGACGGCACGGTGGCGCCGCAGCCGGCCGCGGTGGCCTCCGGCAAGCGGGTCGCCGTGGTGGGTTCCGGGCCGGCCGGGCTCGCCGCCGCCCAGCAGCTCACCCGGGCCGGCCACGAGGTCACCGTGTTCGAGCGGGACGACCGGCTCGGCGGGCTGCTGCGGTACGGCATCCCCGAGTTCAAGATGGAGAAGTCGGTGCTGGACCGGCGGCTCGCCCAGATGCGAGCCGAGGGCACGCGGTTCATCGCCAACTGCGAGGTGGGCGTCGACCTCGCCGCCGAGGAACTGCGGGCCGGCTTCGACGCGGTGGTGCTCGCGGTGGGCGCGCTGCGCGGTCGGGACGACCGCGGCATCCCGGGGCGCGAGCTGACCGGCGTGCACCTGGCGATGGAGCACCTGGTGCCGGCCAACCGGGCCTGCGAGGGTGACGGGCCGAGCCCGATCGACGCGGCCGGCAGGCACGTGGTGATCATCGGCGGCGGCGACACCGGCGCGGACTGCCTGGGCACCGCGCACCGGCAGGGCGCGGCCAGCGTGCTCCAGCTCGACCAGTACCCGCGGCCGCCGGAGGACCGGGACGACGAGCGGTCGCCCTGGCCGACGTGGCCGTGGATCCTGCGCAGCTACCCGGCGCATGACGAGGGTGGCGAACGGCGGTTCGCGGTCGCGGTGGAGCGGTTCGTCGGCGACTCCTCCGGCCACGTGCGCGCCATGCACCTGCGCAAGGTGCGGGTGGAGAAGGACGCCGTCGGCCGGCGGCAGGTGATCCCGATCTCCGACGAGGTCGACGAGCTGCCGTGCGACCTGGCGTTGCTGGCCATCGGTTTCGAGGGCGTGGAGCACATGCCGCTGCTGGACGGGTTGGGCGTCGAGCTGACCCGGCGCGGCACGATCGGGTGCGGGTCCCACTGGGAGACCACCGCACCGGGCGTGTTCGTGTGCGGGGACGCCCACCGCGGTGCCTCGCTCGTGGTGTGGGCGATCGCGGAGGGCCGCTCGGTCGCCAACGCGGTCGACGCCTTCCTCACCGGCGAGTCGGACCTGCCCGCTCCGGTGCACCCGACCGCGCTACCACTGGCCGTTCGCTGATCCGACCTCCCTGGCTCGCCGTCGCCCCCGACGACGGCGAGCCGGGGGCACAGCGATCGCGACGAATTCCCCGGTTTCCGGCGTGGACACACAAGTTTTCCTTGCGGGCACCCGATTTCCGCCGTTCCCACTCATGGCCCGACCACCGATACGAACCGGGTCGTGCCAAGACTTTCTGACACCGCAAGGAAACAGGTTTCCTCCGGCCCGACGCCGGAACGGACCCGCAACACTGATCCTCGCTCGATTCGCGAGAAGGATCTGTGCCCTTTCTCACCTTTTCGTGAGTTGCGGCGCATACCGGGCCTCCCTTCGACAGCCACTCCCTGCCGCGCGGCATGGAGCACGGTGGCGACAACGTGTCGGAGGTGGTGCATGCGGCTCCCGGAACCCCGTGGCCCGGTCAGCGAACACTTGGTGGAGGTCCTGCGGCGGGAGCCGGGGACAGTGCCGATCCCGGGAACGACGCGACAACCGGCGCCGTCCGCCGTCCACGACGAAGACCTCCAGCTCTCGCTGTTCCTCTGCTACGAACTCCACTACCGCGGGTTCGACGAGGTCGACGACGCCTGGGAATGGCAACCGGAGCTGCTCGGGCTGCGGGCCGGCCTGGAACGTGCGTTCGAGGTCGATCTTCGCGACCGCGTCCGCGTGCGCCCGGTGGCCCCGGACGACGTCCCCACCGCGCTGGGCGACCTGACCAGCACCGACCACGGGCCTTCGCTCCCGCGCCACCTGCAGCGGAAGGGCACCCTCGGGCAGTTCCGGGAGTTCGTGCTGCACCGGTCGATCTACCACCGCAAGGAGGCCGACCCGCACACCTGGGGCATTCCCCGGCTGGCCGGGCGGCCGAAGGCGGCGCTGGTGGAGATCCAGGCCGACGAGTACGGCGGTGGACAGCCGGAACGGATGCACGCCGAGATCTTCCGGCACACCATGCAGGCCCTGGGGCTCGACGACGGATACGGCCGCTACGTCGACGCCGTCCCCGCCGTCACCCTCGCCACCTCGAACGTGATCTCGCTGTTCGGCCTGCGCCGGCGTTGGCGGGGCGCGCTGGCCGGACATCTCGCCGCGATCGAGATGACCTCATCGCAGCCCAACCGCCGGTACGGCGCCGGGCTGCGCCGGCTCGGCGGGGACGAACTGGCCACCTGGTTCTTCGACGAGCACGTGGTGGCCGACGCGGTCCACGAGCAGATCGCCGCGCACGACCTGTGCGGCACGCTCGCCCGCGCGGAGCCGGACCTGGCGGCGGACATCGTCTTCGGCGCGGCCTGTGCGCTCGACCTGGACGCCGAGTTGGCCACGCACCTGCTGGCCGCGTGGGACCGCGGCGAGAGCTCGCTGCGTCGCCCGTTCGGATGGTCCTCGGGCCAGGCGAGCTGAGGAGGTGGGCATGACGGCGCGGCATCGCGGCCGGGGCGGGAACCCGATCACCGTGACCCTCTGCGAAAACGGCCCGCTGCTCCTGCGGGGCGACTTCGTCATCCAGACCCAGGACGGCCGGCAGATCGCCGTCCGTCGTCGTACCGTCGCCCTGTGTCGATGCGGCCACTCGACCGTCGGCCCCTTCTGCGACGGCACGCACAAGCTGGTCCGCCGGCGCGACCGACCCTCCACCGCAGCGGGGAGCGGCACTGGCACCGATCCGGCCGGCACGTCAGTCGACACCGAGGAGGAAAGATGATCGTCAAGAAACTGCACGACGTCGGAGTCCGGAGTGAGCACGCCTACATGGCCGCCTTCGGTTCGATCGCGTTCTCGTTCCTGACCTGGCTGACGTCCAAGAAGATGGAGAACGCCCCGCTGTCCCGGGCCGACCGCTGGGGCATCTTCGTCGGCGAGTGGGCCCCCACGTTCTTCGGGCTGGGCCTGGCGCTCGCCCGGTACGAGGACGACCCGTCCCGGGCGCAGCGGGCCGGTGGGTTCGGCGGCCTGCGGGAGACCATGGACGAGACGGCGGAGAAGGTCCGGAGCTGACTGGCGACCGGGCGCGCCGCCGGGTGGGATCTCGCCCATGCCGGTGTACACCGATGCCGACGCAGGACCGGCACCCCGTTGATCGTGCACCGTGGACGGGGAGGGGCGGGGAGCTCGGGGCCGGAGGGGGCACGGTGACCATGGCTGCATCGGGCTTGGGGCGGACCGTGACGGGGCTGGCCGCCGCCGTCGGACTCGTCGCGGCCCTCCTCGGCTGCAGCCGGGACGGGGAGCCCCAGGTGTCGCCGTTCACCGGCCGCACCGTCACCGACCCGTCACCGGTGCTCGCCGTGAAGGTGGACAACGTTCCGGTGGCGCGCCCGCCCACCGGCCTGAGCGTGGCCGACCTGGTCTACGTGGAGCCCGTCGAGGGCGGCGCGAGCCGGCTGCTCGCGGTGTTCTCCGCACAGCGGCCGCAGGTGGTCGGGCCGGTACGCAGCGCCCGTGAGTCCGACATCGAGCTGCTGGCCAGCTTCGGCCGCCCCGCACTCGGCTACTCCGGTTCCGCACCGGAACTGGCCGACCGCCTCCGGGACTCGTCGCTCGTCCTGCTCACGCCCGAACGGACCGACGATGCCTTCTTCCGCAGTGACGACCGGGCAGCCCCACACAACCTCTACGGCCGACCGGAACGACTGCTCGCCGCGGCACGGGACGCCAGCAAGCCCAGGGACATCGGTCTCCGCTTCGGCCCGGCTCCCGCCGGCGGGCAACCGACCACCAGCCACGACGTGGCGTACTCCGCCACCCGGATGAGCTTCGACTGGCAGTCCGGGTCGGGCCGGTGGCTGGTGTCCTTCGACGGCCAGCCGCTCACCCTCGCCGAGGGCGGCCAAGCGGTCGCCACCACCGTTGTCGTGCAACGGGTCGCCGTGCGACAGTCCGCCATCTCCGACGTACTCGGGCTTCCTTCACCGGTTGCCCAGACCATCGGCAGTGGGGACGCCGTGGTGTTGCGGGACGGCATGTCGTACCAGGCGCGGTGGTCGAGAAACGCCGCCGATGCGGGAACTTCCTTCACGTTGCCTTCCGGAGACCCGGCGCTCCTGGCAACCGGTCCGGTGTGGATCGTTCTCGCCCCGGCCTAGCGCCGGCGCGGGTTGATCATCGCCTCCCTTGGGAGGCAACGGAAGAGGACCGCGATGAGCCGAACGCCCGAATCCCTCCTCGAAGCTGTGCGTCACGCCGGCGTCACGGACAAGCGGGTACTTGCGGCCATCCGCGCGACGCCCCGTGCCGCTTTCGTGCCCTCCGAGCATATCGAGTTCGCCTACTACGACGAGCCCGTGCCGATTCCGCACGGCCAGGTCACCACGCAGCCATCCCTCGTGGCCGCCATGGTCGAGGCGCTTTCCCTGACCGGCAGGGAGAACGTGCTGGAGGTCGGCACCGGCCACGGCTTCCAGACGGCCCTGCTGGCCTGCCTCGCCGCGGACGTGGTCAGCATCGAGCGGTGGCCGGACCTGGCGGAGACCGCCCGTGGGAACCTGGCCCGACACGGGGTCCGGAACGTGCGCGTCCTGGTCGGTGACGGCACCCTGGGCGCCCCGCGTTGGAGCCCTTATGACGCCATCATCGTCTCGGCGGCTTTCCCGGAGGTTCCGGCCCCCCTCACCGACCAGCTCCGGACCGGTGGCCGCCTGGTACAACCGATCGGCCCGGGTGGTGCGGAGGAGGTCACCCTGTTCGCCCGAACCGAGAGGAGCCTGCGACGGCAAGGGATCCTCACCGGTGCCTACTTCGTGCCGCTGTATGGCAAGCACGGTTTTCCCGCCAGCTGAAGCACGAAGCGGTTCGTCCGGCCTTCGGGCGGGGGAGGGAAGCGGCCCGGCGGATCCGGAACGCTCCGTCACGGTGCGGACGAGGTCACAGCGGACCGAAGCGGTAGCCGAAGCCGCGCACGGTCTGCACGTACCGGGGCGAGCGCGGATCGTCCTCGATCTTGGCGCGCAGGCGCTGCACACAGGTGTCGATCATCCGGGAATCGCCGAGAAAATGGTGTTCCCACACCATTTCCAGCAACTGCTGGCGGCTGAACACCTGGCCGGGAGAAGCGGACAACTCCAGCAGCAACCGCAGCTCCGAGGGGGCCAGCCGGACCGGCTCCCCGCACTTGCTGACCGTCAACGCCGTGCGGTCGATCACCAGATCGCCGAACTGCACCTCGTCGGCGAGCGGGGTCTGGGCCCGGCGCAGGACCGCGTGCACCCGGGCATCGAGCACCTCGGGGCTCACCGGCCGCACGACGTAGTCGTCCGCGCCCGCGCGCAGGCCGGCGACCACGTCGGCGTCCCCGGCGCGGTCGGTGAGAATGATGACCGGCGTGTGGCTGGACGCACGAACCCGGCGGCAGACGTCCAGCCCGCCCATGTCCGGGAGCACGAGGTCGAGCACGACGATGTCGATGTTGTTCCGGCCCATGCAGGCCAAGCCCTCGCCGGCGGTCGCGACCGCGTGGACGTGGTGACCGAGCTGGCCGAGCGCGGATCCCACCGCGTCCCGCGTGGCCCCGTCGCCATCGATCAACAAAACGCGCCGCATGTATCCAGTATGGGCGTGCCGGAGGGCGAGTCGGTCGGCCCCGTGGATCCTTTCGTAACGGCCGCCGTCGAGGTTGGATCAATTGTACGGCTCGAACCATTCGATGCGGTCGAATGGGCGGTGCGGCGGCACCGGGAAGCGTCATTGTTCGCCATTGCCGCCCTGGCGTCGCAGCGCCGCCCTATCGGCACCGGCTGGACCGTACGGAGGTGCCGGATCCGCCATCGGCCGTGCGCCGGCCGGGCGCACGGCCGACGACCAACCGGAAACCGGCTACGATTCCAGGGTTTTTCTGGGTGCATTCGGGGGAGTCGTCCATGCCCATCCTCGGGATCGTCGGTGTCGCGCTGCTGGTGTTATGGGTTTTCTGCCTGGTCGACGTCATCACCACCAGCGAGTGGGAATGTCGGAACCTGCCGAAGTCGGCCTGGCTACTGATCGTGCTGCTGGTGCCGTCGGCCGGCTCGGTCATCTGGCTCATCGCCGGCCGGCCCCGGCCGGCCCCGGCCGGCACGACCGTATCCGGTGCCACCAGCGGCTACCCCGAGTACGACCGGCCCGGCCGGCACGTGGCGACCGACCCCGAAGACGACGAGGAGTTTCTCCGCCGGTGTCGTGAGCGTGCCGAGGCGCAACGGCGCGAGGCCGCGCGTCGGCGGCCCGAGCGGGAGTAGGACCAGCCCTGTCCCCGCGATTCCGATCCGGGCCTGTGCCGGACGCAGCCGCCCCATTCGGTACTCGAACGGTGTGCCGGCGACCCGGGGACCAACCGGAGTGGTTCGACTGCCCGCCTCCGCGACGGGCGACCGGCGGGGGGCGTTCCGTGTGCCAATACAGCGGTCCAGTATGCAGCCGTCGGTGCCGAGATTTATCACCAGGACGATTAGCAATCGCGCGCTCGAGCCCCACCGTGATGAATCGACCGGCGCGATGTTCAACAGCACCGATTCCTCGGGCCCAGTTGTGGCCACGTCGGGCTCGACATCGTCCCACCTGCCGGGCGCGACGAGACGACAGCCGAGACCGGTCGCCGGACGCCGTCACCGTTGCGGCGACGACCGTCGAAAGAGGACCCGGGAGCCGACGAACACCACGGCGGCGCCGAACAGGTCGGCGGCGATATCGGCGAGGCTGAAGGAGCGCCGCAGCGGCAACGTGACCTGGAGGATCTCCGAACCGACCGCATAGGCCGCGAGACCGATCGCCAGGGGGAGCCGGGGTGAACGTGCCCACAGCCCGCTCACGGCCAGCGCGGCGAACAGGCCGAAGTGGACGATCTTGTCGGTACCCGGTGGGGCCGTGGGTACGGCGGATGCGGGCGAGAACAAGATCGGTACGCTGAGCAACATAACGACTGCGAACGGCAGCGAACGTGCACCCATAATGTGAGATCCTCGCAGTACCTGGCCCGGCTGGCGGGATCGGTCCAGCATCCGGCGCTAGGCTGCGTACACGTGACGCGCCGTGCCAAGATCGTTTGTACTCTCGGGCCCGCGACCGCCTCTCCGGAGAAGGTCCGCGAGCTCGTCCGCGCCGGGATGGATGTGGCGCGGCTGAATTTCAGCCATGGTAGCCACGAGGACCACAAGCGGGTCTACGAGATGGTCCGGGAGGCCGCGGCCGAGTCCGGCCGGGCCGTGGCCATCCTCGGTGACCTGCAGGGTCCCAAGATCCGACTGGGCCGGTTCGCCGCCGGCCCGGTGGAGTGGCGCACCGGTGACGTGGTCCGCATCACCGTGGACGACGTCGCGGGCACCCACGACCGGGTGTCCACCACCTACAAGGGCCTGGCCGCCGACGCCCGCCCCGGCGACCGGATGCTGGTCGACGACGGCAAGGTCGGCCTGGTCGTCAAGGCCGTCGAGGGCAACGACGTGGTTGCCGAGGTCGTCGAGGGCGGTCCGGTCAGCGACAACAAGGGCATCTCGCTGCCCGGCATGGACGTGTCCGTGCCGGCGCTGAGCGAGAAGGACGTGGCGGACCTGGAGTTCGCCCTGGGCCTGCGGGTGGACTTCATCGCGTTGTCCTTCGTCCGTTCCCCGGCCGACATCGACGTCGTACACCAGGTCATGGACCGGGTGGGCGTCGGGCGGCTGCCGGTGGTCGCCAAGCTGGAGAAGCCGGAGGCGATGGCCAACCTGGAAGCCATCGTGCTGGCCTTCGACGGGATCATGGTGGCCCGCGGTGACCTCGGCGTCGAGCTGCCGCTGGAGGCGGTGCCGCTGGCGCAGAAGCGGGCGATCCAGATCGCCCGGGAGAACGCCAAGCCGGTCATCGTGGCCACCCAGATGCTCGACTCCATGATCGGTAACTCCCGGCCGACCCGGGCCGAGGCGTCCGACGTGGCCAACGCCGTGCTGGACGGCACCGACGCGGTGATGCTGTCCGGCGAGACCAGTGTCGGCCGTTACCCGATCGAGTCCGTGCAGACCATGGCCCGGATCGTGGAGGCGGTCGAGTCGGAGTCCACCGACGTCCCCGCGCTCAGCCACGTGCCACGCACCAAGCGGGGGGTGATCTCCTACGCGGCCCGCGACATCGGGGAGCGGCTGAATGCCAAGGCACTGGTCGCTTTCACCCAATCTGGTGATACTGTGCGCCGGCTGGCCCGGCTGCACACCCCGCTGCCGTTGCTCGCCTTCACCCCGGTGGAGGAGGTGCGCAGCCAGCTCGCCCTGACCTGGGGCACCGAGACGTTCCTGGTGCCCAGGGTCGACTCGACGGACCAGATGATCCGCCAGGTCGACCAGGCGATGCTGTCCATCGGGCGGTACCAGCCGGGCGACCTGGTGGTGATCGTGGCCGGTTCCCCACCGGGGACGATCGGCTCCACCAACCTCATCCGGGTCCACCGCCTGGGAGAGGAGGACCACGTCTGAGAAGCGTGGTCCCGGCCGGGTGCCCCATGCGGGCTCCCGGCCGCAGAGCGTGAGCGAGGAGTGCGCGTGACCGAAGCAGCGCGGGCGGCCGCCGCCGATCCGGCCGGCCAGCACTCGGACGAGCCGGTGCCGACCACGCCCGACGGGGCGGCCTGCGGCCAGCCGGTGCTGGACCGGCTGGTGGCCCTGCTCGACCTGGAGCGCATCGAGGAGAACATCTTCCGGGGCGTGAGCCCCGCGGAGTCCCCGACCCGGGTGTTTGGTGGCCAGGTGGCCGGTCAGGCCCTGGTGGCGGCCGGCCGCACCGTGCCGGCCGAGCGGAAGGTGCACTCGCTGCACGCCTACTTCATCCGCGGCGGCGACCCGAGCATCCCGATCGTCTACGAGGTCGACCGGATCCGGGACGGCCGGTCCTTCACCACCCGCCGTGTGGTGGCCGTGCAGCGAGGTAAGGCGATCTTCTCGCTGTCCGCGTCGTTCCAGCTCCCGGAGCAGGGCTTGGACCACGCGGTGACGATGCCCGAGGTACCCGACCCGCTGACGCTCCCGCCGTTCCACGAGCTGGTCGCCAAATACCAGGACCGGCTCAACGTGTTCGCCCGGCTGCCGCGCCCGATCGACGTGCGGTACGTCACCGAGCCGGCATGGGTCTCGCGGGAAACCGGTCCCCGCGCGGCCCACAACCAGGTATGGATGAAGGCCGATGGCCGGTTGCCCGACGACGAACTGCTGCACGTGTGCCTGCTGGCCTACGCCTCGGACATGACGTTGCTGGACTCGGTGCTGGCCCGGCACGGGGTGTACTGGGGCACCGACAAGGTGATCGGGGCCAGCCTGGACCACGCGATGTGGTTCCACCGCCCGTTCCGGGCCGACGACTGGTTCCTCTACGACTGCGAGTCGCCCAACGCCTCGGGCGCCCGTGGCCTGGCCACCGGCCGGTTCTTCAGCCGGGACGGCCGACTGGTCGCCACGGTCGTACAGGAGGGCCTGCTGCGGGTCATCCCGTAGTCGCGCGATGACAACCCTCCCCGCACCCGCAGCTCTGGGTGCGGGGGCCTGAGTTCCAGCGGAAGAAGGCCGAACTGCTCTCCGGGCTCCGACGCTCGGCGGCCGGCTTTCCCCGAGCCCGACCGGTACGGAGGTCGGTGCCGGTCAGCCCACGGTGCCGGCGAAGATCGCAACGCAACCCCGCACGGTGAGCTCGTACTCGACGAAGTAGGTGTCGAGCTGAGCGCGCAGGTCCTCGAGGCTGTCGTCGGCGTTGTGGAAAATTCCACGAGCGTTGTACAGCCGCACCAACCGTCTCGCGCGCATGCTCACCGGCACGCCCTTGGCGAGCACGGTGCTGCCGAACACGCGGCCGCCTGGCCTGCTCGCCGCGGCGGCGTGCCCGAACACCACGCCCTTGGTCGTGAGGTTCCCGGGCACGCAGTGCAGCAGAAAGTTCAACGCCACCGAGTCGTGCTCGCGTCGCGGCACCGGAAGCGGCTCCAACACGTTGGCGCGCACCGGCGTCGGGTGCAGGTGCCGTAGCCGTTGGCTGGCGTGCCGCAGCATCTCGGGGTTGAGATCGACCAGGGTGACGCGGGGCAAGATCGGAAGCTCGCAGTGCGCGAGGAAGTATCCGGTTCCCGGACCCAGCTCGACATGCCGACGACCGAGGTTCCGCTGGTAGTTGCGCAGCACCTCGCGGCGGGGGCAGCGCCAGACGAGCGGGGCGATCAGTCCCCAGACGGCGACGTCGTAGCCGGCCAGGGTCCACCGGCCGTAGACCGCCTGTTGCCCCTCCACCGCCTCCGGGTCGAGGGGACGCTCCTCGGCGGTTCCAGCGGCCATGCAGGGCAGCTTAAGTCAACCAACGGGTGGTGCAAACCCATTCGGTGGTCACCTGGAGTAAGCGGCGCTGCCAGGATGTTTCGGACGATTCGTGGCTGGAGGCACCATGTCCCCTCGCCCGGCGGCCCGGTCAACGCTCGCCACCATCCTGGCCGGCATCCTGTGGCTCGGTGGTACCCAGGCGGGCACACCGCCGCCCGATCGCGCGAGCCTGTCCGACACGCCTCATGGAGCCCAACCGGCGGCAGCAATACTCAACCCTGCAGCCGGGTCCTCGGCTGGTGGCGACGCGCGGACCGGGTCGAGCGACCATGCCGCGCTCGCGGTCGATCTCGACCGCATCCTGGCCGATTCCCGGTTACGCGGCGCCCAGGTCGGAGTGGTGGTGCGGGAGACCGCCACCGGGAAGACGCTGTACGACCGAGGTGGCGATGACCGGTTGTTGCCCGCCTCCAACGCAAAGCTCCTCACCGCGATGGCGGCCTTGCGAGTTCTTGGCCCCGATTACCGGTTCGTCACCGATGTGTCGATGACGGGGAGGCGGCACGGCCCGGTGCTGTACGGTGACCTCTACCTTCGGGGAACGGGCGATCCGACCGTACGGGCGGTCGACTACGAGCGGCTGGCGGCCGAGGTTGCCGCGACCGGAATCCGTGTCGTCCACGGCCGGTTGCGGACCGACGACAGCTGGTTCGACCGGGTTCGGCTCGGCGCGATCTGGGCGTGGGACGACGAGCCGTACTACTACCAGCCGCAGATCTCTGCGCTCACTCTCTCACCGAACACGGATTTCGACTCGGGCACGGTCGAGGTGCGGGTGCAACCGTCGGTGCCCGGCCGCCCGCCCGTCGTGGAGCTGATGCCGGAGACCGGGTACGTCCACGTGGAGAACCGCGCGATGACCGGTCGCCCGGGTACACCGACCACGATCACCGTCGAGCGGCGGCACGGGAGCAACGTGGTTGACGTCACCGGCTCGATCCCGGCTGGTACCGAGGACCCCCGTGCCGGGCCGGGCATGGGTACCGCAGACCCGCTTGCGGGGTCGAGCACCGGAACTACGGACCCGCCCTCGGGAGGCGACGTCACCGCCGACAGCCCGCGCGCCGGGACGGACGTCGATGCGGCATCGGTCACGGAGCTGGCCACGGTCTCCGAGCCGACTGGCCTCGCCGCCGACGTGTTCCGCCGGGCCCTTTCCCGGCACGGTGTGCACGTTCTGCACGCAACCACCGACGAGGGGGTCGTACCACCGGGCACCACCGTGCTGGCCCGCCGGTACTCGATCCCGCTCGCCGAGCTGCTCGTCCCCTTCATGAAGCTCAGCAACAACGGGATTGCCGAAATCCTGGTGAAGGCCATGGGCCGCGAGCGGCACGGTGAGGGCAGCTGGCCCGCGGGACTCCGCGTGCTCACCACCGAGATGGCCGAACTCGGCCTCGATCCGGCCGGCTACCGCATGGCGGATGGCTCCGGACTGTCCAGAATGGACATGGTCACCGCCGGACAGGTCAGCCAACTCCTGCTCGCCGCCCGAACCGCGGGCTGGTTCGACACGTTCCGCGCCTCGCTCCCGGTCGCCGGCCAGCCGGACCGCATGGTGGGCGGAACCTTGCGGAACCGGATGCGGGGAACACCGGCAGCGGGCAACGTGCGCGCCAAGACCGGCTCACTCACCGGGGTCAGTGCGCTGTCCGGGTACGTCACCGCCGCCGACGGTCGGCTACTGGTGTTCTCGATCCTGTTGAACAACCACCTGGAAGCTGTCCGCGACATCGAGGACAGCATCGCGATCCGGCTCGCAACCCACCACGCCGACCGGAATCACACGGCAGCCCCGCACCCGGTGGCATCACCGAAGGTTCCCGACGATCCGCGAACGAGGACCGAAGACCTGCTTGCAGGGTCGAGCATCGGTACTGCAGACCTGCTTGCAGGGTCGAGCATCGGTACTGCAGACCTGCTTGCAGGGTCGAGCATCAGTGCGGACGAGTCGATGCTGGAGTGCAGCTGGACGGGTGCCTGCTGAGTTCTCTCGGAGGAACTTGCCGGCCGGCACTCCACGCCTGCTGACTTCTCCGGGACCGTGGAGCCGTGGCCAGCGGGGAGCGACGGCACGGTCCCGGTGGTTTGCCGGGAGTTCTGGGAAACGCGTTCGGGTTCGCCTACCTGGTGCTCGGGTTGAACGGGCTGGCGGCGGCCGCGGGCTGGGGGGCGGTCGTGACCGGACCCCATCTGGGCACCGGCTTCCACCTGTTCCAGGTTGCGGTGGGATTGCTGCGGATCGTGTTGTTCAGAGTCCGCGACGGACTCCGTGCCTTCGGCGGCACCGTGCTCGTGACCCACCTCGCGCTCCTCGCCGCCGCGACCGGAATCCTCGGTTCCCCACTCGACGGGCGGATTGACCTCGGCTGGCCGGCCAATGCCGCCTACCTGGTCGGCGCGATGGTCGGCATCGTGCTCGTCACCAGCCGCGGCTCCCGTCCCGACGACTCCGCCGGCCGCTGAGCCTGCTTCCCCTGCCGCCGCGAGTCAGGATCTCGTCCGCCCCGAGGCAGGCAGGTTCCGTTGCCAGCACCGGCATCCGTGGTTGCGGAACTGTTTCCCGCGCATGGTGTTCCGCACGCGGGCAGCTCGGCACCGGGTCTACGACCGGTGTCGGCGAGCCGGGACGCCGGTGGGCCGCCGGACCTCGGCGGCCCACCGGCGGCGTCGACTACGGCAGCGCCACGTCCTGGATCGGCGACAGCCGAGCGGTGTCGGCGTCGACGAGGTAGATGCGGGCGGCCGAGATGTCGAAGTACATGCCCACCAACCGGAGCCGGCCCTGGTCGATCGCCATCCGTACGCCGGGGTAGGTACGCAGGTTGTCCAGCTGCTGCACCACGTTGGCCAAACACAGTCGTTCCAACACCGGAAGGTCGTGCGGCGCGACCTTCGCCAGCGGCCGCAACGCGTCGTCGTGGAAGCGGATCAGGCTCGCCTCGGCGTGCCGCAACCAACCGGCCAGGTGGGAGTTCGCGTTGGCGCCACCCCCGAGCAGCGCCTTCATCGCGCCGCAGTCGGAGTGCCCGCACACGACCACCGTGCGCACTTCCAGCACGCCGACCGCGTACTCCACGGCCGCCCCCACCGAGTCGTCGGTCGCGTCATCGGCCCGCGGAACGAGGTTGCCGACGTTGCGGACGCAGAACAGGTCCCCGGGACCGCTGGTGGTGATGAGATTGGGCACCACGCGGGAGTCGGCGCAGGTGATGAACAGCTGCGCCGGCTGCTGCCCCTTTGCCGCCAGCTCCGCCAGGAACGGCCGCACCAGCGGTGCGCTGCGCCGCTCGAACTCGTGGATGCCCCGCCACATCGGGTTGTCGTCGGCCGACGGGAGGGGAATGTGGTCGTCCGCCGGAACTTCCTCGACCTGCCGCTGCTGCCAGTGCGACCACGGCGCGAACCACCTCGGCAGCGGGTTGGGCAGCGAGCGCCGGTTTCCCGGATTGCCTCGGGTAGCCCGGTGGTACCAGGTGTCGTGTACCTCCTCGACGTCCACCCGGCCGCCGCGCCGCTCGTAACCCATCCGCCAGTCGTGCAGGGCGTCGAAGGCCGCGTGGTCCATGAAGTCGACGTGCAGCTCGAGCAACACCCGCCGGCACTCAGGGATCCGGCGCAGCTCCCGCACCAGCCGGCCCACCGACAGGAACACCAGCGAGCCACGCACCACCAGCACCCAGCCGTCCGCGCCGCGGTCCTCGGCGTGGAACGTGGCGTGCGTGAGCCGGTACAACGCGAGGAGCACGGCGACCACGACGCCGAGCAGCACGCCCGTCAACAGGTCGATGAACACGACGCCGAGCAGGGTCGTGGCGTAGACCGGCAGCTCCCGGTGCCGCCACAGCAACCGCATGTGGGCCAGGCTGACCAGCCGGACACCGATCACGACCAGCACGCCGGCCAGCGCGCTCAGCGGGATGAGCCGCACCACGCCAGCCAGGAAGAGCACGAAGAGCGCGACCCAGACACCGTGCATGACGGTCGAGGCACGGGTGCGTGCGCCCGCGGCCACGTTGGTCGAGCTGCGCACGATCACCCCGGTCACCGGGAGACCGCCGAGCGCACCCGCGGTCATGTTCGCCACACCCTGCGCGGTCAGCTCGCGGTCCAGGTCCGCGCGCGGCCCGTTGTGCTTCTTGTCCACCGCGACCGCCGACAGCAGCGACTCCACGCTCGCCACCACCGCGACCGTGAACACCGCGACCATCACACCGAGCACCGGACCGCTCGGCAGCTCCGGGAAGACCAGCCCGGACAGCGGGTCGTCCGGCAGGAACACCCGCGGCACGTCCAGGGAGAGCACGACGGACATCGCCGTCGCGGCGCTCACCGCGACCAGCGGGGCCGGCACGGCCGAGACACGGGGCAGCCGGGGCCACACCACGAGCAGCCCGATCGTGACCGCACCGACCAGCACCGCGGCGTCGTGGTGCCCGACCAGCTGTGCCGGGAGGTCGCGCAGGTTGGCCAGCACCGAGTCCTGCGGTTCGCCGCCGAGCACCACGTGCAGCTGGCTCATGGCGATGACGACGCCGATACCGGCCAGCATGCCGTGCACCACGGCGGGGGAGAGGGAGAGCGCGGCCCGGCCGACCCGGGTCAGCCCGAGTACCAGCTGCACGGCACCCGCCGCCAGCGTGATGGCCGCGGTGGCGGGCCAGCCGTACTGCGCCACCAGACCGGCCACGATCACGGTGAGGCCGGCGGCGGGGCCGGTCACCTGCAGCGGCGCTCCGCCCAGCAGGCCGGCGACGATGCCGCCGACCACGGCCGAGACCAGACCGGCCAGCAGCGGTGCGCCGGAGGCGGCGGCGATGCCCAGCGACAGCGGCACCGCGACCAGGAAGACCACCAGCGAGGCAGGAAGGTCGTAGCGCAGCACCGTGCGCAACCTGGCGAGGCCGGCGCCGTTGCCCGCCGACCCGGCTCGGGGAGGATCCGCGGTGGTGTGGCGCTGTTCGCGCGGTCGGGGGATGTTTCGCGTCGACATGCGTCCTCCTGGGAACGAGAGGCGAGCGGGACCACCCGGGCCTGGGCCGGGTAGGGAAGAGCCGGCCGGTGCTGCCGGCCGGGAGATCTGCTGCCGCGCTGGCCGCTAGGCGGTGCGCGTCACTGTGCTGGGCGCGATGCGGCTCGCCCGCAACCGTTCGGGGGGACGCCACCGTGGGTCCCGCACTCCGGCGCTGAAGGCGTCGAGCTCCTGCTCGGCCTCGGCGCGGTCCCTGGCCATCCGGCACCTCCGTGTCGTTGGTCGGCCTGTCCGCGTCGGGGATCCGTGGGGGAAATGCCCGTCTTGCCCCAATCTTTGCGGAGCACCGGTGGTCTGGCCGGGGTGATCATCCTGTCGTGTAAGAGATTTCACCCGCTGCAGGTGTTAACCCGTGGGCTTGTCACATTCGGTAGTCGTCGGTGGGGGGTGCGGATCAATGGTGCGCGACCGTTGATCAATTGGCCCGCCCCTTCCGGCGCGCTCTCTCGACCGTTCTGGTCGTGGCGGCCGGGTTGTCGCGCTCCGCCGGCCTGCTCTTTCGTGGCCACTGTTGACTTGCGTGGTCAAGCGTCGTGGCTGGCGGCCGAGCTGCAGTTGGGTTCGGTCCCGTCACCTGCCGTTCGCTTTTCCTTTACCTGACGGCAATTTCGCATGACAACTCAAAGTCGTCCAACAGGCGGTCCACAGTGGAATTGGGTCGCACGTGATCCGGTCCGGCAGTCCTGGCCGGTGTCCCGCGTGACTGCCGCGCGCACACCGCGGCGCACTGTCCGATCTCCCCGGAGCCAGAAGGCACGTGGTGGACCACGGAACGACGTTGCTGGTGCTCGCGGTGAGGACGAGGCGCAGACGAACGCACCGGCGAACCAAGAGCCGACTCGTGTCGGGCCCATCAGCTCGCCGCTATTTCGCGAACAGGAGCCAGAAGGAACCACCCCTGTGCGCCACGCCACTCCGTCACGATCTGGGTCGGTGACGCCACGGATGCGCATCAGACCGTGGGTTGACGGGCAACCGTCCCGGGAGCCGATCCGGGCGCACGCCGCAGCCCGCTACGGTGACACGGCTTCGAGTGATCGCCGAGGGCGCGTGGAAGGGCCGCGCGGAGGGGGAGAACACGTGGAACTGGTGACCAGCGCCCTCGAGCACCTCCAGAGCCTGCCCAAACCAGCGGTGGTCGCGGCGGCCGGCGCGCTGGCATTCGGCGAGTGCACCCTCGGCCTCGGCTTCCTGGTGCCGGGTGAGGTGGGCCTGCTCATCGCGGCCGCGGCCGTCACCGACCGGCCGACCTTCGCGATCATGGTCCTGGTGGTGGCGGTGTGCGCGGCCGCCGGTGACTCCGTCGGCTACCTCCTCGGCCGCCGGCTCGGCCCGCGGATGCGGGACAGCAAGCCGGTCCGCAAGCTCGGCCAGGAGCACTGGGACCGGGCCGGGGATCTGCTGCGACGACACGGCGGCCGGGCCGTGTTCTTCGCCCGCTTCCTGCCCGTCGTCCGCACCCTGACCCCCGCCGCGGCCGGGGTCTCCGGCCTGCCCTACCGCCGGTTCCTGCCCGCCTCGCTGCTGGGGGCGCTCGGGTGGGCGGCGCTGCACATCGGGATCGGTGCCGCCGCCGGTGCCTCGGCGAAGTACATCGAAAAGGCGCTCAACCGCGCGAGCTGGGCCGCGGTCGTGCTGCTCGCACTCGTCGCCGTGGTGGTTTTCCTGGTCAGGCGGCGGCGGACGGCCCGAGCCGACCGCGCCGAGCAGGGGGCCGACCGGGAGCTGGAACGCACCGGACGCTGAAGCGCTTCAGCCCGGCCACACGGAGTAGCCGAAAAAATTTCCATTACTCGGAAAAGTACCAGGTCACACCATTGCCCTAGGCCGTTTGGAGTGTTAGCAAGGAACCCTACTGCCGGGTAGGAAGCCGCCGTACCGGCGAACGTGATCCCAACACCGGGAGGCCGGGTGGACCACGAGCTGTCGACCGAACGAGTCGATCACGACGCGGTGGGCGACGGCGACCTGCTCGATCGGGTGCGTCGCGGTGACGGCGACGCCTATGCCGAGCTGTACCGCAGACACGTCGCGGCGGTGCGGCAACGTGCCCGATGGGTCGCCGCGGACGACACCGAGACCGACGACCTGACCAGCGAGACCTTCGCCCGGACGCTGCGCGCCCTGGCCGGCGGTCTAGGGCCGCGCACCGGCACCCGCTCCTACCTGATGACGGTGCTGCGCCGGGTCGCCGCCGAATGGCGGGAGCGGCGCCGCGACGTCCCCGTGCCCGACCACGCGCTGGTGCACGCCGGCGGGACCCCGGAGGGCCCCGACACCCGGCGCGCGGATCGGGAGCTGGTCGCCGAGGCGTTCACCACGCTGCCCCGGCGCTGGCAGGAGGTGTTGTGGCAGCTGGAGGTCGAGGGCAGGCCGGTGTCGGAGGTGGCCACCCGGCTCGGGCTGTCCGCCACCGCGCTGTCCACCCTCGCCTGGCGAGCGCGCGGCCGGCTGCGGGAGAACTACCTGCGGGCACACCTACCCGCGACGAGCGGCGGCTGCGTGCCCGTCGTCGACCGGCTCGGTGCGTACCTGCTGGGAAGGTTGGGGGAGCGGCATCGTGACGCCGTGGACGAGCACCTTCTCCGCTGCGTGCGTTGCCGGGACTTGCTGGGCGAGCTGCGCAAGGACAGCGCGCCCGTGCAAGGGCTGCGCGGTTCGGCCACCCCGGCCGGCGCGTCCGGCGTGCCCGCCCCACGGCGCGGCACCGCCCGGCCGCCGGCGGCCCGAACCGCGGTAGCCGACCCCCTGACCGCCCACCCCGGGCCGGCCCTGGCGGCCGCGGCCGGGCCGAGACCGTGACCGCGCGACGGGTTCCCCGTCGGGCGAGCACATAGGTATCACTGTGTCCGGGTCCTCTGCCCCCATTGAGTCAGCCAGCCGGGCGCTCCGGCTGCTGCGCCTGTTCACGACCTGGCGGCCGGTACGGCTGTCCGAGGTCAGCGTCGCGTTGAACCTGCCCGCATCGACCACCCACCGCCTGCTCGTCACGCTGCAGGCCGAGGGCTACGTGCTCCGCTCCAGCGGCACCCGGCGGTACTTCGCCGGCCCCGCGCTGCTCGAGCTGGGGTGGTTGCTCGACGACGGCCCGCTGCGCGTGGCCGCCACCCCCCACCTGCGCCGGCTGGTCGAGGAGTACGGCGAGTGCGCGCAGCTCGTGGCGTTGCGCGGCACCTCCATCGAGGTGCTGGAAGCCGTCGACTCCCCGCGCCAGGTGCGGGTGGGACGGCCCGCCGGACGCCGGCTGCCCGCGCACGCCGTCTCCGGCGGCAAGGCGATGCTCGCCCTGTTGCCCGAAGAGGTGTTGTTGCGGCTCTACCCCGAAGAGCGGCTCTCCCCCGGCCGCACCCGCACGGACCTGCGCGCCGAGCTGTCCGAGGTGCGGGTGCGCGGATACGGAGCCAACCGCTCGGAGGCCGAGCCGGGCATCCACGGGGTGGGCGTCGCCATCGTCGACCACCACGGGCGCAGCCGCGGCGCCCTGGTGATGTCGGCCCCGGCGGCGCGCCTCCCGACCGGCGACTTCCCCGTGGTCGCCCAAGCCCTCACCAAGGCGGCGCAGGAGATCACCGCCGAGCTCGCCGCCCGGGAGACCTAGCCGCTGCCGCGGAGCGCCGAGAAAGGCTTCGCGGGGCGACCTCGCTCCGAGGCGTGATCATGTCGTCCGTCCCCGGGACGGACCGGCCGGGATGTCTCGGAGGGTGTCGCGTGCGCTACGAGGTCAGCGCCGCTGGGCCTCGCTCGCCGTCGGGGAGAGGCCGGTGAGGGATCCGGGGGTGGTCAGCGCCGCCATCGCCATGCGTTGCAGCAGGACCGCCATCGCGTCCCGGTCCAGGTGCTTGCTGTGCGGGGTGGAGTTGAGCAGGCCGAAGACGCCGTGCGCGGCCGCCCGCGCGGTCGGTTCGTCGGTGCTCGGTACCGCCTTGCGGATGACCTCGACCCAGACCTCGACGTACTGGCGCTGCAGGGTTCGTACCCGGCGCTGGTCGGCCTCGGTCAGGTTGGCCAGGTTCCGCTCGTGGACGGTGATCAGCGCCCGGTTGTCCAGCGCGAAGTCGACGTGCCAGCGGACCAGCTCGGCCAGCGCGCTGGCCGCGTCGGCGGCGTCGTCCACCCGCTGCTGGCCGCCGGCGAGGAGCTTCTCGCTGATGTCGGTCAGCATCTCCCCGAGCATGGCGTCCTTGCTGCGGAAGTGCCGGTAGAGACCGGGGCCGGAGATGCCGACCGCGGAGCCGATGTCGTCGATGCCGACGCCGTGGAAGCCGCGCTGCGCGAACAGCTCGGCCGCCGCGGCCAGGATCTGCTCGCGGCGCGTGGACCGGCGCGGGGCCGGGCTGGGCATCGACTCGCTGGTCACCCCGCCATGCTAGCCCGTAGTTAGCCGCCGTTAACCCCGCTCCCACCCCTCGGAACCGGTCAACCTCCCGGCCGGGGTTTGCCGGCAGCACCCTCCCCCGGCACCGTCGGGTTACCGGTGAGTTGGGGTGGACGACCGGGTTAGCCGGCGTTAACATCGGGCGTGGAGTTAACGACCGCTAACACGCCTGTGTGAACCCGGGAGCCGCGACCCCGTGATGGATGCGCCAGTCCTGCGCAGCTCGGCCGACCCGCGCGCGGAGAGCTTCCGCCGCTCCACCGCCGAGCACGCCGCACTCGTCGCCGACCTCCGCGACCAGCTCGCCACCGCCCGCCTCGGCGGCCCGGAGCGGGCCCGGCAGCGGCACGTCGGGCGGGGCAAGCTGCTGCCCCGGGACCGGGTCGACGCCCTGGTCGACCCCGGCTCGCCGTTCCTGGAGCTGTCCCCGCTGGCCGCCTACGGCATGTACGACGGGGAAGCACCGGCCGCCGGCATCATCACCGGCGTCGGCCGGGTGTCCGGCCGCCAATGCGTCATCGTCGCCAACGACGCCACCGTCAAGGGCGGCACGTACTACCCGGTCACCGTCAAGAAGCACCTGCGCGCCCAGGAAGTCGCGCTGCACAACAACTTGCCGTGCATCTACCTGGTCGACTCCGGCGGGGCCTTCCTGCCGCGCCAGGACGAGGTCTTCCCGGACCGCGAGCACTTCGGCCGCATCTTCTACAACCAGGCCACCATGTCCGCCCGCGGCGTTCCGCAGATCGCCGCCGTGCTGGGGTCGTGCACCGCGGGCGGCGCCTACGTCCCGGCGATGAGCGACGAAGCGGTGATCGTCCGCAACCAGGGCACCATCTTCCTGGGCGGCCCGCCGTTGGTGAAGGCCGCCACCGGTGAGGTGGTCAGCGCCGAGGAGCTGGGCGGCGGCGAGCTGCACTCCCGCACCTCCGGGGTCACCGACCATCTCGCCGACGACGATGCGCACGCCCTGCAGATCGTCCGCTCAATCGTCGACACCCTCGGCCCACGCCCGTCGAGGCCGTGGCAGGTCGAGCCCACCGAGGAACCGGCGGTGGACCCGGGCGAGCTGTACGGCGTGGTGCCCACCGACTCGCGCACCCCCTACGACGTGCGCGAGGTCATCGCACGCATCGTCGACGGCTCGCGCTTCCACGAGTTCAAGCGGGATTACGGCCCGACGCTGGTGACCGGTTTCGCGCGGATTCACGGCCATCCTGTGGGGATCGTAGCGAACAACGGGATCCTGTTCGGCGAGTCCGCTCTCAAGGGCGCGCACTTCGTCGAGCTGTGCGACCAGCGCTCGGTCCCGTTGGCGTTCCTCCAGAACATCACCGGCTTCATGGTCGGCCGCGAGTATGAAGCCGGTGGAATCGCCAAGCACGGCGCGAAGATGGTCACGGCTGTTGCCTGCGCCCGGGTCCCGAAACTCACGGTCATCATCGGCGGTTCCTTCGGTGCCGGGAACTACTCGATGTGCGGCAGGGCGTACTCCCCGCGGTTCCTCTGGATGTGGCCGAACGCCCGCATCTCGGTGATGGGCGGGGAACAGGCCGCCTCGGTGCTGTCCACCGTACGGCGCGACCAGCTGGAAACCCGCGGCGAGGACTGGCCAGCCGAGGCCGAGGAGGAGTTCAGGCGGCCCATCCGCGAGCAGTACGAGCGTCAGGGCCACCCGTACTACTCGACCGCCAGGCTCTGGGACGACGGGGTGATCGACCCGCTCGACACCCGCACCGTCCTCGGCCTGGCGTTGTCGGCGGCGGCGAACGCGCCCCTGGAACCCGTCCGCTACGGCGTCTTCCGGATGTGAGAGGCATGTTCGACACGGTTCTCGTGGCCAACCGGGGCGAGATCGCCGTCCGGATCGTCACCACCCTGCGACGGATGGGGATTCGCTCCGTCGCCGTCCACAGCGACGCCGACGCCGATGCCCGTCACGTGCGGGAAGCGGATGTCGCGGTCCGGATCGGCCCGGCCGCCGCACGCGAGAGCTACCTGGCCATCGACCGGATCCTCGATGCCGCAACGCTTTCCGGAGCGCAGGCCATCCACCCCGGCTACGGATTCCTGGCCGAGAACGCCGCCTTCGCGCGCGCCTGCGCCGAGGCCGGCCTGGTGTTCATCGGCCCACCGCCCGACGCCATCGAGGCGATGGGCGACAAGATCCGGGCGAAGCAGACGGTGAGCGCGGCCGGTGTGCCGGTCGTGCCGGGACGAAGCGAGCCCGGCCTGACCGACAGCGACCTCGTCGCGGCCGCGAAGGAGATCGGCTTTCCCATTCTGCTCAAGCCTTCCGCGGGTGGCGGCGGCAAGGGCATGCGGCTGGTCACCGAGGCCGGCCAGCTCGCGGACGCCATCTCCGGCGCCCGGCGGGAAGCGGCGTCCGCCTTCGGTGACGACACGTTGCTGGTCGAGCGGTTCGTGCAGCACCCGCGCCACATCGAGGTCCAGGTCATCGCCGACGCGTACGGCAACCTCGTGCACCTCGGTGAACGCGAGTGCAGCCTCCAGCGGCGCCACCAGAAGATCATCGAAGAGGCACCGTCGCCCCTGATCGACGAGGAAACGCGCGAACGCATGGGTGGCGCCGCACTCGACGCGGCACGCTCGGTCGGTTACGTCGGAGCCGGCACGGTCGAGTACATCGTCAGCGCCGACTCTCCGGACGAGTACTTCTTCATGGAGATGAACACTCGTCTCCAGGTCGAACACCCCGTGACCGAACTGGTGACCGGCCTCGACCTGGTCGAGCTCCAGATCCGGGTGGCCGCCGGCGAGCCCCTTCCGCTGGCGCAGCGGGACATTCGGCTCACCGGGCACGCCGTCGAGGCCCGAATCTACGCCGAGGACCCGGCCCGCGGCTTCCTGCCCACGGGCGGCCGCGTCCTCCAGCTCCGCGAGCCCACCGGGGTCCGCGTCGATTCCGGTCTTCGCCAGGGCCAGCGCGTCAGCAGCGACTACGACCCGATGCTGGCCAAGTACATCGCCCACGCGGCCACCCGTGACGACGCGTTGCGCAGGCTCCGGGACGCACTCGGCCGTACCCAGATCCTCGGTGTCACCACGAACATTCCCTTCCTCCGGACACTGCTGGCCGATGCGGACGTGATGACCGGGCGACTCGACACCGGACTGGTCGAACGCAGGCTGGACGCCCTGGTCACGGTGGACGTCCCCGACGAGGTTCTGGCGACGGCCGCGCTCGAACGACTCCTCGCCCTGGAGCCGGCCGGGACCACCGTCGACCCCTGGGACATCCCGGGCGGGTGGCGGGTCGGGGAACCGGCGTGGGCGAGCTGGCGGATCTCCGTGGCCGGGCGCGACCCAGTCGAGGTGCGGGTGCGGGGACGCGCGGCGGACGCCGAGGTCGTCGTCGCCGACGGCGGACCGGAGCAGGCCCGCATCGAGCGCGTGGGCGAGGACCTGGCCGTGACGTACCGGGGCCGCATCCGCCGGTACGCATGCGCCCACGACGGGATCGTCACCTGGCTCGCGGCGGGCGGCCGGGCATGGGCGTTGACCGAGACCGGACGGCTGGCCGCGGCCCGGCACGAGACCACCGCGCAGGGCGGGCCGGTGACCAGCCCGATGCCCGGGACGGTGCTCGTGGTGAAGGCGGCCGAAGGAGAGTCCGTGGTCGCCGGGCAGCCGCTGTTGATCGTGGAGGCGATGAAGATGGAGCACACCCTCACCGCCCCCGTCGACGGTGTCGTCACCGAGCTGCGCGTCCGGGCCGGCCAATCGGTCGGGCTGGACGAACCCCTGGCAGTCATCGTCCCCCACGAGGGGGCGTGAAGACGTGGGAGCGTGGGAGCAACGATGCTGGACCACCGGTTGAGCGAGGAGCACGAGGCACTCCGCAAGACGGTCGAGGAGTTCGCCCGCGAGGAGGTCGCGCCGGTCATCGGCGAGTTCTACGAGCGGAGCGAGTTCCCGTACGAGATCGTGCGGAAGATGGGTCGGATGGGCTTGTTCGGCCTGCCGTTCCCGGAGGAGCACGGCGGCATGGGCGGCGACTACTTCGCGCTCTGTCTCGCACTGGAGGAGCTCGCCAGGGTCGACTCGTCGGTGGCCATCACCCTGGAGGCCGGCGTCTCGCTCGGCGCAATGCCCATCCACCGCTTCGGCACCGGGGAACAGAAGCGGCGGTGGCTGCCCGAGCTGTGCGCGGGGGAACGGCTGGCCGCGTTCGGCCTTACCGAACCCGGCAGCGGCTCGGATGCCAGCGGCATGCGCACGAGCGCCCGGCTCGACGGCGACGAGTGGGTCATCAACGGCACCAAGGCGTTCATCACGAACTCCGGAACCGCCATGACCTCGCTGGTCAACGTGGCGGCGGTGACCGGCCGGACACCCGACGGTCGCAAGGAGATCTCGACCATCATCGTGCCCGCCGGAACACCGGGCTTCACCGTTTCCAAGAAGTACTCGAAGGTTGGGTGGAACGCGTCCGACACCCGGGAACTGTCCTTTGCGGACTGTCGGGTACCGGCGGAAAACCTGCTCGGCGAGCGCGGTCGCGGCTATGCCCAGTTCCTGCAGACCCTCGACGAGGGACGGGTGGCCATCGCGGCGCTGTCGGTCGGCCTGGCCCAGGGTTGCGTGGACGAGTCGGTTCGTTACGCCAGGGAGCGGGAGGCATTCGGCCACAAGATCGGCGAGTTCCAGGCCATCCAGTTCAAGATCTCCGACATGGAGGTGCGGGCACACACCGCGCGACTGGCTTACTACCATGCTGCGGCGAAGATGCTGCGGGGCGAGGTATTCAAGAAGGAGGCTGCCATCGCCAAGCTGGTGTCCTCCAACGCCGCCATGGACAACGCGCGCGAAGCGACCCAGATCTTCGGCGGCTACGGCTTCATGAACGAGTACCCGGTGGGACGGTTCTACCGGGACGCCAAGATTCTGGAGATCGGTGAGGGCACCAGTGAGGTGCAACGCATGCTCATCGCCCGCCAACTTGGCCTGTAGTTGTCGGCGACTCGGGGTGGCATCGGTCTGAGGTGCTCGGCCGATCCCACCCCCGAAGTCCATGCCCTCCCCTGCGTTGAGCAGGTACCGCAGGACGCGGTAGACGCCGCACAAGGTGAATCGCGCGTGACCGACGGCAGGACAGAGCAGGACAGGCTCAGTCGAGGGTCGCAAGCTTCCGCTTCAGAGCCCGTACCTGGTTCCGTACAACCTCGACCTCGGGTGCGTGTGGATCTCCGCTTCGGTCACGAACGATCGCCACCTGAAGCTGCGCCGTGTGCAGTTGCCGGACGAGCTTGCGACGCTGGCGTCCGAACCGCCGAGCCACCTTACGGCGTGACCGCAGCGTGCGGAGTGCGGTGACCTCCGCCTCGGTGATGACGTCCGGCGGCTCGTCCCGGACCGTCGCGGCGAACCACTGGAAGTCCCGGCGGGCGCCGTACCGGTAGGCCAGCACGAAGAACGCGATGACCACGGCGAGCTTGAGGGGGAGCGTCAGCAGCCCGCCAAGCGTGCCCGGCAGGGCGATCTCCCCGGCGTTCCACAGGAAGTGCACACCCCAGCCGGCCAGGTACAGCCCGGCCGCCACCAGGAGGCGGCGGGGGCCAGGACCGGTCGGTCTGGGTGATCGCGTAACCCAGTCCCAAGCCCACGATGCCGCTGTAGAGGGTGTGGCTGCCCACGCCGATCATGAACCGGATCAGGGTGACCCCCAGCGCCCCTTCGACGTCGGAGTTCGGGTTTTCCAGTGCACCGTTGAACGCGTAGGTGAGGTTTTCCACCACCTGGAAGCCCAATCCGCACATCGCCCCGTAGATCAGGCCGTCGAGCGGGCGCTGCACGTGTTTGGCGCTGATGAGCAGGACGGCGATCACGCCGAGGCCCTTGAGCCACTCCTCCGTGGTGGGTCCGACGAGCGCGGGACCCCATGCGGTGACGAACTGCGGTCCGGTGACCTTGCCGATCAGAGTGAGAAGCGCGTCGTTGGCGCTGATGGCGAGCCCGGTCGCGGCAAAGGCGCCCCACACGAAAGCCGCGACCAACAACGCCCCCGGCTCCTTCTCGAAGGCGTCGAGCGCCCGGATGACGAGTACGAACACCACGGCGAGAACGGTGTTGGGCACCAGCCACACCCAGAACGCGCCCGGCGCTATCGCGGTCGGTACGAGCAGCGAGGAAAAACCGAAGGTGAACAGTCCAAGAGCGATGAGGAGCACGTAGGCCCACAACCCCCAGCGGCGCGGGTGCCAGAACGCGTGGGTGGAGGAGGACGGCACGGTGGCGGGTGAGCTCATTGCGTCACCTCCACGGTGTCGACAACCTGCCGCACGTCGTCCCGGGTGTGCTCCCACTGCCCAGGTGGCCCAGAAAGCTGGACGCCGTAAGCGGTGCCACCGGGGCGGCCCACCAGGTAGATCTCGCCGGTGCGGGACCCGCGCAGCTCACCGTGCAGCCCGGGGAGACCGGTGGGGGTGACGTAGTCACCGGTGCGGCACACGTTGACTTCCCGCTCGCTGAGCAGGATCGTGCGCGCCTGTCGGTTGAACCAGCGCTCCAGGTCGGTGACGTTGCTGACGACCTTGATCGTCACCGTGGCCCGGTCCCGGGCGAGGGTGAGGGAACGGGCACCGGAACGCGCCGTGACCTGCCAGCCGGCGAGCGGATCGAGCTCGCCCACGATCTGGCCGCCGTACGGATCGGTCAGCGTCTCACGGTGACCGGGTTCGACCACGGGTGCGGCAACGCTGGCGTTGACCCACACCGGGACGACCAGCATCGCGACGCTGGCGATCACCAGGCCGAGGGCGGGGAGGAAGGTTCCGCGTTCCACGCGGACGATGATCCGCTGCCATTGGATCTCTGCAACTCGGAACGGTCGTGCGCAGGCGTGGCGGCCGGGCTTCGGGTGGCGCTCGGAGCGGTCCGGTCGTCCCGAACGCCACCCTCGCCCGATGGCTCACAGCAGGCTGACGGGAGCCTGCGCCATGACGAGCTCCTCGTTCCTCGTGGAGATCCCACCGTCAACCCTGTCGAAGATGCTCGTCACGGTGCCTTCGGTCACCAGCGAGAGCACTTGCTGGCGGGACGGGAGGTCGGGCTCGACAGCCTTGGGCGTGATCCTCGCCGTGACGGTCACGTTGGCGTTGATCGCCTCTGCCGGCCTGATGCCACTCGTGGCCATGCTCTTGGCGATCTCCTCGACCGGAGCTCGGACGGGCACGGGTACGGGCAGCTCCGGGGGCTCGGGAATCTCGACTCCGCGCACGACGATCTCTTGGTCCACCTGGACGCCGTCGGAACCCTGACAGGTGACCTTCATCTCGCTCTCGACCGCGTTCCCCACCGGCTTGGCCACTGCTCCGTCCAGCTTGCAGGCCCGGCCGGTGACGGTGTTGGTGACCTCGGCTATCGCCACGTCGGTCGGCAAGCCGATGGGCAGGTCGATCGGCGGGTCGATCACGGTGCCGCACCTGACCTCGAGGACCATGGTGATCGGGTCAGCGTCGCTGAGGATCTCCGGGTCCTCCGAGGTACACGTCAGTAGGTCGACAGGCGGCTGCGGTATGGGGGTCGGTACCGGCGCGAGTGGGGGTAGCTGCGTCGACATGGCTGCCGGTGCCGTGCTCACGAGCGCGAGCGGAAGCGCCGCACCGATCGACACAAGTCGTCTCAGTATGGGTTGAACTGTCGACATTCCGCGGTCCTTTCTCCAATGGTGGACACCGCCACGGTTGGGGAACGCGTTCACCGACGGAGGGCCAGCGCCGGCCCACACGTGTCCGTCGGTTGGCTGTTCCGGTGTGCGTCTACAGTGGATGACTCACCACAGCCCGCAACCGGGCGACCGCGAAAAGGTCTTACCCGGCGCCAGAATCTGGCGCACAACGTGGTGATCTCGGCCGGATGTACTCCTCGGTAGCGTGGGTATCACACGGGATGGAGAGGCGTTCTGTGACTGAGTGCGTGCGTGGAGGTTGCTGTCGCGGATACTTGAGGCTTAGTTGCGTACACGTTCGAGTGGATCCCGGCTGTTAGTGCCGGACCGCAATCCGGATTCATCAGGTAATCGCCACGATCACCCGAGAGGTTGACCCGTGGTCCCTGTGGGTTCGCAAGCCCGACGACCTGGGTCGCCAGGCTCGGCCGAGACGCCGTGTTGCTCCACAACGGACTGGCTGGGCACCGTGCGCGTGGTCCGGGCCGGGCAGACAGCGGACGGATGCCTCGCCGGGACACAGGAAGCCCAGCACCGGTCGTTCCGCGTCGCGCACGTCAACACGGTCAACAGCGTGGCAACCTACGCTCGGCGCGGCTGGGAAGCCCATGGGGGAGCCGGGCAGGACATCCGCCGGCATCAGCCCTGTCGGCCACCACACGGCCCCGCTCGTCGACAACAACGACCCGGCTGGCCCCTTGACCGACGAGCGCCGGGTTTCGTACGCACCCTCTCTGGCCCGGGTGGTTCTGTCTCCAGGAGCAGTGCATGCCCGCCAAATGCGTCTACCGGGCCTCATTTTCCGGCGGGAACATGGGTGTTTGCCGCCGTGGCGGGAACCCGCAGCTCCCGCCGGAAGGACGACCATGTCGACAGCAGCGCAGACCTCGTCATCGTCGGGAAACGTTCCCTTCCTCGACGTCACCGCATCCGGGTTCACCTTCGACCGCCCCCAGGTGGCCGTGGCACGGGAGCAGAACTGGTGGGCGGAGACACCCGTCGGGCCCCTCGTGCTCCGGTATGCCGAGGTCCAGGAGCTGCTCCGGGACTCCCGACTGGTCCAGAACGGTCGTGCTTTCCTCGAACGGAACGACGTCACCGGTGGACTCGTCCACGACTGGTTCGTTCAGTTGATCCTGCACCGGCACGGTGTGGACCACGCTCGCCTGCGCCAGCTCGTGAGCAAGTCGTTCACACCGCGCGTGTCCAGGGAACTCCGCCCGTTCATCCGAACCGCGGCCGAGCGGCTGGCGGAGCGCCTGGCAACCACCGACGTCTGCGACTTCGTCGACATGTTCGCCGATCCGTTGCCGGTGACGGTCATGTGTCGTCTACTCGGCGTACCTGCCGAGGACTACGACACCTTCCGGCGCTGGAGCAGCAACATCGGCCTGGTGTTCGGGCTCGACCACGACCGTGGGCTTCTTCCCCGCGTCGAGGAGTCGGTGACGGGTCTCTACGGCTACGTTGCGGAGCTGGTCAGGCGACGGGAGGACGAGCCGAAGGACGACCTGATCTCCGATCTCCTTCGGGCGCAACGGGACGAGAACACCATCAGCACTGACGAACTGCTCAACCTCGTCGTCACCCTGATCTTCGCCGCGCACGACACCACGCGACACCAGCTGGCCCACGCCATGGTCGCGTTCAGCAAGTACCCGGAGCAGTGGGCGGTGCTGCGGGAGCGGCCCGAACTGGCGGCACAGACGGTCGAGGAGGTCATGCGTTGGTGCCCGTCGGTGCCGGTGATCTTCCGGGTTGCCGCCCAGGACGTCGACTACCACGGGTTGCACCTTCCGGCCGGGACCTTTCTCATGCTGTGCGTGCAGTCGGCACAGCGTGACCCGCGGGTCTTCGCGGACGGCGACGCATTCGACATCACCGTCACCCGCGAGGCGGCCCACCTCACCTTCGGCGCGGGTCCGCACTTCTGCCTCGGCGCCGCGACGGCACGCACCGAACTCGCCGAAGCGCTGCCGGCCCTCGCCTCCCGCCTCGGCCCACCGACGATCGCCGGCCCGGTGACCTGGCGTCACCCCATCGGGGTCAGCGGCCCGGACGCCCTACCCCTCCGCTTCGGCTGAGTGGCTACGAGCCCGCTGTGGGAGCGGTCAACTGATGGCGTAGCCGGTCGGCCTCGGCGGTGAGCAGCCCGAGGAGGATCAGGTCGACCAGCACGCCACCCACCGCGGCGAACTGCGCCTCGGCGAACTGGAAGACCTGGGTGACGAGGAGGGACACCAGCACGGCCAGCTGGAACGTCTGCATGGCGCCCAGCGGGTCGCGGCGCAGCCGCAACAACCCCTGCACGATGAACACCGCCGACACCACGCTGCCCCCGAGCACCCCGTGGAAGCTCAGGGTTGTGCCTCCCTCGGTCCCTCGGGCCTCGTCCACCGCGATCGCGAGCGCGGCCACAACCTGTAGAACCAGCAACACCAACACCCCGAGCCGCACGGTGCGGCGACGGGCAAGCCTGCGGAACGTGCGTCGTAGCCATGCCTTGGCCGTCAGCACCGGTGCGGGAAGCTCCAGGTCATTGGCGGGGCATATGGTCAACAGGGCGGCCACCTGCTCTCGGCACGGATCCGCGCCAGCGGCCCGGAGCTGGGCATCGGCCTCGCCCCGGCGGCGCGGCGACAACCCGCCGGCCACGCCCTCGACCGCGTGGTCGACGGCATTCGCCAGGTGCTCCCGGGGATCCAGCGGCCGGCGGTTGTGCAGCATGTGCACCGTCAGCACCACCGCGGCGAACACCACGTACATGATCGCGGCGGAGGGCCGGTAGAAGTAGTTGTTGTCCCGGGTGACGAACTTGCCCACCTCGTCGATGAACAGCCCGAAACCGATGCCGCCCAGCACCGCCGCGGCGGGCCGCACGACCGGGCCGACGTAGGACAGCAACAACACCAGCGCCACCAGCATGAGGAGCCCGCCCGGCAGGACGTGCGCGATGTGCAACGTGCGGCCCCCGACCTGCGGGTAGCCGGCGAGGTGCAGGTAGCCGCGGGTGATGAGCACCGTGCTGACCCCGGAAACCACGAATGCGTCGAGGTGGGTGTTGGCGTGGGCGTTGCGGACCAGACCGAGTCGCAACAGTCGGGGGGAGCGGCGGCGCATGCCACAAAGGTAGCCGGGAGCCGGACCCGGCGTACGCCTTCTGGTCTAGACCTATTGACGTGAAGGTCTAGACCTCTTACGGTCGCCGCACCACGGCGTCGTGGCACGGGTCACGCGCGACGCCGTGCCCCTGCAGGATCTCCCCGGTCGACAGGCGGTCGCGCGGCCCGCTCAATCCCTGCTTCGCGCCTGCCCGGCGGCCGGGCGCGGGCCACCCGTGGCAACGCGGGGCGGGCGTGGGCGAGGGCCATCGGGCCGGTGGCCGCCCGCGACCGCCGGTGGGGTGCGGGCCCCGCAGGACACCGGAGGTCGACCAGTGACCAGACGCGTTATTCCCCTGCTATCCCTGCTCGGCCTGTTAGCCGGGCTGCTCGTGGTCGGCGCGACCGGCCGCTCCCAGGCGGCCCACCACGAGCAGTGCCGGCCGGACGGGTTGTACCGCACGCCCGGCGTCGCGGTGCCCTACTGCGACATCTACGACACCGAGGGCCGGGAGCGGATGAGCTCCGCGCGCCGCGTGATCGGTTACTTCACCGGGTGGCGGCACGGCAAGAACGGGCAGCCGGCCTACCTGGTCAACAACGTCCCGTGGAACAAGCTCACCCACATCAACTACGCCTTCGCCCATGTCGGCCCGGACAACGAGGTTTCCGTCGGCACCACCAACCCGAACAACCCCGCGACCGGGATGGAGTGGCCCACCGTTCCGGGGGCCGAGATGGACCCGAGCCTGCCCTTCAAGGGGCATTTCAACCTGCTGAACAAGTTCAAGAAGCAGCACCCCGACGTCAAGACGCTCATCTCGGTCGGTGGCTGGGCCGAGACCGGGGGCTACCTGGACGACAACGGCGACCGGGTTGCCAGCGGCGGCTTCTACAGCATGACCACGAACGCCAACAACAGCGTCAACACCGCGGGCATCAACACCTTCGCCGACTCCGTCGTCTCCTTCCTGCGCACCTACGGCTTCGACGGCGTCGACATCGACTACGAATACCCGACGTCGATGAAGGATGCGGGCAACCCCCTCGACTGGAACATCGCGAACCCCCGACGCGCGGGGCTCATGCGGAGCTACGTCGAGCTGATGAAGACGTTGCGGGAGAAGCTGGACGCCGCCAGCGCGACCGACGGCAGGTACTACATGCTCACTGTTGCAGCTCCGTCCTCCGGCTACCTGCTGCGCGGCATGGAGCACTTCCAGGTATTCCAGTACCTGGACTACATCAACATCATGTCGTATGACCTGCACGGTGCCTGGAACGAGTTCGTGGGCCCGAACGCGGCGCTCTACGACGACGGCAACGACGCCGAGCTGAAGCACTGGAACGTCTACGACACCCCGCAGTACGGCGGGATCGGATACTTGAACACCGACTGGGCCGCGCACTACTTCCGTGGCGGCGTCCAGGCGGGCCGCATCAACATCGGCCTGCCCTACTACACCCGCGGCTGGCGCAACGTCACCGGTGGCACCAACGGACTGTGGGGCGAGGCGGTCGGCAGTGAATGCCCGAACGGCCTGGCCACGTGCGGTGACGGTGCACGCGGCATCGACAACATCTGGCACGACATCGAGGACGGCACGGAGGTCGGCGCCGGCTCCAACCCGATGTGGCACGCCAAGAACCTGGAGAGGGGGATCGCCGGAAGTTACCTGAGGTCCTACGGGCTCGACCCGGACAACGACCCCGAGGACCGGCTGACCGGAACCTACGCCCGGCACTACGACACCACCCTCGTCGCGCCCTGGCTCTGGAACAACGACAAGAAGGTGTTCCTGTCCACCGAGGATGAGCAGTCCCTGGCGACGAAGGTCGAGTACGTGGTGGACACCGGGCTCGGCGGCGTCATGTTCTGGGAGCTCGCCGGCGACTTCGCCTGGGACGACGGCAGGGGTGAGTACTTCATGGGCTCCACCCTGACCACGAGGCTCTACGACTCCTTTCGCACCGCCACGCCGTACAACACCAGGCGCGCCAACCGAACGATGCCGTACGACACCCTCGACGTCCGATTCGAACTCACCGGATTCGCCCTGGGTGACAACAACTATCCGATCAGTCCGAAACTGCGGATCACCAACAACTCCCAGCAGACACTGCCGGGCGGAACCGAGATCCAGTTCGACTATCCGACGGCCGCACCGGCCAACATGGCGCAGCAGTCCGGATGGAGCCTCTCGGTGATCAGCAGCGACCACACCGGGCCGAACCGGGGCGGCCTGAAGGGAGACTTTCACCGGGTCGCGTTGCGCCTGCCCAACTGGCAGACCCTCGCACCCGGGCAGTCCACCGAGGTCCAGCTCACCTACTACCTGCCGATCTCCGGGCCGGCGAACTACACCGTGTCCTCCGGGGGAAGGACCTATGCGGTGCAGCAGGATCTGGGCCGACAAACGGCTGGTGGCACGCCGACCAACACCACGACCCCGACCAGCACGACGGCGACGACGACCGCCACGACGACCACGACCCCACCGCCGGTTTGCCATGCGCCGGCGTGGGACCGCACCGAGGTGTACACCGCCGGTGACACCGTCTCGCACAAGAGCCACGCGTGGCGTGCGAAGTGGTGGACCCAGGGCGAGGAGCCCGGCACCACAGATGAGTGGGGCGTCTGGGAGGACCTCGGCCCCTGCTGAGCACGACCGGGCGCGGG
>NZ_BMMK01000002.1:0-30973 GCF_014645795.1 Longimycelium tulufanense | reverse complement strand
CCCCCCGCGCCCGGATCACCCGCACGGGTTCGGCCCCGAGCCGGAACGCGTCAGAACATCGCGCGTCGCGCGTCAGGAGTTCGCGGTAGCGCTCCGTTCCAGGCGTTTCTTCAGAAGCTCCAGATCCTTCTGCAGTCGTTTGTCGATCTCGCGCTGGCTGGGTTCGGGTGCGCCGGGAACGAAAACCTGCTTGTACTCCATGGTCAGCTCGATCCTGGTGTGCGTACCGTCCATCGGCTCCAGACGCACCTGGCCGTCCACCTCGGCGCCCTTGCGGCCGTTCGAATGCCAGTTGATGCGTTCGTTCTTCCTGGTCTCGGTGATCTCGATGTCGAGATCGGAATCCTCGGCCTGCGGCCGCAGGTCCGCGACGAGCCTCCGGTACGAACCGAGATCCTGCAGTTGCTCGTATGCCACCTGCGCCGGCACGTCGAGCTCGATGGACTTCCTGATGGTCGTCATCGGTGTCTCCTCCTCCGTGGTGGACCAGGGTGCGCCGAGGGCACCCGCAGCGAAGTGCAACACCGGCGGGGAATGCGCTCCGGCGTACTCGGCGGTCAGCCCACCCCTGGGTTATGGCGCCCACGCAGAAGGGGGACAGATCGAACAACGCCCTGACACAGGGTCATCACTTGAGGCGCAGATCCGGAATATCCATTGAGCAGCCGGGCCCGCTTTTCGCGGCCCCTTCACGCTGCTCCTCTGGTTGGACTCGAACCAACAACCCTTCGGTTAACAGCCGAATGCTCTGCCAATTGAGCTACAGAGGATCGTTTTGGCTTGCCGCCGGCGGCAGCCGCACCACAAGATCCTACCGAAGAGCTGATCAAGGGCCTGCACCGGGGCTGGCGGGACGATCCTGTGCGGTCGGTGGGCGATGCGGGGTGGCGCGCTCGCGCCCGTGGTGCCCGGCTGGCTTTCCGGTATGAGGCGAGAAAGGTTACTTGCTGGTTCGATTCGGTTACGGAGGGTGCCGTCGCCTGTCGAACGCCTCGTTCGCCCATCGTGGAGCGGCCGTGCGGCGTGTCGCTCGACCGCGCCAGCGTGAAGACAGCCGCTCCGCCTGGGGCGTGTTCGGTTATCGGGAGAAGCGGTGTGGTTCGGGCCCGGGAGACCCCGTTTACTCCCGGCGGGTGTGACGCCCGGCGCCGCGCCCTCGTAGGCTGTGGGGCGACAACCGAACATCGTCGCCACTGGAGCCCGAGCGGGAGAGACCCCGACGATGTGGCGGGGCGCCGAAGGAGCAACCCACTCCCCGGAATCTCTCAGGCACCCCTGACCGCCGGGCAAGGCGAACTCTGGAAAGCAGGCGGCCGGAACGCGAGGTGACGGGCGAAGCGAGCATCGCAACGCAGCGACAAGGTGCGCAGCGGAGCCCGGAACCGAGCAATCGGACACTGTGAGGTGACGGGCGAAGCGAGCATCGCATCGGAAGCGACGAGATGCGCAGCGGACCCGGAACGGAGCAGTCCAACACCGCCTCACCCACGGTGCAAGCCGCGCGGTCGTGCGGCGAAGCTCACAGGTACTCCGACAGAGCGGGGAGAGCTGGGGCTGACCGACACGACCGGTCAGCCGTGCCACGCATTGGCTGGAGGAGCACCGTGATCAGCGTCTTCGATCTGTTCAAGATCGGTATCGGGCCGTCGAGCTCGCACACCGTCGGGCCGATGAAGGCCGCCGCGTTGTTCGTGGCGGGACTGGCCGTCGACGGCCGGCTGGACGAGGTCCGGCGGGTCCACGCGGAGCTGTTCGGCTCGCTGGGCGCCACCGGCCACGGGCACGGCAGCGACCGCGCCGTCCTGCTCGGCCTGCAGGGCGAGGACCCGGAGACCGTCGACACCGAAAGCGTGGACGCCCGGGTCGCGGCTGTGGCCGAGCACCGGCGGATCGCGCTCAACGGCCAGCACGAGATCGACTTCGACCCCGACCGGGACCTCGTCCTGCACCGCCGCAAGGCGCTGCCCTTCCACCCCAACGGCATGCGCTTCGCCGCCTACGACGCCGGCGGTGCCGAGCTGCGCGCCCGGACCTACTACTCGGTGGGCGGCGGGTTCGTGGTCGATGAGAACGCCACCGGCGCCGACCGCATCAAGGAGGACGACACCCCCGTCCGCTACCCCTTCCGCACCGGCACCGAGCTGTTGGCCCACACCCGGTTCACGGGCGAGTCGATCAGCCAGGTCATGCTCGACAACGAGCTGTCCTGGCGCAGCGAGGCGGAGGTCCGCGGCGGCCTGCTGCGGATCTGGCACGTCATGCAGGAGTGCGTGCAGCGGGGATGCGAGAAGGAGGGCGTGCTGCCCGGCGGCCTGAAGGTGCGGCGCCGTGCCGCTGAACTGCACCGCCTGCTCACCGGGGAGCACTACGCCACGGACCCGCTGCGGGTGATGGACTGGGTGTCGCTGTTCGCGCTCGCGGTGAACGAGGAGAACGCCGCCGGCGGCCGGGTGGTCACCGCGCCGACGAACGGCGCGGCCGGGATCGTTCCGGCGGTGCTGCACTACTATTACCGTTTCGTGCCCGGTGCGGACGATGACGGCGTCGTGCGTTTCCTGCTCACCGCCGGGGCGATTGGCGTGCTGTTCAAGGAGAACGCCTCAATCTCCGGCGCCGAGGTGGGTTGCCAGGGTGAGGTCGGCTCGGCCTGCTCCATGGCGGCGGCCGGCCTGACCGAGGTGCTCGGCGGCACCCCCGAGCAGGTGGAGAACGCCGCCGAGATCGCCATGGAACACAACCTCGGGCTCACCTGTGACCCCGTGGGCGGCCTGGTGCAGATCCCGTGCATCGAGCGCAATGCGGTGGCGTCGATCAAGGCGATCACGGCGGCCCGGATGGCGCTGCGCGGTGACGGCCATCACTTCGTCTCGCTGGACAAGGTCATCAAGACCATGCGGGAGACGGGTGCGGACATGAAGGTCAAGTACAAGGAGACCGCGCGTGGCGGCCTCGCCGTCAACGTCATCGAGTGCTGAAAATCTTCGGCCCCGCAGCACTTGCGGCGCTTCTCATCGGTTCCTGAACTCCGCACCGTCGCACGGTCGGAGACCCTGCCGGCCCCTGGTGCGGCGGACACCGCCGCACCAGGGGCCGGTTGCTTGGCGCCAGGCATCCCGGCACAGGGCCCCACAGCACCGGCAGGCACCCTGCCGCCCGACAGGGAACCGGGGAGGGCCGGCGGCTTGCCGCGATCGCGTGGCGGGCGGGATTTGGTGCGGCACCTCGGAGTTACGACGAGGCCGACGTGGGGATCGCTACCACGCCGGTCCTGCGGGGACAGGGAGCCGACCGAGACCGGCGACCGCCCGGCTACCGATGGCCTCTTCCTGGCTGACGGGCCGGTCCGGCCGCCACGCCGCGGTGAACACGACGCCGGGCTCGACCAGCTCGTAGCCGTCGAACAGGGCCTCCACCTGCTCCGGGGTGCGAAGGTGCAGGGGATGCGTGCTCCCGCGGTACAGCTCGATCGCCTCGCCGACGCTCCCCGGCCAGTACTCCGGCGTGAGACTGTGCGCCAGCGCGAGACAGCTGTCCGGAACGCAGGCCGAGCGGTAGGCGGCCACGATTCCCGCGGGATCGTCGGAGTCTGGGACGAAAGGCAGCACCTGCAGCATCAGCACCGCCACCGGCCGCGTGAAGTCGAGCAGCCGCAGGGTATCCGGGTGGGACAGGACCAGGTCGGAGTCCCGGACGTCGGCGTGAATGACCGCCGCGTTGTCGTTGCCCTCCAAGAGCTTTCGCGAGTGTGCGACCGCAACGGGCTCATGGTCGACATAGACCACCCGGCACTCCGCGTGCCCGGCCTGGGCGATCTCGTGCACGCTGCCCACGGTGGGGATACCCGAGCCCAGGTCGAGGAACTGGCGGATCCCGAGCTCGGTGACCAGGCACCGCACCACCCGGCGTAGGAAGGCCCGGTTCTGCAGGGCGAACGTCCGTGTCTCCGGCAGGATCGCGAGCACCTTGTCGGCGGCCTCGCGGTCCACCGCGAAGTTGTGTACGCCGCCGAGGTAGTAGTCGTACATCCGGGCTGGGTTCGGCCGGCCGAGATCCACCTCGCCCGGACCGGCGGGCGAAGCCCGCCGTCGGATCCCGTCCCGGTCGTTGCGCCCCATTCGTCCCCGCTTTCCGTTCTGTTCTCTCGCGGAGATTACCGGCCGCGGGTGTCCTCGCGTACCGGTGACACGGGGTGATCCGTAACGGTGCGAATAACCCATTTCCGGCGATCCACGTTCATTTGTTCGCCACGGTGGTTCGGTCGGCTAGGCTCGGTGCCTGACACCCCCCACCCCCGCTCAGCAATTGACGAAGGCGTGCGATCGGTTAGCGCGAGAACAGGCGAGACGCTGGTCGGCCGGGGGTGTCACGCGCCGGATTTCGAAGTGGTTTGGCACGTTCCGGGAGGTACGTCATGGCCACCACCTACGAGCAGTGGGACATCGTCTCCAGTGTCGGCCTGACGGCACTGGGCGTGGCCGCGGCCCGGGCCGTCGAGACCCAACGCGCCCAACCGCTGGTGCGCGACGAGTTCGCCGCCCGGTTCGTCGACGCCGTCCGGCCGCCGACGCCGCTGCCGACCAGCTGGGACGAGCTGGGCGAAGAAGACTCCGCCTGGCGTTACATGATCGACTACATGGCGCTGCGGACCCGGTTTCTGGACGACTACTTCGCCGGCGTCGGGGTGGACCAGGTGGTGATCCTGGCGGCCGGGCTGGACGCGCGGGCGTTCCGGCTGGACTGGCCGTCCGGCTGCGACCTGTACGAGATCGACCAGCCCAAGGTGCTCGAGTTCAAGCAGCAGGTGGTCGACGAGGTCGGCGCGCGCCCGCGTTGCCGCTGGCACCCGGTGCCGACCGACCTGCGGGACGACTGGGTCGCCGCGCTCACCGTGGCCGGGTTCGACCCGGCACGACCGACCGCGTGGCTGGCCGAGGGACTGCTGGCGTACCTGCCGGGCCGGGCCGAGGAGGAGCTCTTCGAGCGGGTACACGAGCTGTCGGCCCCGGCGAGCACGTTGGCGGTCGAGCGCTCCGGGCGGCGGGACACCGACCAGATGCAGAAGCACCCGATGTTCGCGCGCATGGCCGAGCGGTTCGGGGTCAACATCGGCGAGCTGTTCAACACCGAACCGCGCCGAGACTTCGTGGAATGGATCGGATCCGTGGGTTGGGACGTGACCGTGCACCCGGTTCCGGAGCTGGAACGGCGCTACCACCGGACGCTGGTTCCCGAAATTCGGGACATGATGGCGCACAACGCGTTCGTCGTCGCGAATTGGACAAGTTGATCAGAAAAGGGCGGAAGGCGGCGCGGTGATTCGCCCGACGCAGCCTGATTCGGGCTCCAATGGCCTGTGCCAGGGGCACGGAGGGGAAAAACGGGACTCCGCCGCGGCGGGCAAGGTCGAAGGCGGTGGGGGCCGGGCCGGCGGGTCCGGTGCGACAGCGTGGCGGGGCGCGGGCTAGAGCCAGCCCCGGCGGACGGCGGCGGCACCGGCCTGGAACCGGCTGCTCGCCCCGAGACGCACCATCATCCGGGCCACGTGCCGCCGGAAGGTGCGTTCGGACATGCTCAGCCGGCGGGCGGCCGTCTCATCGGTGAGACCGCCGTCGAGCATGCGTAACACGCGGTGCTCGACCAGCGAGACCGGGTCGGCCGCGCGGTCGGGCAGCGGCTGGCCGGTTTCCCACAGGCCGCTGGCCAACGACTCCACGGCCCGCACCACGCACGGGTCGTCCACCAGCACCGTGCCCGCGGCCGGCTCGGCGGGGTCCACCGGCAGCACCGCGACCGCTCGGTCGAACACCGCGAGCCGGTGCACCACCGCGGGCGCCAGCCGGACCCGCGCGCCCCGCCCGGCGAGGTCGGCGAGGTAGCCGCGCACGCTCGGCAGGTCCAGGTAGGAGGGCGGGCACAGCAACCGGAGCTCCACGCCGCGACCGAGTAATGGTTGATCGGTCAGGCGCAGCTCCTGGAGCAGTGCCCTGCCCGGCGGCGGGTCCGCCAGTACCCGCAGCACGCGTTGTCTGACGGCCCCTCCGAGCCGGCGCAGCGCGACGCGCAGTTCCTTGCGGTCGGTGATCGTCCGTCCACCGGGGGACGGGGGCCGGACGACGGTCGAGGGACCCACGTAGACCTCCTCCTCGCCCGCGGTAGCCACCGGCGGCGACGGCGGCCAGCCGCCGCGGGCCTGCCGGGCGCGACGCTGCGCCGGCCCGGCGAGTCGTCGATCGAGTGCCGCACCGTGGGGTCGGACGGTTTCACACGCCCGAGAGTTCCCCGTAGGGAGGGGCACCTCCCACGAGCCCCGAAAGTCACCGCCACACCACCGAAACCGCCCTGCCCATGCGGCCCAACAGGCACGCTGGCGCCGCGGTTCTCCCGCTCGCCACACCCGGGCGAGTGGTCGGGCGGCTGTCCAGTGGCCTGTCCACAACTTGCCAAGTTCGACACTGTCCCCCGAATGGCAGACACCCGGCCGCTCCGTTCCGCCACGAGTGACTCGCGCCGCCATCCGGGTGACCAGAGATACCGGTGAGGCAACCGAATATCGACTCGAACCGTATCCGGACAGCACCGACCCCGAAGCCACCGCTGAGGGCGGCCGCCAGCGTAGGGGAACCGGCGAACTCGCGTACGCCGATCCCCCGGTGTACCAACCGATCAAGAGGTGGCGCCGGTCGCCGGCGGCCATCCGGGTGGGCTTGCTTCCTGTTCATGACGGCCCAAACGCTCTCCCGACACGAAGACGACGTGGCGGCTCGTCCTGGCATTGCCGAAGAAACAGCGGCGAAGTCGAAGGCATGCCGGGCGTTTCGTCTGCGTAGCAGGGCACGGGTGGTGGTTCCCCACAGCGTTCAGAAGACCTGGATGATCCCGATGACCTGGGCGATGATCACGCCGAGCACTGCAAGGGTGACGACCAACAGCAGCAGGATGGTGGTGGCGTTGGGCCACCGCGGCGGGGTCGGTTCCCGGTGCGAGCGCCCGTGCGTGCCGCTCTCCACCGGAGGCGTGTCACCGCGACGGACGCCACCACCGTGCTCCGGACCCGGTGTCTGCTCCGGGACCGGATCCGGGGAAGTGCTCATATCTCGGGGTACCCGCTGCCGGGCCGCCAATCACCACCGCGACACCGGTGTTTCCCGCGCGAGTCCGGGTAGCCAATGGTGTGCCGGGGAAAGGGAGCGCGAGATCGCGCGCCGGCGCTTCACGCTCGTTCCCGGGCGCGACGAGCCCCGCGCGAGACAGGCGGAGGGCAGGAGATGAAGCACGACGAGTTCATCGGTCAGGTACAGAACCGGGCCCGTCTCGGGAGCCGGGGCGATGCCGAGCGCGCGACCCGGGCGACCTTGGAGACCCTCGGTGAGCGGCTGCCCGAAGGGCTTGCGGAGAACCTCGCCGCCCAGCTGCCCCGGGAGGTCGGGGAGCACCTGCGGCGAACCGAGGTGTTCGGTGGCGTGGGCACCGGTGAGCGGTTCGGACTGGACGAGTTCGTCGCCCGGGTCCACCTGCGAAGCGGCGCGTCCGAGCCGCAGGCGGCGTTCCAGGCCCGCGCGGTGCTGGCGGTGGTCCGCGACGCGACCAGCCCCGGGCTGATGGCCAAGGTCCGGGAGTCGCTGCCGGACGAGGTGCGCTCGCTCGTCGAGGCGGGCGGTACCGGCGACATGACGACCTGACGCGGGAACCGGGAAAGAGCCGATGGAACAGTCCGTCGCATTCTCGTTGATCTTGTCGAGTAGACAGGATCACAGAGGGGGGATTTTGGTGACGTCGAGTTGGTAGTGGCCCCCGGGAGACTGGCTTCGGAAGGTGCTGAGCCGGTCAACGGCGGCCAGTACGTCGTTGACCCCGACCCCGAGCAGCGCGGGGTCCGGGTCCGCGGCGAACGGGTCCCCGCGCCGCGCGCGGTCGTCCGACAACGCCACGTGTGGGCCGGCCTCCGGCGGTCCCCATGACCTTGCCGGGACCGGGCCGAACAAGACCACCGAGGGAGTTCGGTACGCGTACGACAGGTGCGCGACCCCGGTGTCAGCGCTGACGACCAATCGCGCGCCCGCGACCACCGCGGCCAGCTCGGCCAGTCCGGTCCGGCCGGCCAGCACCCGGTCCGCGGGCAGGCCGGCCTGCCGCGCCAGCTGCCCGGCCAATCCCGCCTCGGACTCGGCCCCGGTCACGACGACGTGATGCCCGCGCGCGGCGAGCCGACGGGCCACCGCGGCACAGCGATCGACGGGCCACCGCCGGCTGCCGTGCGCGGCACCTGGATGCACCACGGTCGCCCCGGGGACGGGGTTGGCCACCTCCAAACGCCGGATCCCGAGATCGGCCGGGTCAGCCGGGATCCCGTACGTCTGCAGCAGACGGCACCACCGCACCCGCTCGTGCAGGTCGTCCTCCCATTCCGGGCCGTCCCAACCGGCCGCGCGGTGCCCGATCCGGCGGCGCGGGCGCAGCGCCGCCAACACCTCGGTGCTCCGCGGCCCCGCGCCGTGCAGGTTGACCGCGACCGCGGGACGCTGGGCGGCCGGCCCCAGCGGGGCCAGCCCCCTGGTGGGCAGCACCTGGTCCACCGCCTCGGCCAGCGCCACCACGGGTGCCAGCCAGCCCGAGGTGGCTAGCTGGATCCAGTGGTCGGGGAAAGCCCGGCGCAGCGCCCGCAGCGCGGGTACGGCGATCAACAGGTCGCCCAGCTTCAACGCCCGCAACACCACGACCTTCGGCCGCGACCCGTTCCGGCGCTCAGTCCGCATCGCGCAGCTCCTGGCGAAGTTCCGCCAGGGTTCGGGCGAGGATCCTGGAAACGTGCATCTGCGAGACGCCCACCCGCTCGGCGATCTGCGTCTGCGTCATGTTCCCGAAGAAGCGCAGCACGAGGACCGTGCGCTCCCGCTCGGGCAGCTTGGCGAGTAGCGGCTGCAGCGACTCCCGGTACTCCACCTGTTCCAGTTCGGTGTCCATCTCGCCGATGGCGTCGCCCAGCGACATCGAGTCGTCGTCGGCCACCAGCAGGTCGTCCAGGGAGGCGCTGCGGTAGGCGTTGGTGGCTTCCAGCCCTTGGTAGACCTCCTCCAGGCTCAACTCCAGGTGGCTGGCCAGCTCGCTGGGCGTCGGCGCGCGACCGAGCCGCTGGGACAGCTCGCTGGTGGCTGCGTTGATCGACAGGTGCAGCTCCTTGAGCCGCCTCGGGACACGCACCGACCACCCGGTGTCCCGGAAGTGCCGGCGCACCTCACCCATGATCGTCGGCACCGCGAACGACAGGAAGTCCACGCCTCGGTCCGGCTGGAACCGGTCCACCGCGTTGATCAGCCCGAGGGTGGCCACCTGGACCAGGTCCTCCTGCGGCTCGCCCCGGTTGGCGAACCGGCGGGCGATGTGTTGGGCCACCGGGAGGTGCCCGGTGACCAGCCGCTCCCGCAGCTCGGCCCGCAGCGGGTCGTCCCCGGCGAGCGCGGCCATCTCGGCGAACAGTGGGGCCAGGTGGTCGTAGTGGCCGGGTGAGCGGGACTCACCGTGGGCCCGCGCCGCGGGATGGCCGTCCCGGGCGGACGCCGGTCGCCTCACCCATCCACCTCCCTGGCAGGTCGTTTCACCAGCTCGATGCGCACCAGATGACCGCCGGGATCGGCGCCGGCCGGAGCCGACCCGGTGGAGGCGTCGTCGACCAGTGCCGTGAGCACACGCCAGCCGAAGGTGTCGTTACGGGGGGGCGTCGCGTCCCGGGACAGCACCTCGGCCACGACCCGGATCTCGCGGGGCACCGAGTGGAACCGGCAGCGCAGCGGCGCATCCGGCGCGGCAACGCCGATCAGCTCGGCACACGCCTCGTCCACCGCCATGCGCAGGTCAGCGATCGCGTCCAGGTCGAAGTCCTGCCGCATGGCGATGTCGCCGGCCACCGCGCGGACCACCGAGAGCTGGTCCGGCCGTGCCTCGATGCGCAGCTCGACGGTACTCGTTCGGGCGCTGACCCGGCTGTCGGGCCCCGCGCTGGGCTCCGGGATGGACAATCTGGCCCCCACCACTCGCCTCGTCCTTCGTCGCCGGCGGACCGTCACAGTGGACGGCCTGCCATGGAGTTCTCCGCTTCCGACCGTAGTGCCGACCAGGTGTCGTGAGCGATCTGGAGCTCCTCCCGCGACCGGACGACGAGCACCGGGATCGGCACCCCGGGCGGGCTGACAGGACCATCGTCCGACCGGTTCCCGCGCAACCCGCCTCGTATCCCGAGTACCCCGAGACCGGCGCACACATCCTCCCGAACCTCGGGTTGGTCCCACCCGATCTCGCCGGTGAACACCAGCGCGTCGACCCGGTCCAAGCTGGTCGCGGCGGAGGCGAGTGCGCCGCGCACGCTGCGGGCGAACACCGCCAGCGCGAGGGAGGCGGCGGAGTCACCCTCGCGGGCGGCCCGCACCAGCTCCCTGGTGTCGGAGGAACGGCCGGCGGACAACGCCAGCAGGCCGGACCGGTGGTAAAGCGCTTCCCGCACATCGGCCACGTTCAGCTCGCTGCGTTCCAGCAGCCACATCAGCATGCCGGGATCGATGCTGCCGGAACGCTTCGTCATGACCACCCCTTCGAGTGGGGTGAACCCCATCGAGGTGTCCACGCTGCGGCCGCCGCGCACCGCGCACACCGAGCACCCGCCGCCCAGGTGGGCGAGCAGCAGGTGGAGCCGCTCGACCGGGCGGTCCAGCAGCGCCGCGGCACGGCGCGTGGCCCAGGCGTAGGAGAGGCCGTGGAAGCCGTAGCGCCGGACGCCGTAGTTGACCCGCCACGTCAGCGGCAGCGCGTAGGTGTAGGCCACCTCGGGCAGCCCGGCGTGGAAGGCCGTGTCCGGGCACAGCACCTGCGGCACGTACGGCAGCAGCTCCTGCGCGGCGTCGATCAGGTGCAGTGCCGGCGGCACGTGGATCGGGGCGAGGGACGCGGCCGCGTGCGCCGCGGTCAGCGCGTGGTGGTCGACGATGGTGGCACGGCGCAGCCACGGTCCGCCGTGGACCAACCGGTGACCAACCGCCTTCACCGTCACGATTCCCGAGCAGCGCACGAGTGTGGTCAGCGCCTTGATCGCCTCACTACGGCCGGGAAGACGTTCCAGGACGTGTTCGGCGACGACCTGGTCGGTGTCGTCGGCGCGGACCAGGTGCAGGCGCAGGCTGGACGAGCCCGCGTTGACGGTGAGGATGACATCGACGTCGTTCATTCCGACCACCGCCACCCGGTGATCTCCGGCGGGTCCGCGCCTTCCCGGTAGGACCTGGTCAGGACGGCGTCGCGGTCGGCGCGGAGCCGATCGGCGATCGTGCCCCCGCGCGAGGACCAGCCAGGTGCCCGGGAGATCGCGTCCGTGGCTAGGTCGTGTCGCGTCATCCGGTTGTCGGCCAACAGGTCGAACGGAGTCGTGGTCGTGCCTTCCTCGAGGTATCCGTGCACGTGGAACCGGTTCGGTCCGGCTCGCCCGTGCAGCAGCTCGTGCACGGCGGAGGGGTACCCGTGGAAACCGAACACCACCGGTACGTCGCGGCCGAAGCACGCCACGAACTCCTCGTCGGTCATCCCGTGCGGATGCCGCTCCTGTGGCGCCAGCACCAGCAGATCGACCACGTTCACGACCCGCACCCGAAGGTCCGGGGCATACCGGCGCAGCAGCCATGCGGCGGCCAGCACCTCGACAGTGGGGATGTTGCCCGCGCACGCCAGGACGACATCCGGCTCCGCCGGGTCGCGCGCCGTTCCGGCGTCGTTGCAGGCCCACTCCCACACGCCCGCGCCGGCACGGCAGTGTGCTTCGGCCGATTCCAGGTCCAACCACTGCGCCGCATCGTGCTTGCCCGCCACCACGATGTTGATACGGTTGGTGCTCGCCAGGCATTCGCGCATGACCTGGAGCAGCGTGTTCGCGTCCGGTGGCAGGTAGATCCGGGAAACGGACGCCTTCTTGGTGAGCAGGTTGTTGATGAAGCCGGGACCCTGGTGGCTGTACCCGTTGTGCTCCTGGCGCCATCCCTCGCTGGTGAGCAGGTAGTTGAGGCTGGCCACGGGTGCCCGCCACGGCACCTCCATGGCCATCTTGAGGAACTTGGCGTACTGGTTGACCATACTGTCCACAATGGATACGAATGCCTCGTAGGACGGGAACAGGCCGTGTCGTCCGGTAAGTAGGTAGCCCTGTAGGAAACCCTGGCACAGGTGCTCGGACAGCACCTCGATCACGCGACCGTCCGCGGTGAGGTGTTCGCTGTAGCCGGGAACCGGCCAGACGTAGGCGCGGTCGGTCGCCACCAGGATCTCGCCCAGCCGGTTGGATTCCAGTTCGTCAGGGCACACCACGCGGAAGTCCCGGCTGTCCTCGGTGCGTCGTATCAGCTCTGCCAGCCAGCGGGCCAAAGTCGGCGTGGCTCCCGCGATCGCGGCCCCCGGTGCCGGCACACTCACCGCATACGGTTCGAGCGGGGGAAGCGGAAGCTCACGACGCAGACGCCCACCGTTCGCCTGCGGCACCGACCCCAGCCGCAGGTCTGGTTCGGGTGGCACGGACAGCAGATCAGCTGCGGGCCGGCCCGTGTCGTCGAAGAGCTCATCGGGCCGGTAGGAGCGTAGCCACCGCGCCAACACGGCGAGTTGGTCGGGATTTTCGGCCACGTCCTCCAGTGGAACCTGGTGGGAGTGGAAGGTGCCCCCGATGGGTGTTCCGTGCGCGTCGTGGTCCGGCGCACCCCATCCCTTGGGACTGCGGACGACGAGCATGGGCCAGACCGGGCGCCCCGGCCGTTCACCGGCCCGGCACTGGGCCTGCAGCGTGGTGATCTCGTCGTGAATGTGATCCAGGGTCTCGGCAAGGGAACCGTCCGGATCGTCCGTCGTGGACACGTCGAGAAGGTGTGGTGCCCAGCCGGTGCCGCGGAAGTAGGCGGTCAGCTCGTCGTCCTCCATCGAGTCGTAGACCGTGGGGGAGGAGATCTTGTAGCCGTTGAGATGCAGTACCGGAAGCACGGCCCCGCTGTGGCTGGGATCGAGGAACTTCGAGCAGTGCCAGGCCGCGGCGGTGGGTCCGGTCTCCGCCTCGCCATCCCCGACGATGCACGCGACGAGCAGGTCGGGGTCGTCCAACGCCGCGCCGAACGCGGTGGCGAGCGCGTAGCCCAGCTCACCACCTTCGTGAATCACCCCGGGAACCTCGGGCGAGAGGTGGCTGGGGAAGCCGCCCGGCCAGGAGAAGCGCCGCACCAGCTCGGTCAGTCCGGACACGTCACGGCGCAGTGCCGGGTCGTGCTCGGCGTGGGTCCCCTCCAGCCACAGGTTGGCGTGCACCGCGGGAGCACCGTGTCCCGGCCCGGTCACCAGCAGGGTGCGGTGCCCGGTACGGTGTACCAGGCCGTTGAGTCCACTGTAGATGAACGTGATGCCGGGGCAGGTTCCCCAGTGGCCGAGCAACCGGGGCTTGAGGTGTTTCGGACGCAACGGCTCTCGCAGCAACACGTTGTCGCGCAAATAAATCATGGCGGCGGCGATGAAGTCGGCCGCACGCCGGTAGCGGCGCAGGGTTTGCGGGCTCGGCGTGGGCTCGCCCGGTGATGTCCCGGTGCGGCGGCTCGGGCCGGCGGTGACGGTCATGCGGTGTCCTCACTCGAAACCGGACTCGACAAGGCTGATAACCACGGCCGCGCTCGGAACAACCGCGTTGACAGGCGCGAACCCCTCCACCGGTGGTGACGCGGCTTGGGTAACCGCGCTCCACCGGGAGCGCAATCGTGGGTTGCCGGGCGTGGCGCTGGCGCGGCCTCAGCCACCCGGTGGCTTGTCCGACGGGCCACTGCCGGGGGGTGTTACCGGTCCCGGCCCCGAGCTCCCGAAGGGGTCCTCGCCAGCGGCTTCGGTCCCCGCCGCCCGCGATGGTCCGCCGGCGGTCCCGCCCGCGGCGGAGGTTTCCTGCTCGCCGGCCTGCGGCGGCCGCTGCACCTCACCGCGCCAGCCCCCGGTCGACCCGCCGCGGGCCTCGATGAACTCCCGGAAGCGGTCGAGGTCGTTGCGCACGCGGCGCTGCACGATGCCCAGCGCACTGGCTGCCAGCTCGGTGAAGCCCTCGGGCTCCCAGTCCAGCTGCAGGTGGACGCGGGTGTGCTCGTCGTCCAGCCGGTGGAAGGTGACCACGCCGGCCTGCCGGGGCCCGGTGATCGACCGCCACGCGACACGCTCGTCTGGACGTTGCTCGGTGATCTCGGCGTCGAACTCCCGGTGCGTGCCCGCGATCTCGGTCTCCCAGTGGGTCCGGGTGTCGGTCACCTGCTGGACGCGCCGCACCCCCGGCATGAAGTTCGGGAACGTCTCGAACTGGGTCCACTGGTCGTAGGCCGTGCGCACGGGCACGCCGACGTCGACGGACTTGACGATGCTCGGCACGACTACCTCCTTCCGCACGGGGTGGGCTGCGGTTGCCCGACCCGGGGAGCGGGCCCCGCCCGGCCGCTGCTCCCCTGCCCAACCCGGCCGGCACGAGCACCCGCTCCTGGACCGGGTTACCCCCGGTCCGGCCGGGTTACACGCTGCGTCGCCGCTGTCCGGCGCATTCGGCCGTTCCCGTTCACCGACCCGGCGTACCGGTAGCGCTCGGGCGTCGACGGGTGTGGACTGGGCCCGTCGCGGGAGCGTTGGCGAGAACGGCGTTCGGAGGCGATACGACATGGGCGAGCGGAACGAGCAGATGCGGGTGTTCTGGCGGCGGCTCGTGCTGGTGGCGGTGCCGCTGGCTGCCGCGGCCGCGGCGCTGGTCACCCGGCGCCCGGTGGGCCGGCTGGCCGCGGCGGTGCGGGGCCGGGAGGTGTCGGCCGACCTGATGGTCGGGGAGCCGGTGACCGCGGTGTACCGCTACTGCCGGGACGGGTGCGTGCTCGCCGACCTGGTCACCGAGATCCGGCGGATCGACCGGGTGAGCGACCGCCTGGTCCGGGTCCACCTGGTGGCCCCGAGCGGCCACCCGCTGATCATCCCGGTGGAGCGGACGGCCGACCACGACAACCGGCTCGTGGCGTGGAAGGCGGGCGGCCGGCACGGGTTGTGTGGGGTGCAACTGCGGCTGCGGCCCGGTCCCGGCCGGCACACCACGCTGATGCACGCGCGGCTGTGGTGGCGACCCGGCCACGGCTTGGCACAGCACTTCCGGGGCGATCCGCGGACCAGGCTCGACGAGGCGGTGCACCGGCTGGAGTGTGCGTTGGCCGATCGCCTGGCGGACGGGGACGTGGTCCCGCCGGCCCGGCGGCCGAGCACCCGGCCCCGGCCCGAAACCCAGCCGACGTCCTGAGTTTTCGCGTGGCATCGCTTGGCGGATATCCAGGACCCGCCACAGGCAGGACGCCGAGCGGCTCGATCTCGCCCGCGGCATCCCGGGGCCCCACCGGCCGGGCGGACACGCTCGGTTGGGCGACCTTCTGGTGCCGGTTCGGGCAGGGGCGGTTTTCCGGTTCGGTCCTGGCCGAGGGGCACCGGCGGTTCCCGGCCCCGTCACGCGATCAACCAACGGTCTCCCGAGAGCGCTGGTTTCCGTCCGGCAACCTGGCCCTGGGCGGCAGGCACCCGAGCCACCTCGGCCAATACCGTCCCACTCGCACTTCGTTCGGTGCTGATCCACCGCGTAGGGGCCCCGGGCTACGCCAGCAGGGTGGATTTTCCGGCCCTGATCAATCGAAGGGGTGCCGGCTGGCCTGACCAGCGACCTGTCCCATCCGGGCTTGGGAAACGCCTTGGCAGCCGGCTCATGTCCGATGGGCGTAGTGATTCGTCGGCCGCCCGGGTAGTGATCTACTGCCGGTGATCGGCCCCTCGCTGGGCCCGATATCCCCTTCGGCGGATCACTGACCAGGGGCGGTTTGCCGCAATTACTCCTCGGGAATCCAGCGGCAGGCGGAACGGGGCACGTCGTGACCCTTGCGTGCATGTTCATGAGGCGCTGTGCTGGGAGCCCCCGGTCGAGGCCAGGAGCGGACGTGTCGGACGAAGAACCTGGGGTGGTGTACCCGGCCGACGAGGGAGGCTTGCCCTCGCTGCCCGGTGCCCGGCTCGCGGTCCGTGTCGTGCCCGGCGACGAGCGACGCGGCGGCCGGGATTTCTACGACGTGGTGGCGTTGCCCGACGGTCGGCTCGCGGCCGCCGTCGGCCACCTGCCCGCCCAGCAGGGCTCGCTCGGCGCGGTGGCCGTCGAACGGTTGCGTGGTGCTCTTGCGGTGCAACTGCTGCACGGTCGGGACGCGGCCATGGCCATGGCCGGCCTGGACCGCTATGCCGAGGTGTTGCCCGCGCTGCGCGGGGTGTCGTTGTGTCTGGTCGTGTTCGACCCGGCCACCCGATCCCTGGAGTGCGCCTGCGCCGGTTCCGCCGGCCCACTGGTGGTGGGGCCGAACTCGGTGCGCCAGCTCGTCGGTTGCCGCGGGAGCCTGCTCGGGTTGCCTTCGGCCGAGCGTCCCGAGGCGGCCCGTGCCTGCCCCATCTCCCCGGAGGAGATGGTGGTGCTGCACACCGCCGGGGCTGGGCGCCGGGCGCCGGGCCGGGAGAGCCCGCCCGGCCGGCTCGCCGCGCTGGTCGCCGACCCGCCCACAGACCCGGGGGAGCTGTGTGACCGGATCGCCGAGCGTCTCGCGCGGCGCCCGCCCGGTGCCGGGGGCGAAGGTGCCGTGCTGTTGGTGCTCAGCCCGGAGCCGCCACCCGCCGACCTCGTCCTGACCTTCCCGGCACGGGCCGGCCGGCTGCCGGCCGTGCGCGACCAGGTGCGGGAATGGCTGGAGGGTCTCGGCCTGGGCACCGACGACGTGCAGGACCTGGAACAGGCGGTGGGCGAGGCGGCCGCCAACGCCGTGGAGCACGCCTACCCACCGGGCCAGGCCGGCATGATCCGGGTCAGCGGGTCGCTGGATCACGACGGCACCGTTCACATGGTGGTGGCCGACGGCGGCTGGTGGCGGCCCCCCAAGCCGGATCCCGGCCTGCGCGGTCGCGGCCTGTTGCTGATGCAGGAGTGCGTTGACGAGGTGCAGGTGGACCCTTCGTCGATCGGGACGACCGTCACCCTCCGCAAGGCGCCCCGCCGGGAGAGCCAACCCGTTCCGCCGGCCTCGGGTGCCGCCGACGTGCGGCTCGACCTGCGCACCCGGCCGGGCGAGGTCGTGGTGCGGGGCGACCTGCCCGAGCGGTCCGGCCCACCGCTGCGTCGCGCGTTGCTGCACGCCTCCCGGGGCGGTGCGTTCCCCGTCGTGGTGGATCTGCGCGATGTGGGCGAGGTGACAGACGGTGCCGTGCGGGCTTTGCTGGAGGTCGGCCGGGCCGCCGACGCCGCCGGGCAACAGTTGGTTGTCGTGGCCCCGCCGGGAAGTTCGGCCCTTGACGCCCTGACCTTGGTCGGCGCGCACCGCGTCGTGCGGGTTGTCGCGGCGCCGACAGCTACGGCAAGTAGTGATGGCGCCAACCGGGTTTACCGCCGACAAGGCGAGATAACTCCTCCTTTGTGAGTCCGACGACGGTAAGCACTCGGTCCACCCGAAGGGCGCGGACGAAAGTCCCCGGTGCCGTCCTGCTCGATCGGGACGGCACCTTGGTGCGAGATGTTCCGTACAACGCCGACCCCGGACAGGTGCGCCCGATGCCAAGCGCGCGGGCCGCATTGGCGATCCTGCGGCGAGAGGGCGTGTGCACCGGCGTTCTCACCAACCAGTCGGGGGTGGGGCGAGGGCTCGTCAGCGAGGCACAGCTGCGCGCGGTGAATGCCCGTGTCGAGGAACTGCTCGGCCCGTTCGACGTCTGGGCCGTCTGCCGCCATGTTCCGCAGGAAGGCTGTGTGTGCCGCAAACCCGCGCCGGGCCTGGTGTTCGCCGCCGCGACCCGGCTGGCCGTGAACCCGTGGGACGTCGTGGTCATCGGTGACGTTGGTAGCGATGTGGCCGCAGCCCGCGCGGCCGGAGCACGTGCGGTGCTGGTGCCGACCCCGCTGACCCGCCCCGAGGAGGTTGACGAGGCACCCCTCGTGGCGCCCGACCTGCTCACCGCGGTCCGTTGGGCCATGGAGGGAACGTGACGCGGCCGGAGCGCGAACCCTCCTGGCCCTGACGCCACTGGTTCCCGGTGGCCTCCGGCTAGTCGTCCTCGTCATCCCGTTCCCGGTAAGGGAGTTGTGGCCAGGGCAGCCCTGCCCACCGGCGCGCCCACTGCTGACAGGCGGCGCAACGCCGCACCCACGGGCTCACGGTGGCCGCCGCGGGATAGACGGCGGCACCGCACACCGCCACGTACGCGCCCGGTGCGCCAAGCCGCCGCCCGTCCGGGTGACCGATGCGGTTGTCGGGCACGCCGTGCAGCAACGGGGTGTCGAAAGCACGCACCCACCACAGCGGCGCCTCGTTGCGGCTCCGCTCGGACTCGGTCGGGGGTGGGCTGTCCGTGGTGAGCCACCTGCCGCGGCGGGCACCGAACGCGAGCCAGATCAGTCCCTTGCCGCCCGCTGCCATACGGTCAGTCTCTGTGACAGCCCGCGTTCCCTCCAGTCCACGTCCTGGCGACCGTGCGGGAGGGGATCTGCGAAGCGGGCAGGCATGACTGGTCCCGCCGGCCAGTACATGTGTCGCCGTACGACTATGAGTGGCACTGCCGCACGACACTGGCCGACGAACACACCGGATACCGCGGCACCCGGCCCGCGAGACCGGACCCGCCGGTGCCCGAGCTACCGTCGGGCGCGGGCCTGCGCGGTCTTGCGGGCGTTGGCCCTGCGGATCGCCTCGGCCAGCTCACCTTTGTTCATCCGGGAGCGGCCATGGATCCGCAGCTTCTGCGCCACCTGGTACAGGTGTTCCTTACTGGCCCTGATATCCACGCCCTGCTTGGTGCGTTGCCGCGGCACCTCGGCCCTACCGGGTCGGGCTCCGCCCCGCCGCCGCGCACCCCTGGCCGCCTGCGGGTCCGACGGGCCACGGTCGCCCTTCGGCTCCCAGTGGTCACCGACCTTCTCGAAGGAGTGCTTCAACGCGGCGAACGCCACGCGGTGCGCCCGCTGCCCCTCGCCGTAGGTCTCCACGGCGGAGTCGTGCGCCTTGATCCACGTGCGCTGCGCCTTGCGCGCAGACCGCTCGATCGTCGAGGGCAGTTCTCTGCGACCAGGCATCTGCCATCACCTCCGGCTCTTCACCCCGGCCCACAGGTCGATCACGTCGGCGAGCACCGCCGCCTCGTCGACCTCGGCCACGAACGACACGTCGTGCGGGCAACGCTCAGCGGACGGGTCGGTGCAGGAGAGACCACACTCCGGACACTGGGTGGTCCATGCGACGTGCACCCGGTGCTCACCCCGTCCGAACGGCCCCGCGTTGATGACGTTGCCGCACCAGTACACGCTCACCGTCGGGACACCCACGGCCTGTGCCAGGTGACGCGGCCCGCTGTCGTTGCCCACGAGCACCGTGCTGCGGGCGAACACACCGAGCAGCCCACCGAGGCTCACCTTGCCAGCCAGCGTGCGCACCAGAGGCCAGTCGGCCAGCGGTACCGCCTCGCAACACTGGCCGACCACCAGATCGGCGACGTCGGAGTCCCGGTCGTCTCCGACCACGACGACACCCGCGCCGCACTCGACCATCTTGGCGGCCACGGTGGCAAACCGTTCGGTGGGCCATCGTCGCCGCCGGTCACCGGCGCCCGGATGCACGGCCAGCAACGCCCGGGGCAGGCCGGACAGCGCCCGGTCCGCCTCGGCCAGATCGGCCTCGGTCACCTGCAGCCGAGGCTGCAGGGCGGTGGGCGCGGCACCGGCGAGCCCGACAACCTCGAGGTGCCGCAACGCTTCGTGTTGGTAGTAGTGGTAGGGCAGCCAGCGGTCCAGCGGCTCCGCATCGGCCTCGCGTGCACCTACCGTGTAGCGCGCCCCCAACCGGCGCAGGAACGGATTGGACCAGCGCCCGCCGCCGTGCAGCTGCACCGCGAGATCGAAGCGCTCCAACCGAGCCAGCGCGAAGAACTCGGCCAGCTCGGCCGAGTCCGGATCCGGGCCGTCACCGTTGAGCCCGCGTACCGGGGGCAACGTCCACGTGCGGTCCACCGGACCCGGTCGCCCGTCCAGCAACTCACCCTGCCAGGCCGGTCCCAGCAGGGTGATCTCGGCGTCCGGGTAGGAGTCACGCAGTGCCTGCAGGGCCGGGAGAGTGAGGACGAAGTCCCCCACCCCACCACCGCGCAGCACGAGGATGCGACGGACACCGGGCAGGAGTTCGCCCAGTGCCCCGACCCCGCGCGAGTGATCCCTGTCGGGCGCTAACGGCTGGAGGACGGACATCGGAGAACCTCCTCACCTTCGACGGGTTCCCCACCCACCTCGACCGAAACGGGCATGACGCTTTCCCGCCGCGGGTACTCCGCGGCCGGGTCCCTCGAGTTCGGGAGGTCGACGCGATGACCGAGACGTTGGGCGGCCGGCCGGCGACGGTGGCCGGCTACCGCGCCGCCGAGGCGGTGCGGGTGGCGATGGGCGGGGGAGAGGCGTTGCGCATCACCAACCCCACGGACGGCAGCCTGGTCGGCACGGTGCCGATGGCCGGTACCGAGGAGGTCGAGGCGGCGGTCGCCACGGCGCGGGCGGCCCAGCCCGGCTGGGCCCGCAACGATGTCGCCGACCGGGGCGTCCTGCTCCGTGCCGCCGGGCGCCGGCTGGAGGCGGCCGCCGAGCGGCTGGCCGGGCTCAACCACTCCGAGACCGGTCGACCCACCGCCGAGGCGTTGGCCGGCGTGCTGGCCGGCGCCGGGACGGTGGCGCAGTACGCCGAGCTGGGGCCGGTCAACCGCGGCCACTCCCTGCTCGGCGGCTGGAGCGCAACCGATCTGACGGTGCCCGAGCCCTACGGGGTCGTCGTGGCGTTGACGTCGTGGAACGACCCCGTCGCGGTGGCCTGCGGGCTGCTCGGTGCGGCCCTGGTCACCGGGAACACCGTGGTGCACAAGCCGAGTGAGCGTTGCCCACACACCGGGCTGCTGCTGGACGAGATCCTCAACGAGGTGTTGCCGCGCGGCGTGCTAATCTCGGTGTGCGGGGACGGCCTGATCGGTGCCGAACTAGCCGCACGGCCCGACGTCGATCTCGTCGTGCACGTGGGTAGCACGGCAACCGGGCGCTCCGTCGCGGCTGCCGCCGCGACCACGGGGGCCAAGGCACTGTTGGAAAACGGCGGCAACGACCCGCTTCTGGTTGACGGGAACGTGGATCCGGGGTGGGCGGCTGAGCAGGCCGCGATCGGTGCCTTCACCAACGCCGGGCAGAGCTGCACCGCGGTGGAACGGATCTACGTACACCAGGGGATCGCCGAGGAGTTCCTGGCCGCGCTGGTGGCCCAGGCCCGGCGGCGGGTGCCGGGGCCGCGGCGCGTTGAGGACGTGGAGATGGGCCCACTGGTGGACGTGGCGCACCGGGGGAAGGTGCACACCCAGGTGACCGATGCCGTCCGAGCCGGTGCCCGGTGCCTTGTTGGCGGGGAGATCCCGGAGGGGTCCGGAGCGCGCTATCCGGCCACGGTGCTGGCCGACTGCACGCCGGAAATGCTCGTGCTGCAGGAGGAAACGTTCGGCCCGGTTGCGCCCGTGCGCGTGGTGTCGGACTTCGGCCAGGGCCTGGCGGAGGCGGCGCAGGGACAGTACGGGCTGGCCGCCACCGTGCTCACCACGTCGATGGCTCACGCGCAGCTCGCCTGGCGCGAGCTACCCGTGGGCACCGTGAAGGTGAACGCGGTCTTCGGTGGTGCGCCAGGAGGCGCGGCGCGGCCGCGGGGAGCGAGTGGCGCCGGATACGGCTACGGGCCGGAGCTCCTGGCCGAGATGACCCGGTTGAAGTGCGTGCATCTCGGGCTCGGCGTGGCCGGGCCGCGGTAGCGGACCGGTGCGGTCAGCCCGACGGCGTCGTGGTGGTGCCGCCGGCCAACGCCTGCTCGAGCGTGGTGCAGGTGTCCAGCACGTCGGCCAGGCCGGTGGCGGTCAGCGGGCGGATGACCGCGCGCGTGGTGCACACCAGGCGGAACCGCACGCCCAGGTCGTTGGCCTGCTGGGCGGCGGCGACCAGCACCGCGAGCCCGCTGGAGCCCAGGAACGTGACCCCGGTGAGGTCGACCACCACCAGCTGCGGGGCCCCGCCGAGCTCCTCGCGCAGCCGCCCGCGCAGGGCGGGTGCGGTGAGCATGTCCACCTCACCGCGCACCTCGACGACCCGGGCCGCACCGTGCCGGCGGACGGCGAGGTCCATCACCTGTTCGGGGTCGGCTTCGTCGGCCACCGGTTCATCGCCGGGTCGGGGTTGCTGATTCCGATCGGTCATCGCTCGAGTCCTCCCAACCGGATCCGTGGAGTGGACGGCAGGACGCAGGCAAGGCCGTCGGCGTTCGCTGGACCCGACACGCTGTGTTCAATTGTTCGGTTGGGCGCTCCGCGCCTCTCGCCCCGAAGCGAAGCTCACCAATGCCCGTCACCTCGAATGTTCAATTGCTCGGGTCATGGCACTTTCCTCCGCACACCGCAGGTTCCCACCACCCGGCTACGGGCCCGGCGCTTTCGTAACCTTGCGTATACCGCCGTCCGGCATACCGCCCGGTAGCACCGACTACGCCGTTGGTTTCTGCTTGTAGCAGCAGCCCTCCGCACGCCGCCAGCGACTCCAACCGTACGGAGGTTGGTGGGACCCGACAACCGCCGCCCGGGTTGCCCGGGTCCGACCGCGCGGCGACGCTGCGACCTGCGGCGGGTTTCACCCGCGGAAAAGCGGGCACCGGAGAGGTGCGGGCCATCCCGGGCGGCCGAGACGGTGTTTTCCGCCCAACTTCCGGGAGCGTCGGTGTCGACCAGCGTCGACCAGCACGGAGGTGAACCGTGATTCCTGGACAGCGCGTGCCGGTACGGCAGTTGACGGCCATGGCCCGCGGGCGACGACGCCTCCGACCACGACCCACCGGCCACCCGGCCGCCGACTGCGGCGCCCCGCCGCGGTGGCGGGAGCTGCGCCGGGTGCTGGTCGTGCGACCGGACAACCTCGGCGACGTCGTCATGCTCACCCCGGCGCTGCGCGCGTTGCGCAGAGCCGCGCCCACCGCGCACATCGACCTGCTCGCCTCGCCGGCCGGCGCGGCCGCGCGCCAGCTCCTGCCGGACGTCGACGGCATGCTCGTGGTGTCGCCCTCCTGGCAGGACGCCTCGGCCCGGCCGGCAGGCGACGCCACCCGCGTGTCCTGGCGCGAGCAGGCGCTGGTGAAGATGGTCGCGACGCGCGACTACGACGCGATGCTCGTGTTCACCTCGGCCCGGCAGTCGCCGTGGCCGGCCGCGCACGTGGGCCTGCTGGCCGGCGTCGGCATCCGGGCGGTGCATTCGGCCGAGTTCGGTGGCGCCGTCGCCACGCACTGGGTGACGCCTCCCCCGGAGCAGACCCACCAGGTCGACCGGTGCCTGCACTTGTTGCGGGCCCTGGGCGTTCCGGACGCGGGACGGGAGCTGCGGCTGCGCGTTCCGCCGGATGCCGAGGCAACCGCGGCGCAGGCACTGGCCCGGGCCGAGGTCGGGGTGGACCAACCGTTCACGGTGCTCGCCCCCGGTGGGTCCTGCTCGGCCAAGTGCTACCCGGCGGACCGGTTCGCCGCCGCGGCCCGGCGGGTGGCCGAGGATGGCCTGCCGGTGCTCGTCACCGGCTCGGACTCCGAACGGGAGCTCCTCGCCCGGGTGGCCGAGCTGGCCGGCCACCCGGACGTGCGCGTGCTGGAGCCGGTGTCGGTACCGGTGTTGACCGCGGTCGTGGCCGCCGCCGGGGTCGTGCTGTGCAACAACTCCGGCTGCATGCACCTGGCCGACGCCATGCGGACCCCGGTCGTCGTCGCCTACGCCGGAACAGAGCGGCTGGAGGAGATGCGGCCGCGATCGGCGCCCGCCGCGTTGCTGCGCCGCGCCGTGTCGTGTGCGCCCTGCCGCCAGTTCCGCTGCCCCTACCGGCAGGAGTGCCTCGACGTGGCCCCGGCGGAGCTGGCGTTCGCCGCGTTGCGGCTGGCGGTCCGCGGGGAACGGGCGCCGGTCCCCGCCGGGGAGGGGAGCATGCCGTGATCACCGCCCTCACCGCCGATCTCCCCCTGGACCTGGCCGAACGCCGGCCCCGGATCGCGGTGCTGGGCGACGTGATCCTGGACGGCTGGCTGGCCGGGGAGTGCCACCGGCTGTGCCGGGAGGCACCCGCGCCCGTCGTGGAGGTCCAGCGGGACGTGTACGCACCCGGCGGCGCCGGCAACAGTGCGGCCAACCTGGCCGCACTCGGCGCCCGGGTCGAGCTGGTCGGCGTGGTGGGCGCGGACGACGACGGGCGCCGGTTGCTCGGGGCCTTGCGGACGCTCCGGGTGGACACCTCGGGCGTGCTGGCCGAGCCCGGCCGCCGGACCATGGCCAAACGCCGCCTCGTCGCCAGCGACCAGCTGTTGGCCCGGCTCGACGAGGGTGACGACGGGACGCTGCCGCCCGCACGGCGCCACGCGCTGGTTCGCGCCGCCCTGCGTGCCATCGGGCGCGCCGACGCCGTGCTGGCGGCCGACTACGGGCTGGGCGTGTGCTGTCCCGAGCTGCTGGCCGCGCTACGCGAGCACCGGGACGAACTGCCCCCGCTCGTGGTCGATGCCCACGACCTGCGGCCCTGGGCCGCGGTGCGGCCCGATGTGATGACGCCCAACGCCGCCGAGGCGCTCGCCCTTGTCGGGAACGGGCCGCCCGCGGCCGCCTCGGACGAGGAGCGGGTGGCCTGGGTGGAGCGGCGGCGGGGCGAGCTGCTCGCGGCGGGTGGTGCCGGCACCGCCGTGGTCACCCTGGACCGGGCCGGCGCCGTGCTGGTCGAGGGCGCCGGCACCGTGGCACACCCGGCACACCGCACCTGGGCGGAGCCCGCCCCGGCGGCCCACGCCAACGGCGCCGGGGACACCTTCGTGGCGGCGTTCACCATGGCCGTGGCCGCGCGCCTGCCGCCGGCGCTGGCCGTGGAACTCGCGCAGGCGGCCGCCGACGTCGTGGTGCGCCGCCCGGCGACCTCGGTGTGCAGCGCCGCCGAGCTGGCCGATCGGCTCGGCAGCTACCGCACCGCGGCCGTCGACGCCGACCAGCTCGCCCGGCTCCTGGCCGAGCACCGGGCCGCCGGCCGTCGGATCGTGTTCACCAACGGCTGCTTCGACGTGCTGCACCGCGGGCACGTCGCCTACCTGAACCAGGCGAAGCGGCTGGGGGACGTGCTCGTGGTCGCGGTCAACGACGACGCCGGCGTCGCCCGGCTCAAGGGTCCGGACCGCCCGGTGAACCCGGCCGCGGACCGGGCCGCCGTGCTGGCCGCGCTGAGCTGCGTCGACCACGTCGTGGTCTTCGGCGAGGACACGCCGGCGGTCCTGCTGGAACGGGTGCGGCCGGACGTCTACGCCAAGGGCGGGGACTACCGCGCCCAGGCGCTGGCCGAGGCCGAGCTGGTGCGGCGCCTCGGCGGCGAGGTGCGGATCCTCGACTACGTGCCCGACCACTCCACCAGCGCGCTCATCCGCCGGATCCGCGCCGGGGCGGCGATGCGGGGATGATCGACATCCTCGTCGCCACCCGCGACCGACCCGTTGAGCTGGCGACCGCGCTGTCGGGACTGGCCGCGCAGCCGGGTGCACCGTTCCGTGTGCTCGTCAGCGACCAGTCCGACACCGAACCGTCCTATGCCACCCCGCCCGCCCGGGCGATGGCCCGGGTCCTGCGTGCCGGCGGCCATCCGGTCGAGTGGGGACAGCACCTGCCGCGCCGCGGCATCGCCGAGCACCGGGCCCACCTGCTGGCGTCCTCGAGCGCGCCCTACGTCCTCTTCCTCGACGACGACGTCTGGCTGGAACCGGGCACGGTGCACCGGCTGCACCGGGCGATCCAGGTGCTGGGATGCGGTTTCGTCGGCGCCGCGGTGCAGGGTCTGTCCTATTTGGACGATGTTCGGCCGCGGGAGCTGGCCCCTTACGAGGAATGGGACGGGCCGGTGCGGCCGGAACGCGTCGAACCGGGATCACCGGCCTGGCAGCGGTGGACCCTGCACAACGCCGCCAACCCCGCGCACCTGGCGCAGCGCCGGAAGCTGCGGCCCGGGCAGTGGCGGGCCTACAAGGTGGCCTGGGTCGGTGGTTGCGTGCTCTACGACCGGGCGGCGCTGGAGGCGGTGGGCGGCTTCGACTTCTGGCGCCGGTTGCCGCCGGAACACTCCGGGGAGGACGTGCTGGCGCAGTGGCGGGTGATGGCGACCCGCGGCGGCGCGGGCATCCTGCCGAGCGGGGCGGTGCACCTGGAGTCGCCCACCACCGTGCCCCACCGGCCCGTCAACGCCTTCGAGGTGATCCCGCCCTACCCGGCCGGTACCCGCTGACCGGGGTAGCGCCCGCGGACGCGGTCAAGGCCGCGGGCCGAGCCGGCACGCCAGGGGCGCGAGGCCGCACAGCTAGCAGCGCCCTCCGCCCCGTGAGCCAGCTCGCATCGGGACAACATCCGCCGGTGTCGCGCGTCGTCCGAACGGACGGGTCAGGAAGACGGATGGAGTAACACCGATGGATGAACGGTGCCAGCCCTCCGGGTCGGATTGCTCGCCCCCGGGCCGCACTGCGCGCCTCATCGCTGCGTTGCGATGCTCGTTCCGCCCGCCACCTCGCGGTACACGTCGTATCGAGCCCGTGATCGGCACCATGGCCCTGGTCGCGCTGGGCGCGACGCTCGTCGCGACCTTCGCCAGCCCGGAGCCGCTCGCCCGGCTGGACGGCCCGGCCCCCGCCCAGCCCGCGGCGAGCACGCCGGAGACCCCCAGCGACACGCCGGGCCCCGCCGACCCCGGCCGGTGAGGCCGCTCGCGTTCCCCCACACCCCACCCCCGAATCGGCCCGCCGTTTCGGACATCCACACCCTGTTGCGGGCTGCCGGGGGTCGCGGATCGGGCTTAAGCTGCCGCAAAGGCGCGCCTGGTTCGGTGGATTCACTTCGGACGCGAGGGAAAACGCGATGAGCCCTCCCGGCCCGGCGGTACTGCCGGAGGGCATCGAGTCGGCCCCGACTCCGGTGCTCGTGGTCGACCTCTCCACCCGCTCGGTGGTGCGGGCGAACGAGGCCGCCGCGACCCTGACCCCCGGCGTTCGGCTCCCGGTGGACGTGGACGCCTGGGGCAAGGCGGCCGGCCTGACCGATGTGGACGGGCGGCCGCTGGGCGACCCGTGGTCCCCGCTGCACCGGGCGGCCGGCGGCCAGCACGTGGCCGGGGAGCCGGTCTGCGTCGGCGGCAACGAGCACGACGTGCTGTGGCTGACCGCGGTGCCGCTACCCGGACACGGCCCGCAGGGCGTGGCGCTGGTAGTGCTGGTGCGGCTCGCCGAGGACGAGGGGCTGCTCGACCGTTGGCTGGACCTGCTGCGCAGTCGGGCGCTGGCCAACACCGACGCGGCCGTGGTGGTCACCGACGCCGGTGGCCCCGACTTCCCGATCCGCTGGGTCAACCCCGCCTTCACCCGGATGGCCGGCTACGAGCCGCACGAGGTGCTCGGCCGCAGCACGACGCTGCTGCACGGGCGGGACACCGACCCGGTCGTGGCTGACCGGCTGCTGCGCGCGATGCGGGACCGCCGGCCGGCCACCGAGGTGTTGCTCAACTACCGGCGCAACGGCACCGCCTTCTGGAACGAGGTGCGGGTCAGCCCGGTGCAGGACAGTACCGGCCGGCTGACGAACTTCGTGCTGGTGCAGTCCGACGTCACCGAACGGGTGCTGGTGGAGCACCAGCGCCGGGCCGCGCTGGCCGCCGCCGAGGAAACCCGGCAGCACCTTCGGTTGCTCACCGAGGCCACCACCTCGCTGACCGCCACACTGGACACGGTGGGTGCGGCGCGCCTGCTGGCCCGGCTCGTCGTGCCCTCGATGGCCGACTTCTGCTGCGTCGACCTGCTGGACGAACCCGGCGTCGGCGCGGCCAGCAGGGTCGCGGCGACGCACCGGGTGGCCGACCGCGTGGGCGTGCTGTACCGGATCGGTGAGCTGGTGTCCCCGCGCGTCGGCGGCAGCGGCCCGGTGTCCCGCGTGCTCTCCGGGGGACCCCCGGTCCTGATCCCGGAAATGCCCTCCGACCGGCCCATCGTGGCGGCGAACGACCCGGAGATGGTCCGGCTCTTCCGCGAGCTGCGCCCGATGTCGATGGTGGTGGTGCCGCTCCGCGCGCGGGGCCGCGTGCTCGGCGCGATGGTGCTCGGTACCGAGCGGCCCTACGGTCGCCGGTACACCCAGAGCGACCTCGACCTCGCCAGCAACCTCGCCGGCCGCGCCGCGCTCGCCGTGGACAACGCGCGGCTGTACGTGCGGGAGCACCAGGCGGCGTTGACGTTGCAGCAGAGCCTGCTGCCGGAACCGCCGGAGGTGCCGGGCCTGGCACTGGCCGCCCGGTACCTGGTCGGCGCCGGTGAGGCCGAGGTGGGTGGGGACTGGTACGACGTGCTCCCGCTGCCCGACGGCGCCGTCGGGCTGGTGGTGGGGGACGTGGTCGGCCACGACCTGCGAGCGGCCGCGGCGATGGGGCAGCTGCGCGGTCTGCTGCGCGCCTGCGCGTGGGAGGGGCGCGGGCCCGGCGCGGTGCTGGACCGTTGCGACGAGATGGTGCACGAGCTGCGCATGGGCTCGATGGCCACGGCGGCCTGCCTGCGCCTGGAACCACACAACGGGGCGGCGCGACGGAAACTGCAGGTCGCCAACGCGGGGCATCCTGCCCCGCTGATCCGTACCCCCGACGGCACGGTGGACTGGTTGACCAGCCCACGCTCCCCCCTGCTGGGCGCGCTGCGCGGGGTGGAGCGCCGGGAGAGCCGGGTGGACTGCCCGGACGGCTCCCTGCTCGTGCTGTACACCGACGGGATCATCGAGGTACGCGGGGCCGACCCGGACGAGCTGACCGACCGGCTGCGGGACGTGGTGGCCGGGCTCGGCGACGACTGCCCGGTCGAGGAGATCTGCGACCGGATCCTGGCAGCGATGTACACCCCGGCCTGCCAGGACGACGTGGCACTGCTCGTGGTTCGGGTCGTGGGCTAGCCGGACCCGAGGTCCGGCGGGACGTGTGATCGTATCCGGTTGCGGAAATGCCGAGTGGGAGTACGCCACGCCGGCAGCCCTGAACCGGCCAGGCAGTGGAAGGCGAGCACCGAGGCAGCACCCGGGTTCTCAGCCAGCGCGATCAAGAGTCACACTTCTCGCACCTCGTCGTACTGGTTGTTTGTCGGTGACCGGCTGCGGGCCAGGACCGCCGTTCTTTCGGTGCAGATCTGATGGACCGGTGCCCCTGGCTGGGGTGCGAAATTTTTCAACGGTTTCGGCCTCAAAAGAATTCCTACACGTGACGGCCCCCGATTCTGACCTCGGTAAGATCCGCTTTGTCCGGGTTGTGCCAGCAGGTGACAGGACCGCTCGAGACCTGTCAGTCTGGTAGATAATGCTGAGCTCTGTTGGCAAAAATTCCGGCCGTGACTCGCCTGTCGAACCCCGACTCCGGACGAAGGTTCGACACAATTTTTGTCCGGAAGAGTCCAAAGAACCTTCGTTTTGGCCCGCTGGCCACCGTCACTCGAAAAAACCGGCCACACATCGGGCACCTGAACCGGCTCGTTGTGATGCCAGTTTCGGGCTGTCTCAGTCGTACCCTGAACTCTCGATAGTATGTTCTTGTCTGATTCGGGTTGGGTACTGTGACGGAGTCGATGTGACGAACCGGAACGGTGACGTAGTATTCGGGCACCGTGTATTCCCCTTCGTGCGGCAGTACCGCGAACCGCATCAGCACACCTGGACCACGGATGGCCGGCCGGGTGGAACTGGTGCAGCCGGGGCGAAACCTGCTGGACCATCCTCACCGGCGGTGCGATGTCCCGGCCAGTCCTCAACCTTGAGGACTTGACCGTTGCGGTTCTCGGTTGGTCACCGGCTGCCGCGGGACATTCTCCTCGACGCGGTCGTCACGCCGACGTCCGACGAGCCGGGCGAGATTCCCAAGGAGTGCGTAGCGCGGGAGATCAGCGACGAGACTCGGCCAAGACGCGCTCAGCCGCGGATCCCGCGGAACCGCGTCGAGTCGGTGATGTCGGATTCCGACGGCCGCCCGTTCCAGTTGAGCCGGACCTCACACAGCTTCGCGACCGGACTCCGCTCCTGGTCGAGCCGCCACACCACGACCAGCCACCGCCCGTGCGGCAGCGACCACCGCTCCAGATGGTCCTCGGTCACGATGCGGGCCCACTCCTCGGCCCCACGACACACGTAGGGCCCATGGTCGTCGACATCCTGCGAGTGCTGGAGCACCCGCCGCCCACGGTCGATCCGGAACAGTTCGATCCGGTGCCAGTAGTTCCACGGCACGACCAAGATCCTCTCAGTGGGGCGTCAGGAATCCGGCGGCGACGCGCCAGACACCACGGGGGAGTCCACCACCCGAGTGCTCCGGCCGGTGCGTCGGTTACCCCGGGCCGGCCGCGGCGCTCGACGTCGGCGCCCGGCCCGGTTTGTGGGGATCAATCGTGCCAGGGCAGGCGGAGGTTTCGCCGAATCCACCGAAGGAGGCAAAAACCACGCGATTCGGTGACAATTGCCATTGGTTGCGGCACATACCCGGTCAATCGGACTTTCGTAAGTAACTCAATCAAAGACACCAAAGTGTCCACAACGGACATCCGTTGTGGACGCGCCTCTTCCCGTCGTGCACCCGGCGAACCCGACTGGTGCTCATCCGCGCTGTCAAGCGCGGCCCTGCGGCCTGTGGATAGCTCCCTCGCCCTGTGGACACCCGTTTTGACCTGTATGAGCAGATCGGTAGGCTCGTCGTGGGGCTCGCCCCCCGGTGAGGGCCAGGGTCTCGGCGAGTTCGTTTCATGTTGTGAGGCCGAGGAGTTGGAGGGGTCGGGTGGTGTCG
>NZ_BMMK01000001.1:146744-533103 GCF_014645795.1 Longimycelium tulufanense | reverse complement strand
GGGATTTGAACCCGCGCTACCGCCTTGAGAGGGCGGCGTCCTAGGCCGCTAGACGACGGGGCCGTGCAATGTTTGTTTGTTTTCCTTACTCACCGAGCGCCTTTATTGGCTTTCTGGTGGGCGCGGAGCTGGGGTACCAGGACTCGAACCTAGACTAACGGAGCCAGAATCCGTCGTGCTGCCAATTACACCATACCCCATCGCGGCGGACACCGTCCGGGCTTGTCGTCCGCTGTCCGCCCGACGGGGAAGAATACTAGCCCACGCCCCGGCCCAGCACCTAATCGGCCCCCCATCAACCGCTCTAGCTGGACGAACACCGGGCGAACGCCGGGTTGCCGACGTCGGAGGTGTCCGGGCACCACGCTCCGGTGTCCCGGCACCGGCCCGGGGGTCGGGATGTCATGCCACGGCGGCCGCGGCGGGGGCGGCCATCGACAGCGGCGGCGCGAGCTCGAGCGCCAGCAACCCGGGTAACTGGTCCAGCGACGTGATGACCGACACCCCGGGTGGTACGGCGACCGGCTCGGCGCCCCGGTCGAGCCACACTCCCCGCATCCCCGCGTCGCACGCCCCCACCGCGTCCAGGTCGAGCCGGTCCCCCACGTGCACCGTCGCCGCCACCGGAACCCCCAGAGCCAGTGCTGCGGCACGGAAAATCGCCGGGTCCGGCTTGGCCGCCCCCAGCTCCCCGGCGATCACCACCTCGTCGAAGAACTCGGCGATGCCGAGCATGCTCAGCTTCGCCCGCTGGTGCGCGCCGGAGGCGTTGGTGATCGCGGCGACGCGCACCCCCGCCGACCGCAGCCATTCCAGGCAGGGCAGGGTGTCGGGGTACAACCGCCAGGAGCGTTCCATGGCGGCCCGCCGCCGAGCCTCCCGCTCCGCGATCTCGCTCTCGTCCAGCAGCTCGCCCAGGTCGGCGTAGAACGTCCGCGCGCGGTCCCGGCGCATGGTTTCGTAGTCGACCTGCCCGGTCAGCAACCGCGCGAAGTGCTCGGCATTAGCGCGTTCCCATATCGGCCACGCGTCGTCACGACCAATCAGGGCCGCCAAAGCGGTCCGCGCCGTTCGCAGGTAATCGACGAGCGTGTCGTCGACGTCCAGACAAACGGCGCGGACCCGTCCGGATCTGTCAACAATGTCGGAAGTGAAAGGAGATGTCACCCCGTGAGGTTAGTCGCGGGCGTGTGGCATCCGATTCGGCTGAGAAGGTGATACTGCCTGCTCTTGCACGGTCAAGCGCCTGCGGCCACCCGGTCGCGGGCCCGGCGGAGGCGTCCCATCGTCCGCTCGCGACCGAGCAACTCCATGGACTCGTACAGCGGCGGGGAAACCGTACGTCCGGTCACCGCGACGCGCACGGGCGCGAACGCCTTGCGGGGCTTGAGCCCCAGACCGTCCACGAGCGCCTCCTTGAGCGCGCCCTCGATGCCGGCGGCCGTCCACTCCGCAACCGACCCGAGCGTGTCCACGGCGGCCTGCAACACGGGCTGGGCATCGGCGCCCAACGCCTTGGCGGCCGACTCCGGCTCGGGCTCGAACGTTTCCTCGTCGGCGAACAGGAAGCCGACCATGTTGGCCGCATCGGACAGCACGATGCACCGCTCCTGGACCAGCGGCGCGACCGCGGTCAGCACGGCACGCTTCTCCTCGTCGACCTCCGGCGGCAGCACCCCGGCCGCCTGCAGGTACGGGATCGCGCGCGCAACGAACTCGGCCGGGGGCAACGCGCGCAGGTGGGTGGCGTTGACGGCCTCGGCCTTCTTCAGGTCGAAGCGGGCCGGGTTGGCGCTGACGCGGGTGATGTCGAATGCCCGCACCATCTCGTCGACGGTGAAGATGTCCCGGTCGTCGGCGATGGACCAGCCGAGCAGGGCCAGGTAGTTGAGCAGGCCCTCGGGCAGGAACCCGCGCTCGCGGTAGTTGAACAGGTTGGACTGCGGGTCCCGCTTGGACAGCTTCCGGTTGCCCTCACCCATCACGTAGGGCAGGTGTCCGAAGTGGGGGATGTGCTCGGCCACGCCGACGCGGTGCAGCGCCTGGTACAGCGCGATCTGCCGCGGTGTGGAGGGCAGCAGGTCCTCGCCCCGGAGCACGTGGGTGATCCGCATCAACGCGTCGTCGACCGGGTTGACGAAGGTGTAGAGCGGGTCGCCGTTGGCGCGCACCAGGACAGGGTCGGGCACGCTGCCCGCCTTGAACGTGATCTCGCCCCGGATCAGGTCGGAGAAGGTGATGTCCGTGTCCGGCATGCGCAGCCGCAGCACCGGCTCACGGCCCTCGGCGCGGAACGTCGCCTGCTGTTCCCCGGTGAGCGTGCGGTCGAAGTTGTCGTAGCCGAGCTTGGGGTCGCGGCCGGCGGCGCGATGCCGTGCCTCGACCTCCTCCGGCGTGGAGAACGACTCGTAGACCTCGCCGGCGTCAACGAGCTTGCCGATGATCTCGGTGTAGATCTCGCGGCGCTGGCTCTGCCGGTAGGGTGCGTGCGGGCCGCCCACATCGGGGCCCTCGTCCCAGTCCAGGCCCAGCCACCGCAGCGCGTCGAGCAGCGCGGCGTAGGACTCCTCGGAGTCCCGGGCGGCGTCGGTGTCCTCGATGCGGAAGACGAAGACGCCGCCGGTGTGGCGGGCGTGAGCCCAGTTGAACAGGGCCGTACGGATCAGTCCTACGTGCGGTGTCCCGGTCGGCGAGGGGCAGAAGCGGACCCGGACCTGGCTGCTGGCTGCTGGCGTGCTCATGACGTGACCAGGGTATCCGTGCCGGCCGGCCTTGACGTCGCGGCGTCAACGGCGCATGCTGACCTTATTCAACCTCCGTTGAAAAGGGAGGGGCCATGGCCGACATGGCGGAGCGCACCGGGGTGTGCGTGGTTGGGGGCGGACCTGCCGGAATGGTCGCGGGCCTGCTGTTGGCCCGGGCGGGTGTCGAGGTCACGGTGTTGGAGAAGCACGCGGACTTCCTGCGCGACTTCCGCGGCGACACCGTGCACGCCTCGACCCTGACCCTGCTCGACGAGCTGGGGCTCGGCGCGGAGTTCGCGCGGGTGCCGCACCGGCTCATCGAGGCCGCCCAGGTCCAATTGGACAGCGGCACGGCACAACTCGGCGACTTCCGCCGGCTGCCCGGTCCGCACCGGCACATCGCACTCGTGCCGCAGTGGGACTTTCTCGACCTGCTGGCCGACGCCGGGCGGCGGGAGCGCACCTTCTCCCTCCGGATGAACACCGAGGTCACCGGACTGCTGTCAGAACGGGGCCGGGTGTCCGGCGTTCGTTACCGGACCGCGGACGGCACGTCCGGGGTCCTGCGCGCGGAACTGGTCCTCGCCTGCGACGGCCGCAACTCCGTGGTCGCCGTCGCCACCGGGCTGCGACCACGGGAGTTCGGCGTGCCGATGGATGTCTGGTGGTTCTGCCTCCCCCGGCACGAGAACGATGCTGCGGGCGCTGTCGGCCGGTTCGGCGGTGGCGGCGGCATGGCCCTCATCGACCGCGGCGACTACTTCCAGTGCGCCTTCCTGATCCGGAAAGGCACGGACGCGCGCTTGCGGGCCGAGGGCATCGAGGCGTTCCGGGACCGGGTGGCGAGCTTCGTCCCGTGGCTGGCCGACCGGACCGACGCCGTGCGCTCGTGGGACGACGTGAAGCTGTTGAACGTCCGGTTGAACCGGCTGCGGCGCTGGTTCGACGACGGTGTGCTGTGCCTCGGCGACGCCGCGCACGCGATGTCCCCGGTCGGCGGTGTCGGGATCAACCTGGCCATTCAGGACGCCGTGGCCGCAGCGCGCATCCTTGCCGAGCCGTTGCGGAACCACCGGGTGCGCCGTCGCGACCTCGCCCGCGTGCAGGTGCGGCGCTGGGCACCGACCACAGTCACCCAGGGCCTGCAACGCCTGGCACACGCGGCATTGCTCGGCCCTGCTATCTCCGGCCAGCTGCCGCGGATCGGATCCGGCGACCGCGAGCCACGCCTCGTCCGACTCGCGCGACGTTTCCCACGACTGCAGGTAATCCCCGCCTACCTGGTCGGGATCGGCCTGCTCCCGGAGCACGCCCCCGCCTGGGCCCGCCGCGAGGATATCCGGCTCGACCGTTGAGCAACCACCGATGACCGGGTCGACGGGGAGGACCGGGCCGCGGACATGTCACTGACGCGGGCAGTACACGCGCCCGCGTCCGTTTCCCCGCCTCAGCGCTACTCGGCGCTACTTGGCCTCGACCGGGTTGGTGAGCGTGCCGATGCCCTCGACGGTGATCGACACGGTCTGTCCCGGCTGCATCGGGCCAACACCGGCCGGCGTGCCGGTGAGGATGACGTCGCCGGGTAGCAACGTCATCACGCGAGAGACGAACTCGACCAGCTTCGGGACGTCGTGCAGCAGCAGGGAGGTGCGGGCGTCCTGCCGCACCTCACCGTCCAGCTCGGTGCGCAGGGCGAGGTCGGTTGGGTCCAGGGTGGTCTCGATCCATGGGCCCAGCGGGCAGAACGTATCGTGGCCCTTGGCCCGGGTCCACTGGCCGTCGGCCTGCTGCTGGTCGCGGGCGGTGACATCATTGGCGATGGTGTAGCCGAGGATGGCCGCGGCGGCACGCTCGGCGGGAACGTCCTTGCACGGCCGGCCGATGACGGCGGCCAGCTCACCCTCGTAGTCCACCCGGGACGAGTCGGCCGGCAGCCTGATCGCGGCGTGCGGACCCACCACGGCGGTGGATGGCTTGAGGAAGATCACCGGGTCGGCGGGGGGCGCACCGCCCATCTCCCGCGCGTGGTCGGCGTAGTTCTTGCCGACGCAGACCACCTTCGTGGGCAGGATCGGTGCCAGCAACCGGACATCGGCCAGCGGCCACCGCCGGCCGGTGAAGCTGACGGGGCCGAAGGGGTGCTCGGAGATCTCCGCCGCGAACAGCTGCTGCGGTGCGTCGGGCTCACCTTCCACGACGGCAAAAGCAACGCCTTCGGGGTGGGCGATACGGGCGATTCGCACGAACGATCCTCCGTGACCAGCGGGCGGTTCCGCGACAAACGGTAACCGGTGGCGGCTTCCGGCCGCGCACCCTGGTCCGCGCGGACCAGCGGGGTCGCCCCGCCCGGTCGCTGTGCGCCATTGCACACCCGACCTACCGTCGAGGCGTCCCCGCCGCCGCGGAAGGACGCGCCATGACCGACGAACTTTCCCGGCCGCCCGCGACGCGGGTCCGGGCTGTCTCCGCGGCCGGTTCCGTCCATTCCGGACGCATCGGTCGGGGACGAAGATCTCCTTTCCCGTGCCGACGCCGCCCGGACGTGGCTCGCCTCGGCCGCCTGCTCGCCCGAGTCTCGGTATTCCTCCTCGCGATCACGTTCGCCGCCCCCACGGCGAGCGCTGGCGCCACCGAGAAGCGGCCGCTGCCGCTCGGGACGATGCTGGACTTCGAGGGGGTCCGCTGCCTGGTGAGCCTGCATGCCGCCCGGTGGGGAACCCCCAGGTTTCTCCTGAGCTCAGGGCACTGTGGCGTCACGGGCACCAAGGTCACCGCGGGTGGGACTCCGGTCGGCGAGGTGGTGGCCCACGATCCGGACAGCCCCACATACGTCCTTGTCCGGGTGGATACCGAACGATGGAAGCAGACCAACGACCGCTGGTCGCTCAAGGGGACAACAGAGGCACCGGTCGGCGCCAGTGCCTGCTCCCGGACGCATGTCCTCGGCCTGCAATGCGGTCGCATCCAGCAGAAGGGCACGGTGGTCAGGCACGGGCAGAGCAGGCACTACCTGACGCGGACCGACCTGTGTGCGCCCGAGCCCGGGGCGCTGGTTGTCTCCGGCGACCAGGCACAGGGCATCGTCACCGACTACTCCGGCGACCCGAGGATCGGGTGCGTGACGCTCTTCCAGCCGGTCAATCCGATCCTCAGCCGGCACGGACTGCGGCCTCTTCTCTCGTGACGATTCGGTCCAAACCGCACAATCCACGACGATCCTTCAGGGCGGCAGGGGTTCGCGGCTGTGTTGGGGTGCCGGAGAACGCGGGATCAATCGCGCGCGCATTTGGGCACAAACACCTCCCTCCCGCCAGCGTGTGCGCTGGCGGGACGTCACCCCCGAGCGCCTTGGCCTCGTGAAAGGTCAGCGACCCTTGGGGCACGGAACCTTACGGCCGTCCCCAAGGGCGGCAGCGCTGTGAAGCGCGGCCGTGACCGTGCTAACCAATCACGCTTCAGCCCGCTGGCGCGCCCGACCGGCCAGGCCGAGAACGGCGACGCCGATGCCGAGCAGCACCACCAGACCACCGGTGATGACGTTGCTGAGCACCATGCTCACCGTCGCTCCCGTCCCCAGCACGGCCCAGGGCGAGACGATCGTCCAGATCCCGATGGCCGGTGCCACCCAGGCCATCCGGTGCATCCGGTCGTACATGGTGGCGTAACCCAGTGCCAGCACCGCCAGGGCGACACCGGTAACCAGGTTGCTCACCGCCAACGTCGTGGAGCCGTGGAACTCCAGAACCCACGGGGAGATCGCGAGGTACAGGCCGGCAAGGAAGGTCAGGCTGTCCACCGCCTGTGCCTGTGGGGTCTCCGCCGCCCGGTCGTAGCGTTCCCGCATCGCGACGAGGTCCGGATGCTGTTCGATACCGGGATGCGTCGTCATGGCTCATCTCCCTTCACACTCACGTGAAGCTACCGAGCCAAATTCAGGATAGAACCGATTGATCCCACGAACAGGCGGTTCTCGGCGAGTGTCCGTCCCCTCACTCAGCGTTGACAACCGGGGCCAGAACGGACGTGGTGGCCGCTTCGCCGGCACCGGCCGCGACCACTTCTCTCTGTGGGCACCAGGACACGCGCCAGCAGCGCAGGTCGTTGGCGAGGGTCCGTGCCGGGACACGTTGCCGGCTACGCGGCAGGGCCCGGGTAGAGCCCCGGGTCATGCGGCATGGCCCGGTAGCCGGGTGCCGCAAGCAACGAGATCCGGGTTCGGGCTTGGGCCGCCCCGCGCTCGAGGAAAGGTGGAGGGGTCCGGCTCAGCTCACCGGTTCCTGCGCCGTGAGCGCCTTGTGCACCAAGGCGTCGCAGAGCGCCAGCCAGCTCGCTTCGACGATGTTGCCGTGCACGCCCACGGTGGTCCACTCGCGCTCGCCGTCGCGGGACTGCACGAGCACCCGGGTGACCGCGTCGGTGCCTGGGTGCTCGGTGAGGATACGGACCTTGTAGTCGGCCAGCTCCACGCTGCCCAGCCACGGAAGGTGGGGCCGCAGGGCCTTGCGCAACGCGGCGTCGAGGGCGTGCACGGGGCCGTTGCCCTCCGCGGTCGCGATGACCCGCTGCCCGTGGACGTGCACCCGGACCGTGGCCTCGGCGATGACCGTCCCGTCGACGCCGTGGTCCAACACGACCCGGTAGGACTCCAGGCGGAACGGCGGTTCGTCCACTCCGGACGGTTCGCCCAGCTCGCGACGCAGCAGCAGCTCCAGCGAGGCGTCCGCCGCCTCGAACGACCACCCGCGCGCCTCCAGCTCCTTCACCCGGCGCACCGCCCGGCCGACTTCGGCCTCGCGACCGGTCAGGTCCAGCCCGAGCTCACGCCCCTTCAGCTCCAGGCTGGCCCGACCGGCCATTTCCGTGACGAGAACCCGCATCCCGTTGCCGACGGTGGCCGGGTCGATGTGGTTGTACAGCTCCGGGTCCACCTTGATCGCGCTCGCGTGCAACCCCGCCTTGTGGGCGAAGGCCGCCGACCCGACGTATGCCTGGTGGGTGTCGGGTGCGATGTTCGCGATCTCGGCAAGGGCGTGCGAGACGCGGGTGAGTTCGGGAAGGGACTTCTCCGGCAGCACGGGCATGCCCAGCTTGGTCACCAGGTTGCCGACGACGGCGAACAGGTCGGCATTGCCGGTGCGTTCCCCGTAGCCGTTGGCCGTGCACTGCACGTGCGTGGCTCCGGCCTGGACGGCGGCGACCGTGTTGGCGACGGCGCAGGCGGTGTCGTCCTGGCAGTGGATGCCGACCCGGAAGCCGGTGCGCGCCACCACCTCGGTCACCGTCTCGGCGAGCTGGAGCGGGAGCTGGCCGCCGTTGGTGTCGCACAGCACGGCGACGTCGGCACCGGCATCCACGCCGGCCTGCAGGACGCGCAGGGCGCAGTCGGGGTCGATGGCGTAGCCGTCGAAGAAGTGCTCGGCGTCGAGGAAGACCCGGCGTCCCGCACCGACCAGGAACCGCACCGTGTCGGCGACCATGGCCGCGGCCTCGGCGACATCGGTGCGCAACGCGCGCTCGATGTGCCGCCGGTCGGACTTGGCGACCAGCGTGACGACCGGGGCCTGCGAGTCCAGCAGGGCGCGCACCTGGGGATCGGCCTCGGCGGTGCCGCCCGGCCGCCGGGTCGCGCCGAACGCCACCAGCACGGCGTGCCGTAGCTCGAGCTCGCCGGCGGCGGCGCGGGCGAAGAACTCGGTGTCCTTGGGCAGCGCACCTGGCCAGCCACCCTCGATGAAGCCGACGCCCAGTGTGTCGAGCAACCCGGCCACGGCGAGCTTGTCGGCCACCGAATAGGAGATGGCCTCGCGCTGGGCTCCGTCACGCAGCGTCGTGTCGTAGACGTGGAACACGTCGCCCAGCGGGGTGTCGAGGGGGGTGGTACGGCCGGTCACTAGGTCTCCCTGGGACGGTCGGAGTTCGGGAGGTCGGAGGGGAAACAGTTGGAGGGAAAACAAAAAGACCCCTCGCGGGTGCGAGAGGTCTGCGCGTCGGGTGCTGCTGGAGCCACTACCCGACGCGCCAGGGAATGATGATCACACTGGAGCGAACCACGTCGGCGATGCTGCCACAGCCCACCGCCTCGTACCAACTCCCGGACGAGTGATCTCATATCCCGGACGGACCGGTCACTCCGCGCACGGGCCCGGAACCGGCCGCTGGGCCGGCCCAGTGAACATGAATGATCTTCGAGGGATTCCTCGCGTTTTGCGCTGCGCGGCCGCCCGGAGGGCGGCAGCCTGGTGCTGCCGGGAACGTGACGTGGGAGGGGTGCACGCCATGATCGGATCTGCTCCCGGGGGGCCCGTCGGGACCGGCCGGGAGGACGCCACCGGACTCCCCACCGTGGTCCTGCTCGGCACCCTCGACACCAAGGGCGCCGAGTACGCGTGGCTGGCCGAGCGGACCCGCGCCGCCGGGTGCGAGGTGGTGCTGGTCGACACCGGGGTGCTCGGCGAGCCGGCGCTCACCCCCGACATCGGGCGGGCGGAGGTGGCCGCCGCCGGAGGTGCCGACCTGGCGACCCTGCGGGCCGAGCAGAGCCGGACGACAGCGGTGTCCGCGATGGCGGCCGGCGCCACGGCGGTGGTGCGCCGGCTGTACCGGGAGGGCCGGGTGGACGGGGTACTCGCCCTGGGCGGCTCGTGCGGCACGGTCATCGCCAGCGCCGCGATGCGGGCGCTTCCGCTCGGGCTGCCGAAGGTGCTGGTGTCCAGCGTGGCCGCCACCGACTGCGGCCCCTTCGTCGGGGCCAGCGACCTGACGATGACCTACAGCGTCACCGACATCGCCGGCATCAACCAGATCTCCGAGCCGATCCTGCGCAACGCGGTCGCCGCGGTGGCCGGGATGGCCCGTGCCGCGCTGGCCGCCCGCGACGAGGAGACGCGGGAGAAGCCGCCGGTGATCGCCACGACGATGTTCGGGGTCACCACGCCCGGCGTGACCGCCGCCCGGCGACGGTTGGAGGAACTCGGGTACGAGGTGCTGGTGTTCCACGCGACCGGCACCGGTGGCCGGTCGATGGAGGAGCTGGCCACCGGCGGCCTGCTGGCCGGGGTGCTCGACATGACCACCAGCGAGCTGGTCGACGACCTGCTGGGCGGGGTGTTCTCCGCGGGGCCGCACCGGTTGGAGGCGGCCGGTCGGGCCGGGCTTCCGCAGGTGGTCAGCCTCGGCGCGCTGGACATGGTCAACTTCGCCACGCCGGACACCGTCCCGGCCCACCTGCGGCACCGGAACGTCTTCTCGCACAACCCGACGGTCACGATCGTCCGGACCACCGTCGGGGAGGCGGCGGAGGTGGGGCGTCGCATGGCGGCCAAGCTCGCGGCCGCGCGGGGGCCGGTGCGGGTGCTGGTGCCACGGCGGGGGTTGTCCGCCTACGACGCACCCGGCCAGCCGTTCCACGACCCCGATGCCAACGAGGCGTTGTTCGACGAGTTGCGTACCGGTGTGGCCGGGACCCATGTCGAGCTGTACGAGCTGGACGCGCACATCAACGACGCGGAGTTCGGCCGGGCGGCGGCGGACCGACTGCACGAACTCCTCAAGGGGTGCCCGCTCCCCCGGCAGGCCACCGGCCCGCGATCGGGTTGGCAAGCCGGGAGCGCGGCCTGGGACGGAGCCTGGAGCACCGGTCCGTTGCGGCAGCCCGGGTGACGACGGGTCGCGCGCCCGAGCGGAGCCGCCCGGCCGGGACGGTGGGAACGCGGTCCGGGCGGGGTCAGGCTTCGGCGCGGGCGTTGGAGGAGACCAGCGCGGCCAGCCGGTCACCGATCGCGTACGTCGCGCCCGGCGCCGAGTGGTCCCGGGTGGCCAGGTCGAAGGCCACCGCGGCCTCGACCCGGCGAGCCGCCTCCACCTCACCGAGGTGGTCCAGCAGCAACGACACCGACAGCACCGCCGCCGTCGGGTCCGCGATGCCCTGCCCGGCGATGTCGGGCGCGCTGCCGTGCACCGGCTCGAACATGCTCGGGTTGCGCCGGGTGACGTCCAGGTTCCCCGAGGCCGCCAGCCCGATCCCACCGGTCACCGCGGCCGCCAGGTCGGTGATGATGTCGCCGAACAGGTTGTCGGTCACGATCACGTCGAACCGGCCCGGGTCGGTCACCAGGTGGATCGTGGTCGCGTCCACGTGCTGGTAGGCCACGGTCACCTCCGGATACTGGAGGGACACCTCCTCCACCACCCGCGACCACAGCGACCCGGCATGGGTCAGCACGTTGGTCTTGTGCACCAGCGTCAGGTGCTTGCGCGTGCGGTGCTGCGCCCGCTGGAAGGCGTCCCGCACCACCCGCTCCACCCCGAACGAGGTGTTGATCGACACCTCGGTGGCGATCTCGTGCGGGGTGTCCTTGCGCAGCAACCCGCCGTTGCCCGCGTACAGGCCCTCGGTGCCCTCCCGGACCACCAACATGTCGATCTCCGGCGGGTCCGCGATCGGCGAGCGCACCCCCGGGTACAACCGGGCCGGGCGCAGGTTCACGTGGTGGTCCAGCTCGAACCGCAGCCGCAGCAGCAGCCCACGCTCCAGGATCCCGCTCGGCACCGACGGGTCACCCACCGCCCCCAGCAGGATCGCGTCGTGCTGCCGCAGCTCGGCCAGCACCGACTCGGGCAGCAGCTCGCCCGTGGCGTGCCACCGGGCCGCGCCAAGGTCGTAGCGGGTGATCTCCGCGTCCGGTACGACCTCGCCGAGCACCTTGAGCGCCTCGGCGATCACCTCCGGCCCGATCCCGTCACCTGGGATCACCGCGAGCCGCATCGACACACCTCCCGGGTAGCAGGTCCCAGCCACCGGAACCCATCCGTCCCGCGGAAGGCTACCCGCAGCCGCGCCGGGGCCGGCACTGCGGACACGCTTCCGCACTGATCTCTCCCGATCCGCGGGACACCCGTTCGGGTAGCACCGGCATCACTCCGCCGCGCCGTCCGGTGCGGGCCCGCCCGCGCCTCGAGTCTGCGCATTCTGCCGGCCGCGGCAGGGCAAACCGCGCCCGGGGTCCATCCCGGACCGCTTCCGGCCGGTCCACCCCGTAGTCACTCCCGTCCTGCGGACGGGGGTGCCCGGGTCGGACCAACCCGACCCGGGCACCCGCGCGACGAGGGGGTCAGAAGGCCCCTGCCGGGCGCCCGACACCCAGCTCCACGTCGGACCACACCCGGTTCCCGCGGACGGACACTTCCTGGGCCCGCTTCCCGCCGGCGTTGTGGTGGTGCAGCACCAGCAGCCCGCCGGCCCGGTCCATGGCCAGCGACCCGGCGTCGCGGTTGACCACCAGCGCGGTGCCCGGCCGCGCCAGGTAGGACAGCGCGGGATCCCCGCCGCCCTGGGTCCACAGGCCCGGCTTCAGCACGTCGAACGACATCGGGGTGTCGATCTGGTCGATCACGCCGTCCTCGTCGCCCGGTGCGGTGTAGACGCCGGCGACCCCGACCGTGTAGGAGATCCGCGCGCTCTCCCGGGCCGGGTCGATGCCCAGTGCCTTGACCGAGACGGGCAGGGCGATCACATCGCTGTCGAACACGTTGGTGTCGACCCCACCGAACTGACCGTTCACCGGCTGGGTGTCCACCACCTCGAAACCGCCGCTGGGCTTCGGCTTACGCAGGTCCACCGTCGCGGCGATGAGAACATCGGTGCCGGACGCCTTGGTGACGTAAGTTTCGTACTCCGGCTTGCGGTCACCGTCGATGTCGATGTCGACGAACGGCACGGTGTTGCTGCCCACGTTGTACCAGGGTCCCCAGGTGGCGATACCGAAAGCGAACAGAGCCTCGTCCGGCTTGCCCTGGGCCCTGGCCAACGGTGCGGTCGACATCGCTCCGGCATAACGCAGGTCACCGGCCTTGGCCGTCTCGTTGCGCGTGCATTCGGTGGTGATCGTCTTGCTGCACACCGGCAGCCGCGGGGACTTGCCCTGCAGCTCGAAGACGCTCAGCAACGAGCGGTACGCCCGGGCGTCCTTGCCCTGGTCCAGGCCGCGACCCCGGATGTTGAGCACGGCCTGGTCGTCCCGGCCCCGGAAGGTCACCGCGTTGTCCGCCGTGATGTGCGCGACGGGCTTGGGTGCGGCGTAGACCGGAATCCGCAGCGGGATCGCCGAACCGTTGCGCGGGGTCAGCACGAGCCGGCCGGAGGCGTCGGCGAGGAACTGCCGCCCGACACCGAGTTGGTTGGGCTCCACGGTGGGGTCGATCGTCCTGCGCAGCGCGGCCGGATCCTCGATGCGCAACGTCACCTGGAACCTGGCGACCCCACGCGGGGTGAGTCGGATGGACGAGGTCGAGACCTCGTACCGCACTCCCGGGATCTGGGTGGCCGCCTGGAATCCGGGAGTCAGCTCCACGGGCGTCACGCCCTTGTTGACGACCTTGACCGTCTTGCTGATCGCCAGCGGCTTGCCGGCCTCCACGGTGCCGAAGGACAGGCTCACCGCTCCCGGGTCGTCGGCCACCATGGCCAGAACCTGGTTGTCCAACGCGGTCTTGGCGTCGACCCGACCGGACCCGACGCGGTTGGGCGCGTACACCGTCCCATTCGGACCGGTGCGCACGTCGGCGTTGGCGGTGTTCATCACCGCCGCCTTGACCTCCTCCGGTGACCAGTCCGGATGCACCTGCCGGATCAGCGCGGCCACACCGGCGACATGCGGGGTCGCCATCGACGTACCGCTACTCACCTGGATGCGGTTGCCGCTGCCCGAGCGGGCGGAGGCGATGGTGTCGCCCGGGGCCGCAACGTCCGGCTTGACGATCCGGTGATGGACCCCGCGCGAGGTGAACGTGCTCGGGGTGTCGGAGATCTCCGGCGCGAACGTGCGCACCGACGTCCGGAGGTCGCCGGACATCCGGATCTGGAGGGTGCCGGCGGACACCGCCGGGCGGAGCGCCCTGGTGGCCGTGCCGGTGAACTGGAAGACCGGGATGTTCTTGTTACCCGCGATACCGGCGTTGAAGTTGTCCAAGGTGGACGAGAAGATCGCGCCCACCGCACCGGCGGCTTCGGCGTTGTCGGCCCGGGGGGTCGATCCGCAACGCCGGGTGGTGTCGTCGTCGTCCCACTCCAGCCAGACATACCTGCCGGCGACCGCCTTCTTGTCGGCGTCGGAGAACGGCCGGCAACCGTCCTTGTTGGACTCATCCGTGAGCGGCACCACCGGCTTGGTGCGCTCCAGCTCGTCGTAGCCGACGTAGTTCACGCTGTACTGGCCCGGCTTGACGCCTGCCACGTCGGCCGGCCCGGTCACCTCGGCGCCGTCCCGCAGCACGAAGGAGTCCCGCGAGCTGGCAACCGTCAACGCCTCCGGCGTGCTACCCGGCGATCCACCGATGTCGTAGAGGTCGCCACCGTTGCCGGCCGCGATCACCGGCAGCACGCCGTGCTGGACGAGCTTGCGCACGAACAGCGAGTCCGGGTCGTCCGGTGCGCCGAAGTCACTGCCCAGCGACAGGTTCACCACGTCGAGGCGGTCGCTGAAGTCACCGTCGCCGTCCGGGTCCAGCGACCAGTCCAGCGCCTGTGACGTCAGGTTCGTCGAGCCGGTGCAACCGAACACCTTGATCGCGTACAACAACGCCTTCGGGGCCGTGCCCGGCCCGATCCGCATCTCGTTCAGCTTCTTCTCGTCGAGCGTGCGGTAGTCACCGGTGAAGGTGCTGCCGTCGGCGTTGACCCCGAAGCCGCCCGCGGTGCCGGCGACGTGGGTGCCGTGGCCGTGGCAGTCGATGGGGTTGGGGTCGGGCTTGGGCTTCATGTTCTCCGGCCCGCTCTTGCCCGACGCGTCGTAATCGTCACCGGCGAGGTCGGTGCCGCCAACCACCTTGGCCGTGGGGAAGTAGGACGCTTCGACCCGCGTGTGGTCGATGGCGTCGAACGCCTCCTTGGTACCCGGGCCACCGAAGTCCGCGTGGGTGTAGTCGATACCGGTGTCGATGATGCCGATGCGTATGTTGTCGCCGAGGCGTCCGGTGTCCTGCCACGCCTTCAACGCCTTTGTGAGCTGCACGGCACCGGAGTTGGTCGGCTCCTTGGGCACCACCGGGAACACGGCGCGCACCTCAGGCAGTCCGGCCAGTTCCCGCACCTTGCCCGCATCGGCGGTCACCACGACACCGGGCACCGCGTTGCTGGTCCGGTAGGACTCCCTGGTCTCGGCGTCCTTGGCACGCAGCTCCCCCACGACCTTCTCGGCGGCCTGCTGGGCTTCCTGCCGGGCGCGCTGGGCGGCCTTCCTGGCCTCGTCCTTGCTCCGGCCCTCGCGCCGTTGCTCGGTGAACGCCTCGATCGCCGGCTTCCTCTCCAGCTCGACGAACGCGGTCACCCGACCCTGTATCCCGGCGAGCCGCGGCACGACCTTGTCGGATAATGCGGCCGCCGGGAGTCCGGCGGCCGGTGGTACGGACGGTGCGAGATCCGCGTCATCCGTTTCCTGTCCGCTCGCCACGCCCGCACCGGTCACCCCGGCGGCCAGCACCGCGGCCAGCACGGCGCCACCGGCGCGTACCGCAACCCTGCCCGTTCTCCGCTGTGTCCCCCACCCCGGCACTCGGGTTCGACTCACCGCTGTCCTCACCCGAGACCGTCTCCGACCGTTGCCGGCGTGGCGACCGCGGCCCGCGGTCCCCGCTCCCCGGACCGCCGGCGGGTCGCGCCGCGACCGGGCAGCACCGGCGCGGTGCCCCGCCCTCCGCGGCACCCGGTCCGGCCTCGCTGTCGCAGCCGAACCTAACCCGATGGCCGGCACACCGGGCTACTCCGAAGGAGTGGTCGAACCCGGTGGAATGAAACCGTGATCCGTTTCAGTGATCTCGCACGTCGGTGATCGTCGCGCGGGGTGGGGTGCGGTGCAGTAGCTACCGCCGAATGGTCTACGTCGTACTACAACCGCCAGCCTCCGGGCCGGCTGGCGGTATGACCCAGCCACCAGGCAACCACCACCAGCAACGCGGCCATCGTGCCGAGCGAGGGTGCCCACCCCGGCTCGATCCGTGCCGCCGCGCGGACGCCGGCCAGCTGCCAACCGGCGGCCAGCAACGTCCCCACGGTCAGCCAGTGCCAGCGGTCGCGCCGGGTGACCACCAGCGGTGGCACCAGAACGAGCCCGGTGTGCACCAGAAAGCCGAACCGGTAGTAGCTGGCGGACACCTCGTCCCAACACGACCGGGCGCCCGCGACGAGCGTATGCAGGTGATGGTGCCGAAACTCCAGGAAGGTCTCGTCGGACCACCACGGCATCCCGTACAGGCCGACCAGGGTCAACACCACCGCCGCCACGGCGAGCACCCGCGCCGCGAGGACACCGACGCCGCCGGGACTCGCGCGCATGATCACAAGCTACGAAACCCGGGTGGCGGTGCGCGTGACCCAAACGGACGCCGTCACGAAACCGAAGTCCGTTCGGACGCGGGGAAACTCCGCCGTTCGGTGGTGCGAGGCGTTCAGGAGAAGTCGAGGTCGTGCACCACGCGGGCACCGATCGTCGCGCCGATCGGCTCGAGCACGTTCGCCTCGACCTGCCGGTCCACCCGCAGCAGCATGATGGCCTCGGACCGGTCGGTGGTCTGGCTGATCTGGCACGCCTCCACGTTCACCCCGGCCTCGCCGAGCAGCGTGCCCACGGTGCCCATCACCGCCGGCCGCTCCGGGTAGACCAGCAACACCACGTGCCCCTCGGCCCGCAGGTCGAAGTGCCGGCCGTTGACCTCCACCAGCTTCTCCACCTGGCGCGGCCCGGTCAGCGTCCCGGAGACGCTGGCCACGCTGCCGTCGGGCAGGGCCGCGCGCACGGTGACCAGGCTGCGGTGGTCACCACTCTCCGGTTCGGTCCTCAGCTCGACCCGTACCCCGAGGTCCTCGGCCAGCCGTGGCGCGTTGACGAAGGTGACCTGCTCCTCCACCACGTTGGCGAACGCGCCTCGCAGCGCCGCCAGCGGGAGAACACGGACATCCTCCGTCGACAGCTCGCCCCGCACCTCGACCGTGACGGCCGCGGGCTGCGTGCCACCGACCAACGCCGCCAGCACGATGCCGAGCTTCTGGGTGAGCGGCAGGAATGGCCGGACCTCCTCGTTCACCACGCCGCCGCTCTGCACGTTCACCGCGTCCGGCACGAACTCACCGCGCAGCGCCAGCAGCACCGAGCGGGCCACGTCGGTGCCGGCGCGGTCCTGCGCCTCGGCCGTGGAGGCGCCCAGGTGCGGGGTGACGACCACGTTGGGCAGCCCGAACAGCGGGCTGGCGGTGGTCGGCTCGGTGCGGAACACGTCGATGCCGGCACCGCCGACCTGGCCGCCGCGCAGCGCCTCGGCCAACGCGTCCTCGTCCACCAGGCCACCGCGGGCGGCGTTGACCAGCAGCACGCCCTTCTTGCAGCGGGCGAGCTGCTCGGGCCCGATCAGCCCGAGCGTCTCGGGGGTCTTGGGCAGGTGGATGGAGATGGCGTCGGCGCGCTCCAACAGCTCGTCCAGGCTTACCAGCTCGGCGCCGAGCTGCGCGGCGCGGGCCGGCGAGACGTAGGGGTCGTAGGCGATGACCGTGGTGCCGAAGGCGGCGACGCGCTGGGCGAAGAGCTGGCCGATCTTGCCGAGGCCGACCACGCCGACGGTCTTGCCGTTCAGCTCGACGCCGGTGAAGGAGCTGCGCTTCCACTCGCCACCCCGCAGCGTCTGGTCGGCGGCGGGCACCCGGCGCGCCACCGCGAGCAGCAACGCCATGGCGTGCTCGGCGGCGGAGACGATGTTGGAGGTGGGGGCGTTGACGACCATCACGCCGCGCTCGGTGGCCGCCGGTACCTCGACGTTGTCCAGGCCGACCCCGGCACGGGCCACGACCTTCAGCCGCTTGGCGGCGCCGAGCACCTCGGCGTCGACCTTGGTGGCGGAGCGGACCAGCAGGGCGTCGGCGTCGGCCACCGCGGTGAGCAGGGCGGGCCGGTCGGTGCCGTCGACGTGGCGAACCTCGACCTCGTCGCCGAAAACCGCGAGCACCGACGGCGCGAGCTTCTCGGCGATCAGGACGACGGGGCGGCTGCTGTTGGTCACGGGCGCTCCTGGATCAGGCGAGTGCGTGCGGTCGGGTCACCGCGCTGTGCCCCGGCAGTGGTCCGCAGTGTATCGAGCAGTTGACGGGCGGTTTGCGCGTGGTTGTTCGCGTCACCTCGAGCCCTTCGGTGACCTGTAGGAGCCCCGTGGTGCGGGACCGCACTCACGTGGCTCCGCCCCGGTTACGCGCCCCCGGCAGGGCTTTGCGTCGCGGACGGACGACTCCGGTCCCGCTGGTCCGCCCGGGGCCGTGGCGTCACGGCCCCGGGCGGACCGACAGGAATCAGGCGGTCTCGGTGATCGGGCGGTCCACCCAGGACATCAGGCCGCGCAGCGTGCGGCCGACCTCCTCGATGCCGTGCGCACCGAGCTCCTCGCGGTACTTGGTGAAGTTCGGCCGGCCACCGTCCATCTCGGCCACCAGCTCCCTGGTGAAGGAGCCGTCCTGCACCTCGGCCAGGATCCGGCGCATCTCCTCCTTGACCCGGTCGTCGATGACCCGCCGGCCCCGGGTGTAGCCGCCGTACTCGGCGGTGTCGGACACCGAGTAGAACATCCGCGCGATGCCGCCCTCGTACATGAGATCGACGATCAGCTTCAGCTCGTGCAGGCACTCGAAGTAGGCGATCTCCGGTGCGTAGCCCGCCTCGGTGAGGACCTCGAAACCGGCCTGCACCAGCGCGGAGACACCGCCGCACAGCACCGCCTGCTCACCGAACAGGTCGGTCTCGGTCTCCTCACGGAAGGTCGTCCGGATGACGCCGGCGCGGGTGCCGCCGATGGCCTTGGCGTAGGACAGCCCGAGCTGGAGGGCGTTGCCGCTGGAGTCCTGCTCGATGGCGACCAGGCACGGCACGCCCTTGCCGTCGACGAACTGCCGGCGCACCAGGTGCCCCGGTCCCTTCGGCGCCACCATGGCCACGTCCACATCGGCCGGCGGCTTGATCAGCCCGTAGCGGATCGAGAGCCCGTGGCCGAAGAACAACGCGTCGCCTGCGGAGAGGTGCGGCGCGATGTCGGTGGCGAACAGGTCCCGCTGCTTGTGGTCGGGCGCGAGGATCATGATCACGTCGGCCTCGGCGGCGGCCTCGGCCGGCGTCACCACCCGCAGGCCCTCCTCCTCGGCCTTGGCCCGGGACTTCGAGCCCTCCGGCAGGCCGATCCGGACGTCGACGCCGGAGTCGCGCAGGCTCAACGCGTGCGCGTGGCCCTGGCTGCCGTAGCCGATCACCGCCACCCTGCGGCCCTGGATCACACCCAGGTCGGCGTCGTCGTCGTAGAAAATCTCCGCGGGCTTGGGCTGGGCACTCATTCTGCGCTCTTTCCCTCTGCTTCTCTGGTCGAATCGGCTGTTACCGGACAGCGGTGGCGGTGATGGACCGGGCGCCACGCCCGATCGCAACCATTCCGGACTGGACCATCTCCCGGATCCCGTATGGCTCCAGCATGCGCAACAACGCGTCGAGCTTGTCCTGGGTTCCGGTGGCCTCGACGGTGACCGCCTCCGGGGAGACGTCGACCACCTTGGCCCGAAAGAGCTGGACGGTCTCCAGGACCTGGCTGCGCACGGTGGCGTCGGCGCGCACCTTGACCAGGAGCAGCTCGCGCTGCACCGAGGATCCCGTCTCCAGCTCCACGATCTTGATGACGTTGACGAGCTTGTTGAGTTGCTTGGTGACCTGCTCCAGCGGCAGCTCGTCGACCGAGACCACGATGGTCATACGGGAGATCTCGGGGTGCTCGGTCGGTCCCACCGCCAACGACTCGATGTTGAAGCCGCGCCGGGAGAACAGGCCGGCGACCCGGGCCAGCACGCCGGGCTTGTTCTCCACCAGCACGCTCAACGTGTGTTTGCTCATGTGCTGTGCTCCTGTCGGGGCTGTGCGGGCCGGTTCGGTGCCGGGCCGGGCGACACGTCGGCCGGGACGTCCGTTGTGGACGGTGCGGGGCGGGTGGGTCGGGGTTTCCGACGTCGCACCGCCCACCAGCCGGATCCCGTGCCGTACTCCATGGCGGCTCACTCGTCCTCGCTGCTCGCTGGTCCTCGTGCTACTCGAGTCATGCTCGTCAGTCCTACTCATCACGGTGCACGTTCCCGGCTCGGCGCACTGGCTCACCGCCTGTCCGGTTTCCTGGTCTCCTCTGGCTTTTCCCGGTTTCCGGCTCGCACGGTCGCGGCCGCGGCGCCGGGAACGCAACCCGTCTCGTCGTCGGTCAGTCGTCCTCGTCGAAGAGCGGCCGGATGCCGCGGGCGGCCATGATCTCGTCATTGCCGGTTCCGGCCGCGACCATCGGCCACACCTGGGCGTCCTTGCCCACCACGAAGTCGATGACCACCGGCCGGTCATCGATCTCCATCGCCTTGGTGACGACCTCGTCGACCTCGTCCTTGGTCTCGGCGCGCAGGCCGACACAACCCAGTGCCTCGGCGAGCAGGACGAAGTCGGGGATGCGGTGCTTGTGGGTGCCCAGGTCGGTGTGCGAGTACCGCTGGTCGTAGAACAGGGTCTGCCACTGCCGGACCATGCCCAGGTTCCCGTTGTTGATCACGGCAACCTTGATGGGAATGTTCTCGATGGCGCAGGTGGCCAGTTCCTGGTTGGTCATCTGGAAACAGCCGTCACCGTCGATCGCCCACACCTGCTTGTCGGGCAGCCCGACCTTGGCGCCCATCGCCCCCGGCACCGCGAAGCCCATGGTGCCCAGCCCTCCGGAGTTGACGAAGGTGCGCGGGTGCTCGTAGTGGACGAACTGGGCGGCCCACATCTGGTGCTGGCCCACTCCGGCCGCGTACACCGCGTCCGGCCCGACGAGCGCGCCGATCCGCTCGATGACGTACTGCGGCGAGAGCGTGCCGTCGCTGGGCCAGTCGTAGCCCAGCGGAAAGGTGTCGCGCCAGTGGTCCAGCTGCTCCCACCACGCGGTCAGGTCGGGCACGCGGTCCTGCTTCCGCTCCGCCCGCACCGCCTCGATCAGCTCACCGATGACCTCCTTGCAGTCGCCCACGATCGGTACGTCCGCCCTGCGGTTCTTGGAGATCTCGGCGGGGTCGATGTCGGCGTGCACCACGGTGGCGTCCGGCGCGAAGGAGTCGAGCCGGCCGGTGACGCGGTCGTCGAACCGGGCGCCGAGCGCGATCAGCAGGTCGGCGCGTTGCATGGCCGCCACCGCCGCGACCGTGCCGTGCATTCCGGGCATGCCCAAATGCTGGCGGTGCGAGTCCGGGAACGCGCCGCGCGCCATCAGGGTGGTGACCACCGGGATGCCGGTGAGCTCGGCCAGCTCCCGCAGTTCGGCCGCGGCGCCGGCCTTGGCCACGCCCCCGCCGACGTAGAGGACCGGCCGGCTGGCGGTGGAGACGAGCCGCGCGGCCTCCCGGACCTGCTTGCCGTGCGGGCGGGTCGTGGGCCGGTAGCCGGGCAGCCGCAGTTCCGGCGGCCAGGTGAAGGACGTGCTGGCGTTCTGCACGTCCTTGGGAATGTCGATCAGCACCGGGCCCGGCCGGCCGGTGGCGGCGAGGTGGAACGCCTCGGCGATGGTGCGCGGGATCTCGGCCGGGTCGGTCACGAGGAAGTTGTGCTTGGTGACCGGCATCGTGATGCCGCAGATATCGGCTTCCTGGAAGCCGTCGGTGCCGATCAGCGGCTGGGCGACCTGGCCGGTGATGGCCACCACCGGGACCGAGTCCATGTAGGCGTCGGCCAGCGGGGTGACCAGGTTGGTGGCGCCGGGACCGGAGGTCGCCACGCACACCCCAACGCGACCAGTGGCCTGCGCGTACCCCGCGGCGGCGTGCCCGGCGCCCTGCTCGTGGCGCACCAGCACGTGGCGGAGCTTGGTCGAGTCGAGCAACGCGTCGTAGGCCGGCATGATCGCGCCGCCGGGGATGCCGAAGACGACGTCGCAGCCGGCGGCCTCGAGCGAGCGGACGAGGGACTGGGCGCCGGTCACCCGCACGGGAGCGCCGCTGGGCGGGGCCGGCTTCGGTGGCGCGGGGACCGGGGCTTGACGCGGTGATGCGCTGGTCATGGGGGTCTGCCTCGCGGGTCGGTGGCGGGGTGGCGGACACGAAAAAACCCTCGCCAGCCCAGGTAGGGCCGTACGAGGGTCAGGCGCGTCGACGCTGCGGCGTAATTCCCTAGGCGTCGACGCGCCTGGAAATTACGAGAAGGAGGTGGGTCGGTCGCAGCACGGTGAGGACGTTAGCCGGGGCGTTGAGCCGGCGTCAACGGGTCGGGACGGCCCTCCCACCATCTGGACGCGGAGGGCAGGCTCAACCGGGGCCGGAAGCGGGTTGACCACGACCGGAACCAGCGCTGTGACCTGCGACTCTTCCGCTCGTGCCGGCAAGATGATCACCCAACCGGGTGGTTGTGCGCCCGACCACCCACCCGATGGGCCTGCCGCAGATGCCCGTCCATCGGATGGGACCATCGCCGGGTGAGCGAGCCCGCCACCCCAGAGCCCCAGCAGTCCGCGGACGCGCCCGGAACGGTCGCCCGCCCCGCACCCCGCGCCGTCTTCCGGCACAACCCGATCGGGATTTTCGGGGTGTTCTTCCTCGCGCTGTGCATGACGCCGGTGGCGTGGGGCGCCCCCGGCCTGCAGGCGATCTATCTGCTGCCGCTCGGGCTGCTGGTGTGGTTGCTGCGCGTGCGTACGGACGTGGGGGTCGAGGGCATCCGGCTGCGCACGGTCCTGGGCCGCCGGGAGCTGCCGTGGTCGGAGCTGACGTCGCTGCGGGTCTCGGAGCGTTCCTGGGTGCGGGCGGTGCTGCGGGACGGCACCGAGGTGACGTTGCCCTCGGTGCGCGCCCGGCACCTGCCGCTCCTCGCGACGGTGAGCGGGCGGCTGCCGAATCCGATCGCCGAGCAGGGTGAGTCGTCGGCTACCGTGGATGGGGACGCTTCCGAGAACCCGGAGGCCGGCGACACCCCGGCCGTGGCAGGGGAACCCGACGCGGACGGCGGACCCCGTTCCCGCGCCGACGACGCCTAGTCGTCTCCGAACCGCGGCCGGACCTTCCCAGCACAGGTTCGTCAGGAGGAGCCGTGCCCGCGCTGCGCTCCCGCACCACCACCCACGGCCGTAACGCCGCCGGCGCCCGCGCGCTGTGGCGTGCCACCGGCATGACCGACGGCGACTTCGGCAAGCCGATCGTGGCGATCGCCAACTCCTACACCCAGTTCGTGCCGGGGCACGTGCACCTGCGCGACCTGGGGGAGCTGGTGGCCGGCGCCGTCCGCGAGGCGGGTGGGGTGCCCCGGGAGTTCCACACCATCGCCGTCGACGACGGCATCGCCATGGGCCATGGCGGGATGCTCTACTCGCTGCCCTCGCGCGAGATCATCGCCGACTCCGTGGAGTACATGGCCAACGCGCACCAGGCCGACGCCCTGGTCTGCATCTCCAACTGCGACAAGATCACGCCGGGGATGCTGAACGCGGCCATGCGGCTGAACATCCCGACCGTCTTCGTGTCCGGCGGACCGATGGAGGCCGGCAAGGCGGTCGTGGTGGACGGGGTGGCGCACGCGCCCACGGACCTCATCACCGCGATCGCGGCCTCGGCCAACGACGAGATCGACGACGAGGGGCTGTCGGTCGTCGAGCGGTCGGCCTGCCCGACCTGCGGCTCGTGCTCGGGCATGTTCACCGCGAACTCGATGAACTGCCTCACCGAGGCGCTGGGCCTGGCGCTGCCCGGCAACGGGTCGACGCTGGCGACGCACGCGGCGCGTCGGGACCTGTTCCTGCGCGCCGGGACGACCGTGGTCGAGCTGGCCCGACGCTGGTACGAGCAGGACGACGAGTCGGCGCTGCCGCGGTCGATCGCGACCCGCGAGGCTTTCGAGAACGCCATGGCGCTGGACGTGGCCATGGGTGGCTCGACCAACACCGTGTTGCACATCCTGGCCGCGGCGCAGGAGGGCGAGGTCGGCTTCACGCTCGCCGACATCGACGCGATCAGCCGCCGGGTGCCGTGCCTGAGCAAGGTGAGCCCGAACTCGGACTACCACATGGAGGACGTGCACCGCGCCGGTGGCATCCCGGCCATCCTCGGGGAGCTGGACCGCGCCGGGTTGCTGAACCGGAACGTGCACTCGGTGCACAGCCCGTCCCTGACGGAGTGGCTGGCGGCCTGGGACGTCCGCGGTGCCGCGCCGTCCGAGGGGGCGGTCGAGCTGTTCCACGCGGCGCCGGGCGGGGTGCGGACCACGCAGGCGTTCTCCACGGAGAACCGGTGGTCCTCTTTGGACACCGATGCGGCGAGGGGCTGCATCCGGGACGTTGAGCACGCCTACACGGCCGACGGTGGTTTGGCCGTGCTGCACGGCAACCTCGCCGAGGACGGGGCGGTCATCAAGACCGCCGGTATCGACGAGGAGCTGTGGTACTTCCGCGGTCCGGCCCGGGTGGTGGAGAGCCAGGAGCAGGCGGTGTCGGTGATCCTGGGCAAGCAGGTCCGGCCCGGCGAGGTGCTCGTGGTGCGCTACGAGGGGCCGTCCGGTGGGCCGGGGATGCAGGAGATGCTGCACCCGACCGCGTTCCTCAAGGGTGCCGGCCTGGGCAAAGTGTGCGCGTTGATCACCGACGGGCGGTTCTCCGGCGGCTCGTCGGGGATCTCGGTCGGGCACATCTCCCCGGAGGCCGCGGCCGGCGGGACGATCGGCCTGGTGGAGGACGGCGACGAGATCCTGATCGACGTCCGGGAGCGGCGGCTGGAGCTGCTGGTGCCCGAGGCCGTGCTCGCCGAGCGCCGGTCGAAGATGGCGGCCAGCGAGCGGCCGTGGCAGCCCGTCGACCGGCAGCGGCCGGTGACCGCGGCGCTGCGGGCCTACGCGCGGCTGGCTACCTCCGCCGCCACCGGTGCCGTGCGCGACCCCGAGAAGTGACCGGCCGGCTCCGGGCCGGTCAGTTCCGCAGGAAGATCAGCACCAGGACCGCCGCGGCGACGGCGACCAGCAGGAGCGGGATGCCGGTGCCCAGCGGGTGGCGGAACCATGCCCGCCCGTTGTCCACGGCGACCCGGCCCGGGCCGGCGAGCACCAGGGCGGCCGCGGCCGCGCCGAGGATGAGGTCGAACTCGAAGCCGGTCATCGGGCCGGCCAGGAAATAGCCGCTCGACCACTTCACCACGGTGCTGCTGATCATCACGCCGAGGATCCCGGCCGCGCCCAGCGGGGTGAACAGGCCGAGCACGACCAGGATGCCGCCGACGAACTCGGTGAGGCCGGTGGCCCAGGACAGGAACGTGGTCTGCCGGAAGCCCTGGTTGGCCAGGAACCGGGCGAAGCCGTCGATGCCCGGGCCATCGAAGGCGCCGAAGAGCTTCTGCGCGCCGTGCGCGATGAAGCCGCCGCCGAGGACCAGGCGCAGGATCAGCAGTCCCAGGTCGGCGCCGGCGTTCCCGCCGAGCGAGGGCTCGGCGTGCCGGGCGGTGTCGGCGGGCGGCGACGTGGCCGGCGGGTTGGGTGCCGTCGACGGCTCGGACGGCTCGTCGTACGTACTCACACCCCGAGGGTAGGTGACTCGCGTCACTCGCGCTCGGCGTCGGAGGCGTCGCGGTGGGCCCGGATGCTCAGTACGAGCGCCCTCATCGCGCAGCGCTTCAGGGCATCACCCAGGACGGAGGCATCCTGCCGGGCCATGAGCAGGGTCCCGCCGTCCTGGTCCACGATCACGACGTTCTCCGGGATAGCGAAGACCTCGAAGCAGCGTTGCTGCTTGCCCAGCCGGTCCTCGAAGGGAACCAGCCTCCGCTCGATCCCGCCCACCTCGTCAGCCATACCCAACCCCATTTGTGACCTGATACTGAAATAGTGGACTGGATCACATTGTCGGACAAGATCCACGATTGGGTGAGAGATCGCTTGGGGGCGGGATGGGTAAAGATCTCATCCGGCTACCCGAACCCGAGGAGGCGCTCATGGCCCGTGGTCCCGGTCCGAGTGTGCGGGCGCGCCGCCTGGCGAGTGAGCTACGCCGGCTCCGTATGAGCACGGGGCTCACGACCGACGCCGCAGGCGAACGCGCCGGGATGTCAGGTGCCAAGGTCAGCCGCATCGAGAACAACAGGCAGAGCTTCACGCGCGATGATGTCGCCGCCCTACTGGACGCCTACGGGCTGCAGGACGACCAGCGCGGCGAACTGCTCGACATGGCCGAGCGTGCTCATGAGCTGGGATGGTGGAAGCCGTACGAGCGCCAACTCACCAAGGCAACTCCCACACTGCTCGCGCTGGAGATGGATGCAACCCGGCTGAGGAACTTCGAGCCGACGGTGCTTCCCGGCCTACTGCAAACTCCCGAGTACGCCAGGCAAGTACTCAGGACGACTGGGCCGTCTGTTCGGCCGGAAGAGATCGAGGCCCGTGTCGCTGCGAGGATGGCTCGACAGGCGATCCTCACGAAGCCCAAGGCTCCATCGCTTCAGGCCGTCATCGATGAAGCCGTACTGCGGCGCCTGTTGGCTTCACCGGACATCGCCGAACGCCAGTTCCGCCACCTCCTTGACGCAGCCGATCGACCCAACGTCCTGCTCCAAGTGATCCCCCTTACTGCCGGGATCCACACCGGCGTGGAAGGCCCGTTCTTGATCTTCGAGTACGGTAACTCTTCAGCAGTCGTGCTCTTGGAGGCCAAGGCCGGCGAGCACTTCTTGGAGAAAGAGCCAGAAGTGGCGCCCTACCTCACCGCCATCACTAGCTTGGAAGAGCAGGCACTGGACGCGGCCGAGTCGCGAACACTGGTCGCAAGGCTGTTGAAGGAGCTCAGGTGAGGCAAGCGAACTCCTGGTGCAAGAGCAGCTACAGTTCACAAACCAACTGTGTCGAAGTCGCGTGCTTCCGTAGGAGCAGCAAGAGCTCTGCCCTGAGCAACTGCGTCGAGGTGGCGCACACTCGCACGGACTGGCGGAAGAGTAGTCGTAGTGCCGCGCAGAGCGACTGCGTCGAGGTGGCGTTATGCAGCCACCTCGTCCTTGTCCGTGACTCCAAGAACCCCGATGGCCCGGTCCTCCGCTTCACCCCATCCGCCTGGACGTCCTTCCTCCGCTTCGCGTCCTCCAACCTGCCCGCGAAGCGCGCGATCACCTCTCCCTAGCCGCCACTACCTACGCGGGCTTCGAGGATGGAGAAGGATGGGGTCGGCGTCAGGCCGACGTAGGCCAGCCCGGCCCGGTCGAAGAGCTTCGCGAACTCAGCCTCGGTGCGTTCTCCGCTGCCGAAGGTCACGAACATGCCCATGTCCATCATCGCCTCGGTCGCCGACGGCAGCCGATCTGCGGGCAACACCGTCTCCACGACGAACACCCGAGCCCCCGGCCGCGCAGCCCGCGCGCAAGCTGCCAGTATCCGCACGCAGCTCTCGTCGTCCCAGTTGTGCAACACGAGTCGCAGTAGATAGGCCTCCGCCCCGGCTGGCACCGTCTCGCGGGCGTCACCGGCCACGATCTCGCACCGGTCGGCGAGTTCCCCCGAGCTCAGCTCGGGAACGGCATTGCCCACCACCGACTCGGTGTCGAACAGCACGCCCTGCAGGTGTCGGTTGTGCCGCAGGAGGTCACGCAGCAACCCTCCCTGCCCACCACCGACATCCACCAACCGGGAAACCGCAGTGAGATCGAGAGCGCCCACCACATCGTCGTTGTCCAGGGCGGTGGCCTCGTTCATCGCGGCGTGGAACGTCGCCGACTGTTCCGGGTCGTACTCGCTGAGGTAGGTGTAGAAGTCGGTGCCGTGCAGGGCTCGGAAGGGCCCGTCCCCGCTCCGTACCGCGGTGTCGAGGCTGCTCCACGCCTGCCACAGGGCATCGACCGTCGCAGCCTGGCCGAGCAGGAGCCCTGCGTCGGAAGATTGCAAGATCCTGGAGAGCGGGCTGTGGGTGTAGCGGCCGGCCGTAGTGGCTTGGAAGACGCCAATGCTGGCCAGTGCCCGCAACAGCCGGTGTAGTACGGCAGGATCTGCCCCGACTCGCCTGGCGAGCTGGTCGGGCGCCACGGGATCGTCACCGAACGCATCGGGTAGTCCCAGCTTCAGCCCGGCGCGAAGCAACTGCGCCGAGAACAGGTGGACCATGATCTTCTCGATGGCGTCACCAACATCCTGCGAGCTGGGTTCGAGCTCGCCGGCCAGCTCTTCGCGCATCAGCGATACCTCCGGGCACGTGGAAAGTCTTTGCTCACCTTCGCTCACCAACTGACCGGCAGCGAGACGGGTGACTTGCTCGGGGAGTCGTCTTCCCAGGGAACCTCATGTTCGGCAACGGCAAGGCGCAGGTTCGGGAAGCGGTCCAGCAGGGCCTCGAGCGCCACCGTCAGTTCTACCCGTGCCAGGTGGATACCGACGCAGTTGTGCGCACCCCGCCCGAAGGCCAGATGCGGATTCCGCTCCCGACGCAGGTCGAGGCGGTCCGGATCGGGGAAGACCGTGGCGTCCCTGTTGGCCGCCGGGATGATCGGCAACACCGCATCCCCGGCCCGAATCGTGGTTCCGTGCAGCCGAATGTCCTCCTTGGCGAGCAGCACCACGGAGCCGTTCATCACCGGCAGGAAACGGAGCAGTTCCTCCACCGCGCTGGGCAGGAGCCCGGGATCACTGCGCAGGACAGCAAGATGCTCCATACGAGTCAGCAGCACCAGCACGGCGTTCGCGATGAACATCGTGCTGGTCCGGTAGCCGCCGACGAGCATCGAAAGCCCGAAGCTGATCAGGTCGTCCTGTGTCAGCTCACCGTCGTCCCGCTGCCGGAGCAGTTCGCCGAGCAGATCCCGAGCCGGTTCGGTTTGCTTGCGCGCAACTAGTTGGGCGATGTAGCTCCGCAGCCGGTCGGTGGCCCGGCGTCCCTCCTCCAAGGTGAGCAGTGCGCCCAGCGCGGCGTCCGCAAGCGGCAGGAAAAAGTCCCTTTCCTCGTATGGGATGCCCACCAGCTCGCACATCACGAGCAACGGGAACGACTCGGCGAAACCGGTCACCAGATCTGCTGGCGGCCCGTCCTTCTCGAAGTCGTTCAAGATACTTTCGGCCAGTTGTCTGATCCGGCCCTCGCGGCTCCGCACGGTGCGGGCGCTGAACGCCTCCCCCACCGCTCTACGTAGGGCCCGGTGCCGCGGACCCACCATCTCCATCATCGTGACAAGACCGGGCCCGGAGCTGTCCGCGCTCTCCGCAGGCGGCCACACGTTGATGGTCGGCCGGATCAGCCGCGGATCCGCGAGCAACGATCGCACATCCTCGTACCGCGTCACGTACCACGCGGTGGCACCCAGTGGCGTACGCACCCGCGCAATCGGGCAGCCACGCTGCAACTCGGCATATTCCCGCGGCGGTCCCATCGTTCCCGGTGGGGCGAGGGGGAAGTCCCGGGTCACCGGCCGGGACGTGCCGGCGTTTGCCGGCTGTCCGCCAACACGCGTGTCTTCGGTGGTCATGGCGGCTGCCCTCTGCTTTCGGTGCGGTAGGCCGCTACGGGGTTTCCAGCCGGAGCACGGCGACGTACGTGGTAAACAGGGACGGTGAGTCGGTGCCCTCGATGACCGACTCACCCGCTTTCCCGGCACCGGTCTGGGCGGGAAACACCGGCATGGCCGGGGACTCGGCCTCCTCGATCTCCGCGATGGTCCAGCCCGTGCCCGCCACCACCTCGGCCAGCCGTTCCGGCCGGACCTCGGCGGTGTATCCCCACTCGCTCCACTCTGTGAACTCGGCGCCCTGCTCGACCCGCAGCCGGTACAACGCCCTACCAGGGTCAGGATCCCCCTCACCAGCGGCGAATTCGTCCTCCTCCAGCAGTAAGGTCGTACCGATGAGCCGGGCGCCAGGATTGGCGATCTTGGTGAGCTCCGCCAATGCGTCACGCGCGTTGTCGAGCACGCCGAGCAGGTGGAGGCCGCCGCCGGCCAGCAGAAAGGTGTCGAACGTGCCGATGTCGTCCGGCAACTGGCCGAGGCCACCGATCCGCGCATCGACACCACGGCGGCGCGAAACCGCGACGGCCACCGACGATGGCTCGATCGCAACTGTTTCGTGTCCCGCCTCCGCCACGGCCAGCGCGTGCCTTCCGGCACCGCAGCCGATGTCGAGTACTCGCCCGGAAACCTGCTTGCAGGCCAGGACATCGGTGGGCCACCACAGTTCGGGAGGAGCGAAATAGTTCGCGACGTCCTCGGCGAACGCGACACCGTTCTGCAGTTGGTAGATGAGGTAAGCCGCCCCCGGGCGTCCGCCGGACTCCTCGGCTTTCAGGTACGCGTGCCCGTACATCTCGGTCAGCGTTCGCCGGCCGTCCCGGCCGGCCGCCCTTGTTCCCGTGCTTTCATCCGGCATGGGGCGGTGCCTCCTGGTGGTCGTGGCCGGGGTTCACCCTCGGTGCGGCTCGGGCCGTTCGATGTAGCCGGTGGCGAAGAAGTACTCCAGATAACGGTCCAGTAGCGCGACATCGACGGGTGGGCAGTGCAGCCCGCTTCCGGCGAGGTCGCGTTCGACGTTGTCGCGGCCCAGCTCGGGGAAGGTTCCTTCGAAGTACATTTCCTTGACGGAGATGTCCGCCTTGTTCCCGCGGTCGACGCACAGTGACACGAACGGGGCGGTCGCACTGGTGGGGTTCGCTGTGACGTAGCGAACGAGTTCGTCCACCCAGTCGTGATAGGGAAGCTCGTGGATCCGGTGTCCCGCCACGCGCATCCGTCCGATCATGTCGGCCAGGGTGGCCGGTCGGGGATTGGTCAGGTGGTATGTCCGGCGGGTGGTCGGGTGCCGGGTGGCGATGTGCACGATGGCGTCGGCGAGATAGTCCACGGGGACGAAGTCCATCGGCAACGGGATGTCCGGAGCCAGGCCGATTTCCGCGATGGTCCTGAACAGCGAACAGATCGCGGTCTCGGTGTTGCAGGCACCGGTCCGCTGGTCGCCGGTGATCTCGTAGGGCCGGTAGACGGCAACCGGGATTCCCTGGTCGGCGGCTTCCTGCAGCACGTGCTCGGCAACCCATTTGCTTTCGGCGTATCCCATGGTGAGCCGGTCGGCGTGCGCCAGCGGGAGATCCTCGCCGACGTGCCGTACACCCGCGGTACCGAAGCCCGCCACCACCGCGATCGTGGACAGGAAGTGCACCGGAACCCGACGGCGGGCGACCAATCGGACGATCTCCCGCACGCCATCCACATTGGAGGCGCGGAGCGACTGGTACGGATACATGAAGTTGACCTCGGCCGCGGAATGGAACACCAGGTCCAGACAGTCGGCGAGCTCGGTGGCATCGTTGGCGGGCAGGCCGAGCCGGGGTGCGGCGAGGTCGGCGGGGAAGCACACGAGGCGACTCTCGACACCGACCGGGCGGAGTCCGTAGTGGGCCAGGGTGGCCAGGACACGTCGCGTGGCGTGCGCCTTGTCGCGTGCGCGGACGGGGCAGTGCACGGTGGCTCCGGTGGTGGCCAGCAACCGGTCGAGCAGGAACGCCCCGACGAAGCCGGTGACCCCGGTGAGCAGGACGTGTCTCGGCTCGGCCCAACGTGGCTCGGTTCCCTCCCGGTCCGGCACCACGAAGCCCAGTCGGCCCTCTTGCTGGAAGTCCACGCCGGTGGCGTCGGTTCCGTTGTCGTCGGTGTCCAGCACGGCTTGGACGGCCGAGGTGAAGCCGGCCAGGGTGGGCAGGCGCAGCAGGCTGCGGACGAGGGCGCTGCCGTGCCGCGGATCGATGTCGAGCCTGCCCAGGGTTCGGGTGACGACTTCGGCGGCCAACAGCGAGTCGCCACCGAGGTCGAAGAAGTTGTCGGTGCCGGCGGGCAACACCCGCAGCACCACGTGCCAGACCTCGGCCAGTGTCGCCTGCAGGGCATGTTCTCCCCTACCCGCCGGGGCAACCGGGTCCGGGCGGGCGGGTACGGATCCGAAGCCGGCCATGGTGCGCAGCTTCCGCCGGTCGACCTTGCCGGAGCCGTTGACCGGAAACCCCGCCAGTTCGACCAACCGGGCGGGTATCGCCGACGCGGGAAGCCATGCCGCGAGGTCCTGCCGCACCTGGTCGACCGACACGAGCTCACCTGGCCGGGCGGGCGTGACGTAGCCGATCACGGTGTCCCCGTCCAGTTCGACGACCGCCTCACCGACCGAGTCGTGGGCGCGCAGCCTGGCCTCGATCCCGTCCAGTTCGATCCGGTGACCGCGCAACTTGACCTGTCGGTCCGCCCTCCCCCGGTACTCCAGTTCGCCATCCTCCCGCCACACCGCGAGATCACCGGTGCGGTAGAGGCGGGCTCCCGGTTCGAACGGGTGGTCCACGAAGCGGTCCGCGGTCAGCGCCGGGTCACCGAGGTAACCCAATGCAAGGCCGTCCCCGCCGACCACCAACTCGCCTTCCTCCCCCAGGCCGGCGAAGGCGCCGTCGGGACGGAGTACGTAGCACGTGGACCGGTCGATCGGGCGGCCGATCGGGACGGGACGGCCGTCGCGCGGAACTTCCCGCACCACATGTGCGGTCGAGACCACGGTGTTCTCGGTCGGGCCGTAGAAGTTGACCACCGTGGTGTCCGGACAGGCGGCCAGTACCGCGCGCGTCAGATCCGGGTCCATGGCCTCACCCCCGGCGGAGGCGAACCGCAGCGTTCTCAGTGCTTCGGGTCGCGTCCGCGCCACGTGGTGGAAGACCCCGGTGGTCAGGTATGCCACCGCGACGCGTTCGGCGCGCAACCTGTCCTCCAACGCTGGTGGGGACAACAGGTCCGCACGGTCGATCAGCACCAGGCAGGCACCGCTGAGGAGGGCACCCCAGATCTCGATGGTCGAGGCGTCCGAGGAGAGCCCGTAGGCGTGCAGGACCCGCTCCCCCGGCCGTGGCCGCTGGGTCACGGTGTCCGAGAGCGCGAGCCGGACCACGCCACGATGCGGGATCGCCACTGGCTTGGGCCGGCCGGTCGATCCCGAGGTGAACATCACGTAGGCACAGTCCGTTCCGCCCGTGGCGGGCAACGGGAAGGACCCACCGCGCACGGCGGTCAGCGCACCGAGGTCGACTCGGGTACGTACCCGACGAATCCGGCAGGAAGCGCCCGGCAACGTCACGACGACCTGAATACCGGCGTCCTCGGCCATCGCACGCAGCCGTGCCGGTGGAATGGTGTCGTCGAGCGGAACGTAGGCACCGCCCGCCTTGAGGATCCCGAGGAACGCGACCAGCGCGTCCAGGCCGCGGGTACCGCACACCCCGACCATGTCGCCGCACCGGACACCGACCTGGTGCAGGCGCGCGGCGAGGGCGTCGGACCGGGACTTCAGTTCGCCGTAGGTCAGGCTGCGGCCGTGGTACACACCGGCGGTCGCCCGCGGCCTGGCCACCGCGTGCGCGTCGAACAGTTCGTGCACCCCGCGTTCGCGAGGATCGGCAGGGACGTCGGTGTTCCGGATGGTTGCGGGCTGGGGCTCGGTGTCGACTCGGGTGGACAACATGCGGGGTCCGTCTCCTGTGTTGTGATGCCCGCTCGGCGCCGCTCCGCCGACGGCAGCAGGCGTCAGCGGTCGCACCAAGCCACCGGCTAACTGAACTCTTTGGCGAAGGCGGCGAAATCCGCCGTCCGCCACCGCTGCGGACGCATGCGGAACAGGACGTCTTCGGTCAGCTGGTACTTGTTCGCCGCCAGGTAGTCAGCGGCGGTCGTCGAATCCAGATACCGATGGGCCAATGCGGCACGCGCTGCAGGATCGATCGGATCCTGCACGTCCACCACCGGTCCTTCGACGCTGACGTAACGATAGGGCGGCGACTCGTCCTGGACGCAAATGCTGAAGCGGCCGGCCGCCAGCACGAGCTTCGCCTTCACCGATGCTCGTGCGGTCTCGACCACCACGTCGCCGCCGGGCTGGTAGCCGTACCAGACGGGTACCAGAAGTGGCGCGCGCTCGCCGCGGGAATCAACCACCCCGAGCACGCCGACCCGGGTTTCCGCGAGAAAGCTCTCGCGCTCGTCATTCGACATTGCGAGGTTCATGACCGGTTTCCCAGTTTCGTGTCGAACAGGATGTGCATGACGACCAGTGCGCCCACCTGGACCACAGCTGGCCTCCGTGTGCCGTACACAGCAAGAGCCTCCGGCAGGACGGGTATTTGTAAGGAAAGGATTCGACCGAGCCCGGCCGGTCGCGGGCCTACTGACAACCGGTCGGCGCAATCAACCTCCCCCGGAGTGGCTACCTCCACGGGAAAGCTGTGCCGGCAATGAAGGATCGACGCTCTTCCACCGGGCCTGGAATCGGGTACGTCGGGTGGATCAGCGACCCGGGAGGACAATGGTCCCGACGGCAGTGGGGCACACCCGCCGGGCCGAAGGGCTGCGGGAACCCGCAGGTACCGACCTTCCGCTCGGGTGAAGGTGAACTCGGATGCAGGTGAACGGGGAGCGTCAACGGTTGGCCGTGCCCGCGGCACCACCCTTGCCGGACCGCCGGACCACCGAGTACCACCGGAAGCCGGAACATTTTCCGGTCCTGCCGCAACGTTCGAGGCGAAGAGCAGCGCCGGTGACTATCCCCGATAATCGGCAACAGCCGTACAATCTTTCGACAATCTTTCAATGGGGACCATGAATCCGCATCCCTCCCGCCGTCATCTCATCTTTCCAACACGGGCAAGTATTCGGACCCGACGCAATGCCGCACACCCATGTTCGGCGCAACTTCGTTGAACCGAACGGGCGCGTCCGTTCGATGCAGTACCGGATCATTCCGTGCTTCCGGCCCGCGCTCGACAAACCGGACGGAAAAGACGCCCGTAGCACCCGGTGCACGGAGTCCACCTTTCAATCAGCTCCCCCAACGGGCCGGGCTCATAATCACGTTGCGTTCCTGGTATTTGTCGTGCCGTGCTAATCGCGAATGAAACCATAGCAGCGGGCGAGGATCGGGAACAGCGTCCAATCCGAGCACACCGCTACAACAATGGACGGATAGCTACCATGAGCCATGCACTCCAGTCGGGTAACCCCAATGACCAAATAATTTGCGCGAACAACCACTGCTCTCCGGCGCACGGAACCCACCAGCTTGTCGGCTGCAGCCTCAACAGCACGCTGTCCGGCTCGGCGGACACCTCTCCGCCGTGAAACCGGCAGGCTGGTCCAGGCATCGCGGGCATCGAGGTTCTCGGTGACACCGAGCTGCTCGACTTCCGGTTGGAACGGGTCAGCTTCGGGTGACGAGGTTCGGCGGGCGTTTTCCCGCCGCGAAGGCGGCGAGCTGTTCCGCGATCACCTTGAGGGCACGGATGTCCTGGCCCTGCACGTCCCCGCCGACGTGCGGCGTGACGAGTACGCCCGGAGCGCTCCACAGTGGATGGCCCGGCGGAAGTGGCTCTGGGTCAGTGACGTCGAGGGCGGCGCGCAGCCGCCCTCGACGCAGTTCCGCCAACAGCGCCTCGGTGTCAACCACAGGCCCACGAGCCGCATTCACCAAGACAGCTCCGTCGGGCATCCGGTCAAGCAGCTCGGCGTCGAAGAGACGATTCGTCTCCTCGGTCAACGGCACCGCAAGGATCACCGCGTCGTGCTCGGCAACAAGCGCGGGCAACTCGTCGGTCCCGCGCACCTCGTCCCGTGCCGTACGGCCGACCAGGGTGGGCTCGGCGTCGAAAGCCACCAACTGCCGCCGCAACCGCTGCGCGATGTCACCAGCGCCCACGACGAGCACCCGCTTGTCCTGAAGTGTGTCGGCCTGCACGTGGTCCCACCGACCTTCGGCCTGTGCCTGCACGAAGCGCGGGAACTCCCGGTACACCGCGAGCAACGCACCCATCGCCCATTCGGCGGTCGCGCCGCCGTGCGCGCCGCGCGCGTTGGCGATCCCGACGCCTTCCGGCAACACGTCGATCCACGCGTCCACCCCGGACGTGAAGGTCACCACGAGGCGCAGCCGGGGCAGCCGCGGGATCAGCTCGCGGACGCTCTCATCCCACCAGACCGGGGCGACGAGCGCCTCGGCCTCGTCCGCCTCCGGCGGCGGCGCGGCCCCGGGCGTGTAGAGCACCGTGCGCACGCCCGGCACCTGCTCCAGCAGGGGCTGTGCGGGCGCGAAGGGCACCAGGACCGTGAGCGTCACGGCTCCAACCCTACAAAGCCCATCGCTAGCCGTTCTAACCGTTCGGATCAGGCGAGCCGTTCGGGTCGGTGGCGTGCAGTTCCTCGGCCGCGTCCTTGAGGGCGTCCAGGGTCAGCCCGATCAGGGGGTGGCGCTCGCTCCCCCGCCGCATCGCGGCGAAGACCCGCCGCGTCGGCGGTCGCCCGGCCACCGGGCGCATGACCGCCCGCCGCAGCGCGACCCCGCGCAGCGCCGAGCGGGGCACGAGAGCCACGCCCACCCCGGCCGCGGCGAGTGCCGCGATGGCGCGGAAGTCGTCCGAGGAGTGCGTCACCCGTGGTGCGAAACCAGCGTTCTCGCAGGCCAGCAACACCACGTCCTGCACCGGGTTGCCCGGCCACGGGGTGATCCAGGGTTCGCCGGCCAGGTCGGGCAGGGCGACCTCGGGCGCGCCCGCGAGCCGGTGGTCGGCCGGCAGCACGGCGTCGAACGGCTCGGCGTACAGCGGGGCGCGCAGCACCCGCTCGTCGTCGGCGCGCGGCGCGCCCCGATAGTCCATGGCGATGGCCAGGTCGACCTCTCCGGCGAGCAGCAGGGGCAGGCTGGCGTGCCCCTCGGCGTCCCGGACCAGCACCTCCACCTTGGGGGCGCGCTCGCGCAGCGCGGCGATCGCCGGGGCGACGACCATGGTGATGGCGGTGGCGAACGAGGCCACGGTGACCCGGCCGACGGCACCGCTCGCGCACGCGGCGAGATCGGCTTCGGCCCGTTCCAGCTGGGCGAGCACGGCGCTGGCGTGCGAGGCCAGGATCTCGCCGGCCGCGGTCAGCCGCACCGCCCGTCCCCGCCGCTCCAGCAGCGGCTGCCCCACCTCCGACTCCAGGGCGGTGAGCTGCTGGGACACGGCGGATGGCGTCAGGTAGAGGGCCCTGGCGGCGGCGGTGACGGTCCCGTGGTCGGCCAGGGCCCGCAGCACGCGCAGCCGGCGGGGGTCGATCACCGATCCATGGTCCCACGAGCATTTCTCCTGGCCACGCCGGCCGGTGACAGCCCGGTCGGACGGCGATCGGACCCCACCACTGGTCCGGGTGGGGCCAGCCAGGACCCCACGCCCCTGTTCAGGTGCGCTAAACCACCATGCGAGAAAACCTCGATGGACTTCACACCCGGCCCTGCCGACAGTGAGAGTGTGAAGGCGCTTGTCAAGACCGCCGCCGGCCCGGGCCTCGAGCTGACCGAGGTCCCGGCCCCTCGTCCGGGCGACCGGGACGTGCTGATCAAGGTGCTGCGCACCGGGATCTGCGGCACCGATCTGCACATCGCGAGCTGGGACGACTGGGCCGCCGGGACGGTGCGACCCCCGTTGGTGCTCGGCCACGAGTTCGTCGGCGAGGTGGTCGCGGTCGGCCCGGCGGTGACCAGGGCCGAGCCGGGCGACCTGGTCAGCGGCGAGGGGCACCTGGTGTGCGGGAGCTGCCGGAACTGCATGGCCGGCCGCCGGCACCTGTGCGTGCGCACCCTCGGGCTCGGCGTGCACACCGACGGCGCGTTCGCCGAGATGGTGGTGCTGCCCGAATCGAACGTCTGGGTGCACCGGCAGCCGGTCGACCTGGACGTGGCGGCGATCTTCGACCCGTTCGGCAACGCGGTGCACACCGCGCTCGCGTTCCCCGTGCTCGGCGAGGACGTGCTGATCACCGGTGCCGGCCCGATCGGGCTGATGGCCGCCGCGGTGGCCCGGCACGCCGGCGCCCGGCACGTGGTCATCACCGACGTCAGCGACTACCGCCTCGAACTGGCGCGCAAGATCGGGGTGAGCCTGGCGCTGGACGTGCGTGCCGTGCCGATCGGGCGGGCGCAGCGCGAGCTGGACATGAAGGAGGGCTTCGACATCGGCCTGGAGATGTCCGGCCGTCCCGAGGCGCTGCGCGACATGATCGCCAACATGACGCACGGCGGCCGCATCGCCGTGCTCGGCCTGCCCACCGAGGACATCCCGATCGACATGGCCCGGGTGGTCACGCACATGCTGACGATCAAGGGCATCTACGGCCGGGAGATGTACGAGACCTGGTACGCGATGTCGGTGATGCTGCAGAGTGGGCTGGACATCAGCCCGGTGATCACCAACCGGTTCGGCTTCGAGCAGCACGCCGAGGCGTTCGCCGCGGCCCGCTCCGGGCGCTGCGGCAAGGTCGTGATCGACTGGACACGGCCCACCCTGCCCGCCGACCAGCCCACCAGCTAGAGCCCACCGAGTAAGGAGAACGCCGACGTGTTCGACAGGATGCGCGAGGACCTGCGCACCGCCCTCGACGAGATCCGTGCCGCGGGGCTGTACAAGGGCGAGCGGGTCATCAGCAGCCCCCAGGCGGCCGCGATCCGGGTGGGCGGCGACGAGGTGCTGAACTTCTGCGCCAACAACTACCTCGGGCTGGCCGACCACCCCGAGGTCATCGCCGCCGCCAAGGCATCGCTGGACGAGTGGGGCTTCGGTATGGCGTCGGTGCGCTTCATCTGCGGCACCCAGGCGCCGCACAAGGAACTCGAGGCGGGGCTCAGCCGCTTCCTGGGTACCGAGGACACGATCCTCTACAGCTCGTGCTTCGACGCCAACGGCGGCGTGTTCGAGACGCTACTGTCCGATGTGGACGCCGTGATCTCCGACGAGCTGAACCACGCCAGCATCATCGACGGCATCCGGCTGTGCAAGGCGACCCGATACCGGTACAAGAACCGGGACATGGCCGACCTCGAGCGTTGCCTCAAGGAGGCCGCGAACGCCCGGTACCGGCTGGTCGTCACCGACGGCGTGTTCTCCATGGACGGCTACCTCGCTCCGCTGGACGAGATCTGCGCGCTGGCCGAGCGGTACGACGCGCTGGTGATGGTGGACGACTCGCACGCCGTGGGCTTCATGGGCCACAACGGCGCCGGAACGCCGGAGCTGTTCGGGGTGACGGACAAGGTCGACATCGTCACCGGCACACTCGGCAAGGCGCTGGGTGGTGCCAGCGGCGGTTACGCAAGTGGGCGCGGGGAAATCGTGGAGATGTTGCGGCAGCGCTCGCGGCCGTACCTGTTCTCCAACTCGCTGGCGCCGTCGATCGTCGCGGCGTCGCTGAAGGTGCTCGACCTACTGTCCACTTCGGACACACAGCGGGCCCGGCTGCGGGAGAACACCGCGTTGTTCCGGCGCCGGATGGCTGAGCAGGGTTTCGACGTCCTGCCCGGCGACCACCCGATCACCCCGGTGATGATCGGTGACGCGGCCGAGGCCGGTCGGATGGCGGACCTGCTGCTCGCCAAGGGCATCTACGTGATCGCGTTCTCCTACCCGGTGGTGCCCAAGGGGCTGGCCCGGATCCGGGTGCAGCTGTCGGCGGCGCATTCCACCGAGGACGTGGAGCGCGCCGTCCGGGCGTTCGCCGCGGCCCGGGACGAGCTGGCCAGGGCGTGAGGGCTCCTCGCTCGCGGTGGTCGGGGCCTGGCCACCCGCGCGCGGGGTGGCCGTCCGACCATCTTCACCTGGTCGAGCGATGACGGTTGTTGCGGTGAGCAGGCACGTCCGACGCGGGCGCACCGATCCGGGGACAGCGCTCGCCGCGTCGTGGGCCGGGGCCGCTCACCCGGGGTTCACGGGGTAACCCCTACCGTGGTCTGCGTGGCAGGTGGGGGACGTGGCTGGACGCGGGCTCGACCGGTGGGGCGGTTCGCCCTGCTGGCCGGTGCCGTGACGGTGCTGCTGGCCGGTTGCGCCCAGTTCCCCGACTCCCGACCCGCCGCGGACTGGCGCGAGCGACCGTCGCTGACGCCGCAGGCCGGGCCGGAGCCGCGGCTGCCGTGGGAGTCCGACGACCGCTCCGGGTCCGGCCGCCAGGACCAGGCCACGGCCTCGATCCCCCCGCCGGACGGCTGCCGGGACCACGACCCCGCGGTGATCGCCACCTGCCTGTCCCCGATCTCGGCGGTGGTGTCGCTGCCGGACGGCGAGAGCGCGTTCGCCGCCGAGCGGGACGGTCGGGTGTTGCGGGTCACCAAGGGTCGGGAGCCCGTGGAGATCGCCCGCCTCACTGTGGACACCGCGGGCGGCGGTGGGGTCACGGGCCTGGCCCTGTCCCCCAGCTACGCCGAGGACCAGCTGGTCTACGCCTACGTGACGACGGCCGAGGACAACCGGGTGGTGCGCTTCGCGCCCGGGGACAAGGCCAAGCCCATCCTCACCGGAATCCCCAGGGGCGGCAACGGGAATCGTGGCGCGCTGGCCAGTGACCGGCAGGGTGCGTTGCTGGTGGCCACCGGTGATGCCGGCAACCCCGGGGCCGCAGCCGACCCCGGGTCGTTGGCCGGCAAGGTGCTCCGCATCGACGCGACGGGCAAGCCGGCCGCCGGCAACCCGAGCGCGGACTCGCCGGTGTTGGCCAGCGGCCTGCACTCACCCGGTGGGCTGTGCACGACCCGGGACGGCAAGGCGACGTGGGTGACCGACCAGGCGTCCGATCGTGACCTGCTCTACAAGGTCCGTCCGGGAGCGTTGGGCGCGGGTGCGTGGAACTGGCCGGACAAGCCCGGGGTGGCCGGGTGCGCGGCCTGGCAGGACGGCGTGATGATCGCGCTGGAACGGGACGCGGCGGTGGTGAATGTCGCGCTCAACCCCGACGGTTCGGTCAGTGGGCAGCCGCAGCGTGCCGAGCAGGACACCTACGGGCAGCTGTCGCCACTGGACCTCGCGCCCCAGGGCACGCACGCCTTCACCGGCACGATCAACAAGACCGGTGGCAAGACGGTATCCAGTGACGACCGGGTCCTCATGCTCATCCGCAAGCCCAATGGCGGTGGCAAGGACTGATCGGCCGGGCCACCGCGGCCGGTGCCAAATTACGAGAGCTGGTCGTTTTTTGCGGCGGCGTTGACATCCTGGCCCCCGTCCCCACACAAATCCGACGATTTGTCCCCACAAGCCCGATCTGGCGGCTAGGATGTGGCCCACGTCACTACTGTGGCCGATGGGTTACCGGGCACCAGGGGGGCGGCATGGGTCTGGCAGAGGTCCCGCTACCCCGGGGACAAGCGGCGCTGGCTGAGGCGGTGCTACTGGGTAGGGCGTTGCTCGGTGCCGAGCCACAGTTCCTGGAGCAGAACATTCTCGTGCGGGAGGCGTGGGAGGCTGCCGGCCTTCCCGACCGGGACGTGACCGTCCGAATGATCACCAAGGGTCTGGGTCCCGGCGCCAAGAAGCACTACATCTGTCTCGACGAACACGGCGCCGGCCGACATCACGACGACAGCTACCGACCGCCAGGCCGGGTTCGGACACTACGCGTGAGGTTGGGTAGGACGCCCGCACGTGACCGCTTCCTCAGCCTCAACCGTCACCTCGCCGAACAGCTCCTCGAGGCTGAGGCGATCGAGGCCACCGGAGGCCCGCCGCCGCACCCCGTGGCGCTGCGCCGCGGGCGGTTCGTGGCCAATGCCGCCCACGCGATCGACCACTGTGTGCTGGACGAACCGCATCCGGAGCTGCGGGAACTGAGCGACCAATTCCGCAGAACCGCGTTGTTGTCTCCCGAGGGAGTACCGCTCTCAGCAGCCGAGGGACTGGAGGGAGAAGCCAACGGACGACGGGACGAGGGCCGCCTCGGCAGCACGGCTGCGGCCGCCCTACTCGTCGTCGCGCGGCTGCCATCGGCCATCGCCGCCGCGGGACAGGCGCAGCGCGTCGAGTTCACCCGGTTCTTCTCGTTCGGAATGCTGGAACTCGGCGTGAGCCCGGGGCAGGCCATCTACGGCCTGTGCGGCAAGGCGCTGCGCGAAGGCCATGCGGAAGTTGTCTTCCGTGCCGCCGAAGACCTGCTCCGGGAGGCAGAACGCAGACGCGATACCGCGCTGGACGGCCCGCCTGATCGCGACGCCTTCGGCGAGCTGCTGTTCGCCGCCGCACCCTATGCCTTGGCGGCCTTGTTGCTGGCCAGTGCCGCCGCGGACGAGGGGTCGAGCGCGGAACTGGCGGTCCAGGCCACCGCCGAGGAGCTGTTCGTGCGCCTGCAGGATGGGCTCGTCCACCAGTGGGCCGATCTCGGCGACGTACGTCTTCGGGAAGAACGGCGGCAGATCCGCGAGGCGCAACAGCGTGGTGACACCTTGACGGTCAACCTGATCGTACGCGAGGGCGAGCTGGGGCTACACCGACCGAGGGCGGTGCGCGATCTGCTGCTGGGCAAGATGCCGTGGCCGAACGCGGAGGAGGGCGCGTGAGTACCGACCTCGACGTCAACGACGCGGCGCTGGAGCTGGCGGACGCGCTGGGTTCGGATTTCACGTATCTGCAGCCCCCGGAACAGAAGCGGTTCGATCCGGCCACCGTTGCGGTAAGCATCGGGTACCTGCTACTCGTGGCGGCCGCGGCCGGAATCACCGAGGGTGTCAAGGAGTCCGCCAAGACCGGGACCGAGGTCGTGTTGGCCGCGACAGCTACCGCGGTGAAGCGGTGGATCCGCAAGCTGGTGCCGAGGGCCTTTGGCGAGGGCTCCGATCCGTCGACTGTCCGGGAGTGTGCCAACGAGGCAGAACTGAGTGTCATGGCCGCCCGGCAGGCCAGTGGCGGACTACCCGAGGATGTCATCCAACAGTTGCCCGAAACGGTCGGTGCCGCCGTACGCGAGGGACTGCGGGAAAGTGGCCTGCCGGACGTGGCGGGCGCACGCCTCGAACGAACGGTTCAGGTTCAGATCAACGTCATCATCCAAGCGGACCGATCGTCATAACGAACCAGGGCCACAGGCCGGATTGCGGCCGGGGCCCCCTCCGAAACCATCACCGCCCCGGTCTCGGAAGATCTTCTCCTTGGTCAGCCGTGATCAGTCTGCTCCACTTCTCACCGGTCACTGACGACAGAACTTCTCCAGCGTGCGGCTCACGCTCGAGAATAGCGTCGAGGAAGGCTCTCCCGAGGCGCAGGCGTCCGCGCGCGAGGCGCTCAAGAAGATCGGCTACCATTTCCCCTACTGGGACAGCCGGCCTGCCGGGGGATGTTGGGCCGTCATCGGTTCGCCACACGGTGACTCGCGGCCGCCAGATTGCGGGCGATCTCCGTTTCCTCCACCGTCACGAGCTGACCCGAGCGCGCCAGCGGGCGTCCGCCAACGAGCAGCAGCTCCAACGGGGGCAGCTCGCCCAGTACCAGTGCGGCAACGGGGTCCGCGATTCCGGCGTGGTCGATGCCGTCCACCCGCCACAGGGCCAGATCGGCGAGCTTGCCCGGCTCCAGCGAGCCGATCTCGTCGGATCGGCCAAGGCACCGTGCCCCACCCATCGTCGCCAGCCACAGCGCCTCGCGGACACCGAGGGCACCCACCCCGTCGCGCAGCCGGGCGAGATAGAGCGCCATCCGGGGCTCGTTGCCCAGCCGAGCCGCTTCGTTGCACGCCGCGCCGTCCACACCCAACCCAACGGCGACACCGGCGTCCAGAAGTGCCCGTACCGGGGCGATGCCGGAACCGAGCCTGGCGTTGGAACTCGGACAGTGAGCGATGCCGGTTCCACTCGCGGCCAACTGCTCGATATCGGTGCGAGACAGGTGGATCCCGTGTGCCAGCCAGACATCTCCGCCCAGCAGGCCGAGATCGGCGAACCGTTCGGTGGGGGTCCGGCCGAACTCCGTGCGGCACCGTTCTCGTTCGTCCCATGTTTCGCCGAGATGGCTGTGCAGCTGGACGCCGTTCCGACGCGCCAGGTCCGCCGCCCGGCCCAGCAGGTCCGCGCTGGCGGTGGCCAGCGAGCACGGACCGAGAGCGACCCGCACCAGCGCGTCCGGCGCGGGATCGTGGTACCTGGTGATCGCGGACTCGCTCGCGATCAGTGCGGTCTCGGTGTCCTCCACGAGCTCGTCCGGCGGCAGTCCACCCCTCGACCGTCCTCGGTCCATCGACCCGCGCACGAGGTGCAACCGCATCCCCACCTGCTGTGCGGCGTTCACCACCGCGCCGAGCATGTCCCCACCGCACCGTGGGAACAGGTAGTGGTGGTCGGCGACGGTGGTGCATCCCGAGCGTGCCAGCCATGCCAGGCCCACCATGGCCGCGGCGTGCACCACGTCCTCGTCCAGAGCCGTCCACATCGGGTACAGCGCGGTCAACCAGTCGAACAGGGCGTTGTCCGACGCGTAACCGCGGGTAGCTCCTTGGAAGAGGTGGTGATGCGTGTTGACCAGTCCCGGGGTGACCAAGCAACCTTCCCCGTCCACCACCACCCCGGGTTCCGCTCCCGGTGTTGCGTGGCCAGCGCCGACGGCGGTGATTCGGTTATGGTCCACGACCACGTGCCCGTTCGGGTACTCGCTCCCCCGCCCGTCCATGGTGACCACGGCAGCGCCCTCGATGACTGTCCTCACGTCGCACTGCCTTCGGCCTGCGCCATGGCGGGTGGTGCCGGCTCATCGGCCGCCACACGGAAACGGTTGAAGAGCAGGTTCAGCAGGACCGCCGTCAGGGAACCGGCGCTGATCCCGGACTGCATGACGTTCTGGAACCACGCCGGAAACTGATCGTAGATGTGTGGTGCACCGATGGGCGCCAGGCCGACTCCCAGTGCGACCGCAACGACGAGCAGATTGGCGTTGCCCGTGAACGACACCCGCGACAACGTGCGGATGCCTCCGGCGGCGACGCTACCGAACATGACGAGGCCGGCACCGCCGAGCACGGCAGGTGGGATCGCCGCTACGATCTGGCCGAGCACGGGTGTCAGGCCGAGGACCACCAGGATGGCTCCGCCTGTCGCAACCACGTATCGGCTGCGTACCCCGGTCAATCCGAGTAGGCCGATGTTCTGGCCGTAGGCGGTGTACGGAAAGGTGTTGAACACTCCACCGAGCAGCGTGGACAACCCGTCGGCGCGCAGGCCGTCCGCCAGGACGCGACGGTCGACCGGCTTACCCACCATTTCCCCGATCGTCAGGATGCTGCCGCTGGTCTCGGTCATCACCACGAGCATGACCACGACCAGCGACACGATTGCGGCCGGGGAGAAGGTTGGCAGTCCGAAGTGAAACGGGGTACTGATCCCGATGAGTGGTGCGTCACGCACCGAGGAGAAGCTCGTGAAGCCCAACGGGATCGCGACCAGGGTGCCAAGGACTATTCCCAGCAGTACCGCGTTCTTCCCGAAGAAGCCGGGAAGGTAGCGGCCCGCGGCGAGCACGAGTGCGAGTACTCCGAGCGCCAGCGCCAGATGGCGTGGGGCACCGAAGTCTGCCGCACCCGACCCGCCGGCCGCCCAGTTGACGGCGACCGGAAGCAGCGAGACACCGATGAGCACGGCAATGGTCCCCACGACCAGCGGCGGGAAGAGTCGCACGAGACGACTGAAGTACGGGGCGAGCAACGTCACCAGCAGGCCCGACGCGATGACCGCACCATAGATCGCGGGCAGGCCACCCCCCTTGGTCCCGATCAGGACCATCGGTGTCAGGGCGGCGAACGAGCAGCCCTGCATCAGTGGCATCCGGACACCGAACCGCCACACACCGAGACACTGGATCAACGTTGCGACCCCACATATCAGGAGGTCGGCGTTCACCAGGTAGCCGATGTCGGCCTGGGAGAGGCCGAGGGCGGAACCGATGATCAAGGGGACCGCGACGGCACCCGCGTACATGGCCAGCACGTGCTGCAGGCCGAGGGTGAGCAGTTGACCGACCGGCAGCATCGTGTCCACCGGGCTCTTCTCGCTTCGGCTATGACGGATGGTCGACAGTCTCACGACGGCTCCCCCGCGGCGTGGTCATGGCGGTTCTGGTGATCAAATGACGAAACGGATCTGAAACACCGGCCACCATTTCGGGACGGCGCCCGTGGCACCCCGACCGTGTCCCGTGCACGCTGCACCTTAGCCGCGAACAACCGATGACACCACGCACTGCCACCCGGATGAGAATCCACGGCACGGACGGGTCGCGCCAGACCCGGGCTTCTTTCATAGATTCCTCGTATCAGTACCCCGTCCCGAAAGAGATCTTTCTGAACCAGAATTAATCAGACTTTCTATTCTTACCAGTCAATTACGACATAGCTCGCAGGACGCCAGCAACGGGATTTTTCCGGCTGACACGTGGTTCCCCCACCGCGCACCACCCACCGGGTGGCGTCGGATACCGACCGCTGATCGCCGCCCACCGGGCCCCGCAGCCCCCAGGGACAAGGCACTCTCCCTGCTCGCCCGGTGGCGCGACAGGAGTCGCCGCCGCCCGTTCGCCGATCACAGGGGAGGTACCCGCTGCAATATGGCGGAAGGGGTTCCTGTCGCGCGGGAGACCTTCCGCTCGGCGGTGTCGGCCGGTTACTGGCCGCTGTCGCTCGCGTTGGGGCGAACCTTGCTCCACACCTTGCCGGCAGCGTCGGACACGGCACTCCCGATGTCGCTGAACATCTTGAGCAACGGGTCGGTGGAGTTGTTCACCGAGTCGCTGTAGGACTTGGCCGCCGAGCCGATGTCGTCGGTCAACGACTCCGCGGGGTTGTCGTCCTCCCGGCGCTGGTAGTTGCCGGCCAGGATCGCCCGGTACTCCTCCGATGCCGCCCACCGCTGGAGTTGCGCGGCGCGGACGACGGCGAACGGGTGGTTCATGTTCTCGACAGTCATCAGCTTGAGGATGCTGTCGCGGATGTCGTCGACTTCCTCGTACTCCTTCGCCTGCTGGAGGAAGGAGGGGATGTCGATCTCGGAGGCGTCCGTGCCGCCGGCCATGTACAGATGCGCGCGCAGCGCCGCCGAGGGGTCCTGGACGGTGAGCAGGCCGGCCCGGTCACAGGTCAGCTCCGCCTTGCGGAACCATTCCCGCAGCGCGGCGATGACGGCGCGCAGGCCGAGCGCGCCGAGCGGCACCCAGGCCACGGTCTGCTGCAGCGAGACCAGCCGCAAAAGGATCGTGCGCAGCACGGCGTGACCGGAGAGCACGTGGCCCATCTCGTGCCCGATGACGAACCGCAGGCTCTCGGTGTCGAGCGCCTCGACCAGGCCCGTGCTCAGCACGACGAACGGCTCGTCGATGCCGATGGTGTAGGCGGTCGCGTCCGGGCTGCGCATGACGTAAAGCTTCGGTACCTGCGGTAGGTCGAGTAACTCGGCGCACTCGTTGCGCAGAATGTCGATTCGCGGGTACTGCTTCGGGCCGACCCGGATACTGGAGGCCAGTGCCATGAGCCGTTCACCGCGCTCGGTGAACAGGCCGGACACCGCCTTGAGCACCTCGGTCGCCCCGGGAACGGCCCGCAACGTCGCCATTGCGCCCCGGTCGGCGGGATGTTCGTACGCGCGCGGGCTGATCCCGGGAAAGCGCACACGCGTCGACCACTGCTGAACGTCGTTGTTCACGGGTGGGTACCTCCCCTCGGCTGCCGCCCAAAGTATCGCAAGGCGTCGGCGTACAGCCCGGTTTCACGACAACCCGCAAGACCTTCGAGCAGTGACCGCGCAGCCAGGAACAGCCGACGCGCCACGCCCGCTCAGATCACCTCGGCTACGAAGCGAAGCCGCACATAGTCCGCTGTCCAGACCTTGTCCGAACCGACCAGGTCTCCCGCAGAACGTTGTTGACCTCGGCCAGCAGTTCGTCGACGCGGTCCCGGGGGTAGGCGGACAACACGGACGGCCCCATCATTCGCCACCAGTCCGCGGCGCCGGCCGCGCAGTTGGCCAGCGGGGTGGGGCGATCCACGTACTGGAGCAGTCGAACCCGGAAACCCGCCGCCTCCAACCGGGTGGCTTGGTCGGCCGGGGTGGGGAAGTACCGGGTCAGCGGAACGTCCTCGGCCAACGGCTCGGTCGGCCCATCGTCCTCTCGGCTCTGGTGGTTACCCAGGGCACCGCAGCGGTAGCTGAGGACAGCACCGGCGCGGACTACGAGCCGGACTGCTGACCGCCCTGCTGAGGGATGAACGTGTTGAGAAGGCCGGTAATCTGATCAATCCTGGCCGCTGTCGCGTCGAGTTTGCCACGCAGCTCGGTGAACCCGCTATTCATCTGCTGCCGGAGGTCGGTCAGGTCGTCGCGCATCGCGTTGAAGCTGGCCGTGGTGGCCTGCCGGAAGTCACGAATCTCTTGGCGAAATTCGGTGACGTCCCGGTCGGCTCCGTCTGCCAGCACGCGGGCGGCCGCCGCATCCTGCTCACTGTGACGCGCTCGGCCAGCTCGCGGACCTGTGTCTCCAACGCAGCCACGCGGGCCTCCAGGTCGTGCTGAGGCATACCCGGCAGCGACCGGGTGCCGGGTATGCCTCCGCTACCGCATTCGGCTCACTGGGCGCAGCGTTCGAGGATCAGTTCGCGGACCCGCTTCGCGTCCGCCTGTCCCTTCGTCGCCTTCATGACCGCACCGACGATGGCACCGGCCGCGGCCACCTTCCCGCCACGGATCTTCTCCGCCACGTCCGGGTTCGCGGCCAGGGCCTCGTCCACCGCGGCGAGCAGCGCCGAGTCGTCCGAGACCACCTTCAGGCCGCGCTTCTCCACCACCTCGTCCGGCCCGCCCTCGCCGTCGAGCACGCCGTCGACCACCTGACGTGCCAACTTGTTCGTCAGCGTCCCCTCGGCCACCAGGGTGACCACCCGCGCCACCTGCTCCGGCGTGATCGGCAGGTCCGCCAGTTCCACGCCCCGCGTGTTCGCCTGCTGCGCCAGGTAGGACACCCACCACGACCGGGCCTCCCCCGGCGCGGCACCGGCCTCCACGGTCTCGGCCACCAGCTCCAGCGCCCCGGCGTTGACCAGGTCCCGCAGCTCGGCGTCGGACAGGCCCCACTGCTCCTGGGCCCGCTTGCGCCGCTCCCACGGCAGCTCGGGCAGCGTCGTGCGCAGCTGCTCGACCCACTCCCGCGACGGTGCGATGGGCACCAGGTCCGGCTCCGGGAAGTACCGGTAGTCCTCGGCGGTCTCCTTGCGCCGCCCCGGGGATGTGCTGCCGGTAGCCTCGTCGAAATGCCGGGTCTCCTGCACGATCTTCTCGCCCGCGGCGAGCACCGCGGCCTGCCGGCACATCTCGTACCGCACCGCGCGCTCCACCGAACGCAGCGAGTTCACGTTCTTGGTCTCGGTGCGCGTGCCGAACTCCGTGCTGCCCGTGGGCATCAGCGAGACGTTGGCGTCGCACCGCAGCGAACCCTGGTCCATCCGCACGTCCGAGACGCGCAGGGCACGCAGCAGGTCCCGTAGCGCGGTCACGTACGCCCGCGCCACCTCCGGGGCGCGCTCCCCGGCACCGACGATCGGCTTGGTGACGATCTCGATCAGCGGCACGCCCGCCCGGTTGTAGTCCAGCAGCGAGTGCTCGGCGCCGCGGATCCGCCCGGTCGCCCCACCCACGTGCAGCGACTTGCCGGTGTCCTCCTCCATGTGGGCACGCTCGATGCCCACCCGGAACACCGCACCGTCCTCGAGCACGACGTCCAGGTGCCCGTTGACGGCGATCGGCTCGTCGTACTGCGAGGTCTGGAAGTTCTTCGGCATGTCCGGGTAGAAGTAGTTCTTCCGGGCGAACCGGCACCACTGCGCGATCTCGCAGTTGAGCGCGAGCCCGATCCGGATGGCCGACTCCACGGCGGTGCCGTTGACCACCGGAAGCGAGCCGGGCAGGCCCAGGCACGTCGGGCACACCTGGGTGTTGGGCTCGGCGCCGAAGGCGTTGGCGCAGCCGCAGAACATCTTCGTGGCCGTGGACAGCTCGACGTGGACCTCCAGGCCGAGCACCGGGTCGAAGCGCTCGACGACGTCGGCGAAGTCCATCAGCTCGGCGGTGGCGGTCACTGGTCCGAGTCCTTCCGCAGGCCGCGCACGGCCAGCGCGGCACCGGTGATCACGACGAGCAGGTTGGCCAACGCGTTGGCCTGCATCAGCCTGTCCGACCTGGTCCGCGCCGACCGCAGCTCGCGGAGGACGCCGGCCAGCCCGGCCACCGATGCCACCAGCGCCAGCACCGAACTCACCTTCTTCATCGCGCCACCTCCTCGACACCCCGGCCCACGGTGGCCGGCAGCTCCGGCACCCGGTGGATCAGCGGTCCACCCTCGGCGGCGTCCCGCGCCACCTCGTAGGCCGCCGCGACCCGGTACATCCGGTGGTCCTGCATGGTCGGGGCCATGATCTGCAGGCCGACCGGCAGGCCGTCCTCCTCGGCCAGCCCGCACGGCACGCTCATGGCGGCGTTCCCGGCCAGGTTGGCCGGGATCGTGCACAGGTCGGACCGGTACATCGCCAACGGGTCGTCCACCTTCTCGCCGATGCGGAACGCGGTCGTCGGCGTCGTCGGCGAGACCAGCACGTCGACCTTCTCGTACGCGGCGGCGAAGTCGCGGGCGATCAGGGTGCGAACCTTCTGGGCCTGCCCGTAGTAGGCGTCGTAGTAGCCCGCGGACAACGCGTAGGTGCCGAGCATGATCCGGCGCTTGACCTCCGGGCCGAAGCCGGCCTCCCGGGTCAGCGTCATGACCTCCTCGGCGCTGTGCGTGCCGTCGTCACCCTCCCGCAGGCCGTAGCGCATCGCGTCGAACCGGGCCAGGTTCGACGAGCACTCGCTCGGCGCGATCAGGTAGTAGGCCGACAGCCCGTAGTCGAAGTGCGGGCAGGAGACCTTGACGACCTCCGCACCCAGCGCGCGCAGCTGCTCGACCGCGGCGTGGAAGGCGCTCAGCACGCCGGGCTGGTAGCCCTCGCCGTCCAGCTCGGTGACCACGCCGACCCGCACGCCGCTCAGGTCACCGGCCGCACCCTGGCGGGCGGCGGCGACCACCGGCGGCACCGGCGCGTCGATCGAGGTGGAGTCCAGCGGGTCGTGCCCGCCGATGACCTCGTGCAGCAACGCGGCGTCGAGCACGGTCCGGGCGCACGGCCCGCCCTGGTCCAGCGAGGACGAGAAGGCGACCAGGCCGTAGCGGGAGACCCCGCCGTAGGTGGGCTTGACCCCGACCGTGCCGGTCACGGCGCCCGGCTGGCGGATCGACCCGCCGGTGTCGGTGCCGATCGCCAGCGGCGCCTGGAAGGCGGCCAGCGCGGCGGCGGACCCACCGCCGGAGCCGCCCGGGATCCGCTCCGGGTTCCACGGGTTGCGGGTCGGGCCGTAGGCGGAGTTCTCGGTGGACGAGCCCATGGCGAACTCGTCCATGTTGGTCTTGCCCAGGACGACGATGCCGGCCTGCTTCAGCCGGCGGGTCACCGTGGCGTCGTAGGGCGGCAGCCAGCCATCGAGGATCTTGGAGCCGCAGGTGGTGGGCACGCCCTCGGTGGTGAACACGTCCTTGAGCGCGAGCGGGACCCCGGCCAGCGGGGAGGCCGGCGGCCGGCCGGCGGCCAGCGTCTCGTCCACCGCACGGGCCGCGGCCAGCGCGCCCTCGGCGTCGACGTGCAGGAAGGCGTGCACGGCGGGGTCGACCGCGGCGATGCGGTCCAGGTGGGCCTGCGCCACCTCGACCGCGCTGACCTCGCGCGCGTGTATCCGCCCGGCCAGCTCGGCCGCGGTGAGCCTGGTCAGATCGGCCATCACTCCTCCCCCAGGATGCGCGGCACGCGGAACCGGCCGTCCTCGGCACGCGGCGCCCCGGAGAGCGCCTGCTGCTGGCTCAGCCCCGGCCGGACCACGTCCTCGCGGAACACGTTGGTCAGCGGGACGGCGTGCGAGGTCGGCGGGATGTCGTCGGCGGCGACCTCGCCCACCCGGGCCACGGCCTGCAGGATGTCGTCGAGCTGACCGGCGAAGACGTCGAGCTCTTCGGCGGTGACGGCCAACCTGGCTAGCCTGGCGAGGTGGGCGACCTCGTCGCGGGAGATGGCGGGCACTGCGGCGATGACCCCCTGGTCACGTCTGGCGTCTACCTGACCAGGCGAGTCTATGGCGCGTCGCCGGGGTGGCCGGAACCGCCTTCCACGGCTACGGCCGCTCCGGACCCGATTAACCAGAACCAAACAGTCTCGCAATACGGACTGGCGGTCGGCCGGCGGGGCGGGTCTGCGAGAATCCCCACCGGCAGCGGGCGCTGCCTGCCCAGCGCCCGCCGGTTCCACGCGCGGGCGGCGAGGTCCCGCGCACGGGCTCGGGAGGCGTTTCACCGGTGTCCTTCCTGATCCGGGTGCAGCTCCCGGACCGTCCCGGGATGCTCGGCGCGGTGGCCACCGCGCTGGGAAAGGTCGGCGCGGACATCCTCAGCCTGGATGTCGTCGAGCGCGCGCCCGGGATGGCCATCGACGACCTGGTCGTCGAGCTGCCGTCCGGGCGACTGCCGGACGTGCTGATCACCGCGGCCGAGTCGATCGACGGGGTCGTGGTGGACGCGGTGCGCCCGTATGCGGGCGTGCTGGACACCCACCGCGAGCTCGAGCTGGTCGAGGAGGTGGCGGCGGCACCGGAGAAGGGCCTGGAGGTGTTCACCGAGGGCGTACCGAAGATCATCCGCTCCGGCTGGGCGGTGGTGATCAGTCGCAACGGCGAGGGCCTGCACCGGCTGGCCGGCAGCATGGCCGCGCCGGAGACCCGGACGGTGCACCTACCGTGGCTGCCGCTGGAGCGCGCCACGATCCTGGACAGCGACGAGGACTGGGTGCCGCCGACCTGGCAGGAGCTGGGCACCGAGCTGGCCGCCACCCCGCTGGGCAGCCCGGAGCGGGTGTTGCTGGTCGGCCGGCCGGGCGGACCGATGTTCCGTGCCGCGGAGGTGGCCCGCCTCGCCCACCTCGCCGGAATAGTGTCCGTCGTCCTCGAGGACTGACCGGCTCCCGCCGAGCAGAGCAGGCAGTGCGAACGCATCGAACATCCCACCGAGGAGCAGATCGCCGGCGAACCCGTCATCGTCGCCTCCCATCTGGTGAACGGGGAATACGTGGCGGCCGACCCCACCACCCACGTCACGCTCACGGAACCGTTCTCGCTCGACATTGACCTCGCCGAGGTCGTCACTCCACGGTGACTGCCCCGCCCGGAGGGCGGGGGCCAACGGTCGGCATCACCGGGCCGTTTGAGAGCGACCCTGCCTTTGCGCGGCGCCCCCGGGCCGGGCCGGGGGCGCCGGCTCAGCGACTTTCGGCCTCGGCCGTGCCCGCGACGCCACCCCGATGGTTCCCGCCGAGAAGCCGTCGCGCGGTGGCGACCAGCTCGGCGTTGCTGGTGGCCACCCGCCCGTCCGGCAGTTGCAGCGTGTCCTCCAGTCCGATCCGGGTGGCCAACCCGCGCCGGCCCGCCTCCACCAGCACCGCCCAGCAGCCCTCGCCCTCGCCGTGCAGCAGCACCGGGACGGCCGGCTCGCCGAGCTCGGCCAGGATGCGCCCGGCCTCGGCCACGGCCCGGCCGGGCTCGGCCGGCTGCGCCTCGACCAGGATCCGCCGGACCTCGTCCGGCACACCGGCGGCGCGCGCCCGCGCGGCGTCGGCCGGCGACCACACGCCCAGCTCCACCCCGATCCCGACGGCGGTCAGCGCCTGCAACACCTCCAGCCAGCCGTCCTCGTGCACGTTCACCGAGGCCACATCCGGCCGTGCGGTGCCGAGCGCGCCCCACCGCAGCACGTGCGCGACCCGGCGGGTGGGGTCGGGCTCCACCCAGGCGCCGGTGGTCACCCCCACCTCCACGCCCGGGGCGGCCGCGCGCACCGCGGCCACCGCCGCCCCCACCTCGTCCGGGTCCATCGTCTCCGGGCCGCCGGCCAGCCGCGGGTGCAGGTGGGTCGACGTGACCCCGAGCGAGGTCACCGCCGCCACCTCGGCGGCCAGCCGGTCCGGGGTCGACGGCACGGCCGGGTGCTCGTCGGGTCCACGACCTCCGTTCGGGCAGAGCTGGAGCACGTCACCTCCGCAGTCACGTTCACCGTCGCAGCTACAGCGGATACGCGAACGCAAGCATGTGTAAGCCGATTGACGTGTACCAGTCCCGGTCCCGGTACCGACAGAAACCCATTCGGGCGAACAAACGGTGCGCCGCGTGCATTCGTGGCTGGGTGGAGAGCACCAGCCGGCTCGCCCCGATCCCGGCGGCTCGCTCCACGGCCGCCCGCACCAACGACTCCCCCACCCCGCGGCCGCGGGCCGTCGGCTCCACCGCGAGCAACCGGAGCTCCGCCTCGTCCACACGGGCCAGCCGGGCGTAGAGGTTGTTCGCCCGGCACAGGCTGACCACCCCGACCACGTGACCCTCCTCCACCGCGACCAGCAGCTCGGTGTGGCGGGCCTGGCGGTCGACGTCGTTGAGCAACGGGATGACCGCCTCACCGACGTAGCCCTCGCCCACGTAGACCTTGGTGACCAGCGCGCCGATCGCCGCGAAGTCGTCCCGGACGGCCGGACGCACCCCCAGCCCCGGCGGGGCGAGGGGCAGGTCCATGCCGAACGCGATCAGGCCCAGGTCGTGGGAGCGGTCCCGGTCGGGCAGCCGACGGAACCCCATCCCCTCGAACAGCAGGCGTGCCGCATTCGTCTCGTCCTTGGTCAGCAACGTCACCCGCCGCCCGTGGCGCCGCAACGCCTCGTCGAGCACCGCACGCACCAGCGCGCGCCCGACACCGCGGCCGCGGGCGTCCGGATGCACCGCCAGCGCCCGGAACTCCCACTCACCCGCCCGGCTGATCTCCGCCCACGGTGAGTCGGCACGGCACAGCGTGACCGTGCCGAGCAACATCCCACCGGGGCCGACCGCCACCAGCAGCTCGGCTTGCGCGGCGCGGGCCGCGGCGTCCCGCAGCGCCCCCTCGCGGCAGGGTGCGGTGAGCTGCCCGTCCGCCCGGTAGGCGGCGACGGTCAGCGCGCCGATTTCGGCGTGTTCCCGGGCGAAAGCCGGCCGGATCAGCACCGTGTGACGGTTGTCGATCGCGGCTGGTCGGACCTCATCGACCATGTCCACTGCGTCCCCCAGTTGTCGCAGTACCCGTCCCGCGGTGGGACAGGTGGCGTTCGTGACACCCCTACCGATCATTCCGGGGAACGGCCCCGGCGTCTCCCGCTCCGGGCCGGATTACTCCGTGCGTGCGACTTCGGAGGCCGCTTCCGGCCCGCGCTCCAACAGGATCCGGAAACCATCCTCATCGAGAATGGGCACCTTCAGCTGGACGGCCTTGTCGTATTTGGAACCGGGTGAATCGCCCACCACGACGAAGGCGGTCTTCTTCGACACCGAGCCGGCCGCCTTCCCGCCCCGCGCCATGATCGCCTCCTTGGCGTCGTCGCGGGAGAAGTCGTTCAGCGTGCCGGTCACCACGATCGACAGGCCCTCCAGGTGGCGGGGGATCGACTCGTCGCGCTCCTCCTCCATGCGCACGCCCGCGTCCCGCCACTTCGCGACCACCTCGCGGTGCCACGCGACGGAGAACCACTCCCGCACGGCGGTGGCGATGCGGGGGCCGACACCGTCCACCGCGGCCAGCTCCTCCTCGCTCGCCTCGGCGATCCGGTCCACCGAGCCGAACTCGCGGGCCAGCGCGCGGGCCGCGGTCGGGCCGACGTGCCGGATGGACAGGGCCACCAGCACCCGCCACAACGGACGGTCCCTGGCCTCGGCCAGGTTCGCCAGCAGCTTCTGCCCGTTGAGGGACAGCTCGCCAGCGGTGGTGCGGAACAGGTCGACCTGGCGCACAGTGTCGGCGTCGAGGTCGAACAGGTCGGCCTCGTTCTCGATGACGCCGGAGTTGAGCAGCGCGGTGGCGGCCTCGTAGCCGAGCACCTCGATGTCGAAGGCGCTACGGCCGGCCAGGTAGAAGAGTCGCTCCCTGCGCTGTCCCATGCAGAACTGCGCGTTGGGGCAACGGATGTCGACGTCGCCTTCCTTCTCGGGGCGCAGCTCGGCACCGCATTCCGGGCATTCGGTGGGCATCCGGAACTCGCGCTCGTTACCGTCGCGGGCGTCTACGACCGGTCCCAGCACCTCGGGGATCACGTCGCCGGCCTTGCGGATGACCACCCGGTCGCCGATCAGCACGCCCTTGCGCTCAACCTCGTTGGCGTTGTGCAGGGTCGCCATGGCCACGGTGGAGCCAGCGACCTTGACCGGCTCCATGACCGCGTACGGCGTGACGCGTCCCGTCCGCCCGACGTTGACCCGGATGTCGAGCAGGGTCGTGGTGGCTTCCTCCGGCGGGTACTTGTAGGCGATGGCCCACCGCGGTGCGCGGGAGGTGGCGCCGAGGCGGCGCTGCAACGGCACCTCGTCCACCTTGACCACGACGCCGTCGATCTCGTGCTCGGCGTCGTGCCGATGCTCGCCCCAGTAGGCGATGTGCTCGAGCACCTCGTCCACAGTGGACAGTACCTTGGTGTGCGAGGACACTGGCAGCCCCCACGCCGCGAGCGCGGCGTAGGACTCCGACTGCCGGGTCGGCTCGAAGCCGTCACGGGCGCCCAGGCCGTGGCAGATCATCCGCAGCGGGCGGGAGGCGGTGACCTTCGGGTCCTTCTGCCGGACCGAGCCGGCGGCGGCGTTGCGCGGGTTGGCGAACGGGGGCTTGCCGTCGGCGACCAGCTTGGCGTTCAGCTCGGTGAACTCGGAGACGACGAAGAAGACCTCGCCGCGCACCTCGACCGAGTCCGGCACCGGGTACTTCTTGCTGCCCTGGAGCCGTTCCGGCACGTCGTCGAGGGTGCGGATGTTCAACGTCACGTCCTCGCCGGTGCGGCCGTCGCCCCGGGTGGCGGCCCGCACCAGCCGGCCCTTCTCGTAGCGCAGGTTGATCGCGATGCCGTCGATCTTCAGCTCGCACAGGTAGTGCGCGGCCGAGCCGACCTCCTTCTCCACCCGGTCCACCCAGGCCCGGAACTCCTCGGTGGTGAAGGCGTTGTCCAGGCTGAGCATCCGCTCCTTGTGCTTGACCGGCTTGAACTCGGTGGAGAACACGCCGCCGACGGTCTGCGTCGGGGAGTCCGGGGTGACCAGGGCGGGATGCTCGGCCTCCATCCGCTCCAGATCGCGGAGCAGGATGTCGAACTCGGCATCGGAGATGGTGGGCGCGTCGCGCACGTAGTAGCGGAACTGGTGGCCACGGATCTCCTCGGCCAGCGCCGCGTGCCGCTCCCGGACATCGGCGGGAACATCCTCGAGTCCCTCGGCCCCCCGCTCCTCCACCGGCCGCTCGATCAGGTCGTCGCTGCTGGTCACACCGTTGAGACTAGTCACCATGCCCGACAGTCGCGGGTCATGGTGTCCCCGTGTTGGATCGCTCGCCTCCGGGCTTCGCTGCGCGTCTCGTCGCCGCGTGGCGATGGTCGCTTCGCCGTCACCGCGCAGTGTCGGATCGCTGGCCTCCGGGCTTCGCTGCGCACCTTGTTGCTGACGATGCTCGCTTCACCCGTCACCGAGCGTGTCAGCTCGCTCCTGGACCGGCCCCGCGGGCCCGCCGGTCCACCTCGGTCACCAGCTCCCGCAGCTCGCCCAGGCTGATCGAGCTCGCCGGCTCGGCCAGTGCGGTCTCCACCCGGCCCAGCCGGTCCGCGGCGAGGCGCTCGCCGAGGGCGGCGTCCAGCGGCAGGAAGGTCATCGCCTGCCGGGAGCGTTCGTCGAGGTCGGCCAGCCGGGGGTGGTGCACGGCGACGTCGACCAGCCCCGCCGGCTCGTCGACCAGGGCGGCGACCCGGACCTCGGCCAGCGGCAGGCGGTGCGGGCCGAGGCTGACCGTCACCTCGGCCGGGTCGGGCACCGGTGGTACGGAGTCGTGGAACTCCCAGGTGGGGTTGTCCGGTGGGGCCAGGGCGATCCAGGCGTCGGTGTAGGGCCGCAGCGCGGGGTCGCCCTGGGCGCTGACCACGAGCGCGTAGATCGCGTGCTCCCCGCGTTCCAGGGCGAAGTGCAGGTCCGGATGGAGCTCGGCGACCAGCTCGCACAGCTCGTTCTCCACCCGGTGCGGCTCGTGATCGCCGAGTGCGGCGCTGATCTGCGGCAGCAGCTTGTCCCAGCGCTGCCAGAAGCGCTGCGCCGCGGCCGCCGGGCCGGGTGGTTGCTCGGCGTCGCGGTGTCGCCGGAGGAAGTTCCACATGGCGCCGGATTCTCTCGCGAACCGTGGTGCTGCCGGTGCCGGTTGCCGGCACCTGTTGGGCGACCGCCGGCGGGGGTACCTCAGGGGCCGGCGCGGCGGGCGATGTCGAGGAGCGCGGCCGCGGGACCGACGAGGCGGCGCCCGCCCGGCCACACCGCACACAACGCGCGCCGTAGGTCGATGTCCTCGACGGAGACCTCGACGAGCCGGCCGTCCGCCAGGTCGGCACCCACGGCGAGCACGCTGAGCACCGCCGGGCCGACCCCGGCGACCACCGCGCTGCGCACCGCGGTGGTCGAACCGAGCTCCAGCAGTGGCTGGGCGGGGCCGCCACCGGCCCGTGCCAACGCCTTCTCCAGCGTTTCCCGGGTGCCCGATCCCGGCTCGCGGACGACCAGCGGGGTGGCCGCCAACTCCACCATCCGCACCGGTCGCCGGCGACGCGCCCAGGGGTGACCGGGCGGCACCACGACCGCGAGCCGGTCCGCCGCCACCCGGCGGTAGGACAGGTCGGCGGGCAGGTTGGGCGACTCCACGAAGCCGAGGTCGACCTCGCCGGAGCGCACCAGCTCGAGCACGGCGGTGGAGTTGGTGACCTGCAGCCCGACGTAGAGGCCGGGCTCGGCGCGGCGCAGCTGGCCGATCCACCCCGGCGCCAAATGCTCGGCCACCGTGAGGCTGGCCGCGACCCGCAACTCCGCGTCCCGCTCCGAGCGCAACGCCTCGGCCCCGGTGAGCAGCCCGTCGACCTCGTCGAGCACCTTGCGGGCCCAGTCCGAGACGACCTGGCCGGCCGGGGTGAGCCGGGAGCCGCGACGGGTGCGGTCGACCAGGACGAGCCGCAGCTGGCGCTCCAGGGACGCCATCCGCTTGCTGGCCGCCGGTTGCGTGGTGCCCAGCTCGGTGGCGGCCCGGCCGATGCTGCCCAGCTCCCCCACCAGCACGAGCAGGCGCAGCGACTCCAGGTCCGGCAACCCACTCATGCGATGAGGTTATGACCCCAGTCGCAAGATCGGGCTACCGGCCACCCCGGTGATCACGGAACGTCGTTGCCGTGACCGCAACAACCGTCGGTTCCCGCAGCACCGCCACACCCCGGCAGCTGTGGCCCGGCATCACCGTCGTCGTCCTGGCCGTGGGGCTGGCCTGGCTGGCCAACCTGGTTGCCCCGGCCATCAGCGCGTTGACCGTCGCGATCGTGCTGGGCGTGGTCGTGGGCAACCTGCCGGTACTTCCCGCCGCGACCCGGCCCGGCCTGGCGTGGGCGACTCGCCGCCTGTTGCGCGTGGGCGTGGTGTTCCTCGGCCTCCAGCTCGCCGTCCCCCAGGTGCTGGGGTTGGGTGCCGGCACGTTGCTCACCGTCCTGGCCACCGTGGTCCTCACGTTCGCCGGCACGCTGCTGCTGGGCCGGGCGCTCGGCCTGTCCCGGGGGCTGTCGATGCTGGTGGGGACGGGGTTTGCGATCTGCGGGGCGTCCGCTGTCGCGGCGATGGAGGGCGTGGTCGAGCGGGACGAGGAGGACGTCGCGACGGCGATCGCGCTGGTCACCCTCTACGGCAGCCTGGCCATCGTCGCGCTGCCGCTGCTCGCCGGTCCGGTGGGGCTCGCGGGTGCGGACTTCGGACGCTGGTCCGGTGCGAGCGTGCACGAGGTGGCACAGGTGGTCGCGGCCGCGTCCCCGGCGGGCGCGATGGCGGTCGCCACCGCGGTCGTGGTGAAGCTGAGCCGGGTCGTGTTGCTGGCCCCGCTGGTGGCGGCGGTCAGCATGATGGAGCGCCGTCGCCGGGCAGCGGCGGAAGGTGGGCGGCCGCCGCTGGTTCCGTTGTTCGTGCTCGGTTTCCTCGCGATGGTCCTGGTGCGGAGCACCGGTGCCGTTCCCGACGCCGCACTGGACGTGGCAAAGACGCTCACCACGTTGCTCCTGGCCGGTGCGTTGTTCGGCCTTGGCAGCGGGGTTCGCCTGGCGGCGTTGGTCCGCACCGGCCCGCGTGCCCTGCTCCTCGGGCTGCTCTCGACGCTGCTGGCGATGGCCGTCTCCTGGTCGGGAATCGTCCTGCTCGGCTGAGGAGCATGGACACGCGGCGGTCCGCAGTGGACCCGTGGTGTGCTCCTCAGCGGTCGGAGCCACCCCAGCTTTCCGGAGGTTCGGCGAAGCCCTTGCCGAGATCACGGACCAACGTCATGGCCCGGCGGGACCACTCCGGGGTCGCGCCGGCCAAGCCGCAACTCGGCGTGGGCACGGCCCGTTCGGCCAGCAGGGAGCGGGGAAAGCCCAGCCGGTCGACCAGTTCGAGGACGGGCTTCGCCGCCTCGCGCAGGGTGGGTGGCTGTTCGGGGTCGACGCCCGGAACCAGGCCGAGGAACAGGATCGCGCCGCCGTCCCAGACCTCACCGACCTCGTCCCACTGCTGGTTGCCGCGAAGCAGGGAAACATCGAAGGCGAGCGCGTCCGCTCCGGCGCGCCGGAGCAGCCGCAGTGGTGGCTGCGCGGCGCAGCAGTGCACGATCACCGGCTGGTCCGACGCCGAGCGCGCCACCTCGACGATCCGGCGGAGCACGTCGACGGCGTCGGATTCGCCGACAGCAGGCACCGTGCCGTAGCCGGAGGCGGTGGGCAGGGATCCGGCGAGCACGGCGGGCAGGGTCGGTTCGTCGAGTTGCACGAGGACCGGGACGCCGGTTCGGCGGGCGACCTCGGTGACGTGCGTGGCGAGTCCTTCGGCCAGCGACTCGGAGAAGTCGCGGACGGCGCCGGGGTCGGTGAGGACGCGGTGGCCGCGCGGAACCTCCACGCCGGCGGCGAGGGTCCACGGCCCGGCCACCTGCACCTTGACCGCGGCCGGTTGGCTACCCGTGGTTTGCAGCGCCTCCTCGAACGCGTCGAGGTCGTCGCGCAGGAGATCGACCGCGCGGCGGTGGTCGGCGCCGGGCCGGGCGGTGACCCGGTAGCTCGAGGGGACCACCTCGACGGCGAGGTCAACCAGCAGGCCGGCGGTCCGGCCGAGCAGGTCGGCGCCCACACCGCGGGCGGGCAGCTCGGGCAGGTGCGGGAGCCGGGGCAGCTCGCCGACCACGACACGGGCCGCCTCAAGCGGGTCGACGCCGGGCAGTGAGCCGATGCCGGTGGCGGCGTCGGCGGGCCAGGATGCGTTACTCACGCCCCATGACTATCACCGGTGGCCGGACGGATCGGGACGGCCCCGGCCGAGGCGGGACACCCAGCACCGCGAACCGCGTCACCGCCCACCGCTTGCGAGCCACTCCGCCCCGGCAGCTTCCCGCACCGAACGCACGGAAGAGGTCTAGACCCATTGACCAAGTGGTCTAGGCCACATACGGTCGTGGCCACGTCGCCGCGCTTCCCGCGCCGCTCGCCCCGACGGGGGCGAGCGCGGGTCCGGGGTGTGGCGGCCGGCGCCGCGCTCCGGACCCGCCCCGGAGCGAAAGGCGGCCCGATGACTCGTCTACAACGAAGTCGGCACCAACGCGCCCGGATACCCCACGGGACCTGGGCTCTGCGCAGTGGATGCGCGGCATGTCCGGTGGGCACGAGGTTCCACGTTCCCGGCTACGGCCACTGCTTCGCCGCCGACATCGGCGAATGGATCCAGGGCGACATCGTCAACGGGTGGCTTCCCAGGAACCAGGCCGGTGACTGGAACGTCCAGATCCGCTCGGTCACCGTGCAGTGACAACTCTCCGCATTCCCCTGCCCATCGAAACTGTGGAGAACCCCATGAAGTCGAGCACAACCACATGGGCCGCCATCAACACGTTCGCCGCCGTCGCCGTGGCGGCAGCCCTGTTCCCCTTCAGTGCGCTGCTGACTTCCGCACCCGCGGGCGCGGAATCAGCGACCTCCGGCACGGCCGGTTCCGTAGCGAGCGACCACTTCTCGTGGAAGCATGAGCAGGATCCGGCGGCCAGGGCAAGCACCCCGCGGGTCGCGCCCTATATCGACATCACCATGGACGAGCCCACGCTCCCGGAGGTCGCTCGGGCAACCGGGCAGAAGCACTTCACGCTCGCGTTCGTCCTGGGCAGCAGCGCCGGATGCGACCCGAAGTGGGGCGGAACCATCGAGCTGACCGAGCCACGCATCATCGGCCAGATCCGGCAACTTCGGGCGATGGGCGGTGACGTCGTCATCGCCACCGGCGGTGCCCTCGGCCCCTACCTGGAGAACGTCTGCGGCAGCTCGGCGGCCCTGGCGGAGGCGTACCGGAAGATTCTCGACGCGACCGGCTCGAACCACCTCGATGTCGACGTCGAGGCCGCCATTCCCGCCAACCTGGTGAACCAGGCACTCGCCACCGTCCAACGGGAACGGGGTACCTCCGTCAGTTACACGCTGCGGGTGCAGGGGCAGGACTTCGGGGTCGACCCCTTCTCGGTCCAGATCCTGCAGAGTGCCGCACGACACAACGTCGATGTCCTGGTGAACCCGATGTTGATGAACTTCGGCTACACCGGTGACTGGGGCGAGGCCATGGTGTCGGCCGCCAAGGCCACGCTACGGCAGATGAAGAACGATGTTTGGCCGGACAAGTCCGACACCGAGCTCCGGAGAATACTCGGGATCACACCGATGATCGGCCGGAATGACAGCGGTATGACCACGACACAGGCACACGCGCGGAAGCTGGTGTCCTTCGCCCGCTCCCACGACATCGGCTTCATCGGCTTCTGGTCGGTGGGCCGGGACAACGGCCGGTGTCCGGGCGGCGGGGTTTCCCCCACCTGCAGCGGGATCGCGCAGTCCGAGTACGAGTTCACCAACATCTTCAAGGCATTCGCGAACTGATCAGAGAAAGCGGGAGGCGGGAACAGCGGGGCTTTCCAGACAAGGGAAGGGTCCAACACCCCCGCTGAGGTGTCGGACCGGTGGGAAAACCGCTGGCCACCATCCCCTACCACCGATCAATTTGCCGAAATTTGCCGCTTCTGCCGGAAAGGCCCGTGTCGCGGCACGGTGCGCACGGCTACCGGACCGTTTCTCACCCCCACGGGGGTGGCTACACCGGGCGGTTGAACCAGGCTCGATGGGGAGTCGTGGCCGGGGTGACCGGGCAGAACGGCCCGGTCGAGAGCGTCGTTGCCCCCGGTGCTCCCACCGGCGGGGAAACCGAGCCTCGAGGAGTTCCCTTGCGTAGACGTTTGGCCAGGTCACGACCGTTCCCCCGGTCATGGACGGGGTCGCGAGCTCGGCGGCTGGGCGCGCTGGCGCTCGTCACCGCCGTTGCGTCCCTGCTACTGCCCAGCACGGCCGACGCCATCAGCGGCGGCGAGGACGCGCCCGAAGGGAAGTACCCGTTCGTCGTGGCGTTGACCATGAAGGGTGTCCCGCGCGCGGACGGCACGAAGTACGACAGCGCCTGTTCCGGCGCGTTGATCCGGCCGCAGTGGATCGCCACGGCCGGCCACTGCTTCCACGACGAGCACCGGGTCCGGGTCGCCGGGAAGCCGCGCTACGACCGCACCATCGCCACCTTCGGCCGGGCCACCCTGGACGGGCCGGGCGGGTTCGACCTGGACGTCGTCTGGGTCGAACAGTCCCCGGTGAACGACTTCGCCATCGCCAAGCTCGCCGAACCGGTGTCGGAGATCCGGGTCCCACCGCTGCTGATTCCCCCGTTGGACGTGCCGGTCGGTCTCGAGGTGGACATGGCCGGCTGGGGTGCCACCAAGGCCGCGGTGACCGGGCCGCAGGACCGCAGCAACCGGCTGCAGCACGGGAGGTGGAAGATCGTCGCGGCCGAGGGCGAGGACCTGCTGGCCCGGGCGGCGGGACCGGAGGCCACCACCAGCGCGTGCCCGTACGACTCCGGTGCGCCCTACTTCACCAGCTGGGGCCGGCACCTCGCGTTGGTGGGGGTGGAGAGTGACGGCCCGCCGTGCCCGCACATGGGGCTGGAGCGAGTGGCGCGGGCGGACCACCTGCGGGACTGGATCCGCGAGCACGCCACCTGGTGACCGACGGCATCACCGGAGAGCGCCCGCCGGCCCTCGCCGCCGGCGGGCGCTCTCTTACATACGTGTTGTATACATTTAGCCGCCATCTTTTAGCGCGATCCGAACACGGTTAATTGACGGTAACCCACCGGCAACATTGGCATTGTTTCGCCGCCGACCGAATGAGACGGAAACCCCACAACCGTCGAATTCCGACAGCGGCCCCGCCCGCCACTCGAACGGGTGATGAGCGGCGGAGACGCTGATCGACAATATCGCTGGGTAACGACCATGGCCGACGACGGTCAGCGCTGAGTAATATTTTTCCCACATCCTGGAGACCAGGTCTTTTTACCCCTTGACAGAGCGCTCATGTCCTCGGAAACATGCGTCGTGCCCGGTCGGGCAAACCAACCCCATACCGCGCATGGCATTCCGCAACGCCGCGGGGCGCCCACCAAGGGCGACGTGCGCTCGTGTCCGTCGTAAGTCGCTGCCCGAAGAATCATGGACGGGTGGGCAGGGCGGCGGGAAAGCGGGTGACCAACATGAGGAAACTGCCGTGGCACGGCACCACCGGCGGTGTAGGGAACTGTCCACGCGCCCACGTGTGAGGGCAGGTCTTTCAAGAACACGGCGTCGTGTCCGGCAGCGCCACGTGCGCTAGCTCCCCTGCACCCGCCCCACAAGGAACCGAACCGGACGTTCCACGTCCGGTTTGATCTTCTCTCCCCGGTACGGACGGGGCACGCCCCGACCGTGCAACCCCCCTTAATTATTCAATGGCCGAGGAAACACCTTGACCTGACGGGATTGATCATGCGACCTGGGCAAAGCCTTCGGAACGATATCCTCGACACTCCCATCACCCCGCTCATCGGAGTCTTTGACATGTTCTCGGCTTCGGTGGCGGCCCAGCACTTCAACGGGTTCTTCGTCTCCGGATTCGGGTTCGCGGCCTCCTACTACGGGCTGCCGGACATCGGGTTCATCGCCTGGCCGGACATCGTCAACTTCGTCCAGCGGCTCCGGTTGGCGTTCCCCAAGCAGCACCTGCTGGTCGACATCGACGACGGGTACGTGGACCCCGAGGTTGCCTGCCACGTGATCGAGAACCTGGAGGCGATCGGCGCCTCCGGCGTGATCCTGGAGGACCAGAAGCGGCCGCGGAAGTGCGGCCACGTCGACGGCAAGCAGATCCTCCCCCTGGAGGAGTACCTGGAGAAGCTGGAGATGGTCCTGGAGACGCGGCGCGACCTGGTGGTCGTGGCGCGCACCGACGCCACCGAGGAGGAGGAGATCCTTCGCCGGGCCAAGGCGTTGGCCTCCACCCAGGCCGACGTGGTCCTGATCGACGGTGTCCGCAGCGTCGACTGGATCAAGAAGGCACGCGACGTGATCGGTGACAAGCCCCTGCTGTTCAACCAGATCGCGGGTGGCAAGTCGCCGCGGCTGTCGCTTCCGGAGCTGGAGGCGCTCGGCGTCAACGTGGCGATCTACAGCACTCCGTGCCTGTTCGCGGCGCAGTCCGCGATCGACACCGCGTTGCTGGAGCTCAAGCGCGCCGACGGCCGGCTGCCGGAGATGCGCGACGGCGCCATCGGCGTGAAGGAGTCGCTGGAACTGCTGGAGAAGAACATCTCCCGGCACCACCCCAAGGACGAGCTGGTCGGGGTCTGACACCGTGGGAGGCCCTCCGGGCGATGCCCCGAGTCGGTCCGGGGGCCTCCCACCCACGGTGAGTAAGGAGAGAGAGCCGGTGAACCGGATCCTCAACGGAGTCCGCCAGTTCGTCGACCTTTACATCGTCGCCATCCTCGCCACGGTGGTCCTCGCCTCGTTACTCCCGGCCAGGGGTGACGGAGCGGTCTTCTTCGACTACGCGACCGACGTCGCCATCGCGCTGCTGTTCTTCCTCTACGGCGCCCGCCTGTCCACCGAGGCCGTCGTGGAGGGCGTCCGCCACTGGCGGCTGCACCTCGTGGTCTTCCTGAGCACGTTCGCGTTGTTCCCGTTGCTGGGACTGGCTTCCCAGCTGCTGGTGCCCGGGATCCTCACGAAGCAGCTCGCCCTCGGCGTGATGTTCACCTGTGCACTGCCCTCGACCGTGCAGTCGTCGATCGCGTTCACCTCGATCGCGCGGGGCAACGTTGCCGCCGCGATCGTCAGCGCCTCGTTCTCGAACCTGATCGGTATCTTCATCACCCCGGTGCTCGTCGCGCTCATGCTGACCACCGACGGGGGCGGGTTCTCCCCCAGCGCGGTGTTGGACATCGTGGTCCAGCTGCTGCTGCCGTTCCTGGCAGGACAGTTCGCGCGGCGCTGGATCGGTGGTTGGCTGGCCCACAACCGCAAGGTGCTGGGCCTGGTGGACCGCGGGTCCATCCTGTTGGTGGTGTACGCCGCGTTCAGCGAGGGCGTGGTGAACGGCATCTGGCACCAGCTGTCCGCGACCGACATGGTCGGGCTGCTGGCGGTCAACGTCGTCCTGCTGGCCATCGTGCTGGTCACGACCTCGTGGGGCTCGCGCAAGCTGGGCTTCTCCCGGGAAGACCGGATAGCCATCGTCTTCTGTGGCTCGAAGAAGAGCCTGGCGAGCGGCGTGCCCATGGCGTCGGTGCTCTTCCCGGCCCAGACGGTCGGGTTGATCGTGCTGCCGCTGATGTTGTTCCACCAGATCCAGCTCATGACGTGCGCCGTGCTGGCACGTCGCTACGCCGCGTCGGCCCCTGCACCGGATGCGGCGCCGGCCGCGTCCGGACAACCGGCACAAGCCGCGGCCTGAGCGGTACGCAATGGTTCCTCCCCGCCCGTGCCCGGGCGGGGAGGAACTATTTTCCGTTGGGAAGGGACAATCCTGCGACGCCTCCGGGCCGACCGGGGCAAGTGGCTCCGGTAGGGTCACGGCGGAGCCCCCGCGAAACGCCGGCCGCGTGTCTCCACGGCACCAACGCCATCGCCTGTGTCACAGGCCCCTAATGACCAACGAACTTCGCGGTTCTCTTCTCCAGGAAGGCCCGCATCCCCTCCGCCTGGTCACGGGTGTTGAACAGGGCGTGGAAGGTGCGTCGCTCGAAGAGGATGCCCTCCCGCAGCCCCACCTCGAGGGCCCGGTCCACGGCCTCCCTGGCCACCATGACCGCGTGCTTGCCGTAGGAGGCGATGACCGCGGCCGCGGCCTTCGCCTCCGCCAGGAGGTTCTCGTCCGGAACCACGCGCGCGACCAGGCCGCAGCGTTCCGCCTCCACCGCGTCCATGAGCCGGCCGGTGAGGATCAGGTCCATCGCCTTGGCCTTGCCGACCAGCTTGGTCAGCCGCTGTGTCCCTCCCATCCCGGGGATCACCCCCAGCTTGATCTCGGGTTGGCCGAATCTGGCCGTCTCCCCGGCGACGATGAGGTCGCACATCATCGCCAGCTCGCAGCCGCCGCCGAGCGCATGGCCGGAGACCGCCGCGATCCTCGGGGTACGTAGCGCGGCGAACGCATCCCAGCCCGCGAAGAAGTCCTCCTGGAACATCTCGACGGCGGACTTCGGCTCCATCTCCCCGATATCGGCGCCGGCCGCGAACGCCCGGTCGGATCCGGTGATGACGAAACAGCCGACCTCCGGATCCCGGTCGAGCGGTTGCAGGGCCGCGACCAGCTCGGTCATCAGCTCGGTGTCGAGTGCGTTCAGTACCTCGGGACGGTGCAGTTGGACGGTGACGACGCGACCTTCCCGCGTGATCTTCAGGCCCACCGTGTTCTCCTCCGCGTGTTGTTCTCCGGACGGGTCAGGAGTCCCAGATGGCCCCGTACGCCGGGATGCCACGACGCTCGAGGCCATGCACCACCTGCCAGGTGAGCTTCTTGTTCGAGATGCAGATGACGGCCTCGGCCTCGAAGGACCAGTAGGCGGCATGGGCCAGGTGGACCATGTCCGGCTTACCGTGCGTCGAGGTGTCCCAGATGATGGCGCCCGGCTCGGCCTTCAGGATCTCGTCGACGAGTGCGTCGCCGTAGGTCGCCCGGGGGCTGCGGGTCGACCAGACCAGCCGGGCCGGCACCTCCGCGGCGAGCAGGTGCGGCAGGCACGGCCCGATACCGCTGCCGGTGGCCACGTAGACCACCCTCCTGAACAGCGTCTCGATGTTGGCGACGCCCGCAGTGGGGACGCCCTTGACCCACACGTGGGTGGGTGCGTCGTCAATGAACGATCCGGTCCAGTCCCCGGCCCGGGAGATGGTCAGCCGGTATCCGGACTTGCCGGGTGCGGGCACGTTGGCGAACGAATGCCATTCGAGCAACGGGCTACGACTGATCGCCGTGGATGAGCCGGCGAACGGTGTCACGCCGTAGTCGAAGCGCGCCAGGGCAACGTGGGATGACGGGCGCTCGATGTCGACAGCGACCTTGCGCAACCGTAGCCAGGGCAGGGCGACACTCACGGTCAGCACCGCGAGAACCCAGATGCCTGGCGACGTCAGCAAGGCGGCGATCGAGGAGGCGCGGCCTTGCTGATCGGTGACGAACAGTGCCGTCTGCAACCAGAAGAGCAGCAGTGCCGCCCAACCACCGAAACGGTGCATCCGCTCGAAGTTGTCGTGCCACACCGCCCGAATCGGCGGTAGTGCCATCACCACGATGGCGACCAGCAGCCCCACCAGCAGGTAGGAAACCGTGATCGTTCCCGCACCCACGCCGCCGAGGTCCTTCACCGCGTGGTAGGTCATCGCGGCAACGAAAGCGAGGAACCACAACGTGCCGGACAGGGCTCCGCCGACATGCAGTCCGCCGAAGTGGTAGACCTTGGCCAGGGTCCACCGGACCCTGAGCGGCCATCTGGTCGGGGCCCGGGTTGCGAGCCAGAACAACAGGTTGATCACGTGCTGCTGGCGGATCAGGATGGCCAGTGCGAAGTTGCCCAGGGCCGCATTGGCCAGCGACGTCAGTGCGATGCCGTCGCGGGCCCACCATCCGCCGGCGCCCAGGCTGAACCAGAGCAACGCCAGGTTCGCAGTCAGCACACCGACGATCAGCCGGTTGTGGTGCATCAGAAGCGGGTGCTTGAAAACCCTCCGCCACAGCGGGGTCGGTGGCGGCAGGTCGATCTCGGCCCGGGCGTGCCGCGCCCGACTGACCTTCGCCAACGGCCAGGGAGTCGGAGCCATCCTCACGACGCGACCCCCTCCGGGAACGTGCTGCCGGGCCGAGGGCTGGCCAGGTCCTTCGTGGTATGCAGCTCGCGGGCCAACTCCAGGAGCAGGGACTTGTCGATCTTCCCCCGGCTGGTCCTGGGAAGTGCGGGCAGCGGGTGGACCGCCGCGGGTGTGCAGTAGTAGGGCAACGCCGACTCGACGGCCCGCCTCGCCCGCACCGGGTCGACGTGGCCGGGAGCGACGAAGGAGACGAGCGTCCGGCTGTCCAGCTTGAGCGTCGCGGCCCGCGTACACCCCGGAACGGTCTCCAGGACGGCCGAAACCGAGTCCAGTTCGACGCGGAAGCCCCGGATCTTGACCTGGTCGTCGGTCCGGCCCAGGTGCTCCAGCTCGCCCTCGGGCGTCCAGCGGCCGAGATCCCGGGTCCGGAACATCAGCCGTCCCCCGCCGAGGAAGGGATCCGGCGCATACCGCTCGGCATTGAGCTCCGGGTTCTTCAGGTATCCCGCCGAGACGCAGTCGCCGCCCGCCCACATCTCACCAACCGCACCGACCTCGCACGGGCACAGGTTCTCGTCGAGCACGTAGACGCTGTTGTTCGGGGTGGGGCGTCCGATGGTCAGCCGTTCGGCCGTGGGGTCGTGGCGCTGCATCGTGTTCACGATCGTCGTCTCGGTCGGGCCACACGCGTTGTAGAACGTGCAGAAGCTCGCCCATCGGTCGGCCAACGTCCGGGGGCACGGTTCCCCGGCGACGGCCGCGACCTTGATCCGCTCGCACCGCGCCGGGTCGATGGTGCTGAGGATGGTTGGGGTCGCGATCACCACGTCCACCCGTTCCACGGCGGCGGCAATGTCCACACCGCGAATGACGAGTGTCGCGCCATGGCTCAGGCAACCAAGAATCTCCCAGGCGGCCATGTCGAACGCGATGTTGAGAATCTGTCCGACCCGCCGTCCGGGTCGCATGTCGAGGTTGCCAGGTTTGGTGAGCAGGATGTTGCACACGTTTCCGTGTGTGACCACGACACCGTTCGGCCGCCCTGTCGTGCCGGAGGTGAACAGCACATAGCACGCGTCCGAGCCGCGGAGAGGGCGTTCGGGCCGGAAGTCGACGTCGTGGGACTCCTCGAGTGGCTCGGCCATCACGGTATCGATCTCGATACACGTGGAGTTGTTGTGCGGGGCCGGGATCTTTTCGCGCAGCCCGGAAAGGGTCAGGATCACCGTGGTCGATGCCGTGTCGATCACGTGACGGAGCTGGCTCCGCGGGGCCACACCGACGTCCTGGGGCACGTAGGCGGCACCCACCTTCAACGCCGCGAGCAGGCCGACCAGCATGGGGATGGACCGCCGAGCGAACAACGCCACGTCGTCACCGGGTCGGACGCCGTGGCTGGCCAGCCGGGTGGCGAGCCGGTTCGCCTGCCGGTTCAGCTCGCCGTAGGTGATCGTCTCACCGAGGTGTTCGGCGGCGATGGAGTCCGGCCGCGCGAACGCCTGTTGTTCGAACGCGTGGTGGATGCAGGAATGCGGCAACGGCTGGAAGGTGCCCCAGCTGAACCGCGGCAGGCCGTGGCAACGAAGATTGAGCGCGTCGATCATTGGTGCTGTCCGCTCGGGCGGGTGGTGGTACACGGTGTTTTCCCTTCGGCAGGCAGGGATACTCAACAGGGACCGGATCCCGCGGAGTTCTCCGCGTTGATCGCAATCGGGGGAACCTGTTCGGGCTAACACGACGACGGCAAATCGACCGGTACGACGGCGGTTGTTCCGCTTCGGTCGGTACATCCCGATGATGTCCCAGCGTCCCGGGGAATTGGCCGCGACGGGCCTTACGAAACTGTGACGCACCGCCGGGGGTGTCACGGAATGTGAGCCCTTGGTCCGCGGAACGTTGACGATCCACTGTGGATGTTTGATGCCTGTGAAGTGCAGGTCGTACTGGTCCGGCGGTCCCGTGTCCTTGCCGATGTGGTCGGTTGGCCCACTGCTGTGGGTCCGCCCCCGATCAGGGAGTTGCTGGCGGAACAACGCCAGCCACGTGGTGGTGAAGCGCGGAACGCCCGGACACTGGGTGGCGGCTTCCGTACCGCCGCTCCATCAACTCCTCAGCCGGCTGCCGCGTTCCGAAGTAGCCGCACAACTTCCGCGACCAACTCGGGCGGGCGGCGACGGTGCACCACGTAGATCTCCCGTGCCGGATGCACACCAGCCAGCTCCCGAGCCACCACGCCCGCCGGTAGCCCACTCCACAGGACACTGTCGGGCACCAGTGCCACACCCACACCGGCGGCCAGAAGTGACAGGGTCACAACGTAATCGTGAGTTTCGTAGGCAAAATGGAGGCGCACGCCGGCCTGGTCGGCCAGACCGTCGAGGAACACCCGGTTCGGCACGCCGCGCTGCCCACAGATCCATTCCTCCCCGGTCAGGTCGGCCAGCGTCACCCGCCGCGTCTGGGCAAGCGGGTGCGCGGCGGGGAGGACCAAACGGAGTGGGTCGGTCAGCAGCCTGCTGCGCCGGAGCCCGCGCGCTCCGGGCAGGAACACGCCCGGGTAACGATGGGTGATCAACAGATCCAGCTCGCGGGCGGCGACGAGGCCGTAGCCGGCCGGGGGCTCGAGGTCGAGCAGGGACAGCTCGACGGTCGGGTGGGTGCGCCGCAACGTGGCCAGCACGCCGGGGACGAAAATCCGGCCAGCCGAGGCGAAGGTTCCGATGGACAGCCGCTGCGGGTGTGCTCCCAGCGCCGCACGCACCGCGTCCTCCGCGTCGCGCAGCTCGCCGAGGACGCGTTCCCCGTGCTCCACCAGGACGCGGCCGGCGCGCGTGAGGCGCACGCCGTCCGCGCGGCGTTCCAGCAGTTGGCCGCCGACCTCGCGCTCCAACTTGGCCAGCTGCTGGGAGAGCGCCGAGGGGGTGAAGGACATCCGCTGGGCGGCGGCCGCGATCGAGCCCGCGTGCGCCACCTCGACCAACACCCGCAGGCGTCCGGAGTCCATTAGCTTTCCTAATTGCTGACCAGCAAGTCTGGCTACAGCCTACGTCCCGGTTCGGGCCAGGCTGGGCAGGTGAGCAGCAGCGTCGTCATCCCGTCGACGCCGGACGTGGACCGGGCCGCCGCGCGGATCGCCCCCCACGTCCGGCGCACCCCGCTCCTGCGGGCGGAGATCGACGGCCGCCCCGTCGTGGTGAAGCTGGAACACCTCCAGCGCACCGGCTCGTTCAAGCTGCGCGGCGCGACCAACGCCCTGCTGTCCGGCGAGCCCCCACTCGACGTGGTGACCGCGTCCGGCGGTAACCACGGGCTGGCCGTCGCCACCGCGGCACACGTGCTCGGGATTCCCGCCACGGTGTTCGTGCCGAGCTCGGCACCGGAGGGGAAGGTCCGGCGCATCGCGGCCATCGGCGCGAAGGTGGTTCGGGGTGGCGAGACGTACGCGGAGGCCGCGTCCGCCGCCCGCGCGGCCGCGGCGGACCTGGGCGCCCGCTACGTGCACGCCTACGACGATCCGGCCGTCGTGGCCGGGCAGGGCACGGCCGCCCTGGAGATCCTCGCCGACGCGCCGGACGTCGATGCGGTGGCGGTCGCGGTGGGCGGTGGCGGGCTGGCCGCCGGAACCGCGCTGGCGCTGGACGGAACCAGGCCGCTGTTCGCCGTGGAGCCGGAGAACTGCTGTGCCCTGCACGCGGCACTGGCCGCTGGTGGACCGGTTGACGCCCCGGTGGACTCGGTCGCCGCCTCGGCGCTGGGTGCGACCCGGGTCGGCAGGGTGCCGTTCGCGGTCCTGGGCAAAGCCGATGTGCGGTCGGTTCTGGTGCCTGATCGGGAGATCCTGACCGCCCGGGACCGGCTGTGGGAAGAGCTGCGTGTTGCTGTCGAGCCGGCGGCGGCAGCGCCGTTCGCCGCCTGGCTGAATGGTCAGCTGGATGCGGAGTCGCCGTGTCTGGTGCTGTGCGGCGCCAACACCGACTGGGAGCCCGCCTGATCGCAGGCTGTCGGAAGTAGACCAGCGGTGCTTCCCGCCCGCGCCAACCAGGGGATGGGTGCGGGCGGGAGCCAGTACCGGGCCAGCGGTACCGGTTGTTGACCCGAAACCCCTCCGGCTACGGGACAAGGGGTAACCGAAACGCCAAGACCTGCCAGGCAGCCGGGAGCGCCGCACCGCTTCTCTCCGCCGTCCGCGGAGAAAGCTGGTCAGGACGTCGCAGTGATGGTTGCGCTGCCGAGCACCACGTCACCGTCCGGGTCCGGGCAGTAGAGCGCCACGGCCTGGCCGGGCGCAACACCGCGCAGCGGCTCCCGGAGCTGGACGACCAGTCGCTCCTCGTCCGGCAGCCACTCGGCCACCGCCGGTGCGGTTCCCCCGTGCGCACGCACCTGGGCGACGCACTCGACCGGCCCGTCCAGGGCCTTGCCCGAGGGCCAGGTCGCGCGGGAACCGATGATCTGAGTCACCGCCAGCCGGTCGGCCGAGCCGACCCGGACCGTGCCGGACACCGGCTCCAGCGCCAGCACGTAACGGGGCCGGCCGTCCGCGGCCGGCCGGTCCACGCCCAGCCCCTTGCGTTGGCCGACGGTGAAACCGTGCACGCCGTCGTGCTCCCCGAGCACCTCGTCGGTCGCGTCGTCCACCAGCTTGCCCGGCCGTGGACCGAGCCGGTTCGCCAGGAACCGGCGGGTGTCCCCGTCCGGAATGAAACAGATGTCGTGGCTGTCCGCCTTCTCCGCCACCTGCAGCCCGCGCCGCGCGGCTTCCGCCCGCACCTGCGCCTTCGTGGAGTCCCCCAGCGGGAACATGGCGTGCCGCAGCTGCTCCGGCGCCAGCGACGCGAGCACGTAGGACTGGTCCTTGCCGTCGTCGGCGCTACGCGCCAGCCGGGGCCGCCCATCGACGACGGACAGCCGCGCGTAGTGCCCGGTGCAGACGGCGTCGAAGCCCAACGCGACCGCCTTGTCCAGCAGGGCCGCGAACTTGATCTTCTCGTTGCAGCGCAGGCACGGGTTGGGCGTGCGGCCCGCCGCGTACTCCGCGACGAAGTCCGCCACCACGTCCTCGGTGAAGCGCTCGGCGAAATCCCAGACGTAGAACGGGATTTCGAGCACGTCGGCGGCGCGCCGCGCGTCCCGGGCGTCCTCGATCGTGCAGCAGCCCCGCGCGCCCGTGCGCAACGTCCCGGGCTTGGCCGACAGGGCCAGGTGGACGCCGACCACCTCGTGCCCGGCCTCGACCGCCCGCGCGGCCGCCACCGCCGAGTCCACCCCACCGCTCATCGCCGCCAGCACGCGCACGGCGCTCACGCCCTCTCCGAAGATGCCACCGCCGACCGGCGCAGCCCGGCCAGCCCCGCGCTACGGGCCCGCTCCACCACCGGGCCGATCACGGCGGCCAACGCCTGTACGTCGGCACGGGTGGAGGTGTGCCCGAGCGAGAACCGCAGCGAGCCGCGGGCGGTCGCCGGGTCCACCCCCATGGCCAGCAACACGTGGCTCGGCCGCGCGACACCCGCGGTGCACGCCGATCCGGTCGAGCACTCGACTCCCTTGGCGTCCAACAACATCAGCAGGCTGTCCCCCTCGCAACCGGGAAAGGTGAAGTGCGCGATACCCGGGAGCCGTCCGGCGGGATCCGTCGCGCCGTTGAGCACGGCGTCGGGCACCGCCGACAACACCGCCTGGACCAGCTCCGCCCGCAGGTCGGCCATACGCGCGGCGTGCTCGGGCCGGGTCTCCACCACCTCGCGCACGGCCGCGGCCAGCCCCACGATGCCGGGCACGTCCAGCGTTCCGGATCGCACCTCCCGTTCCTGGCCACCGCCGTGCAGCAACGGCACGCAGGGGACGTCCCGGCCGAGCAGCAGCACGCCGGCCCCGTAGGGCCCGCCCAGCTTGTGCCCGGTCAACGTCATCGCGTCCGCGCCGCTGGCGGCGAAGTCCACGGGCAACGAGCCGACCGCCTGCACGGCGTCGGTGTGGAACGGAATGCCGTGCTCGTGGGCGAGGCTGGTCAGCTCGGCGATCGGGTTGGCCGTGCCGATCTCGTTGTTGGCCCACATGACGGTGACCAGGGCCACCGAGTCCGGGTCGCGCTCGATCGCCGCGCGCAACACCTCCGGCCGCACCCGCCCGTACCGGTCGACCTCCAGCCAGGTGACCTCGGCACCCTCCCGGTCGGCCAGCCACTGCACCGCGTCGAGCACGGCGTGGTGCTCGACCGCCGAGGCCAGCACCCGCCGGCGCCCCGGGTCGGCGTCGCGGCGTCCCCAGAAGATGCCCTTGACCGCGAGGTTGTCGCTCTCCGTGCCGCCGCCGGTGAACACCACCTCCGAGGGGCGGGCACCCAGCGCCGTGGCGATGTCCTCGCGCGCCTCCTCGACGACCCGGCGCGCCCGCCGCCCCGAGGTGTGCAGTGACGAGGCGTTGCCCGGGCTGGTCAACGCCGCGCTCGTCGCCGCCACCGCCGCCGGCAGCATCGGCGTGGTGGCCGCGTGGTCGAGGTAGGTCATCGCTCGACCAGGGTAGTCCTGTCCCTCGGTGCCGAGGAACGCGCCGGGCGGCCGTCGGCCACCGGCGTGAGGAGGGTCATCGCCGGCCGATGAGCACCGCCCCGAGCACCGCCACCCCGGCCATCAGCAGGTCCAGCGGGACCACCGCGGCGGTGGGGTGGGTGGTGCTGGCCAGCGCGGCGATGAGCACCCCGCCGACGCCGACCAGGAACGTGCCGCTGAGCATGTCGCAGACCTGCAGTGCGGCCGAGTTGAACCCCCGCTCGGCGGGCGGGGACAGCGCGAGCGTCCGCACGCTGACGGCCGGCATGGCCAGCCCCATGCCGGCTCCGGCCAGCCCCCACAGCGGCAATGCCGCCCAGGCCCAGCCCCAGTCCGGGGCGATGAGGACGGTGCCGGCCAACGCCACCGAGAGCACCAGGAAGCCGCGGCGGATCAGGGCGGGCGGGTCCATGGCGTGCCGGCCCCGCCAGTTGGCCGCCAGCGACCAGCCCAGCGCCCCGAAGGTGAGCGGGGCGCCGGCCAGCGCCGGCGAGAAGCCGTGCACGGAGGTGAGCGTCAGCGGGACGTACGCCTCGACGGCGACGAACGTGCCGGCCAGCAGGCCCCGGGCCAGGATCGTGACCGGCAGCCCGGGCCGGGCGGTGAGCGTGCCGGCGGGGAGCAGCCGGCGCAGCGCGGGCGCGAGCAACACCAGGCTCGCCACGGCCAGCAGCAGCGAGGTGGTCGACGGGTGCTGGGCCGCCCAGGTGATCGCGGAGATGCCGAGGGCGGCGCCCAGGGCGGCTACCGGCAGCCCGGGGCGCGACGGGCTCGGGTCGGCGGCTGGCCGCAGCCCGATACGCCGCAGCGCCGGTACCAGCAGCACCATCCCGGCCATCACCAGCGGGGCCAGCCCGAGGAACGCGGCACGCCAGCTGAGGTGCTGGGTGAGCAGGCCGGCGGCGGTCGGGCCGAGCAACGCGGGCAGCACCCACGCCGCGGCCAGCGCCCCGAAGGCGGCCGAGCGGTCCTCCTCCGGGTAGATGACGGCGATCATGACGTAGAGCGCCACGATCATCACGCCGCCGCCGAGTCCCTGCAGCAGCCGACCGAGCAACAGCACCTGCATGGTCCCGGCGGTGCCGGCCACCACCAAGCCGGCCAGGAACAGCGCCGGACCGCCGGCCAGCGGGGGCACCGGGCCCCAGCGGTCGCAGGACCGTCCGGAAAGGACGGTGCCCACCACGCTGGCCGCCAGGAACACGGTGAACGGCCACGAGTACCACGCCTCGCCGCGCAGCTCGGTCACCAGCGTCGGCAGGACCGTGCCCAGGCTCAGGGCCTCGAACGCGATGAGGGTGATGAGCAGGACGAGCGCGACGGTGACGGCACGGCGGTCGGGTGCCCAGAGCGCGCTGGCGCGCGCGGTAGCGGTGCTCACGCCCGACACTCTGCAACCTCGACCCGCCTGCAGGTCCAATGGTTAACGGAGTGGCGAGCCGAAAGCCCCCGGCCGGTGGGCGCCCATTCCGCGGATGCTCCTGGTGCCGGGGAGGAACGCGCGAACGCGCCGGCGAAACCCGGAGCCGAGCGGTCGGATTCCGCATCCGCTAGGCGGCGACCGGCGACTGCTCCGGTCGGTCGCCCCGGTCGCTGCCCCGCCAGGTGGCGGTGGCAACGGCCGTTTCGGCCAGTGCCGCCAGGTCCCGCCGGTTCGCCCCGGATCGGGCCGAAAGCTCCGGCAACACCTCGATCTCCAGGGTGAGACCGCGCATCCGGGAGACCCGCCGCACCGAGTCCCACAGCGTGGAGTCACCGACGAAGGCCGGCGCGGCGCTGAACCGACCGGCGACGAGGTAGCGCAGTGCCACCGGCCGCACCACGGCATCGGCGTCCCGCGCCGCCTGGAACGGCGCGGAGCGATAACGGCCGGACTCGACGCCGCACCACGTGGTCCCCTCGGGAAACACGCCCACCACACCACCGTCCCGCATCACCGTGGCCAGTTCGGTCACGGTCACGGGCAATGTGGAGAGTCGCTCCCGGTCGACGAACACCGTGCCGGCAACGGCCGCGAACCACCCGACCAACGGCCACTTCCGGACGTCGGTCTTGGCCAGCATCCGCACCGGTTGCACCGCGCCCAGGGCGACGATGTCCAGCCAGGAACAGTGGTTGGTCACCACCAGCGCCCCCTGGCCGGACACGGCGAACCGGCGGTCACCCCGCAGGACGAGACGGACGCCGAATGCCTTGAGTAACGACCGGAACCACAGCTTGCTGACCCGGCCGCCCAGCCGGTTGCCGAGCAACGGGTACACCACGGCGGTCGGGACGGCCACGAGCATCAACGCCGCCACGACCGTCAACCGGAATGCCCGGCGCGGGACACCAACGCGGGCCTCCCCCGCGTCGGGTGCCAGGCAGTGGTCACCACAGGGCGACACCGGCATCCAGGGATGGGTGGCGCAACGTCGCACCACCACGTCGCCATGGCTCACGCCGTCTCCCCGAGGAAAAACCGGAGATAACGCTTGTCCACCCGCTCCAGGGAAAGCAGCACGAACAGGTCGGCGACGCCGAAGTCGGGGTCGTGCGCCGGCCGGCCGCACACCCACGCCCCCAGCCGCAGGTATCCCTTCAGCAGCGGGGGGAGAACCCTGCGGTCCGGCCTCGGCACACCGTCCACGCTCCACTCCCGCAGCGGGTGCACCCGGTACTCCTCGGGCGCGTAGTGCTTGCGGCGCACCAGGTCCCAGACTCCGGCGGCCAGCGAGCCGCCGTCGTGCAACGGCACCGAGGCGCAGCCGGCCAGATAGCTGTGGCCGGACAGCAGCATGTACCGCGCTATCCCGGCCCACACCAGACTGACCACGGCACCGGTGCGGTGGTCCGGATGGACGCAGGAGCGTCCCGTCTCGACCAGCGACGCCCGCAGCGACGCGAGCGCCCTCAGGTCGAACTCGTTCTCCGAGTACAGCCGGCCCGCCTCGGTGGCGCGGCCCGGCGGCAACATCCGGTAGGTTCCGACGATCTGCCCGCTGTTGTCCTCCCGGACCACCAGGTGGTCGCAGAACTCGTCGAACGCGTCCTCGTCCACACCCGGCCGGCGGGTGTGCAACGTGGCCCCAATCTCCTCGGCGAAGACCTGGTACCGCAGGCGTTGTGCCGCCTCGACCTCTGCGGTCTCCCTGGCGACCAGTAACGAGTACCGGGCCGCGCCCTCCGGCGCCTCCGCACCGGGTGGCACGGAGCTTACGAGCAGTTGCGACTGCGTCATGGACTCGGTGTACCGGTTCGAGCGGTACGGGCGAAAGCCCTTTCCGTGACGCCTCGGTGGAAACTCGGTGAAGCCCTGGGCACAACATCGGGGAAAGCCCGTCCGGGTCCGTAAGTGAAGTCCCTCGATCGGGTCATCCCGGCAGTTTCCTTTCCGTTCCCTGTCGTTTCGTTTCCGTCCGACTGCTCGTTCTGCCAACGACGCCGGCGGGCGCCCCGGAACCGTTCACCGGGCGCGCGGAGGGGATCGCAGGCCACGGGCCGTTCACTCGCCGTGTACCGAACCGTCAGGCCAGCCCCGCCGCATCTGCCCACAGCGGAACGGCTGCCGGCGAGCCGGAAGCCGGAAGCCGGAACAAGACCATGTCGGATCGGTTCCGCGAACAGTTCGGGCGACCCGTCCCGTTGTCCTCCCCGGACCAAACATGGCGAAGGCGGCCACGCGCATCGCGCGTGGCCGCCTTCGCCTGCCTCGGCTACCGGGGCGTCAGCCCTTGCGCTTGGCGACCTCCTCGGTCAGCTGCGGCGCGACCTGGAACAGGTCGCCCACGACGCCGAAGTCGGCGATCTCGAAGATCGGCGCCTCCGGATCCTTGTTGACCGCAATGATCGTCTTCGAGGTCTGCATGCCCGCGCGGTGCTGGATCGCGCCGGAGATGCCCAACGCGATGTACAGCTGCGGGGCCACCGTCTTACCGGTCTGGCCGACCTGGAACTGGTGCGGGTAGTAGCCGGAGTCCACGGCCGCGCGGGAGGCGCCGACCGCGGCACCGAGCACATCGGCCAGCTTCTCCACCACGGCGAAGTTCTCCGCGCTGCCGACGCCGCGGCCGCCGGAGACGACCACCGTCGCCTCGGTCAGCTCGGGGCGGTCTCCGCCCTGCACCGGCTCGCGGCCGGTGACCCGGGCCGCCGTGGCCTCCTGGACCGCGGGCACCTCGACCGCCTCCTCGACGGCCGCGCCCTGGGCCGGTTCGACCTCGATCGCGCCCGGGCGCACGGTGACCACCGGGACGCCGGTCGTCACCTGCGAGCGGACGGTGTAGCCGCCGCCGAAGACGGACTGGGTGCCGACCCCTTCGGCATCGACGTCGACGACGTCGCTGAGCAGGCCGGAGCCGAGCCGGACGGCGAGCCGGCCGGCGACCTCCTTGCCCTCGCTGCTGGCGGCGACCAGCACCGCGGCCGGGGCGGCCTTGCCGACCAGCGCGGCCAGCACGTCCACCTTGGGCGTCACCAGCACGGAGCTGGCCTGCTCGGACTCGGCCACGTACACCTTGGCGGCGCCGTGCGCGGCCAGCGCCTCCTTGACCTTCGCGGCGGTGCCCGGCGCGCCGACGACCACGGCCGCGGGCTCGCCCAGCCGGCGGGCGGCGGACAGCAGCTCGAAGGTGACCTTCTTAACCTCACCGTCGACGTGGTCGACGAGGACCAGGACCTCGGACATTGGTTTCCTCTCCCTCTCGCCGTCCCCGTCAGACGAGCTTCTGCGCGGCCAGGAACTCGGCGATCTTCACGCCGCCGTCGCCGGCGTCCTCGACCTTCTCACCGGCGGTACGCGGGGGCTTGGGCGCGGCCTCGAGCACCTTGGTGGTGGCGTTGGCCAGCCCGACCTCGGACGCGTCGATGCCGGCGTCGGCCACGGTGAGCGTGGTGACCGGCTTCTTCTTCGCGGCCATGATTCCCTTGAAGGACGGGTAACGCGGCTCGTTGATCTTCTCCGAGACGCTCACCACGGCGGGCAGGTTGGCCTCGACGAAGGCGATGCCCTCGTCGGCGGTCTCCCGCTCGATCCGGACCGTGCCGTCGGCGACCTCCACCTTGCGGGCGTGCGTCAGCGCGGGCAGGCCCAGCACCTCGGCCACCATCGCCGGCACCGCGCCGACGCGACCGTCGGTGGCCTCGTTGCCGGCCAGGACCAGGTCGACCTCGCCGACGGTGCCGATGACCCTGGCCAGGGCCTTGGCGGTCTGCACGGCGCAGGAGCCGTGCAACGCCTCGTCGGACAGGTGGACCGCCTTGTCGGCGCCCATCGACAACGCCTTGCGGATGGCGTCGGTGGCGCGGTCCGGGCCCATGCAGACGACGGTCACCTCGCCGCCGTGGGCCTCCTGGATGCGCAGGGCCTCCTCCACGGCACGCTCGTTGATCTCGTCGAGCACGGCGTCCGCGGACTCCCGGTCCAGGGTGTGGTCAGAGTCGGTCAGCTTGCGCTCGGAATAGGTGTCGGGCACCTGCTTGACCAAGACGACGATGTTCATGGGTCCCCTTCGACCTCCTGCGGACTGCGGCGCATGGCCACGGGCCTCGAATTGCGTCGACCCTGCCACGTCGCCGCCGGTAGGGCACGGTGGCGTCGACCACGCCGATGTTACTGACCAGTAGCGGGGGCGCAAACATCAGCAAGCGCCCAGACGGCGTGATGGTCCTCACCCGGGTCGGACGCTACTCGCTCCCCTCCCCGGACGGCGTCCGGCGGCATCCGGAGCAACGGGCGCAGCCCGTGCAGCACGCCACATAACCCCGAATGGGTGAAGCAGCGCCCATCGGGCAGCCGGGCGTCCACCCGCCCGGGAACCGCCGGGTGCGTGACCCCCACCCGACGGCCGACGCCGTCGCACTGCCCCGCGTCACCCGGGGAGATCCCGACAGCGGATCACCACGTTCGGCGACGCGATCTCGCCACGGGCACCCAACCTCCACCGACGTCGACCAGCGGAAATAAATACGGACGTTGGTCGAGATCCATTCATCAGAATGCGATATGTATCTGGATGGCGTTTTTCCTCGTTTTCGTCACCCTCCTGTGGTTTTATCCGTTTCGGCCGGCATCCACGCGCGCGAGCGGATCTTGCATGCCACTCGTTCCGTGGCACGCCAGGCGTTTCCCGGTCCCGGACCGCACCGAGCCCGCCACGTCAGGACTCGAACACCAGCCGCTGCAAGGAAACAGGAAGAGAAGAGGGTACGTGTCCCATCGATGGAAGGCCGCCCGCGGCGCCGCACTCCTGCTGGCGTCGTCGGTGCTGGTCGGCACAGTGTCGGGGCAGGCGCTGGCCGCCCCGACGGGCCCGAGCGAGGCGTGCAAGCGCGACGTCGGCTGCTACGCGACCGAGCAGCAGGGCAAGGACGTCGCCAAGGAGTCCTTCACCCAGGCCGAACACGACCGGATCTGGGAGCTCCAGCAGGAGCTGGAGGTCATGCGGGTTCCGGACGGTTATGTCCGGGCGTTCCGCGTGGAGGCGAAGGAAGGCGCGAACCAGATCCTGACCTACAGCCCGGACCGCGGGGTCCGGCTGTCGCAGGAGCGCGACATCTTCCTCAATTTCGGGGACACCTATCGTGCCGCGTCGTTCCTTATGCACCGCAACAAGGACGAGCGCTTCGCCAACACGGTTCTGCGACAGTTCGTCGTGCCGAAGGCCGAATACGACCGGATCCGCGGCAACGCGGTTGCGGAGCGGGACCGGGTCCCGGATCGGGCCTACCGGGTCGACACCAAGAATTTGGAGCAGTACGGGCTCCCGTCCCAGGTGACGGAGCGACTGAACAACGCCGTCGCGAACTCGGGCAACAGGCAGTTCATGGAGTTCGCGCCGAAGTACCAGGGCAGCACCTTCGACTACGGCGTGCGGCTGTTCTCCCAGCGGGGTGAGGACATCTCGCACCGGGTGCAGAAGCCGCTCATCCGGCCGTGCCGGTCGGCGGGCTGCGAGCGCAAGACCCTCGACAAGCTCGACCGCAAGAAGATCGAGACCCGTGCCAAGCAGGTGATCAGCAAGCTCGCGCAGGACGGCGACCTCCGGCGCGAGCTGCCGAGGCGGACCACGACCGGCCACGCGCACGAGGAGGTGCGCGGTGTGCTGGCCAAGAGCCGCGGCGCGCTGCACGAGATCCACGGGGCCGCGACCACGGTGGCCATGCCGCTGGCGACGGTGGCCTGGGTCGAGGACATGGCCCGGGTGTTCCGGGAGAAGAACGCCACGACGCTGGACAAGGCGGCGACGGTGAGCGAGATCGTTCCCGTGGCGGGCCAGGTGCTGGGCATGGCCGACGGGATCGCCCACCGGGACGCCGAGACCGTCGCGGTCAACGCCGTGGTCCTCGCCGCGATCGCGGTGAGCCAGGCGGTGCCGGTGGTCGGCGAGCTGGTCGACCTGGGGCTGACGGCCTACGCGGTGGTCGACGTGGTGGTCCGGCTGTTCGGCCCGGCCAGGGAGGTGCCGATCACGCAGGAGTCCTACTGGCCCGAGCTCACCTACTCGCCGAGCAAGCGCAGCGACAACCCGCATCCGCCCGAGGTGTGGCGCATGACGATCCTGAAGGCCAGGGTCGTCAAGGGCGGGGACAGCGACGGCAGCGGCCAGCTCTATGGCGGCATCACGCTGAACGGCAAGCCGATCTGGCACGTCTCGGAGGCGAACCCGGTGCGGGTCGGCGCGGGGCAGGAGTTGCCGGGCCTGGCCGAGGACCGCTCGGTCACCTCGTACTTCTTCCCGGGCAGCAAGTACCCCTTCCAGCTGAAGGCGCGGATCTGGGACTACGACCCCACCATCTTCGACGTGGACGACGTCGTGGCCGGCTCCGACGTGGAGGTCCAGGAGTTCCGCGGCAAGTCCTTCAAGGACGGTGGCGTCGGGGAGATCGGCTTCGAGACCCCCGACGGCGAGATCCGCATCACCTTCCGGCTCGACCGGGAGTACAAGGCGGCCTGACGAGGCGGCCCGACGTCAGGGGCCCGACAACGGCCTCATGACACAGTCCGGCAGGCCGGAGCGCCGGGTGACGCGGGTGCGTCACCCGGCGCCGACGCATCGAGCGGATGAGGTCGGTCACACTCACGTACTGTTTCCCCAGGTGGGCCACTGCCAGCAGGAGACCTGGGTGATACGCCATCCGGGCCCCGGCGGTTAGGTTCCCCGCACCGGGGGGCCGCAGCTCCCCCGATGTCGTGTCGTCAACCGTCGAGGTCGTCCGATGCAGTCGCCCGAGGAAGTGTCCGACCGGATGTCCCAGGTCGAGGGGATGGGGCCGGCTGCCGACAGCGCCCCCGGGCTGCCGCTCACCGGCGAGCGGACCGTGCCCGGGATTCCCGAGGAGAATTACTGGTTCCGCCGGCACGAGGCGGCCTACGAAGCGCTGCTCCCGCACTGCGTGGCGGCCGACGTGCTGGAAGCCGGATGCGGTGAGGGCTACGGCGCCGCGTTGATCTCCACGGTTGCCTCCAGCGTTCTCGCGCTGGACTACGACGAGCTGACGGCCCGGCACGTGGCCCGCCGGTACCCCCGGCTGCACGTGGTACGCGGCAACCTGGCCCAGTTGCCGCTTCCTGCCGCCGCCGTGGACGTGGTGGCCAACCTCCAGGTGATCGAGCACCTCTGGGACCAGGAAGGTTTCCTGCGGGAGTGCGCGCGGGTGCTCCGTCCCGGCGGCAAGCTGCTGGTCACCACCCCGAACCGCATCACGTTCTCCCCGGGCCGGGACACGCCGCTCAACCCGTTCCACACCAGGGAGCTTTCCCCGGCGGAGCTGGACGAGCTGCTGCGCGCGGCAGGCTTCACCGTCGAGCGGCTGGCGGGCCTGCACCACGGCCCGCGGCTGCGCGAGGTGGACGGGCGGCACGGCGGCTCGCTGATCGACGCGCAGGTCGCGGTCGCGGTGGCCGGCGGCGACTGGCCGGCCGACCTGCTCGCGGACGTGGCCGCGGTGACCGCCGCCGACTTCGCGATCGAGGAGCGCGACCTGGACGCGAGCCTGGACCTCGTCGCCGTGGCGGTGCGCCGGTGAGCCGCGAGCCCCTGGGCAGCTTCTGCCTGGTACTGCACAGCCACCTGCCCTGGCTGGCGCACCACGGCTCGTGGCCGGTCGGCGAGGAGTGGCTGTACCAGGCGTGGGCGAACTCCTACCTGCCCGTCGTCGGACTGCTGGAGCGAATGGCCGACCGGGGCCAACGCGACGTGCTCACGCTCGGGGTCACCCCGGTGCTGGCGGCGCAGATGGACGACCCGTACTGCCTGCGCGCCTTCCACCACTGGCTCGGCACCTGGCAGGTGCGCTCGCACTATGCGGCGACCCGCTGGGGTGGCCGGTGGAAGGCGGAGCCCGCGTTGCGCGAGCTGGCCGCGGCCGAGCACCGGCGGGCGACCGCCGCGTTGGAGAGCTTCGAGTCGCGGTGGCGGCACGGGTTCTCGCCGGTGTTGCGGCCCTTGGTGGACGCCGGGGTCGTGGAGCTGTTGGGCGGGCCGGCGACACACCCGTTCCAACCGTTGCTGGACGAGCGGGTGCGCGCGTTCGCCCTGCACACCGGCTTGGCCGACACCACGCTGCGGCTGGGGACGCGCCCGGCCGGGATCTGGGCGCCCGAATGTGGCTACGCGCCCGGCATGGAGCGGGGTTATGCCGCCGCGGGCGTGCGGCGCTTCCTGGTCGATGGGCCGGCGTTGCGGGGCGAGACGGCCTTCGCGCGTCCCGTCGGCTCCTCCGACGTGGTGTGCTTCGGCCGCGACCTGGAGGTGACCTATCGCGTCTGGTCGCCCAAGACAAGCTATCCGGGTGACCCCGCATATCGCGACTTCCACACGTTCGACCATCCCTCCGGCCTGAAGCCGGCGCGGGTGACCGGCAGGAAGGTGCCGCCGGAGCAGAAGAGACCGTACGAGCCGGCGTTGGCCGAGGCGGCTTTGCGCCGTCACGTGGCGGATTTCGTCGACGTCGTGGTGCGGCGGCTGAAGGATCTGGCGGAGCGGCACGGGCGGCCCGGTCTCGTGGTGTCGGCTTACGACACCGAGCTGTATGGCCACTGGTGGTACGAGGGGCCGGCGTGGCTGGAGGCGGTGCTGACCGCGCTTCCCGCGGCGGGCGTGCGGGTGACCACGCTCGCCGGAGCACTGGCCGCCGGGCACCTCGGAGCGCCGGTCGACCTGCCGGCGTCGTCCTGGGGTTCGGGCAAGGACTGGCGGGTGTGGGACGGCGAGCAGGTCTCCGAACTGGTGGCGGCCGGTGAACAGGTGCAGCGCCGCCTGTTGTCCACAGTGGACAAGTTCCGGCACCCGTTGCGGGATCCGGTGTTGGACCAGGTGGCTCGGGAGGCGTTGCTGGCGTTGTCCAGCGACTGGGCCTTCATGGTTACCAAGGACTCGGCGGCCGGCTACGCCCGCGAGCGGGCCGCCCGGCACGCGACGCGTTTCGAGCGGCTCACCGACCTGCTGTGGGCGGACCGGCGGGCCGAGGCCGAGGAGCTGGCGCACCGCTGGCGCACGGAGGACGGCCCGTTTGGCCAGCTCGATGCCAGGCTGCTCTGACGGGGCTGGCCGATCCTCGGTTGGCCCCGCCCGTGGTCGCTCAGCCGCCGGGTCTCAGACAGGCCAGGTCGGCGATCCGGCCGGCGTGGGTCATGGCGTGCACGACGGCGAGCGGGCGGTCGTCGTCGTTCTCGGCGAAGACGGCCAGCGCCGTCGCCGGGCTCGTGGTGAGTACCTGCACGCTCGCCGGCGTGCTGGCGAGCGTGCGCAGCTCCGCCAGGGCGGCGCGGCGGGTGAACTCCGGATCGAGGTGCTCGGCGATGGCGTCGTCGTCCCCAGCGCGGAGGCGGTCGAGGAGTCCGAGGAGCGCCGCGCGGGGCGCCGGGAAGGTGGGCAGCGGGGTGCCGGCCTCGCCCAGCACCTCCTCCACCCGGCCGAGCGCCTGCATCGCCCGGGGGACGCCGGCGTACGCGGCGCTGGCCACCAACAACTCGACGACCTCGGCGGGGGCCAGGCCGGCGGCGAGGCCGATGCGCACCTGCAGGAGCAGGGGTGTCTCGGTGCATCCGGCGGCGATGGTGGCGGCCAGCGCGGCGGCCTCCCGGGTCCGCGGGTCGAGCACGTGACGGTGGTGCAGGTGCCCGTAGACGGTGCCGACGGCCAGCTCCCCCAGGGCCGGGGCGGCGCGGAAGATCGTGTCGAGGCGTTCCTCGCCGTCCGGCACGAGGTGGGCGAACGTCTTGCGTCCGCGTTGGTGCAGCTCGTCGAGGCTCATCGTTCCTCCCCGGCTGGCGGGTCTGGGACCAGCCTGGGCCGGTGGCCGGCCCCCGGCAACGCGGCGCCAGGGCCGGGAGCGGCCGGTCGCGGGGTCGGGCCCGGGATCACCCCGCCAGGCGAAGAGGTCACTCCGGTGGGGCTGGAAAGGTACCCACGAGTAACCTTTGCGGCTGTGCTGCGAGGATGGCGTTCCTGATGCGCGTCTTGATGCTGTCGTGGGAGTACCCGCCGGTCGTGGTCGGCGGACTCGGCCGGCACGTGCACGCCCTGGCGGTGCGGCTCGTCCGGCAGGGGCACGAGGTGGTCGTGCTGTGCCGGCAGCCGGCCGGGAGCGACGCGGGCACGCACCCGGAGTCGGACGAGATGGTCGAGGGCGTCCGGCTGATCCGGGTCGCCGAGGACCCGCCGCACCTGACCTTCGAGCGGGACCTGGTGGCCTGGACGCTGGGCATGGGGCACGCCATGGTGCGGGCCGGGCTGGACCTGCTGCGCGGGTGGCGGCCGGACGTGGTGCACGCGCACGACTGGCTGGTCACCCATCCGGCGATCGCGCTGGCGGACGCCGCCGAGGTGCCGCTGGTCGCCACGATCCACGCCACCGAGGCCGGCCGGCACTCCGGATGGCTGTCGCACCCGCTCAACCAGCAGATTCACTCCGTGGAGTGGTGGTTGGCGAACCGGGCGGACGCGTTGATCACCTGCTCGGCGGCGATGCGGGACGAGGTCGCCCACCTGTTCGAGGTGGACGCCGAGGCGATCAGCGTGCTGCACAACGGCATCGAGTCCCGGCGGTGGCGGGTGCGGGCGGCCGACGTGGCCGAGGCGCGCGGCCGATACGGCCGGGGTGGTCCGCTGCTGTTGTTCTTCGGCCGGCTGGAGTGGGAGAAGGGGGTCCAGGACCTCATCGCCGCGTTGCCGCGGGTGCGGCGCACGCACCCGGACACGACCGTGGTGGTGGCGGGCAAGGGCACCCAGTCGGGTTGGCTGGCCGAGCAGGCCCGCAGGCACCGGGTCGCGCGGGCGGTCAAGTTCGCCGGGCACGTCTCGGACCACGAGTTGGCCGCGCTGCTGGCCGCGGCGGACGCCGTCGTGCTGCCCAGCCGCTACGAGCCGTTCGGGATCGTCGCCCTGGAGGCGGCGGCCGCGGGCGCGCCGCTGGTGGCCTCCACCGCCGGCGGCCTGGGTGACCTGGTGGTGGACGGGGAGACCGGGTTGGCGTTCCCGCCCGGGGACGTACCCGCGTTGACCGCGGCGGTGCAGGCGGTGCTGGATGACCCGGTGGCGGCCAAGCGGCGGGCCCGCGCGGCCAAGGCGCGATTGGCGACCGACTTCGACTGGGACACGATCGCGGAGGACACCGCGGCCATCTACGCGTCGGCACGCCGGCACCCGGCCCCCACCCTGGCCCGCCCGAAGATCCCCTCCGGCAACATCTTCGGCGTCTGACGGCGGTTTCCCTCTCGGCGACCGGCTATGGATCTGTCGATTCGGCGACGATGTTGTCCGGTTCGTCGAGCCAAACCGCCTGACTTCGCGCAGTAACGGTGATCCCGTACCTGTCGAAGGCAGGCTTACCCAGCGCGGACCAGTTCCGGTAGGCGGTCTCGATCTCGTCCCACAGCCGGCGCGGCCCGTGCTGGCGGACGGTTCGGGCACCCGGCTCGGCGTCGTAGCTGGCCACCGCCCAGCTCGGGCCGGTGGGATCGACGAACCACAGCTCGTGTTTCCCGTCGTGTTCGATGTGGTTCCAGGCGCAGGAGGGCACGGCCACGGATACCGCCCAGTGTGCGTCCCAGGTTTCGACCGTGCGCCACACCTTCAGGGTGGTGGTACTCGTATCGGCGGCCGGGGTGAGCTCGATGTCGCGGATCTCGGGTCGATCGCGCCGGTGCTGGCGGAGCGGCATGAATCCAAGCCGGCCCACGAATCGGCCGGTGGCGGTGCCGTCTGTGTGGACGGTGAGCGACACCAGTGGCCCGCCGCGGGCAAGATCGGTGCGCAACGGCGTGACGATGCGTCCTCCGGCTCGGGTCTGGGCAATCCAGGCATACGGCAGACGGCCGAGGGCGACCGCGGCAGTGGCGATGACGCGATCGAACGGTGCCCGTGGCGGGTAGCCATTCGCGCCGTCGCCGGTGACGACAGTGACCGGGTAACCCGCGGTTTCCAGTGCTCGGCGGGCATGCTCGGCGAGGGCCGGCTGCCAAACGCGCAGATTCACGGCGGTTACCTCCACTTCTGATCAGGTGGAGGTGACGCTAGAAACGATCAGTGCCCGAGTTTTGCCTCTGTGGCAACGTCCCCTGGACGGGTTAGACAGCAAGGCCGGCGCGATAGGCCATTCCCCGTAGTTCCCGTCCCAGGGCGTCGCGCCTGGCCTTTGCGACCAGTTCTGCAAGGACCGATCGCATGAACGGGTGGCGATGAACGCGCGCCGGGGAGATCTGTTCCGCCTTACGCAACGCCACCACCGCAGCGTCCTGCTGTCGCGGGAGCCGGGCGAGCGCACGCCCGTACTCGCGCCAGTAGGCTGATCGCCGTGTCGGTGACGGCAGGTCTGCCGGGTTGATCATGCGTGCGATCTCGGCGGCCTGTGCGTGTTCTCCCACTTCCAGCGCCACGGACATACGCCAGACCCCGACATTGCTCGGGCCGAACCCGAACCAGAGGGCATTTCCCTCCCCGGTCCGCTCCGCGAGGTCGGTCGCGAATTCCAGCGCCGTCACCTGTTCGGCACGGTCGCCCCTGGCCGCGGCCACCAGCGACGAGGTCAATGCGAGCATTCCCTTGACCTGCATCGCCTCGGAGGTGTTGGTTCCCAGTTCGGCGGCCGACAGCGTCGCAGCAGCGAGATCGAAACCGCCGGCGCTCATCAGCCCGAACGCCGTGCCGAAGGCGCTCACCGCCCGCGCAAGTGGATCCTCGGCCCGTTCGGCCGCCTGCTGCGCGAGGCTGACGGCTTGCCAGGCGAGGTCAGGGCCGGCTCCGACATCTCCCAGCCACGCCTGAGTGCCCTGGATGTGGGTCAGAACGAGCAACCGGGATACCGTTCGCTCGTCCCGGCCCGCGTTCAGGGTCGTGTGGAGGTCCCGAATCAATCCGGGCAGCGCCGCACCGACAGCGGCATACCGACAGTCCCGCTGGGCGGCCATGATCTGATCCACTCGCGCGGACAGCGCGGAAACTTGGAGCGCCTTTCCCCTGGGTTCCCCCATGGCCACCGACAGCAAAGCGAGGCGGACGTCGTTGACCAAGCCGTCCTCATCCAGCTCCCCCGGAGGAACCATAGCCACGCTGGTGATCTCGGTCGGGGCGACGTCGAGTGCGCGGGCGAGGGCCACGATCAGGGATCGGCGGTCGAGGGCGCGCTCACCGGTCTCCAGCCGGGAGAGGTAGCTGGTGGAGATCCCGGCCAGACCCGCGACCACGGCGAGGGACTTTCCGCGTGCCTGGCGGATCTGGCGCAGCCTGCGGCCGATGTGCTGGTCGTGCCCGTCCATCCCGACCCTCACCTTCCGCCGAGACACCCGCACCGACGGTACCGACGGGGTGTCCCACCCGAAAGAGTGTGTCGTGGTGTCGCGAAGTCCTCAGTCATCGAGCGTCTTGTTCAGGGCCTCCGCAGCCTTGCGAGCCATGTCGGCGACCGCGGCGTCGCGGCGTGCCCGTTCTTCGGCAGCGGCGGCGTAGTCGGCCTTGCGGTTGCGCACGACGCGGGCCGGTGAGCCGACGGCGATGCTGTAGTCGGGGACGTCCCCCCGGACCACCGCGTGCGCGCCCAGCACGCAGCCGCGGCCGACGCGGGTACCGCGCAGCACCGACACCTTCGTGCCCAGCCAGCAGTCCGGGCCGATGCGGACCGGCGTCTTGACGATGCCCTGGTCCTTGATGGGGCGGTTGATGTCGGCGGTGACGTGGTCGAAGTCGCAGATGTACACCCAGTCCGCGACCAGGGTCGACGAGCCGATCTCCACGTCCAGGTAGCAGTTGACGGTGTTGTCCTTGCCGAACACGACCTTGTCGCCGATGCGGAGCGACCCCTCGTGGCAGCGGATGGCGTTGCCGTCGCCGATGTGCACCCAACGGCCGATCTCCAGCCGCCCATATCCCGGCCGGCAGTGGATCTCCACCCGCCTGCCGAGGAACACCATGCCCCGCAGGACCACGTGCGGGTTCCTCAGCCGGAACCAGAACAGCCGCCAGTACCGGACCAGGTACCAGGGCGTGAACGCCCGGTTCCGCAGCACCCACCGCAGGGACCGCACGGTCAGGAACCGCACCCGCTGCGGGTCCCGCCGGGCTCGCCGCCAGGACCACCACCGGTCCGCGAGCGGAGCCCCCCACATGCTCGTCATGTCGCAGAACTGTAAGCACCGTTCGTGTTGGCCGGCCCGCCAACACCGCCAAACACAAAAAGTATTCGCAAAACTACCCTGGGTAGTAGTCCGGGGCAGGTCACGCGGGCGCGTGACGGTCGAGGCAGGATTGGGGCCGTGGCACCTTCGATCACCGTCGTGGGCAGTGTGAACCTCGACCTCGTCGCGGGCGTGGACGCCCTCCCGCGGCCCGGGGAGACGTTGAGCGCGACCCGGTTCGAGCGGGCGCCCGGCGGCAAGGGCGCGAACCAGGCGCTCGCGGCTCGCCGGCTGGGAGCCGACGTCGCCCTGATCGGCCGCGTCGGCGACGACCCGCTGGCCGCGCCAGCCCTGGCTCTACTCCGGGACGCCGGGGTCCACCTGGATCACGTGTCTACTGTGGACGACTCGACCGGCGTCGCGCTGATCGAGGTCGACGACGCCGGGGACACCACCATCGTGGTCGTGCCCGGCGCCAACGCGTACGTCACGGCCACCCCCGACCAGCTCTCCGGCGCCGACGCCGTGCTCACGGTGCTGGAGGTGCCCGAAGAGGCCATCGTCGCGGCCGCCGAGCACGCGCCGGGCTTCTTCGCCCTCAACGCCGCGCCGGCCCGGCCGGTACCCCGCGCCGTCCTGGAGCGCGCCGACCTCATCGTGGTCAACCGGGCGGAGTACGAGGGCGTGCCCGGGGTGAAGAGGGCCAGGACGGTCGCGGTCACCCTCGGCGCCGAGGGTGCGGTACTGCTGCGGGACGGCCGGGAGGTCGCCCGGGCGATGCCCCCGAAGGTCAACGCGGTCGACGGCACCGGCGCGGGCGACGCGTTCACGGCCGCCCTCGTGCTGAGCCTGCTGGAGGGTCGCGGTGACGAGGAGGCGTTGCGCCGCGCGTGCGCCGTGGGGGCCCTGACCGCGACCCGACACGGTGCCCAGCCGGCATTGCCCACACTCGCCGAGGTCGAGGAGGTGCTCGCGCGATGAGCCCGACCCCGCTGGTGATCGACACCGATCCCGGCATCGACGACGCGTTCGCCATCGCCCTGGCCGCGGCGAGCCCGGAAGTGGAGCTGACCGCCGTCACCACGGTGTTCGGCAACGTCGGCCTGGACACGACGACCCAGAACGCGCTCCGAGTACTCGCGTTGTGCGGCAAGGAGAACGTGCCCGTGGCCACGGGCGCGGACCGCCCGCTGGTGCACCCGCAACCGCACCGAGCATCGCACGTGCACGGGGAAGACGGTCTCGGTGGCCGGTCGACGCTGCTTCCCCTCCCCGTCCGCGGGCCCGATCCGCGGCGTGCCGTCGGGTTACTCGCCGAGGTGTTGCAGGCCGCGAGCCAGCCGGTGGTGATCGCACCGATCGGCCCGCTGACGAACATCGCGCTCCTGCTGGCCAGCCACCCCGAACTGAAGCCGAAGATCGCCCGGCTGGTGATCATGGGCGGCGGCCTGGCCACCGGCAACATCTCCTCCACGGCGGAGTTCAACATCTGGAGCGACCCGGAGGCCGCGCGGCGCGTGCTCGTCGAGGAGGACGTCCCCACCGTCCTGGTCCCGATCGACGTCACCTACCGCTGCGCGGTGGAGCCGGCATGGCTGGACGAGCTGGCCGACTCCGGACCCGTTGGTGCCAGCCTCGTCGCGTTGACCGCGCCCTACCGGGCCCAGTACCAGGCGACCCTGGGCCGGGACGCACTGGTGCTGCACGACGCGGTCGCCCTCGCCGAGGCCGTCCAGCCGGGAATCCTGCGCTGCCAGCGAATGTTCGTGGAAGTCGAGTGCGGCCCGGGACCGGCCCGCGGGATGACGATCGGCGACCGCCGACGGTCGGCCCTGTCGCGCGAGGGCAGGGAAATCGACGTCGCACTCGACGCCGACCTCGACGCCCTCCGCGACTTCATGCTCCACCGCCTCTGCGGCAAGGAGTGAGCACAACGGGCAGGCGCTCGTCGGACTCATCGGTCCGTACAGCGCCTGCCCGTGTCGCCGGTCTGGTTTCACGCCGTCTGGACGGCTACCGGGCGCCTCCAAACCATCCGCTCTGGTCGTGCCCGGATCACGCTACGGCTCGGTTCGGAAAGCACGCCCGTCACAGGCGGGTCTCCACCACCGCGGCGAGCGCGACCCCGGCGGAACAGCGAACGCTGAGCTGAACCTTGCCTCCGGGCGGCAGGCCGGTCCAGGGGCCGACCGCGTCGGCCCCCACGCTGCACTTGGCGCGTAGCCGGACCTTCACGGCAACGGTGAGGCGGTTCTCGCAGTTGGCGCGCGCGGTGGGCCCGTCCAAAACGACGGTGCACGATACGTTCACCGGGGCGGCCTGAGGTGCGGTCGGGGTTCCTGTCTGCTGGGCCATTCCGACCCCACCGAGTCCGATCATGCCCAGTGCCGTGAGGGCAAGGATGAGCAACCGCCGCATGGGACCTCCTTCACTGTGGACAGGACGCCCCCAACGTCACCCACCCGTCGTTCACTGTCCATCCGCCGGACGGCGATCGGACGCGCCGACCGTACAGCGGCCGACCCCGCACCACCCATGCACAGGGAGTTCCGGCAGCCGGCCCGACAACGGGGCCGGAAGTCGCCAGGCGCCGAACATCGTGGCGTTGGCGGCACCGATGCGGGCTCGGTGCCGGGGAGATCGGAGGCGCCGCTCCGATCGTCGCCGTCCGGTGGTTCCGGGTGACGACGCCCGATGCGACCGGGCACCGAACCGGTCCAGCACCCCGCAGAACATGAAACGTATTCAGATTTATCCGAAAACCGGTTACGGTTCGACCAACGTCGAGTGATGCCGGTCACTCGACGTTCGGCCCTACCCCCTGCCACAGAAGGGCTGCCGTCATGTCGAACCGTGCACCCGGGTGGTTACGTGCCGCCCTCGTCCTGACCACGTTCACCCTCACCGCGTTCGGTCTGGCCACCGTGCCGTCGACCGCCGCGGCCGTAACGGAACCGTCCGCGATCAAGCCTCTTCCCCCGGACCTGGAGGAGATCCGGCGGGCCGAGGCGACGGCGTTGTACGGGAGTCCGGAGATCCGGCCGATCGGGCAACGCAGGACCGCGATCACGACGCTGGGCGACAGCGAGATTTCCGGCGAGGGCGCCGGGAACTACGAGCCCGGCACGCACGGCCCGGACAACTGGTGCGACCGCTCGCGGGACGCCGCCGTGCACCGCACCGGTATCCCGGTGGACCTGACCCTCAACCTCGCCTGTTCCGGTGCGCGCAGCGACCACCTCGTGTACGGCAGCGGGCAGCGCCAGTACAACGAGCTCAACCAGGGCGACAACCTCGCCATCAAGGCCCGCAACACCAGGCTGAAGCTGGTCTGGGTCGTCGTCAGCGCCAACGACCACGACGGCGTCGAGTTCGGGCCGGTCGTGACCGACTGCGTGCAGCGGCGGGTGTTCTTCCGGGGCAACTGCTGGCCGGACTACACCAACGGTTGGCAGGAGCGGGTGACCAACTCCCGCGCCGGTGCGGAGCGGGTGATCCGCGGTATCCGGCAGACCATGCGCGATGCCGGCTACACCGACACCGACTACGAACTCGTGCTGATGAGCTACCCCAGCCCGGCCAGTCCCGACGTCGAGGACAACCCCGACTTCCCGGGTTGGTACCGGGGTGGCTGCCTGGCCTACCTGAAGGACGCCGCGTTCGCACGCAACAAGGCGGTACCGCTGTTCGCCCAGGCGATTCGGCAGGCTGCCGAGAACACCGGCGTTCGGTACCTGGACGCCAGCCGGCTGTTCGACGGGCACGAGATCTGCACCGACAACACCTGGGCCCGCGGTCTCCACATCGAGAACGGCAACATACTCGACCCGAACGCGGTCCGGCAGTCGTTCCACCCCAACTTCCGCGGGCACGGTGCGTTCGCGGAGTGCATGGCCGCCTTCCACAACCGTCCACAGTGGCCACAGGCCACGTGTTTCGACCCGGCCAGCACCGGGAGCACGGTCCTCACCGAGGGGCTGCTGGAGTTCCGTCAGCTACGGAACCCGGCGACCGGTCTGTGCGCCGACGGCGAGGGCTACAACAGCCGCAACCACACGAAGTTGCTGTCCTGGGACTGTCACGGCGGTCGGAACCAGGCGTTCTGGTACGACGCCCAGCGCCAGTCCGTGCACGTGGAGTTGAGCCATGACCGGTGCATTGACGTCCCCAACCAGAACTTCGCACCAGGACAACGGGTCCAGTTGTGGAACTGCAACGGGACAGCGGCCCAGCGGTGGCTGGTGAACGGCGGGCAGCTGCGGCCCGCGGCCAGCCCGCAGCTGTGTCTGACGGCCAACGCAGGCCGTGGATCCGGCGTGGTGCTGACGCCCTGCGAAGGCGGGACCACCCAACGCTGGGCATGGGAAACCCGTCCCCGCCTGAGCGGCTACGGCTACAACGACTGGATCCCGTCCCGTGCGTACTAACGTCCTCCTCGCGCTGACACTCGTCGTCGGCCTGCTGGCACCGCCCGGTGGCCAGCAGGCCGGTGCCGAGCCGCTGAACCCGTTCCGGTACCTGACCGACGAGCAAGGTCGTGCCCTGGTGCTGCACGGCCTCAACAACGGTCACAGCTCCAAGGAATCCGTCGACGCGATGCCCTGGACGGGTCGGGAGGACATCGCGGCCGAAGCACACCGGCTCGGCTCGAACGCGGTGCGGCTGCTGATGTTCTGGGCCAAGGTCGAGCCGGCACCCGGTCGGTACGACGAGTCGTACCTCAGCGCTCTCGCCGAGCGCGCGCGGTGGTACGGCGAGCAGGGAATGCACGTCATTCTCGATATGCACCAGGACACCTGGGGACCGGCCGTCGCCGGGCACTCGCCCAACAACGGCGCACCGGAGTGGGCGACCTTCTTCGACGGCCTGCCGGCAACGTCGCGGCAGCCGTGGGAACTGACCTATCTCGAGCCCGGCGTCATCCGTGCCTTCGACCACTTCTGGGGCACCACGGGGAAACATCCCGAGCTACGACAACGGTTCGCCGCCATGTGGCGACACGTGGCACAGCGGTTCGCCCGGGAGCCGGCGATACTTGCCTACGACCTGTTCAACGAACCTTTCGGGGGCACGAGCGTGTGGCCGTGGTTCGAGCGGCACCGGCTCACGCCGTTCTACCAGGAGGTCATCGCGGCCATCCGCGAGGTCGACCAACACCGGTGGATCGTGGTGGAGCCACAGGCGCTCGGCGGGAACTGGGGATGGACCTCCACCCTGGGCACGCTGGACGATCCCCGGCCCGGCGAGTCGCGACTGGTGTACTCGCCGCACCTGTACCCGATCCTCGTCACCGTCGGGCAGCCCTACACCGGGGCCACGAGGTCGCTCACCCGCGCCGTCCTCGAGAAGTGGCGGCGCGCCAACCAGGAGGTGGCACGCCGGCTCGATGCTCCTCTGCTCCTCGGTGAGTTCGGCTTGAACGCCACGGTCCCGGGGGCGCTCGACTACGTCGACGACGTGACGGCGATGACGGATCGCATGGGCATCGGGTGGCTCTACTGGTCCAACGATCCCGGCGGGTGGGGACCCTATGCGCCACCGCTCGGTGACGGGCGAAGCGAGCATCGCCAGCAGCAAGGTGCGCAGCGAAGCCCGGAGACGAGCAATCCGACACTGCTCGGTGACGGGCGAAGCGAGCATCGCCACGCGGCGACGAGACGCGCAGCGAAGCCCGGAGACGAGCAATCCAACGAAGGTGGGTGGGCTCCCCTGGCCGACCACCTCGCCCGCCCCTACCCGAGGGCCATCGCCGGCGAGCCGGTGCGGTGGGGATTCGCCGACGGGACACTAAAAATTGAATTTCGAACGAAGTCGGGGGTCGCCGGACCGACAGAGCTTTTCCTGCCCCGAGGAGCGTTCCCCGCGACGCCAACGGTGAACTGCAGCACGCCCTGCGAGGTGTCGTGGGACGGCGGTCGCCGCGTCGCCGCCGTTCACCTGGGTGAGCCGACCACCCCGGGGATACCCGTGACGATCACCGCCCGTGGCGAGAGATAACCGGATCAGGGAGACGCCCACCGCATACCACCAGCCATACGAGTGATTTTCACGTTTTACCCGACCGGTCGACTGTTGCGAGCAATTCTCACTTCCTACCGTGGTTCGTGATCACCGTCCACGGGAAGGAGCGGAGGGTGTCCCGCGCAACCGGTCCGCGAGCCAATCTGCCGGCCGGAAGGCAGGACGCCCGGATGTTCCACCCGCTCGGCGGCGCGGTGGCTGGGTGAGGTGTCACGTGCTCGGGCGAGCCCGTGGCCCGCGGGGCGCCGTGGTGGGTACGGCGCTCCCCGCCGGCGCGACGGGGTACCCCTTACCCCTCGCTGCCGCGACCGCGCTGGTCGAGCGGCGCATGGACCGGATCGTGGTCGGGGACGGAGGCGCGGTCTGGTGAACGCCTCGGCCACGATCCGGGCCTCGCCCATGACGAGGTGCGGCCGACGAGTTGAGACCTGGAACTGCGTTTCACACCCGCGGGCACCGGAGCGGCTGGAGCTGGATCTCCGTAAAGCCCCTTGTTGCTGGTCTGGATGTGGTGGCGTGTCCTGCGGGTCAGTGTCGCCGGTTCGGTGGATCAGGCGGGGATGCGGTGCGACGTGCAGAGGAATGCCATGGGAGCACTGCCAATCCGGGTCAGCACGACGCTCGCCTCGTTGACCCCGCTGGGCCGCAGGCGCCGGCGGAGCGCATCGGGATCGACGTCGACACCACGGGCCAGGATCTCCAGGCGCCCGACATCGTGCCGCCGGAGTGTCTGGCGAAGGGCCTTCTCGGTGTAGCGCCCGCGCTCCAGGACCCGGAAGGCCCGTACTCCGGGCGGCGGTGTGTCACCGGTGAGATAGGCGATGCGTGGGTCGAGCTGACCGAGACCGTGCCGGGCCGCGTACTGGCGGACGAGGCCGGCACGCACCACGGCACCGTCCGGGTCGATCAACCACTCCCCCGGTTCACGCACCGGGCAGTCGTCCGACTCGGCATCAGTGATGGTCCATAGTGGACCATCCGTCCCCAGGACCGTCGCGCGGCGTCGGACACCCGATGTCGCCAAGCCACCGGTCCACAGCGCGGCCTCCCGGACCTGGCCGCCCAGCGAGACCACCTCGATCTCGTCCGCCCACGGCACCGCGGCCATGTCGAGCCCGGGCGCGCACTTCACCACGACGTCGCGTCCGGGGTGAGCGGCCACGAGATCGTCCAGCGGTGGCGCCAGGTCGCGGGGCCGCCACTGTCGCCGGCCGGCCTCGTCCCGCCGCGCCGGATCGGCCACCACCACCGCGTCCCGCGTCACCGGGTGGAGAGCATCGGCACGGACCAGAGCCGGCGAAACACCCGCCACGGCACAGTTGTGCCGCGCCATCGCCAGCCGGACCTCGTCCATATCGGACCCGATGGTGCGTCGTGCCACCTTCGCCACCACGATCAGGTCGGCGCCGATCGAGCAGGTCACATCGTGAACGTCCCGTCCGACCAACCGGGACGCGCGGTGCCGCGCCACCGGGGTCGCGGTCGCCTGCTGCAGTGCCGCATCGGTGAGCAACCACCCCTCGGCGCTCTCCAGCCGCACGGCGGCCCGCCGCCGCAGCACGGCGGTCTCCAGCACCGCGGCAGCGTGTTCGGCGCCCGCCTCCTGACGAACCGCCCTGACATCGGCCAGCCGGCTGGCCGGGGTGAGTGGGAGCCGGTCCGCGGCGGCCGACGCCGCCCGCCCCGCCTCCGAGCGGAGATAGGCGACGTCGGCCAGGCTGAACCGGTAGCTCATTGCTGGGCCGGCTTCACGCCGGTCACCAGCACGTTGTAGAAGATCTCCCGCGGCAGCACGGGCCGGAGCAGGTTCTCGTCCAGCCAGGTCAGCCCCTGCCAGCTGCGATAGGCGAACCTCGCCCAGCCCAGGCCCAGCCGCTCCCGCGGCACCGCGGCCTCGAACGTGCGCACCGGCCAGCCGAACAATGCCGCGGCGAGTTCCTCGGTCACCGCGCGCACGTCGACCGCGCCGGCCGCGCGGGCCGTCCGCTCCAGCTCCGCGGGGTCGAAGGTGTGCAGGTCGACCACGGCTTCCAGGGCGGCCGCCCGGGACGAGGAGTCCAGCTCGGCCTGCGGCCGCCGCCAGCCGGTCAGCCCCGGCAGCCGGGTGACGTTGGTGGTCAGCCACCAGGTGAGCTGACCGAGCCTGCGGGCGTAGCGGTCGCCGATCCGGGTCGGCTCACCGGCGAAGACGAACCGCCCGCCCGGCCTGAGCACCCGCAGCACCTCGCGCATCGCGGCCGGAACGTCCGGGATGTGGTGCAGCACCGCGTGCCCCACGACGAGGTCGAAAGTGTTGTCCGCGTACGGGATCGTCTCGGCGTCGGCCACCCGACCGTCGACATCCAGGCCGAGCTGCCGTGCGTTGCGCAACGCCACCTGCACCATGCCCGGAGACAGGTCGGTGACCGAACCCTTGGCGATCACCCCGCCCTGCATCAGGTTCAGCAGGAAGAACCCGGTGCCGCTGCCCAACTCCAGCGCGTGTTCGTAGGGCCAGTCGGAGTTCCCGGCCACCGCGCGGAACCGGCCGACGGCGTAGTCGATGCAGCGCTCGTCGTAGGAGATCGACCACTTCTCGTCGTAGGTGCCGGCCTCCCAGTCGTGGTAGAGGACGTTGGCCAGCTTGGGGTCGGCGTAGGCCGACCGCACCTCCTCGGCAGAGGCGTTCGGTCGCGGCTGGGGGTCCACTGTGGTCACTTCCCGCTGAAGGTGGCCTTGCCCGGCCCGTTCTCGATGAACGACCGCATACCGGCCTTCTGGTCGTCAGTGGCGAACAGGGCGGCGAACAGGTGGCTCTCCAGCCGCAGCCCGTTGTTCAGGTCGGTGTCCAGGCCGCCGTCGATCGCGGCCTTGGCCGCGGCGAACGCGCGGGCCGGGCCGTTGACGAACTGGCCCGCCCAGCTGCGCGCGGCGTCGTGGACCGCGTCCGGCGCGACGACCTCGTCCACCATGCCCAGCGCCAACGCCTCCTCGGCGGGCACCATCCGCCCGGTGTAGACGAGGTCCTTGGCCTTACTCGGGCCGACCAGCCGGGACAACCGCTGCGTGCCGCCGGCCCCCGGGATGATGCCGAGCAGGATCTCCGGCTGGCCCACCTTGGCGTTGTCGCCGGCGATCCGGCGGTCGCAGCACAGCGCCAGCTCGAAGCCTCCGCCCAGGGCGTAGCCGGTGATCGCGGCCACGGTCGGCTTGGGGATCTCGGCAACCGCGGTGAACGACGACGACAACGCGCCGGCCCGCTCCGCCATCTGGGCGTAGGACATGTCGGCCATCTCCTTGATGTCCGCTCCCGCGGCGAACACCTTCTCCCCGCCGTAGACGACCACCGCGCGCACGTCGGCGCGGGCGGTGGCCTCCCCGGCGGCGGCCCGGATCTCCTCCTGGACCTGGGTGTTCAGCGCGTTCATCGGCGGACGGTCCAGCCGGATGGTGCCGATGCCGCCCTCGACCTCGAGCCTGACGAACTCGCCCACGCCCAAACCTCCTCGTCGCCACCGCCGGCGGGCCGCCCCGCCGACCCAGCGCAGGTTACCCCCCGGTAGGCCCGCGCCGAAGGGGGCGGGCCGGCCACATCCCGGGCGCGTTCCGCGCCTCAGCCGCGGCGGCGGGCGAAGAACCGGTCGCCGGAGTGGTCCAGCTCCAGATGCTGGCCGAAGGTCGCCGACAGGTTCTCCGCGGTCACCACGTCCTCCAGCAGACCCTGCGCCACCACGGACCCCTCCCGCAACAGCAGGGCGTGCGTGAAGCCCGGCGGGATCTCCTCCACGTGGTGGGTGACCAGCACCAGGGCCGGCGCGTCGGGGTCCGCGGCCAGCGCGGCCAGGTGGCCGACCAGATCCTCCCGGCCGCCCAGGTCCAGGCCGGCGGCGGGCTCGTCCAGCAGCAGCATCTCCGGGTCGGTCATCAGCGCCCGGGCGATCAGGGTGCGCTTGCGCTCGCCCTCGGACAGCGTGGTGAACGGGCGGTCGGCCAGGTGCGCGATGCCCAGCGTGTCCAGCAGCTCGTCGGCCCGGCCGGTGTCCAGCTGGTCGTACTGCTCGCGCCACCGGCCCAGTACGGCGTAACCGGCGCTGACCACCAGGTCGCGCACCTTCTCCTCGCCGGGCACCCGGTTGGCCAGCGCGGCCGAGCAGAAGCCGATCCGCGGGCGCAGCTCGAACACGTCGCTGCGGCCGAGCCGCTCACCCAACAGGTGGATGGAACCGCTGGTCGGGTGCAACTCGGCACCGGCCAACCGGAGCAGCGTCGTCTTGCCGGCCCCGTTCGGGCCGAGCACCACCCACCGCTCGTCCAGCTCGACGCGCCAGTCGACGGCGCGCAGCAGGTGGGTGCGTCCGCGGCGAACCCCGACGCGGTCCATCCGCACCACGAGATCGGTAACGTCCACCTCCGCCCCGTCTCCTCGCTCCGACGTGGCCTGCATCCCGGCGTGCTCGGTCACGCCCCCCATTCTTGCGACCCGGTCCGGGACGCTTGTCACCGGGAGTACCCGGCCGCCGCTCACCTGGCGGGCGAGCCCCGACACGCGGCTGACCGCATCCGGCGGCCGGCGTTGTCGGGGATGATCGCGGTGTGCGCCCGCGTGCCGTGTCCGCGCCGCCCGCGCTGGCCGGGCGGCCGTTCCCGCTCGGCGCCCACCCCGAGGGCGGCGGCGTGCGGTTCGCCGTGGCCACGGCCCCGGCCGAGGCGGTGGAGGTGTGCCTGGTCGACGCCGACGGCGACCAGCTCGTCGAGCGCCGGGTGGAGCTGACCGAGCGCACCTTCGGCGTGTGGCACGGCTTCGTGCCCGGCGTCCGCCCCGGGCAGCGGTACGGGTTCCGGGTGCACGGGCCCTACGACCCGCACCGGGGGCTGCGGTGCAACCCGGCGAAGCTACTGGTGGACCCGTACGCGCGGCTGCTGGCGGGCGAGGAGGTGAACCTGTCGGCGGCACTGGGCTATCTGGGTGACCCGATGACCGGGCCACCGTCACCGGTGGACTCACTGGGATCGGTGCCGCTGTCGGTCGTGGCCGAGCAGGACATGCCGGGCACCGGCCCCGCCCCCCAGGTGCCCTGGGAGGAGACGGTCGTCTACGAGCTGCACGTCCGCGGCTTCACCCGGCTGCACCCCGAGGTGCCTGGGCACCAACGGGGCACCTACCTGGGGCTGGCCCATCCCGCCGTCGTCGACCACCTGGTCGGGCTGGGCGTGACCGCCGTCGAGCTGCTGCCGGTGCAGGCCTTCGTGGCCGAGCCCCCGCTGGTCCGCCGCGGGCAGCGCAACTACTGGGGTTACTCGACGCTCGGGTTCTTCGCCCCGCACCCCGGCTACGCGAGCGTGCCCGGGCAGGAGGTCGCGGAGTTCCGCACGATGGTGGCCGCGCTGCACGCCGCGGGCATCGAGGTGTTCCTCGACGTGGTCTACAACCACACCTGCGAGGGCGACCTGAGCGGGACGACGCTGTGTTTCCGCGGGCTGGACGCCCCCGCCTACTACCTGCACAGCCACGACGGGCGGCAGATCGACATCACCGGCTGCGGCAACACCCTGGACGCCGGTTCCCCGGTGGTGGTCCGGCTGGTCACCGACTCGCTGCGGTACTGGGCGGGCGAGATGGGGGTGGACGGGTTCCGGTTCGACCTGGCCAGCGTGTTGGGCCGGCCGGGCGGCGGGCCGTTCGACCCGCACGCCGCGCTGCTGACCGCGATCAGCACCGATCCGGTGCTGTCGCAGCGGAAGCTGATCGCGGAGCCGTGGGACGCCACCGGCGACGGCTACCGGGTGGGCGACTTCGGGGTGCAGTGGGCGGAGTGGAACGGCCGGTTCCGCGACACCGTGCGGGACTTCTGGCGGGGTCACGGAGGCGTCGCGGACCTGGCCTACCGGCTGTCCGGTTCCTCCGACCTGTACGCCGACGACGGCCGCCGGCCCTGGCAGTCGGTGAACTTCGTCACCGCCCACGACGGGTTCACCCTGCGCGACCTCGTCTCCTACAACCACAAGCACAACGAGGACAACGGGGAGAACGGGCAGGACGGCACCGACGACAACCGGTCGTGGAACTGCGGTGCCGAGGGCGAGACGACGAAGCCGAAGGTGCTGGCGTTGCGGGCACGGCAGGCCCGGAACCTGATGGCCACGCTGCTGTTCGCCACCGGCACCCCGATGATCCTGGCCGGCGACGAGCTGTGGCGCACGCAACGTGGCAACAACAATCCTTTCTGCCACGACAACGAGATCTCCTGGCTCGACTGGTCGCCGTTGCACGACGAGCACAGCGAGGGCAACCAGCTGCTGGAGTTCGTGCGCCGCGTGATCTCGCTGCGAGCCAGCTGCCCGGCGTTGCGCCAGCCGGAGTTCTTCGAGGGCCGGACCACTCCCACCGGCGATCCCGACCTGGTCTGGTTCCGGCGGGACGGCCTGGAGATGGCCGAAACCGACTGGTTCGACAACGACCGCCGCACGATCGGCATCTGGATCGACGGGTCGGACTGCCGTTCCCGGACGCGGGAGGGCGAGCCGCTCGGTGACCACTCCTGGTTGATCGTGCTGCACTCTGGAACCGCGGCCACCACGGTGGTGCTCCCCGACGCGGAGTTCGGGCAACGTTTCGAGCCGGTTCTGGACACCGGAACAACCGACGGCGTTCCCCTTGACACAACGCCACTTCCGCCCGGCGCACGCGTTCGCGTACCGGCCCGCACGGTGTTGCTCTTCTGCGCCACGTTCCGACCGTGACCGGCGCGCTCCCGGAGTCTGGGAGGGGTGGCGGGAACAGGCCGGTTTCTGTCACCATCGCCGACGTGTTCCGCCCACTGCTGCACCGGGATCGACCGGTCGACCTGCTCCGGGTGGTCACGTGTGCGTGTACCGGGACGCGGCGCGGCAACTGATCCACCCCGCCGGATCGTCCCTCAACGCTCGTTTTCCCCTTTTTCCCAGGAGAACGTGGCCGCGCCGCGTCCTGCTCGCCCACCCGACCCGAGAGCGACAGGAGCGCAAGCCTTGACCACGCACATTCCCCAGCTGGACATCCATCCCGGCGTCGACCGTGCCTTGTTCCGTGACCTGGTCCATCCCGATCGTCTACTGTGGACCCCGCAGCAGCTGCGCGAGCTGACCTGGACGCTGACCAGTGAGCTCACCACAGAGCTGCTCGACATCGTCGACTTCGATCCGCAGCAGCGATGGTGGGCCCGGCTCGCGCTGACCTCCGGTGTGGAGGTGTGGTTGCTGTCCTGGACGCCGGGCCAGGGCACCGAGCCGCACGACCATGGCGGCGCCTCCGGATCCTTCAGTGTGTTGCTCGGCACACTGAGCGAGGACTACCGCTACCCCGGCGGTCCCATCCGGAGCGGGAAGCACCGGGTGGGCGCGAACCTCGGGTTCGGCCCGAACCGCGCGCACCAGCTCGGCAACAGCGGCAAGTCGAACGCGGCCAGCGTGCACGCCTACTCGCCACCGCTGCTCCCGGTCCGGGAGTACGCGAGCCTGCTGGACGTTCCCGCGGACATCTCCTCGGTTCCGGTGCCCAGAAAGGCGTGACGCATGAGCCGCAAGATCCCCTCGCGGGACCGGGTCAGGGTGGACGACCTGCTCGCCGAGGCCCGTGGCGAGCTGGCCCGGCTCACCCCCTACCAGCTCGCCGACCTGCAGCGCCGGCCGGACGTGCTGGTGGTGGACATCCGCCCGCGTGAGACCCGGGTGGCCGAGGGCGAGATTCCCGACGCGGTTCCCGTCGAGCGGATCGTGCTGGAATGGCGGCTCGACCCGGGCGGGCCGCACCGGCTGCCGGGGATCACTCCCGAGACGACGGTGGTCCTGGTCTGCAACGAGGGCTATGCGTCCAGCCTCGCCGCCCGCGACCTGCACCGGCTGGGCCTTCGCCACGCCACCGACCTGATCGGCGGGTTCCGCGCCTGGAAGGACGCGGGCCTGCCGGTGGCGATCGGCGGGGGCCCGGCCGTGTCGTGAGGCGGTTCCGGAACACCGAAAATCCGACCGAATCAGTTTCACATTTTCTGTTGACAATCACCATTCACCCCTTTCACCCGACGAGCCGATGGCACCGGATCACGTCGTCACCCACACTGACGAGGGTCTGGCGAACGATTCCGACCGGTTGCCCGGATGTTTCTTCCGTCAACCGTTTTCTGGTGCCCACGGAAAGGGGAGAACCATGCCTGTCGAGTTCCGCACGTCCTCCATCACCATTCCGAACGGCACCGGCCGCCGGTCCATCCAGGGCACGGTGACCTTCGGCACCAACGTCATCCGGGCCGGCGTGGCGCTCAACGGCTTCAAGTTGGACTACGCCAACTCCGACCACCACATCAACGTGCTCGAGGCGGATACCGACATCGTGTCGATCTCCGGGAGAACAGTTACCTTCCGGGTGGAGGCGCAATACGCGGACAAGAACTTCGACGACCCGTACAGCGGATATGTGACGGCACTGGTCATCGCCGAAACACAGTAACCAACAATACGCGTCCCACGGACAACCCGTGCCGAAATCGGCCGCGCGTGTTCCGATCGCCGCGGCCGGTTCCGGCCTGATTGTGGGGCAGTTGGTCAGGGCCTGGAATCGCGCGGGACGGTGCGGGAACCGGAGCGGCGCCCGTAACGTCTGGAGCTCGTGCGCTCCCTGAAGCTCCTGGCCCGCCCCGGTGGGCTGGCGACCCTCGCGGCGCTCGTCGCGGTGGTCGCCGTCGAACGGTCGGTCCCCGCGATCGCGCTCGGCGTGCCCGGCGCGGTCGCCGGCCTGCTGCTCGAGCTGGCCGCGCTGCAGCTCGGCATGCTGGCCGGCGCGCTCGGTGCCTGCGCCCGCGTGCACCGGGTCGTGGTCGGCATCGGCTCCCGGCTGTGGGAGCGAACGACGCCGCGGCGGGCCGTGGTGCTCCGTGCGGTGCCGATCGTGCTGTCGGTCGCGGTGGGGCCGGGTCGCGCACCGGTGCGGCCCCGGATGTGGGTGGCGGCGGTCTGCTCCGCGGTAGCGGGGCTGGCAGCTGTCGTCACCGCAGTGTTGCTGGCGGCGGGACCGTTCGGGCGTGGCGTGGCGACCGGTGTTCTGGCCACGCTGGCGTATGCGTTGTTGCCCCGGGAGAACGCCGGTTCCACGTCGACCGGGTGGATGTTGCTCCGGCTGCTCCGCCTGCCCGCGGACCGGGCCGCCCTCGCTCCACCTCAACCTCGCCGAGGATCACCACCTGCTCGGCGAGCACGACCGGGCACAGAGCCACCTCGAACAGGCGGAGGGCCGGCTGCACGTTCTCCCGGACGACGCATACGGCCGGAACATCCGCGAAGCGGTGTCCCGTCTGCGCTCGAGGCTCACGACACCCGCCTAGAGGTCATCACAGGGCTCGCCGGCCGACTCCCGCCCGTGAGCCGGTTATCGGGCGAGGACGACGCGGCCCAGCTCGGCCGGGGTGCCCAGCAACGCGTGCCGGGGCAGGACGCGAACGGTGAAACCGGCCGCACCGGTGTGCGGGAGCCGCACCTCGGCCACGTACTCGCCGGCATCGGTGTGCACCATCGACACCGTGACCACGTTCCGAAGCTCGTCGGCGTCGTCCACCCGACCCACGACCGCCTGGACGTCCACCTCGGCCGGATCCAGCCCGGCCAGCTCCACCCGGGCCCGCACCGTCACGGGCGCGCCCAGCACCGGGGCCTGGGCACCGTTGACCGACATGTCGCAGTCCAGCACGCGCACCCGGTTCCACGCCGACTGCACACGCGCCCGGTACTCGGCAAGGTCCTTCGCACCGCGGAACCCCTCGTCACGGACGGCCGCCGCCGAGCGTGCCGCCGGCAGGTAGTAGGACTCGACGTACTCCTGCACCATGCGGGACGCCTGCACCCGCGGCCCCAGCGAAGCCAGGGTGTGCCGGACCATCGACATCCAGCGGTTGGGCACGCCGTCCTCGCCGCGGTCGTAGAACAGCGGCGCGACCTGGGAGCCGAGCAGGTCGTACAGGGCCGCCGCCTCGAGGTCGTCGCGTCGGTTCGGGTCGCCCACGCCGTCCGCGGTCGGGATCGCCCACCCGTTGCTGCCGTCGTAGAACTCGTCCCACCAGCCGTCCCGGACGGACAGGTTGAGCCCGCCGTTCAGGGCCGCCTTCATGCCTGAGGTGCCACATGCCTCCAGCGGGCGCAGCGGGTTGTTCAGCCACACGTCACAGCCCCAGTACAGGTACCGGGCAAGCTGCATGTCATAGTCGGTGAGGAAGACGATGCGGTGGCGCACCGCCGGATCGTCGGCGAACCGCACGATCTGCTGGATCAACGCCTTGCCGCCCTCGTCCGCAGGGTGCGACTTGCCGGCCACCACGAGCTGGACCGGTCGCTCGGGGTCCAGTAGCAGCTGGCGCAGCCGGTTCGAGTTGCGCAGCATCAGCGTGAGCCGCTTGTAGGTGGGCACGCGACGCGCGAAACCGACCGTGAGCACCTCGGGGTCGAAGACCGAGTCGGTCCAGCCCAACTCCAGGGCGGCGGCACCGCGCTGCAGCCACGCCTGGCGGACCCGGCGCCGCACCTCCTCCACGAGCCGGGTCCGCAACGCACACCGCAGCTCCCACAGCAGGGAGTCGGTCACCGGTTCGAAGCCCCGCAACCCCACCCCACTGTCCACTTCGGACTCACCCAGCAGCTTGCTGATCTCCCGGGCGGCCCACGTGGGGCCGTGCACGCCGTTGGTCACCGCGCCGATCGGTACCTCGTCGACGTCGAAACCCGGCCACAGCTTGTGGAACATCTCCCGACTGACCCGGCCGTGCAACGCCGAGACCCCGTTGGCGCGCTGGGCGAGCCGCAGTCCCATGTGCGCCATGTTGAACATGCCGGGGTTGTCCTCGGCGCCGAGTGCGAGCACCCGGTCGGCGGGCACGCCCGGCAGCAGGCCGTCCGACACGCCACTGCCGAAGTAATGGCGCACGAGGTCCACCGGGAAGCGGTCGATACCGGCCGGAACCGGGGTGTGGGTGGTGAACACGGTCCCGGCCCGCACCGCCACCTGGGCCTGCTCGAAGTCCAGGCCCTCGCCGGTGACCAGCTCCCGGATGCGCTCCAGGCCGAGGAACCCCGCGTGGCCCTCGTTGGTGTGGAAGACCTCCGGCTGCGGGTGCCCGGTCAGCTCGCAGTAGGTGCGCACCGCCCGCACGCCGCCGATGCCGGCCAGGATCTCCTGCCGGATCCGGTGGTCCTGGTCGCCGCCGTAGAGGCGGTCGGTGACACCACGCAGGTCGGGGTCGTTGTCCGGCAGGTCGGAGTCGAGCAGCAGCAGCGGCACCCGGCCCACCTGGGCCTTCCAGATCCGGGCACGCAGCACCCGGCCACCGGGCATGGCCACGTGCACCTGGATGGGCGCGCCGGTGGGCTCGGTGAGCGGCTCCAGCGGCAGGCCGCGCGGATCGAGCACCGGGTAGTGCTCGACCTGCCAGCCGTCCAGCGACAGGGACTGCCGGAAGTAGCCCGACCGGTACAGCAGGCCCACGCCGACCAGTGGGACGCCCAGGTCGGAGGCGGCCTTGAGGTGGTCCCCGGCGAGCACGCCCAGCCCGCCGGAGTAGTTGGGCAACGCCTCGGTGACGCCGAACTCCATGGAGAAGTACGCCACCGCCGCCGGCAGGCCCGGCTCCTCCTCCTGCCGCCGCTGGTACCAACGTGCCCCGGTCAGGTACCGGCGCAGGTCGTCGGCGAGCGCCCGGGTGCGGGCCAGGAAGTTCTCGTTGCGCGCCAGCCCGGCCATCCGCTCGGCCGGCACCTCGGCGAGCAGGCGCAGCGGGTCGCCGCCGACGCGTTCCCACACCTCGGGGTCGACGGCGGCGAACAGGTCCTGCGTGGGCGGGTGCCACGTCCACCTCAGGTTGGTGGCGAGCGTGCCCAGCGCGGCCAGCTGCTCGGGCAGGTGGGCCCGCACGGTGAAGCGGCGTACTGCTCTCACGGAGGCGGAGCCTACGACTCCCACCGGGTCACCTGCTGCCAGGCGATCGGGCTAGATCACGTCCAGCAGCGTCGGAGGTCCCCGCGGCGGGACGGTGCTGAACCGCCACGGTGCGATCAGGTGGGGGCCGCGGGCCGGCCCCTCCGCGTGCGCCCACCGGCCGCTGGCCGGGTCCGCACCGCCCGTGACCACGACAAACGAGCCGTCGGAAGGGTCCGGGAGCAAGGCCCCTCCCCCGTGGGCGGCCACGATCACACCGAGTGTTTCGCCACGATCGACGGCCGACCGGTGGGAAGGCGGCCATCACCCGAGATCGGCTGCTAACCCACACCTTCGGGGGAAGGCGCTCGAGAAGCGCGCCCCGGATGTCCCGGTCATTCTGGCTGGGTGCGGCGTCTCCTGTGGTCCCTGGTCACGGCGGACGACCACCGGTTTCCCGGTGGCGGTGCCGGGCAGCGGGGGCCACTGGAACGGGGCATCGGGGGGCACGGCAGACTTGTCACCGTCCGAGCACGTTACGTGACGGAGGGCGGGATCGCGGTGAGCGGCCGGCTGGGTCTCGACGAGGTGTCCCCGGTGGTCGCCTGTGGTCGTTACCCGGCCAAGGCGGTGGTCGGCGAGCACGTTCCGGTGCGGGCCACGGTGTGGCGCGAGGGCCACGCGGCGGTCGCCGCGACCGTGGTCTGGCGTGGCCCGGGCGACCGCGTCGCCCAGCGGGTGCGCATGACCCCGGAGGGCGAGGGCCTGGACCGGTGGGTGGCCACGGTGGTGCCCGACCGGCCCGGCCCGTGGACCTTCCGCATCGACGCCTGGGGCGATCCCTGGACGAGCTGGCGGCGGGCGGTGGAGGCCAAGCTGGCCGCCGGCCAGGGCGCCGCCGAGCTGGCCAACGATCTGGAGGAGGGCGCGCGCCTGCTGGACCGGGTCGCCCGCCGCCCGGACCGCAGGGCCGACCGGGCGCGGCTGATCGACGCGGCGGCGGCGTTGCGCGACACCGGGCGCCGGCTGGCGGACCGGGTGGGCCCGGCGCTGGAGTTCCGCGTCAACCGGGTCATGTACGAGCACCCGGTGCGCGAGTTCGTGACCAAGGGCCGCCAGTACCCGGTCTGGGTCGACCGCCCACGAGCCCTCTTCTCCGCCTGGTACGAGCTGTTCCCGCGCTCCACCGGCGGCTGGGACGCCCGCGGGCGCCCGGTGCACGGCACCTTCCGCACGGCTGTGCGGCAGTTGGACCGCATCGCGGAGATGGGCTTCGACGTGGTGTACCTGCCGCCGATTCACCCGATCGGCCGAGTGAACCGCAAGGGGCGCAACAACTCCCTGGCGGTCCGGCCCGATGACGTCGGCTCGCCGTGGGCGATCGGGTCGGCCGAGGGCGGACACGACGCCCTGCACCCCGAGCTGGGCACGCTCACGGACTTCGGCGAGTTCGTGGCCCGGGCTCATGCACTGGGTATGGAGGTCGCACTGGATCTGGCCCTGCAGTGCGCACCGGATCACCCGTGGGTGCGGGAACATCCGGAGTGGTTCACCACGCGACCCGACGGCACGATCGCCTACGCCGAGAACCCGCCCAAGAAGTACCAGGACATCTACCCGTTGAACTTCGACAACGCCCCGGAGGGGCTGTACCAGGAGATACGGCGGGTGGTGACGCACTGGATCGACCACGGCGTGCGGATCTTCCGGGTCGACAACCCGCACACCAAGCCGCCCGACTTCTGGCACCGGTTGCTCGGCGAGATCCGCCGCGACCACCCGGACGTGCTCTTCCTGTCCGAGGCGTTCACCCGCCCCGCACGGCTCTACGGCCTGGCACGGCTCGGCTTCCACCAGAACTACACGTACTTCACGTGGCGCAACAGCAAGTACGAGCTGATGGAGTTCGGGCGCGACCTGGTGGAGCACGCCGACGAGGCCCGGCCGAACCTCTTCGTCAACACCCCCGACATCCTGCACGCGTCGTTGCACAGCGGGCTGCCCGCCCTGTTCGCGTTGCGTGCCGCACTGGCCGCGACGCTCTCGCCGAGCTGGGGCATGTACTCCGGTTTCGAGCTGTGCGAGCACGTTCCGCGCGAGCCGGGCGGCGAGGAGTACCTGGACTCGGAGAAGTACGAGCTGCGACCGCGGGACTTCGGCAGTGCGCGGGCCGACGGCCGCTCCCTGGAACCGTGGATCACCCGGCTCAACGAGATCCGGCGCGCGCACCCCGCCCTGCAGCAGCTGCGCACCCTGCGTTTCCACGACGTCGACAACGATGCGATCATCGCGTACTCCAAGGCCGACCCCGGTACCGGGGACACCGTCGTCTGCGTCGTGAACCTGGACCCGCACCGTACCCAGGAGGCGACCCTGTACCTCGACCTTCCCGCCCTCGGCATGGAGTGGCACCAGCGGTTCTTCGCGTGCGACGAGGTGACCGGCGACAAGTGGGACTGGGGCGCGGCCAACTACGTCAAGCTGGAGCCGCACCGGGCGGTGGCGCACGTCGTCTCCGTCCAACCCCGCTGAGGTGACTCCCATGATGTCCACAGTGGACGACTGTCCGCCGGACAGGCCGACCGTCGCGCGACTGTTGGCCGGCGCGCACCACGACCCGCACTCGGTGCTGGGCGCGCACGCGCACCCGGACGGCATGGTCGTCCGCGCGTTGCGCCCGCACGCCGATGCGGTCGCCGTGGTGCTGCCCAGCGGCCAACGGCACGAGCTCGTTCAGGTCGATCCCGGCGGCCTGTTCTGCGGTGTGGTTCCGGCCCCGCCCGGTGACTACCGGCTCGAACTGCGGTACGGCGTGGAGGTCCGCACGGTTGACGACCCGTACCGATGGCTGCCCACGCTGGGCGAGCTGGATCTGTACCTGATCGGTGAGGGCCGGCACGAGCGGCTGTGGGAGGCGTTGGGGGCGCACGAGCACTCCTACGAGACCGAGCACGGCACGGTCAGCGGCACCGCGTTCGCCGTGTGGGCGCCGAACGCGCGGGGCGTGCGGTTGTGCGGCGACTTCGACTACTGGGACGGTCGGGCCTTCCCGATGCGGTCCATGGGCTCCTCCGGGATCTGGGAACTGTTCGTGCCCGAGGTCGAGCCCGGGGCGCGGTACAAGTTCCGGCTGTTGGGCGAGGACGGGAACTGGCACGAGCGGTCCGATCCCATGGCGTTCGCCACCGAGATGCCCCCGGCGACCGCGTCCGTCGTGTACACCTCGTCCTACCTGTGGAGCGACGACGAGTGGATGGAGCGTCGGCGGCGCGCGGAGTTGTGGCGGGAGCCGGTGAGCATCTACGAGGTGCACCTGGGTTCCTGGCGGCCGGGGCTCAACTACCGCGAGGTGGCCCACTATCTCGCCGACTACGTGACCGAGATGGGCTTCACGCACGTAGAGCTGCTCCCGGTCGCCGAGCATCCGTTCGGTGGCTCCTGGGGTTACCAGGTCACGTCCTACTACGCACCCACCGCGCGCTACGGCACCCCCGACGACTTCCGTTACTTCGTCGACTATCTGCACCAGCGCGGCATCGGGGTGTTGCTGGACTGGGTGCCCGCGCACTTCCCGCGGGACGAGTGGGCACTGGCCCGATTCGACGGCACCCCGCTGTACGAGCACGCCGACCCGCAGCGCGGGGAGCATCCCGACTGGGGCACGCTGGTCTTCAACTACGGACGCACCGAGGTGCGCAACTTCCTCATTGCGAGTGCGCTGTACTGGCTCGACGAGTTCCACATCGACGGGCTCCGGGTGGACGCGGTCGCCTCGATGCTCTATCTCGACTACTCGCGGGAGGAAGGGCAGTGGGTGCCCAACCCGTACGGCGGTCGGGAGGACCTGGAGGCGATCGAGTTCCTCAAGGACCTCAACGCGACGGCATACCGCCGGCACCCCGGGATCGCGATGATCGCCGAGGAGTCGACCGCGTGGACCGGTGTCACGCGGCGGACCGACGAGGACGGACTCGGCTTCGGCTTCAAGTGGAACATGGGGTGGATGCACGACACGCTGGAATACCTGAAGCGTGACCCGGTACACCGCTCGTACCACCACGACGAGATCACGTTCTCGATGTTGTACGCGTGGAGCGAGAGCTACATCCTGCCGCTGTCGCACGACGAGGTCGTGCACGGAAAGGGCTCGCTGTGGGAGCGCATGCCTGGTGATGCGTGGCGGAAGGCTGCCGGCGTCCGTGCGCTCCTGGGCTATCAGTGGGCGCATCCGGGCAAACAGTTGCTGTTCATGGGTAGCGAGTTCGGGCAGCCATGGGAATGGTCCGCGTCGACATCGATCGCCTGGCAGTTGCTGGACGAACACGGCGGCATGAACTACCACCGCGGTATCCAGCGGATGGTGCGTGTGCTCAACGGCGTCTACCGGGAGCGCCCCGCGTTCTACACCCAGGACACCGCGCCCGAGGGCTTCTCCTGGCTCGACGACCGCGACGCGGCGCGGAACGTGTTGAGTTTCCTGCGTTGGGGCGCTGATGGTTCGGTGGTTGCCTGTGTGGTGAACCTCGCGGGGATCACCCACGAGGACTTCCGGCTCGCTCTGCCCCAGGCTGGACGATGGCGCGAGCTGTTCAACACCGACACCCGGGAGTTCGGCGGATCCGGGGTCACCAACGGCGAGTTCGTGGTTGCCCGGCAGGAACCCCATCACGGCCGGCCTGCCTCGGCGGTCATCACCGTGCCACCGCTTGCCGCCGTCTACTTCGTGCCGGCCGGCGAGGAGTGAGGCCCGTGGGCTGGTCGGGAGCAGTGGTGCAGTGATGGAGATCGCGCCGGTTGTGGCCGTGGGCAACGGTCCCGCACGTGTCGTTGCGGGGTACCCGCAGCGCCGGCCGGACCACGGCCCGCACGAACCGGTTCCGGCGCAAGGCGCATCTGATAGCGTCGGCGTCGAGGTGGAGACGGCTCGGGTCGTCCCCCTTATACCTTCCGGAACAGGGGACGTGATGTCTGAAGGCTCCACGGTCTGGGAGGTTCGACTGGGCATCTATGCGACCGAGCAGCAGGCGGAAGAGGTCAAGGAGCTCACCGCGAGAATGCTGTGCCCTGACCCCGACCACGCGCCGCCGTGCCCGATCCCGTGGTCAATCTCCCTGCTGCACGTGTCGGATCTTGAGGACGACTACCCGGAGCTGGTCGAAAAGGCCCGGGCGGAGAGCCAGGATTCTCGTCCGTAGCTCCGCTCAGAGTTGCCGTCCGGAGCGCAGGGGATCGAACCAGCGGTAGGCGGTGTAGTTCCGGAAGTGCCGGGGCGGGAGCACGCCGTCCGGCACCCGCGTGTATCGGGCCTTCGGGCAGGACAAGCGACATGTCGGGCACGCCGAGGCTGGTCCGCCAGGCCGCTTCCCGACACCGTCTCGATGGCCGAAGGGCCGGTCGGGTCGGCTTCACGGGGAGCGAGCCGGCGGACGCGGCACAATGACGGGATGAGTCGGAGGCGAGGGTGGTGGCGCGTCACCGGGCCACTGGTGGCTGCCCTGCTCGGCGCCGGATGCGCGGCGACCGTCCCCGGAACGCCGGTTGCCGGCGACGGTGTCAGCAGGGGCGAGGTCGACCCTTTCTTCGTCCACGGCACGGACGGCGGCCCGACCGACCGGCTCGCGGCGAGCACCGTGACCGACGTCCTCCAGTTCTGGCGGCAACGGTTCGAGCCCACGTTCGGCAAGCCCTGGCGGGACCTGCGCGGCGGCTTCTACTCGGTGGACACCAACAGCCGGACCGCCCGCCCGGCACCGTGTACGAGCAAGGCCGCCGAGGTCGAGGGGAATGCGTTCTACTGCCCGGGTGAGGACGCCATCGCCTGGGACCGGGCCGCCCTGCTGCCCGTGCTGCGGGAGGAGTTCGGCGACGCGGCGGTGGTCGTCGTGCTCGCGCACGAGCTGGGACATGCCGTGCATCACCGGGCCGGGATCGGCGTTGCCGAGCAGCGGGAGCAGCCCCAGCGCTATCCCACGATCCTCACCGAGGCGATGGCCGACTGCTACGCGGGAGCCTTCGTCCGTTGGGTTTCCGATGGCCAGGCGCCGCATCTGCGGATCACCGGCGAGCAGCTCGACTCGGCCCTTGGCGCGTTGATCACGTTCCGCGACCCGGTCGGCACGTCCCGTGCGGACTCCGGGGCCCACGGCAACGCGTTCGACCGGGTCTCGGCCTTCCAGGACGGTTTTCGGCAGGGACCGAAGTTGTGCGCCGGGATGACCGTGCACAATCGCACGTTCACGCAAACGAGCTTCGCCAGCTTCGAGGACCGTGCCACCGGCGGCAACCTCGACTTCGGACGGATCGTGGAGTCGGTCGGCGACGACCTCGACGGCTATTTCGCCAGCCTGTTGTCCGAGCGTGGAAAAGCCTGGGAGAAGCCGACAATCCGGGCGACACGCGGGGTGCCTGGCTGCGAGGGTGGCAGGCAGGGCCCGGTTGCCTTCTGTCCGAACACGCGCAGTATCGAGCTCGATACCAGCGATATCCTACCTGAGCTGCACAAGCAGATCGGTGACTACGCCACGGGAACCCTGCTCGCGAGCCGTTATGGGATGGCGAGCCTGGTGGCGTTGGGGCGTCGGGCGGACGGCGATGACGCGGGGAGGACCGCGCTCTGCCTTGCGGGTGCCTATACCGGAGCCATTGCCGCGCGACGCGAGGGCTTCGGTCTCTCTCCCGGAGATCTCGACGAGGCGGTCCAGGTTCTTCTCGCCGACGACTACGCCTCCCGCGACCTGTGGGGCAGGGGGATCGACTCCGGCTTCGACCGGGTGGACGTCTTCCGCGACGGCGCGCTCAACGGCCCCAAGGCGTGCGGCCTGAACTAGGAAGCCCCCGGTCGACCCGGATCGAGCGCTGCAACAACACATCGCGTTGCCCACGGCGGAACCGGCTACCGGGGAGGGTCGTCCTGGGCGTGCGGCGTACCACCCTGGACGACCCTCCCGCGCGCCGGCTCAGCGCTGGAGCTGGCCGGCGGTCCGCTGGATCCAGGACTTGAACGCGACCACGTTGGTGTAGATCGCGGGTCCCGTGGCGCAGCGCTCGTTCCCGTTACCGCTGCGGCTGGTGGCACCGATCAGTTCCAGACGACCGTTGACCTGCTGCACCATCGGGCCGCCCGAGTCGCCGAAGCAGGCACCGGTGCCGCGGGGGCTTCCGACGCAGATCTCGGTGCGGCCGACCACGCCACCGCCGCGGCACTGCCCGGTGGGAGCGACCTGGGTGTCCAGCTGCTGGAGCCGGCGCGGGGTTCCACACCCACCTGGCTGGGGACAGGTCTGTCCCCAGCCGATGATGCGGGTCGGCGTGCCGGGCCGGCCCACCTGGTCGGCGATCCGGATCGGCTGTTGCTGCACCCGCTGGCGCAGCTGCACCATGGCGATGTCGCCGCCGTTCGGGGCGGCGTTCGGCGGCAGCATGATCCGACCGACGGTCGCGAGGGTGCCCCCGCGGGTGTTGTCGAGGGTGCCGACCCGGGCCTTGACCTCGCCGGACTGGACCGCCTGCGGCGGGATCTCGACGACGCAGTGTGCGGCGGTGACGGCCAGCCGGTCCGAGATCAGGCTGGCGCCACAGAAGTGCCCCTGCGGGCTCTGCAACGAGATCATGAAGCTCGGTGCTTCGGTGGCGGGCTGGCCGTTGACGATGAACGGTGTCGCGTCGTTGGCCTTGGCCAGCTTCGCGACGGCGGCCCGCTGGGGCGCGGCGGCGGCCGGGCCTGCCGGGTCCTGCGCGCGCAGGGCGGGGATGGCGGCGATGCCACCGGCCACCACTGCGCCAGCGAGAAGACTCACGAGCAGGGTTCGTGTCTTCATGCTTTCTCCGTCTCTTTCGGGTACCCCCCAACCCGAGAACGAGCCGGATCACAGCACGGTTCAGCTAATGCGGTGCGCGATAGATGACGCGCATTGAGTCACCACCGCTATGAACGGTGGCCATCAACCAGCGGGTCACCGTTGTATCACGGAGCGCATTTTCCCGCTATTCGAACGCAATCGTGGCGTCGGGGATGTCCAGGTCTCCCCCGGCCTGCTTGGCGTTGACCACGGTGACGTTCTCGAAGGTCAGGTTGGGCAGGACCAACGGCGGCGGGTGGTCCGGGCTGAAGTCGACGGGAGCCCTGATGATCCCGCCGAGCACGAGCGTGCCCTTCAGCCGCTCCGTGTAGAGCCGAATGTTTCCGCGCACCGTGGCTGTCTTGCCCTTGCCCGATCGGACCACGAGCTTCCGCCCGTTCCCAGCAGCTGAACTCATCACCATGTCGGTGAGGTCGATACCGGTAGCGCGAAAGGCGAGCGCCCGCTTCGTTCCCTTGACGGTGGGCAACTCCGCGATGCCTTCGAAGACCGAGCCGGTGAGCCGAAGTTTGGCGGCGGTGATGGTGACCGGCTTGACCGCGACGAGGTTGGGATCGGCGGCCACGGTGGGCGGTGGCGGGCCGCTGGGGAGCAGCGAGCTGGTGGGCGGCTCGCTGCTGGGTGTCAGCGTGGTCGTCGTGGAGTTGCTTGGCGAGCTGGGGCTGGTCGGGGTGATGCTCGGAGTGCTGGACGGGGTAGGGCCAGGGTTCGCGGTGGCGCTCGCCGAGTCTGCGGGGGTGCTCGACTCGGATGCGGCCGACGATGTGGGGGCGGCCGTAGCGGTTCCCGGTGGTGTGCTGCCGGCAAGGAAGACGGCACCGCTCGTGACGAGCACACCGAGCACCGTCACGGTGGGTGGGATGCGCGGGCCGGGCGAGGGGCGGTGCTGGCCCGGCTTTCCGTTGGGCGAGGTCGACTGCTCCCCGGCATCGAGAATCGTCTCGGTCACCACCTGCTCCGTGGTGGGCTGTTGGATGGGAATCGGCTTGGTGGGCGGGTCCGTGTCGCTGTGCTCCCCTGCCGGCTGGTCCACAGTCCCACCCGGGTTGGTGGACCTTCGTCGTGGGGTGGCAGGCTTCGGGGTGTCAATCCACGACACCGCGAGTGCGGAGCCGAGCAGACCGAGCAGCAGGCCCAGCAGGAAGCCGCCGAGGTTCGCGGTCACCACCGAGACCAGCGCGAGGACGACGCCGGCGACCCCGGCGAAGATCCGGAACTGGGGCCGGATCCAGACCGACAGCCCGCACACGATGAGCAACACGCCGATGAGCAGCGAGGACGCCCCGGCAATGGTGCTGATGGACAACAGCAGGTTGCCGATCCGGAGGGTGAGGTAGGCCGGGGCGATCACCACGATGCCGGACAACACGAGGAAGAGACCGGCCCAGAACGGGCGGGTGCGCCGCCAGCCGCGGAACCAGCGCCAGGCCCGCACCGGGAAAGCATCGCTCCGGGTGGTGTCGGTGCTCATCGGACCTCCTCTCGACACAGCTCCCGGGTTGCGGTGGCGCGACGGAGCCGCACCCGATCCGAACCGGCGGGGCTGCGGAAAACAGGCTGGCCACAGGGGAGTGCGCCCCCGGTCCCAACGGAAGGACGCGGGCCGCCCAGCCGGCGGAACGTGAGGTCCGGGGAGCTGGGACGGGACACGACACCCCGGGTGGTGTCCGGAATCGCTGGTGCGGCACGAACCTCACGCCGGGACGCGGGCGGGAGTAGCCCGGCTCGGGCCGTGGTGGGGTAGCTCACGTGTGGTCGTCCTTCGGGTGCTCCCCGTGCCGTCCGGCCGGCCGGGCCGGACGGCACGGAGCGGGTGGGGCCGTTCTCAGAAGCACTCGTTCTTGCCCATGGTCAACCCCAGGCTCATGCCGTCGAACGACAGCGTCGACGCGGTCGTGCTCCAGGCTGTCTGCCGGAGGCTCGTGACAGTGACCTCGTCCGCCTGCAGGCCGAAGGAACCCGGCTGCCCCTTGCCCGCGCCCTTGTTCAGGGTGCTGGCGTCACGGCCGATCTCGGCGTTCTTCAGCGACAGGTTGCCCTTGATGCTCTCGGCGTTGAGCAGCAAATTCTCCGCCTTCATGCCCTTGGTACCCGGCGCTTCGATGCGCATCGTGACGTCGCCGATGACCGGCGCCGGCACCACGACGGACTGGCAGAAGTTGTCCAGCTCCGCACGCTTGATGGCGTTGACGGCGACGGGATGCGCCTTCTTGTCCCCGAGTTCCTTGTCGATGTCGCCGTACTGCGCGTAACCGTAGCCGCGCATCTCGTTGGCCGATGCCTTGAAACTGGTGCCGGAGACCGCGAAGGAGGCGTTGAGGGTGCCCTCCGCGATCCCGGTCAACAGCACACCGGCGGCGACCAGTGTGCCGCCGAAGACGGCGCCGAACCGCAGCCAGCGGGTGCGGCCGGTTTTGGTCTCCGTGACCATCGTCCACTCCTTCCCGCGTTCCCGGCCCCGTCCCGCGACGGCACGGACGTGGTTACCGGGAAGTAGAGCTGAAGCGTCTTCGCTTTCTCCTCGTCGGCCAAGCCGCCAGTTGGAGCAAGTCGGGTCACTGGAGAAGAGCAGACCAGTAAGTTCTCACCCGCACGTGTGTCAGGGTGATCCCCTACCAGTGATCAGGATGGGAACGTTCGGATGACGTTGGTGACGGCCCGTTTCCCACGGGCGGTGGTCGTGTTGCTCGCGACGGTGACGGCACTGGTGGCCGCTGGCTGCGCCGGGCAACGGATTACCGGGACCCCGCGCGCGGTCGGCGGGATCGACCCGGCGTCGGTCGCCGGGCTCGAGGCCCACGACGGACCGAGCGGCCCCCGGCCCGGGGCTCCCGACGCCGACCTGCCGGTGACCAACGGGGACCGGGGCGAGATGGACCGGCTCGCCGTCAACGCGGTGGCCGATATCCAGGACTTCTGGAAGGAACGCTTCCGCTCCGACTTCCGGGTGGAGTACCAACCGCTGGCGCGGCTGCTGTCCTACGACTCCGGCGGGAAGGGCGTGCGGACCTGTCGCACCTCCACCTCGGGGCAGGTCAACGCGTTCTACTGCCCGCCCGAGGACACCATCGCCTGGGACCGCGGTGAGCTGCTTCCCATGCTGGACAAGCAGTTCGGGTCGATGGCCGTGGTGACCGTGCTGGCCCACGAGATGGGCCACGCCGTCCAGCACCGGCTGGCGAGGGCGGCCGCGTCCACCGGAATCCCGGAGGACGCGCGGATCACGCCCAGTACTCCGACGATCGTGTCCGAGCAGCAGGCCGACTGCTACGCCGGATCGTTCTTCCGGCACGTGGCCGAGGGCCGGGCGCCGCGCTTCCAGATCTCCACCGGGGCGGGCCTCAACCAGGTTCTGGCATCGCTGTTCTTCATCCGCGACCAGGTCGGCACGCCCTACCAGAAGCAGGGCGCGCACGGCAGCGCGTTCGACCGGATCAGCGCCTTCCAGATCGGCTTCGGCGAGGGGCCCGTGCGGTGCGCACGCATGGGCGTGCAGGAGATGCACTCGCGCATCACCGAGCTGCCGTTCGGGACGCCCACGGACAAGCGGGCCGGTGGCAACATGCCCGTCGACGAGGCAGGCTTGCGGGAGGTGCAAAAGAGCCTGCACGAGGCGTTCCGGGACACCGGCGCGCCACGGCCCACATTCGGTAGTGGCTCCGCATCCTGTTCCGACGCGAAACCCACGAAGCCGGCTGCCTACTGCCCGGGTAGTAACACGATCTCGCTCGATATGCGGGAACTGACTCGAATTGGGACCCCTCCGAAGAAGGGTGAACGACAGGGCGGTGGCATCGGCGACTTCGCCGCCTATGGCGAGGTCGCGTCGCGATATGTGCTGGCGGTGCAGGAAGCCACCGGTGCGAACCTGCGGGGAGACGCGGCGGGCCTGCGAACCGCGTGCATGGTCGGCTCGTGGGCGGGCCAGCTCCTGCAGCATCCGCTCAACAAGCGCAACCCCATCGGCAACGTCCGCATCTCCCCCGGTGACCTGGACGAGGCCGTGGCCGAACTGCTCGGCAAGAACAGCCTGATCGCGGCCGACGTCGACGGCCACGTCGTGCCCTCCGGTTTCGCCCGTGTCGAGGCGCTGCGGGTCGGCTTCATGCACGGACTCGGTCCGTGCAGCGAGCGCTTCAACTGAGGTGGCGTTGTGTGCGGTCAGCGCACCGGAAAACGCGGGGAGCGGCACACCCGGGTGCACCGGGTGTGCCGCTCCCAACCGGTCTTCGATCGAGTCGTACCGGCCCTACACGGGCTGCGGAGCAAGATCGTGCCGTCCCCGGCGAACACCGGAGACGGCACCAACAAGCCCAGGTCAGAACAGGGCGCTGGCCAGCGCGCGCCGCGCGGCGATCACCCGCGGGTCGTCCGCCGGGAACAGGTCGAACAGGCCGACCAGGTGCTCGCGAACCCGGTTGCGCTCGTCGCCCGAGGTGCGCTTCACCACGCCCACCAGGCGCTGGAAGCCCTCCTCCACCCGCTGGCTGGCGATCTCGGCGTCGGCCGCGGCGAGCTGGGCGTCAACGTCCTCGGGGTGGCCGTCGGCCCGCTGCACCGCGGTGGGGTCGGCGGCCGCCGCCCGCAACTCGAACCGGACCTGGGCCAGCGCGGCCTTCGCGTCGGCGTTGTTCGGCTCGACGTCCAGGATCTTGCGGTAGGCGTCCTCCGCGGCGGCCAGGTCGCCGCGCTCCAGCGCCTCCTCGGCGACCACGAACCGCGGGTCCTCGGGCACCTCGGCGGCGACCTCCGCACCCTCGGCACCACCACCCTCCTCGGCCGCACGGATGCCGGGCATCTGCTCGCGCAGGGCGTCCAGCAACGCCTGGATCCACTGCCGGACCTGCGGCTCGGGCAGCGCACCGCTGAAGGCGTCGATCGGCTGGCCGCCCGCGATCGCGATCACGGTCGGCACCGACTGCACCCGGAACAGCTGGGCGATGCGTGGGTTGGCATCGACGTCGATCTTGGCCAGCATCCAGGCGCCGCGCCCCTCGGCGGCCAGCCGCTCCAGCACCGGCGAGAGCTGCTTGCACGGGCCGCACCAGGTGGCCCAGAGGTCGACGACCACCGGCACCTGCATGGAGCGCTCGACAACCTCCTGCTGGAAGTTGGCCTCGGTGACATCGACCACGGCCGAGCCCGGTGCGGGCACGGCCTCGCCGGCCGCGGGCGCGGGCTGGGCGGCCGCCTGTCGGGCGGCCTCCGCCCTGGCCTTCACGGCCGAGAGGTCGACCGCGCCGGAGAAGGCGGCGGACAACGCGGCTGCGGACTGCTGACGTGGGTCGGGCCTCGTCACGCCCTCCATCTTGGCACGGACGGCACCTCGCCCGTCGGCCGGTCCGATCACCCGCCTCCCGCCTGCGACGATGCCGGCACGGACCCGGGGAGGGGCGCCGGCCGACCCTGCCCGCGGGCCCGCGGGGCGCCTTCAGAACCTGGCCGGCTCGGTGTACACGCCCCACTCGGCGCGCAGGGCGTCGCAGATCTCGCCGAGGGTCGCCTCGGCCCGCACCGCGGCCATCATCGGCTCGATCAGGTTGCCGTCGCCGCGGGCGACCTCGACCATCTCGGCCAGCGTGCGTTCCACGGTCGACCGGTCGCGGTGCGCCCGCCGCTCGCCGAGCACCCGGTGCTGCTCGCGCTCGACCTCGTGGCTGATCCGCAGGATCTCCAGGTCGTCGGAGGACGAGTCGGTGTGACAGTTGACGCCGACCATCCGCTTGTCGCCCTTCTCCAGCGCCTGCTGGTAGGCGAAGGCGGCGTCGGCGATCTCGCCGGTGAACCAGCCGTCCTCGATGCCGCGCAGGATGCCCGAGGTCATCTCACCGACCGGGTGCTCGCCGGAGGGCACCGCCAGCCGGGCCATGTCCTTGATCCGGTCGAAGATCCGCTCGGCCTCGGCCTCCACGCGGTCGGTGAGCGCCTCGACGTACCAGGAGCCGCCGAGCGGGTCGGCCACGTTGGTGACGCCGGTCTCCTCCATGATCACCTGCTGGGTGCGCAACGCGATCTGGGCGGCCCGCTCGCTGGGCAGCGCCAGCACCTCGTCCAGCGCGTTGGTGTGCAGCGAGTTGGTGCCGCCGAGCACGGCGGCCAGCGCCTCGACGGCCGTGCGCACGACGTTGTTGTCCGGCTGCTGGGCGGTCAGCGACACCCCGGCGGTCTGGGTGTGGAACCGCAGCCACTGTGCCTTGGCCGTCCGGGCGCCGTAGACGTCGCGCATCCAGCGCGCCCAGATCCGGCGGGCCGCGCGGAACTTGGCGATCTCCTCGAAGAAGTCCACGTGGGCGTCGAAGAAGAAGCTCAGCCCGGGGGCGAACTTCTCGACGTCCAGCCCGCGGGAGAGCCCCAGCTCGACGTAGCCGAAGCCGTCGGCGAGGGTGAAGGCCAGCTCCTGGGCGGCCGTCGCGCCGGCCTCCCGGATGTGGTAGCCGGACACGCTGAGCGGCTTGTACGCCGGGATGCGGTGCGCGCAGAACTCCATGAGGTCGCCGATCAGCCGCAGGTGCGGCTCGGGGGCGAACAGCCACTCCTTCTGCGCTATGTACTCCTTGAAGATGTCGGTCTGCAGGGTGCCGTTGAGCCTGCCGATGTCGGCGCCCTGCCGTTCCGCGGCAACCAGGTACATGCAGAAGATCGGCACGGCCGGGCCGGAGATGGTCATCGAGGTGGTCACCTGCTCCAGCGGGATGTCGCGGAACAGGACGTCCATGTCGGCGGCGGAGTCGATCGCGACGCCGCAGTGGCCGACCTCGCCGAGCGAGCGCGGGTCATCGGAGTCCCGGCCCATCAGCGTGGGCATGTCGAAGGCGACCGACAGGCCGCCCCCGCCCCGGGCCAGGATCATCTTGTAGCGCTCGTTGGTCTGCTCGGCATTGCCGAATCCGGCGAACTGCCGGATGGTCCAGGTCCTGCCCCGGTAGCCGGTGGCGTGCAGGCCACGGGTGTAGGGGAACTCGCCGGGCCAGCCGATCCGCTCGAAGTCGCGCACGGTCTCGCCGGGGGCCGGGCCGTAGACCGGCTCGACCTCGGCCCCGGACAGGGTGGTGAAGTCGGCGTCGCGCACCTGCCCGGCGGCCCGCGCCTCGGCGTAACGCTGTCGCCAGCGCTCGCGACCAGCCTCGATGTCGGCGAACTCCGGGTCGTATCCGGGAACGGGCATCACTGACCCCCTCGGCTGGGACCACCGTCGGTCCCCCGATGGTAGGACTTCCTACTATTTGCTGCCAGTGTGGCCACGGTCACTCACCCGGGTGGATGCGCCCGCGGACGCCGGGCGGGGCTCCCCGTAGCGACGGGACCGCAGGTCAGGAGCGGTCGAGGTGCTCCTCGACGCGCTCGACCTTCGCCTGCAGCTGCCCGCCGTGGCCGGGGCGGATGTCGGCTTTGAGGACCACGCTCACGCGGGGCGCGTGGGCCTGCACCGCCTCCACGGCGCGGCGCACGACGTCCATCACCTCGTCCCAGGTTTCGCCCTCGATGGTCGTGAACATCGCGGTCGTCTCGTTGGGCAGGCCGGACTCGCGGACCACGCGCACGGCGTCCGCGACCGCCTCGCTGACGCTCTCCGACTCCCCGCCCAGGGGCGACACGCTGAAGGCGACGAGCAACGTTTCCTCCCGAGATAGTCGATCAAGCTGGGCGTGCGGGCGGCCCGGGGTCAGCCGCGGGGTGTCACCCGTACGCTCATCGTGATCCTCGCTGATAGCGTCGTGTGTCATGACGGCCCACCGCCCACTGCCGTTCGACCCGATCGCCCGTGCCACCGAGCTGTGGCAGGACCGGATCGGACCGGCCGGCACGATGGCGGCGGTCACCAGCGTGATGCGGGTGCAGCAGATCGTGCTCTCGGCCGTGGACCAGGTGCTGCGCCCGTTGGGGCTGACGTTCGCCCGCTACGAGGCGTTGGTGCTGCTGGTTTTTTCGCGCCGCGGAAGCCTGCCCATGCGGGTCATGGGTGAGCGGCTGCAGTTGCACCCGACGAGCGTCACCAACATCGTCGACCGGCTGGAGCGGGACGGTCTGGTACGGCGGACCGGGCACCCCACCGACCGGCGCACGACACTGGTGGAGATCACCGACAGCGGGCGGGACCTGATGAAGCGGGCGACCGAGGCGGTCACGGACGTGAACTTCGGGCTGCCCGGGTTGACGGAACGGCAGACCGAACAGCTCACCGGCCTGCTGGCCAAGGTCCGCCGCGCCGCCGGCGACTTCACCGAGCCACAGTGAGGTCCGGCCACATCGGCCGGGAGTCCGAGCTGCCCAGGTCCGCCAGGCCGGAGCCGGGAACACCCGACCAACCTGTCCGGTCCCCACGATCAGTCGTGGGCAAGCTCCGGGACCGGCTCCCCCATGCCACCCTTACGGGTGGCCCAGCGTTCGAAGACCACCGTGCCCAGCGGCGGCACGCTCGCCACCAGCGCCCAGATCGTGGTGCGCCGATCCCAGCCCAGCGGCTCCCGGACCGACAGCGCGATCAACACGTAGATCAGGAACAACGCGCCGTGGATGGGGCCGAAGATCTTCACCCCGATCTCGTTGCTGGCCACGACGTACTTGAACAGCATCCCGGTGAGCAGGCCCAGCCAGGACAGCGCCTCGGCGACGGCGATGATGCGGAACCGGGTGGCTGGCAGCGACAACACGGAGAGCACGGCGTTCCCTTCGGTGCGCGGTGGTCGTCCGCCCCACGTCGCCAGGACCGACACGAGGCGTAGGCAGCCTACCCAACGTTCGGGTCACACCCGCGCGGGAGTGAGCTACTCCTCGCTGATCGCCGCCTGTTCCCCCGCCGCGCAGGGCGAGGCCGGAGCGGCCCCCGGCGCCGTGCCCCAGCCGTCCTCCGGCGGGCTGTCGGACAGCGTGACGGAGAGCGTCTGCCCGCTCCGCAGCTGGGCCCAGCTCACCCACACCTTGTCGCGGTCCGCCTTCCCCAGCTTCAGCCCGGACACGTACTGCAGCCTCCGCCCGTCCGCGCCAGGCGCCTCGATCACCAGCCGCCCGCCGTTCGCCAGCTCGACGACGACCTTCTCGAAGCGAGGCGCGTGCAGCACGAACTGCCCGGTTCCCGGCACCGCCGGGTACATGCCCAGCGCGCTGAAGACGTACCAGGCCGACATCGTGCCCAGGTCGTCGTTACCGGTGACCCCACCGGCCCCGTTCGTGAACAGCGTCTGCGCCGCCCGCACGACCGTCGAGGTCTTCCACGGCTGCCCGATCAGCGCGTACATCCAGGGCGCGTGCAAATCGGGCTCGTTGTTCGGGTTGTAGCGGTACTGGTTGTAGTAGTCGTACGGGCCGACCACCCACTCCTTGCGGGGAGCGGCGACATGATCGGCGACGAGCTTGTCATAGGCGAAGAAGGCATCCAGCCGGCGTGCGGTCTCGTCGACGCCACCCATCGCCTCCACCAGACCCGGCACGTTCTGCTGCACGAGCCACTGGTACTGCCACGCCGTGCCCTCATGGAATCCCTTGTCCGACGAGGGCGAGTACTTCCCCGTCGGCGGGGTGTACCAACTCCCGTCGGCGTTGCGGGGGCGCGGGAAGCCCGTGAAACCGCGGTCGGCAACCGTGTCGTCCCACAGGTTCCGCCAGTTGTTCCCCCGTTCCCGGAAGATCCTGGCGTCGTCGTGCTCGCCCAGGCCCCCCGCCATCACGGAGAGGGCGCAGTCCGCCAGCGCGTACTCGAGCGTGGCGGATCCGCCGTGCGCCGGGTCGACGTCCATCCCCTTCTTACGGAAGTTCGGGTCGTAGTGGACGAAACCCTTCTCCAGGTAGGTGGGATTGCCGGAGCGGCCCGAGAACGGCGACTGCTCGGGAGGAACCTCCGTCGCATTCCGCCGCAACGCGCTGTACGCCTGTTCCTCCCGCCCGTCCAGGGCCCCGAACCGCCACAGGTCGACCAGGAATGGGGTGACCGGGTCGCCGGTCATGACGTTCGTCTCGAAGTTCGCATAGGCCCACCGGGGAAGCCACCCACCCTGCTCGTGGATTGTGAGTACCGAGCGTGCGATGTCACGGGCACGGGCCGGCTGCAGCATCGCCAGAAGTTGGTTGTGCGTGCGATAGGTGTCCCACAAGGAGAAGAACTCGTAGTAGGTCCAGTCATCGACCCGGTGGAGCTGATCGTCGAAGCCGCGGTAGCGGCCGTCGACATCGTTGCCCGTCAACGGTTGCAGCAGCACGTGGTAGAGCGCGGTGTAGAACACGACCTCGTCATCCCGGGTGCCACCTCCGACCTGGACGCGCTCGAGTTCGGAGCGCCAGGCATTCTGTGTGCGTTCCCGGATCTCGTAGAAGCTCAGCAACTCGTCGTGCCGCATGCCTTCGGCAGCGAGGTTCCGGCGCGCTCCTTCCGCATCGACATGGGAGATTGCGGTGAGCGCGGTCACCGAGCGCGGATTCTCGCCTGTGGTGTCGAAGCTGACCCACGCCCCGCGCAGTCCCGCACCACCCGAGGTCGACCGGCGCCCCGGCTCACCGCCCGAGGGGTCCCAGGTACCGAACGCGGCGAACGGGCGGTCGAACCGCATGGTGAACCAGGTGGTGTAGCGGGTTCCCCCGCAGAAGCTCTTCGTCTCCACCGCACCCTCGAGGGTGTGCTCGTCGACCACCGTGATCGAGCTGGCGGTCACACGGTGCTTGTCGTTGGCCTGACCGACGTTGACGAAGATGTTGGCGGCGGGTGACTCGCCGAAGGTGTACCGCTCGGCGCCGGTGCGGGTGGCGGCGGTGGTCTCCACGTCGATGCCGCCATAGCTGGTGAGGCGGGTGCGGTAGTAGCCGGCCTGCCCCAGCTCACCGTCGTGCGTGTAGCGGGCGGCGTAGTTGTTGTGGTCGAACGTGCCGGGTCGGGCGGTGTCGAAGTCCCCGCCCCGCGCAACCGTGCCGGTGGTGGGCAGCACCGAGATCTGGCCGCCCTGTTCCCAGCAGCCCGCGCCGGACAGGAAGAAGTGACCGAACCCCTTGATCGTCGGGTCGTCGTAACGCCAGCCGGCGTAGTGCGAGCCGATGGGGCTGACCTGCGTCATGCCGAACGGCGCGGAGGCACCGGGGAAGGTGTTGCCTTCGTCCTTGGTGCCGATGAACGTGTTCACCGCGGCGGCGACGTCGTTGACCACACTCGTATCGTCCGCCGGAGCGGCGATCGCCGCAGGGGTAGGCGCGACGGCCAGGGCCACGGCGGCGAGCAGGCCGCCGAAGGACCGGGCGAGCCGGAACCGGGACGGGCGATGTTGGATTTCTCGCCTCCGGGCTCCGCTGCGCGTCTTGTCGCGGGCGATGCTCGCTTCACCCGGCACCGAGCGTGCGTCTGCCACGACGGACCTCCGCGATGACCCAGGCTGACATCGTTGTCAGGCGGCGGCGACTGGTCACCGAAGGTACGGATTGTCCGGTGGACAACACAACGGCTGATCGGGGCCTTCACCCGGTGCAGGAGCTGGTGGGCGGCACCGACGGCCGCCCACTCCACCTCACGTGTTGCGGGGACCGGTGTCCTCCCCGGCCTCCTCCTCGGGCTCGTCCTCCCAGTCCTCGTCCCAGTTCCATGGTTCGTCGAACTCGCCGTCCTTGGCACCCTCGACGAAGGCGTCCCACTCGGCGTGGGTGAAGACGAGCACCGGGCCGGCGGGCTCCTTACCGTCCCGCATGACCACCACGTCCTCGACGAAGGCGATCTCCACACCCGGAGTGCCGTCGTCGGTGGTCTGGATCCACTCCGCACCGGTGAGATCGGGCACCGGCTTGATCTGCGACTGGTCAGTCGGCTGCTCGGTCACGCTCCGAACCCTATACCAGGAGTGACCGGGTGCTCACTCCCCTCATTCGGCCGTAGGGCCCCGGTCCGGTGATCCCGCGGCCGTTCCGGCGGAGCATCCGGCGGGTCCGTACGATCGGAGCAGGCCCTTCGACAACCTGGAAGGGGTTGCATACCATGGCCACCGGCGATCTTGAGCCGGTTCCGATGCGCCTGGATCATCTCGCGGGGGTGCTCGAGCTCGGGCACCGCGTCTTCGACGTCTCCGTGATGCCCTACACGTCCTGGTCGCTGTCCAGCGTTGCCGTGCACCTCGACGCCCAGCCCGACGCCTGCTGGGTGGTGGCCGACGCCGGGCGCGTCGTCGGCTTCGTGCTCGGCTCACTGTCCTACGACGAGCGCGAGGACTGGGGCTACGTGGAGTGGATCGGCGTGGATTCCGACTACCAGGGTCGCGGCCTGGCCGCGACCCTGCTCGAGGCGTCCTGCCAGGCGTTGTTCGCAGCGGGCGCGACCCGCATCGTCACCGACGTCGAGGAGGACAATGCCGCCTCGATCCGGCTCATGCAGCGCAACGGGTTCACCGACAAGGTCACCGTGACGCTCTTCGTGCGGCACGCTTCCGGACCACGGCAGCCCAAGCAGGCCCGCAAGACGCCGACGCGCGACCCGGCCAAGGCCCGTCTGCACGCGGTGGCCCGCAAGCAGCAGCCGGCCACGTCCCGCGCCGAGTCCGCGTCCTAGCCCTCCTCGAAGAACGAAGGCACCCCGCAAGGCACCGCGCCCGAGTGTGGCGGGGCTACCCGCACGGCATTCGCCACCGAGTAGCCCCGGCTATCGGCGCGCGCCACGGAAGAGGTTGCCTTCGGTCGACAGGTAGTGGTCGCGGTAGTCGAAGCGGCTGGTACCGCTGAACATGAGCCAGTAGTACTTGAGCTGCTCGGACCACCAGTAGCCGGGACAGGAGTCGCCCTGGCGCTTGGGTGTCGTGGTGACGTCGTCGAGGATGGTGTAGCCGTAGCGGGCCTTCGAGGTCAGCTTCATCTGCATGTAGTGCGTCCAGGAACGCTCGCGGTACACGTCGTCCCCGGTCGCCAGCCAGAGAAAGAGCGCGGAATCGACGAACTCCGGTCGAAGCTGGTTACCGCGCGAGGTGGCCGCGAGCGTCGGGTAGTCGATTCCTTCCGGCAGCACCCCGTACCGCTCCTGCACGGCGTTCCAGGAGTCGTGGTACTGCTTGGCCTCGGTCAGCCGGCCCGACTCCGCGAGGAGACCGGCGTAGAACGACGCCAGCTCGCTCTGCCCGCGATCGACGATCCCGCCGGTGAAGGCATCGACCTGGGCGAACCAGAGCCGCCCGGACACCACCTCGCTCTGGTGCCGCAGGATCGCGGCGGTGAGCACGTCGTACCAGTTCTTCAGGTCGGCGTCCTGGAACAGGACGTAGCCGTCCCACAGGTACTCGTAGTAGGAGTCCGCGGGCGGCCCGATGGTTGCGGTCCGGTTCCGCCACTCCCCTGTCTCCGCATGCACTTCGTACGGCAGGAGGTCGAGCGGAGTCCGCTTGTCGAAGGTGACCTCGAAGGCCCGCTTCGCCGCGTCGTAGTACTTCTGCTGTCCGCTCCAACGCGACAGCATGCCGAACTCGGCGATGTAGGTTCCGGTCTCGGCGAGATTGGTCTGCGGTGCGCTCACCGTGCCCGTGGTCAGGTTGACGAACCGGTACGGAATACCGGTCGGTGACCTGGTGAAGGCGGGAAGCAGCCGGTCGCCCAGATCGACGGCCAGCTCGAGCAGGCGGTCACGCCCGGTGCAGTGGTATCCGGCCAGCAACCCGCCCACCATCCGGATGTTGGTCTCGAAGACCTGGAACGGGGCGTCGATGTCGAACCGCAGGTTCCGCTCGATCCACTCCAGGGCCTGTTCCAGTTCCCGGTCCAGACCCATCAGCCAGAACGTGTCGAGCGCCTCCACGATCGTCAGACCGACGGATTTCCCCCGGGCGAAAAAGTCCTCGTGCCCCCCGGACACCGGCTTGATCTGGTCGTGGCCGAAAGCACGCTCCACGTACTGCCGCCATGCCCACCGCACCTCACGCCGCACGTCGGCGGCCGCCTCGGGCCACGAGGACGGTTGCATCTGCCGAGCCTCCGGTGGTTCGGCCGGCGTGGCACCCGGGCCGTCCGGCGGTGGGGCGGTGGGCGACGGCGGCGCCGCCACGGCGGGGCGGGCGAGCGCGGCGGCTCCCGCCACCGCACCCAGCAACCCCAGCAGTCTGCGTCGGGGCAAGTTCACACGAGGTCCTTCCTGGCAGGGAATCAACCGACGGCAACGGAGAACACGTGCAGGCCGCCCCCATTGACGTCCCTGGGGAACGTCACACTCCGTACCTGCTTGTCCGGCCGCAATGCGATCGGCTCGGTGGCGAACACGTACACCTCGAGCTGCTGCGAGGTCCCGCCCGTGCTGTTGCGATAGGGCATCGTGGCGACAATGCGGTTGTTGAACTCCACCGGCTGGTTGGTGCCGCCCAGTGCCCAGTCGGAGAACCCGATGTCGACGACCTGTGTCGTGCCATCGGTATAGGTGATCGTCATCTGCCCGCTGGCCTTGCCGTCGGTTGCCGAGCCGAGCAACGCGAGCCGGGAGGTACCGGGAGGCGCATCGATCCGCACCGTCTCCCCCGAGCTCCGGACATTGTCCGGCTCCCCAACGGGAATGTCGGGCCAAACGTGCGTCACGCCGTCCACCGTGACAGTGCTACCGGGAGACAGTCCCACCGCCACCAAGGCATCGCGCGAGTAACTGAAGCCGAATCCGTCGAGATTGCCGATCGCCTGTTGGTCATCGGGAGACGTACCAACGTTGTTGAACGCGGCACGTAGGCTTCCGGGCTCTGCTACCAGCACCTGAATCGTGGTGTCGGAAAGTGCGGTGCCATCAGCGGCGGTGAAGGACACCGGGATCCGCCGCATCCCGTTCGCTGCGTCGGCCGCGACCGACACCGTCACCTCCTGTACGACCTTCCCGGTGGCAGGAACGGTGATCTGCCCGGATGGCGGCTCGAGCGAGACTCCGTTCCGTGCCTGCGAACGCCACCGCACCGTGGCGCCGTTGCCCGAGAAGTCCAGCACCCCGATGTTCGCCTTTGCGCTACCTCCCGCCGGCACCACCAGCCGTCCGGGCTCGACGTATCCGCGCTGACCCACCTCCCCATCGCGGAACGAAGGCGGCGCGTCGCTCGCCTTCGCGCCCCACGAACGATCGGGAGTGGCACTCAGCCGAAACTCGACGGTGCCACCGTTGTTCACGAACGACTCGGGTAGCCACGTTCGGGTCGATTCCCTTCCGTTGACCGTCAGACCCGTGACATAGGGCCTGTTCGCCCTGGCGCCAGCTGCCTTGATGACGAGCTTCCGCCCGCCAGGGCGGGTCACCACGACCTGTTCGAACAGTGGGCTGTTCAGGACCAGCTCCGCCCGGCCGGGGATGACCGGGTACATCCCCATAGCGGCCCACACGTACCAGGACGACATCTGCCCGAGATCGTCATTGCCGACCAGGCCGTCGGGCCCCGGCCCGAACAACTCGTTGACCGCCCGCCGCGTGACCTCCTGCGTCTTGTGCGGAGCCCCGACGAAGTTGTAGAGCCACAACGAGTGCATGATCGGTTCGTTGCCCAGGAAGGCATGGGGTTCCCGAGGACCGGCGTTCAGCTTGGCGAAGAAGTGATCGAGCCGCTTGACGACCTCGGCGTCACCACCCATCGCGTTGATCAGCCCGCGCGCGTTGTAGGGAACCATCCACGTGTACTGGGCGGCGTTGCCCTCGACCCAGTGCGTGGGGCTGCCCGGGTCGAACGGCTCCACGAACGAGCCGTCCCGATGACGGGCCTGGATGTGGCCGGTTGCCGGGTTGAACAGGTTCTGCCAGAACTGCGCACGCTTCATGAAGGTGCTCCAGGTGGCGCCGTCACCCAGCCGGCGCGCCAGGTCGGCGATGGCGAAGTCGGCGCTGGTGTACTCAAGCGTGGTTGCCGGCGGACCCCAGACGTTCGGGGATCCCACCGGGATGTAGCCGAGCTGCTGGTAGTCGGCCAGTCCCGGACGTTCCTCGTAGCCCTGGGTCGGCTGGGTGGCCCCGCGCAGCATGAGGAGAAGGGCCCTGCGTGCGTCGAAGTCCCTGGCGCCGAACGCATGCGCGCTCGACACCATGATGTGGTAGGGGTCGCCGACCATGACGCCGGTGTAGTCGTTCGCCACGGTCCAGCGGTCCCAGGCACCGCCCTGTTCGGCAAAGTTCATCATCGACCGGACGACGTCCGAGGCTTCCTCGGGTGCCAACAGCGACAGGAGCTGCATCTCGGAGCGGTAGACATCCCAGCCGGAGAAGTTGCTGTAGATGGCGTGGCCGCGTTCCACGCGGTGAATGCGACCGTCGAAACCGATGTAGCGGCCATCAACGTCGGAGAACACGTTGGGCTGCAACAGGGAATGGTACAGCGCGGTATAGAAGGTGGTGCGCTCGGCCGGGGTTCCACCCGTTACCCGAACCTGGTTAAGCCGCTCGTTCCAGGCGGACCGGGCAGCCGCATGGATCGCCTCGAACGACCTCTGTCCGCTCTCGGCCCGTAGGTTGCGCTCGGCGCCGTCGACCGAGACGAACGAGATGGCGACCCGCGCGGTGACGGTCCTCTCGCGCATGGTGTCGAAGGTGACGAACGCACCGGTACCGGGCCCGGACACCGTGGTGTCCCGATGACGCGCCCGGGGTGCCCGACCGCGGCCCTGCCGTTCCTCGGTCTTGGGCGGCTGCTCGACCTCCGGGTCGATCTTCGGCCTCGCACCACCGCGTTCCCGGGTCCGGCCGGGTGAGACGCTGCCGTCGTTCCAGGTACCGACGCTGGCGAACGGCTGATCGAACTGTGCGTGAAAGTGGACGCGGTACCGGTGGTCGACGCCGCAGAAGCGACCGCTGGTCACCCAGCCGCTGACGGTGTCCCGCCCGATGGTGACCTCGGCGTCGTCCGCGCCGGAGATCGAGCCGGAGACGTTGACCAACATCGTGGCCGGCTTTCCGGCGGGATAGGTGAAGCGGCCGATCCCGCTCCGCCGCGTGGCGGTCAGTTCGACGTCGGCCCCGTTGTCCAAAGCCACCGAGTAGTAGCCGGCGGTGGCTTTTTCGTTGTCGTGGGAGAAGGTGGAGACGTAGCGGCTCGGATCGGTGGCGGGCGAGGTCGTGACCTCACCGACGAAGGGCATGAACGGAACGTCCTGGTAGGTCGAGCAGCCGGCGCCCGACAGGTGGGTGAGGCTGAACCCCTTGATCCGGTTGTCCGGGTAGTGGTAGCCACCGTGTTGGTGGGTGACGGTGTCGGGGCTCCATTGCAGGAGGCCGAACGGCACCATCGGACCGGGGAAGGTGTTGCCCGCGCCGCCACCGGTGCCGTGGTCGGGGCCGCCCGGTTCGGTTCCGACGAACGGGTTGACCCACCGGGCGAGGTCCTCGGGGGCGCCCCCGGCGCCGGGTTCCGCCGCCACGGGGGCGGCCGGGACGAGCGCGGCGATCACGGCGGCGGCCAGCGTCGCGCCGAGGCTGCTCCGGATGGGGCGGTGGGGGTTCGGGTCGGGGCGCTGCGGGGGTCTCACGGTCTCGGGGTCCCGTGCTCTGCTCATCGGCGTGGCCTCCCCGGGCGGCACCGGCGGAACCACGCTGGTGCCGCTGCTGACAACCTTGTCTCGATATCACGCGCAGTGCTGGACACCCTGCGGAGCGTGTCCGACGATCGTCAAGCATTTCCTGCACGAGTTGTCCGTTTTCAGACATCAAGATCCCCCGTAAGCAGGAGCATCACCCCGGACTCGACCGGCGTGCGCCATCCCGGCTGGCGAGGCGAGCGACGATGCGTGATCATGTGCTCACGCTGGCGATATTGACACAGGTCACACCTGCGCGGTCGAATGCGCCCGTTATGACAACGTTGTCTGAGCCGGGGCCGCGCCGGGTTCGCCGCGCCACGATGAACGATGTGGCGCGGTTGGCGGGCGTCAGCATCAAGACGGTGTCCCGCGTGGTCAACGACGAGCCGGGGGTCCATCCGGCCACGGCCGAGCGGGTGTTGTCCGCGATCGAGCAACTCGGCTTCCGACGCAATCTCGGTGCGCGAAACCTTCGCCGCGGCTCGTCCACCGGAACGCTCGGCCTGGTCCTGGAAGACGTGGCGAACCCGTTCTACTCGCTGCTGACCCGGGCGGTGGAGAAGGTTGCCCGCGCGCACGGCCGCCAGGTGCTGACCGGTTCCTCGGACGAGGACCCGACGCGGGAACGCGAGCTGGCGCTGGAGTTCTGCTCCCGCCGGGTGGACGGGTTGCTCGTGGTGCCGGCCGGTACGCAGCACGGGTACCTGGTACCGGAGATGCGCGCCGGGACGCCGGTGGTCTTCCTGGACCGCCCCGCCGGCGATGTCGTGGCCGACACCGTCCTGGTGGACAACCTCGGTGGAACCGCGGCGGCCGTCCGGCACCTCGTCTCGTTCGGGCACCGTCGGATCGCGTTTCTCGGCGACGCACCGGACATCTTCACCGCGGGCGAGCGGTTGCGGGGCTTCCGCGAGGGCTGCGTCACGGCCGGCCTCCAGTTCGACGAGGACCTCGTCGTCATGGGCCCGCACGACGAGCGCACCGTCGCCGCCGCACTGCATGCGGTGGAATCCCGACCGGATCCGGCGACCGCGGTCGTCACCGGCAACAACCGGATCACCGTCTACGCCGTGCGGGCGCTCGCGGGGCGCTCCCGCCGGCCCGCGCTGGTCGGGTTCGACGACTTCGAGCTGGCGGACCTGCTCAAGCCGCCGGTCTCCGTCGTGGCGCACGACGTGAGCGTGCTCGGGCGGGTCGCGGCCGAGTTGCTGTTCGCCCGGTTGGACGGGGACACCGCACCGCCGCGCCGCGTGGTGTTGCCGGTGGGTCTGTTGGCTCGCGGATCGGGGGAGGTTGCTCCGGCATGAGCGTGCAGCCGGTCCGGCTCGGTGCCAACCAGCCACCGCGGTTCTACCGGGGTGGTGCCGCCATCGCGGAGCTGCGGGGCGTGCACTGCGACGGTGATTACCTGCCCGAGGACTGGGTGGCGTCGACGACCACCTTGTTCGGGTCGGTGGAGGCGGGGTTGTCGCCGTTGCCGAACGGTCGGTTGCTGCGCGACGCGGTGCGGTCCGATCCGGTGCTCTGGCTGGGTGCCGGGCATGTCGCCCAGTTCGGCGCCGATCCGGCCTTGCTGGTGAAACTGCTGGATGCCGGCCAGCGGTTGCCGGTGCACTGCCATCCCTCCGACTTTTTCGCCCAGCGCCATCTCGGTTGTCGTTTCGGCAAGACCGAGGCATGGGTCGTGGCGGGAACCAGCGGCCCCGCACCGCGGGTATATCTCGGGTTCCGCTCGGATGTCGACGCGCAGGCCGTCCGCTCGTGGGTATCCACTCAGGACAGACGGACGATGTTGTCTGCGCTCAACGGGTTCCCGGTGAAGCCCGGTGATGCCATCTTCGTTCCGGCGGGAACGCCGCACGCGATCGGCGAGGGGGTGTTCATCCTGGAGCTGCAGCAGCCCACGGATCTCTCCGTGCTGCTGGAGTGGGAGGGCTTCACCGATCCGGAGTCCGGGCATCTCGGTCTCGGTTACGAGGTGGCACTGGAGTGTCTCGACCTCTCGGGGTGGCCGGCCGATCGGTTGGCGTACTTCGCGCGCTCCAGCCCTCTGGAAGGGCCGGTGACACGGTTGCTCCCGGAAGAGGCGGAACAGTTCTTCCGTGCCGAGCGCCTGCGGGCTGATCAACCGGTGGAGTGGGAGCCCTCGTTCGCGGTGCTCGTCGTGCTGGACGGCGGCGGGGTGCTGCGAACAGGGTCGGACGGGGGACTTCGCGTGAGACGTGGCGACACGGTCCTGGTGCCGCACGGCGCCGGCCCGGCGCGGTTGGAGGGTGACGTGGTCGCGGTGCGGTGCCGGCCGCCGGCGGTGGGGAGGAACTGATGGGGGCACTGCTTGAAGCGCGGAACGTGGTCAAGCACTACGGGTCGGTCGAGGCGTTGCGCGGGGCCTCGTTCGAGGTGCGGGCCGGCGAGGTCGTCGCGTTGATCGGGGACAACGGGGCCGGCAAGTCCACGCTGGTCAAATGCCTGTCGGGCGTGGAGCAACCGGACTCCGGCGAGATCCTGCTGGACGGCAGGCGGGTGCGGTTGGACTCGCCGACCAGGGCCAGGGCGCTGGGGATCGAGACGGTGTACCAGGACCTGGCGGTGGCACCCGACCTCGACCCGGCCGCCAACCTGTTCCTGGGCCGCGAGCTGCGCCGGCGCGGGCTGTTCGGCTGGCTCGGCATGGTGGACAAGGCGGAGATGCGACGGCGGGCCGCGGAGCAGTTCCAGCGGCTGGGCGTGCGGGTGCAGAGCCTGGACGTGCCGATCGGCTCGCTGTCGGGTGGCCAGCGACAGGGCGTCGCTGTGACCAGGGCCGTGGTGTGGGCGAACCGGGTGGTGTTCATGGACGAGCCCACGGCCGCACTCGGCGTGGTGCAGCGGGAACGCGTGCTCGAGGTGATCAGGCGGGTCCGGGACAGCGGCATCGCGGTGGTGTTGATCAGCCACAACATGCCCGAGGTGCAGGCGGTGGCGGACCGGGTCGAGGTGTTGCGGCTGGGCCGCCGGGTGGCGCGGTTCCGCGCCGCCGACGTGACGTTGGAGGAGCTGGTGGGCGCGATGACCGGGGCACTGCACCAGGAGGACGCGGCATGACGGAGGAGCGGACCGGGAAGGCAGTCGCACCGGCGTCCACGGTGGACAACAACGTCGACCGGATGCTTCCGCAGCGCACGCTGTGGCAACGCCTGGTCACGGCGAACACGTTCTGGACCGGCCTGGTACTCATCGGGCTTTACGTGGTGTTCAGCGTGTTGCGGCCCAACGCCTTTCCGACGCTGTTCAACTTCCAGACCCTGCTCATCGAGGCATCGGTGCTGCTGGTGCTCGCGGTCGGCATGACGTTCGTGATCATCACGGCCGGGATCGACCTGTCCGTGGGGTCGGTACTGGTGTTCTCCGGCGTGGTCGCGGCGATGGTGATGGAGGGGCTGCACGGCGGCGACGCCACGCACGCCGGCTGGGGCACGATCCTTCTCGGGTTCGTGTTGTCGTTGGCGGCTGGCGCTGCGTGGGGATTGCTCAACGGTGTGCTCGTGGCGGTGGCGCGGGTGCCACCGCTGATCGTGACCTTGGGTTCGTTCGGCGCGGCGCTGGGTGCCGCGCAGCTGCTGACCGGTGGTGTGGACGTACGCACCGTGCCCACCGCGCTGCGCAACACGATTGGTTTCGGGCAGACAATGCAGATTCCACACCTGGTTGTGGTGGCCGCTGTGGTGACGTTGTTCGCCGCGTGGCTGCTGCACACCACGCGGTTCGGTCGCTACACCTACGCGATCGGGTCCAACGCCGAGGCCGCGCGGCGGGCGGGTATCGCGGTGACCCGGCATCTCGTGATGGTCTACGGGTTCGTGGGACTGCTGGCGGGTCTGGCCGGATTCATGAACCTGGCGTACTTCGGTACGACGACGATCAGCGGGCACGCCACCGACAACCTGAATGCAATCGCCGCCACGGTGCTGGGTGGCACCAGCCTGTTCGGTGGGGTCGGTTCGGTCCTCGGGACGGTGATCGGCGTGTTCATCCCCGCCGTGCTGCAGAAAGGTTTCGTGATCCTCGGTGTGCAGCCGTTCTGGCAACCCATCGCGGTGAGCATCGTGCTGGTGGCGGCGGTGTGGTTCGACCAGACCCGGCGGAGGGCGCGGGAGCGGGGTCGATGAGCGGGCAAGGGGCCACAACTGGGCCCGCGAGGTGACGGGCGAAGCGAGCATCGCATCGGTAAGGCGCACAGCGAAGCCCGGAGCCGAGCAGTCCAACACAGCGGTGACGGGCGAAGCGAGCATCGCATCGGTAAGGCGCAGCGAAGCCCGGAGCCGAGCAATCGAACGGAGGTAGAGATGGCTGCAGGGGCAGGGGTGCTCCGCGTCGGCGTGGCGGTGGTCGCCGCGTTGGCGCTGGCGGCGTGCGGAGGCGGCACCATCGGTGAGGGGCCGGAAGGCGGGCAGCCCAACAAGAACCTGGTGTTGATTCCCGGGGTGAAGGGCGAACCGTTCTACATCTCGATGGAGTGCGGGGCCAAGAAGGAAGCCGCGAAGCTCGGCTACCAGCTGACCGTGCAGGCGCCGGACCGGTTCGAGGCGAGCCAGCAGACACCCATCGTGACCGGTGTGCTGGCGACCCGGCCAGGCGCGGTACTCATCGCACCGACCGACGACAGGGCGATGATCAACCCGATGCGTCAGGTCAAGGACGCCGGGATCCATGTGGTCGAGGTCGACACGACGGTGACCGACCCGTCGATTTCGGTCTCCAAAATCTCCTCGGACAACGAGGTGGGCGGGCGCAAGGCCGCGGAGACGCTCGCGAAGCTGATCGGGGAGAGGGGTTCGGTGCTGGTGCTGAACACCAAGGCCGGTACCTCGACCACCGACGCGCGGGCGCGGGGCTTCGAGGAGGCCATCAAGCGGTACCCGAACATCACGTACCTGGGTCAGGAGTACACCGACAACGAGCCGGCGCGGGCCGCGCAGATCGTGTCCGGGAAGTTGTCGGCCCACCCGGACCTGGCGGGTGTGTTCGCCACCAACCTGAACACCGGTGAGGGTGCGGCGACGGGCCTGCGCAACGCGGGTAGGACCGGTGAGGTGAAGCTGGTCGGCTTCGACGCGAGCCCGAAGCAGGTGGAGGAGTTGCGGACCGGCGGTGTGGACGCGCTGATCGCCCAGGACCCGGCCGTGATCGGGCAGCAGGGGGTGCAACAGGCGGTCGCCGCGATCGAGGGCCGGCCGGCCGTGCCGCAGATCCAGACCGACCTGGTGGCGATCACCAAGGAGGACATGGAGAAGCAGTCGCGGTACTTCTACCGGACGGAGTGCTGAGCGGGCACCAGCTGATCAATTCACCCCATCGAGCGCTGTGCGGGGATTGCCAACCTCGGCAGGCTTTTGCTTATGAACGCTGCCGAGGAGCACTACCCGCAGCCACGGCTGGCCCGGGTGGACCGGTGGAACCAAATCACCCTGCCCACCGCCGCGTTGGCCGCCGCCCGAGTACGCCCCGGCGACGTCCTGCGCGTGGAGGTCAAGACCGACGGGGTGCTCAGCCTCGTCCGGGAACACGAGGGATCGCTGGAGGCCTCCGGCTGAGCCGTGCGGCCGGCACAACCCTGCTCGCTCAACCCTGGTTGCGCAGGCCGGTGACCAGCTCGTCGGCCGCGCGGTAGGGGTCGACCTCGCCGGCCACCACCCGCTTGGCCAGCCCTTCCAGCGCCGTCCCGCCGTGCACGTCGCCCAGCTCGGCGCGCAGCATCTCCACCGCGATCGCCTCGATCTCGGCCTGTGCCCGACGCTGCCGGCGCTGCTCCAGTTCGCCGTGCCGCACCATCCAGTCGTGGTGCGCGTCGATGGCCTCGGTCACCTCGTCCAGGCCCTGCCCGCGCGCCGCGATCGTCTTCACGATCGGCGGCCGCCAGATCGCGCCGGTCCGTTCCCGCCGGCCCAGCGAGATCATGTACTTGAGGTCGCGCACCGTCTGGTCGGCGCCGTCACGGTCGGCCTTGTTCACCACGAACACGTCGGCGACCTCGAGGATGCCGGCCTTGGCCGCCTGGATGCCGTCGCCCATGCCGGGGGCCAGCAACACCAGCGTGGTGTCGGCCAGTGACACCACCTCGACCTCGGACTGGCCCACCCCGACCGTCTCCACCAGCACCACGTCGCAGCCGGCAGCGTCCAGCACCCGCAACGCCTGCGGGGTGGCCCAGGCCAGGCCGCCGAGATGGCCCCGGGTGGCCATTGAGCGGATGAAGACGTCCGGGTCGGTGGCGTGTTCCTGCATCCGCACCCGGTCGCCGAGCAGCGCGCCGCCGGAGAACGGTGAGGACGGGTCGACGGCGAGCACGCCGACCCGCCTGCCCTGCCGGCGGAAGGCCGACACCAGCGCCGACGTCGAGGTGGACTTACCGACCCCGGGCGAGCCGGTCAGCCCGATCACCCGGGCGTGTCCGGTGTGCGGGGCCAGCGCGGCCGCCACCTCGCGCAGCTGCGGGCTGGCGTCCTCCACCAGCGAGATCAGCCGCGCGAGGGCGCGGGGCTGGCCCTGCCTCGCCCGGTCGACGAGGTCGGCGACGTCGACGCTGCGTGCCATGAAGCGGTCATCACCCCTGCTGGGGCACCCGCAGGATCAGCGCATCGCCCTGGCCGCCGCCACCGCACAACGCGGCCGCGCCCACGCCGCCACCACGGCGCCGCAGTTCCAGCACCAGGTGCAGCGCGATGCGGGCACCGGACATACCGATCGGGTGGCCGAGCGCGATCGCCCCGCCGTTGACGTTGACCTTGTCCTCGTCGATGCCGAGCTGCCGGGCGGAGACGATGCCGACCGCGGCGAACGCCTCGTTGATCTCCACCAGGTCGAGCGCGGCCGGGTCGAGACCGTCCCTGGCGCAGGCGACCTTGATGGCATTGGAGGGCTGCTCGTGCAGGCTCGGGTCGGGGCCGGCGACCACGCCGTGCGCACCGATCTCGGCGATCCAGCTCAGGCCCAGTTCCTCGGCCTTGGCCTTGCTCATCACCACCACGGCGGCGGCGCCGTCGGAGATCTGCGAGGCGGAGCCGGCGGTGATGGTGCCGTCCGCGGCGAACGCCGGACGCAGCTTGCCCAGCCCCTCGGCGGTGGTGTCGGCGCGCACGCCCTCGTCGGTGTCGACCACGAGCGGGTCGCCCTTGCGCTGCGGCACCTGCACCGGCGCGATCTCCTGGGCGAAGATGCCGTTGGCCTGGGCGGCCGCGGCGCGCTGGTGGGAGCGGGCCGAGAAGGCGTCCTGCTCCTGGCGGGTCAGGCCGTAGCGGGAGTTGTACTTCTCGGTGGAGGCGCCCATGGCGACCTGGTCGAACGCGCAGAACAGGCCGTCGTAGGCCATGTGGTCGACCAGCTGCACGTCGCCGTACTTGAAGCCGGCCCGGGACTTGGGCAGCAGGTGCGGGGCCTGGGTCATGGACTCCTGGCCGCCGGCCACCACGATGTCGAACTCGCCGGCCCGGATGAGCTGGGAGGCCAGCGCGATCGCGTCCAGCCCGGACAGGCACACCTTGTTGATGGTCAGCGCCGGTACCGTCATCGGGATGCCCGCGGCGGCCGCGGCCTGGCGGGCCGGGATCTGGCCGGTGCCCGCGGTCAGCACCTGGCCCATGATCACGTACTGCACCTGCTCCGGCGGCACACCGGCGCGCTCCAGCGCGGACTTGATGGCCACGCCACCGAGCTGGGCGGCCGAGAAGTCCTTGAGCGAACCGAGCAGGCGACCCATCGGGGTCCGCGCCCCCGCGACGATGACGGATGTGGTCACGGCTGCCTCCTGTAGCTGGTGCTCCGGCTCCGATTGGCGACGCTAGCGGTTGTTAACTGCGGACCATACCCGTGATCGCGGACGGCTTTTCGTGTGAGTAGCCGCACACGCTCCGCAGCTGGCACCGCCCCGTCCAGGGCCTACCCTCCGAGCATGCCTGACCTGCAGCCTCACGTCACCGCCGTGGACCACGTCGGCGTCGCGGTGCCAGACCTGGACGCCGCGATCGCGTTCTACCGCGACACCTTCGGCTTCGAGGTGACGCACACCGAGACCAACGAGGAGCAGGGCGTCCGGGAGGCGATGCTGCGCGCGCCCGGCGACGCCGGCGGCACGCAGATCCAGCTGCTCGCCCCGCTGACCGAGGAGTCGACGATCGCCAAGTTCCTCGACCGCAGCGGTCCCGGCCTGCAGCAGATCGCCTACCGGGTCACCGACATCGACGCGGCGTGTGCGGCGTTGCGGGCCAAGGGCCTGCGGGTGTTGTTCTCCGAGCCCAAGCGGGGCACGTCGGACAGCCGGGTCAACTTCGTGCACCCCAAGGACGCCGGCGGCGTGCTCGTGGAGTTGGTCCAGCCGGCCGAGGGCGAGCCGGAAGCACACTGAAGCATCCCTGCGACCGAGCCGCCCGGTCAGCGGGCGGCCCCGGACGCTGGCGTGCCGGCGCCGCGGGCCAGGGCCTCGGCCAGAAAGGTGAGTTCCCGCGCCATGGGCCGGGGCTGCTCACCGTGCCGCGCCACCGAATGGCGGTAGCTGACGGCCAGCGCCAGCAACCGCGCGGCCGAGTCGGTGTCCGCGTGTACGGCGATGTCCGGGCGGGCGGCGGTGATCACGTTTCGGATCTGCTCGACGAGCCGCTGGAAGCGGTGGATGAGGGCCTCGCGGACCGCCTCGTGCGTGTCGGCCTCCCGCCACAGCAGGTGGGAGAGCAGCGGGGAGGCGCCCAGCCGCTCGTCCAGCTCGCCGACCAGCCGGCGCAGGCTCTCCGCGACGTCACCGGTCACCACCACGTGGGCGGTCTCGATGGGCTCGTCGGGCAGTCGGGCCACCAGCGCGGCCAGCAGGTCGGGCTTGCGGCGGAAGTAGTAGTGGACCAGCCCCTTCGGCACGCCCGCCCGCTCGGCGATGCGGGAGGTGGGCGTGGCCTCGAACCCGGACTCGGCGAACAGTTCCTCGGCGGCGCGCAGGATGCGTTCCCTGGTCGACGCCCCGTCGACGACCTGCCCGCCCGGGCCGGGCGGCCGGCCTGAGTGAGTCATCTGCACTCCCTGTCGGCGGGCTCCAACGGCTCCGGATGCCCTGGGGCGGCCGATCCCCATCCTTTCCGGTGACGTCGAGCCTTTCCGGTGACGTCGAGCGCCGGTGCCTCGTGATCCGCGTGCCCGGCCGACGATAGCCACGGCCGGGCTTACCCGACGTGAAGTTCGCCGAACCCGTGCCTGACGGTGGATCGACGTCCCGGCAACAAGTGGCCGCGTCAGTGGTTTCCCCTGCTCGACACCTGTCCCACAACGCGCTGTCAGCCGGTGCCTGTCAACAGCTCCATGGTCCGCGGGGGAACATCACCTTCCGGTTCGCGACAGGGTGGGCGCCGGGCCGCCCGGCCCGGCGCCGCACCGTGTTGCTTGGTCTTGCCTATTGAATGACTAGTGCTGGCCCGCCAGTCCGCGGTGTGCGGTATTGGCGGCCGGCACGCCGGCCAGGCCCACGATCACGGCAAGGACACCGACGATCCACGACGTCCAGGCGGCCCCGGCCATGTCGGCGTAGCCCATCACCCACGGCGCCAGGAACAGCAGCACGCCCAACACGACGTGGGAGTACTCGCTGATGACCGAGCCGGGCTGGGCCAGCGACCACGCGCCCGCGATCGCGAGCAGGGCGCCGAAGACGATCATCGTCCACATCGCCCCGGTCGAGGTCGTCAACCACAGCGGCGAGAGCAGGGTGTACACCCCGAACACCACCGCACCCCAGTCCTGCCAACGGGTCCACGGTTTCATCCGTCACCACCTCCATCGATGGGGACCGAAGTGGACCCGGCGGGCCGGGCCCACCCACCTCCACTGTGCTCCTTGGTTGGCCAGCCGGTCAAGCTCCGGTCGAGCACGGGGTTCCCGGGTTGGCGTCGCGCGATCGGGCGAATACCGGTGGAGTGGCTCACACCTCGGTGCCGCTGGATCATTACCCACGGGTAACCTCCGGCCACCTGCGCCGTTCCGTGCTGGCCGCGGGGTGCCGCCGGTGCCCCCGCAACACCCTTCACCAGGGAGGTTCTCGCCGTGCAGAAGATCCTCGACGCGATCCTGGGCGACGAGCTGGGCGCGATCGCCTCGCTCCCCGTGCCCACGTCCTACCGCGGCGTGACCGTGCGTGCCGATGAGGTGGACATGTTCGAGGGGGTGCCGCACAAGGAGAAGGACCCCCGCAAGTCGCTGCACGTGGACGAGATCGCCACCCCGGAGCTGGGTCCGGGTGAGGCCCTGGTGGCGGTGATGGCCAGCGCCGTCAACTACAACACGGTGTGGACCTCGATCTTCGAGCCGCTGTCCACGTTCGGCTTCCTGCGCCGCTACGGCCGGACCTCGCCGCTGGCCAAGCGGCACGACCAGCCGTTCCACGTGGTCGGCTCGGACCTGGCCGGCGTGGTGCTGCGCACCGGCCCGGGCGTGAACGCCTGGAAGCCGGGCGATGAGGTCGTGGCGCACTGCCTGAGCGTCGAGCTGGAGCATTCGGACGGGCACAACGACACCATGCTCGACCCCGAGCAGCGAATCTGGGGGTTCGAGACCAACTACGGCGGTCTGGCCGACATCGCGCTGGTCAAGACGAACCAGCTGATGCCCAAGCCGAACCACCTCACCTGGGAGGAGGCCGCCTGCCCGGGTCTGGTGAACTCCACCGCCTACCGGCAGCTGGTCTCCCGCAACGGCGCGGACATGAAGCAGGGTGACGTCGTGCTGATCTGGGGCGCCTCCGGTGGCCTGGGCTCGTATGCGACCCAGTTCGCGCTCAACGGCGGCGCCATCCCGGTGTGTGTCGTCTCCAGCCCGGCCAAGGCGGAGATCTGCCGCAAGATGGGTGCCGAGCTGGTGATCGACCGCGCCGCCGAGGGCTACAGGTTCTGGAAGGACGAGCACACCCCGGACCCGTCGGAGTGGAAGCGGTTCGGTGCCCGGATCCGGGAGCTGACCGGTGGCGAGGACCCGGACATCGTCTTCGAGCACCCGGGCAAGGAGACCTTCGGCGCCAGCGTATACGTCGCCCGTAAGGGCGGCACCGTCGTGACGTGTGCCTCCACCTCCGGCTACATGCACGTCTACGACAACCGCTACCTGTGGATGCATCTCAAGCGGATCATCGGCTCGCACTTCGCCAACTACCGCGAGGCCTACGAGGCGAACCGGTTGATCGCCAAGGGCATGATCCATCCGACACTGTCCAAGGTGTACCCGTTGGCCGAGACCGGGCAGGCCGCGCTGGACGTGCATCGCAACGCGCACCAGGGCAAGGTCGGTGTGCTGTGCCTGGCCCCGGAGGAGGGCTTGGGCGTACGCGACCACGAGCTGCGCCAGGAGCACCTGGCGGAGATCAACCGGTTCCGCGGGGTGTGACACCGGGCCCGCACCGGATGGCCCGCACCGACACGCCGGAGGTGGCCTTCGCCCGATTTCCCCGCGCGGAGGCCACCTTCCGTATTTTCTTTGCCGTGTCGCGGCGGAGCTGCCCACCAACCACTCCCCCGACCCAGGTAGCGTGAGGCCATGGGCCTTGCCGATGACCGTGACCTGGTCCCGCTCGGAGCTGGATTCGACATTGCCCGGCGCGGGTACGACCGCGCCCAGGTCGACGAACACCTCGAACGGCTGGACGCCGATCTGCGCATCCTCGCCGCCGACCGCGACGCCGCGGTGTCGCAGGCGGCCGATCTCGCGCGCCAGCTCGAGGTCGCCCGCACCGAGATCGAGTCGCTGCGCGGCCAGGTGGAGCGGCTCGCCCAGCCCCCGACGACGGTCGAGGGGATGAGCGAGCGCCTGCAGCGGATGTTGCGGCTGGCTCAGGAAGAGGCCGGCGAGATCAAGTCCAGGGCCCAGGCCGAGGCCTCGCACCTGCGCGCCCGCGGCGAGCAGGAGGCGGCCGAGCTGCGTGGCCGCTACGAGAAGCTCATCGCGGAGATGGACGCCCGGCGGGCCGAGATGGAGGCCGAGCACCGCGCCGTGCTGGAGCAGGCCCGGGCCGAGGCCGAGCGCATCGTTGCCGAGGCCACCCAGCGGCAGCAGCGGATCGACGCCGAGGCCGACGCGCGCCGCCGGCAGGTCGAGGAGGACTTCGAGATCGCCATGACCGGCCGGCGCACCGAGGCGATGCGCACGCTGGCCGAGCAGGAGGCGGCGAGCAAGGCCGAGGCGGAGCGGCGCGTCCGCGAGGCGACCGAGGAAGCCAACCGCCGGGTCGAGGCGGCGAACCGCCGGTTGCACGAGGCCGGGGAGGAGGCCAACCGGCGCGTCCGCGAGGCCGCCGAGGAGGCCGCCCGCCGGATCGAGCAGGCCAACCGGCACCTGCAGGAGTCGAACCAGGAGGCCGGCCGCCGGATCGCCGAGGCGAACCAGCAGTCCAACCAGAAGCTGCAGGACTCCACCAACGAGGCGAACCGCCGGGTGCGGGAGGCGACCGACGAGGCCAACCGGCGCGTCCGGGAGGCGACCGAGGAAGCCAACCGCCGGCTGCAGGTGGCCACCGACGAGTCGAACCGCCGGGTCACCGAGGCCACCCGCCGGGTCACCGAGCTGCGCACGTTGCGCGGGCGGGTCGCCGAGCAGCTCAAGTCCATGCAGGCGCAGCTGCACGCGTTGCACTCGCTGGTCGCCGAGGCCGGGCCGCAGCTCGAGCCGGACGACGACGAGGAGGACATCGTCGCCGGCCGCACCCGGTCGGCCGAGGCTGCCGGCGCTGGGGACGACGCCGCCGGCGGGAGCACCGGAAGCGGCACCGCCGAGGACGCGAAGGGCACGACGCAGTCGGCCGGCGGGGGCGGTCGGGCCGGCGGGGATGCCGAGCCGAAGCCTGCCGCGGACACCAAGGCTTCGGCGGACGAGCCCACGGACGAGGATGACAAGGACGGCAAGGCGGAGTCGGCGACGAGCCCAGACGGCCAGCAGAAGGCGGCCGGTAGAACGGACAAGGGTGCCGATGACGGTGAGCCGGCCAGGCCCGCGGTGTCGAAGGAGAGCGGCGGGTCGGACGGGAAGCCGTCCGGGTCGGGGCAGGCGCAGGGGGACGGCGGCAAGTCGGCCTCGACCGCTGCGGGCGGCGCGTCCGGCGCCGCCGGGAAGGACATCGACGGCCCGACGGCGAAGCTGCCCAAGGCCGAGCAGCTCGACCCGCCGACCAAGCGCATCAAGCTGCCCACGCCGCCGCCCGGCCAGGGGCAGCCCAACGCCCAGCAGGGCCGGCCGGCCACGGGCCCGGGCCAGCAGGCGCGGCCGCAGCAGCCGACCGGGCAGGCCCAGCCCGGACAGCCCCCGCGTTCGCAGCCGCCGCAACAGGCCCAGCGCAACCCGCAGCAGGGTCAGCAGCAGGGCGGCAAACAACAGAACCCGCGGGCGCGGAGCAAGCGCTGAGCAATGTGCCGACGAACGCCGCCAGGCCCCCGGGCCCTGGCGGCGTTCGTCAGGTCACGCCGACCGCCGGGGCTGTTCCTCCACGCGCGGCAGGGCGGCGAGCTGGACCGCCAGCCTCGCCAGGAACAGCCGGATCCGTGCCTCGTTGCGGCGGTAGTAGGTCCACTTGCCGTTCCTGGTGGGGATGACCAGGCCGGCGCGTTGCAGCATGCCGAGGTACTGGGAGGTCGTGGACTGACCGATCCCGGCGCGGTCCTGGATGTGCTTGACGCACACGCCCACCTCGGCCGGGTCGTGGTCCTGCGGCGGGAAGTCCCGGGGATCGCGCAGCCACTCCAGGATCCGCATCCGGGTGGGGTTGGCCAGCGCGCGAAACACCGCGAACAGCTCCTCGTCCGCGGTCGGACCCGCCGACGGGCTGGCGTTCGGATGGGCGGTCGGGGCGCTGCCGTCCGCGCTGCTCAGCTCGGTCACCGAAAGGAGGATATGGCCCACTTGGGTGGAGGCCCATTCCCCGATTCGGTGGCACTCATTGTTACTCCATGTGACCGTATCCCGATGCGCCACCGGAGCTGCGGGCCCACCAGCCGAGCAGGGTGGCGGCGAAGGAGTCCGGCACCTCGAGCGCCGAGAGGTGCCCGGCGCTCGGCAGCACGGTGAGATCGGCGTGAGGCATGGCATCGGCCAGCTCGCGTGCGGTGGCGGGTGGGGTGAGCGTGTCCTCCTCCCCCACGACGACCAACGTCGGAACCTCCGTGGCGCGGACGAGCGCGCTGTTGTCCGGGCGTGCCGCCATCGCGCGTTGGGCCCACGCCACGCCCTCGGGTGGCTGGCCCATGATCAGCCCACGCACGGCGGTGACCAGCTCGCGCCGGTCGGAGCGGGTCGTCGCGCCCAGCACGTTGGGCAGCATCGAGTCGGCGAGCCAGTCCATCGTGTCCGCCGTCTCGGCCCGTTCCGCGACCGCCTGCCGGGTGGCCCGCTGCTCGGGGCCGTCGGCGGCCGCACGGGTGTCCGCGAGCACCAGGCCGGCCACGCGGTGCGGGGCCGCGGCGAGCAGGGCCATGGCCACGTAGCCACCCATGGACAGGCCGCCGAGCACGACCCGGTCCAGCTCGAGCTCGTCGAGCAGGCCGATCACGTCCCGCGCCACGACCGACAGGTCCGGTGGCGGTACCCGGCCGCCCTCGTCGAGCGGGGTGGCGCCGAGTCCGCGCTGGTCCGGGGTGATGACGCGGAACCGTTCGGCCAGCGGATCACCGGCCGCGGTCCACATCCGGGAATCCACGGGGAAGGCGTGCAGCAGCACGAGCGGGGGGTTGTCTCCACCACTGTCGATGACGTGCACACCCCCATCCTGCCGGCAATCGGTCGGGCCGGGGGCGTGCGGCCGGTGGGCTTCCCTGGATCGGACGGGCGGCGAGCGGTTCTCCGCCGAGGCGTCGCCACACCACGAGTCCGACCATGAAGACCGGGGTCAGCTCAGCTCCAGTACGACCCACATCGGTTGCCTGCGGCCAACTTCCACTGTGTTCCAGCGCCTTCTGCGTTCCAGCAATGAGAAAGCGGGTGGATGCCGACGGAAGACCGAGGTTAGCGTCACCCGCATGGCCGACGCACCCGAGGAAATCCGGACCGAGCGGCTGCTACTGCGTCGCCCCACCGCCGACGATCTCGACGCGGCGCTGGAAATCCACGCTGATCCCGAGACCAACGTGCACAACCCGCTCGGCCCGGCGAACCCGGAGCGGATGGCACGAGATCTCAGGACATGGCGTCGGCACTGGGCGCAACACGGCTTCGGGTACTGGGCGATCAGCGAGGCCGGTGACCGCAAGGTGATCGGGTTCGGCGGGCTGCGCCACCACGTCCACGACGGCCGGCCCGCGTTGAACCTCTACTACCGGTTCCGGCCCAGCGCCTGGGGCCGTGGGTACGCCACGGAAATGGCTCGCGCCGCGCTCGGCTGGGCCACCCGCGCGCAGCCCGGCCGGTTGGTGGTCATCATGACGACACCGGACAACGGGCCGTCGAACCGCATGGCGCACCGGCTGGACTTCCGCTTCATGGGGACCGTCGAGCTGGATGGCGTGCAGACCAACGTGTACGACTGGACGATTCCCGATGCCGGTCGTCGCCCCGGCCCCGGTGCCGATGTCAGCTCTCGACGATCGTGACCTGGCGCGTCTCGTACGGCCCGTCCCACGTGCGTGGTAGCGGTGTCGGCACGTCCGGGGCCACCCGCGCCACGACCGCGTCGAGCACGTCCTCGGCGCGCCCGACCCACAGGTGCTTGGCGCCGGAGAACGCCACCACCTCCGCCTGCGGGATGGCGGCGAAGCGCTCCCGAGCCTCGTTCGGCCGCAGGTAGTCGTCGAACTCCGGTACGAAAGCGTGCACCGGCTTGCCCGACTCGGCCCACGTCCGCAGGTGTTCCGGCCGGCTGAACCGCAGCGGCGGGGAGAGCAGCACGGCGCCCTCGACCAGCGGGTCGCAGCCGTACATCAGGGCGAGGTCGGTGCCGAAGGACCAGCCCAGCAGCCACACGTTCGGCAGGTCGTGGAACTCGGCGTACTCCAGGGCCGCGGCGACGTCGAACCGCTCGCCCACCGCGTTGTCGAAGCCGCCCTGGCTGCGCCCGGCCTCGCTGGCGGTGCCGCGGGTGTTGAACCGGAGCACCGCGATGTCGGCCAGCGCCGGCAGCCGCCACGCCGCCTTGCGGTAGATATGGGAGTCCATCATCCCACCGTGGGTGGGCAGCGGGTGCAGGCAGACCAGGGTGGCGCGGGGAGTGCCCGACTCCGGCAGCGCCAGCTCGCCGACCAGTTCCAGACCGTCCGCGGTGTGCAGGGTGATCGGCTCCCGTCGGCCGGGGAGCACGGTGTTGGCGCGGATCTCGGTGCTCATCACCTCGATCCTGCCACCGGATGTCACTCGACCTGATATCGAGAGTGCGTGAGCTGGGCCGCAGCCGCGCCTCGCGTGCGCGCAGCAGCCGCAGGTGAGCAACAGCCCGCGTGCACGGGCCGCCCGCTGGGGGGGACGCCCGCTGGGGGTCGGGTTCGTCCTCGGGTGTGCTGAGCTCACCACCGGCGCCGCGTGGGCCACCGGTGCAGCCGCGCGTTCCAGCAGCCGCCGTGCCAGTGCCGGCGGTCGGCGGCCGAGCCGTTCTCGTCGGCGGGCCAGGCCACCACGTGCGGCGTGCCCGGCCGGATCTCGTGATCGCAGCCCGGGCAGCGGTAGGTCTTCACCGTCTGCGTACCGGGCACGGTGCGGACCAGCCAGTTCCCGTCCGGCCCGGATTCGCGTCGCGCCCATCCGGCGCCGGCCAACGGGCGCGGCTCGCCGGCGTGGGCGGACCTGCGCGCACGGGCGGGGCGGTGACGACGGGGCACGGTCCGCAACGGTAACCCGACCGCCGCAGCGTCCCCCTCACCCGGCGGGTGCAACGGTCCCGGAATAGCGGCCCACAATCCCCCACAATCACCAGACTTTTCGCCAGGAGAATGTGACCTTCTGCACGTCCACAAACCTCGCGCACGGTCACGGCAAATCACTCCGACGGAGCAGCGGAAACCCCGGAAGTCCAGCTCGACGGCGGCACGCTGGGCCATCCGCGTGAACTTATGGTGACCAAAGTCTTAAATAGAGATGGCCGTTCGTCAGTTGTTCCACGGCGTTCCCCGCGCAACGATCGACTCGATCGGTCCGGCCTCACGGACATTTCACGGGAGGGAACCGGACCCAAAACCAGCGGAAACACCGTTTTGTTGAAAGTGGGAAAAGTGAAGAAGTGGTTGCCGCGCGCCCTGGTCGCGCTGTTCGTGCTCCTGGGGTTACCCGCCGGCCTGGCCGGAACGGCACATGCCGCGGTCGTCGCGCACGCCGCCGTCGCCACGTCGCTGCCACCGATCGCACCGCCGCTTCCCCGGGGCGTGCAGAGCAAGAGCTGGTCGGTGCCGGACTACATTGCCGCCTGGGAGAAGCAACACGGTAGGCCGATGACGGCCGAGGAGCGGTACCACCTCGCCCGGGGCTGCATCGGCGTCACCGTGGTCAACCTCGACCGGGAGGACGCGCCGAACCCGCCGCTCAACCTGTCGTTCGGCACTTACCAGCGGGCCATGGAAGTGCAGGCCGCGCTGAACGAGATCGTCGCGACCCGGCCGTCGCCGCGGGAGTACGCCGAGCAGGTGCGCAAGCACCCGGCGCTGCAGGGCGTGCAGAACCTGGTGCGGGCGTTCCCCACGTTCATCGACCCGGCGAACCTGCACGCCGCCATCTTCTCCAAGCGGTTCTACTCGAAGCAGGACCCGAACTGGACCGACGAGCAGGCGGCCGAGATGTACCGGCCGAATCCGCGGACCGGCCAGGTCGACATGAGCACCTACCGCTACCGGGCGCGGCCGGGTTACGTGAACTTCGACTACGGTTGGTACGACGAGCAGACGAACAACTGGTGGCACGCCAACCACGCGGAGCCGGGCATGAAGGTCTACCAGAGCACGTTGCGGTACTACTCCCGGCCGCTGCTGGATTTCGACGAGCAGGTTTTCACCGTGGCGTTCGCGCGGGTCGCCTGATGAACAACCTTGCCGAGATGGTCAACCAGCCGGTGCGGCTGCGGGGGGTCGCCGGTAACGCGCACGCCGGCGCGGTCCTCGTCGTCACCGGGGAACGGCCGGTCTACATCGAGGGTCTGCGCGAGTGGGGCGCCACCGCCGGTCGGACGGTCGAGGCGACCGGGCTGCTGACCGAGACCAGGGTCGGCCCGGAGCCGCTCGGCACCGCGCATACACCGGCGCACGGTGTCCCCGGGCCCGTGTATGTCCTTTCCCATGCGGCGTGGACGGAAGCCGACTGATCCCTACCTGATCAGTACGCCCCCTCGCCGCCGCGGCTCCCGTGCCACCCGTCGCACGGGAGCCGCGTCCTTCCTGCCGATGGGGACCATCCCGTTTGCCGCCGCGGCCGTTGGCTTCCGCCTGAGCCGGTGCTCTGTTACGGAACCGAGTCACTCATCCACTTGCTTCCCGATCACCGATGCATTGCTATCGAGGCAGGTCAACGGATCCGGACGCGGGCTACCTTTCCTCGCCAGGCCCCGACTCTGGCTGGTAAGGGGCCCCGCTGTCCCGGCCTCGTGACTCCAGGAGGGGCCTTGGGTGAGAACGGTGACGCGCGAGGGACCGTGGATCGACTGACCGACGCCGAGGCAGCCTTCTGGCGCTACGTGCGGTTCGGCGAGCTGCCGCCTCGGGTGTTGCCGCCCGAGATGGTCGAGATCGTGGAGACCGAGCAACCTTCCCTGTCGGTCGAGGTGCCCTTCGACCCGGGCCCGCACGCCGGTTGACCCGTTGGCGCCGCGGCTGCGGCACAATGGGCACGTGCCGAGGTACGAGTTCCGCTGCCGCACGTGCGGCTCGACGTTCGAGGTCAACCGGCCGATGAGCGCCGCGTCCGAGCCCGCGGCCTGTCCGGCCGGTCACGACGACACCGTCAAGCTGCTCTCGACCATCGCGGTCACCGGCCGCGGCGGCGCAGGCACTCCGGCCCCGAGCGGGGGAGGATGTTGTGGCGGAGGATGCTGCGGGTAACCCGATCAGGGGCTCCGGGGCAGAGCACGCTCGATCGAAGAAGAGCAGGCGAGTAGTGCCGAGGAGCCCGCGCGGCAAGAAGGAGGCCGAGGTGACCGCTGCTCTGCAGGACATGGAGGACCACCTCGGCCCGTTCCGGATGGTGGACTGGCTCAGTCTTCCGGAGCGCGAGGACGGCTCCCGGGTCGAGCTGATCTTCGGAGAACTCTGCGTGTCACCGCTCCCTGCGATGCATCACCAGTTCGTCGGCGACGAACTTCGTGAGTTGCTGAAGCACACCTTCCGTACAGCCGGCCGGTCAGATCTCTACGTCGTCACCGCCGTTGGTACGGAACTCGGCGTTGAGCTGCGAAACTGCTTCATCCCGGACATAGTCGTGATCGACATGCCACCGGTTGGCCACGTCGTTGGGGCGAAGAACCTCGTGATGGCGGTGGAGGTCTGGTCGCCAGGTAACACGCCAAAGAAGCGCGACGAGAAGATGCGGGGCTACGCGGCCGCCGGTGTCCCCTACCTGTGGACCGTTGAGTTCCAGAAGCCCGAACGTCAAACCCAGGATCCCCCATCGCTCGTTGACACGCTCACCGTGACGGCTTACCAGCTCAAGAACGGCCGGTACATCCTGGAGTCGGTCGCGCGAGTTGGCGAAACCGCCACGATCACGGCCGCGCCCGTGCCGGTGATGTTCGACCCGGATGATCTCCTGCCCTGAAGCCTGTTCCGTGGCAGGACATTCCGGGCCAGCTCCTCATACGGTGGTCATCTCCGCGGGGCGCGCGGTGAGTGTGTCGGCGCGATCGGTGTCGCGGCGATGACGATCGAGCGCCGCCGAGAGCACCGCGAGCAGGAGCGCACCGGCCGGCAGCAACGCACCCGCCCAGTTGGGGGCGGTCAGGCCCAACCCGTGCGCGATGACGAATCCGCCGAGCCAGGCACCGATGGCATTGCCCAGGTTGAAGAATCCGATGTTCATCGCGGACGCGAGGGTCGGCGCTCCAGCGGCCTTGTCCATCACCTGCTTCTGCAGCGGCGGCACGGAGGCAAAGCCGAAGCCGCCGATCAGGAAGATGCATACCGCGGAAGCAATCTTGCTGTGGGCACCCCAGGTGAACGCGAACAGCACCACGGCCAACGCCGCCAGGGCGGTGTAGAGCATCGGCATCAGGGCGTTGTCGGCGAACCGGCCACCGAGGGAGTTGCCGACAACCATCCCCACGCCGAACAGCATGAGCAGCCAGGTGACACCGGAGCCGGAGAATCCGGCCACCTCGACCATCATCGGTGCCACGTAGGTGATGGAGACGAAGACACCACCGAACCCGAGGACGGTCATCGCCATCGCGAGGAGCACCTGCGGGTCGGTGAGGGCGGCGAGTTCCGGTCGAACGCGCGTGCCCTGCGGCTTGGGGCCACGAGGAACGAGGGTGGCCACGCCGATGACTCCGAGCACGCCGAGCACGGTGATGACACCGAACGTCGCGCGCCAGCTGATGTGTTGGCCGAGCAGCGTGCCGGCCGGCACGCCGACGACGTTCGCCAGCGTGAGCCCGCTGAACATGAAGGCGATCGCGCTGGCTCGCCGGTTCGGGGCGACGAGGTCTGCGGCCACAACGGCGCCGATACCGAAGAAGGCGCCGTGCGTCAGGGAGGACAGCACCCGGCCGAGGAGAACCAGGGCGAACGTGGGCGCAACGGCGGTGAGGAGGTTTCCGACGACGAACAGCACCATCAGCGCCGTCAGCATGCGCTTCCGCTCGATGCGTGTCCCGATGATGGTGGTCAGGGGCGCGCCGAGGAACACGCCCATGGCGTAGCCGGTGGCGAGGTAGCCGGCGGCGGGGACGGAGACGGCGAACTCGGTCGCGACCCCGGGTAAGACGCCGGTCACCACGAACTCGGTTGTCCCGATCCCGAAGGCGCCGATGGCCAGCGCCCAGAGTGCGAGTGGCATGGGAAGACCCTTCGACACAGAACATGACGACGCTCATTGCCCGCGTAGACAATACTTGTATACGCCATTTATTTGCAAGCGCGTCTTACTTGGGCGGGACTCCCGCCACTCGCTCACCAAAGGGACAAATGGGACAGGACAAGTGTGGAACCCTGGATCTCGCTACGCCCCAGGAAACTGGCTCCTGCCTTGCCGGTGAGCGCCCTCAAAGTCCTTGTGTGGCAAAGGATTGGAGTGCGAGCAGCCGGGATGTGCCGCAACGACACCGGCCCCGGCACGATCGTGGCGTGCCGGGGCCGGTGAACATCGCCGGAGATCAGGTGATCAGGTGTAGTCGCGGAAACCCTTGCCGGTCTTGCGTCCGAGGCGACCGGCGGTGACCAGGTGCTCCAGCAGCGGCGCCGGGGCGAAGCCCGCCTCGCGGAACTCCAGGTACAGCGTGCGCTGGATGGCCAGCGAGACATCCAGGCCGACCACGTCGAGCAGCTCGAACGGCCCCATCGGCAGACCACAGCCGACCTTCATCGCGTTGTCGATGTCCTCGGCCGACGCGTAATGCGCCTCCAGCATCCGCACCGCGTCGTTGAGGTACGGGAAGAGCAGCGCGTTGACGATGAAGCCCGCCCGGTCCCCGCAGCTCACCGGGTGCTTACCCAGGCTGGTGCACACCGCCTTGGCCGTCGCGGACGCCTCGGGCGCGGTGGCGATCGTGTCCACCACCTCGATCAGCTTCATCACCGGCGCCGGGTTGAAGAAATGCAGCCCGATCACGTCGCCGGGTCGGGATGTGGCGGCGGCGCACTCGATCACCGGCAGCGACGAGGTGGTGGTGGCCAGCACCGCACCCGGCTTGCACACCTCGTCCAGCGTCTCGAAAACCGCCTTCTTGACCGCCAGTTCCTCGGCGACGGCCTCCACCACGAGGTCGCAGTCGGCCAGGTCGTCGAACCGCAGGGTGGTCTGGATCCGGCCCAGCGCCGCGTCGCGCGCGGCCTCGTCGAGCTTGCCCTTGACGACGGCCTTCTCCAGCGAGCGTCGTACCGTGCCCAGTGCCGCGGACGCCTTCTCGTCGCTACGCGCCCGCACCACCACGTCGTAGCCGGCCTTGGCGAACACCTCGACGATCCCGGTGGCCATCGTGCCGGTGCCCACCACACCGACCCGCTGCACCTGACGCGGCGTGGGCGCCGACTCGTCGGCGTCGCTCGGGGTGTGCACGTCGGGCACGACGGTCGGCGAGTCCGGTGCGTCGTAGGTGTAGAAGCCGCGCCCGGTCTTCCGGCCGAGCAGCCCGGCGGTGATCATCTGCTTGAGCAGCGGCGCCGGCGCGTGCAACCGGTTGCGCGACTGGTGGTACATCGTGTCGAGGATCTCGTACGCGGTGTCCAGGCCGATCAGGTCGAGCAGCTGCAACGGGCCCATCGGGTAGCCGCAGCCCAGCCGCATCGCCGCGTCCAGGTCCTCGCGGGTCGCGTAGTGCGTCTCGTACATCCGCACCGCGTGGTTGAGGTAGCCGAACAGCAGCGCGTTCGCGATGAAACCGGCCCGGTCCCCGATGACCACCGGAACCTTGCCCAGCCGCTCGGCCAGCGCCACGACGTCCTCGACGACGTCCGGCTCGGTGACGACGGTGCGCACCACCTCGACGAGCTTGAGCACCGGGGCCGGGTTGAAGAAGTGCATCCCCACGACCTTGCCGGGACGCCCGGTGTGCACGCCGATCTCGGTGACCGACAGCGACGAGGTGTTGGAGGCCAGGATGGCGTCCGGCCGACAGACCTTGTCCAGCTCGGCGAAGACCTTGGCCTTCAGCTCCGTCCGCTCCGGCACCGCCTCGACCACGAAGTCGACGTCGGCCAGGTCGGACAGTGACGTGCTGTAGCTGATGCGTTCCAGCAGCGCACGCTGCTCGCCCTCGTTCAGCTTGCCGCGCCTGACCGCCCGGTCCGTGGAGTGCTCGAGGTGGCCACGACCGCGGGCCACGCCCTCGGCGTCCGCCTCCACCGCGACCACCCGCAGCCCGTTGCGCGCGAACACCTCCGTGATGCCGGCACCCATCGTGCCGAGGCCGACCACGCCGACCGTTGTGATCTCCCGCGCCAAGGCCATTTCCTCCCGCTGCATCGAGGGTTCGAGCACGTCTGTGCGTGGTTACCGTACGCACCGGTAATGTCGAGATACTGCCACGCCGTCCCGAGCCCCCGGGGTGAGGTTCGCCACCCGGCACGATTCCAGCACGACGGCGGGAGGCGCAACGCTCACTCGTCGAATTGCCGCTCCGCCAAGTCGAGGATGCGTTGCACCGCTTCGTCGGCATCCGCGCCGCGGGCCTGCACAGTGACCGTCTCGCCGCCGCCCGCATTGAGCCCCATCAGCGCCAGCACGCTGCGCGCGTCGACTTCCGTCCCCCGGAAGGTCACCGTGACCTCGGCCTGCAGGTCGGCGATCGAACGCGCGAGCAGGGCGGCGGGACGCGCGTGCAGGCCCACCTGGTTGCGCAAAACAACCTCGGCCGAGCGGGACGGCTCGGCGACCGCCTCCGCGGTCGGCTCGGCCCTCGCCCCGGCCGCCCCGGCCGCGAACTCCTGCTCCGGCCCGCCGGCCTGGCCGACGGCGGTAGCCGCGGCGGCGGCCACCCCGTCCAGGTCGGCACCGCCCTGTGCGGCGACCGCGGCCGCCACGGCACCCTCGACCAGCGGCGCGTCCGCGACGAACAGCTTCCGCGCGCCGCTGTCGGCCTCGGCGACCAGTTCAGCGGTCATCTGGGCGCTGCCCAGGTCGTACAGCAGCACCACGCCGTCACCCCGATCGGCGCGCTCCACGGCGGCGGACACCAGGTCGTAGTCGGTGCCCAGTGAGCCGTCCGGGAGCCCGCCCGCCGGCTGGATCGGCACGTCCGGCGCCATCTGGCCGGCCAGCTCGGCCACGCCCTCGGCGAGCCGGGCGCTGTGTGACACCAGGACCAGCCCGATCGTCATGACGCACCCGCCTCGTCGGCGAGCGCTCGGAGCAGCAGCGCGGTGGACCGCGCGCCCGGGTCGAGGTGGCCTGCGCTGCGCTCACCGAGGTAGGAGGCGCGACCCTTGCGTGCCACCAGCGGGACCGTGCTCTCGGCGCCGCGCTCGCCGGCCTCGGCCGCCACGGCCAGCACGGCCGCCACGTCCCCACCGGCCTCGGCCGCCGCCTTGGCGGCTTCGACCGCCGGTGCCAGTGCGTCCACCATCGTCTTGTCGCCGACCTCGGCCTTGCCGCGGGCCACCACCCCGTCCAGCGCGCCGCGCAGCGCGGCCGCGGCGCCCGGTCCGTCCACTTCGGACGTGTCGCCGAGCGCCGTGGACGCGCGGAGGAACGCCGTGCCGTAGAGCGGACCGGAAGCCCCGCCCACGGTGGAGATCAACGTCGTCGCGGTCACCTTCAACACGGCGCCCGGGGTGTCGAACCCGCCGCCGACCAGCTTGGCGACCACCGCGGTGAAACCACGGTGCATGTTCTCGCCGTGGTCGGCGTCGCCGATCGCCCGGTCCAGCTCGACGAGCTCGTCGCGGTGCACGGCGATCACCGCGGCCGCCGCCCGCAGGGCCAGGGCCAACCGCTCAGCAGTGCAACCCACGCTCACACTCCCCAACGCAGCGCCGGCGTGTGCACCGGCGCGTCCCACAACTCGGTCAGCTCGTCGTCGAGCCGGAGCAGGGTGATGCTCATACCCTGCATCTCCAGGCTCGTGATGTAGGGGCCGACCAGGCGCCGCTCCACCCGGATCCCGCGCTCGGCGAGCAGCCGCTCGGCGATCCCGTGCGCAACGTACAGCTCGATCGTCGGGGTACCGCCCATGCCGTTGGTGAACAGCAGCACCCGGTCGCTCTCGGTGAACGGCAGGTCCTCGACCACGCCGTCCAGCAGCCGGCGCACGATGCCGTCGGCGGGTTCCAGCGCGATCCGCGACCGGCCCGGCTCACCGTGGATGCCGACGCCCAGCTCCATCTCGTCCTCGGTGAGGGAGAAGCTCGGCTCGCCCACGTGCGGCACCGTGCACGAGGTGAGCGCCATGCCGAAGGACCGGACGCCGGCCACCACGCGCCGGGCCAGTTCCTCGCACGTGGCGAGATCGGCACCGCGCTCGGCGGCCGCCCCGACGATCTTCTCCAGCAGTACGGTGCCACCCACGCCGCGGCGGCCGGCCGTGTAGGTCGAGTCCTTGACGGCCACGTCGTCGTCGACCACGACGGTGCGCACCTCGATGCCCTCGGCGGCGGCCAACTCGGCCGCGGTCTCGAAGTTCAGCACGTCGCCGGTGTAGTTCTTGACCACGAGCACCACGCCGGCCCCGCCGTCAACCGCCCGGATCGCCGCCTGCACCTGGTCCGGGGTGGGCGAGGTGAACACCGCGCCGGGGCAGGCCGCGTCCAGCATGCCGCGGCCGACGAAGCCGGTGTGCAGCGGCTCGTGCCCGGAGCCGCCACCGGAGACCACCGCGACCCGGCCCGGTCGCGGGGCGTCCGCGCGCACCACATAGGTCGGTTCCGTGTGGACCCGCAGCAGGTCGGCGTGGGCGGCGGCCAGGCCGCGCAACGCTTCGTCGACCACCGTGGACGGATTGTTGATGATCTTCTTCATGCGGCCTCCTCGCCGCTCGCCCGCTCGCGTCCGCCCCTTCCTACCGGAGCCGGGCGTGCCGCTCCAGCATCCGACGCCGTGGCAGTGGGGCGTGATCGGGCTGCGGCCCGTTGCCTGCCAGCTCGATGTGGGGGGAGGCACGACCGGTATGCGGCGAACGACGTGTCCGAGGTGGACGGTGAACGGCGACAGCGGTAATTGGTGTCGCTGCGGCTTTCCTTACTCCATGGCCGATGCCGGGTCACGGCCTCGGCAGCTTGGGCAGCAACGCCCTTGCCGCGCCCGCTGCCTTGCCGCAGACGTCGAGTTCGGGGAGCTTCTGGACGTTCTCGAGCTTGACGCGCGCGACCTCGCTCCTGTTGCCGGCCGCCCTTCGGTGCTTCCACTGCAGCTCGCAGCTCGGATAGACGTTGTCCGACCTGCGCTGGAAGGCGGTCACACCGCCGAGGTCCACCTTGTCGCCGTTACGGCTCGCCGGGTCCGACCCAAGGTCGAACGACACCCGCAGGTCGACGCCACCGTGGGAGTAGGTGCACTGGTAGAGGCCGAAGCGGCGCTCGGTGCCCGCACCGCCGATCGCCTCGGCGCGTGCTGGGCCGTCCAGCAGCTGGCAGGGGTCGACACCGGCCAGCGTGCCCGCCTCCGCCTCGCGCCGGGGAGGGTCGCGCCGGATCTTGGTCGTCACGGCCTCCGCGACCCGCCGTGCGGGCTGGCACGGATCACCGTCGGCGACGCCGGCCTGCACGGAGAGACCGAGCGCGTTGCGGCCACCCTGCACCGGGACCCGGACGAAGCACGTGCTGCCGCTGGACAGCTTCTGGACGTTGGCGCGCAGCCCGCCCACGACCGTCCGCAGCTTGCTCTGATCCACGATCAGCGTGTCACCCACGATGATCGTGATGTTGAGCTTCTTGCCGGCCTTGTCCTTCATGTAGTTGCTGCACTTCGAATAGCCGCTCGGCCGGGACTCGGCCGGGGTGCCGAGGGTGCCCAGCAGCTTCTCCTCGAGCAGCGCACACGGCTCGACCTGGCGCAGCTTCTCCATGGCGAAGGCCGCGTCGAGAGGACCGTCGTCGGGCGGTGCGGCACCGCGCTGCCCCGAGGGGTCGGCCTCGCCCGCCGGGATGGTTGTCCGGCTGAAGGTGACCTTGGCGAGATCGACCGAGGAGCCGCAGCCGGCAAGGACGACGGGCGCGGCGAAGGCGACCGCGAGGGCGACGGCTCGGGAGCGGGCGGAACGCGACACGCCGTGCACGGTAGCGAGCGGATGGTCCCGCCGAGCGCGGAACGGAGTTTTCCCTTGCGCAGTAGGCAACTCCAACGTGTTCGATCTCACGCCGTCACCTCAGAACGATCCGGATCGTTGGCACGTTGGAGCAGGTGAGGGACGAGATCGCCCACCTCGCCAGTCGATCACCAGCCAGGAGGAGCCACGTGACGAGCACCGAGAACCGCCGCCGTAACGACGCACGCAAGATGAACCTCCGTGGGGCGGCCGGTCGGGCGGTGCGCCGCGTGGCCGCCTGGGCGCAGGAGCGGGCGCTGACGCCCGCGGCGCTGCGGGTCCGCTTCCGCGACGCCGCCGCTGCGCTGGACCGCTGGACGGTGAACACCTTCAACCCGGTCTACCCGCACCGAGCCAGCAGCTGACCGGCTCCGGGCCAGAGCGAGACCCGGCCGGGGTCGGCCCGTGCAGGGGGCCGGCCCCGGCCGGTCCTTCCGGCCCCGCTGGCGAACTCGTGGTGGCTGGCTTGGACTCAACACGGGCTGGGTGACTCCCGCATCCCGCGCGCACACCTGCATCGCGGCTTGGCGCCCCCTGCCCCGTAAAGGGCCTCCGCCGCGGTACGGACTGGGCCCTGCCCGGGGCCCGTGGTGGGTGGGCCTGCTCCACCACGGGCAGCCTTTCGCCGGCAACCTCGACCTACGAGGAAGCCCCACTTTGTCACCCACACAGGTGAGGCCGGGCGTCACCTGAAAGGCGGCATTGGGGTCTTGGGAGTCCGGTGTGGAGCTACCCTCGGCCGTGAAGTAGGGAGATGACGGGTCCGACTCCCGCCGGACTCTTCTCGACATCCAGAGATGGGTGTCGACCAGGGTTGCTAGCTCAACGGCAGAGCACCTACTCCCGGCATGGGGCCAGCGAGAGTTGGCCCCATCGCTGTGTCCGGGGCGGTTCCTCCCGTTACGCATCGCCCCGCTGCGCTTCACTCCGTCCCAGGTCGTCGCCGCGCACGGTTGGCCCTTGGGCGCAAGGCTCCGCGGACGCCCATGAAGACCTCGCCGCATTTGGCGTGATCGGTCCGTCGGCGCCACGTTGTCCCGGGACGCCGGTCGGGGCGCCGATGCCCCGGAGCGGCCAACGACGTCGCCGGAAGCATCCCCAGCGGACGGGGCCGGCTCGGAGCCGGCTCCCGTCCCTTCATCACGACTCGGTGTCGAGGCCGGGCGGTGTCTCGGGCAACGCCTCCTTGGCCGGCTGCTCGGGCACGGCCAGCGGGCGGAGCTGTGCCCACAGCCCGAACACCACGGCGGTGGCGAGCATCCCCGCCCCGCTCCAGAGGTTGATGTTCAGGCCCGCGGCCTTGCTGACGTCGGCGTCGCTGGTGAAACCGAGCCCGACCACGGTGAGCACCGCCCCGTAGATGGCGAACAACACCGCGATGATCCAGCGGAGGTCGAACAGCCCGGCGCGGCGGCGCGGCTGGCTGGCGTTCCGGTCGGTCACGTCGTCCTCCCTCAGCTGAAGATGATGTTGAGCGCGACGGTCAGCACGAGCACGCCGACGCCGAGCAGGACCGGCGAGCGGTACCAGCCGGCGTCCGCCCCCTCGGTGGAGTGCTTGCGGTCGGCCTTCGGCGTGAGGCCGTAGACCAGCCCCACCAGTTCGCGGTCCGGCCGGGGCCGGGTGCCCAGGGTGACCGCCACGCTCACCGCGATGTCGGTGACGAAGGCCAGGCCGGCGCCCACGAAGCTGGCGCCCTGGCCGGGCAGGTCCACCACCCCGGACCGGGTCAACACCAACATCACCAGCGCGGCCACGGTACCGGCCACCAGGCCCGACCAGCCCGCCGCCGGCGTCATCCGCTTCCAGAACATGCCGAGGATGAACGTGGCGAACAGCGGGGCGTTGAAGATCGAGAACAACGCCTGGATGTAGTCCATGATGTTGCTGAAGCCGGCCGCGATGAACGCGGTGCCGATCGCGACCACCATCCCGCCGACCGTGGCCCACCGGCCCACCCGCAGGTAGTGGGCGTCCGGCCTGCCCTTGACGATGTAGTGCTGCCACAGGTCGTAGGTGAAGACGGTGTTGAACGAGCTGACGTTCGCCGCGACACCGGCCATGAACGAGGCGAGCAGACCGGTGATCGCGATGCCCAGCGCACCGTTGGGCAGCAGCTCCCGGATCAGCAGCGGCAGCGCGTGGTTGTACTCGATGCCGTCCGCCCCGGCACCCGCCTTCAGCGCGGTCATCTGCGGCACGACCACCGCCGCGATCATGCCGGGAATGACCACGATGGCCGGGATGAGCGCCTTCGGGTAGGCGCCGATGATGGGCGTGCGCCGCGCGGCCGACATGCTCTTGGCCGACATCGCCCGCTGCACCTCGGCGAAGTTGGTCGTCCAGTACCCGAAGGACAGCACGAAGCCGAGACCGAAGACCAGGCCGAGCACGCTCAGGGTGGCGTCGCCGATGCCGGTCAGCCCGGTCGCCGGCCACGCCTCGAGCTGCCCCGCCCCACCTGGGCCCGCGCTGATCTTGTCCACCAGGCCGTTCCACCCGCCGACCTTGACCAGGCCGACGATGGTCACCGGCAGCAGCGCCGCGACGATGACGAAGAACTGCAGGACCTCGTTGTAGATCGCGGCGGACAGGCCGCCGAGCGTGGTGTAGGCGAGCACGACCAGCGCCGCGATGACGATGGACAGCGGGATCGGCCAGCCGAGCATGAGATTGAGCAGCAACGCCAGGGCGTAGAGGTTCACGCCGGCGATAAGCATCTGCGCCGCGGCGAAGCTCAGCGCGTTGAACAGGTGGGCGCCCATGCCGAAGCGTCGCCGCAGGAACTCCGGCACGCTGCGGACCTTGGAACCGTAGTAGAAGGGCATCATCACCAGGCCGAGGAAGACCATGGCCGGGATGGCGCCGACCCAGTAGTAGTGCATGGTCGGGATGCCGTGCTGGGCACCGTTGGCGGCCATGCCGAGCAGTTCCAGGGCGCCCAGGTTCGCGGCGATGAAAGCCAGGCCGGTCACCCACGCCGGCAGGGACCGGCCGGACAGGAAGAAGTCCAGGCTGGTCGACACCGACCGGCGGGCCAGGTAGCCGATGCCGAGGACGATCGCGAAATAGATCGCGAGCAGGGCGTAGTCGAGCGGGCCAGCGGCAAGCCGCAGGTCCGAGGCCGCGAGCACGGGCACCCGACCCCACCTCCAGAGTCAACGCCGTTGTCAACAGAAATGAACATTAGTCACCAGAACATGGCGGGAAGTCGGACGGTACCGCACAGCCTCCAACATGCCCAGGTCCCACTGTCGGGTGAATTTGTTGTGACCGAACACTAATTCATCCGTGACGCCGAGCAACCCCCCATCCTGAGACGTGGGACACGTCCGGGTGGGCGAGGCGGGCTTGCTCCGGACGCCGCGCGGGACGCGAGAAGGCCGATGACCGGCGCTGAATCAGACAGCTCACCTCGCGGAAGCGACAGGGAAGGTCGTTCCGGCGAGTTCCTGGCGATGTCGCGCAGCGCCGACAACCCGGCCACGATCGCGGCCGCCTACGCCCTGGCCCGGCCCGGTCCGGTCCCGGTCCGCGCGGCACCGGCGTGCCCCGTCAGGTCTACCGAGAAAACTCTCCGTGACCGCGGCGGATTGCCGGCTCACGCCTGGCGCCGCCGAGGCGACCCCAGGGAGGGAGCCGGGATGGAGGACCAGCGCAGCGGGAGCCCGAGACGCGGAACGGCCCGCCACCGCGCACGCCAGGGGTCGCGCTCTGCGGTGACGGACCGCCCTGCACCGCGGTCGCGATGCCGCGAGGGTCCATGGTCGCCGGCCGGGTTCGCCGAGTACCCGCGGCCGGGTCGGCGAGGTCGAGCGGGAACGGCGGGACGCCGGCGATGGGTCGCCGTCAGCCAGCCTTGTTGCGGGCCGGTGCGGCCCAGTTCAGCTCGACCTCGCACAGCCGTTTCGCCTTGGCGCCACTGTCATCGAGCTGCCACACCGCCACCAGCCAGCGGCCCGGCGGGCGCCGCCACCGGCTGAGGTAGTCCTCGGCCACGATCTCGGCGTACTCGGCGGCGCCACGCCCCACGTAGGGGCCGTGGTCGTCGAACTCCTCCACGTGCTCGAGAACGCGTTGACCGCGCACGATCCGAAACAACTCCACGCGGTGCAGATAGCTCCACGCCATGGTTGACGGGCCCCCTCGCCCAGTGCCCGGCCGGACGGCCCGCCGACGCGATCCCGGCGGACCCCGGCGGGCGGTTTGCCGGTAGCGTCCGAGTGCGCGCCGTGACGACGCGGCACTGTCCGTGATGGCTGCACGGTAATTGGCAATTGCCGAGCGGCACATGCCCCAGACGGGTGGAGCAGGCCGCCGGTCGCGGAACAGGCCGCCATCGGGTGATCGTGCCACGTCGCGGCCCCCTGCCCGCCCGGCCCCGGAGGCGATCACGAGCGCGCTCCGTCACCCCCTTGCCGTACCGACGGGGCGCACCGCCGACGGGACGCGCGCGCCGCCAGTACGACCCCACCGGAGGTAAGCCCCATGACGACCGGCCAGAGCCCCACCGTCCGCCGTCGGCGGCTCGCGATGGAGCTTCGTCGGCTACGGGAGGCCGCGAACAAGACGAACGAGGAGGTGGCCCGGCACCTCGGCTGCTCGCCGTCCAAGATCAGCCGGATCGAGCTGGGCCGGCGGCCGGCCAGCCCCGGTGACGTCCGGCTGCTGCTGGACTTCTACGGCGTCTCCGGCAGCGAGGCCGAGGCGCTGGTGGCCATGGCCCGCGCCGCGCGGCAGAAGGGCTGGTGGCACGCGTACGAGGACGCACTGCCCGAGACGTTCCAGGTGTTCGTCGGCCTGGAGAGCGGCGCGTCGGCGATCCGCACCTTCGAGCCGATGCTGGTGCCCGGCCTGCTGCAGACCGAGGACTACGCGCGGGCGATCCTGATGACCGCGGTCGATGCCGACCCCACCGACGTCGAGCGCCGGGTGACGGTACGGATGAACCGGCAGCGGCTGCTGGAACGCGCCAACCCGCCGCACCTGTGGGCCCTGGTCGACGAGGCCGCGCTGCGCCGGCCCGTCGGCGGCCCCGAGGTAATGCGAAAGCAGCTGCAGCGGCTGATCACGGAAGGGGAACGGCCAAACATCACGCTACAGATCCTTCCGTTCGAGATCGGCGCACATCCGGCAATGTCCGGAGCGTTCGTCATGCTCGACTTCACGACGCCATCCGATCCCACCATCGTGTACTTGGACAGCCTGACGGGCGGCCTGTATACGGAAAAGACCGTTGAGGTGCAACGGTTTTCTTTGGTGTGGGAGCACCTGCGGGCGAAGGCGTGTGCTCCCGACGAGTCCGCCGCCATCCTCGCGGCGGTGGTGAAGGAGTTGGCGTGACCGACGACTGGGGTAGACCCGGCGGCCCTACCCGAATCACCTGGCGAAAGAGCAGACACAGCGACAACAGCGGGAACTGCGTCGAGGTGGCACCCGGCCGGGACCGGGTCGCCGTCCGGGACTCGAAGCGGCCCCGGGGCGATGTCCTGCTGTTCTCCTCGACCCACTGGGACGCCTTCATCAGCGGGACGAAGTCAGGTGAGTTCGACCTGGGGTGAAACATCGACCACCGATCAAGGGGCGGCCGTCGGCCGCCCCTTCCTTTTTGACACGGCACATTCATCAACAGAAAGGCACCGCGTCGGCACCCACATGAGTCACGGCACGATCAATAATCGAAATCAGAAACACGCAGCGTTCGCCGCCCTTCCAGCGGAATGGAACCGCTTGTCACAGTGCGGCGGCGACGCGGGCCGCCAGCTCGTCCAGTTCCGCCCGGTCGCGCACCCGCCAGTCCGCGCGCAGCCGGAACCCGTCCCCGCCGAATCGCGGGAGGACGTGCAGGTGGACGTGGAAGATCTCCTGCCCGGCGGCCGCCCCGTCGGCCAGGAAGAGGTTGACACCCTCGCAGCGCAGCCCGCTGCGCCGTAGTGCCCCGGCCACCCGCTGGCCGAGCTGGAACATCCGGCCGCCGAGGTCGGGGGGCAGGTCGGTGAGGCCCTCGACATGGCGGCGGGGGATGACCAGCAGATGCCCGGTGGTCGCCGGACGCAGGTCGGCGATGGCCAGCAGCTCTCCGTCGTCGACGACAACACTCGCTTCGGCCCGGCCGTACGCGATCGCGCAGAAGACGCACACCCCGTTCACGGTCGTCGGTAGCTCGATCCGCTCGCCCACGGTCAGGACGCTAGAGGAAGCCGTGGCCACCGTCGATCAAGTGTCGGTCACGGCCGCCAGGTCACCGTGACGACGTCGTCGCCGGAGGAACCGAGGTCCGGTGTCGTGCCGCGGTCGTACCCGAGTTCCGCCAGCGCGGCGGCCACGTCGTCGGTACGGCTGCGGGGAAGGCAGAGCCGACGCCGGGTGATGTCGAGCAGGGTGGTGAAGTCGGGATGTTCGGCCCGCGGGGGCCTGCGCCAGCGCACCACGTCCGGGTGGATGCCCAGTTCCGCAAGAACGGCCACGGCGTCGGCGTAGGTCGGCCCGGTCGGCCGTTCGATCCCGTGCAGGTGCCGCCACAGCGGGTTGAGCGCGGTCAGCGGGTGACGCTCGGTCAGCTCCACCACGACGAGCCGGCGCGCGTGCGCGGTCAGGGCCTCGACGAAGGGCCCGAGTTCGGCGACGTTGAAGACGACGTGGTGGCAGAGAACGACGTCGACCGGCTCGACCTGGTCGGCGACGTCCGGCCACTGGCCCACGACGGTGCGTGCGGCGACGTTCCGCGGCTCGGCGCGTCGCCGGAACTCCGCGAGCAGCTGCTGGTCGGTGTCCACCGCCGTGATCTCGGTGGCACGGTCGGCTAGCGGGAGGCTGGCCGCCCCCGCGCCCGCGCCGATGTCGAGCACCGAGCCCGGTGGTACCAGGGCGCTGTGGGCGGCGGTGAAGGACGCCCCGCCGGGGTGCGCGATCTGCTCGTCGGTCCGGCCGGTGAAGACATGTCGGGGCAGCACCCATGGCGAGTCCTCGGCGCCGGCGAGCACCTCGTCCGGGATCCGCCACGCCGCCAACGCGTCGCGCCAACTCCCCACAGCGCTCATGGGCATAGCCTTACCGATGGAGCGTCCGAACGGAACAGGCGGGTTCTCGGCAAGGCCACAACTCACAGCACACGGCTCGCCTCGCGTATCGCCGAAGACAGGAGCCATGGACGGCTACCGGTCCGGACTACGCGGCCCGCGTACCCGAATACCCCGAAAGCGTGCGGAAAAGTCAGACGACGTACGCCGGACCCCGAGTACCGGTACACGATGGGGTATGGGACCTGGAGTCGCGTTCAGTCAGGCCGACCGCTGCGCCCATCACTCCTACCGGCCGCTGCTCGTGCAGGAGACAGCGGACGCGATCGTCGCGGAGTCCCTGGGCCGGCTGGAGGCGGTCTGGTGCCCCTTCGGCGGCGGCTGGCACGTCTGGGCACCCGCCCTGGAGAAGCGATCGATCACCTCGCTCTAGGCGCAAGAACATCGGCCTCGGGTAGCAGGGCTCTGTTCTCTCACCATGCGCTCAGCGGGACATCAGCCAGCTTGTCCGGATTGGACAGCAGCTGGATACCCGTGACCGCGCCATCGGCGATCTCCAGGGTGAGTACCAACGCTGATCGTCCACACGCGCGAGCAGACCCTGCTGCCCGTTGATCTTCTCGAGGCATCGCGTCCTTTCTGCACCGGTGGGTCCACCGGATCGGGCAGGCGACCGTCCGGCTCAGAACAGCCGGAACTCGTCGGACTCGATGCCGCGCAGGGCGTCGTAGTCCAGCGTGACGCAGCGGATCCCGCGGTCCTCGGCCAGTACCCGGGCCTGCGGCTTGATCTGCTGCGCGGCGAAGACGCCCTGCACGGGCGCGAGCAGCGGGTCCCGGTTCAGCAGCTCCAGATACCGGGTCAGCTGCTCGACCCCGTCGATCTCCCCGCGCCGCTTCACCTCCACCGCCACGGTGCCGCCGGTGGCGTTCCGGCACAGCAGGTCGACCGGTCCGATCGCGGTCGGGTACTCCCGCCGCACCAGCGACCAGCCCTCGCCGAGGGTGGTGACGTGCTCGGCGAGCAGCTCCTGCAGGTGTGCCTCCACCCCGTCCTTGACCAGGCCCGGTTCCGGACCCAGCTCGTGCTTGCTGTCGTGCAGGATCTCCGCCAGCGTGACGACCAGCTTCTCGCCCGCCTTGTTCTGCACCGTCCACCGCCCCTCCTCCTCGGTGAGCCAGCACGGCGGGCTCATCCAGTTGAGCGGCTTGTAGGCGCGGTCGTCAGAGTGCACGGACACCGACCCGTCCGCCTTCACCAACAATAACCGCTGGGCCATCGGGAGATGGGCGGTCAGTCGGCCGACGTAGTCCACCTGGCAGCGGGCGATGACGAGACGCACCGGGCCAAGGGTAGATGAGCGCTCCCGCGGCAAGGACGACCGGCGAGCGAGCCGCGCTTCCCTCGGCCCCACAAGGGGAAACCGCTCCACGCCTCGGGCGTGGCCCGAGATCGGCGACGAGCGGCGACTTCCGCCAGCAGGGGGACGGAAAAAGCCGAATGCATTGCGTATCGTGACGATTCCGGTGCGCATCCGATGCGGCCGTCCGAGTGAGTGAACGCACGGACGTTCTGTCGAACATGCCGATCATTGCGCAAGAACGAGATCAAAGTTAACGAAGTGCTGTTACATCTGCCGACAGTGGCGCTTTCCGCCGTTACAGCACCGATTTTGAGCAGGCAATACATGCCCGAAGTGATCACTCCCACATCGCTGTTAATAGGCCATTAGAGGTAACTTCGCGCCTCGTGCTGCTGACCCGACAGAACCTGCTGCGCACCAAGCCCGTGGAGCAGCTTGCCGACGAGGGCGCCCATACCGCGCTGAAACGCGGCATGGGGTTGGTGCCCCTGGTATCCCTGTCGGTCGGCGCGACCCTCGGTACCGGGATCTTCGTCGTGCTCGGCGATGCCGCGCCCAAAGCCGGCCCCGCCGTGGTGCTTTCCTTCGTGCTCGCCGGCCTGGCCGCGTTGTTCTCCGCGCTGTCCTACGCCGAGCTGGCCGGGGCGGTGCCGGTGTCCGGCTCGGCGTACTCCTACTCGTACGCCACGCTCGGTGAGCTGGTCGCCTGGGTGTGCGGCTGGTGCCTGTTGCTGGAGTACGGGGTCTCGGTGGCCGCGGTGGCGGTCGGCTGGGGCGAGTACCTCAACGCCTTCTTCGAGTCCACGCTCGGCCTGCGTATCCCCGAGGCACTCGCCGCGCCACCGGGCGAGGGTGGACTGGTGAACATCCCGGCGGCGATCGTGGTCCTGCTGGCCGCCACGGTGTTGCTGGGTGGCATCCGGGAGAGCGCGGCCGTCACCACGGTGGCCACCCTGCTCAAGGTGGGCGTGCTCGTCTTCTTCGTCGCGGTGGCGGTCACCGGCTTCGAGTCGGGCAACCTCACCCCGTTCAGCCCGGCGGGCTTCGTCGGGATCGCGGGCGGCGCGTCCGCGGTGTTCTTCTCCTTCATCGGCTTCGACGCGGCCTCCACGGCGGGTGAGGAAGCGCGCAACCCGCAGCGTGACCTGCCGCGTGCCATCGTGATCTCGCTGGCGATCGTCACCTCGGTGTACGTGCTGGTCGCCCTGACCGCGGTGGCCGCGGTCGGTACCGACACGCTCGGGGCGTCGAAGGCATCGCTCGCGGCGGTGTTGGAGCAGGTGACCGGCACCGGGTGGCCGGCAACGATCCTGGCCTTCGGTGCGGTGGTCGCAATCGCGTCGGTGGTGCTCACCGTGCTCTACGGCCAGACCCGAATCCTGGTCTCGATGTCCCGGGACGGGCTGATCCCCCGGTTCTTCTCCCGGGTCAACCGGCGTGCGGTGCCCCAGACCAACACCTTGGTGGTCGGCGGCGTGGTGGCGCTGCTGGCGGCGCTGGTGCCGCTCGGCCAGCTCGCCGAGGCGACCAGCATCGGGACCCTGGTGGCCTTCTCCCTGGTCAACGTCGGTGTGCTCGTGCTGCGGTACAAGCAGCCGAACCTGCCCCGCACCTTCCGCACGCCGTTCGCACCGGTGACCCCGTTGATCGGGCTGGTGCTTTGTGTGGGTCTGGTGCTGGGTCTCGACGAGATCACCTGGGCGACGTTTGCGATCTGGGTGTTGATCGGCCTGATCGTCTACTTCGCCTACGGTGCCCGTCGATCGAAGCTCAACCACCAGTAGCAGGATGGGCCGTGTGGAGACGCTCGGCAGCCGTCAGGTCTACGCCAACCCCTGGATGACGATCCGGGAGGACGACATCCGCCGCCCCGACGGGAGCGTGGGGATCTACGGCGTGGTGGACAAGCCCGACTACGCGTTGGTCATCGCGATGGATGGCGACCGACTGCAGCTCGTCGAGCAGTTCCGCTATCCGCTCGGCATCCGGCGTTGGGAGTTCCCGCAGGGCACGGCGCCGAACCGGGCCCACCTCGAGCCGCGCGAGCTGGCAGCGCGCGAGCTACGGGAGGAGACCGGTCTGGTCGCCGGCCGCATGGTCGAGCTGGGGCTGCTCGACGTGGCTCCGGGCATGTCCAGCCAGCGTGGCCGCGCGTTCCTGGCCACCGAGCTGACCGTGGGCGATGCCGAGCGGGAGCACGAGGAGCAGGACATGCGCACCGCCTGGTTCTCCCGCGACGAGTTCGAGGCGATGATCCGGCGGGGCGAGATCACCGACGCCCAGTCCGTGGCCGCCTACACCCTCCTCCTACTGCACGAGCGTGCCACGCCCTGAACGCACCACCGCGCGGCGGGCGCACCCGGTTGCAAGGATCGGCAAATGGGTGACATTCACGGGCCGGGACGGCGTCACTGGAACGATCAACATCCCCGCAAAAACAAGCAGTCTTGACTGTTTGTTTCGGGGCGTGCATGGTGACTCGCTATGAGCACATCCGTGCCGGCCCGCAGCCGGCAGGAGGAGCGCAGTCAGCACACCCGCCAACGGTTGATGGCGGCGACCATCGAGTGCCTGGTGGAGCTGGGGTGGTCGGGCACCACGACCACGGTCGTCGCGGAGCGGGCCGGGGTGTCCCGGGGCGCCCAGCTGCACCATTACCGCACCCGGGCCGAGCTGGTGCTGGCAGCCGTCGCACATCTGGCCGAGGAGCGGCGCGAGGAGGTGCGCCGCGAGGTCGCCGCACTGCCGCGGGGTGAGAACCACACCGCCGCCGTACTGGACATGCTCGCCCGCCTCTACACCGGCCCGCTCTTCCAGGCCGCCCTGGAGCTGTGGGTGGCCGCACGCACCGATCCGGAGCTGCGCGCCGCCGTGGTCCCGCTGGAAGCCAAGGTCGGCCGCGAGTCGCACCGGCTCACCGTGGAGCTGCTGGGCGTGGACGAGGGCCGGCCCGGTGTGCGGGAGGCGGTGCAGGCGACCCTCGATCTGATGCGGGGGCTCGGTCTGGCCAACACCCTCACCGACGACAGCGCCCGCCGGAACCGCCTGCTGCGGGAATGGGCACGGACGCTGGATCGCACCCTGCGGGAGACGCGATGAACGTCGCGACCGTGGTAGACGACCTGCGCGCCGAGAGCGAGGAACTGGACGCCCTCGTCGCTGGTCTTCCCCCGCGGGGCTGGGCCACGCCAACGCCGGCCGAGGGCTGGACGGTCGCCCACCAGATCTCCCACCTCGCGTGGACGGATGCGCAGGCGCTCAACGCCATCCGCGATCCGGAGGGCTTCACCTCGGCGTTGCGGCAGGCCGCGGCCGATCCCGCGGGTTATGTGGAAGAGGGCGCGGCAGCGGGGACGCGGGAGGCACCGACAGATCTCCTGCGGCGGTGGCGGGAAGGCCGGACCTGGCTGGCCACGACGCTGGCCAACCTGTCCGCGGCAACCAAGATCCTGTGGTTCGGCCCGCCGATGGCGCCCGCCTCGATGGCAACCGCGCGGTTGATGGAGACGTGGGCGCACGGGTTGGACGTCGCCGATGCCTTGGGCGCGGAGAAGAACCCGACACGACGCCTCCGGCACGTCGCGCACCTCGGCGTCCGCACGATGGGTTTCTCCTTCCAGATCAACGGGTTGCCGACACCGGAGACCCCGGTCCGGGTCGAGCTCCGGGGCCCGGACGGTGCGATGTGGACCTGGGGCCCCCAGGAGGCGGCCGACCGCGTGCAGGGACCGGCGATGGACTTCTGCCTGCTGGTCACGCAGCGGCGTCATCGTGATGACCTTGACCTCCATGCCGAGGGCCCCGTGGCAAAGAAGTGGCTCACCGTTGCCCAGGCGTTCGCCGGTCCGCCTGGGAAGGGCCGTTCACCTCGGGGAGTAGTGGCATGACGGCACCACTGCGCGTCGGCAACGCGTCCGGCTTCTACGGCGACCGGTTCTCCGCCATGAGGGAGATGCTCGAGGGAGGCGCGCTCGACGTCCTCACCGGGGACTACCTCGCCGAGTTGACGATGCTGATCCTGGGCCGCGACCGGATGCGGGACCCGGACCTCGGCTACGCCAGGACGTTCCTGCGCCAGCTGGAGGACTGCCTCGGGCTGGCGATGCAGCGGGGTGTCCGGATCGTCGCGAACGCGGGTGGGCTCAACCCGGCCGGGCTGGCCACGGCGCTACGTGCGCTGGCGGAGCGCCTCGGCGTCGAGGCACGGATCGCGTACGTGGAAGGCGACGACCTGCGGGACCGCGCCGCCGAGCTGGGCCTCGGGCAACCGCTCACCGCGAACGCCTACCTCGGCTGCTGGGGCATCGTCGAATGCCTGCGCGGTGGGGCCGATGTCGTCGTCACCGGCCGGGTGACCGACGCGTCGCTCGTTGTCGGAGCAGCGGCCGCTCACTTCGGCTGGTCGCACGATGACTGGGATGCTCTTGCCGGAGCCACCGCCGCCGGGCACGTGCTGGAATGCGGCGCCCAGGCGACGGGCGGCAACTTCGCCTTCTTCACCGAAGTGTCCGATCTAGACCGTCCTGGCTTCCCGATCGCCGGCCTGGCTTCCGATGGTTCGGCGATTATCACCAAACATCCGGGGACGGGTGGGGCGGTCACGACCGACACCGTCACGGCACAACTCCTCTACGAGATCGGCGCACCCGCCTACCTCGGTCCGGACGTGGTCACCCACTTCGACACGATCTCCCTCGACCAGGTCGCCAAGGACGAGGTGCGGATCAGGGGTGTGCGCGGCACTCCCCCGCCTCCGGAGCTGAAGGTGTGCCTCAACACCCTCGGCGGCTTCCGCAACAGCACCACGTTCGTCCTGTGCGGCCTGGATATCGAGGCCAAGGCCGAGCTCGTGCGACGCCAGCTCGAGTCGGCGGTGGGCTCCGACGGAATCGAATGGACGCTCGTCCGTACCGACCGGGGCGACGCCGACACGGAGGAAACCGCCAGCGCGTTCCTCCACGCCACTGTCAAGACGCCGGACCCGAAGCACGCCAAGGCATTTTCTCGCGGTGCCATCGAGCTGGCACTCGCTTCCTATCCCGGTTTCCACGTCGCCGCTCCACCCTCGGACGGCACGCCGTTCGGGATCTACTCCTCCGCCTACGTCCCCCAGGACGCGGTGCAGCATGTCGCCGTCCTACCCGACGGGCACCGTGTCACCATGCCGCCTCCCCCGGAATCTCGTTCGACTGTTGACGTTTCCACCCCACCTGCCACGACGCCCCAGGACCCACTCCCTCCCGGCCCGACCCGCAGGGCTCCGCTCGGTCGGATTGCTGGCGCGCGTTCCGGCGACAAGGGTGGCGACGCGAACCTCGGGGTATGGGTTCGTTCCGATGCCGCATACCGCTGGCTGGTCCACGGTCTGACCGCGGAGCGGCTGCGCGAGCTCCTGCCCGAGACCCGCCCACTCGTGATCAAGCGTTACGAGCTGCCCAACCTGCGCGCACTGAACTTCGTGCTCCACGGGCTCCTCGGCGATGGCGTGGCCTCGTCCACCCGCTTCGATCCGCAGGCCAAGGCGCTCGGGGAGTGGCTGCGCTCCCGCGAGCTGGACATCCCGGAGACCCTGCTGTGAACGTCTTCGACACACCGGAGCGCCGCACCCTACGGGAGACTGTGCGACGGTTCGTCCATCGCGAGGTCGTGCCGCACCTGTCCGAGTGGGAGCGGTCCGGGGAGGTCCCGCGTGCGCTGCACCACGCGGCCGCGGAACTGGGACTACTCGGTATCGGCTTCCCGGAGCCGGTGGGCGGTAGCGGCGGCGATCTCCTGGACACCGTTGTCGTCACCGAGGAACTCATCGAGGCCGGTGGCTCCTCGGGTCTCGTCGCCGCCCTGCTCACCCACGGCATCGCCCTTCCGCACATCGTCGACTCCGGCAACCCCGACCTGGTGGAGCGGTTCGTCCGCCCCACGCTCGCCGGTGAACTGATCGGCGCGCTGGCCGTCACCGAACCCGACGGCGGGTCGGATGTCGCCGCGTTGCGCACCGCGGCCGTCCGCGATGGTGACCATTTCGTGGTCAACGGGACGAAAACCTTCATCACCTCGGGCATCCGCGCCGACTTCGTCACCACGGCGGTACGGACCGGCGGCCCGGGCCACGACGGGATCAGCCTGCTCGTGGTCGAGCGTGGCACGCCCGGTTTCACTGCCAGCCGCCGGCTGGAAAAGATGGGCTGGCACTGCTCCGACACGGCGGAGCTGTCGCTCGTCGACGCGCGCGTGCCCGTCACGAACCTGGTCGGCGACCAGGATCTGGGCTTTGTCTCGTTGATGCGGCAGTTCCAGGTCGAGCGCCTGTCCCTCGCCGTGCAGGCGTACGCGACCGCCCAGCGTTGCCTCGACCTGACCCTGGACTGGGTGCGCGCGCGCAGCACGTTCGGCCGTCCGCTGGTGTCCCGGCAGCTGGTGCGCCACCGGCTCGTGGAGATGACCCAGCAGATCGAGCTGGCCCGTACCTACACCCGGGCCGTCGGGGCCCGGATCGCGGCCGGTGAGGAGGTTGTCGCCCAGGTCTGTATGGCCAAGAACGCGGCAGTGGCGGCGTGCCAGCAGGTGGTCGACGCCGCGGTGCAGCTCCACGGTGGTTTCGGCTACATGCGCGACGCCGAGGTCGAGCGGCACTACCGGGATGCCCGGATCCTCGGCATCGGCGGGGGTGCCACCGAGGTCCTGGCCGAGCTGGCGGCACGACGGATGGGGTACACGGCATGACCCTTCTCAGGTCCACGTTGGACACGGCCTCGCCGGAGTTCGCGGCGAACCGGGAGGCGATGCTGGCCAGGCTCGAGGAGCTGGCCGCCGAGCACGCCAAGGCACTGGCCGGCGGCGGCCCGAAGTACGTCGACCGGCACCACGGGCGCGGCAAGCTGCTGGCCCGGGAACGCATCGAGCTCCTGATCGATCCCGACACGGCGTTCCTCGAGCTCTCCCCACTCGCGGCCTGGGGCACCGACTACACGGTGGGTGCCAGCGTGGTCACCGGCATCGGGGTCGTCTCCGGTGTCGAGTGCCTGATCGTCGCGAACGACCCGACGGTTCGTGGTGGCGCGAGTAACCCCTGGACACTGCGCAAGACATTTCGTGCCACCGACATCGCGGCCGACAACCGGCTTCCGGTCATCAACCTCGTCGAGTCCGGTGGCGCCGACCTGCCCAGCCAGAGCGAGATCTTCATCCCCGGCGGGCGGGTGTTCCGCGACCTCACTCGGGCCTCCGCCGCTCGCCTTCCCACCGTGACCCTCGTCTTCGGCAACTCCACGGCCGGCGGGGCCTACATCCCCGGGATGTCGGACCACGTCGTCATGGTCAAGGAGCGGGCCAAGGTGTTCCTCGCCGGTCCGCCGCTGGTGAAGATGGCCACCGGCGAGGAGAGCAACGACGAGGAGCTGGGCGGTGCGGAGATGCACGCCCGCACCTCGGGTCTGGCCGACTACTTCGCCGAGGACGAGCACGACGCGTTGCGGATCGGTCGACGCATCGTGGCCCGCCTCAACTGGCGCAAGCTGGGCCCCGGACCGTCGGTGCCGCCGGTCGAACCCCGCTACGACGCCGAGGAGCTGCTCGGCATCGTACCAACCGACCTGCGCACGCCTTTTGACCCCAGAGAGGTGATCGCGCGCCTGGTTGATGACTCGGACTTCGACGAGTTCAAGCCGCGCTACGGAACCAGCCTCGTCACCGGTTGGGCGTCGCTGCACGGATACCCGATCGGCGTTCTGGCTAACGCGCGCGGGGTGCTGTTCAGCGCCGAGTCACAGAAGGCGACCCAGTTCATCCAGCTCGCCAACTCCGCCGACATCCCGTTGCTGTTCCTGCAGAACACGACCGGTTACATGGTCGGCAAGAAGTACGAGCAGGCCGGGATCATCAAGCACGGCGCGGCAATGATCAACGCGGTGTCCAACAGCACCGTGCCCCACCTGACGGTCGTCATGGGCGCCTCGTACGGCGCCGGCAACTACGGGATGTGCGGCCGGGCCTATGACCCACGCTTCCTGTTCACCTGGCCCAACGCCAAGTCGGCGGTGATGGGTCCGGCTCAGCTCGCCGGTGTGTTGTCGATCGTTGCCAGGCAGGCGGCCGCGGCAAAGGGGCAGCCCTACGACGAGGAGACAGACCGCAACCTGCGGGCGATGGTCGAGCAGCAGATCGAGCAACAGTCGTTGGCCCCGTTCCTGTCCGGCCGCCTCTACGACGACGGGATCATCGATCCGCGGGACACCCGCACCGTGCTCGGTATCTGTCTCTCGATCATTCACAACGCACCGATCCGGGGAACGGATCGGTTCGGCGTGTTCCGGATGTGAGGGGGCGCATCGTGATTTCCCGTCTGCTGATAGCGAACCGCGGCGAGATCGCCCGCCGGGTCGTGCGAACCTGCCGTGCGCTGGGGGTCTCCCCGGTCGCGGTGTTCTCGGACACTGACGAGCGCTCCCCGCACGTGGCGGAGGCGGATCTGGCGGTGCGTCTACCGGGCGATGCTCCGACCGCCACCTACCTGCGTGGGGATCTGCTCGTCCAGGCCGCGCTGGACGCGGGTGCGGACGCGGTGCATCCGGGCTACGGGTTCCTGTCCGAGAACGCCGATTTCGCACGGGAAGTCGAGCGGGCCGGCCTGACCTGGGTGGGGCCCCCGCCCGCGGCGATCGAGGCGATGGGCGACAAGGTCCGGGCGAAGCACCTGCTGGCCGACGCCGGGGTTCCGGTGCTTGCCGAGATCGACCCGGACCACGTCGCAGAGCATCACCTTCCCGTTCTCGTGAAGGCCGCCGCCGGGGGCGGTGGTCGTGGGATGCGGGTCGTCCGTTCCCTGGAGGAGCTGCCGGCGGCGGTGGCCACGGCGCGCGCCGAGGCATCGGCCGCCTTCGGTGACGGAACGGTTTTCTGCGAGCGTTACCTGGAGCGGGGACGGCACGTCGAGGTCCAGGTCCTGGCGGACTCGCACGGCACCGTGTGGGCGTTGGGCGAGCGTGAGTGTTCGATCCAGCGGCGTTACCAGAAGGTCGTCGAGGAGTCGCCATCCCCGGCCGTCGGTCCCGAGCTGCGTGCGGCGATGTGTTCGGCGGCGGTGGCCGCGGCGAAGGCGATCGGCTACGTGGGCGCCGGTACCGTGGAGTTCCTGCTGGGCGACGACGGCAGGTTCTACTTCCTGGAAACCAACACACGGTTGCAGGTGGAACACCCGGTGACCGAGTGCGTGACCGGCGTGGACCTTGTGCGGTGGCAGCTCGCGGTGGCCGAGGGGGCGGCCCTGGATGCGCAGCCACCGTCCGCACGTGGCCATGCCATCGAGGTTCGGCTCTACGCCGAGGATCCCGCGCAGGACTGGCGACCTGGCAGCGGGCCGCTGCACCGCTTCGACGTGCCCGGTGTGGACGTCGAGTTCGGGATCGGCGCGGTGGAACGCGGACTTCGCCTGGACTCCGGTGTGGTCGACGGATCGGTGGTCAGCGTCCATTACGACCCCATGCTGGCCAAGCTGATCTCCTGGGCACCGAGCAGGACCGAGGCTGCCCGCCGGCTGGCCGGCGCACTGGCCGGTGCGCGGATTCACGGCCCACACACCAACCGTGATCTTCTGGTGCGCGTACTGCGCCATCCGGCGTTCCTGGCAGGCGACACGGACACCGCATTCCTGGCCACCCATGGTCCTGACGCGCTTGCGGCACCACTTGCCGACGAGCAGGCGCGCGTGCTGTCCGCGCTTGCTGCGGCGCTGGCCGGGGCAGCAGGGAATCGGGTGGCGAGCGTTGTGCAGCCCGGTGTCCCCATCGGGTGGCGAAACCTGCCTTCCCAGTTGGAGCACAAGGAGTTCACCACGCGGGACGGCCGTGTCGAGGTCCGGTACCGGCTCGGCCGGGGTGGTCTCGAGGTGGCGGGGCTGGAAGGTATTCGTCTCGTCTCCGTCGAACCGCATCAGGTGGTGCTCGACACCGCCGGCGTTCACCGCCGGTTCCTGGTCGAGTCCTACGGCGACGACGTCCATGTCGACTCCGTTCTCGGCTCGGTGGTGTTGCGGCGGGTTCCCCGCCTCGTCGAGCCGGGCTCGGTCGTTGCGGAGGGGTCGTTGCTGGCCCCGATGCCCGGTGCGGTCGCCGAGATCGAGGTCACCGAGGGCGAGGACGTTCGCGCCGGGCAGCCGTTGCTGGTCCTGGAGGCGATGAAGATGCGGCACGCGGTGCGTTCCCCGGTGGACGGCGTCGTTCGTGCGATCAAGGTGTCGGCCGGGGCACAGGTCGACGCGGGAGAGGTCTTGGCCATCGTGTCCTGAGCCGGTTCCGCCCGGTGGGGCGCGGGGGCTGGACACCTCCTGGAGGGAGATCGGGATGGAGTTCCGGGAAAGCGAGGAGCAGCGGGCGCTGCGGGCGGCGGTGGCCGCGCTGGCCGCCCGGTACGGGCATCGATACCTGGTCGAGAAGGCCACGGCCGGGCAGCCGACCACCGAGCTGTGGACCGAGGCGGGCAAGCTCGGCTACCTCGGTGTGGCGGTGCCGACCGAGTATGGCGGTGGTGGCGCCGGCATCACCGAGTTGTCGATCGTGTGCGAGGAACTGGCCGCCGGTGGCTGCCCGCTGCTCCTCCTCGTCGTCTCACCCGCAATCGCCGCCACCGTCATCGCGAAGTCGGGAACAGACGAGCAGAAGAGGACCTGGCTCCCCGGCTTCGCGGACGGGTCGCTGAAGATGTCGTTCGCGATCACCGAGCCCGACGCGGGTTCCAACTTCCACCGCCTCACCACCACGGCACGACGCGACGGTGACGGCTGGCGGCTCAGCGGCAGCAAGGTCTTCATCTCCGGGGTCGACGAATCCGACGCCACGCTGGTGGTCGCGCGCATGGAGGACACCAGGACCGGCAAGCTGCAGCCGGCGTTGTTCGTCGTACCCACCGACACACCGGGGATGGAGTTCCACCCGATTCCCATGGCACTGGTCTCGCCGGAACGACAGTTCAGCGTCCACTTCGACGAGGCGCGCCTGCCGTCGGACGCGCTCGTCGGGGGCGAGGACGCCGCGCTCGCCGCGCTGTTCGCCGGTTTGAACCCCGAGCGCATCACCGTGGCCGCCTACTGCTGCGGTATCGGCCGGTACGCCGTCCGCAAGGGCATCGAGTACGCGAACAGCCGGTCGGTCTGGGACACCACGCTCGGCGCGCATCAGGCGCTCGCGCATCCGCTGGCCAGGGCACACATGGAGGTCGATCTGGCCCGGCTCGCGGTGTCCCGCGCCGCCTGGGCCTACGACCAGGACGACCCGACCGCCGGTGAGAGCGCGAACATCGCCAAGTACACCGCGGCCGAAAGCGCATTCGACGCTGTCAACACGGCGATCCAGGTGCACGGTGGTAACGGGATGACGGCCGAGTACGGCGTCGGACCGCTATTGGGTGCGGTTCGCGCCGCCCAGATCGCTCCGGTCAGCCGGGAGATGATCCTCAACTTCGTCGCCCAGCACACGCTCGGCCTGCAACGGTCGTACTAGTAAATCCGGCCAGCAGGTCTGTTTGCGCACCGGCTCGGTCACGGCCGGGAACATCCGGGCGACCTGCTCGTCGACCATCTTCTCCAGCACCCAGTCGGTGCGTGCGGCAGTCGCCGGGCACATCAGCACACCAGCGACACAAGAGACTCGTTGCGCCCGACACCAGCGGGTGACTGGCCTGGTGCCCCGCCCCAGCCCGAGGAGTGCGGGGCACCAGGCGTGTCCGCACGCCGACAACGTCCCTCCGGCCGGCCCCTGCGCCATGGACCGCCGGGGCGGACGTCCCATCCCACCGGCGCGCCGGGGCCGAGCCTACACAACACATTGCCGCCAATTCTTTGCAACAACGCAACCGATCGCATCACTATCAATGCATTGATGTACAAAACCAACAAATCTTCGATATCTGCCGACAATTCTCACCAACTTTCGATGGTTCGTCCTTGTACCATGACGCCGGCTTCCCGGCGCACGGTCCGGCCAATCGATGCCGACCTGCGACTTTCTTGCCGCCAGGCAGCCATGTTGCTCCGTTTGGATTACGCCAAAGGTAGCTTCCGGAAGTGACCTTCGTCATCTACCGTCCCTGCACCACGAGCACAGAAACGTGCGGTTCGGGGGCGTCGCGCTGGCGGACCGGACAGGTAGGCCAGCGCGGCAGTTTCCGACACGCCGGGGGATGGGGAATGCGTAACGACGAATTATCCGGGCAGGGCACAGTGCTGTTTTCGCAACGCCGATTCGGTCGTCGTGGCCTGCTGCGGGGCGGGTTCATCGCGGGAGGTGCGTTGCTTCTGGCCGGCTGCGACTCCGGCGAGAACGGCGCGGCGGACGGGCCGCCGGAACGGAGCACGCTGCGGGTGGGCGTGCTCCCCGTGCCGGACGTCGCGCCGTTGCACCTGGCAGACCGCCAGGGGCTCTTCAGCCGTGCGGGCCTCGACGTCGAGCTGGTGAAGATGGATCTGGCCGGCGAGAACAAGGTGGATCTGGACGACGGTCCGGTGGACGTGTTGTTCGACAGCTACGTCTCGCTGCTCACCAACTACGGAGCCAGCGGCAACATCCGGTTCGTGAGCGAGGCATATGAGGCATCGCCGGGCGTGACGGCGCTCGTGGTGCCCGAGCGCTCCGCCTTCCGTCGGCTGCCGGACAGAAAGCAGCCGAAGATCGCGGTGAACAACCTCAAGGGCCTGGGGGTGCTGCTCACGAGCGCGATCATGACTCCGCTCGGGGTGCGCCAGGACGACGTGCGGTGGGTGCACATGCCGTTCCAGGACATGGGTGGGGCGCTGGAGCGCGGCGAGGTCGACACCGCATGGCTGATCGAGCCGTTCATCACCAACCTGCGGCTCAGCTCGGGGATCGCGATCCTCGCCGACACCGCGGACGGGCCGACGGCGGACATCCCACTGTCCGGGTACGCCTGTTCCGCCAGGTTCGCCGAGCAGAACCCGCGCACCCTCGCGACGTTCCGGCGGGCCCTGGTCGAGGCGCAGAAGCGGGCCGCCGACCGCGCCGCGATCGAGCGGATCCTGCCCAGCTACACGGGCATCGACCCGTCGACCGCCGCTCTGATGTCGGTTGGCTCCTACCCACCCTCCCTCACCGCCGTGAAGATCCAGCGGGTGGCCGACCTCATGCACACCTTCGGTCTCGTTCCCACCCGTTTCCGCATCACCGACCTCATCAAGGCTGCCTGAGAAGCCTCCCCCACCGCGGCGGGCCGCTACTGTCCCCACTCTCCCCCATAGCGGCCCGCCGCCACCTTTCTCCACTCCGTCCCAAGTGGACATTGCGGCCAGTTTCTCTCGCGACTTCGGATCACACGAGCCGCTCCCGCCCTTCGTCCGGATCTTGAGCGCGGTCAGCGCACCCACCCAACCCAGCGACCCGGCCCCGATCCGGGGGTCTTGACTTCGAGCTTGGTCGAGGTCGCATGCTGCGGTCGGGACTTCTTCCCGGTACAGGGAAGGAACCGGGGTCCAGCGCACCGGATCGGACGGGAGGCGAGAGAGAAGCCGCACGGCGTGGCGCGAGGACGCGGTGCCCGTGCCGAACGTTGGGGGTCGGCACGGGCACCGCGGCATCACGCCCGACGAATGGGTTCAGGCCCGATGGATGAGGCGGATCGTGCGCATCAGCAGGCGGTAGACCTTCGCCCAACCGCGGTAGCTGAAACCGGGTGGCCGGCCCAAGTCCAGTAGGTGCTGCGTCACCACGGCCTGCGCCTCGGTGAACCGTAGAATGCCTTCCGCGCCATGGCGGCGGCCCACCCCGGAGTCGCCGATGCCGCCCTGCGGGATGTCGACGCTTCCCCAGCTTGCAACATAGCCCTCGTTGACGTTCACCGAGCCGGCACGCAACCGGGCACCCACCAGCGCGGCCCGGCGCTTGTTCCGCCCCCACACGCTGGCGTTCAGCCCGTAGGGCGTGTCATTCGCGGCCACGATCGCCTTCTCGACGCCGTCGACCGGGTGGATCGCCACCACCGGACCGAAGGTCTCCGCGCCGAAACAGGCCATCTCCTCGGTCACGTCGGCCAACACGGTCGGTTCGAAGAAGTAGGGGCCAAGGTCCGGCCGGTGCCGGCCGCCGGCCAGCACGCGCGCGCCCTTCGCCACCGCGTCCTCGACATGCGCCTGGACACCGTCGAGCTGCCGCCGTGAGATCAGCGAGCCCATGTCGACGTCCCAGTCCGTCCCCGGCCCGACCTTCATCTCCTTGACCCGGCGGACGAAGGCGTCGACGAACGCGTCGTGCACCCTGCGGTCCACATAAATCCGCTCGATGGACACGCAGAGCTGGCCTGCCGAGGAGAAACAGGCGCGCACGGCACACTCCGCGGCCCGCTCCACCGGCGCGTCGTCCAGCACCAGCATCGCGTTCTTGCCGCCCAGTTCCAGCGAGCAGTCGACCAGCCGCTCCCCCGCACGCTGGCCAACGATGCGGCCGGTGGCGGTGGACCCGGTGAAGCAGACGTAGTCGGCGCCGTCCGTCACGGCACCGCCGATCACCGGCCCGTCCCCGAGGACCACCTGCCACAGCCCGTCCGGCATGCCGGCCGCACGCAACAGCTCGATGCCGAGCAGCACCGACAGCGCGCCCTGCTGGTCCGGCTTGTGCACGATCGCGTTGCCGGCGACCAGCGCGGCCAGCCCGTCGGCAAGGCCCAGCTCGAAGGGGTAGTTCCAGGGCGTGATCAGCCCGACCACACCCTTGGGACGCCGCAGCTCGCGCGCGGCGCTGAGCACCGGCATGACCCCGTTGCGCCGACGCGGGGCGAGCAGCCGCGGAGCGCGCCGGGCGATGTAGCGGGCGTTGTTGACGACCGAGATGACTTCCTCGAAAGCGTGCCAACGGGACTTACCGGTCTCCAGCTGGATCTGGTCGAGCACCTCGTCCTGGCGTTCCAGGAGCAGGTCGTGGAAGCGCAGCAGCATCGCGCACCGCTCCCGTACCGGCGTGGCCGCCCACTCCTGCTGCACCTCGGCGGCGCGTTTGTATGCCTCGTGGACGTCCTCGACGGTGGACTGGGGCAGGTCGGCGAGTGGCTCGCCGGTGAACGGCGCGATCACGGGCGCTGCCGGCCCACTGGCCACCGCCCGGGTGGTCAGTCGTGCCACCTGGCTCGTCGGGAGGGTCGTGGTGCTCATCAGCCTCCACCCCGCTAGTCGGAACCGGCTGGTTCAGGAAATCTCCATTGTGTCCTCAACCACGCCCGTTGGGTAGCCGTAACCGCACAGAAATCTGCCGTTGCCGCTCCGGGTGCCGGACCGGCTCAGTCCGGCCAGACCGGTGTCCGCTTGGCCAGGAACGCCGCCATCCCCTCCTTGGCGGCCGGGGTCTGCGAGCTCGAGGCCATGATCTCCAGCGCGATCCGGTAACCCTCCTCCTCCGGCCGGTCGAGCTGGGCGTAGAGGGCGCTCTTGCCGGCGGCCTTGCTGGCCCGGCTCCCCCGGGTCGCCCTGGCCAGCAGCGCGTCGACGGCGCCGTCCAGCTCGGCGTCCGGCACGATCCGGTTGACCAGGCCCCACTCGGCCGCGGTGCGCGCGTCCACGACGTCCCCGGTCAGGGCCATCTCCATCAGCCGCTTCCGCCCGACGGCGCGTGCGACCGGCACCGCGGGCGTGTGGCAGAACCAGCCGCCCTTGCCGCCCGGCAACGCAAACCCGGCGGAGGCGGCCGCCACCGCGAGGTCGCAGGATGCCACGAGCTGGCAGCCGGCCGCCGTGGCCAGCCCGTGCACCCGGGCGATCACGACCTGGGGGACGTGCTGGATCGTGCGCATCAGCTCCAGGCACAGCTCCAGCAGCTCGCGGACGCCGTCCAGGTCGCGTTCGGCGACGTCGGCGAAGTCGTGGCCGGCGGAGAAGACGGGACCGTTCCCGGCCAGCACCACACCCCTGGCCCCGGTGCCGGCCACCGCACGGAACGCGGCCAACAGCTCGCCGAGGTGCTCGGCGGACAGCGCGTTGCGCCGCTCGGGACGGTTCATGGTGATGCGGGCGACGTCATCGTCCTCGGAGACGAGGATGTGCTGGTAGTCACTCACTCACCCGACGTTACGCCCCCGGGACGCTCGGTGTCCGCCCCTAGGGTGCCGCCATGCCCCAGCAGCTCCTGCCCTTCCTGCTCGTCGTCGCCGTGCTCACGGTGACGCCCGGGCCGGACTGGGCGATCGTGCTCCGCAACGGCGTCCGCGGCGGGTCGAGCGCGGCGTGGTGGACCGGACTGGGCTGCTGCGCCGGCATCGCCCTGCACGCCACCGCTGCGGTGCTCGGACTCTCGGCCGTGCTGGCGGCCTCGACCACCGCCTACACGGTGCTCAAGGTGGCCGGCGCGCTGTATCTGGTGTACCTCGGAGCACGTGCCCTATGGCTCTCCCGCCGCGCTCCCGCGCCGGTGAGCGCGATGCCGGAAACCGCACCGGTCGGACGCATTCAGGCGTTTCGCCACGGTGTGCTGAACAATCTGCTGAATCCCAAGATCGCCCTGCTGTTCCTGACCTTGCTGCCGCAGTTCGTCGCCGCGAATGAGCCGCGTGTCCAGACCTCCGCCGTACTCGCGCTAACTTTTCTCGCCACCGCTGTTGCGTGGTGGCGCGCCTTCTCGCTGCTGGTCGGCGTGCTGGGTCGCGGGCTCGCCCGGGACCGGGTGCGGGTGGCGCTGGACCGGCTCACCGGCTGTGTCCTGGTCGGGCTCGGCGTGCGGGTCGCGCTCGAGCGGGCCTGACACTGGTCCATAGTGGACGAACTGCTCCGGCCGCCGCGGTCAAGTCCTCAAGGTTGAGGACTGGCCGAGGCGCCCGGCCACCGGTGACGATTGTCGTGCGGACCCCTGCTGCCGAACCGCTCCGCACCGCGTCTCGGGCCGCGCCCGAGCACCGGAACGCCGCAAGGAGGAGACCATGCGGTCCGCAGCCGTCCTCTCCCGCACACCGCGGCGACACCCGGTAACGCCGCCCCACCCGCGCCGTCCGGCGGAGGTCTGAGATGTACCGCTCCGAACCCGCCGATCCACCCGTTCCCACCGCGACCCCGATCCGGCCGCCGGCCCAGCAGCTGCGCGAGCACGCACAGCGGGCCCGGGAAGCGTTGCGCGCCCTCGGCCCCGACCATCCGGAGACGTTGGCCAGTCGGGACCGCCACGCCTGGCTCGTCGGAGTCACCATCAGCCCCGCCGAGGCGGTCCGCCTGTACTCCTCGCTGGTGCTGGACTCCTCCCGCGCCCTCGGCCCGGAGCACCCGGACACGTTGCAGATCCGGGAGAACCACGCGCACTGGGTCCGCCGGGCCGGTGACCCGCTGGAAGCCTCCCGGTTGCTCGCGCGGCTGGTCGCCGACCGCGCGCGGCGCACACGGGAGACGCGCCGCGCGAACAACGTGCCGCCCACCAACGGCGCAACCCGTTGAGCGCCCCGCACGCCAGGCCGTCCCGCCGGCGCACGGCGGAGCCGAACCCGCCCCAGGTTGCCGAAGTTGCCTTCCCTGTCCCGCCGTACCCACGTGCGGGACAGCCGAAAGGGCCAGTCCCGAGTAGCATCGAGCTGCGTCACGGACGAGCGGCAACCAACCGATTCGGGGGCGCACGGTGACCGAGGCCCAAGCGGTGGCCGGTCCGCACCGACCCGTTGTCGGCGTGGCAGGACCCGCCGACCTCGTCGAGGAGATCATTGAGCTGGGCGCCGGAATGGCCGGGCGCCCGGTGGACTGCCGGCTGGTCGGGGTGGCCTTCGCCGACGAGCACGACGTCGCGCGCGAGTTCGCCCGCGTGCGCGGGGAGATCGACGCGTGCCTGTTCACCGGACCGCTGCCCTACGACGTGGCCCGGCGCAGCGGAGTCGTCTCGGTGCCGGCCACCTACATCCCGCTGTCCGGGTCGGCGCTGTACGGCACGCTGCTGCGCGCCGCGCTGACCCGGCGGTTCGACCTGGGCCGGGTGAGCGTGGACTCGGTGCCGGCGGCCGAGATCGGCCAGGCGTACCAGGACATCCACGTGCGCACCGACGGGGTGCAGGTGATGGCCTACCGCGCCGGCAGCTCGCCCGCGGAGTTCGTGGCCTTCCATGAGCGACTGTGGCGCACCGGCGCGACCACCCTGGCGCTCACCGGGGTTCCGGCGGTGGCGCAACGGCTTGCCGCCGTCTCGGTGCCGGCCATGGTGGTCCGGCCGACCAGGGCCGTGATCCGCGACGAGCTGCGGCACGCGGCGCTGCTGGGACTGGGCAGCCGGCTCGAGGAGTCGCAGATCGCGATCGGCATCGTGGCGTTGCCCGCCGGGGCGGCAGGCGGCGGCCAGCACGAGCACCGGGTCGCGGTGCAACGGACACTGTCCGATGAGGCGCGCCGCATGGGCGCGACGGTGTTGCCGCGCGACGAGCGGAGCTACTACCTGGTGGCCACGCTCGGGTCGCTGGTCGCGGCCACGGACGACTTCCGGGTACCGCCGTTCGTCGACCGGGTGCGCGACGAGTTCGGCGTCGACGTCGAGCTGGGTATCGGCCTGGGCCTGACCGCGCGGGACGCCGAGGCGAACGCGCGGGTGGCGTTGGGCCGCGGGCGCGGTTCAACGGGCGGGCAGGGCTACGTCGTCGGGCACGACGGGAACGTGTTGCTGCTGCCGGAACACCCCAGGGCCCGGCAGGAGGCGCACGAGGAGGCGCGGTGCAAGGCGCTCGGCACGCTGGGCAGGCTGGCGGACGCGTTGCGGGCGGCGGAGTTCTCCCCGGTGGAACGGCCGGTCGTGGACGCCAGCACGGTAGCCGAGCTGTTGGACATCACGCCTCGCGCGGCGCGGCGGGTGTTGCACGCGCTGGCCGAGATGGGGTTGGCGTGGCAGCTTCCGCCACTGCGTACCGCGGGGCCGGGCCGGCCGCGGCAGCTCTACCGCCTCGTCGTGGAGAAGCTGGACGCCCCGACGCCAGTGGCGCACTGAACCGAGTTGCGACGTCAGCGGAGCACGGCGCGATCGCAGCACCCGAGGTTTCCCGAGTTGCGCCCCCGCAGGGTGCGCAACGGGCCGAACGGGAGAGAGCCGCGGCGAGACGTGCTCGCCGCGGCTCTCCCGTCGGGCAGAGGTGATCAGCCGGTGGTTCGGCGGCGGTAGAGATGGACCGCCACGCCGCCCAGGGTGATCAGGCCCAGACCGCCCAATGTGAGCGGGACGATGCCTGACACGCCGGTGTTGGCCAGCTCCCCGGACTCTCCCGTCGCGGCGACCGGCTTCTCGACGGGAGCCGGTGCCGCCTGCGGTGGGGGCTGTTGCCCGGCCCGCGGAGCCTGCGCCGCGGCCATGGGCTGTGGCCTGCTGTCACCGGCGGGCGCGTGCTTCCCGTGGCCGCTTCCCGCGGCCTGGTCGTACGGATCGCCCTTGCCGGTCGACCCGTGATCGCCGTGGTTGCCATGGTTACCGTGGTCGGCCGGTGCGGCGGCAGCCGGCCCGCCCTGGCCCTGGTCCTTCGGCACGGCCGGGTCGGCCTTCCCACCGAACACCACGTCCGAGCAGGAGTAGAACGCCTCCGGGCTGTCCGTACGCTGCCAGATGGCATAGATCAGGTGTCGCCCGCTCTTGCCGGCGGGCAGCTTCCCGGACATCACGTAGGAGCCGTTGCGCAGCGGCGGATCCATCACCTTCAGGAACGGCTGCGGCTCCAGGTCCGACCACCGCAGTGGCTTGGTGGGGTCGTACCCGTCACGGGTGACGTACAGCTCGAAGCCACCCCGGTGCGGGGCCGTCGCCCGGTAGGTGAAGGTGAACTGGCCGCTCGTGGGCATCGAGGTCGCCGGCCAGTCGGCCCGTGGAAGGTCGAAACCCTTGTACTTGTCCCGTCCGGCACTGCACAGCTTGCCGTCCGGGATGATCTGCCGGTGCCGCCCCGCGGCGTTGGGGATGTTCACCTCGTTCCAGTCGTAGACCGCCTGGGTCCCCCCGGTCCGGATCGCCGCCTTGCAGGCGGCGGTCTTGGGGTTCTCCGGCCCCTCCTCCCGGCAGGTGAGGATCCGGCTCTTCGGGGACTGCATGGACCCGTGAGCCAGCGCGGGGGCTGCCGTCAACGTTGTCAAACCGATTGATAACGCGCCAAATACGGCGACCGTGGTCGCCGCGTGCCGAATACGCACGAGGTTCTCCTTGCAGGGGTAAGGGTTCCTCGATCTTGTGTGGTTGTTCAGTTATGTCGTGCAGTTATGTCTCGTTGATGACGGATTGCAGGAAGCCACGAGTGCGCTCGTGGCGGGGAGCGTCGAACATCTCCCCAGGCGGCGCATCTTCGATGATGCGCCCGCTGTCAAACATCAGCACGCGGTGCGAGATGTCGCGGGCGAACCGCATCGCGTGCGTGACGCACAGCATGGTCACGTCCGAGGTCCGGGCGATGTCCCGCAGGACGTCGAGTACGCCCGCGGCGAGCTCCGGATCCAGCGCGGAGGTGACCTCATCCAGCAGCAGCACGTCCGGTCGCATCGCCAGGGCCCGCGCGATGGCGACCCGCTGCTGCTGCCCGCCGGACAGCTGGGTGGGGTAGGCGGTCAGCTTCTCCCCCAGGCCCACCATGTCCAGCAGCTCTCGGGCGCGTTGCTCCGCCTCCTCCTTGGACAGTCCCAGTACGTGTACCGGGGCCTCGGTGACGTTGCGCAGCACGCGCATGTTGGGGAACAGGTTGAAATGCTGGAAGACCATGGTGATCCGGCGCCGCACGCGACGAATGTGCTGTTCCGAGGCCGGAACCAGGTTGCCGGTGCGTTCCTCGTGGTACAGGTAGTCGTCGCCGACCTGGATGGTCCCGCTGTCGGGGCGGGTCAGCGTCATCAGCATCCGCAGGATCGTGGTCTTGCCGGAGCCACTGGGGCCGATCAGCGTGACGCGCTCCCCGGGACGCACGCCGAACGACAGGTTGTCCAGCACGACGTTGTCCCCGAACCGCTTCCCCACACCGTCGAACGTGATGAGGTTGCCCTCGTGGCCACCGGACGAGGCCGGCGCCGAGGAGGCGCTGGTGGTCTCGGTCATGCTGGGATTTCCTTCCCTACTACGGCTCCCCGCGGGGAACCGGTGGTCAGACGGCGCGAACCCGGCCGAACCGTCGTTCGACGATCCGGGCCAGCCAGGCCATCACCAGGGCCATGGTCAGGTACATGATGCCGACGAGCGTGAACGGCTCCAGATAGCGGAAGGTCTCCGCCCCCAGGCTGCGCGCGACGCTCAGCCCCTCCAGCACGGTGATCGCCGTGAGCTGGGGGGTGTCCTTGAACATCGCGATGACGTAGTTGGCCAGCGCCGGAACCACGCGCGGCACGGCCTGCGGCAGGATCACCGCCGTCCAGGTACGCCGCCGGGAGAGGTTCAGCGCGGTCGCGGCCTCCCACTGGCCGGGTGGGACACCGTCGATGCCCGCCCGGTACACCTCGGAGGTGTAGGTCGCGTAGTGCACGCCGAGACCGATCGCACCGGTGGCCAGCGGCGAGAACTCGATGCCGATCGTCGGCAACACGAAGAACAGGAAGAACAACTGCACCAGCAGCGGGGTGGAGCGGATGAACTCCACCACGACGGCCACGGGCATCCGCACCCACGGCTGCTGGCTGCGCCGTAGCAGGGCGAACACCAGCCCGAGCACCAGGGCGATGAGGTAACCCAGCACCGTCGCCTGCAGTGCGACGAGCATTCCGTCCAGCAGCCGGGGAACGGAGTCCCACGCCGCCCGCCAGTCGAAGTTCACGCGGCCACCTCCCGCCGACGGATCATTCGCGTCACCAGACCCGGCTCCGGCTGCCGCCCGACCGAGGTCGCGGCACGCCGCTCCACCCAGCGCATGAACCCGGTGAACGCCAGGGCGATCACCGCGTAGCCGAGCAGCAGGCCGAAGAAGGTCATCGCGGTGTTGCCGGTGGCCGCGCGCACGAGCTGACCCTGGAAGGTCAGGTCAGGGATGTACACAATGGACACGAGCGCGGTGGCCTTCAACAGTTCGATGAGCAGGTTCCCGAACGGCGGCACCATGGCCACCAGAGCTTGGGGGAACACTACGAGGCGCATGCGTTGCCACCGCGTGAAGTTCAGCGCGGTGGCCGCCTCCAGCTGGCTGTTCGGCACGGCGCGGATCGCGCCCCGCACGACCTCCGCGCCGTAGGCACCGATGTTGAGCGCCAGCGCGAGCACGCCGGCGAACAGCGGCAGCATCTGGAATCCCAGGCGGGGCAAGGCGAAGACGAACCAGAACAGCACGACCAGTGCGGGCAGCCCGCGGAATCCTTCGGTGTAGACGAAGGCGAGGGCGCGCACCGGGCGGCTGCGGCTCAGCCGGGCCAACCCCGCGACCACGGCGAACACCAGCCCCAAAGCACCGCCGAAGATGGTGAGCTGCAGGGTGACGAGCAGGCCGTCGAGCAGGTGCCGAAGCAGACCGGCGGACACGGCGAGGCCTCCTTTCCCTCACGCCGCCGGCCGACACAGCTGGTCGGCGGTCAGGTCGGTCATCTCGGCCTCGGTGAAACCGAACGGTCGGACGATCTCCAGCAATCTGCTGGAACGCTTGAGCTCGTGCAGCTCGGCGTTGAAGGCGTCGCGGAGCCTGGTCTCGCCGGGGCGGAACCCGTAGCCGCCGGCCCCGTACTGCTCCACACCGTCGATCACCGGCACGAACGGCTCGGTGACCTCCAGCGGGGCGTCCGGACGGCGCCCCAACGCGTCCCGCAGCGAGATCGCGGTGAGGAACAGGGTGTCGGCCCGGCCCGCGAGCACACCGTCGATTCCGCTGGCCTGGTCCGGGAAGGTCACGGCGAGGTCGGACAGTCCCAGCTTGTCCAGGTAGCCGGACTCCACGGCACCCAGCAGCACCCCGACCCGCAGCCCGGGCTGCGCGCGGAGGTCGTCGAGGGTGCGCAGGCCGCGTGGGTTTCCCCGGGGCACCAGGAACGCCTCCGGCGCGTTGTAGTCGGGGTCGGAGAAGATGATCTGCTCGCACCGGGGAGGCGTGATGTACATGCCGGCGGCGATCACGTCGAACAGGCCCGCGCGCAACCCGGGGATCAGGGAACCGAAGTCGCTCAGCGCCGGCACGAAGTCGTCCACGCCCAGCCGGCGGAAGATCTCCTTGGCGACCTCGGGGGCCTCACCGGTGAGCTCGCCGTCGCGGTTGATGAAGCCGTAGGGCGCCTCGTTGGCGAAACCCACCTTGACCTGGCCAGTGACGCGCAGCCGTTCGAGGAGGTCGCCACCGCCCTCGGCCGCGGTCAGGTCGATACGGGAACACGCCGTGGTCAGCCCCACGGCTCCCAGTGCTCCCGCCACGGTGACGCCGGCGGCCCGCAGGAACTGGCGGCGGCTCGATGGGGACACGGACGGCACCTCGGACACGCGTGGCGACTCCTCGCTTCGGCGTTCGCTGGCCGGGCACCCGGGGAGGCACCCGGCGAACGACCCTAGGAGTGTCATCCGAATGTCTCAAACATGCGCGGCGATGGCCCATCGCTACTGAGAGCGATCATTTCCGCTGGTCAACACGAGCTTTACGGCAGCGCCACGAGAGTTACGAGATGTGATGACCATCACAAATACTTGACTCGGTCGCGTTCTCCCGCTGGACCGTCTTTCATGGCCGTCCTTCCTGCTGAACGCCGTGCTGTCCAGCCGGAGAACGGGCGAATCCGACACCCCGATCGGGGGTGAATTCTGTCGTCGTTCACTCGAATGAGGTATGCCACAGGAACGGCGCACAGCGTTGCTGAATGTGATCTCCTCATGGGTGCCGGCCGCGCGCCGGATAGCCGCCGAGCATCGGGATGTACTGACCTGTCAGCGAGATGCCATCGGGGATGGATGCTTGGTGACTCACGGCGCGACGGACACCGCGGGGTCTCAGGCACACGTTGGCGAGCCGAGGGTGCCAACACCGCACCAGACTTGGGGCCGGGCCGCCCTCCGCGTGGTCCGCTGGAAGGGCGGCCCGGAGATGGTGCGAGCCGGGCGCCGCGAGCGCCTAGGCGGACAGGCCGTTGGCCTCGCGGACCACGTCGACGATCTGGTTCATGATCTCGGTGAGCGCGTAGTCCTTGGGCGTGAAGACGCGGGCGATGCCACGCGCCTGGAGCGTCTCCGCGTCCTCGTTGGGAATGATCCCGCCGACCACGACCGGAACGTCGCCGGCGCCCGCGGCGCGCAGACCCTCGACCACCGCCGGCACGACCTCCAGGTGCGAACCGGAGAGCACCGACAGCCCCACCACGTGCACGCCCTCCTGCACGGCCGCCGCCACGATCTGCGCCGGCGTCAGGCGGATCCCCTGGTAGATCACCTCGAAGCCGACGTCACGGGCGCGCACCGCCACCTGCTCGGCGCCGTTGGAGTGGCCGTCCAGGCCGGGCTTGCCGACCAGCATCCGCAGCCGCTCGCCCAGTTCCTCGCCGGTGGCCCGCACCCGTTCCCGGACCCGGGCCAGCTCCTCGCCGGCCTCACCGGCGGCCGCGGCCGCCGAGACACCCGTCGGCGCCCGGTACTCACCGAACACCTCGCGCAGCGCACCGGCCCACTCCCCGGTGGTCACGCCGGCACGAGCACAGGCCAGCGTGGCCTCCATCAGGTTCGTGTCGGTCTTCGCCGCGTCCCGCAGCTCGCGCAACGCGTTGTCGACGGCGACCCGGTCGCGTTCGGCCTTCCACCTGCCGATCGCCTCGATCCCGCTCTTCTCCACGGCCGGGTCGACGGTCTCGATGGCCTGCGCGCCCTCGGCCTGCAACGGGCTCGGTTCGGTCGAGGAGAACCGGTTGACCCCGACGATGATCTCCTCGCCCGCCTCGATGCGCCGTCGCCGCTCCGCCAGCGAGGCCACCAGCTGGGACTTCATGTAGCCGCTCTCCACCGCGGCGACCGCCCCGCCCATCGCCTGCACCCGGTCGATCTCGGCACGGGCGCCCTCGAGGATCTCGTCGACCTTCGCCTGCACCACGGGGGAACCGTCGAAAAGGTCCTCGTACTCCAGCAGGTCCGTCTCGTACGCCAGCACCTGCTGCATTCGCAGCGCCCACTGCTGGTCCCACGGTCGCGGCAGGCCCAGCGCCTCGTTCCACGCCGGCAGCTGGATCGCGCGGGCGCGGGCGTTGCGGGACAACGACACCGCGAGCATCTCCAGCACGATCCGCTGGACGTTGTTCTCCGGCTGCGCCTCGGTCAGCCCCAGCGAGTTGACCTGCACGCCGTAGCGGAACCGGCGGTGCTTCGGGTTTTCGATGCCGTACCGCTCGCGCGTGATCTCGTCCCACAGCGCGGTGAAGGCACGCATCTTGCACATCTCCTCGACGAACCGCACGCCGGCGTTGACGAAGAAGGAGATGCGGGCGACCACGTCACCGCGGCGCTCCTCGGGCACCTGGCCGGAGGAGAAAACCGCGTCCAGCACGGCGATCGCCGTGGACATCGAGTAGGCGACCTCCTGGGTGGGCGTGGCGCCCGCCTCCTGGAGGTGGTAGGAGCAGATGTTGATCGGGTTCCACTTCGGCACGTGCCGCACGGTCCAGGCGACCATGTCCGTGATCAGCCGCAGGCTCGGCCCGGGCGGGAACACATAGGTGCCGCGGGACAGGTACTCCTTGATGATGTCGTTCTGCGTGGTGCCGGTGAGCGTGGCGATGTCCGCGCCCTGCTCCTCGGCGACGCTCACGTAGAGCGCGAGCAGCCACATGGCCGTGGCGTTGATCGTCATCGACGTGTTGGCCTCGGCCAGCGGGATGCCCTCGAAGAGCTGCCGCATGTCGCCGATGTGGCCGATGGGCACCCCGACCTTGCCCACCTCGCCGCGAGCCAGCTCGTGGTCGGAGTCGTAGCCGGTCTGGGTGGGCAGGTCGAAGGCCACCGAGAGACCGGTCTGCCCCTTCGCCAGGTTCCGGCGGTACAGCGCGTTCGACGCGGCGGCCGAGGAGTGGCCGGCGTACGTGCGCATCACCCACGGGCGATCGCGCTCACGGTCGGTCGGGTACGGCATGTCAACCTCCCGCTCACAACGACGTGTGCGGTCAGCGTACTGGCGAGTAACCTCGGTGCGGCATGGAGTTGCTCACACCCTCCAGCATGAGGCCAACGGTGTGGGAAGCAATCAGCCGACCGCCCGCCACGTTCCGGCATCCGGAAGCCCGGCGGCGCCCTCCTCCAGTGTGCTCCCAACACCGGCGCCGCGGTGGCTGCGCGACGGCTCCCCGCCCAGCGCTCTACCAGCGCGTCTCGGTCGAGCTCGGCGACGCATCCGCGGGCCGGGCCCGCAAACCCGGTGCCGAGTGACGACGCCCGCCCGCCGGGGGCTCAGCGCTCCGGCGGCGCGCTCACCCGCTCCACGTCCGCGCCGAGCTTGCGGAGGTTCTCCACGAAGCACGGGTAGCCGCGGTCGATGTGGAACACGTCCCACACCTCCGTGACCCCGTCCGCGCACAGCCCGGCCAGCACCAGGCCCGCGCCGGCCCGGATGTCCGAGGCCCACACCGGCGCGCTGGACAGGCGGTCCACGCCCCGGATGACCGCGTGGTGCCCGTCCGTCCGTGCGTCGGCCCCGAGCCGCACCATCTCCTCGATGAACCGGAACCGCGCCTCGAACACGTTCTCGGTGATCATCGAGACGCCGTCGGACACCGCGGCCAGCGCGACCGCGAACGGCTGCAGGTCGGTGGCGAAGCCCGGGTAGGGCAGGGTCACGAAGTCCACCGAGTGCGGACGGCCGGCCATCACCACCCGGAACCCGTCCTGGAACAGGCTGACCTCGGCCCCGGCCGTGCGCAGCTTCTCCAGCACCAGGTCCAGGTGGTGCGGGTCCACTCCGTGCACCCGGACGTCCCCGCGGGTCATGGCGGCCGCCATCGCCCAGGTCGCGCCCACGATCCGGTCCCCGATCACCCGGTGCTCGGTCGGGCGCAGCGAGTCCACCCCGTGCACGGTGAGCGTCGACGTCCCGGCACCCTCGATCTTGGCGCCCATCTGCTGCAGCATCGTGCACACGTCGACGATCTCCGGCTCGCGCGCCGCGTTGTCGATGACCGTGGTGCCGTCGGCGAGCACCGCCGCCATCAGGATGTTCTCCGTCGCACCCACGCTGGGGAAGTCCAGCCAGATCTGCGCGCCGTGCAGGCCCTCGGCCTCGGCCACCACGCAGCCGTGCTCGATCTCGCTGTGCGCGCCGAGCAGCCGCAGCCCGTTCTGGTGCATGTCCAGCGGCCGCGAGCCGATGGCGTCGCCACCCGGCAGCGCGACCACGGCCTTGCGCAGCCGGCCCACCAGTGGGCCGAGCACGCACACCGAGGCCCGCAGCTTGCCCATGGACGCGAAGTCGGCACGGTGGCTCAGCTCGGTCGGGGTGGTGATGGTGACCACATCGCGGTCGATGTCCACCGTGCAGCCCAGGCCACGCAGCACGTCGGCCATGAGCGGGACATCGAGGATCTCCGGGCAGTTGGTGAGGCGGGTCGTGCCCTCGGCCAGCAGGGCCGCCGCCATGAGCTTCAGGACGCTGTTCTTGGCTCCGACGACATCGACCTCACCCACCAGGCGGGCGCCACCATGGACCCGGAAGTGCTCGCTCACGACGGACCATCGTATGGGTGCGCCCGGCGCGGTCCGGAACCGCCCGGCCGACCACCAGAACTCCGATCGGGGGATAACACGCACTTCACACGGGCCACGTCGCTCCCTCTCCCGGTAGCGGGGGAGTCGTCCTGCCTGGCCGCCCCGGGCAGCTCGAAACGGCCTCCCGGACGGCGTCCGGGGGCCGGTGGTGCGGTGCTTCCTCGCCGGGCGGGGTCACATCGGCGGCTGGAAGCCGGTCAGTCGACCGTCACCGTCGCACTGGGGGCACTCCTGCAGCAGGTTCATGGTGCTGCCGACGCCCTCCGTGACGCCCAGGCGGGAGATGGAGATCTCGTGGTTGCCCCGGCAGGAGGGACAGACGGTGTCGGGGCTGTACACGTGGGCGGCGCTGCCCTGGGGGAGTTCACTCATCACCTGCCAGCCTGACACGCCGGGACCCCGTTTGTCCGCCCCCTCCGACCCAGCTCACCTCCGCGAGGCGACGGGCGAAGCGAGCATCACCACCCAGCGACAAGGTGCGCAGCGAAGCCCGGAGCCTCGCAATCCGGCACAGAGAGGCGACGGGCCAAACCAGCATCACCACCCAGCGACAAGGCACGCAGCGAAGCACGAACTCGAGCAATCCCACACTGCCCGTGCGGTGCGATCGCTACGCTGCGGACATGTCCGTGCACCTGACCCGCATCTACACCCGCGTCGGCGACGACGGCACGACCGCACTGGGCGATGGCAGCCGGGTGCCCAAGACCGACCCGCGGCTGGCCGCCTACGCCGACGTCGACGAGACCAACTCCGTGATCGGGCTGGCGCTGGCGCTGGGGGCGTTGCCCGACGACGTGGCCGCGGTGCTCCGCAAGGTGCAGAACGACCTGTTCGACGTGGGTGCGGACCTGTGCACCCCGGTGGTGCCCGATCCCAAGTACCCGCCGCTGCGCGTCACCCAGCCCTATGTCGACCGCCTGGAAGGCTGGTGCGACGAGTACAACGAGCGGCTCCCCAAGCTCAACTCGTTCATCCTGCCCGGCGGTACCCCCGGCGGCGCGCTGCTGCACCAGGCCCGCACCGTGGCCCGGCGTGCCGAGCGCAACACGTGGGCGCTGTTGGAGGCCGACCCGGGGCACACCAACAAGCTGGCCGCCAAGTACCTGAACCGGCTGTCGGACCTGCTGTTCATCCTCGCCCGGATCGCCAACCCGGACGGCGACGTGCTCTGGCAGCCCGGCGGGAACGCCTGATGCCGTTGCGGCTGGCCCGGCCCCCGGTCGGCCGCGGCTGCCAACCCTTCCCGCGCGGGTCCGTGCCACGCCCGGTTCGCCCCAGCCTCGGCCGGCCCGCCTGAGGCGGGCCGCACCCGGCGGCGACCCGGCCGCGCGTCCCCGGGCGGGAAGGCGATGAAGCGTTGGGGTGCCCCCGGGATTCGAACCTGCGCACCCGCCCCTGCGGAGGGTGGTGCTCTCTCCCGTGAGCTACGGGGCCCGTCGGCCGGGCCGCGTCACGGCCGGGACCCGGGGAAGCCATGCCCGAGGGCCGGGGAGGCCCCGAGCCCTAGGAGGCCCAGGGGACCCGGCGACCCGGGGGCGCCGACTCCAGCCAGGACAGGAAGCCGGTCAACGCGTCCGGCCCCATCGCCAGCTCCACCGGCCCGCTGCCGTCCCGGCAGGTCAGCACCGTGGCACCGGCCGGCATGCCGTAGGTCTCCGGGCCGCTGGGCTCCCGCCGGGTGGCAATCTCCAGGCCGTCCCGCCGCAGCACCCGGTCCGGGCCGGAGCGCAGGCTCAGGATGCGGTACCAGACGAACTCGTCACCGCGGTAACGGGCGATGCCCAGGTGCCAGCCGCGACCGGTGACGTCCACCCGGTCGCGGCGCAGGGCCACGTCGACCCCGCCCTGCCGGAGCAGACGCAACCGACGCCAGGCGAGCAGGGCGAGCACGACGGACACCGCGAAGAGGACCACCCCGGCGATCTCGGCGATCCACACGGCCCGGCCCGCCCGCGCGACTCAGGCGACCGGGTGTCCGGCGGCCCGAAGCCGGGCGATGGCTCGTGCCCTGGCCTCCTCGTCGCCGCGAGTCAGCTCCTCCCTGGCCCGCTCGACGTCGATCTCGTGGGCGAGTTCCGCGGCCTCGGCGAGCACGCTGACGCCCGCTCCGGTCACCGACAGGAAGCCGCCGTGCACCGCGGCGGTCACCACGTCCCCGCTGGTCTCGGTGATCCGGACGACGCCGCCCTCCACCAGCTGGCCCAGCACCGGCTCGTGCCCCGGCAGGATGCCGATCTCACCCTCGGTCGTCTGCGCGACCACCATGGACGCCTTACCGGACCACAGACGGCGCTCGACCGCCACCAGCTGGACGGACATCTCGGCCACGCGCTTCTCCTTCGTCGGTCGTCCTCGCAGAGTCTAATGGAGGCCGGGGAAGGGACCGACGCCGTCCCAGGCGAAACGCCCGCCCGACCCGTCGGGGGCCCGGCCGGCCCCGGGCCACCGGTATCGCGGACACCCGGGATCGCACCGACCCCGCTGTCTATACGCACGAAGGGCCGGGCCGCCGCCACGGCGAACCCGGCCCTCGTGCTGCGTCGTCAGCTCACTTCTTGCCGGTGAGCTTGCGGTAGTTGGCCTCCAGGTCGTCGAGGCCACCGCACATGTAGAACGCCTGCTCCGGCATGTGGTCGAACTCGCCCTTGGTGAGCCGGTCGAATGCCTCGACGGTCTCCTTCAGCGGCACGTTCGAGCCCGGCTGGCCGGTGAACTGCTCGGCGGCGTACATGTTCTGCGACAGGAACCGCTCGATCCGGCGGGCCCGGTTGACCAGGACCTTGTCCTCCTCGGACAGCTCGTCCATACCGAGGATGGCGATGATGTCCTGCAGGTCCTTGTACCGCTGCAGGATCCGCACGACCTCGCGCGACACCCGGTAGTGCTCCTCGCCGATGATGGCCGGGTCGAGGATGGTCGAGGACGAGGCCAGCGGGTCCACCGCCGGGAAGATGCCCTTGGAGAACACCGCACGCGAGAGCTCGGTGGTGGCGTCCAGGTGGGCGAAGGTGGTGGCCGGTGCCGGGTCGGTGTAGTCGTCGGCCGGCACGTAGATCGCCTGCATCGAGGTGATCGAACGGCCCTTGGTCGAGGTGATCCGCTCCTGCAGCTCACCCATCTCGTCGGCCAGCGTCGGCTGGTAACCCACGGCCGAGGGCATCCGGCCCAGCAGGGTGGACACCTCGGAACCGGCCTGGGTGAACCGGAAGATGTTGTCGATGAACAGCAGCACGTCCTGGTTCTGGACGTCGCGGAAGTACTCGGCCATCGTCAGCGCGGACAACGCCACCCGGAGCCGGGTGCCCGGCGGCTCGTCCATCTGGCCGAAGACCAGCGCGGTGTCCTTGAGGACGTTGGCCTCGTCCAGCTCGAGGATCAGGTCGTTGCCCTCACGGGTCCGCTCGCCCACGCCAGCGAACACGGAGGTGCCGCCGAAGTTCTTGGCGATACGGTTGATCATCTCCTGGATGAGCACCGTCTTGCCCACACCGGCGCCGCCGAACAGGCCGATCTTGCCGCCCCGCACGTACGGCGTGAGCAGGTCGATGACCTTCAGGCCGGTCTCCAGGATCTCGGTGCGCGGCTCCAGGTCGCGGAAGGCCGGCGGGTTGCGGTGGATGCTCCACCGCTCGGCGTCCGCGGCGTAGCCGGGCTGGTCCAGGCAGTCGCCCAGGGCGTTGAACACGTGGCCCTTGACGAGGTCACCCACCGGCACCGAGATCGACCTGCCGGTGTCGGTGACGTCCACGCCACGCACCAGGCCGTCGGTCGGCTGCATCGAGATGCAGCGGACCACGTTGTCGCCCAGGTGCTGGGAGACCTCCAGGGTCAGCGTCCGCTCGATGCCGGCACCCGAGACCTGCACGTGGAGGGCGTTGAAGAGCTCCGGCACCGCGTCGCGGGGGAACTCGACGTCGACGACCGGCCCGATGACGCGAGCGACACGGCCGGTCGCGGTAGCAGTTGCAGCAGTCATGTCACTCTTCACTTCCTGCGGCGGCCAGCGCGTCGGCGCCACCGACGATCTCGCTGATCTCCTGGGTGATCTGGGCCTGGCGGGCCTGGTTGGCCTCGCGGGTGAGCGTCCGGATCAGCTCGTTGGCGTTGTCCGTCGCCGCCTTCATCGCCCGCTGCCGGGCCGCCGACTCCGAGGCCGCGGACTCCAGCAGGGCCGCGAACAGGCGGGTCTTGATGTACTTCGGCAGCAACGCGGTCAGCAGCGTCTCGGCGTCCGGCTCGAACTCGTAGCTCGGCGGCAGCGTCGCCGGCCTCTCCTCGGTGTACTCGATCTCCAGCGGGGCGATCCGCTTGGCCACCGGGGTCTGGGTGAGCATCGAGCGGAACTCGGTGTAGACGACGTGCAGCTCGTCCACTCCGAGAACGTCGTCCGGACCCGGGTGCCCGCCCTGGTCGTCCGTGCCCGCCAGGAACGCCTGCACCAGCACGTCACCGGCCTCCGAGGCGTTCACGTAGTGCGGGATCTCGGAGAACCCGGTCCACGACCCGGCGAGTGCGCGCTGGCGGAACTTGTAGTAGCCGAGGCCCTTGCGCCCGATGACGTAGAGCACCGGCTCCTTGCCCTGCTCGCGCAGCAGCGCCTGAAGTTCCTCGGCGGCGCGGATGACGTTGGCGTTGTAGCCACCGCACATGCCCTTGTCGCTGGTGACCACCAGGACACCGGCCCGCCGCGGCTGCTCGCGCTCCACCAGCAACGGGTGGTCGAGAGTGGACTTGCCGACCAGCGCGGAGAGCACGTTGGTGATCTCGTCCGCGTACGGCTTGGACGCCGCCACCCGTGCCTGCGCCTTGGCGATGCGCGAGGTGGCGATGAGCTCCATCGCCCGCGTGATCTTCTTGGTCGACTGGACCGACCTGATCCGCTGGCGCAGGACCCGCAGTTCGGCTGCCATCTGGCGTCAGCTCACTTCTTGCTCGGGGCCGGCTTGTGCACCTTCACCGACTCCTGGCCGACCTTGCTGGCCTCCATCGCCTCGGCCTCCGGCTCGTTGACCACCGAGACGCCCGACGTGGTGGTGAACTGCTGCTTGAACGCGTTGATCGCGTCCACCAGCCGCTCCTCGTTCTCGTCGGAGAGCTGCTTGGTCTCCTTGATCTCGCTCAGGATGCCGGCGTGGTTGCGCCGAATGTAGTCCAGCAGCTCGGCCTCGAACCGGCGGACGTCCTCCACCGGGACCGAGTCCAGGTGCCCCCTGGTACCGGTGAAGATCGAGACGACCTGCTCCTGGACCGGGAACGGGCTGTACTGCGGCTGCTTGAGCAGCTCGACCAGCCGCATACCCCGCTCTAGCTGGGCCTTGGACGCCTCGTCCAGGTCGGATGCGAACGCGGCGAACGCCTCCAGCTCCCGGTACTGCGACAGCTCCAGCCGCAGCGAGCCGGCGACCTTCCGCATCGCCTTGACCTGCGCGGAGCCACCGACCCGGGACACCGAGATGCCGTAGTTCATCGCCGGCCGGACGCCCTGGTTGAACAGGTCGGACTCCAGGAAGCACTGGCCGTCGGTGATGGAGATGACGTTGGTCGGGATGTAGGCCGACACGTCGTTGGCCTTGGTCTCGATGATCGGTAGGCCGGTCATCGAGCCGCCACCCAGGTCGTCGGAGAGCTTGGCGCAGCGCTCCAGCAACCGCGAGTGCAGGTAGAACACGTCGCCCGGGTAGGCCTCGCGGCCCGGCGGGCGGCGCAGCAGCAGGGAGATCGCCCGGTATGCCTCGGCCTGCTTGGTCAGGTCGTCGAAGATGATCAGGACGTGCTTGCCCTGGTACATCCAGTGCTGGCCCAGCGCGGAGCCGGTGTAGGGCGCCAGCCACTTGAAGCCGGCCGAGTCCGAGGCCGGGGCGGCGACGATGGTGGTGTAGGCCATCGCGCCGGCGTCCTCGAGCGTCTTTCGGACCGCAGCGATCGTGGAGCCCTTCTGGCCGACCGCGACGTAGATGCAGCGCACCTGCTGCTGCGGGTCGCCGGTCTCCCAGTTCTGCTTCTGGTTGAGGATCGTGTCGACGCAGACCGCGGTCTTCCCGGTCTTGCGGTCGCCGATGATCAGCTGCCGCTGGCCCCGGCCGATCGGGGTCTGCGAGTCGATGACCTTGATGCCGGTCTGCAGCGGCTCCTTCACCGGCTGCCGCTGCATCACGGACGCGGCCTGCAGCTCCAGCACGCGCCGGTCCTCGGCGACGATCTCGCCGAGCCCGTCGATCGGCTGGCCCAGCGGGTTCACCACCCGGCCGAGGAAGCCGTCGCCCACCGGCACGGACAGCACCTGGCCGGTGCGCTTGGCCTCCTGGCCCTCCTCGATGGACTCGAAGTCACCGAGGATGACCGTGCCGATCTCGCGGGGGTCCAGGTTGAGCGCGACACCCAGCACGCCACCGTGGAACTCCAGCAGCTCGTTGGTCATCGCCGAGGGCAGGCCCTCGACATGGGCGATGCCGTCACCGGCGTCGGTGACGACCCCGACCTCCTCCCGGCCGACCTCCGGGGAGTAGCTGGAGACGTAGTTCTCGATCGCACTGCGGATCTCGTCCGACGAGATCGTCAGCTCCGCCATGTCGTTCCTGCCTCGGTTCGTTCCTAGGTTCAAGGGGCCTGTAGGGGACGGTCCTTGCGGACCCGGTGGCCTAGCCGGCCAGCTCGCGGCCCAGGGCCCGCAGGCGACCCAGGACGCTGGAGTCGATGACCTCGTCGCCCACCCGGATCACCAGGCCACCGACCAGCGCCGGGTCCAGCTCCACGTGCAGGGCGATCGGCCGCCGGTAGATCCGTTGGAGCAGCGCGGACAGCCGGTCCTGCTGGGCCTCGGTCAACGCGGCCGCGCTGCGGACGTGGGCCACCGAGCGTTCCCGGCGCCGCGCGGCCATCTCGGCCAGCTCGTCCAGCCCGGCCACCACGTCCTGCCCGTGCAACCGGCGCACCAGCTGCTCGACCAGGGCCTGGGTGACCGGCTCGACCTTGCCGGCCAGCAGCCGGCGCACCAGGTCGGCCTTGCCGGTCTCGTCGGCCATCGGGTCGGACAGCAGCCGGTCCAGCTCGGGCTGGGCGGCCACGATGCGGCCGAGCCGGAACAGCTCGTCCTCCACCGCGTCCAGCCGGCCGTCGCGCTCCGCCCGCGCCAGCCACGCGGTGCGGGCCAGCGTCTCCACGCCGTGCACCAGCTCGCGCGGGCTCGACCAGCGGGCGGTGACCACGGCGGTGAGCACCTCCAGGGCCGCCGCCCCGACCTTGCCGGCCAGCAGGTCCCGGACCAGCCGCTCCCGGCGGGCCGGGTCGCTGCTGGCGTCGGAGACGAGGCGACGCAGCGACGGCTGCCGGGTGAACAGCGTGGCGACGGCGAACAGCTCGTCGCCGACCGCGCCCAGGGCGTCGCCGGCCAGTCCCTCACCGAGTGCCGCCAGCTGCTGCTCGGCGGCGGCGAGGGCGTCGCGACTCGCGGCGTGCAGTGTCATGACCAGGTCACCGCCCGTCTCCTACTTGCCCGCCGGCGCGGAGACCGCGTCCAGCTCGTCGAGGAACCGGTCCACGGTGCCGCGGCGCCGGGCCTCGTCCTCCAGGGACTCCCCGACCACGCGGCCGGCCAGGTCCACGGCCATCCGGCCGAGGTCGGCCCGCAGCTCGGCGACGATCTGCGCCTTCTGCGCGGCCAGCTGCGCCTGGCCCTGGGCCACGATCCGGGCCGACTCGGTCTGCGCCTGCTCGCGCATCTCGTCCACGATCGCCTGGCCCTCGGCCCGGGCGTCGTCCCGGATCCGGGCGGCCTCGGCGCGGGCCTCGGCCAGCTGTGCCTTGTACTCCTGCAGCACCCGCTGGGCCTCGGCCTGGGACGCCTCGGCCTTGGCGATCCCGCCCTCGATCCGCTCGGCGCGCTCGGCGTAGAGCTTCTCGAACCGCGGCGAGACGAACTTCTGCAGCACGAAGAGCAGCAACAGGAAGGCGATCAGCCCGAGGATGATCTCGGAGGGGTGCGGAAGGACCGGATTCGGCGCCTCCGCGGCCAGGTAGCTGGTGGGGTTCATGAGGCCCTCTCCCTATACGCCGAGGGGGTGGGTCAGGCCGAGGCCAGGAAGTAGACGACGAAGCCGATCAGGGCCAGCACCTCGACGAGCGCGAAGGTCGTCCAGGCCAGGCCGAGCAGCACGCCCCGGGCCTCCGGCTGCCGCGCGGTGCCGTTGATGACCGAGGAGAAGATCAGGCCGACGCCGATACCGGGGCCGATCGCCGCGAGGCCGTACCCGATCGCCGCGAGGCCCTGGTTGAGGTTGACGGCTTCAGCGGCCTGCGCAAGAACCATGCTCACTTGCTTATTCCCTTTCCAACTCGGTCCGCGTCAGTGCGGATCGGGAGCCTTTCGGTTGTCAGTGGTCCTCGGCCAGCGCCATACCGATGTAGCTGGCGGACAACAGCGCGAAGATGTATGCCTGCAGCACCTGGATCAGCGCTTCCAGGAACGTGAGCGCGATCGCGACGGCGAACGAGACGGGCGAGACGAGCTTGAGCAGGCCACCCCCGTTGAGCAGCAGGTACTCGCCGGCGAGCGTGAAGACCAGCAGCAACAGGTGCCCGGCGAACATCGCGGCGAACACCCGGATCGCCAGCGTGAACGGGTTCAGCACGAACTTCTGGAAGAACTCGATCGGCGCCAGCAGAATGTAGACCCACCACGGCGCGCCCGGTGGGAAGCACTGGTGCTTGAAGTAGCCGACGAAACCGTGCCGCCGGAACCCGACGCCGTGGTACACCGGATAGACCACGAGCACCGACAGCGCGAGCGGGAAGCCGATATGCGCGAATGTCGGGAACTGGATGAACGGAATGATCCCGAAGAGGTTGTTCACCAGGATGAAGGTGAACAACGCGAGGATGAGAGGAACGAACGGCCTGAAGTCCTTCGCGCCGATCTGTTCCCGGGCAATGGAGTTGCGGCCGAAGTTGTAGACCGACTCGGCGGCGAACTGGAACTTGCCGGGAACGAGCTTGAGGTTCCGCGTTGCGACCAGGAAGAACGCCGCGACGATCAGGACCGACAGGACCAGCAGCACCATCGGCTTGGTGACCCCGCCGAAGATCGGCGGCAAGAAGAAATCCTTCGCGCCGGGCGGCACGAACTCGCCACCCTCGGCCAGCACCAGCTTGCCCACTGGGCTCCTTCCGGTTCTCCCGGCCGGCGTTCACCCCGCCGGGGGAATCGTCCCAATCCAGACACAACGTACCTGACGCATCACGGGCGTCGAGACGTGACCCCCTCGGCCGCATCCCCGCTGGGACGGGCCGCCGTCATGGCGCGCACTATAACAGCCGATCAGGCGATGTCGTACAGCCGTACTGGCTTAGCCTCGCTCCGGTTCGGTGATGATCGTCGGCACCTTGACCTGCGCAAACGCCCGGACCTCCGCGCCGGTCGCGAGCAGGATCGTCCCCGCCATCGTCAGCGCGAGGGCCATCGGGTGCAGCACGGTCAGGCCGCGCAGCAACGTCATCACCACGAGTAGCACCAGAACCTTGCCGGCGAACCCACCGAGCGCCGCGACCATCACCCGCTGGACGGACGCCGCCGCGGTCCGGCGCATCAACCACAGCGTCGCCAAGGAGGAGCCGAGCGCCACGGCCCCTCCAACCAGCGCACCCAGGGCGCCGGGCAGCCCCCAGGGCACGGCGAACACGACGATTCCCAGCGTGATCGTGGCGCCGGAGGACCACAGCACGCTGCGCAACATGGCGTCGGCGAGCTTGCGCACCACGGCGTCGTGCGTTTCGGGAAACGTGTTGGCCCGGTCGGTTGCTGGGGCTTTGTCTGTTTCGCTCATCTCGACAGCCAGTCTAGGTGTGTTCGAGATCACTCCGAGAATGGGGCCTTTCGCAGCTCCCGTAGCCGCGGAACGGCGGAAGCGACCAGGGCGAGCAACAAGCCCACGCCGACGCCGCCGGCGACAACGAACGGGTTCTCGAACAGGGTGAGCGCGACCGCGCCGAAGGCCAGCACCGACGCCCACAGATAGATGAGGAGGACCGCGCGGCGCTGTGAGTGACCGATCTCCAGCAGCCGGTGGTGCAGGTGCATCTTGTCCGGGGAGAACGGGCTCCGGCCGGCCCGGGTACGGCGGACCACGGCCATGAGCAGGTCGAGCACCGGCACGAACAGCACCGCGGCCACCACGATCAGCGGGGACAGCAACGCGATGGCGTCCCCGGCCCCGTAGTTGTAGTCCAGCTTGCCGGAGGCGGTGGTGGACGCGGCGGCGAGCATCAGGCCGATGAGCATCGAGCCGGAGTCACCCATGAAGATCTTGGCCGGCTGGAAGTTGTGCGGCAGGAAGCCCAGGCAGGCCCCGGCCAGGGTGGCCGCGATCAGCGCCGGGGGGTAGGCGACGACGTCGCCGTTCTTGGCGTGCAGCAAAGCGAGCGAGAACGCGCAGGTGGCGCTGGCCCCGATCAGCCCGATTCCGGCGGCCAGCCCGTCCAGGCCGTCCACGAAGTTCATCGCGTTGATCATGGTCAACACGAACAGGATGGTCAGGATCCCGCCCTGGTTGCCGCTGAGCACCAGCACGGAGCCGAGGCTGTCCCCACCGTTCCACGGCACCCAGAACATCGACCACTGCACGCCCAGCAGGACCAGCAGGCCGGCCGCGGTGGTCTGGCCGGCCAGCTTGGTCAGCGAGTCCACCTCGAAACGGTCGTCCAGCGCGCCGACCAGCACGACCACCGCGCCCGCGATGAGCACGGCCTCGACGTCCAGCGAGTAGTCGAAGGCGCGCCGCAGCACGGGCAGCTGGTGGGCCAGCCACATCCCGGCCAGCACCCCCAGGTACATGGCCAGCCCGCCCATCCGGGGCATCGGCTTGACGTGAACGTCGCGGCGTCGGGGGTGGGCGACGGCCCGGACCCGGATCGCGAGAAGCCGAACCAGACCGGTGAGCAGGAAGGTCACACCGGCCGTCACCAGACATACCAGCGCGAACTCCCGGATGGGGAGGCCATAAGCAGGCATCGGCCCCACTCTCCCAGACTATGACTTACGCCGTTCGGGGTAGGCGGGGTGCTGTGCCACCAGCTCGGCGACCTCGCCGGTGACCGCGGCCAGCTCGGCGTCGCCCCGCACCGTCCCCCGCTCGGCACGCACCGCGCGAGCGATCAGCCGGGCGATCACCGACATCTCGGCCTCGGTCATTCCCTGTGTGGTGACGTATGGGGAGCCCACCCGGATGCCCGACGACACCATCGGGGGTTCGGGGTCGTAGGGAATGGCGTTCTTGTTGAGGGTGATGTGGGCCGCCTCGCACCGCGACTCGGCCTCGGCCCCCGTCACCCCGATGGGGCGCAGGTCCAGCAGGGCCAGGTGGGTGTCGGTGCCGCCGGACACCGGTCGCAGGCCGGCGGCGGCCAGGTCCTGGCTCAGCGCACGCGCGTTGGCCACGACCTGGTTCGCGTATACGGCGAACCCGGGCGTGGCGGCCTCCTTCAGCGCGACGGCCTTGGCCGCGACGGCGTGCATGAGTGGACCACCCTGGGTGAACGGGAAAACTGCCTTGTCGAGCGCTTTCGCGTGCTCGGCACGAGACAGGATCATGCCGCCGCGAGGGCCGCGCAGGACCTTGTGTGTGGTCAAGGTGACAACGTCGGCGTGCGGGACCGGGGAGGGGATCACGCCGGCGGCGACAAGGCCGATGAAGTGGGCGGCGTCGACCATCAGGACCGCGCCGATCTCGTCGGCGATCTCGCGGAACGCGGGGAAGTCGATCAGGCGTGGGTAGGCGGTGGCGCCCGCGATGATCATGCGGGGCTCGTAGGTGATGGCGAGGTCGCGGATCTGGTCGTAGTCGATCAACTCGTCGTCGGGCCGCACCGGGTAGGAGATGGCCTGGAACCACCTGCCGGAGAAGTTGGCCCGGGAGCCGTGGGTGAGGTGGCCGCCCTGCTTGAGGTCCATGGCCAGGACTCGGTCGCCAGGCTGGCAGAAGGCGGCGTAGGCGGCGAGGTTGGCCGAGGCACCGGAGTACGGTTGGACGTTGGCGTGTTCGGCGCCGAACAGCGCCCTTGCTCGGGCGACGGCGAGTTCCTCGGCGCGGTCGACCTGGGCGCAGCCACCGTAGTAGCGGCGGCCGGGGTAGCCCTCGGCGTACTTGTTGGAGAGTGTGGATCCGAGTGCGGCGAGGACGGCGGGACTGGTCAGGTTCTCGCTGGCGATGAGTTGCAGGCCGGTGCGTTGGCGGTCCAGCTCGGCGAGCACGATCTCGGCGATCTCGGGGTCGGTGGCCTGCAGGGCGGCGAAGTCCGGCCCCCAGAACGGCGTGCTCACTGCGCGGTGCTCCCCTGTCAACCCGGCGCGGGACGGTGGCGTGACGCCAACGTTATCGGGAAGCAATCGGTGTGATGATCACGGCTCCAGCAGCACGTCCGTGCCGAGGACCTCGCTGATCTGGGCCCGGGAGATCGCGCCCTCGCGCAGCACCCGGGGCCCGGCTCCGGTGAGGTCGACGATGGTGGAGGCGACCGGCTCCCCGGACGGCCCGCCGTCCAGGTAGACCTGCACCGAGTCGCCGAGCTGCGCGCGGGCCTCCTCGGCGGTCGAGGCCGGCGGCTGGCCGGAGCGGTTGGCGCTCGAGACCGCCATCGGCCCGACCTCACGCAGCAGCTCCAGCGTGACCGGGTGCAGCGGCATGCGCAGCGCCACCGTCCCCCGGGTGTCACCGAGATCCCAGGCCAGCGAGGAGGCGTGCTGCAGGACCAGGGTGAGCCCACCCGGCCAGAACGCCTCGATGAGCTGGCGTGCCTCGTGCGGCACGGACATGACCAGCCCGTCGATGGTGGTCCAGGAGCCGACCAGCACCGGCACGGGCATGTCGCGGCCCCGCCCTTTGGCGGCCAGCAGGGCGTCGACCGCGGCCGAGTCGAACGCGTCGCAGCCGATCCCGTAGACCGTGTCGGTGGGCAGCACGACGAGCTGGCCGGCCCGCACGGCCCCCGCCGCGGCGGCCAAGCCGGCCTCCCGCGTCTCCGGCCGGCTGCAGTCGTAGACGATGCTCACGCCCCGATCCTGGCACGACCGCCAACGTCGTCCACTCCCGGCCTCACCCTCACGACACACGCCGTGGCTAGGGTCGGGTTACGCGAGGTGACGGGCGAAGCGAGCATCGCAGCGCGGCGACAAGGCGCGCAGCGAAGCCCGGAACCGAGCAATCCGACCTCGGTTCCCCGCACGCCGAGTTCCTTGGAGCGAGTGTGTTCCGGCTGGAAGGTGTTGGCCGGCGTTACGGCCGTGGCCGCTGGGCATTGGTCGACATCGACCTGACGGTCCCGCCGGGTGCCACGGTCGCCGTGGTCGGCGACAACGGCGCAGGCAAGTCGACGCTGTTGCGGATCGCCGCCGGCGTGCTCGGCCCGTCCCGGGGGCGCGTGTTGTGCCGGCCCGCGCCCGTCGGCTACGTACCCGAGCGGTTCCCCGTCACCACGCGCATGTCCGCCCTCGCCTACCTCCGCCACCTGGGCCGCGTCCGCGGCCTGGGCACGGCGACCGCCACCAGGCGCGCCGAGGAGCTGCTGGAACGTCTGGCCCTCACCGGCGACCCCACCGGGCCCCTCAATGCCCTGTCCAAGGGCAACGCCCAGAAGGTCGCGCTCGCACAGGCCCTTCTCATCTCGCCCGAGCTGCTGGTGCTGGACGAACCGTGGTCCGGGTTGGACGCCGTGACACACCCGGTCGTGGTCGACATGCTGGCCGAAGTACGTGCGGCGGGTTGTGCGGTGCTGCTCACCGACCATGCCGCCGGGGTGACCCGCGTCGCGGCCTCCGCCGTCCACCGCCTTCATCGAGGTCGGCTGGTGCTCAACGAAACGCCGTTGAACCCGGCGGAACCTGTGTTCCGGGTGGAGCTTGCCGGCGGTGGAGATCTGGACTGGTTGTCCACACTCGACATCCGCGCCATGGATCAACTGGATGGTCACCTGACTGTCCAAATCGAGGCCGGCCACCGGCATGCTCTCCTCCAGGCAGCGTTGGAGCACGGGTGGTTGGTGGAGTCGCTGACCAGAGTGGGCGGAGCAGGCCAATGACAGCACTTGTCCGCTACCAACTCGCCGTACTCACGACATCGCAGCGTTTCCTGCCGCCACTGCTGCTGTTTCTCGTCACGATTGCGGTACTCAACAGCGACACACCTGACCCACTCCTCCATCTCTACGGCATCAGTGCGGGCGTCCTACTGCCGGTGACGACATGGCTGACAGTCGCTCTCGTCAACGGCGAGAGCCCGGAACAACTTGCCATCAGCAGCGTCACGGCAAGGGGTCACAAGCGGACCGTCGTTGCGTCTGTCCTCAGTGCACTGTGCGTGGTCCTCGTTCTCACCGCGGTCGCCTTGGGCGTGCCGCTCATGCACACCGCAACTCCCACGCAGGTTGTCGAGGTGGTCGACGGTCTGCTCTCCCACCTCACCAGCGGCCTGGCCGGAATCGCGGCCGGCCTCCTCTGTTCCCGGCCCCTGATCCGCCGCCCGGGAACCGCACTGGCAGCGGGACTGGTCCTCGTCCTGGCGCTGGCCTTCCTGCGCAACCTGCCGCCGGTCAACACCTCCGTGCGCCTACTGCTGACCGGCGGCTCCGCGCCCGACCTCCCGGATCGGCTGGCCAGTGACGCCGCGGTCGCGCTGATCCTGCTCACGGCGAGCGCCGTGGTCACCGTGCGGGTCAGGACCGTGCGCGGAGTGCGGTGACGAAACGCGGCCGCCCGGCGAGGTCGCGGTGATCCTGGACGTCGGTGAGTACACGGCGGGTCGAAAGCAGTGCGGGAGCACTCTCGCCCTGGGTGTCGTCGTGCTCGATGGCCACGGCGCCGCCCGGCCGGAGCAGCCGTGCGGCGCAGTCGACGACCTTTCGGATCACCTCGAGGCCGTCGCCGGGCGCGAAGACGGCGTGGTACGGGTCGTAGTCGGCCACCTCGGGCGACACCGGGCTGCCTTCCGGCACGTAAGGCGGGTTGGACAGGACGAGATCGACGGTGCCGTCGAGGTCGTCCAGCAGCGTCCGGTCCGCCACGTCGCCGGCGTGCAGGCGGATCGGGGTGTCCCCGGCGTCCGCCCGTGCGTTGGCGTTGCGCCGGGCCCACACCAGGGCCCCCCGGTCCCGCTCGACCGCGTGCACCACGGCGTCCGGGCGGGCGTCGGCCACCGCGAGCGCGAGCGCGGCCGAGCCGGTGCACAGGTCGACAACCACCGGCTTCGCGGTGCGTTCCAGTGTCGACAGGCCCCAGGCGAGCAGCAACTCGGTCTCCGGGCGGGGGACGAACACCCCGGGCCCCACCGCGACCGTGACACCACCCATTACCGCGGTGCCCAACAGGTACTGCAACGGCTCCCGCTTGGCGCGCCGCTCGACCAGCTTCCGCAGCTCCGCGATGACGGGAATGTCGACCAGCGGGACGAACGGCAGCCGGCTCCGCTCGACCCCGAGCACGTGCGCGGCCAGCAGCTCGGCGTCGGCCCGGGGACTGTCCACCCCGGCCGCGGCGAGCATCCGTTCGGCCTCCTGCACGGCCAGGCGGAGCGGCTGTCTCGTCATATCAGACAAAGTTAGGCGTTCACCCGGCCCGCGGCGGCGAGCCGCTCCGTACGGTCGGCCGTGGCAAGGGCGTCCAACACTCCATCGAGGTCACCGTCGAGCACCTGGTCGAGGTTGTACGCCTTGTAGTTGACCCGGTGGTCGGAGATCCGGTTCTCCGGGAAGTTGTAGGTGCGCACGCGCTCGGAGCGGTCCACGGTGCGCACCTGGCTGCGGCGGGCGTCCGCGGCCTGCCGCTCGGCCTCCTCCTCGGCCATGGCCAGCAGCCGGGCCCGCAGCACCTCCATGGCGCGCGCCTTGTTCTGCAGCTGGCTGCGCTCGTTCTGGCAGCTGACGACGACTCCGGTGGGCAGGTGGGTGATGCGCACCGCGGAGTCGGTGGTGTTCACGCTCTGTCCGCCGTGGCCGGAGGAGCGGAACACGTCGATCCGCAGGTCCCTGTCGTCGATCTCGACCTCGACGTCGTCGGGCTCGGGGTAGACCAGCACGCCCGCGGCCGAGGTGTGGATGCGGCCCTGCGACTCGGTGACCGGCACCCGCTGCACGCGGTGCACGCCGCCCTCGAACTTCAGCCGGGCCCACACACCCTGGTCGGGCGGGACGTCGGCGCGGCCCTTGACGGCCACCGTGACGTCCTTGTAGCCGCCCAGCTCGGACTCCACCGAGCCGAGCACCTCGACCTTCCAGCCGCGCCGCTCGGCGTAGCGGGTGTACATGCGCAGCAGGTCCCCGGCGAACAGGGCGGACTCCTCGCCGCCCTCACCGGACTTGATCTCCATGATGACGTCGGAGCCGTCGTGCGGGTCCCGCGGCAGCAGCAGCTCGGTGAGCCGGGTCTGCAGCGCGGGCACGGCCGCGGCCAGCTGCTCGGCCTCGGCGGCGAACGCCGGGTCCTCGGCGGCCAGCTCGCGGGCGGCGGCCAGGTCGGCCCGGGCCTGCTCCAGCTCGCGGGCGGTGCGGACGAGGGGGGTCAGCTCGGCGTATCGGCGGCCCAGCTTGCGGGTACGGCCCGCCTCGGCGTGCACCGCCGGATCGGCCAGCTGCCGCTCCAGCTCCGCGTACTCCTCGAACAGCCGGGCGATCGTTGCGGTATCGGCCGACCTGGCCGCCGCATGCGCGGCCGCCGCCTTACTCGACATGTCGCGCGCACCTCCCTTCGACGACGAGACGGGGCAAGGTGTGGCCCCGGACACGACGACGGCGCCCGCCCGGGAAGCCCGGGCGGGCGCCGTTGCCGAAGCTACTTCTTGTTCCGCTTGCCGTAGCGGGCCTCGAAGCGGGCCACCCGGCCGCCGGTGTCGAGGATCTTCTGCTTGCCCGTGTAGAACGGGTGGCAGTTGGAGCAGACCTCGACGTGGATCTGGCCGGTCCTCTTCGTGCTGCGGGTGGTGAAGGTGTTGCCGCAGCCGCAGGTCACCTGGGTGACCACGTACTCGGGGTGGATACCGCTCTTCACGTGTCTCGTCCCTATCTCGTTCGGTGGCCGCCGGGTCCCCCGGGCCGTTCGCGGCGGGGGTGAACCGGTGCCGGACTCGACTGTCCAGTCTGCCAGACGGGCTGACCTCGGCTGAAACGCACCTGGGTGGTCCGCTGTTCCCCCGGATCTAGCCTGTTGATCATGACTGCGACCGACCCCTCGGCCTGGGGCTCGCCCGGTGCTCTACCACCGGGTGACGACGCTCACCACAGCCCGCCACCTCGCGGGTCGGACCGCTCGGGCTCGGGCCTACTCGACGTCCTGTTCCCGACCGATGATGCTCATCCGCCCCTCGTGTCGGGACGCCTCGGCACCGCCGGCACCCAGATCCCGCCCCTGCCGTGGGCGCTGCTCGTGCTGTTGGCCATGGACCTGCCGCTGTTCCTGCACGTGAGCTGCACGGAGCTGCTCGGCTGGGCCCCGGCGGAGCTGGGGACCATCGTGTTCAGCGGCGGCTGCGGGACCCTCCTCCTGCTGCGGGCACCCGCGCTGGGCCGACCGCGGTACCGGCTACTGGTCCGGTGGGGTGTCCCGGTGGTCCTGCTGGCCGTGGGCATGGCGCTGCCAGTGGCGTGGCCGGTTCCGGTGGCCGGCGTCCCGGCCATGCTGGTGTCGGGCCTGCTCGCGGCGGTGCTCCCGGGGACGGTGCTGATGTTGCGACGCCGGTCGCCGTGGCGGCCGGTCCGGTCACCGAACGACCAGCGCGTTGGGCCGAACGGTTGACTCGAACCACTACTCGACGGTCACCGACCGTTCGGCGCGCGTGATCGTCCGTTCGGCGCCCAAGCGTCACCGGTCACCGTTCTTCGGTTGGCGGACCAGCGGGAACGCTCCATGCTGGCCCCGTGCTCTGCGCGACCGGTCGGCAACTGCGGGTGTCAACCTGGCTGTTGCTGCCCCTGCTCTTCGTGGCGGCCGCCCTCGGGGTCGCCGCGGTCCCCTTCATGGCCCTGGGGTGGCAGGTCGAGGTGTACGGCGCGTTGTTCGGCGCCGGAGTCGCGGTGGGGCTGGCCAACTCCGACGAGGTGGAGTGGCGGGCGGACTGGCAGCGTCACGGGCTGCGGTGGCCGTACCTGGCCGGGCTCGGGCTGCTGGGGATCGCCGTGGACGGCATGACCCTGCCGGCCCCGGTGGTGGCCGGGCTGGGTGCGCCCGCCGCGGTCGCGCTGATGCGGATGCTGCGTCGCACCCAGCGCCAGTCGTGCCTGCGCCCCCGCCCCTCGTCCACCCCCGTCTACCGCCTCTGAGCGAGTGGGAAGTCCCCGGAGGCGCGGGGTCGGTCCCGCCCGAGAGGCTGCGGCCCCGCCGCGGTGACCTGCGATCCAGGAGGCCACGACACCCGGACGGCCGCGTCACGGCTCATGTCCGCTACGTCTTCTCGGGCTGATCGACAGCTCTGACCGAGGACTCCGGTCCGTGCTCCGTCCTCCGGTCGATCTGCTCGCCGAAGTCCCCGCCCAGCGTCTTTGCGGCGCCTCGCGAGCCGGGTAGCGCCCCTCTCCGTCCCACCAGGGACATTCCGTCCCGCCAGGGACATAACGAGACACCGCGGCGCCAGCGAGCCGGCAACCCCGGGCTGGGATGTGCCAGGCTCCTCGCCACGGTACCGCTTTCCCTTGCCACTACCGGCAACCAGCACCGCTGAACCCGGCCGCTGCGACGCAGCGTGGACCGTCTTGCCCGACTCTCCCACCTCGGCTCGGAAAGCCCCGAATGCCGAACGCCGGGGGACCCAACACCCCGCCTGCCAACACCACTCGGCGACCGCGATCAACCCGCGAATCATCACTGACGCAAGAAAAAGCCCAACGGGAGCGTAGAACGTGCTCCCGCCGCACCAACCTCTCCCGAATACCGGGCCGGAACTCCGGCTTGAGCCGTGGCGGAACGTCAAGCCGCTGTCTTCTCGGTGGGAGGGACGTTGAACAGGTGTCCCACGGATCGTCCACCGCCGAAGCGGTTTCCAGCGCGCAAAAGCCGGACGGGGTGGCTCCCGTGTGGGAACCACCCCGCCCGTACCGCGACGCAGTCGTCACTCGTTGTCCGCGCCCGGCGTGGTCTTGGCCACCTGCATGAGGAACTCGATGTTGGTGCGCGTCTTGCGCAACCGGTCGAGCAGCAGGTCGATGGCCTGCTGGCTGTCCAGGGCCTGCAGCACCCGACGCAGCTTGTGGGTGACGGCCAGCTCGTCCGGCGAGAGCAGCAGCTCCTCCTTCCGGGTGCTGGACGGGTTGACGTCCACCGCCGGGAAGACCCGCCGGTCGGCGATCTTGCGGTCCAGCTTGAGCTCGGCGTTGCCGGTGCCCTTGAACTCCTCGAAGATCACGGTATCCATGGTCGACCCGGTCTCCACCAACGCGGTGGCGAAGATGGTCAGCGAGCCGCCGTTCTCGATGTTGCGGGCCGCGCCCAGGAACCGCTTCGGCGGGTACAGGGCGGTGGAGTCCACACCACCGGACAGGATGCGACCGGACGCCGGTGCCGCCAGGTTGTAGGCCCGGCCCAGCCGGGTGATCGAGTCGAGCAGCACGACCACGTCATGGCCCATCTCGACCAGTCGTTTGGCACGCTCGATGGACAGCTCGGCGACCGTGGTGTGATCCGACGGCGGCCGGTCGAAGGTCGAGGCGATGACCTCGCCCTTCACCGAGCGCTGCATGTCGGTGACCTCCTCGGGCCGCTCGTCCACCAGGACGACCATCAGCCAGCACTCGGGGTTGTTCTTGGTGACCGCGTTGGCGATCGACTGCAGCACCGAGGTCTTACCGGCCTTCGGCGGGGAGACGATCAACGCACGCTGCCCCTTACCGATCGGCATGACCAGGTCGATCACCCGTGTGGTGAGCAGGTGCGGCTCGGTCTCCAGGCGCAGCCGCTCGTTCGGGTAGAGCGGGGTCAGCTTGTGGAACTCCGCGCGGCCGCGCGCCTGCTCCGGGTCGAGCCCGTTGATGGAGTCGACACGGACCAGCGGGTTGAACTTCTGCCGCTGCTGCTCGCCCTCGCGCGGCTGCCGCACGACGCCGGTGATCGCGTCACCGCGCCGCAGCCCATACTTGCGGACCAGCGACAGCGACACGTAGACGTCGTTCGGCCCGGCCAGGTAGCCCGAGGTGCGGACGAACGCGTAGTTCTCCAGCACGTCCAGCACGCCGGCCACCGGCAGCAGCACGTCGTCCTCGCGGATCTCCGGCTCGCCGCCGCCCTCACCGCGGCCACGGTTGCGGCGCCGGTCGCGGAAGCGGCGCCCGCGACGGCGGCCGCCCCCCTCGTCCTCGTCCTCGTCACGGCGGGCCTGCTGGCCCTGCTCGCCCCTGCCGCCGCGCTCGCCACGGTCCCCGCGCTGCTGCTCCCGGCGGTCCGGGCGCTGCTCCGCGCCCTCCCGCTCGGTGCGCTCGGCGACGCGGTCCGCGGGCTTGTCCGCGGCGGCCCGGTCACCGCCCTGCTCGGCCGGCTGCTCCGCGCCCTCGGCGGCGGGGCTCCCGGCGGGCCGGCTGGCCGCGCGGCGGCGACGGCCACGACGCGCGGGCTCCTCCGCGCCGGCGGCCGACTCGGCCTGCTCGGCGCCGGTGGCGGCACCGGCCGGCTCGCCCGTGGGCTGCCCGGCCTCCTCGGTGCCGGTCAGCGGCAGCTGCGCGGCCTCGGACTCCGACCGCCGGCCGCGGCCCGGCGACCCGCCGCCCTGCCGCTCCTTGATGGCAGCGATGAGGTCGCCCTTGCGCATGCCGGTGGTGTTGGGGATGCCCAACTCCTTGGCCAGCGCGCGCAGTTCGGCGAGCACCATGCCGGACAGGCCACGGCGACGCGACGCGGTGCCGTTCTTCGACGGGCCCGACGAGCCCTCCTGATGGGTGGCGCTCGGCGCCTCGCTGCTCAACAGATTGGTGTCGCTCACGAATGTCCTTCCTGACCGGTCCGCGCCTCCTACGCGGGACCAGCGGACCTGTCGCCCGACGGAACGCGGGCGACACATCGTCCGGTGGAGGCGGACCTCGACGTAGCACGGGTTGCACTGACGACGGGGACCGCCGGCACGGGACTTGCACATCGGCCACCACGGCGGTTCGGGTATCCGCTGACAACCCCAGCGCCCGCTCGGCGTGGGATCGACTCGCAACAGGGGATGCGACCCGGGAACGATTGCCCGGAGACGGCACCGGCGCCCGTGCGCGCGGTGACTGATCGCCCCCGAGGGTAGACGTCCGCTCCCGGCGGTGCAACAACCCCCCACCCAACTCGCCGAACCGAACCATTCCCGCTCGCACCGGCGCGAGCGGGCTGGTCGGACCGGTGCACGCCCGTTCGGGGTGCCCGTGAGGCCCCCGCTGGACAACCCGCCCACCACTGTCCCGCCGCCGGCCCAGCGGCCGCGGCGCCGCTGTGTCGGATTACTCGCTCGCTTCGCCCGTCACCGCACTGTGTTGAATTGCGCGCCTCCGGGCTTCGCTGCGCGCCTTACCGGCGCGCCGCGATGCTCGCTCCGCCCGTCACCGAGCGGTGTCAGGCCAGCCGCTGGACCCGCACCCCGGTCCGGTCGACCGGAAGCGTGACCACCGCGAAGCCCGCGGTGTCGACATCACCCGGCAGGACCCCACCGAGCGGAAACGCGAGCACGGTCGGCCCGGCGCCGGAGATGGCGGCCGGAACCCCGTACGCGCGCAGCTCGCGGACCAGCCGCATGCTCTCCGGCCACGCCGGCTCCCGGTAGTCCTGGTGCAGGCGATCCTCGGTGGCCGCCAGCAGCCGGTCGGGATCCGTCGTCAGGGCGTATACGGCCAGCGCGGCCCGGCTCGCGGCGAACGCGGCGTCGGCGTGCGGCACGTGGTCCGGAAGCAGGCCGCGCGTCGTCGACGTGGCCGACTCCACCTCCGGAACCAGCGCCACCGGCGCGAGGTCGGGATACGGTTCCAGCCGTACCGCCGAATACCGCGGCGTGGCGTCGAGAGGTTCCTCACCGACCTCCGACCACGCCACCACCAGCCCGCCGTACAGGCTGGCGGCCGCGTTGTCCGCGTGCCCCTCGAGGCTGGCCGCCACCTGCAGTGCGCGGGGATCGCCCAGGTCGGGCTCCCGACCCTCGGTAGCAGCGTGCAGCGTGTAGGCGGCCGCCACTCCGGCGACCGCGGCCGCGGCCGACGAGCCGAGCCCCCGCGAGTGCGGGATCGCGTTGTGACACCGCAGGCGCAGGCCGGCCGGGCTGGTCCCGAGCGTCTCCCAGGCCGCGCACAGGGCGCGCACCACGAGGTGACGCTCATCGGTGGGCACCTGCCCGGCTCCCTGGCCGGTCACCTCAATGACCAGGCCCGAGCGGGTTGCCTCGACCTCGACAACGTCGTGCAGCCCCAGCGCCATTCCCAAGGTGTCGAATCCGGAGCCCAGGTTGGCGGTGGAGGCGGGCACGGTCACCCGAACGGCGTAGCCTACGGCGCCGGTCACGCCAGCTCCAGGGCGGTGGCGACCGCCGTCGGGTCCACCGGCAGCGGCTCCACCTCGGGCATGCCCAGCAGGGCGGTGTCCGGGTCCTTCAGCCCGTGCCCGGTGACCGTGCACACCACCAGCGAGCCGGCCGGCAGCCGGCCGTCGGCCGCGGTGACGAGCAGGCCGGCGACGCTGGCCGCCGAGGCCGGCTCGACGAACACGCCCTCCCGGCCGGCGAGCAGCCGGTAGGCGGCCAGGATCTGCTCGTCGGTGACGGCGTCGAACAGGCCGCCGGACTCGTCGCGCGCGGCCACGGCGCCCCCCCAGGAGGCGGGGCTGCCGATCCGGATCGCGGTGGCGATGGTCTCCGGCTCGGCCACCGGCCGGCCGTGCACCAGCGGGGCGGCACCGGCGGCCTGGAAGCCGACCATGCGCGGGGTGGCGGGCACCACACCGTCGGCGGCGTACTCCCGGTAGCCCCGCCAGTAGGCGGTGATGTTGCCGGCGTTGCCCACGGGCAGGCAGTGCACGTCCGGGGCGCGGCCGAGCGCGTCGCAGACCTCGAACGCCGCGGTCTTCTGGCCCTCCAGCCGGGCCGGGTTGACCGAGTTGACCAGGGTCACCGGGTGCTCGGCAGCGGTCTTGCGGGCCAGCTCCAGGCAGTCGTCGAAGTTGCCGTCGACCTGCAGGATGCGGGCGCCGTGCGCGACGGCCTGGGCAAGCTTGCCCAGCGCGATCTTGCCGCGCGGCACCAGAACCGCCGAGGTCAGCCCGCCGCGGGCGGCGTAGGCGGCGGCCGAGGCGGAGGTGTTGCCGGTGGAGGCGCAGATGACCGCCTTGCTGCCGGTGGCGAGGGCGGCGCTGATGGCCGCGGTCATGCCGCGGTCCTTGAACGAGCCGGTGGGGTTGGCGCCCTCCACCTTGAGCAGGACCTGGCAGCCGGTCAGCTCGGAAAGGTGCTGGGCGGGCACGAGTGGGGTGTCGCCCTCGTGGAGGGTGACCACGCGCGCGTCGGCGGGCAGCGCGATCCGGTCCCGGTATGCCTCGACGACGCCGGGCCAGCTGGCACGCGTCGGGGTGGGCGCCGAGGTCATAGTTCCTCTCCTTCGACACGCATCACGCTGACCACCTCGCGCACCACGGGCAGTCCGGCGATCTTGTCCACGGTGGAGCGCAGCGCGGCATCGGGTGCGGAATGCGTGACGACGACCAGGCTGGCGTCCGCGCCGCGGCCCTCCTGCCGCACCACGGCGATGCTCACGTCGTGCTCCGCGAACACCGCCGCGACCTGCGAGAGCACGCCGGAGCGGTCGGCGACGTCCAGGCTGATGTGGTAGCGGGTCGGGGTGCGGCCCATGGGGCGGACCGGCAGGTCGGCGTAGGCGGACTCGCGCGGCCCGCGGCCGCCCATCACCCGGTTGCGGGCGACCGCGACCAGGTCGCCGAGCACCGCGCTCGCCGTGGGTGCCCCGCCCGCACCCTGGCCGTAGAACATGAGCTGGCCGGCCGCGTCGGCCTCCACGAACACCGCGTTGAACGCGCCGTTGACGCCGGCCAGCGGGTGGCTGCGCGGGATCATCGCCGGATGCACCCGCACCGAGACGGCCTCGCCCTCGTCGTCGGCCTCGCGCTCGCAGATGGCGAGCAGCTTGACGGTGCGGCCCAGCTCGCGGGCGGCGGCGACGTCGGCGGCGCTGACCGCGGCAATGCCCTCCCGGTACACGTCCGCCGCGGTGACCCGGGTGTGGAAGGCGAGCGAGGCCAGGATCGCGGCCTTGGCCGCGGCGTCGAACCCGTCGACGTCGGCGGTGGGGTCGGCCTCGGCGTAGCCGAGCTGGGTGGCCTCCTCCAGCGTCTCGGCGTAACTGGCGCCGGTGCCGTCCATGGCGGAGAGGATGAAGTTGGTGGTGCCGTTGACGATTCCCATGACGCGGGTGATCCGGTCCCCGGCCAGGGACTCGCGCAGCGGGCGCAGCAGCGGGATCGCGCCGGCGACGGCGGCCTCGAAGTACAGGTCGGCCCCGGCGGCGTCGGCGGCCTCGAACAGCTCGGCGCCGTGCTCGGCGAGCAGCGCCTTGTTCGCGGTGACCACCGACCGGCCGGCGCGCAACGCGTCGAGCAGCAGGGTGCGGGCGGGCTCGATTCCGCCGATGACCTCCACGACGACGTCGACGTCGGAGGCGATCAGGCCGGCGGCGTCCGTGGTCAGCAGCTCCGCCGGGACGTCGTGGTGCTTGTGCGGGCGGCGCACGGCGACGCCGGCCAGCTCCACCGGGGCACCGACCCGGGCGGCCAGGTCGTCGGCCTGCTCGTGCAGCAGGCGCACCACCTCGGTGCCCACCGTGCCGCACCCGAGCAACGCCACCCGCACCGGTTTCGCCTCCGGCCTCAGCTGAACTGTCACGGCACCTCCAGGCGCAGCAGGTCCTCGACGGTCTCCCGCCGCAGCAGCAGGCGGGGCTTGCCGTCGCTGACGGCCACCACCGCCGGGCGCGGCAGCAGGTTGTACCGGCTGGACATCGAGTAGCAGTAGGCGCCGGTGGCGGCCACGGCCACCAGGTCCCCCGGTGCCACGTCGGCCGGCAGCCAGCAGTCCCGGACGACCACGTCACCGGACTCGCAGTGCTTGCCCACCACGCGGCTGAGCGCGGCACCAGTGTCGTCCCCGGCCGCCCGCGACACCAGACGGCAGTCGTAGACGGCGTCGTAGAGGGCGGTGCGGATGTTGTCGCTCATGCCCCCGTCGACCGAGACGTAACGGCGGCGGGCGCCGCCCCCGAGGACGACGTCCTTGACGGTGCCGACCTCGTAGAGGGTGATGGTGCCGGGGCCGGCGATGGCGCGCCCGGGCTCGACCGCGACCCGCGGCACCGGCAGGTCGGCGGCCGCGCACTCGCGCCGCACGATGGCCCGCAACTGCTCGGCCAGGGCCGCGGAGGGTGGCGGGTCGTCCTGGGCCGTGTAGGCAATGCCCAGTCCCCCACCGAGGTCCACTGTGGACAACTGCGCGACCGTGTCCGGGCCGTGCTCGTCGCGGATGGCGGCGAGCAGCCCCACCACCCGGTGCGCGGCGACCTCGAACCCGTCGGCGTCGAAGATCTGCGATCCGATGTGGCTGTGCAGGCCGATCAGGCGGAGCCCGGGTGAGCGGAGCACGCGGCGCACGGCCTCGGCGGCGTCGCCGCCGGCGAGCGAGAAACCGAACTTCTGGTCCTCGTGGGCGGTCGCGATGAACTCGTGGGTGTGTGCCTCGACGCCGACCGTGACCCGCACCAGCACCGGCTGCACCACGTCGCGGTCCCGCGCGATCTGGTCGAGCCGGGCGATCTCCAGGAAGGAATCGAGTACCACCACGCCCACACCGGACTCCACGGCGGTGGTGAGCTCGTCGAGCGACTTGTTGTTACCGTGCAGGGCGATCCGCTCGGCCGGGAAGCCGGCGTGCAGCGCGAGCGCCAGCTCCCCACCGCTGGCCACGTCCAGCGAAAGCCCTTCCTCCGCAACCCAACGCGCGACCGTGGCCGACAGGAACGCCTTCGACGCGTAGTGCACCAGCGCCGGATCACCGAACGCCTCGGCATGCTCGCGGCACCGGGCCCGGAAGTCCGCCTCGTCCAACACGAACAGCGGCGTTCCGTACTCCTCGACGAGATCGCGGACGTCGATGTCAGCGATGCGCAGCACGCCATCGGGATCCCGCTCGGCGCTGCGCGGCCAGACCCGGGGATGCAGCTCGTTTAGCTCGTCCGAAGTGGACGGAGGCGGCCCCGCCGTGTTGGCGGGGACGAGGACGTCCGCGTGCCGTGGTCCTGCGGGGTGCGCTCGCATCGGTCAGCTCACATCCACTCGTCGGCGGGCCGGCGCTACATCCGTTCCGGTGCGGACACGCCGAGCAGGCCCAGGCCGTTGGCCAGCACCTGGCGCGCCGCGGCGCACAGCTGCAGGCGCGCCGTGGTCAGCGGTGTGGCGGGCTCGTCGCCCTGCGGCAACACCCGGCAGGAGTCGTAGAACTTGTGGTAGGCGCTGGCCAGCTCCTCCAGGTACCGGGCGATGCGGTGCGGCTCGCGCAGCTCGGCGGAGCCGGCCACCACGCGCGGGAACTCGCCGAGCGTCCGGATCAGGTCGCCCTCCCGATCGTGGGTGAGCAGGCCGAAGTCGACGTTCTCCGGCGCGACCTCGGTCGGAATGCCGAGATCGGTGGCGTGGCGCAGCAACGAGGACAACCGGGCGTGCGCGTACTGCACGTAGAAGACGGGGTTGTCGTTGGTGCGCCTGGTCCACACGTCGAGGTCGATGTCGAGCGCGGAGTCGACCGAGGACCGGATCAGCGCGTACCGCGCCGCGTCCACGCCGATCGCGTCGACCAGGTCCTCCATGGTGACCACCGTTCCGGCGCGCTTGCTCATCCGGACCGGCTTGCCGTCCTTGAGCAGGTTGACCATCTGCCCGATGAGCACCTCGACGACGTTCGGGTCGTCGTCGAACGCCGCGGCGACGGCCTTGAGCCGGGCGATGTAGCCGTGGTGGTCGGCGCCGAGCATGTAGATGCAGAGGTCGAACCCGCGCTCGCGCTTGTTCCGCAGGTAGGCGATGTCCCCGGCGATGTAGGCCGGCGAACCGTCGCTCTTGATGACGACACGGTCCTTGTCGTCGCCGAACTCGGTCGAGCGCAGCCACCACGCGCCGTCGGCGAGATAGAGGTGGTTGTGCTTCTTCAGCTCCTCGACCGCCTGCTCCACCGCACCGGACTTGTGCAGCGAGTCCTCGTGGAAGTAGATGTCGAAGTCGGTGCCGAACTCGTGCAGGCTCCGCTTGATCTGGGCGAACATCAGCCCGACGCCGACCTGGCGGAAAGTCTCGTCCCGCTGTTCGGCCGGCAGGTCCAGCGCGTTGGGCTCGCGCCGCAGGACCTCGGCGGCGATGTCGGCGATGTAGGCGCCGCCGTAGCCGTCCTCCGGGATCGGTTCGCCCTTGGCGGCGGCGACCAGCGAGCGCACGAACCGGTCGATCTGCGCGCCGGCGTCGTTGAAGTAGTACTCCCGGGTCACCTCGGCGCCCTCGGCGGTGAGCACCCGGCCCAGGGCGTCGCCGACCGCGGCCCACCTGGTGCCGCCGAGGTGGATGGGGCCGGTGGGGTTGGCGGAGACGAACTCCAGGTTGACCTTGAGCCCGGCGTAGCGGTCGCCGCGGCCGTAGTCGGCGCCCCTGACGAGGATGTCGCGCACCACCTGGCCCTGGGCGTCGGCGGCCAGCCGCAGGTTGAGGAAGCCGGGCCCGGCCACCTCGGCGGAGGCGATGCCCTCGCGGCTGGACAGCGCCTCGGCCAGCCAGCCGGCCAGCTCCCTGGGGTTGACCCCGAGCTTCTTGGCGCTCTGCAGGGCGAGGTTGGTGGCGTAGTCGCCGTGCTCGGGGTGCCGGGGTCGCTCCACCGTCACCGTCGCCGGCAGCGCGGCGGTGTCCAGCCCTCGCGCGACGAGGACGTCGACGGCGGTGGAACGAACCAGGTCAGCGAGCGCGGCAGGAGTCACCCGAAGCAGTCTAGGCGGACGTTCCCGCTGCTCCCGAACCGGTTCGGTGCTCTTCCCGGCCCCTGGGACACCGTGTGCGCGAGGTCACTGCGGGCGACCGGAGAGATCGACTCGCGACTCGATCGTTGAAGCGTTGACGGGATAGGTCGCCTGCCTACACTTGCCAGGGCACAGTGGCGGCGGGTGGAAACGAGGGCCAGCAGACCATGCCCAGCAGCAAGAAGAACAAGAGCAGTAGAGCCCTGCGTGAAGCGCGGTCGGCGATGACGTCGCGGAGATCGAAGCCGTGGGGCACGGTGGCCGCGGTGGTGGCCGTCCTGGTCTTCGCGGCCGGAATCTTCGGTTACGTCTACAACCAGCACTCGGAGAACCAGGCCCGCGAGGCCAGGCTGGCGCAGTGGACGCCCTCGTCGGAGAACAAGGATCCCTCGACACAGATCCCGGGCGTCGTCGTCCAGGAATACAAGGAAGGCCAGCACGTCTCGCCCGCGCAACGGGTCGCCTACGACAAGAACCCGCCGTTCGGTGGCCCGCACGACGGCTTCTGGGCCGCCTGCAACGGCGTGGTCTACGACAACCCGGTCCGCACGGAGAACCTCGTCCACTCCCTGGAGCACGGCGCGGTCTGGATCGCCTACGACCCCGAGAAGGTTCGGGGCGCCGCGCTCGACACGCTGCGCAGGAAGGCCGAGGGCCAGCCGTTCATGGTCATGTCCCCGTACCCGGGGCTGGGCCAGCCGATCTCGCTGCAGTCCTGGGGCCACCAGCTGAAGCTGGAGAGCGCCGATGACGAACGGATCGACCAGTTCGTGCGCTCGTTGCGCCGGAACCAGTACACCTATCCGGAGACCGGCGCCACCTGCAACGCGCTCGGCCCGGGCCAGTTCGACCCCGACAACCCGCCGCCGTTCGACCCGACCCCGCCCGGCCCGGACGCCGTGCCGATGACCGGGAGCGGGGCCGCTGGGGGCCGCGGCGGCATGGACGAGCCGGAGGGTGGTCGATGACCGCCGAGGGCGGCGAACATTGGGACACCCACGACGAGACGACGCCACAGCGTTCCGGTGGTGTCGCCCGGGTGCTGGTCGTGACGGCGGGAGTGCTGGCGGTGTTGTTGCTCGGCGCCGCCGTCGGGCTGGTGCTCGGTGCCCGGGACGACATCGAGTCGGTCAGGCCGGGCGCGGGCTCCGTCGACGTCGGGTTCTCGCAGGACATGAGCGTCCACCATTTGCAGGCCGTGCAGATGGCGGGCTGGGTGCGCGGACGGACCGAGGATCCGGCGATCCGCCAGCTCGCCTACGACATCGAGACCAGCCAGCTGGAGCAGGTCGGCCGAATGAAGGGCTGGCTCAGCCTGTGGGACCGGTCGGAGCTGCCCACCGGACCGCCGATGCGGTGGATGATCGACGACCCGGGGCACGGGCACGGCGCCGGGACTCCGAACGCGGCCGCGAGCAGGATGCCGGGCATGGCGACCCCCGAGGAGTTGGGCCGGCTCCGCTCCCTGTCCGGCAAGGAGCTGGACACCTACTTCCTGCAACTGATGTTGCGGCACCACCAGGGCGGCGTGCCGATGATGGAGTACGCGGCCGAGCTCGCCGGCCAGCCCGTGGTGCGCAACATCGCCGACCGCATGCTGCAGACGCAGTCGCAGGAGGCCGAGACGCTCAAGAAGCTGCTCGCCGAGCGCGGCGCCCAACCGCTTCCGGCACCCAACTGACCTGTCGCTCGTCCGTGGGATTGCTCGGTTCCGGGCTTCGCCGCGCGCCTCGTCGCCTCGTCGCGATGCTCGCTTCGCCCGTCACCGAGCTGGCGTGACGAATACGCTGGATCGGCGGAGACCCCACACCCCACAGGCGACAACTTCTCACGTTTCGCATGCGGGACAGCGGGGAACGCTGGGCCATGCGCGCGTCCTGACCCAGCCTCCCGCGGAGTGCCCCACTGCGTAGCGCAATCGGCGGCTCGCGGGGGTTACCGGCCAGTAGTACCGTCGAGGAATCCGTCAGCGGCAGGGAGTCGTGAACCATGACCGCAGTGGATCCAGCCCGCAAGGGACAACAGCAGCCCGACGTGCAGGTCGACGAGCGTGAGGCCCGGCGGGTGGCCGAGGCCGCGCGGGAGACCCGGTGGCGCCAGCCCAGCTTCGGCAAGGAGCTCTTCCTCGGCCGGCTTCGGCTCGACCTCATCCACCCCTACCCGCAGGGCGGGGACCCGGCCGAGCGCGAGCGCGGCGAGGAGTTCCTGGACCGGCTGCGCCGGTTCTGCGAGTCCGAGGTGGACGGCCTGCGCATCGAGCGCGAGTCGCGCATCCCGGACGAGGTCGTGCGTGGCCTCAAGGAACTCGGCACGCTGGGTATGAAGATCGACCGCGAGTACGGCGGTGTCGGCCTGTCCCAGGTGTACTACAACCGTGCCCTGATGATCGCCGGCTCGGCGCACCCCGCGCTGGGCGCGTTGCTGTCGGCCCACCAGTCGATCGGCGTTCCGCAGCCGCTGAAGCTGTTCGGTACTCCCGAGCAGAAGCAGAAGTTCCTGCCGCGGTGCGCCCAAACCGACATCAGCGCGTTCCTCCTCACCGAACCGGACGTGGGCAGCGACCCGGCCCGGCTGTCCACGACGGCCACGCCGACCGAGGACGGCACCGGCTACCTGCTGGACGGCGTGAAGCTGTGGACGACCAACGGAGTTGTCGCCGACCTGCTCGTGGTGATGGCCCGGGTGCCCAGGCCGGAGCAGGGGTCGGCCGGTTCGGACCGTCCCGGCTACCGGGGTGGCATCACCGCCTTCGTGGTGGAGGCGGACTCCTCCGGGATCACGGTGGAGAACCGCAACGCCTTCATGGGGCTGCGCGGCATCGAGAACGGCGTCACCCGCTTCCACCGGGTCTTCGTCCCCGCCGAGAACCGCGTCGGCGAGGAGGGACAGGGCCTCAAGATCGCGCTGACAACGCTGAACACCGGCCGGCTGTCGCTGCCCGCGCTGTGTTCCGGTGCCGCCAAGTGGTGCCTGAAGATCGCCCGCGAGTGGTCCGGCGTGCGTGTCCAGTGGGGACGGCCGGTCGGCGAGCACGAGGCGATCGCTGGCAAGGTCGCCTTCGTCGCGGCCACCACGTTCGCGTTGGACGCGGTACTGGAGCTGTCCAGCGAACTGGCCGACGCCGGCGGCCACGACATCCGGATCGAGGCGGCGCTGGCCAAGCTCTACGGCTCGGAGATGGCCTGGCTGGTGGCGGACGAGCTGGTGCAGATCCGCGGTGGCCGGGGCTACGAGACCGCCGAGTCGCTGGCCGCGCGGGGGGAACGCGGTGTCCCTGCCGAGCAGCTGCTGCGCGACCTGCGGATCAACCGGATCTTCGAGGGCTCCTCGGAGATCATGCGACTGCTCATCGCACGCGAGGCGGTCGACACCCACCTGTCGGTGGCCGGCGACATCATCGACCCCGAGGCGGACACCGCACGCAAGGCGAAGGCCGTGGCGCGGGCCGGCGGTTTCTACGCCCGGTGGTTGCCGACGCTGGTGCTCGGCAAGGGCCAGGTTCCAGGCGGGTTCGGCGACTTCGGGCCGTTGGCGAAGCACCTGCGTTACGTCGAGCGCGCCAGCCGGCGGCTGGCCCGGCAGACCTTCTACGCGATGTCCCGCTGGCAGGGTGGGCTGGAGCGTCGGCAGGGCTTCTTGGGGCGTGTGGTGGACATCGGCGCGGAGCTGTTCGCGATGAGCGCGAGTTGCGTGCGGGCCGAGGCCCTGCGTCAGGAGCACCGGGACGACCCCGAACGCGGGCGCTCCGCCTACGAGCTGGCCGACGCGTTCTGCCGGCAGGCACGGGTCCGGGTCGACGAGCTGTTCGAGCGGTTGTGGCGGAACACCGACACCGGCGATCGGAAGCTGGCGAGGCAGGTGTTGTCCGGCCGCTACACGTGGCTGGAGGAGGGTGTGCTGGATGCGTCGGTGCCGGGGCCGTGGATCGCCGAGCAAGAGCCCGGCCCGTCGACGAAGGCGGACGTACACCGCAAGATCGAGTGACTACGCGTGGGGAGAGCGCCTGGAGGACACGAGACCAGGGCGGCACGGTGGCCGGAAAACCACGACCGGCCACCGACTCCGGCCCGGCATGGACCTCGATGTGCTCGCCGGGAATGCGTGTGGGGAGTCGGCCGCAGTATTGACCGGCCTCCTTGTCGCCGCCCGCCTCCTCGCGGTCCGCCCCGCGCCCTCCGACGATCTCCGCACGTCAGTGAAAGATCGACTGGATCCAGACCACGCTGCGGGACGACAGGTGTGGCTGGCGCGGTGCCGTCCCGCAACTCGTCCCCATCACCGCATGGCCGGCAGCGGCAGGCCCCTTGGAGGCGTTCACCTCCCCCGTCTCCCCGGCTGACCCATGCGACGGAAAGGACTCCCTCCAGGGAGGAGGTGATGTAACGCTATGCCCAAAGCAAGAAAAAGTCTGCCCACCCTTTGGGGTGAAGACCACGCCTGTCACTCCCGCGTTTGCCGGCAAATGTCACCAACGGGAAGCAATGACGCGGCCATTCAGGTGTTCGGCCCCGGGGCCCGGCGACGCGTCGGCGAGGCGGGCGCACCCTCGCGGGATCAGGTGACGTTCGCCTGGGCCGCGGCGAGCCTGTGTGCGAAGACGATGTCCTCGGCTGTCCGGAGGCCGACCGCGAGCGCGCCGGTCAGCTCGGCGTCCGCGCCCAATGCACCCGCTACGACACGCGGTGCCAGGGGCGTCAACCGCTGCAGTGCCTCCCCCATCGGCTCCAGCAGCAGGTCGGCGTTCGCGCCGACCCCGCCACCCAGGACGACGAGCTCCGGATCGACGACTGCGGTCACCGCCGCCACCACGTAGGCCAGGCGCGCTGCCTCGGTGCGCACGGCCTGCAACGCGCGCTCGTTCCCGGCCCTGGCCAAGGTGAAGACGTCGCGGGCCGAGCGGGCCTCGGTCAGACCGAGTTCCCGCGCGGTGGCCAGTACGGCGCGGCGGCCGCGGCGTCCTCCATCCGGCCGCGCTCCCTGGGTGAGGCCGACGCGGTGGTTGCCAGTTCTTCGTTTCCCGGTCCATCGACGGTGACCAGCTCCTCGATCCCGGCGCCGAACGGCAGGTAGCCGATCTCCCCGGCGGCGCCGTGCGCGCCCCGGAAGACCTCGCCGCCCGCCACCAGCCCGATCCCGAGCCCGGTGCCGACGGCCAGATAGGCGAAGTCGTCGACGCCTTGTGCGGCCCCGTGCTGCCGCTCCCCGACCGCGGCCAGGTTCGCGTCGTTCTCCACGACCAAGTTCTCACCGAGCACCGCGGTCAGTTCGTCCAGCAGGCCGGCTCGGCTCCAGCCGGGCAGGTTCGGGGCGAATCGCAGCCCGCGGCTGCGCGGATCGACCACGCCCGGGCTCCCGACCACCGTCGTCACCACGTCACCGGGGGCCAGGCCGGCACGCTCGACCGCCCCGTTGGCCAGCTCGCGGACCAGCCGCACCAGGGCATCGGCCGAGTGGCAGCCGTTGCGTGCGTCGAGGCGGGAGGCGACCGTGCCGGACAGGTCCGCCACTGCGAGCCGGATCCGTTCCCGGCCGATGTCGACGCCGAGCACGTGACCGGCGGACGGATCCGCCTCGTACAGCACGGCGGAGCGGCCGGGACCGGTTGAGTGTTGGCCCGCGGTGCGTACGAGTCCGGCTTCCTCGAGGCCGACGAGTGCTTGGCCGACCGTGGGTTTGGACAGGCCCGTCTCCTTGGCGATGGCGGGGCGGGTGGTTGCCCCTCGAGCTCGCAGCAGGTCCCACACGAGGCGTTGGTTCAGTTCGCGCATGCTGGCCGGGTTGCCGACCTGTGGAGTCCGTACGACCGCCACTTCCCGCCTCCCCCATCGTTTGGCGCAGTTTACGAGCGCGGGGCGGCGGTGGGGCGGGGTTCGGGCAAAGCGGCTTGCTTCCGCCGCTTTTCCTACCAGGAAACGGATGCGGCGTGTGGCGTCTGGGCGCCACACGCCGCACTTCGGCTACCTGTCCGGTAAAACCCTTACGTCACCAGGAAAGCTCGCGGCAGCGAGTAGGTGCATCGCCCGGCTCGACCTGCAGCGTGGCGTGCTCGATGTGGTAGCGGTCGGCAAGCATCTTCTGCGCCGCCACCAGTACGGCGCCGGTGTCCGCTTCGGGCCGGGTGGTCAGGTGCGCGGAGGCGACCTCCATGCCGGATGTCAGGGTCCATACGTGGAGGTCGTGCACCTCGGTGACGCCGTCGAGTTGGCCGAGCTCGGTCTGCAGGACGGTGACGTCGATCTGCTCCGGTGCGTGCTGGAACAGGATCCGCAACGCGCGGCGACCGAGCCCGAACGCCCGGGGTAGGACGAAGAGGCCGATGGCGACACCGATGACGGTGTCGGTGTAGCGCCAACCGGTGAGGACCGTGACCGCACCGCTGACCAGGACACCGATCGAGCCCAGGACGTCGGCCATGACCTCCAGGTAGGCACCGCGAACGTTGATGCTCTCCTTCGCACCCTCGCGGAGCATCATGAAGGCCAGGAAGTTGTTGAACAGGCCGATCGCGCCGACGATGATCACCGGCCAGCCCGGCACCTCCGGCGGCGACGCGAGACGCCCGATAGCCTCGTAGAGCACCCACCCGGCGACGGCGAAGAGCAGGAACGCGTTGCCCAGGGCCGCAAGGACCTCGCCCCGGTACATGCCGAACGTGCGGCCAGCGCCGCGGCCGACCCGGCGGGCGACCAGGATCGCGGTGATCGCCATCGACACGCCGAACACGTCGGTGAAGACGTGCGCGGAGTCCGAGAGCAACGCCAGCGACGAGGTCGACAAGCCCACTGTCACCTGGAGCACGAACGTCACCGCGCCGAGCCCGGCCGCGATCCACAGCCCGTTGAGATACCGCCCGGACGCGCTGACCGCTTCCGCGGCTGACAGTCCGTGTCCGTGTCCCTGACCCATCCTGCCTCCTTCCGCGGCCAACATATAGCGAGATGCGCATATATTCAACCGAGGGGCGACCTGTGTCACATCGCGCCTCTGATGGCGCGCTCCACCTGCCCGTTTCCGAGACTCGGCAACCCCTCCCCGCTCGGCCACCCATCGGCACTTCGCCCTCACCGACGGACTTGACCTTCCCTCACCCGAGCCCCTGACCTCGAAAATCACCCATTCCAGCTACCCCTGACCCAGCCTTCCCAGGAGCCCCCCTTGCCACACTCCTCGCGCATACCCCATCACGCAGTGCGACGGCATACCCGGCGGGGAGGGGTGTGCGAGACGTGCCGATCGATGCGCTAAGCTTTCTCACGTCGCCGCGAGAGATCGCGACCGATGGGCCCCCGTAGCTCAGGGGATAGAGCACCGCCCTCCGGAGGCGGGTGCGCAGGTTCGAATCCTGCCGGGGGCACGTTTCGTAACCAGCACAAAGAGCCCCCTGACCGGCGCGAACGCGGTCAGGGGGCTCTTTGTTGTGTCCGGCCGTGTCCGGCCAGATCCGTGATCGTCCGGCTGTCTGTGCCGAATACGTGCCGAAGTTTTCAGCCGGACCGGTGGCCGAGCGCGGCCTGAACCCGCTGACGGGTCAACACGTCCGTGCCGTCGAGGCACTTCGCGTAGATCCGCAACAGCACCTCGACGGAGTGCCCCGCCCACTCGGCCACCGTGGTCGGCGACACCCCGGCGTTCAACATGGTCGACACCCCGGCGTGCCGGAGGTCGTACGGCGTGCCCGCCAACGGTGAGGCGAGCACCTCCGGCGTGAATGTTGCTTCCCGTGCCCGCTGCCAGGCTCGGACAATCGTCAGCTTGGGCAGCTCCCGCCGGTTGCGCTCTCCCACGAACAGTCGCCCGTCCGGCGCCGTGCCGAACAGGCGCAGGTGATCCAGCAGCAACACCGTGAGCTCAGGAGGAGACGGCACGGGCCGTGTCTCCCCTACCGCCCGTTGCTTGAGCTGCCGCCGGTCCCGGTTGGCGCCGGTGTCGGTCCAGTCCTTGCCCGCATACGGCTCGGCCATCTCCAAGTGGAGTTGACCCCATCCATCAACTCCCTTCGGGAACTCCCATTCGCCTCGTTCGGCGTCCCACTCGGCCGGCGGCAGCGACAGGTTGCGCTTGTTGAGGCTGACGGCTTCCTCCGGTCGCAGGAAGGCGAAGTACAGGCACCCGAAGAACGCCACCAGCCGTCTCCCGCCGGGCTGCTCTCCGACCGCGTGGAGCAGTGTCCGCGCCTGCACCGGGTTGGCCACCACCCGACGGTCGACGACCTGGACCGTCCTGGGTGCCCGCCACTTCAGCAACGGAACCGGATTACGCTCCAACAGCCTCAGCTCAACCGCATACTCCGCGGCCCGGTTCAGGATCTTCCGCCACCGTGAGACGACGCTGGGCGCCCGCGGGCCCCCGTCCAGCTTCACCGTCAACCCGTCCAACACCGAACGCAGAGCCTCCGGTCTGACAAGCGACGACACCGGCCGCGTGTGTGTTGCCACCCACCGCAGCGTTCGCCGAACCTCCTCCGGACAGTCCGGGCTGTCCCGCTTGGCCGTGTTGAACCCCCATCGGCACAGCGCCGAGCGGATCAGCTTGTCGTCCGGCTTCCCCCGATCCGTGGTGAACAGCGCCATCGTCACCGCAGTCAGGGCTTCCGCGTGCGTCCGCCGAGTCGTCGCAGCCACCCGCGGCCACTGCATGTCAACGAACGTGCACGCAAACTCGTACCAACTCATGTCCTGGTTGAGGCGCCGCATGGACACGGGAAGCCCGGACTCGACGTCAAACGCCTCCCCCTTCCCGGCGGCCGATATCAGGTCGGACCGGAAGCTCTCGGCCAATCCCCTGGACTTAAAGGATTCCTTCCATGGCTTCCCGGCCACTCGCCAACGGACATAGTAGGTATTTCCCCGCTTCCCCTTGTAAACGTCCATCTTCCAGATACGCACGTCGTAGGTGGTGGCCATCAGGCAGCCTCCTGCAACGCACTCAGCCAGCGTTCGTACTCGGTCCGGTTGATCCGAATCTCCCCGTTGGGGAGCTTGATACAACGCGGAGCCCGTCCCTTCACACGCCAGTCATAGAACGTTGAGCGCGAAATACCTAGATCCGCGCACACATCGGCAATCGTTAGTCGCTCGCGCGCGCGACCCATCTTCTCCTCCTCTTCACGTGGTGAACTGCCAATTCGGCCGTGCTTGGTCGTGGTAGGACAGCCGGAGCTGGTTATGAGGCGGCCTGCCAGTAGGTCGGCGACCGACGGCAGAGTTGGCAGGCCAGGGTGGTCGGGCCGCCGTTGCAGCACCGGGATTCGTCCTGAGCAAGAGGTGGCGGGGATGGGTGACCCGTAAGACCCGCACGACCCGCACCGGCCTCGTGACCTGCGGTTTCACTGTCGTTCGGATGCGAGGGTTGATGGTCTAACTCCTGCGGTGACCCGGATCCTGACCCGCGGTTGACCCGCACTTCCCGCGTACGTTTGTGCTGGTCACGGCCGTGCTGCGGGGGTTGCGGGTCTTGCGGGGGTTGATTCCGGCTCTCTCTCGCTTCGGTGGGCGGGGTGATGGTCCAGCGCACGACCTTGTCGCGGTTGGCGCCACCGTCGTCGCTGATGTCCCAGCCGGCTTTGCGCATCGGTGGGGCTTGCCGCTTCAGGCGCTGGGTGACCTGGCGCGGCGTGGTGGGCCATCCCTTCGGGACGCGTCCTTTCTCTTCTTCCGGAGTGAGCAGTGCCAGGATCTCGGATGCTGTTCCGGTGAAGGTGTCGGTGATCGCGTTCCGCAGGGCGGTGATGAACGGGTCACCGGTCAGTGAGTCGGTGGCCATGGACTTCTGTTTGTCGGTGAACCGGTCCATTCCTCGGGTCCCGAGAATCTGGTCTACCGCGGCGAGGATGCGGGCGAAGTCCGCCATACGTGGTTTACGTGTTAGGCGGATGGCGGGAAGAACTCCCATGACCGCGGCGGCCAGGTCGAGCAGTGCGCCGAGGATGCGGGGGTGCACTTTGGTCCACTCCGGCCAGTATTCCTCTTCCTCGCGGCGGTGTTGTTCATCGATGCGGTGCAGTTCGATGGGCAGCATCCGGTCGGCGAGGTCGCCGCGCAGTGCACCGAGGTCGATCCCGTTGAGCACGATGCAGCGCCGCACGCTGAACACGGCCAGCTCGTTGTCGGTGTAGAGCTTGCGGCGCACGTCGCCATCACCGGTGACGGCCCGACACAGCGAATCCGACAACCACGCGGGCATGTCCGACAGGTTGTCCAGCCCGACCACCCACGATGCTGCCGCTGCGGTCATCCAGGACTCCAGATCCCGGGGCGGTTTGCGGGTGGGTACCGGGCCAGGGTCGAGTAGCTGCACCAGCACCTTCTCGGCGGTGGTTTTGCCGGTGCCCTGCTCACCGAAGATGCCCAACACCGGGTGTGGGATGTCGCAGAACAGCACCGAGATCAGCCACGCGGCCACCAGTGGCCGGTCGTGCTCGGTGACATTCAGCCAGGACCACAGCTCGGCCAGGCTTCCGCCGCGCACGGGTTCCGGTAGTGGGCTGTTCAGCGTGGTGCGCTTGAACAGCATCGGCGCGGAATCTTCGATGGCCCACCCTTCCGGGCTGACGCGCGCCGCGCGGCCGGTGTCGTCGCCCAGATCGAGCCACACCGCGCCCTCGCCGCGGGCGACCCGCAGATAGAGTCGGGTTTCCTTCTGGTCCTGCGCCATTCCCTCGATAACGAGGAGTGCATCCGACAGTGCCTGAGCGGATGCTGTCTTTCCGTTACGCTGGAAGAACTCCCGTGCCAGCTGACTGCGCAGCGAGGTCTTGCCGCCCCGCAGCATCACCACCACCCGGGGGCCGTCCCGCGGCACGGCGTACGTCTCACCGGAGTCGCTGATCCCGAATCGGTACTGCTCGCACGCGATCTGAACCAACAGCGTGGACGCAGACATCGTCATGCCACCTCCCCTCGGGAACTCCACAGGTCAGGCTGGTCACCCAGGGGTCGGTTGCTCCACAGCACCTCGGTGCGCTCGCTACGAGCACCACCCTGGGCTGTGGCGGTGGGGATACGGGTGACATGCCAGTCGGCGTAGAGCCGCTGGTAGAGCGGCGAAGGATAGCCGGAGAGCACCACCGCGGCCCGACAGTCCCGCAACGCCTCAGCCAGCGCACAATGATCGGTTTCGCTGGGCATCTCGTACTGGTAGTTGGTGCTGGTGCGTGTGCAGCCCAGATAGGGAGGATCGACGTAGAGCAGGGCGTCAGGTTGCGCACCGTAGGCGGTGATGACCTCCAGGGCGGGCCGACACTCCAAGGACACCGCCGAGAGTCGTTCGGCGACACCCGCCATCCGCTCCACGTAGCCAGCCAGGTAGCTGGGCATCGAGGCGGACGAGCCGGACGGATTGACGTAGTGGCGCCACCCGGTACGGCGCAGCGTGCCGGACCTTCCTTGGGTCAGGCGCACCCACACCCGCCGGGCCCGCTCCAGCTCATCGGTCGTGGGGTGGAATGCGGCCTGGTGTTCGGCGCGGGAGTGCGGCGTCAGGGCACAGACCCGGATCAGTTGAGCGGGTCGGTCCCGCAAGACCTTCCAGAAGGTCATCAGGTCGTGGTCCAGATCGTTCACCGTCTCCATGCGTGACGGCGGCTTGGCCAGCAGGACAGCGCAGCTTCCGGCGAACGGCTCAACATAGTGCGCATGAGCCGGCAGCAGGGACACGATCCGGTCAGCCAACGTGGTCTTGCCGCCGTAGTAGGCAAACGGGGCCCTCATGCCGCCCTCCCGACGTCGGTAGCACAGACGTGGATGTCGCAGCGCGCCCAGCTGGTGTCGGGCAGGCGTGCGGCGTACTTGTCGGCCAGCGGGTGGACCAGCTCGACAACCTGGGCACAGTTCGGCACGCCACAGGGGACGCGGCTCACCAGCCGTCGGCGGCGTTCCAGTTCGGCATAGCTAGGTCCGAGCGTGGTGGGCATTACGGCGCTGATCGTGTTGGCGGTGTCGCGGAAGCGGCGCCGCTGGTCCCAGTCGAACCAGTCGGCGCGCAGGGCGGCCATGTCGGGGTGCCAGAACCGGCGCCAGCACTCGGCGGCCAGCAGCAGCCCGGCCCACTTGCGTGGGTCGGTGCTGGACAGTTGCTCCCATTCCGGGCTGCCGTAGAGGGGCGGACGGTCACCGCGGCCGAGGAGGGCGCCGGCCGCGGCCAGTGGGTCGAGGGCAGGGTGGTGTGGGGGCAGGGGCATGGTGGCTTCCCAACAACAGCACGGGACGGCAAAGGGAATGGAGGTCTGAAAAACCCGCCCGGCCGCGACGGGCCGGGCGGGCAGGTGTGGTCAGACCGGGGGTGGGCTACCGGGGCGGGTTCTTGAGGCGGCGGCGTTCGCGTTCGGACAGTCCGCCCCAGATGCCGTAGCGCTCATCGTGTTCGAGCGCGTAGGCCAGGCACTCGGCGCGTACCTCGCAGCGGGCACAGACACGCTTGATCTGCCGGGCGTTCTGGCCTTTCCCCGGGAAGAAGGCGTCCGGGTCGGTCTGGGCACACATGGCGCGGTCCACCCACTCCTCGTTGAGGATTGATCCGATGTCGAGAAACGGGGTCATGACACGACCGCCTTTGGGACCTCGTCATGGGTACGGCCGTCGAGCCTGCGTCCGGTGCGGTGTTTGCCGTTGCGCTGGACGGTGATCGCGCTGCCGCGGGCACCCCAGCGGGCGGGTCGGGTCGAGCCATCCCGTTCCAGGTACCGGGCGTTCGCGGCACCGTGCTCGGTGGCGCAGACGGCTTCGGGTGCCCACTCGCCCCACTGCTTGAAGAAGAACGGCACCCCGGCGGCTTGGCACTGGTCGCGCAGCGAGCGCACCCAGTCCGGGTGCATCGGCCGGGCCCCCGGCCCGGACTCCCCGCCGGCAATGACCCACGAGAGACCCGGCCGAGTCGTGCCTGTGTCGTCGTCCAGAACGGCCGCGCACCCGTCACAGACCCACCGGCGAGGCCAGCGTCCGAGGAGCTCGACGGGGCCTTCGCCGCCGCTCATGCTCTCGTGCCCGCAGGTGGTCCAGGACGACAGATCCACCGGGCCGAGCAGCGGCTCACAGGACAGGAACCGCACCGCGGCAGGCGTGTCCAGCAGGGCGGGGATACGGATGTCCGCCCACTGCTGGTTCTCGACGCTGACACCCAGCCACACGTTGGGCAGCGGCCAGCCCGCGTAGTAGACCTTCTTTCCTGCTGTACCGGGCACATGGTCTGGGTTGTGCGGGGTCGCTACCCAGTCCATTGCCGACCGGAAATGCACTCCCGGTGCGTGCCCGTTGCCACACGTGCACTCGTCGACCAACAGGGATCGCATCCGGGCGGGACGCTTGGTGAGGATCTGGTAGGTGTGCTGCGGGGTGGCAGCCATGACAGCGAACACGCGGGCGATGTACTCGTCGGGCACCTCGTCGTGGAACAGGTCGGCCAGGCTGTTGACGAAGACGCGGCGGGGTGTGCGCCAGTGCAGCGGCTGGTTGAGGCGTTCGGGGTGCAGCCTCACCCCGGTGGTGCCGCCGGGGCCGGGTTGGTCGAAGTCCCGGTGTTCCATGCGGAACGGTGGGGTGCGAGTGATGTAGCAGTTCCGGCAGCCCTCGCTGACCTTGGTGCAGCCGGTCACGGGGTTCCAGGTGGCGTCGGTCCACTCGATGCGGCTGTTCGTGCTCACGGGGGACTCCTCATATCCGGGGTTCATCAGGCGGCACCGGCGGGTGGGCGCTGGTCGCGGATGCGGCCCGGGGTGGTCGGCAACGTCGGCAGTGCCGCGTGTCGGGCGGCTTTGACCGCATACAGGTGGGTGTCGGCCGCGCGCAGCAGCTCGGCCAGCGGTGCGCAGGCCGGGCCGAGCGCAAGTCCGACGCTGGCGCTGGTGGTGATGCGGTGTCCGTCGATCCACAGTGGCGTGGCCAGCGCCGTGGTGACGTCGCGGGCGCGCTGCTCGACGTCGGTGGGGCCGGTGAGGCGGCCCAGCCACAGGGCGAACTCGTCGCCGTGGAGGTGAATTGCGGTTTCGCCGGGCCGGGAGATCTCGGCCAGTCGGGTGCCGACCATGGCCAGGATCCGGTTGCCGAAGGGGTGGCCGTAGGTGTCATTGATGGCCTTGAAGCCATCCAGGTCGGCCAGCAGCAGCCCGACCAGCCGCGGCCGGCGGGCGGCCCGCCGGGCCAGGCGGTACAAGGCACGGCGGTTACCGAGTCCGGTCAGTTCGTCGGTGTGTAACTGGCGGTGCAGGTGGGCGGCGTAGCCGGTGGTGGCCGCCCATCCGGCTGTTGCGGCGACCGCCGCGAGTTCTGGGAGCATGGCGGGTGTCCTCCCCTCGATGCGGGTGGGGGGCACCCGGGGCCAGCCGTGCGGTGGAAGGCGATGGCTGGCCCCGGGGCTTGTGGGCGGTCAGAAGGGGATGCTGTCGAGTTCGTCGAGGCGGTCCAGCCAGGCGAGCGTGACGGCGGCGACCTGGATCAGTTCGTCCCGCAGCCGCCAGGGGTTGCCGCCGCCGTTTGGGGTGAGCTGTTGCGCGACTTCCCCGACTTGTTCGACCAGCACGGCGAACCGGTCCCGGTCGGTCATGTGAGGGGAGTCGGGGGCATGGTCGCCGTGCTCGGCGTGCTGGCGCTGACGCTCGGCGGCGATGTCGGCCAGCACGGCCGGGCGGGCGGCTGCGGATCGATCGTCCTGGGTGAGCAGGTCCAGCAGTGCGTTGCGGAGTTGGTTCACGTCGGTGGGCAGTGCCCGGGTCATGGTGTTCCTCCCTGCGTGGATCGGGCGGGGTTCAGATGCGGCGGGGTGAGTCGCCTTGGCGGGTGCTGCCGGGATCGCGGTGGCGGCGTTGCCAGCGACGTGTGGCGTTGAGGAGGCGGCGGCCGGTGCGGAGGCGGAGTCCGGTGCCGTCGCAGTGCCGGCAGAGGCGGATACCGCCGAAGGGACCCTTGCGGCGGCCGGTGCCGCCGCAGTGGCGGCAGGCGCGGAACGGCCAGACCGCACACAATCCGAGGTAACACAGCGTGATAATGATCGTGAGGAGGGCGAGCGCGGTGGTGGCGCCGTGTCCGGGGGTCGCGGTCGCGTCAACGAGGGGCATACGGGGGCCTCCCACGGGGTTTCCTGGGGTGTGGGCAGGGGTGGCGCGACCCGCGACCGTCCGGTGTTGGTGCTGACCAGGGCGGTCGCGGGTCGAGTCGCGGAGGCGCGACCGGTCGCGGGAGCGTCGCGACCGGGTTAGCTGGCGGCGCGGGCGGCGAGCGCGGTGTCGAGGTCCTCGGCCTTGCAGCCCTTGCGGGCGGCGCCGTGGCGCTTGACGTCTACGCTGCGTATCCGGAGACCGCGCAGCTGGGCGGAGATGGCCTCGGCGGTGATCTCGGCGTAGTGCTCGGGAATCCGGTCGGCCAAGCGGGCGGCCAGCTCCTCCCACTGCAACCCCTTGTCACCGGGGTTGAACATCGCGCGGGCGTCGGCCAGCACGTCCCGCGTGTCGCGGTCGAGGTCCTCCCCGGCCGCCAGCCCGGACAGCGTCCCGGCCGCCTGGCGGTGTTTCCGCGCCGCGAGCAGGATTTTTTCCGCGTCGGTGTGGTCGGCCAGATACGTGCGCACGATCGGGGTGTCATCGCTGGCGCCGTACAGAATCCCCACGCCCCGGTAGGCCGCGCCCGTGGGCAGCGCCGAGGCGTCGAATCCTTCGGCGTAGGCATCCCCGCCCAGCACCGCTTCGGACACCGTCCGGTTGCCGCACTTGAGGGCGAACCGGACGGCGTGGTTGTCCCGGTAGCGGTTGAACAGCCGGGACACATCCCCGGCGCCGACACCGGAGGGCTTCTGCGAGGAGGACAGGATGATCACCCCGGCGGAGGGGCCCACGGCCATGATGAACGACAGCAGGGCGGCGATCTCCTTGTTGACGTCCTGATCGTCCAGTTCGAAGTAGACCTGGAACTCCTCCATGACCAGCATCCACACCCGCAACTGCGGATACGTGCGTGCCAGCTGCGGGGTGAGCTTGCCCTCTGGGCACTCGGTGACCGGCAGCGTGGACAACAACTCGTTGACGTCCTGGATGTGGCGTTTGATCTCCCGCAACGCCTCCAGTAGGTGGGTGACCGGGTCGGTGTCGCGGCTATTGGGCACGGTGCCGAAGACCGCGCGGTGCGCCACCAGCCGGAACTTGTCCCAGTCCGGGGAGTTCTTGCCGTCCACCACAATCAACCGCACGTAGGGGTCGAGCGCGGCATACAGGGCCAACAGGCGGGCGGAGAACGTCTTGCCCTTGCGGGGCTGCGCCCCCACCAGGACGCTGATCCACATCAGCGGCAGCGTGACCTTGCGACCGCGTTCGTCCAACCCGAACGGTGCCGGCTTCCAGATGTCCCGCAGCTTGCCGTCGACCAGCGGTGTGCGGCCGGCGGGAAGAGCCAGCGGGTCCCGGTCGGCCACGAACAGGGTGTGCCGGCGGTGCGACGACGGATCGCGGGTGAGGAACACCTGGTTGATCGACACGTCCAACCCGGATGCGATGGCGCCCTTGGCCTTCAGTGCGTCGTCGAAGCCCTTGCCGTAGGGCAGATCGATGACCACCTGCGACCCGGTGTCGGTCTTGTCGCGGGACATGGTGGACCCAAACCCGATCTGCTGATTGGGCTTGTCCGGATGTCCCAGACCGGCGGCGTAGTAGGCGCGCAGCACAATGTCGGCGTTCAACCGGCGGTGCCGGCCGGCGACCACCGCGGCGGACACGATCGGTCGGTCCACGGGCCGACCCAGGCGGGCCAGACCCACCACGGCCAGCGCACCCCCGGCGACCACCACCCACCAGGGCGCCTGCGCCCACAGCAGCGGGGCACCGACCACCACCGCGAACACCTCGACAGCGATCACCAGGCCGCGCCACACGCGGGTCCGTTTGGCTTCCTGGTGTAACCGCAGCCAGGCCATCGGGTCATCAGCGCTGGCCGCGCGCTGGCGTAGCGCGTGTTGCTCGGTCACCCACCACCACCGCAGTTGCCGGATCACCAGCCGGAACGCGCCGACCACTGCCCACCAGCACATCTGGACGGCGTACCACGGCATACGCACCGCGTGGTAGCCAGCCAGGTGCCCCACCTGGCGGGCGGCGTCGTACAGGGTGGCTTTGATGTTGGCCCATCCCTGAAGTGCCACCGGGATCACCGGGCGGCGACCGTCCGATGTGTTCCCTTGCCGTGCGTCGGTCAGCGTGGCGCCGGGCGTGTCCACCGGGGCGCCGCCGGGTTGCGGTTCGGGGTCCAACTCGACCTCGAAATGGCTGCCACCGTCCACACCGCCAGCAGGCGGAGTGTCAGTCTCCGTGCCGTTCGGGGACCGCATGGACCCGGGGAAGTCCAGCACCCGCCCACCCGTGGGGTCCTGCGGCTCGTCCGGGTCGGGTGTGGCCACCGGGGTTGTGGTCGACATCAGTTCTCCTCCTTCCGGGTCTCGTCGGTGTGCATGAGGTGGGCCAGTGCGGCGCCCATGCCGAGCACGGCCACCGGCAGGCAGGACACGGCGGTGGTGATGGGCCAGGGTGCGGCGGTGTAGCCGGCGGCCTTCATCAGGTGGTAGGCGATCTGGCCGAGCATCCCCAGCAGCAGGGAGCCCAGCGCGGACCACTTGGCGAACCGCCGGGCGCGGGCCGGCACATGGGAAGCCAGCCAGATCCGCAGGGCGTAGGCGGCGTAGGTCTCCACCCCGATCGGCAACGTGATCGCGGTGTTGAGCGTGAAGCTGTCCCAGATCCCGGGTAGCGGGTGCACCACCCCGAACCCGGTCAGCGCACCCAGACCCACCCAGCCCGACCAGATCGCCACGAACGCGGGCGCGGCCAACAACAACACCGGCCACCGCGCCACCGGCGGTCCCGGGTCCTCTGCCGGGTTCGGGCCGGCGGTCGTGTTCGGGTTCGTGCCCGGGTCTGCGGGTGTGCTGGTCTGCGCCGCCTCCACGTCCCGCTTCGGGGTATGTGACGGCTGAGGGATGGGTCCGGGAACCGGGGCCGGCTCCGCCGGCACGCTGCTGCTGGCCGGTCCGGTCGGCGGGGTCGTCGGAGCGGGTTCGGCGGCCGGGGCGTCGGTCTCGGCCACGGTGTCGGGACCCGGGTCCGTGCCCGGCTCCGGCTCGGCCGGGTGGGGCTGGCCGACCACCCGCAGCCGGGTCCGCTCGGGCGCACAGTCCGGGCCGAACTCGGAGCCGACCAGCGCCTCCCGGATAGCGCGCGCCTTCGGGGCACCCACCCGGAACTCCTCCATGATCCGGTTGCGGGAGGGGATCTGGCCCAACTGCTCGGCCAGCCCCCGCGCCTGCGGCACCAAGTCCTCCACGCGGGGTGGGTAGGCGCTGCGCTGCCGTTCGGGTGGGCGGTGTGTCGCCCTGTTCGGCGCAGACATAATGGGGCTCTCCTCACTGCTCGTTGGTGGTTGGGGAGCCCGGCCCGGCGGCGGGAGTTCTTGGCGGGACTGACACCGCCGGGCCGGGGCGCACTCAGCCGGAGAACGCGGCCTTCCTCTCGGCCATGTAGCCGCCAAGATCGGTCGCGTTCTCCTTTCACGGTTTGGGGAAGCTGACTCGATGGATGCGGGCTGCCTCAGCCCGGGCGTTGGCAGCGCGGTCCAGGGCCGGAGCTGCCTCGGGTCCCCCGTGGTGGGCGATCTCCTCGAGCAGGATGGTCTTGCGGCGTAGCCAGGCCACGCGTTCCTGCAGCGGTGGGTTGGCGGCGGGAACGCTGCGCAGGACTTCGGTGAGGATTTCGGTGATCGGTCGAGGCGCAACCATGGTCAGCAGCGCTCCCACTCGGTGCGCTTGGGGTGGGCCGCGCTGCAGTGCGGGCACATCCAGTGCTCTCCGTCGACGTCCCGCCATCCCTCATAGGCGGCGGCCTCGACCAGCTCGTGCCGTTCGGAGGTGATGCCTTCGAACTCGTCGCCGTCCTCGGTGGTGAAGTGCACTGCGGCAGGTTCACGGCGACGGTGGCCGCACAGGGGTGCGGCGCAGACCAGCTGCCACGCGGGATTCGTGTCGCGTACCACCCGGGCTGTGGGTGTCGGGCTCGGCGACCAGTAGTCCTCCACCAGCTGGTCCAGCCAGTCCACCAGCTCAGGCCAGCCACGGAAGACGACATCGTCGTAGTACCGGTCGCCGAGGATCCGGTACAACGGCGGATGCTGTCGCCAGCTCAGTCGCGCCCACCGCAGCGGTGTTCCCGTGTCCTCCGCGGCATCCAGCGCCAGCATTACCCGCAGGTAGGCGTCCTTGGCCTCGTCCCGCGTGTGCAGTTCCTTCAGTGGCCGGGTCCAGTCCACGCCGGATTCAGCGAGCTGCTCGGCAACTTCGCGGGCGTAGGCCAGAGCGGTCGGCCGGACAGCGGTGTGACCGGAAGCACTGTGCACAACGCAGAAATTCCCGGTCCAGGTCACTCCGTCGCTGCCCGGATCGGGAACGATGAACAACCCGGGTGAGCTGGTCGGTTCACCGAGCATGGCCCCCATGCGGTCACCACGGCGCACCATCACCTCGACCAGCCCGACCGGCATCGTGGTCAATGTGTCCATTGCAAAGTCCTTTCCCCTAGTCACTGGGGCAGGGACCGGCCCGGCGGCGGGATTCCATGGCAGAACTGGCTGCCGGGCCGGTGCTCGGTCTTCAGTGCTTGCGCTTGTCGTCCTTCCACCCGGCCTTCTTCATGCAGGCCGGGCACATTGGAGCGTTCCTCTGCGCACCTCGGGTCAACGTCACACCGCAGTAGGTGCGGTAGCTGGCCAGGCCGAGGTCAGCGAGAGTGGCGCGCACGCTTGGGACGATGTGCATCACAGACATGGGTGTCCTCACTGCTCGTTTGGTGGTTGGGGAGCCCGGCCCGGCGGCGGGAGTTCTTGGCGGGACTGACACCGCAGGGCCAGGGTGGTGTGGCTACTGGTTGCTGGTGTGGCAGGTGCTCCACTCGTCCAGCGTCGTCAGGACGCGGTCTTGCAGGCGGCGTAGGAACTTCATGCCGAGTCCTTCCCTTCCTGAGCAGGGAGTGGAGCGGCATCGAGGTAGACCAGGCCGGTCCCGCCATCCCGACGGTGGGGATAGAAGGGACTGGTTGAGCTGATGCGCAGTACGCACCGCAACAGCGTCACTGCATGCGCGATCTCGTCGGGACGTCCCTCCACGCGGAGGTGCACCATCAGGCCACCGCTTCCGCCACGCGCGCATCGGTCAGCCGACGCAGCACGCTGACGTCAACCTCGCACCCGTGGGAGATGAACCGGAGATCGGTGTTAAGCAGCAACGCGATCCGCTCGTCACCACGCACTGCGGCGTAGACGTGCACACCGGGACCGGTGGGCAGCAACCCGTACAGCCCGATGTGGACAGATCCGCTGTCCGGGTAGTCGTTGAGTACCACCCTCACCTCGGTGAGGACGTCGTGCCACGCCAACGCGGCCGCAATACTCTCGTCATCGATCTGCAGGTCGTGATAGCTGCGCCTGTCTCGTGGGTGGGAATACGAGTGGTGGTCAATGGCCGCGATGCGGGGAAGCTGCGGATGGCTGTCGAGGAAATCCAGCACCGCTCGTGCAGCATGGGTGTCGACCTGGAACATGGTGGTTCTCCTCATTACTCGTTCACGTGGTTGGGGAGCCCGGCCGGGCGGCGGGAATTCTTGGCGGGACTGACACCGCCGGGCCGGGGCAGCAGACCTGTTGTTGGCGGATCAGCGAACTGGTCGCGTCCAGGTGGCGGGGCAGTCCTTGCAGTTGCCGCGCATCACGTTCCCGTCGCGCTCTTCGTAGTAGTGCTCGTGCCGGCAGTTCGGGATCGTGGGGCAAACGGGAACCTCGACCCACGTGCGGCCACTCGCCGGCTTCGGCTTACTGGGCTTGCTGCGGAAGAGACCCATGGTGATCTCCTTGGTGTCGTGACCCGGCGGGTTGCCCGGTCTGAGTGCGTGCGTCTCCGGGGCGGGGTTAGCCGGTGGGGCAGAGGCGCTCCATGGCGGCCATGTCGGTGGGTGCCGCGTCGTAGTAGGCGATCTCGGACCCGTCGTGCGGGCCGCCCTGACACACCCGCTGCCACACCGGCGGGCGGGGGTCCCGCAGCGCGCCGCGGGCCTCCCGCTCCAACTCGGGGCTGAGGCGGGTGTCCTCCCGGCCGGGCGGGCAGGGCTGACCGGCGGTGAACAGGGCGCCGTAGCTGGCGACGACGCGCCTCTGGTCGGCGGGGTCGTGCAGGCCATGACGGTCGACCGGGGCGCCGGCCCGCACACACAGCACGGAGTCCCCCGACTCCGCACCGGACCGCCAGTGACGGGCGCCGACCTGCTCGCCCGGGGTGCCGGCGACCACCCACCCGGCCCGGTCCGGTGCGGCCTCGGTGCCGGTGCGGGGCTGGCAACCGGTGAGCGCGACCAGCAGGCCGGCCACGGCCGCGGTGGTCAGGATCGGTAAGCGGTGTGTCACCGTTGCCTCCTCACTGCTCGTTTGGTGGTTGGGGAGCCCGGCCCGGCGGCGGGAGTTCGTGGCGGGACTGACACCGCAGGGCCAGAGGCAGGAGAGTGCGGGTGTCGGCGGTCGTAGAACAGCGCGGTGCTGACCTTGGAACTGGCCTTGATCAGTGCGGTGCGCTCCGCCTCGGTCAGACCACCGGGGAACCGGTGGGCGACACGGAGCCCGAACTGCAGCGCTCGCACGATGACCCGCGCCTGCAACTCGGTGAACTCGACCGTGATCCGGCGGCCCATCACGCACCGGCCTGGTCCGGGGTGCGGACGCGGCCGGACACGGTCTGGGTGCGGGTGCGCACCGACACACCGGGCTCGGCGGTGACCCTGATGTCCCCGCTGATCGTGGTGGCCGTGACCTGGGAGTCGGCGATGGCCTGAATGTGCACGTCGCCGGAGACCGTCATGGCCTGGGCGGTGCCGCCCAGATCGGTGACCTCGACATCGCCGGACACCGTGGTCACCGACGCCTCGTGAGTGGGTCCCAGCTCGACGTCACCGGAGGTGGTGTGCACCGTCACCGAACCGGCCACGTGCGCGGTGATGTCGCCGGAGACGGTGGAGGCGTTCAGGACATCCGCGCTGGCCGCGCGGAGGTTGCCGAACTCGGAACGGAACTGGATTCGCTCCAGTGCCCCGTGGGTCCAGGCCGAGGCGGTCTCGGTGCTGATCACCAGCGTGGAACCCCGGGGCACCCGGGCCACCGCACGTACCGCACCGCCAGACGGCGTGGTGTTGGTGTTTCCGCTGATCACGTGACCGTTGATGATCGTGTGCCCACCGGACTGGAAGACCATGCCGCCGCCGGTGTTGATGCAGGTCTGGGTAACACCGCCCCCGGTCCGGATCACGGTGGTGCCGGCACTGGCCGGCCGGGGCACGGTCACCATCATCCGCCAGCCGTCACGGTGCACCTGGGCACGGCGAATCAACTCAGCGGCGACCTCGTCGCCCGGGGTGGCCGGGGTGAGAGTGACCTCGGCGCGGTCCCGGTCCTCGGCGCAGACCTCGATCACTCCCACGCTCAGCTCTAATTCCAGGCGGACAGTTCCGGTGTCGGTGTGGGTGAGGGTGCGCATTCCTTGTTCTCCCTTGAAGTGTTGGCGATGCCAGATCAGGGACGTCAGTGAAGATGGGGTGCGGGTTCAGCACAGCCACGAGGCGTTGCGGGCGCACTTGGGATGGACGTTGGCCTTGCTGGCCCGCGCCGCGATCGGTTTCTCACAGACCAGGCACAGCGCTCCGCCCGTGCTGGCCCACGCTTCGCGGCGCTTCTTCTTGGCGTGTTCCTTAGCCTTCGTGCGCAAGGTGGGATGGTCGCGATCTGTGGTAAACCAGCCCATGACTCCGGTCCTTTCCATGAGGGATTGGGGTTGGAGCTGGTGGGGCGGGCTTGCTTGGCCGCTGGGCCGCCCCACCAGCGCGTCACTTCTTCACCCGCCGGCCGCACTGGGTGGTGAACTGGCCGTTGTGATCTGCACGCCGTTCCACGCAGAGTTGTTGCCGCAGGCCGGGCAGGTCAGCTTTGTGCCGCTCAAGGCCGCGTTCACATCCATCACGCGGCCTCCCCACCCGGCACGTCCTCACCACACGAGACGGCCGCGCTGGGAATGCTGCGGATCACTGCCGTACGCGGCGACGCTCCGAGACGCTGGAAGGTACGCACACGGCTTTCCGTGGCGGTCCACTTCGCGTCGGTACGCACCTGTGCTCGGTGCCAGGCGGCGTAGGCCAGCCGGGTGCGCTGCACCGCGTCGTAGAACGCCAGTGCCGCCGCATTCCACGCTGCCCGGTAGTCGGTGCGTGAGGGGTGCTCGGTGACCAGCTGGCGCAGCGACATCACCCGCGCCCCCAGCCGCATCTGTGCCTTCCGCGCCGCCAGATACCCGGTGCACGCCTTCTCCTCCGCCAGGCGCAGCAACGCCACGACCGGGGCGGCGGTCTCGTTTTTTGCCATGACGCATCACTCCACATCGAAAAATCTCGAAAACGGTTGACGTGACATCGATAGGGGAATGGTCGGGGGCACGAACACCGCAGGCGCCGCACCCCCGACCACGGTGAACAGCCCACATGACCCGCGCCAACACCGGCCTGTGGGCATCGTGGATACTCCCCAACAAAGGCGGGGAGAAACGGGGCGGCACGACAGACAAAGGCCACCCCAGATTGATGTATATGCGCCCGAAAAAGGCGCACAGTATCCGCTATGGGACTACCGCTCCCGGTAGTCATATCTCACGCGGTGAACGTGGCTGCCAGACGATTCCCCGTAGGTCTCACGCCATGCTCCCCATCGGGCTACATGGCGCCACGCCGGTCACGTTGGCCCCAGCACTAGGAGCGACCACCTGACGACACGTGAGTGCCGCTCGCAGCTCTCACTCGCGAGAACGAGTAATCAGGGGAGACCAACCCCCACGGCCCGAAGCCCTCACACCCCGACTACCGGGAGCGGGACCCCTTGCCGAGTAGCCCAACCACCTCCTTGCGATCTGTGATCGACATCACCATCGATCTGAATGAAACAGAAGCTAACAGTACGAATCAGAGCGAGTCAACCGGTCAGGCAAGGGAAGTTGGTGGGAGGTTGCCTGAGCAGGGATGATGCGGGCCTAGATCACTCGTTTGGAGCACAACTGTTCGGAGCCTGTTACAGTCTGGATTGCGCCTGAAACGATCTGGAGGACGACATGACCACTCCGGCGAGCCCGCAGAACCTGCAGCGGGGGACCAGTGCGCTGGTGATCGCCCGGAACATCCGCAACGACATTGAGTCCGGGCGGTTGGCTCACGGTCAGCAGCTCCCGAGCACGCGTGCGCTCGCCGACGAGTGGGGCACCAGCGTGGCGACGATCAACCGCGCGATGGGGATGCTGGCGGAGGAGGGCTTGGTGCTGAACCGTGCGCGTTCGAGCCGCCTGGTCAACTACCCGGCCGGCGTGGCCAAGCGACCCGATGGCCGGCCGAGAACACCCAAGGTCGTGCTCATCGGCGGGTACGCCGGTTCCGGCAAGACAGAGCTTGGACGCATCCTCGCTCGCGAAACGGGTTGGCCAATCTTGGACAAGGACACCACTACCCGCGCTGTAGTGGAGGCCGCCCTGGAGACCTTGGGGGAGTCCCCACACGACCGCGAGTCTGAGCTGTACCTGACAGTGATCCGGCCAGCTGAGTACAACGCACTCATCGCGACGTTGATCGAAAACGCTCAGTGTGGGAACTCATCCATCGTGACCGCACCCTTTATCCGGGAGCTAGGCGACCAGGCGTGGTGTGATCGACTGAGCGCGAACCTGACGAGCATGGGTGCTGAGCTCTACGTGGTGTGGGTGCGCTGCGACGCAGACACCATGCGCACCTACTTGCGACATCGGGGAGCAGCACGGGATGCGTGGAAGCTGGCCCATTGGGAACAGTACCTGACAGGTAAGGACATTGAATTTCGCCCAGTCATTCAGCATCAGATTATTGATAATTCAGCAGAATCTCGTCCATTGCAGCAGCAGGCGGCAGAGCTGCTTGACCAGGTGATTCGACCGTGAGTCGGGGTGTAATTCTCTACGGGCCTCCTGCTAGTGGTAAGGACACCATCACACAGGAGCTAACGAGGCTGTTCCCCGAATGCGTCTATTACCGGAGGCTCAAGGTTGGCGGTGGCCGTACATACGGGTACCGGTTCACGACTGCCGCAGCCGTAGATGACCTCGTACGTCGTGGCCTCGTCATCTATGAGAACGAGCGATACGGAAATCGTTATCTGGTTGATCGACCATACTTGGATGAGCTGTTCGCCTCCGCCGCGATTCCGGTCCTTCACCTTGGACAGATCATCGGAGTGAAAGCCGTCCGACGCTACCCGGCATCGTGGCTCGCTGTGCTTTTGTGGTGCCCCAGGGAGGTCAGTGCAGAGAGGGCTCGCGCGCGTGGGTCCTCCGACGTCAGCGCCCGAATCGCAGCATGGGACGAGACAGCGCGCGACATCGAATTGAACGGCACAGGTGACTTCGACATCAGAATAAACACGGATCAGCACTCTCCTGGGGAAGCCGCTCAGATTATCCATGACTGCTTGGTGAAGATGCGATAGGAGAAACGATGGCTCAGGTCATTGTTCCAGCACTAACCTTCCGTCAAGCTGACGGCAGTCTCGACAATCGCACAATACTTCGCTACGCGAAACGGGCTGCTGATACCTGGGTCGATGGTTTTATTCTCTCAGGAACTACCACGCGTGGCGACCTATGCACGGTGGAGGAACGTGCCGCCATTCTCGACATCTGGCTAGAGGTCACCAAAGCTTCTCGGCTGTTCGCGTCAGTCTGGACGTGCCAGGACGTAGACGAAGCGGTGAGCCGTGGTATCCGGCCGCTGGCAGTGATGCGTGACTTGAGAGACAGAGAAGTTGCGTGCGAATTCTTGACATCCCTGCCGACGGAGAGCTACGTCTACAGTCATCCGCTCCATTCGCGAACCGTGCTCAACGCAGAGGTGTGTGCCCTGGCTCGTGAGGGTGGATGTCTTCCAGCCGGGGCGAAGGTGGCCAAGGTGGCGAAGACCGATCTCACTGCGATTCGAGCCGAGACGGGATCATCGTTCGTGCTCTGGGCCGCCTCCTCGCGGGACGTCGCTGGGAGCGTTGCCGCAGGGGCTTCTGGAGTGGTGGCGACTCCGCTTAGCCCTTTCTCGTCCCCATTCCCGCCGCGTTCCCTGCCGACACTCCAAGCTGCGCTCGACGAGCAGCAGGCTGAACTCGACGCGCTTCCGTCACGCTCAGCCCGGACCGAGTACCTGATGCGGGTGGCGGTTGTCGGTCGAGCGGCCCCCGGGCGGCGCCGTCCGCCGGGACTCGGAAACCAGAGGTGGCGGGATTGTTGACCCGCGACACCCGCAACACCCGCGGCAGGCTCCTGACCTGCGGTTTCACTGCGGGTTACCCGTCGGTAGTCGGTGGGTCCGACACCCGCACCTACTCGCGGGTAACCCCGCGATGCGGGTGTCCGCGGGTGTCGGCTCTGTGGGCTACCTGCGGGTAACCCGCGGTGTCTGTGCTGGTCACAGCCCTGCTGCGGGTGTTGCGGGTCTTGCGGGGGCCAATTCCGGCCACCTCTGGTTTAGGGAAGCGGTCGGGGGCGGCGGCTCTGGGTCGCCGGGGCTCGGGTACGCCACGGGTCAGGACAAGCCGAGCGCGATGGCCAGGGCCTCGTTGACCTTGACGATGGTTCCGGGTGAGAGCGCTCCCAGACGCTGCCCGAGTTCGTCCTTGCCTGCCACCTCGATGTTGTCGGTGCTGACGTAGCCCCCGAGGGGGTCGTCCCGTCCCAGCGGCACCCATGTGGGCAGGTCACGGGCGGTTGTGGTGATCCGGACAACCAAGATGTCGGCGAAGGCTCGGTTGCGGTGGTTGTTGGAGACGACGAGCCACGGCTTGAGTCCGTAGCCAAGGTCGGCGCGGTAGACCTCGCCACGTAACGGGTGGCTCACGCGTCAGGCTCCTCGTCGGCGAGGCGCTGGAGACGAGCGGCGCGACGGGCACGCATCGCGTCACGTTCCTCGGCGGACTCGTAGGGGTAGTGCGGGTTCTCGGCCGCAACGGCGTCGTAGGCGGCGGCAAGCTTGGCCTCGTGCAGCTCCTGCCACGCCTTGTTGATGGCGTCGACCACGGCGGCGGTGCGGCTGGGGTAGCACTGGGCAAGCTCGTCGAGCCGGCGCAGGGTCGTCTCGTCCAACCGGACGGTAGTCGGATTGGTCATACCCCCACGATAGCGCCAGTGTCCTACACATGCGACTACACGACGTAGTACACCCCGTGGTTCCGGTTGCCGAGTAGGGACCGAATCCAGAGGTGGCCGGAATTGGCCCCCGCAAGACCCGCAACACCCGCAGCAGGGCTGTGACCAGCACAGACACCGCGGGTTACCCGCAGGTAGCCCACAGAGCCGACACCCGCGGACACCCGCATCGCGGGGTTACCCGCGAGTAGGTGCGGGTGTCGGACCCACCGACTACCGACGGGTAACCCGCAGTGAAACCGCAGGTCAGGAGCCTGCCGCGGGTGTTGCGGGTGTCGCGGGTCAACAATCCCGCCACCTCTGGTTTCCGAGTCCCGGCGGACGGCGCCGCCCGGGGGCCGCTCGACCGACAACCGCCACCCGTGTGTCTGGAGCGCCGCTGAAGGGTCGCCGTGACCAGCGCTTTCGCCCGAACACGCCCTGAGATGGCCGGAGAGCGCCGAACACGACGTGGGCGGATAGAAGGCACCGGGCTCATCGTGTCCTCCTGAGCCTCCCTCACCTCCGGTGGCCGCTGGGGCGCGGCCGGTGCCGGCACGCCGGGAGGGTGGAGCACAGACCGGTGAGCGCGCCGCCGTCCGCGGCTCACGCGTCGGCTCGTCGGCGCGCGGCTACGCCCTATTCGTGCCGAAGTTCGTCGTCGAGAAGGGTGATCAGGCGAGAAAACCGCTGGTAGAGGAGCTGGCCAGGCGTACAGGTGCACCGCCCTCCGGAGGCGGGTGCGCAGGTTCGAATCCTGCCGGGGGCACGTATAGCATCTACACAAGCCGCGCCTGCCATTTCAGCAGGCGTTTCTTGTGTAGTGGTCATGGTTTCGGTGATCCTTTCGGCCGCCTGGGCGATCTGGGGTAGTTGGTCGGCAGGCAGTCGGATGGTCATGGTCACGTGGTCGCTGTCGTTGTGCAGGCGGATGATGAGCTGGGTGATCTCGAACAGTTTGCGGAGCAGCGACTCGGGCGCCGTGGCGAGGTTGAGCGCCAGGTAAGGCAGCGTGTCGAGTAGGGCGATGTCGTCGGTGCTGGGGCGGGCGGGTTCGGCCTGGTTTGCGGCGTCGAGCTGGGCGAGGGCGGCCAGCGCGGCGGTCTTCTCGGCTTCCAGGTCGTTGTAGGTGCCGCGCAGGGCCTTGGTGAAGGGGTCGTCGGGGTCGCCGTCCTGGGCTTGGCGCAGGATCGAGTTCTGCCGCCGCGCCACGTCCGCCACCACCCGTTGCAGCCGTTCCCGCTCGGCCTGCCGCTCACGGGTGGCCCGGTCGTCGATCCCGGCAAGGTCGGCGGCCAAGATCTCCCGCCGATGGGGCCCGAAGATCCGGTCGGCGAAGAAGCGGGACACCGCGTCCAGCAGAGCGTCTTCGCGGAGGTAGACGGCCTTGGGGTGGCCGGCGTACTTGTCGGGGCGTCCGCGGTTGTTGTTGCGGGGCCAGCACATGTAGTAGGCGTGACCATGGCGGTGGTTGCCGAACATGCGCCGCCCGCACCCGCAGAACACCATGCCGCGCAGCAGGTAGGTGCGTCGGGTCGCGGGGTGGGTGTTGAGGGTGTTGCCGTTGCGGGAGCCGCGCCGGGCTTGGCGGCGGGCGTTGAGTTCGTCCCACATCCACTTGGGGATGAGCGGCTCGTGGGCGGGTTCGGTGGACCACACCCACTTGATCGGGTCGTTGACCTTACCGCCTCGGGAGCGGGAGGCGCGGCGGTTGAATACCTGGTAGCCGGTGTACTTCGGATTCTTCAGGATCTCGTACACGCTGGTCTTGCCCCAGGCGCCGCGTGCCCGTTCCTTGCCGGGTGGGACGGGCGGCGGGTACTTGGTCGAGTCGGCGTTGAGCCGTTCGGCGATGGTGTCGTAGCCGAGTCCTTCGTGGTAGCGCCACAGCGCGATCTGGGTGACCGTCTCGCCCCGCATGCCGTCGGGTTCGAGCCGGGTCTTGATCTGCCCCTTGGCGGCCTTGGTGGGGTTGGGGTGCCGGTAGGTCTTGGCCCTGTACCCGTAGGGCGGTTTGCCGATGTTCCAGCCCTCGCGCACGTGTGTACACAGCCCGCCCCAGGATTGTTCGAGGGTGTTGAGGACTTCGTACTCGGCCACTGACTGGTTGATCCGCCGCTGCAGGATGCGTTGTGCCCGGCTGCCGGTCAGCGTGATGGGCTCGTTGGCGGCGAACAGCGGCACCTCCGAGCGTTCCAACTCGCGCTCGATGGACAAGCCCTCGAACGTGCGCCGGGCGACACGGGACACGGACTCGCAGATCACCACGTCGAACCGGCGACCGGGATGGGACGCTTCCTCCAACAGGTCGGCGATCCCACCGTCCCGGGCGATGGGGATGTCGAACCGCTCGTAGTTCTCCTTGTGGCCGCGTGCCTCCAGCTCCATCCGGCCGGACTCGACGTCGTAGAAGTGCGCCACGATCACCCACGACTCGGGGATCGCGGTCTTGGAGTTCCCGAGCTGCCGCAATAAGGATTGCCGAGGGTCCTGCTGGTCCTCGGTGGATGTACGGCCGAGGAACGCCACCCGCACCTCGTCCCGCAGCAACGCCACCGGCATCCCCAACGGCGAGACCGCATAGTCGGACAATCCAGACGGTCCGGAGACCGGTACGGTTGCCGACACTGACGTGGCACGCCGGGTCAACGCCGGTGCGGGCGGGTTGACGGTCACCTCGTCCGAGGTCATGCCGCTTCACCATCCTCAGTAGACTGATCTTGCGATTGTTGGGCGGCCCAGTCGAGAAGGTCACGGATCACGTCGGCGAGTTTCCCGCGGATTCGTTCGCCTTCCGTGCCGGAAATGGGATTCACGTAGCCGAGATATTGGCGGTCACTGCCACGTCTCCGCCTCTGATCATACCACCAAACTGGCTGGTCAGAGCCGGTTTTCGGCAGATTTTCAATGTCACTATCGGGTGCGGTTCGCGGCCGTGGGATTGCCACGGCCGTGGGATCGTCGTGCGGATCGTCCGCGGTGGTGTCGTCGGTGTGCATGAGGCACCTCCCGCCTGCCCGCGAACCCGCTCATGGCGGGATATCGCGGGCGCTGGTCACGGTCAGAAAGGCAACCGTCGATCAGCAGACCCCGCCAGCCGTGGTCACCGAGCCTTCCACCATTGCGTTGCCGCCCAAGGGAAGTACAGCCACACCCAGGAACGGGCGTGCCGGAAAGAGCTGGCAGGGGATTCCACTGTCACAACCCGCGACACTTCGACCCCCCAACTGCACATCGGCACCCGTCGGGGCCAGCAGTCGCTGGTTGACTGGACCCTCCCACTGTCCACAGGAGACATCTCTGCGAGACCCGCGGTACAGGCCGAGACCGCCTCGTCTCGTTTGTGTCTCGGTGGTCTCTTCTCGGTGTCCCGGTACGTTCCCGCAGGAGCGAGACCAGATGCGGACAGCTCGACGCATGGGTCCAAATCTTCTTGCTGTGCAATATGACGGTGCCAGGCCAGGAGATCTGGCAACCACCGTTCGTGTCGTCGGGAATCAGCTCATGGTCCACCTCCTCCCTATGGTCGGCCGGAAGGATGGCTTTGGGGGTGGGTGGTGTGCAGGGCGGTGGTGATCTCGCGCAGGGTGAGGCGTCCGGGCCGGCGGTTGAGGACGCCCAGCGGCAGCCACACGCGCCCCAAGGGGCCGCTGGTGATGTGGTGGGCGTAGTCGGCGCAGCCCAGGGCCACGGCCAGCCCGCTGGTGTCGTTGCCGAGCTGTGTGGTGATCGCGTGCCGGAGTCGTTGTTCCCGCGTGAGGGTGGCGCACCAGATCAGGGTCACTGTCTTGTCGGGGAATCCGTCGGGTACCGGCAGCGGGAGGGTGGGGTCGGGGATGCTGGTGAGCCGGTCCCGCAGCTCGCCCAGGCCGATGCGGGGCGGGTCGTCGAGCAGCAGCAGGAAGGACAGCAGAGCGCCGTCGGGGAAGCGCCAGAGCCCGTGGCCGTCGGTGGTGGCCTGCCAGGCGCGGCTGACGCGCCACGGCGAGCGCCAGGCCATCAACTCCCCACCCGGCCCGTTGTGGGCGCGTGCGGCGGCCACCAGGGCGCAGAACCAGGCGTGCTGGGCGGCCAGTTCCTCCCACCGCCAGCCATGGAACAGCCTGCGCCACCGGGCAGCGATCTTCGCCGGCCGAAGCGGTGTGACGCCGTGCTCGGCGGCCACGATCCGGGCGCCGACCGGCCCGAGCATCCACTGCCACTCGAAGGAGCCGCCGCCGGGGCGGAACGGGCGCGCCCGGTGCAGCACCCCGCGGGCGTGCAGTGTGGCCAGCCGGTGCCTTGCGGTGGTCAACGAGCCGAACCCGACCAACACGGCGAGCTGGGAGGTGGTGACGGTGAAGTGCTCGGCCAGCAGCGCCAACACCTGACGGTCCCGCGCCGTCAACCGCCCCGACGCTGAGACGGCTGTTGTTCGCGCACGCGTCGGCCCCGCCGGGCAGAAACGTTGATGGTTCTCCATCAGTCTGGCACCCCTTATCCACTGGCGGCAGCCCGCTGAGCTGCGGGAACCCCACCCGGCTCCGGCAGGTCGGGGCGGCAACTCTGAGACGGAGCCCCAGACGGCCCCCTGCCGGAGGGGCCAACGGCTCCCTGGACGGCGCCCCGGCCCCCGCGCGGCCCTCGCGAGGAGCCGGACGCGACCTGATCATCGCGGCAAGCCACCGCTCCCCATCCCACGAACGGCCCGCAGCGGCCGAGTCGAGACAATCGCCGGTCCCGAACCGTTGGCGTGGACACGCCCCGCCCCAGTCGCCCGCATATGGCCTTGACGCCCGCCGACATCGGGCATCGAGAATCCCTGTCACCCTTCTAACAGCGGGCTTCATGCCCGATATTCACAATCACCCCCACCGAATGTGAGACGCGTCACTTGCGCGGTGAGATGAGTGATTCCTCCGGGGAGATTTGGTGTCTCGCCGAAATCCCGGTGGTCTCGCTTGCCGTCTCGGCGCCGGTGTCGCGGGGGCCGAACCCCCGGTGCCCGACCCCCTGGGCATGGCATGGGGTCCACTGCGCACGAGAGGATTCGCGCCTCGGTGGGTGTCTGGTGTGGACGGTGCCGGTCATCCGTCGGCCTCCACCGCGTCCTCGAGGACGAGGACCTCATCGTCGGTGTCGTCGGCCCAATACGCGTCCGGCTGGGGCGGCTGGGCGAGCACCGGGGTGGGCGCCGGTGGTGGTGCGGCCAGGCGGTCCAGGATGGCGCGGTCGTATGGGTCGAAGGCGGCCTCGGTGTAGGGCACGCCGTCCCACGGTGGGTGGTGGGGCACGTGCGGCCCCCGTTGCGGCAGCTCGGCCAGCCGGCACCGCAGGGCAACTCGACCGTCGCGGTCCTGGGGTGTCCAGAGCGCCCAGACGGGGCCGGCGGGGCCGTTCGGGTGGCCGTGGTCGCGGGCGGCGGTGGCGATGACGAACCCCGGACCGTCGCCCGCCCATTCGCGGCGCAGCGCCGCCCGCAAATTGGTCTCGCGGGTGCTGGAGTGGACCGAGAACAGCAGCACCCCGAACTGGTCGGTGGGGAAGGCAGCGTAGTCGTTGAGCTTGCCGGTAACCCTGGCCAGGGTTCGGTGCCGGTGTCGTGTTCCAGGAAGAACCGCACCGTACGGCCCTGGTCCTCCCAGCACCCGTAGGCGTCCGGGCGCGGCCTGATGTTGCGGTAGGTGCGGGGCTTCCAGAAGAAGTCGGCACAGCGGGCCTCCGGCCACCACTGCGTCACACCGCACGGCTTCCCGGCACTGCTCGCCCCCGCTGTGGTGGACGGGGTGCGGCGGGTGTGGGCCACAAGCTCGCAGAAGAACTGGTTGACCCCGAGCTGGTGGGCCAGCTTCGGCCACGGCGCCAGCCGCTCCAGACGCTCGGTATACGCCTTGGGTGTCGGGGGCGGCTCCGCCCGCTGCGCGGCCAGCAGCCGCGCCCCCAGGTAACCCAGCGCGTACCGGGTCTGGCTGGTGCCGCCGCCGGGGTAGGAGTCGCGGAAGGCGAACACCACGCCCAGCTCCCGTAGCTGGCGCAGCCGGTCCTGGGCACGGCGCACCGAGTCGAACTCGATAGCCGCGATCTGGCGGGTGGTCAACACCCGGTGCTCACCCAACAGCGCCAGGAGGCGCCGATCCCGCTCCACCAACCGAAACCACAGCCCGGCGTCCGGCTCCCCAGCCCGACCACTGCGGCGGCCCTGGCCGCCGCGCCCCCCGCCCCCGCGTGGGTGGTGACATCCTGCGGAGACACCACTCAGTCGGCCCCCCGAACGCCCCACCCGGCGCCGCCACCGACCAGCGGTTTCAGGAGTCCGACCCTCGGCGGATGGGGCAGCGGATTCAGAGCGCCGAACCCGTGCCGACCCACCCGCCACACCAGACGCAGCACTCGCCGCGCGGTCACCGCCTCGGCCACCGCCCACCATGAGCCCCACCCGGCCTTTCCTCCGGAACCGGAAACCCTGGGCATCTCCTGAACTCCGGATTTCGGACCTGAATAGGACATCAACCCCCGAAAATATGACCTACAACACAGCTGACAGGGTAGGCTGTGTTCCGCTGGAGGTCGCCGGGGTTTGCAGCAGGGGTCCTGTGTTGGGCCGGCGCGGGGGGACTTGGTCCTGTAGGACAAGCAACAACAGTCATGACTGGGTACCGGGCCGAGCCAGCAGTGTAGCCGCGTCGCCCGGGGGGCTGACCTGGCGCCCAGATGCACGCGATCCCGAGGCACTGCGACAGCGTTACCACACGCACGTCGACGCTGTGGTCGCCCACCTGTCGCGGCGCGCCCACAGGGCCACAACGTCGCCGATGTGGTGGCGATATGGTCCGGGCCATCAGCCATGCGCTGGTCTACATGCTTGGGAAACTGGAAACTTCGGCGTATGAAGTGCGCGGACGAGTGCACTTGCGGCTCAGCAGTGGCGGCCTGAACCAAGGTCGACAAGTGTTTTACTACTTGATCTTACCATCAGACTGCCCTGCTTCGGCGAAGAATATCTTCAAGCTCCTCCTCAACAAACTTATACAAACTTCCCCCGACATCGAAGATTAGCGTGGGCACAGGCCGCCTGTCCCTGCCATGGCTGTAGAGTGTCAGTACCGCACGCTGATCCAATCGGTAGAGACTAAAGTAGCGATCCCCGGGATAGTAATAGATCCGCACCGTGGCACCTTTGGAAACTCGGATCAACTCGTAATCTTGCCTCGCCTCTTCAATCTTTCCAATAAGCTCATCCTGCGTCATGCCAAATCTCCAAGAGAGAGTCTCAACAGTCTGCGCATCTGCCACATCAGGCAGAAAGATGCAGATCTTCCTCCCCTTCTTTCGACCGAGTTTGCGAAGCTCGTGAATATTTGATCTGCGCCAAGTGTCGCCATAGGCCAGGAGAAGGTCAAGATGCTTCACCTTGCCCAGCAAGTCGCGCCAATTCAGATCATGCAAGTAGCTAGTTCCCACTCCAACCAAACCCGATGAGATGACGTCCCTGGCAACACGAGTAGTCTCAAGGATTTCCTCCTTGAATGCCCGCCTTCCTTGGAACTGCCATGCTCCACCCAGTACGCCAGACACCGTAAAGAGTGCACCCACGCTGCTTACAAATACTCGCCAAGTCCCCTCCAACATAGATGACCAGTACAGCAGAACACTTCCGACAACCAGAAGCGCCAGCAGCAGAAGAATATTCTTCATTGTATTGATCGTGCGATAGGGAGAGATATGCCGTTCTGCGTACATGACCGCCCCCGTACTCGATGACAGTCGAGAGATAGACATTGTGCTCCCAACCGGGAGCCAAGTTCACTCTTTCGCACCTGTGACTGCAAATCGGAGACAATCAACTACGTTCTGGTACCGACTTGGAGTGCGTTATTCACACTGCGAGTAGACATGGCTACCAAGTGCTCTCGACTTTGCGACCTGCAGTGGACGTTCGAGGCAGACAACCATACATGGATCGGACGACCGAGGCGGGCGGAGCGATACTCGACGCCCGATGTTCCTCGGTCGCCCGACCGATGCTGATCTCACCGCGCCTCTTCTGGTTGCCGTCCCTTGAGGTACAGCTTGATCAGCAGGGTTGATCATGCTGGAGGATGCCCATGCGGGCAAGACACTCCGTCTCTGCGTCACCGATCAGGTGATGGTCGTCGGTGGCCCCCGTGAAGAGCATTTGATGATGTGATGCGGGGCCCCGGCTGGGGCCCCGCATTGGTGGATGTATTCATTATCGGGTGTGATCTCCTATTCGAAGAGGTCGCACCTGCCATGCTTAACGTGCGCGATGAACGCACCCCACGATGACAAGGTGAACCATAACGTCGTGTGATCGCGGTTCTTGGAATCGCGGACACCGATTCCAGCATCCGCGATCATGCGCACTTCCACGCACTGATCGTTCCCGCCACCGCTGTGGCTACTTTTAAACCAGCCAGTGTCACCCGGGACGGCGTAGGGCATGGCCAGTTCTCCTCATAGTTTTTCTTCGATTACTCTTCTTGTGTCCTCGGGGCTCAGCGCGAGCTCCCGAAGCCTGGTGAACGCACGTGTGAGCCTGTTCGTGTCCTCTGTCTTGTCGAAGTAGGTGGAGGGTCCGTACACGACGGGCAGAAACCCGACGGGTCGTAGGACGTCACCGAAATGAAGAACGTTCAGCCCGCCGTGCTGCGCTGGGTTGTTGCGTGCCGTCGTGGGAACGATCTGCACCGTGAGGTTCTTGTACTGGTCGATCATGTGGAGCACGTGGGCGAGCTGCCGCTTCATGATCGCCGGGCTGCCGACCTCGGCCACGAGTGAGTCATCGGTGAACAGGAGATGCAGCTTCTTGGGCTTGTCTGCGCCCAGCACCAGTCGCTGGCGCTCCAGTCGGAAGGCAACCCGGTTCGCGCGTTCTTCCTCCGATGCCTCCCACCAGATTCCGCTGGAGGCATCCATGATCGCCTCTACGTACTCCGGTGCCTGCAGGTGGTACGGGAAGATGCCCTTCTCGTATGACCAGATCTCGGTGGCCAGCGCCTCCAGTTGAGCCACACGGCGAAATGATCCCGGCGCAAGGTCCATGTACGGGCTGCCGTTGGACCGTTTGCGGGCCTCCACGCCCAGCGCCAGGATTTCCTTGCGGTGCTTGGGCTTTGCCCCGAGGAAGTCCAGCAGCGTCGCCAGTTCGTCGGCGGTGAGCGTTGCTCGACCTTCGAGCACCTTGATCAGCCGTGCTCGATCCTTGCCGATGGCTCGCGCCGCGTCGTCCAACGACGTGCCCGCGTCGGCCCGCAACTGCTTGAGCGCTTCCCCGAGAAAGACCCGGGGCAGCGTCGCCACCGCCTTGGCCACGTGCACGACCTCCCTGCTTGATGTGGTCGGGCCAGCCTGCCCAGCCAGCACGAGCCACCGCCAGCACCGACAGGTTCGCCCGATCGGGCACATGCGAAGGGACACATGTGTCCCTAACCTACTGGGACACGCGTGTTCCACGGACACACGTGTCCCTACCAAAGCGAAGGGGAGGTGTTCTCCATGACCCCACAGCCTAGAACCCAACGTCAGAGGGCCGGCAGGCACCGAGCCGACCAGCCTCCGCCGCCACCTGCGCACATCGCAGGCCGCCGGCTTACCGCCGAAGGGCTGCGCCGTCAGCGCCGTGAGTGTGGTGGTGACGCGATCGATGACCGCACACCGCGCTCTGCGCGGCTGATCCACCCACTCTCCAGGAACCAAGCGACCCCTGTCGCCGTGCTCAACCCGAAGATCGGGGGGCAGCAGCCATGACCGGAGCTGGCTGGGTGCTGTTGTTGATTGCCGTACCGGTCGTGGCGTTGCAAGCCGGTGACGCGCTGCGCTGGTTGTCCGCCATCCGCCACCGACACGACCGGTAGGGGGTGCGACGTGACCGTGATGTTCTGGCTTCCGTTGCTGTTGTTCACGGCCTTCTGCCTCGGCGCGGGGACAACCTGGCGACTCCTCCGCGGCCGGGTGTCCGGGGCGCACGCGCTGACGACGGCGAGCGTCTCCGTCGCCGAGTTGGTCGCCCAACTCACCAGCCGTTCCTCGCCTTCTACGGACCCTGACACGCCAACCGATGAGAATCTCGGGGACGGTGTCGACAGTGGGACTGCCCGATTCCGTGCTGTGGGCCACCGTCATCCTGGCCGAAACGATGCTGTGGGTCCGGGTCTTTTTCGACACTACGAGCGTTGGGCGTCGACTGTACGACCTGCTGTTCATGCCGGACACCAAGATTCCGCTGCGATCATTGATCAGGCGGGTGTGCGGACGCCGACGTGGATGCCGCACATCCGCTGGGATTTCCCGACAGTTCCAGACAACCAGGCGGGCAAACATGCGCTCAGTCAATGATGCTTTGGTCGCGCTCAACGAGGCGGGGTTCGTCTGGGTTCCCGGTCCCGGCGACGGAGTGGTGCCGTACACGCTGCTCTACGTGCGCGACTGGCCCAGCTACATGGACGCCATCCACGTCCGCGGCGAGAAAGACGCCACCGGCGTCCGCGCCCGCAGCGACGCCCACGAGTCGCAGTTGTTCGCCGACCACAACGTGGTCTGGAAGCACGAGGGCGCCTTCGTCACGGTGGTCGCCGAACTCCTGAAGGTTCCCGCACCCGGCGAACCCGGCGCACCGACCCGCGCGCTGGCCGCACCCAGCAGCCTGTGGCTACCCCCATCGCACAACAAGCTCGTCACCCCCTCCGCTGCTCATCGCTAGCGCAATACCCAGTGAGAGAAGGAAATTGTGAGATAGGAGGACGCACACCATGGGCTATTTCAACCGGTCACCGGTCACCATCGGGACCTGGGTGTCCGTCGAGGAAGGAAGTGATGTCCACTGCATCGTCTGCCGTGACGAGAAGTCGGTCATGGTGCACTTCGGCGACGCCGACTTCGAACTGGTGCTCGACCGCGGAATGCTCGAGCAGTGCGTCACCAGGTTCACCGAGGCGCTGCGCACGCTCACCGCGGCCCAGGCCCCGGAGGCCATCACCGCGTGAGCGAGCCTGCGTCGTGCGACCCGGACCGGGCGCAGCCCCACACCAGTGGGGGCGCGCCCGGTCCCGGCTGCACGAACCCTGCCCACGCCGACCCCAACCCCAGTGACTCCGGGCAGCGCGCTACCTCAACACCTCAACACCCCGCGCTGCCCGGTACTGGCGGTGGGGCCGCCGAGGGTCCTACCCCCTCCGCGGCTCCACCGCCCCCCTGCCGATACGAGCAGTTTTCGTGAACTATCGGTCACGCTCCGCACTCTCCCGGTAAGATCCGCCCCTGTTGAGGTAGCTGCAGTTGGGGTGCACGCCGCACCACGGCCTACGGCCGTGGTGTTGTCGTGTGTCGGTAAGGGGTGTTGGGGTCGATGCCGAACGACAGCGACGTCAAGCTGGTCGTCGCGCCGGAGAACGTCGAGGGACTCATCAGGGGCCTCCAGGCGGTCTTGAAAGAGCTTCAGGCGATCGAACGCGACGCGCAGGAACTTGCCCACCTTGAGGCGCCGGGGAGCGGTGATCCGCACACGCAACGCGCGATCAAGGAGATCAGTCGGTTGGCCTCCAGCGAGGACGGCTGCCACGGCCAAGCCAACCGGCAGTACCAGCAGGCGATTCAGGACGTGATCGACAACCTGCGGGCCTCACTGGAGACCTACCGTCAAGTCGAGCAGCAGAACACCATGCGGGCCTGAAGGGGCGAACCTTGCGCCGATTCCTCCTCGTGCCCGCGATGTGTGCTGTGGCAGCGCTGACTGCGTCCTGCGCGAACCCCTCGCCGGGCGCACCCACCACCACGGACGGCACCGGCGCGCCGGGCTCGGGTACGACACAGACGTCGCGGCTGTCGCCGCCGCTGGCCGAGCCGCCGCTGGACACAACTTCGTTCGAGAAGGACCCGTGCACGCTGCTGCGCCCGGACCAGGTCAAGCAGTTCGGTGAGAGCGAGCCCCCCAAACCCAAGAACGGCCTGACCGGGCCCAGCTGCACATGGGACCCGGAAAGCGTGCTGAAGACAGGCACCCTCGGGATCTCGGTCACCGCTGAGATCAATACCAAGTCGGGTGGCCTGGAGGGCATCTACCAGCGGCGCGACAAGTTCGGACTGTTTGAGAAGACCGAGGTTGGGGGCTACCCCGGGGTACATGCTCTGGATGACAAAGGCGGCCCAGCTAACGGGAAGTGCACCTCACTGATCGGGATCTCCGAGGACCGCTTGGTCGTTACCTACGTGTTCATCAACGACAAGAAGATTTCGGAGTACACGACCGCGTGCAGGGTCAGTGATCGGGCGGCGGGCATGGTGATTGAGAATCTCAAGGGGGCGAAGTAGGTCATGGGGGCGATCGAGGGGACGCCGAGACCGGCCGGGTGGGATGCGGCCACGATCTTTCGCTGGTTCCATGAGGGCAAGGACACCGGGCAGACGATTCACCCCGCCTCGGAGGCGTGGCGCTCCCTGGGCAAGCGCTACGACGCGGTCCAACAGCTGGTCGAAGACGAACTCCGCAAGGCAGAAGGCGCCTGGGAAGGCGGCCGCAGCCATGACTGCAGCCGTGTCACCGCTGGCGGCGTGGGCGGAGGAGGCCAAGCGGGTCACCGAGGGTGTCGCCGGGCGGGTGGAGAACCAGGGCTCGGCGTTCACCGACACCAAACACAAGGTGGAACCCCCGCAGCAGGTGCCGGACAAGCCGTTCCTCAACGACTACTTGCCCTGGCAAACCGACTACGACGAGGTCGTCAGCGCGAACAAGGCCGTCACCGACCGCAACATCCAGGCAGTCACCGCATACGGCAGCACCACCACGGGCAACCTCAGCTCCCTGCCCACCTTCACCCCACCGCCCTCGATCGAGACCCACGTCACTACGCCGGAGTCCACGCCGGTCGATCCCGGCTACCGGGACCACTCGGCGGACCCCACCCGCAACGTCACCCACCAGACCAGCGTGGACCGGCGCCCAGGTGATCCGGTCAGCCCGCCCCCGGTGCGACCCACCGATCCGACACCACCCGGTGGGAGCGTGGTGCAGCCGCCGCCGGCCACCGTCGATCCCTCCTGGGCCCACCCCGGCCAGTATGGCGGCGTCGAGCCGGTACGCCCGCCCGTCGACAGCGGCAACCCCCGGCCGGTCTCGCCGCACCCTCACCCCCTCGTCCCCGTGCTGCCACCTGGCGGGGGCGGGGGCCAGCACACCAGCGCCCCCACACCGCGCCCCCCGGTCCGCGCGGGCCTGCCCGGCCCCGGCCAGGGACAGGCACCGGGCGGACGCCCCGGCATGCCCGGTGCTGGGCCGGGCACCGGCTTCGGACCGCGCGGCTCCGCCGGCTTCGGCCCCGGCCCACAGGGACCGCTCGGACCCGGCGGTGGCACCGCCACGGGCAACCCCGGTAGTGGACCCCGCCCAGCAAGTTTCGGCCCCGAAGTTCCGCCCAACCGGGCTGGGGCTGGCATGGCCGGCGGGATGAGTGCCGGGGCGGGCCGCAAGGAGGAAGACACCCAGCACCAGCGGCCGCACTACCTGGTGGAAACCGAAGACATCTTCGGCGATGGCCGCCGGGTGGCGCCGCCGGTGCTCGGCGAGCGCCCGCCGCAGCGCTGACCCACCCACCGACACCACCACCATCAGGACCACCAGGGAGAGCCTGTCCATGCTGCGCGCGAGCGTGGCGCTGTCCACGCTGGCCTACGACGTGCTCTGGCAGCACCACAACCTCGGGGACAAACCCAACGCCCTGAACACCCCCTCCCCCGGGACGACCCACGAGGAACGCGCCGTCCTGGAACACCGGGCGTGGACCGAACTGGAACACACCGGCCTCCTCCACCGCGGCCGGATCGATGAGGACCTTCGGGACGCGCTGGAGGTGTTAGCCCACCCCACCGACGAGGTTTATGGCTGGATCAACCAGGCCCACCGCGAGGACTACACCGCACTGGCCGCCCTCCACGGCGACGCCGCCATCCTCGCCGTCCTCATCAACCAGGTCCTGCACCTGCACCCAATCCGGCCCACGGCCCTGGCCGAATCATTAGTGTCCGCGCTTCCGGAAGTGCCGCCTGCTCGGGGCCGGTCTGTCACCCTGCCCGCCGACTACCTCGCTGGCCGCCGGCCCGCTGAGCCGGACGACGACTGGTTTGAGGAGGTCCGGCCCGCCGACACCGAGACCACCGACTATGCCCGCGAGGTGCTGGCCCTGCCCCGCATCAGCGCCGGCCAACTCCATGTCGCCACCCGCGACCGCCTCGGCCGACGACACCGCACCCTCCACCCCGTGGCGTTTATTGACACCTCGGAAGGTCGGTGGATGGCCCAACGACGTCCCACCCGAGGCAACCGACCCTGGGCGGTGATCGCCCCCGCCGACCGCCGCCTCCTCGTCGCCCGGCTCAACGAGATGCGCGCCATTCTGTGAACGGACTGGCGCGAGCGGGAGGGGTCACCGGACACTGGTCCGCGCAAAGCTGGCCGAGCGTTCACTCGGTGAATGTGGCGAGCCGCTCCGGTGGGCGACTGTGATCACCTGCTCCGCAGGGTGATCACAGTCGCCCACCAACATTAGTGAGGTGACAACGTCGAGAGAAGCGAGCCTCGGGCGCATGTTCTCGTTCGCAGTGGGCTCGCCTCGGCGATCTAGGAAGTTACCGCTGTTGGGTCCAGTGCTGGCTCGGGTTGTTCGGCTGGCACCGCACCATGATCACGTTCGTGCTTGGCTTGTTGGACGAGATGTCCATACACAGCCCGTTGCTGTTCCGGATCGTCCTGTCCGGGGTCAACTCCCAGTGCTGACTGGGATTCGTGGGCTGGCAGGTGTTCATCCCCACCTTCGTCCCCGCAGCGTTGGAGGACAGGTCCATGCACAGCCCGTTGAAGTTCCGAATGGTCCTGTCCGCCCCGAACGCCCACCGCTGACTCGGGTTCGTCGGCTGACAGTTGGCCGTCAACACGATCTCCCCCCGGTTGTTGGTGTTCAGATCCATACACAACCCGTTAGTGTTCCGGATCATCGTGTCACTCAGCGCCGACCACCGCTGACTCGGATTCCCGAACACACACCGCGCCACCCCCACCGGCGTGCCCGGCTCGTTCGACACGATGTCCGCACACAGCTCCTGGGCCTTGTTCCGCAACGACCCATCCGACGCCCACGCCCACCGCTGACCAGCATTGCCAGGCTTGCACGTCTGCGTGATCACCGTGTTCTTAGTCGTCGCCTCCGCACACAACCCGTTGGTGTTGCGGACCGTGCCATCCGCATGCAACGTCCACCAGTACTGACTGCCGTTGCCGAACTGACACTTGATCATGACCACCGGCGTGGCCGGCTCATTCGACCCGATATCCCAGCACAACCCGTTGCTGTTGCGGATCGTCACCCGCGGGATCTGCTGCCCGACCCAGTCGGCCACGGTGTCCATCCGGACCTCGCGCGCCCCGTCCCGGGTCTCGGTCTCTTCCAAACAGCCCTTCTGCCAGGAGGTGTGGTTCAGGCCCACCAGCTCCAGCCGGCCGCCGGCCTCCCGGAACAGCGGACCGCCCGCATCCCCCTTACAGATCGCCGCCTTGTCCTCCGCTCCCACGACGTCCACCCGCGTGCTGGTGACCTTCTGCACCCTGAACGACGCCACGTGCGCCTTGTCCGGCACCCACTCCTCCGCGGTCCGCCCAAACCCCGCGACCCGCAGCACCTCACCCGACTTCGGCGCCGCCGTAGCCACCGGAACCGGCGCCACCCCCAACACCGCCCGCGCCAACCGCGCCAACACCAACGCACGATCCTCGCGCTTCACGATGTCCACGATCGTCACCTGCTGGCCATCCCGGCCCCGCAGATCCGACCGCCCCACCGTCACCGTCGCCTTCCCCACACCCTCCTCAGGGAAACACGGACCCGCAGTAGCCACCCACTCCGGATCCACCAACACCCCACTACACGACCGCCCGTCCACATCCACCTTCGCCACGAACGGCAACTCGCCGTCCTGTGCTGGGGTGCCACCACCAACCGCGTGGGCAGGCGTGGCGGATAGCAGCCCTACCGTCGTCATCAGCAGGCCCACCGCTAGACCCGCTGTGGAACGTCTGCACGACACCGCAGATCTCTCCTTGATATCACGTGTTGGCACGAGTCGGTTATTCTCCTCGTTTGGGATTGTTGCCGTGTCCTTTCTCGGATTCGGACTCAAGAAGCAGTTCTTGAATCCGCTTTGTCGTCAGGGGTGGGCGTCCAGGCGGAGCAGTGTGGTGGGCTGGCCGTCCTTTCCGGTGCTAATGCCGACAGGGGTGCTTCCGTGTGGATTGACGTCGACGACGGTACGGTCGCCCTTGTCCGTCGTGAGTTCGGCCTTGACCTTGTGTCCTTCTCCGGGCGCGCGGCCGTCTCCTCGAATTTCATAGACGGCAGGGACCATCAGGTTGAGGTATCCGGGTGTGTCCGTAATTCGGAAGCAGATCAGCCCTTTCTGGTCGGCTCCGATTTTTTCTTGTGTGCGAACCTTGAGGAAGTTGCCGTCATCAGAGCAGTTGGCAAAAAGGATATGGCCATCGCCGGAGGTGAGCTTCACCCCGTAGTCTCTCAAGATTGTTTCCGCTCCGGGGTAGGAGTAGTCCTCCACGGCGGGGGGCATCTCGTCGTTCAGCGACGGCTCGTCGGGCTGGGCGGCTAGCGTGACGGTAGCGCCGAGAGCACCGATGACGCCGGCTGCTGACAATGCCACCATGGCACGCGGAAAAAGTCCCATGACCAGCTTTCACCCTTTCTTGTCGAATCGAAAGCGGGGAGATCGTCCCTGAGCACACAACACGACACCCCTGTTTCCTGACACACTGAGACGCTAAGCACGACCTGGGAGGCCGTCAACACACAATAACCGCTGTGCCGCTCATCACAGCCGTTGACCCTCTTCTTCGACTACCGATACTGTACCCCCGGTCATTACAACGGGGATCACCCGAAGGGTGAGGCAGGGGCAACACGTAGAGGGGATTAGGACAAGCCGCCAAATGGACTAATTGCCACTTGGGGCTTGTTTGTGCTGGCCACGATGCAGCGCACAACGAACTGGTTCTTGTGCGTTGTGTTGTCATGTCCAGAATTAGCGAGGGGATTGTGGGATGAGCGGCAGAAGATGCTGGTTCCGGGCCGGACGGCTCGGAACCGCTCTGGCTGTGAGCGCATCGTTGCTCGTCGGGTTGGTGTCCGTCCCGGCGGCAGCGGCAACCGATGACACCGCGAACGCAACGGCCACTTCGCAGACCACTGCCAATGGGGACCGCGCCCGTGTGGTGGCGTTGTGGCGGACCGGTGGTCCGACGACGCGGGCCGCGGCCGAGAAGGTCCTCCTGGGGTCGGACACCGATGTTCGGGCGTTCTTCGAGAAGGAGTACGAACGGGTCGCCCGCATCGATGACCGGATCCGCGTCAATCGAATGCTCGCCAGCGGCGGGCCAACAGTCAAGGACGCAGCGCAGAAGGCGCTGGACGCAGACAACGACGCCGCACTGCGGGAGTTCTTGGCCTCGGGATGGAAGACACCCTCGGAGCATGACCTGCGGATCCGGGTCAACCAGATGTTGGCCGCGGGCGGACCGACGCTGAAGCAGGCGGCGCAGAAGGCACTGGACGCCGAGGACGCCAAGGCGCTGGAGGAATTCCTCAAGTCCGGGTGGAAGACCCCGTGGGAGCACGACCAGCGCATCCGGGTCAACCAGATCCTGGCCAGTGGCGGGCCCGAAGTGAAGAAGGTGGCCCAACGCGCCCTGGATGCCGAGAATCCCGAGGCGCTCACGGAGTTCTTGACCACGGACTGGCCCGTGGCGCAGGCACGGGACCAGGAGACCGCGACCGTCTCGCAGCTGGCCGGGCTGGCGCAGGACGCCTCGGCGGAGGCGGCCCGGGAGACCGAAGCCGCCAAGCAGGCCGCCGCGCAGGCGATCAAGGAAGCCGAGCTGGCCCGCCAAGCGGCCGAACGGGCACGGCGGGCAATGGACGGCGCCCAGAACAACGCCCAGACGGCCGCCGGCGCGGCCCGGGAAGCGGCGCAGGCGGCGCTGGGCGCCGCGCAGGCCGCTCGGGAGGCGGTGGATGCCTCCAATGCAGCCCGGGCCGCGGCCCAGGTTGCGGCGAACGCGGCGGCGCGGGCGGCCTCCGCTGCGGCGCTGGCGGGCCGGGCTGCTTCTCGGGCGCATACGGCCGCCGCGAACGCGGTGACGGATGCCACGAAGGCGTCGGAGGCCCGTCAGGCCGCGGACGCGGCGCGGGATGCCGCACGCGGCGCAGAGCAGGCCGCCAACGCCGCGGGAGAAGCCGAGACCGCCTCGAAGAAGGCCGAGGAGGTGGGTCAGGCCGCAGCCGGTTCGGCCCGCCACGCCGCTGACGCGGCCGATGCGGCCAACGACGCCAGCCGGTACGCGGGGCTGTCGGCGGCGGAAGCCTCCCGCGCCCGCCAGGCCGCGGCCACTGCTCGGGCGCAAGCCCACCGCGCGACCCGCGCCGCCAACGCCGCCACCGCATTGGCACGACAGTCCGCCGACGCTGCCCGCCGGGCCCGGGAGGCCGCGACCCGGGCGGCGCAGGACGCCTACGAGGCTGCCCGGGCCGCGGATGAGGCCGCCGAGCACGCCGGCAACGCCGCCGAGGCCGCCAACCGCGCCACCGCCCACGCCAATGCGGCCAGTCAGGCGGCGCAACGCGCCACCGAGGCCGCCAACCAGGCACGCGAGGTCTATGAGCTGGCACGCAAGGCTGACGCCGAGCGGCTGGCCGCCCGCACCGAACAGGCCCAGGAGGCCGCCCGCGCCGCCGCCGAGGCGCTAAAGAAGCAGGAGGGTGAACCGGCAACCGGGTGGGACACCTCCCAGGCCGCGCAGCGCGACGCCGACACCCAACGCTGGCTCACCGACACCACAGCCCCCGATGCGAACCAGGCCACCGTGGTGGACCGCGGACGGCGCATCGCCCTCCGACTCGCCTCCACCGCCACCGGCACATGGACCCGCGCCGCCGCCGAATCCGCGTTACGGGGCTCCGAAGCCGAGGTGGTCGACTTCGTCCGGAACGGCCTTGAGCGGGCCGCGGGACAGGACGACCGGCTCACCCTGACCAGCCTGGCGGGCAAGGGAACGGAGAACTTCCGCGAGGCGGCGGAGAAGGCCCTGGCCGGTTCCGACGCTGACGTGCGCACCCTGCTGGAAACCCGCGAGTACCCCGGCGGCTATCACGACATTCGGATCCAGGTCAACCGCATCCTCGCCACCGCGCAACGCGACGGTCGGGTCACGACCCGGGACGCCGCCCAGAAGGCCCTCGACGCCGATGACGACGGCCACGCCCTGCGTGAGTTCCTCACTAGGGGCCAGTACCTCGCCGCCGGGCACGACGACCGCATCCGCGTCAACCGGATTTTGGCCGCCGACACCAGCGGACCGGAACTGAAGGCCGCCGCCCAAGTCGCCTTGGACGGCACTCCCGCCATGCTGCGGCAGTTCCTGGTTAAGGGTCAGCATGTTGCTGCCCAACGTGACCACGACACCGCCACCCACAACGCCTTGGTCGCCGGTCACGTGGCCCGGGCCATTCAGGCTGCCGCCGACGCGAACCGGAACGCCGCCGACGCCCAAGTCGTCGCCGCCCGGGCCCGGGCCGCCGCGGACGAGGCCAACCGCTACGCGCAGCAAGCCGACCAGTACGCCCAACGTGCCCAGCAGGCCGCCCAGGACGCCCAACGATCGGCCGCCGAGGCGGAGAAATCCGCGCGACAGGCGGCCGCCTCCGCCAAGACCGCCCAGGACGCCGCCTCCTCTGCCCGGAACGCGGCCTATCGGGCGAACCTCTCGGCCGCCTTGGCCGCAGGCTCGGCACAGCAGGCCGCCAGCTATGCCCGCGACGCCTACGCCTCGGCACAGCGAGCCCGTGCTGCGGCCGAAGCCGCCGGCAAGGACGCCAAGGCCGCCGCACAAGCAGCCGCCGACGCCTGGCACACCGTCAAACAAAAGTACGTCAACGAAAAGGCGCCGAAACTCCTTGAAATCGCAGACACCTGCGACCATCTCCCGGGAAACTTTGCCAACAGCTGCCTCGAGTCGCTCAACGCCTCACTCCGGGGAGAATCAGCTCACTACCTCAAACGCCTGGGAGACTGCGAGTTCCGCTACGGCGAAGGAACCCCGGGCGCCAAGCAGTGCGCCTACAAGATCTTCAACCCCTGGTTCGAGTTTGAACTCGAACTCGACCTCGCCCAAGAAATCGTCACCTACGTCCAGGCATTCACCGTCACCCTGGCCGCCACCGCAGTCCTCTCCGCCGGCATCGGATGCATCCTCTCCACGATCTGTGGCGGCCTCCTGCTGGCGATCGCACCCGACGGCATGGCCTTCTTCCCCGGCTGGCAGGCCGGCGTGCTCGCGACCGGAGCCGTCAGCGGCGGCGTCCGACTCGCCGGTTTCCTCGGACAAGTCGAACGATCGAGCACTCAAGCGAATGCCGCGGGAGCGCGGCTAGCTGCCGAGACCGCGAAGGTTGTCGGTCGACCTCCCGGTTTCCTCCCACCGTGCGTGAAGCCCGCCAACAGCTTCACCGCAAACACGCCGGTGTTGATGGCGGACGGCAGCGCCAAGCCAATCAAGAACGTCGCTGTCGGCGATATGGTCATAGCGACCGAACCCGTCAGCGGCACTATCGCACCGCGTGCCGTCAGCCGTGTGATTGCCGGTCACGGGACAAAGCACCTTGTTGACATCACGGTCAATGCTTCCACACCCACCAACAACAACGCTGTCGTCACCGCGACCACACAGCACCCCATCTGGAGTGAGGATTCGCGAAGCTGGGTCGACGCAAAAGACCTCAAGACCGGTGAACACCTGCGTACCCGCAACGGTCAGCAGGCAGTCGTCACTGGCACCAACGCCCGAACGGCAGCGACGACGGTCTACAACCTCGACGTCGAGGACCTGCACACCTACTACGTGCTGGCAGGCACCACCCCCATCCTTGTGCACAACACCGGAGGAGGATGCCTCGACCATATCGCACTCGGCAAAAGCATCGGGCTCGACGAATTCGCCAAAGGAGTTGGCGCCAGGCACCTCATGAAGGATCAGGATTGGAGAGGCACATTCATTACCGCCGCCGCCCTCCTTCGTGAAGACCCCACCTCCGTGCGCCTCTCGTTCCGTCTCGATGACATGCCAGACATCGAAAAGGGCGTTGAGTCCGCGGTGTACTCGGCAGTACATCGAGACATACTCGGAAGGGGTTCTCCTGCCGACTGGGAGCTGGCCACCCTCAAACACATGGGCGTCCTCAAACACGTAAACTTCTACCTGGGCGACAAACTTCAACCAAACCCCTTCTGAACCAACGACTCATGAGTTACCATTGGGCCTGTCCCGGTAGGAGCTCCTACCGGGACAGGCCCAATGGGTTTAAACGGGGAGGCGAAGCGTGCCACACTCGGGTTCCAGCAGGAACAAGGACTGGCGATTTCACGAAAGGACGACAAGCGTGAATCCGAAATTTACTCTGGAGGACATGCACGAGGAGGTCAAGTTCCCTCTCTATCTTCCGCGAAAGTTTGCCACACGGTCTTACGACAGCCACAGCAACTCGCTCCTGCTCAGGAGTCTGATTACGAATCGTAACCAGACTCGCGTCGACATCCTGTTTCAGGGTGTTACCGAGATAAGGCTTCGAAGTTTCATGGACTGCATCACCATCAACATGATCCCCTTCGATCATCCATCTGTCGACGAATTTTTTAATATTCAAGACAAAGGCAGTGGATGTGTCTTTAGTGTTGCCGGAATAAAGTTTGACACAGGCTATGTGATAGCAAAAGAACTATACATCTCGGAGGACACCTTGTCCGACCATGATCCGATCACGATCAACAGCGAAGAGCTTAGGGGGTACGTTCTCCGGTCTGGCCACTATATTGCACCCCAGTGACAAGCTGTCGACAACAAGGAGAGATAAGATGCCCAAGATTGTTTTCCCGCTAAAACTCCACCGACGATTCGAGTTCTTCTCATACATTGTAGGCCATGGCGGCCTGCTGCTCCGGAGCAGAAACAGCGCGGAGTATCCCACCAGGATCGAACTCATGTTCAAAGACATCGAGGAAATGCGACTCCAGAACACCATGGAAGAACTGGAGATCGACCTTATCACCGACCCGGAACGCATCAACGACCAGCTCGGCGTCACCGAGGTGCACGAGTCCAGGCACGTCTTCGCCCTGTCCGCCGCAAACTTCAGAACAGGCTACGTCGTGGCGGGCGCGCTCTACCTTGCAGAGGATGATCTCGGATTTTCTGAGCCATCCGCCATCGAACACAAGGATCTCGAGTCGCACGTCATGCGGTCAGAATATTTCAACGACTGACGTCCTTCAGAGCTAACGTTTGAACGGCATCGGTTGGGTCGCCATGGGCCGGTTTGATCGATGTAGTCCGGACGCTCACCGCCGCGGTCTCCCAAGCAACTGGCAGAACTCAGCATCCTCCCGCGAATATTTGATAATGTCGACAGGAATGGTGGATACAAACTTCGGGAGTATGATAGCCAAGGAAACAAATCAGCTACCTGGAGTGGGCAACCGTGCAGTCAGCAAAAACCCCAAGCCTGCGAACGAGCGGATCGTGACCGGGTCAGACGGATCGATCTACTACACGGCCACCCACTACCATACCTAATCGTGGCGGTGCCAGGAATATGACCTCGCCAGACCTCTGGACAGACACCGAACCGCGACTCCACGTCGCCCCCCTGCAGTCACAGCTTCCCGTGTTCCAGCTGATACCTCCACCGGGCACGGCGGTCACCGCCCACCTGGACGGCTCGAAAATGACAGACGAATACGGCGTCCTCGAGCAGTTCAATACAGCTCTCAGATTCCCGGTCTACTTTGGGTGGAACTGGGACGCACTCTCTGATTGCCTGGAGGATCTCAACTGGTGCCCCGCCGAGCGATACCTCCTCGTCGTCGAAAGCGCCGAGCGTGTGCTCACTGACGAGCCCGATGCAAAAGAAGTATTTTACAGGATACTCGCGCGTGCGGCATATTTTTGGGCTAACCCCCTAGGTAAAGAACACAATCAACCCATCCCCTTCAACGTCCTCCTCCTCTGCAACACGGCAGAGGACGTCGCGACCGTCTCAACAGACGTTTCCCGCTACGCAATAGATTAATCGGAACAAACTGAGCAAGCCACTCATGGCAATGTCCCCGGCCGAAAAAGGCCGGGCCATCGCCATGCATGGAGAACAGCCCCGAGTCCGACCTCGAGGACCTTCAAATGAGCGCCGACTGGCCCGCCTACATTGGGGAACTCGATCGCGCGGCAAGATCCGCCCGGCGACGTGAGCGGGCCAGCGGACGACCGGGAACGGCAGACTGAAAGCGGGAGGGGCGAGAAGATGCCACTGCGGCGGTGACCCATCGATGTTCCGCTCGATCTCGTGTTCGGCACCGCCCGCGTTCCAAGTGGTGGCCCACGGTGGATCACTCTCCCGCCATTGCCCTGGTTCGGCCACTACTGTGACACCAGCGCAACCGGAGACTTCGCCGCTGCCAGGATCGACCGCACTCGCTTCGGACGACGCCGAATCGTGTGCCAGCCCTACGAATGGGTTTCAATGATCGTGTCAAGCCGCGTGGGCTGTGAGCGGTGGTGAGTTGTGGAACGTGCGACTGTCGCGCAGCAGTTCCCAGACGACGTCGACCAGACGGCGCGCGAGCGCGATCTGGGCTTGGGTGTAGATCTTCCCTTCGGTGCGTTTCCGCTGGTAGAAGATGTGAGATGGGCCGTCGGGGCGTTTGATGGCCGACAGGACGGCCATGTAGAACACGCGTCGCAGGCCGCGGTGGTAGCGCTTGGGGCGGTGCAGGTTGCCTCGCACCCTGCCGGAGTCGCGGGGTACGGGAGCCAGGCCGGCGTAGGCCGCCAGGCGTTCTGGGTTGCCGAAGGCGGTCTGCAGGTCACCGCCGGTGTCAGCGATCAGCTGTGCACCGAGGATGGGGCCGAAGCCGTCGACGCTGGTGATGTGCTCGGCGTGCAGATGATCGGCGAAGCGGTCGCCTGAGGTGTTTGCTGAGCTCTTTGATGTCCCGGTCCAGGTCGAGGAGCTGGCGGGCCAGCGGGAGATCAGGGGTGCGGTCACCAATTCTTGTGGCAGGGCAACGGTTTGCTCGCTGGCGGCGGTGAGGGCCTTGTCCACCATGGACGGGATACCTCTGGCTCAGGCGCCGTACTCGGTCAGGTAGGCGGACAGGCCGCGGGCACCGGCCTGGCGGATGCCGGCGGGCGTCGGCCGTTGAGCAGGACCAGTGCGGAGCGGGTGGAGTAGTCGAAAGCCCGTTCCAGAGCGGGGAAGATCGAGGCCAGCAGCTCCCGCAGCCGGTTGACCCCACGCACCCAGTCGGCCATCAGATCCTCCCGGCGAGCGGTGAGTACCTGCAGGTCGGTCACGACCTAGTCGGGGCTGGTGATCGGGGTGAGATCGCCGCGCATTCGGGCGGTTTCGGCGATGGTGCGGGCGATCAACTGCTCGATCGCGGCCTGCCCGTTGACGACCTTGCGGGGGAACACGACCGTGCCGGTCTCGTCCACCGCATACGCGTGGTGAAAGCCCTTGCCGACATCGATCCCCGCCCACTCCTTGCACGCCGCCACGCGACCCGTCCTCCTGTCTTCCCTGTTCAGCCCCGTGGACGACCTCGCCCAGCAGCTCCATAAACAGCGACCAAGCGCGCAGATTTCAATCAGCGGTGAGGCGTCCAGAACGGCAAGGCGGCCACTCCCACGAGGCCACCCAACGGCAAGACCACATCAGCCACACCCCGCCGTCCCGGGCATCCAGAATCTTCGCCCCGGACACCAACAAGCTTATGGAGACCACGTGACCAACGATCAAGCTGACGACCGGATCTTGCCGCGCGAATCCAGCCACGAGCGGACTGTCCGCCACTGCCTCGCCGAGCTGCTCTCCCTGGACGCGCTCTACCGGATGATCCTCGACATTCCAGGCGTGATCATGGAGTTCGGCCTGCACCGCGGACGCCACCTCGCCGCCCTTACCGCGCTGCGCGGCGTCCACGAGCCGTGCAACCCGCACCGCCGGATCATCGGCTTCGACACCTTCACCGGCTTCCCCGACGTGACCGACATCGACACGACCAGCCCCAGTGCCGCCGCCGGCCGGTTCGCGCTCACCGACGGCTACCCCCACCACCTGCACGACGTGCTCAACGCCCACGAACAGGGCTAACACCTCGGCCACATCCGGCGCACCCTGATCGTCCAGGGCGACGTGCGCGAAACCCTCCCGCGCTGCCTGACGGACAACTCGCACACCGTCGTCGCCCTGGCCTACTTCGACCTCATACTTCGACCTCGACCTCTACGAACCCACCCGCGACACCATCAACGCCATCCGGCCGTACCTCACCAAGGGCAGCGTGCTCGCCTTCGACGAACTTGCCCGCCCCAAGTGGCCAGGAGAAACCGCAGCCCTGCGCGACACCCTCGGCACCGACCACGACACTCTGCGCACCCTTCCGGGTCGCGCCACCCCCGCCTACATTCGCTGGGGCACGCAGCCGCAGCTCAGGCGACCGCGCCCGCCTCGACCAGCAGAGCCTCCCGGTTGGCCAAGATGAACTCCTTCAACGCGGTCGGCTTCAAGTCGATGGCGACCAGATCATCTCCGCGCAGGTCAACGCGGTCCAACTCGTACCCGCCCCGCGACGGATCACTGAACTCCGGGCCGCCGCGGGCCGACTCGTCCAGGCTGGCCAGCAGCGCCACGAAGAAGTGCTGCACCGCGACCCCCGCGTCCGACGGCGAGCTGAACAGGAACACCTGTGACGCATCTGTGGCCTTCGCGCCCAGTTCCTCCGCCAGCTCCCGGTACAGAGCCGCCTCCACTGAGTCGTCGGTGTCCTCGACACCGCCGCCGGGCGCGGTCCAGTACGGCGCCTGCCCCGGCTTGGTCCGCTTAATCAATACTAACCGGCCGAGATCGTCGATCAGGATCGCCCGTGCCGCGCGCCGTCCCACTGCCACCGTCGACTGATCCGTCACGTCACAAGCTCACGGCCCGCCGCTTCAGCCCAATCACGGCAGTCGCTTGATCGACAACTGTCCGTCACAGCCGCAAGAAGCGGCGCTCTACGCTGGCTGGTGACCTCACGTGTCGAACTCGATCTACCCCGGCAGGCAACTCCGTGCCGTTGAGTGACCTTGCCGCTACTCTGGTGCCGTGCCAGTCCATCGGGATGAAGCACTCTTCGAGGATGCCTGCCATCTCAAGGTCGCCGTCGCCACGACAGGTGAGATGGGTGGCGACGCTGGGCACGGCGGATGGACCGAGATCACATTGATCAACTCGGAAGGCAACTGCGGAATCGAGGTCGACACGGCACACGCTCACGCCTCTGATGTTGACCAGGTCACCATCCGCGTCCGTGGCGATGCCGAGATGGTGGTCTTGGCCAACGCGCTGGAGTGGGCTGGCCAGCGGTTGCGCGAGTTCGCCGGGGAACGGGCAGAGCCGTTCGCCGAGGCCGAGGACCCTTTTCCGTGAACAGGCTGAACTTGGCGCAGCGGCCCCACCTCGCAGTAGGCGGCTTACCGACCGGTTTTCCGCTGCCCACGTTGCAAGTCATCCACGACGCGCTACGGGTTCGTCGATCTTGTCGGTAAGCTGCGCGAGGGTGCCTCCTGGCGGTGTCTCGAGAGGGCGGAGAATGACAGAGTTCATCCCCGGCGTCGGCGCCGGGTCGTTGCTGCGGTCGGAACTGCTTGCGGACGGTCGGTCGACCCGGATCGGCGCGATTCACCAGATCGACTACGGCCAGGCCGTCGTGCTGACCCACGACCGCTGGAAGTTCGACGCTGGTGGCATCCCGCAGTTCTCGTTCCTGCTTGCGACCGCACAGGACGTCAACGACCCTCGCGTCGACGACGACGAGGTGCTGCTTCTGCGTGTGGAGGGCACGGCACCGCTGTCGCTTGAGCGCGACCTGCACGCCGTGCGCGAGGAGTCCCTGCGAACGGCCCTTTCGAACAACCAGGACCCATCGCCATCTGTCGTGCTCGATGCGGAGCTCGACCCGTTCACCAAGAACCGAGTGTCGTTCACCGGCGTGCGGTGCAAGATCCTCGGCACCTTCTACGAAGACGACGTGGACGGGCAGAAGGTGCTCGAGTTCGGTGCCGACGTGGACAACTTCTACGCCACGTCCACGTATCGAGTCCTGAAGCCTATCGGCGGCGGCCTCGCGACGATCGCCTCCTACCTCAAGCCGACCGGGCGCCCGGTCGAACGTGTGCGTATCGGCGCAGTGCGGTACTCCGCGACGCGGCGGCGAGCCAAGACCTCCAAGCAAGCCGACGCCGCAGTCGAAGTCAACATTCGGGACTTCATCGGCAACAAGACCGCTCTGCTCGGCATGACCCGGATGGGCAAGTCGAATACCGCAAAGATCATCATCGCGCGCACGTTCGTCGTCTCCGAACGGCAGCGCGCCATGGGCGGACACCCCATCGGTCAGCTGATCTTCGACCCGCAGGGGGAGTACGCCAACCCGAACACGCAGGATGGCACAGAGATCGCGGCGATCGGCGCGAACCACGTCCGCATCTTCAAGTTTGGCGCAGACGGTACGCAGCCACACGTGAAGCCTCTCAACATCAACTTCTTTTCCGAGAACCAGATCGACGCCGTCCAGGGGTTGATCTCCGACACTCTCAGCAGTGATGAGTCTGGCTACGTCAAAGACTTCGCGGGCACGTCCTACGCTGATGTGCCAGGGGATCACTCCGCCACCACACATGCCCAACGCGCCCGGCTCGTTCTCTACGGTGCGCTGATGCGCGCGGGGTTCACAGTACCGGCAAATTTTCGTGTGCGAATCAATATTGGCGGCGCTTTTCAGCAGAAGATCGTCACGGGCATCACTGGCTCAACCGCAGTCGCCGGACTCGGCCGCAACCCGTTTACGCAGGCCGGAGGCACCGCCAACTTCGTGACGGTCGCTGCGGCAGACGTCGAGGATGTCGTCGACAAGATCGTGGAGCTGCGCGAGGCCGGCGACACCGACGCGACCAGCTTCACGAAGGATGTCCGCTGGAAGAGCGTTGAGCCGATCTTCACGACTCGCAGCGGGAACCGCAGCGTCCGAGGCTGGCGAAACCTGAATCCGCTGCGTCCGTTTCACAGCCCTGCGACACGGAACGATCCTGCGATCGAGATTTACCAGGAGCTGGTCCGGGGGCGCATTGTGATCGTCGATTTGCATGTCGGGGCCGAGGCCGTGACCAAGGCGCTGAGCGAGTCGATTACGCGTCGGCTCCTTTCCAAACAGACCGAGGTGTTCACGTCGGGACAGGAACCACCGCACATCCAGGTGATGCTTGAGGAGGCTCACAATCTGTTCTCGTCGGACCGGTACAAGGATGACCTCGACGTGTGGGTCAAGCTCGCCAAGGAAGCCAGCAAGCTCAATCTCGGCATGACATACGCGACGCAGGAGGTCTCTGGGGTAGCGCACCAGGTCAAGGCGAACACTGCCAACTGGGTTGTCGCCCACTTGAACAACACGACAGAGGTGCGGGAACTGGCCAAGTTCTACGACTTCGGGGCGTTCTCAGATGCGATCATAGCCTCCGAGGACCGTGGGTATGTGCGGCTCAAGACGCTGTCCTCACCGTACATCGTCCCCGTCCAGATCGATCGGTACGACATCGCGCTCGTCAACGAGGCACGAGCCGCAGCCGGTGACCCGCCGTTGACGCTGAACGGGACGGCACTCTGATGTCGTACGAGACCGCCAACGGGGCTCACGAGATTGCATCGCGGCTGGGGCACTCGGCAGCCGCTGTCCGGGCGATCGCGGACCAACGCACCTTCCATGTTCCGGCCGAGGCGATCCAGGACTCGGATTCGATCCGCAAGCGAGTCCACTCACGGGGCGACTTCGCCGCCCCGCCTGCGCCAGGGCGCCTCACCGCCGCGCTGGCAATCGACGGTTCACACGTCGTTGAGCAGGTGCGTGACGGCCTACCATCGGTCCTGTACGGGTTCGCACAGGCCGCCGCCGCGTACGTAGACCTCGGCGTCCTTGAGTCGCAGCGGGCCGAGCGGTTTGTCGACCCATACAAGATCGAGCGTGCGGTCAACACCGCCCTCGTGACGCTGGATCTGCCCGTCTCCGGCGCGTACACGCGCGCCGGTGTCGACATCGTGACGTCGTGGCGCGAGGCCATCAACGAGCTGTTCCGGCAGAAGAAGATCGACGTCAACCGCCTCGACCAGCCACTGCTGGACCTGCTCTTCCTTCTCCACGGCGTCCCCGGTAAGCCAGCGACCACAGTGCCGGTCAACTGCCCGACCCAGGACTGCAACAAGGACGTTCCCGTGCCGCCCGCTGGTGTCGACTGCGACGCGTGTGGCGTGCACCTCTTTCCCACCGACGTGCTTCGTATCCATGAGGAGGTCGGCGAAGAGGGCACGAACCAGTCCGCTCTCGGGCGGCTAATGTCGGTGATCGAGCTGTTGGTGCTGGTCGGGCTGGCGACGCTGCTGTGGGAGCAGTCGCGCCAAAAGGCCCTGCCCACGACGCTGTTCATCATCGATGGCCCACTGGCCGTGTTCGGCACACCAGCAAAGCTACGCGGGCGAGCCCTCGAGTACTTCCAAGCGATGGGCAGTACTGCTCCGGGCAAAGCGCCATACGTTTGTGGGATCGAGAAGTCCGGCGCTCTGGTCGACTACGCGCGCCAACTGGCCCGGCACGGCATTCTCGAACCGGGCGACCTGCTGGTATGCGACGAACAGGTCATCGCTCGCGTCGTCAACGCCAACAACGCCCGCGCCTACGGCAAGGAGACGTACTGGGGCCGCAAGTTCGTGTATCGCGCGCTTGATGGGCGAGTCGTCGTCCCGACCGTGCCACCGCCGACCGGCGCACCATACGATGCCCACGGCGGCAAAGCCGATCCGGCGGCCTACCCGACGCTGCCGGCAATCCTCGACGTGATCGACCGCACCGGTTCCTCGATGTACGTCGATGGCATCATCCCGGTGGCGGCCGCGCACGGGAAAGCCGCGTTCCCGATCGGCGTGGGCACCGATGTGCTCCGCCTCGTAGCCACCAAACGTCTCGGCCTCGACTCGTCTGGTGGGCAACCGGCTCCGGGACGGTCTGCCCCATGATCCAGAATGTGGATGTACCGCCAGTCGCACCCCTGCCCGCCGCTCGCGCTGCCACGCCCACAATCCCGACGCACATCCTCGACAACCCCCGCCAACTCGTCTCACCTCTCGGCGCCATCGACCACGCGCTCATGACGAGCAGGTATCAGTCGCCACTACGCTACCCAGGGGCAAAGTCGTCCCTTGCCCCAGTGATCGCCCGGATCTTGGATGCGGCCAAGTGCTCGCGCACCGTTCCGGAAATCAACCTGCTGGTCGAGCCGTTCGCCGGCGGAGCATCGGCGTCCTTGCGACTCGTCGGCCAAGGGATCGTCGACCGAGTACTGCTCGCCGACGTTGATCCGCTGGTGACTGCATTCTGGCAGGCCGCAGCCGCTGACACGGAGCCGCTCATCGACCGTATGCACGACGAGTGGACCCGATACATCAAGCCGGGCGGAGCGGCCGCGGTCGAACGGTGGGACTACTGGCGTTCCTGGGCACCCGCTCGGAACGCGAAGCCCGCCACGGCCCGGCTTGGGTTGGCGGTGCAGTGCCTGTTCCTGAACCGCACAACGTTTTCTGGCATCCTCCACGGCAAGGCAGGCCCGATTGGTGGGCGCAAACAGGAAAGCCCGTACGGCATCGGATGTCGGTGGAATCCGGAATCCATAGAGGAACGGCTTCGATACGTCGGTCACTTGTATAAAACCGGCCGACTTGTCGATGTCTGGCACAAAGATTGGAAACAGACGCTCGCTGATGTACCCGAGTGCTACCCGCAGCTGATCCCCTCCCGCGTCGTTGCCTACCTCGACCCGCCCTATATCGAGAAGGCCTCCCACTTGTACCGCACCTCTTTCGATCCGAGCGGTGGATATGGCGCTGACAGGGCCGGTAAGGCGGGATCGAACGACCACATGCTCCACATGCAGCTCGCCGTATACCTGCGCACCAAGGCGCAGTTTCGCTGGCTGCTCAGCTACGACAACAACCCACTGCTGACCGAAAGCCCTTGGCTCTATGCGCACGCCCGCATGACGCCGAGCCGCGAGGACCGGGAGACGCTCGGCGTGCACTCCTGGACTCTGACCAAACGTTTGGTAAGGACGCGCTACACCGCCAGCGGCAAGACCGGCAAGCGCGACGCCGACGAACTCCTCATCACAACCCTGCCGCCGTCGACCGTCCCCGTAGATCACCAGCTGCGCGAGCTGCCATAAGCAGTTTGGGCTAAAGCTTTTACGGCAAGCGGCGGGTAACCGGTTCACGCACCAGACGAGCTGCGGGACGCGCCGGTCTAATGGCCGGTTCCTGCTCACGGGGGCCGGTGACCCTGGGAAGGTGCCCCGCCTGCCGCCACCGTCGCAGCACCTTCCGGCCGTAGTTGTTCGTACCCGTGATCCGGTCCAATTCCGCACCTGTCGGCACGCGGCCCTTCGACCGCTCGGTCACGTAGTACGCCCACATCCGTTGCTCGGCGGTCGGCTCGACTGGCAGACGAGACCCGGCCGGGACCGCCGCGAGACTCGCCACCGACGCCGTCTCGTCACCGGTCTCGCCCGTCGCGGCGGTCTCGGTGCTGATCTCGCTCGTGGTCTCGGCACGGTGCCGCTTGAGGGCACGGTTGAGCAACTCCACCGCCAGCAGCAGCGCCAGCGGCGGGCACGCCGCCACCGCCACAGCGAACACGCTCAACTCCGGGGCCGCCGCCACGTTGGCACACAGCGAGAGGCAGATCCCGAACACGAAGGACAACCACGCCGCCCACCGGCCACCGGCACGGCGGCCGTGGCTGCTCTTCCACAGCTCGACCGTGGCCGTGGTCAGCAACCCGTCCACAATCAGCGGCCAGATGGCGGCCGTGGCCTCGTCCGCGCCGAATCGCAGGGCGAACTCACGCCCGTGCCGGTAGGAGACGTAGGCCGCGCCGACGGCCACGAGCAGGGTGCAGGCGCACTGCACCCACAGCGCACGGTCCCGCCGAGCCGGGGATGCCGTGGTGTTCACCGCAGCACACCTCCCCCCGCGCGCTGTACCTTGTCCGGGCAGCAGCAGTGCGAGCCCGTCACCGGCCGGCTAACCGGCACATGTGGAGCACGGATGCGGAGGTAGTCAGCTCCACACTCGACGCAGGCCAGCCCATCGGCCTGCAACGGTGACAACCCCGTGATGACCTTCTCGGCGTTCACTGCGCATCACCGTCCGAACGGCGGCGGTGACGCCGAACAACGTCAACCGTGGCGGAAACCAGCAGTTCACGACGGGTACGGGTTCGTGTAGATGCAGTACGAGCCGCGCCGGGGGCACTACAAGGATGGGACCAGGGTCGTCGTCGGTTGGGACGTGACCCTGGTCCTTGTTGTTTTGTTCCTGCTGGTCACCGCCTTGTTGACGCCGCAGCGGTGCCACGGCGGTGCGGGCGGCGTGGCGGGCCGCTGTGATGGTCTGCCCGGTGAGGGTGATACGGCAGGTGGCCTGGTTGGTGTGTTTGTTGTAGTGGATTTCCAGCCGTAGCGCCTCAAACAGGGCGCGGGCAAGATCGTCGGAGAGTTCGTCGATCTGGATCTTCGCGACTGGTAGCGCGTCGATCAGGTCGGGGTTGGGTGCGTGCAGGATGCGTTCCTCGACCTCGGCGAGTTGGGACTCGAACTGTTCTTTCTGCGCGCGTAGCTCGGCGCGGCGCTCGTTGATGTCGCGGATGAGGTCCCGGTCGGGGTCATCGACGAGTTCGAGGTTGCGCACGGTTCTTTTGATCTTGGCTTCGGTGTCGGCAATGCTGCGGCGCAGTGCCGTGAGCAGATCCTGCTGGAACTGGTAGTAATCCTCAGCACCCCGACGCTGCCGCAACGCAGTGATCAGCCGCACCAGGGTGCCAATCCCCTCCTGGTGGATCGGATGGCGCAAGACCTGGTTCGCTCGTTCGAGCGGCATGTTCTTGAGCAGAGGCACCTGGGCAGCCTCCCACGTCCATCGAGAGAACGAGATCTTCATTCGCACACAGCGGCGGCCCGCCACGACACGTGACAGGACGCCCGTGCATCTCGTCCGCCAGCCACAGGGCCACCCGGAGCGAAACCGCGGTGGCTGCTCGGGTGGGCGTCAGCCGCGGCACCGCTGCCAAGTGGCGGTCGCGGTTCCAGCGTGACCGTCTGAACGGGCTGAGCGAGGAGCCCCGGCCTGGGGTGCCGCGCACCATCACCGACGCATAGGTGGAGGAGGTGGTGGTGCGCACCCTGGAGGAAATCCCGGCCGGGGCCACGCACTGGTCCAAGCGTGAGCTGGCCAAGGCGGTGGGGATCTCGCCCTCGACGGTGCAGCCGATCTGGAAGGCGTTCGGGCTGCAGCCGTGGCGGACCGAGGACTTCACGATCTCCACCGATCCGTTGCTGCTGGACAAGATCCGGGACGTGGTGGGGCTGTATCTGGCCCCGCCCCAGCATGCGGTGGTGTTCGCCGTGGACGAGACACCACAGATCCAGGCGTTGCAACGGACCGCCCCGGTGCTGCCGATGATCCCCGGCACCCCCCAGCGGCGCAGCCACGACTACCGCAGGCACGGCACCATCGACCTGTTCACCGCCCTCAACACCGCCACCGGCAGGGTCATCACCACCCTGTCGGCGCGACACCGCGCCATCGACTTCCGCGACTTCCTCGACCACCTCGACCAGTCGGTCGCCCAGCCCGACGACCCCGACCTGACCATCCATGTGATCTGCGACAACCTGTCGGCGCACAAGGCCCCACCCGTGCAGCGCTGGCTGCTGGATCACCCCCGCGTCACCCTGCACTTCACCCCCACCTACTCCTCCTGGCTCAACCTCGTGGAGCGGTGGTTCGCCGAGCTGCAACGCCGCTGCCTGGACCGGGGCGTGTTCTGCTCGTTGGAGGACCTCACCATCGCACTCCAGGAATGGATCACGCTCTGGAACCAGGATGCGCACCCGTTCCGGTGGACCAAGACCACCGAACAGATCATCGACCACATCTGTCGCTACTGCTCACGAATCTCCGGACCAGCTCACTAGCTCACCCTGAATGCGTACGACACCCCACGTCCGGTTCTCGGTGGCCAGCCTCACGGCCAAAGCGACGATCTCCTCGCTCACGGACGGGCAGCCCGGCGGCAGGGGCTGGTTCCATTTCTTGGCTACCAGTCGGCGATGCGGAACAGCCGCGGCGTCGGATTCGCGCGGCGCAACACCGCCACCTCGTGGCACAACGCCAAGATCTCGGCTTTTCTTCCACGCCAACGACCAAGACAACAACACCAACTGCGACGGCTGAATCACGATCAAACAGCAGCCGAACTTGCAGCCGGCGATCATGGATCACCGCAGATCGCCAGGTCAAATCCGGTAACTGAGTTTCGACCGGGGCGCCTGGCGTGGCTATCAGCCCACACACATGGCGTGCACCGTGGCTGGAACCAACTGCCTGTGCTGCACCGTCGCCGCCGAGCAGATCAACGCCCTCCTCCGTGGCGAAGTGCCGTCGAACCTGGTCGCCGGCGACGGTGGTGTTGCGGTCGTGGTAGCTGTTCAACCTGTACCGCACGGTCCCCTTCCGGGGCCGGGCCGCTCACACGTCCGTCCGCTGATCGATCGCGGCCTCGTAGAAGGCGTCCGCGAGCGCCACGATGACAGCGCTGATGCCAGGCCCGTCGCTGAAGAAGTAGTCGGCCATGGTGTTGTGGGCCTCCTGGTTCTCGACCACCGCCTCAATGACCGCCGCTTGGAAGTCCTGCGACTCCATGAACTGCTTCTTCGAGTTCACCTTGGTCTGCTTGATCAGGTCCGGGTACGCGAGCAGCCGCTGCACCAGGCCCCGCACGAACTCCCGGACCTGAGACTCGGTGAAAGACTCGGCGCCGAAGAGATCGTTCATCTTGTCGATGACGACCTGGAGTGCGACGTACTTCGGCTCCTGCCGCGCCCCGGTGCCCGCGGCGCTGATCCCCTTCAGCTCACCGTCACCGGTCAGCGAGATGTCGACCGCAGTCCCCTTGCTGTGTTTGACGCCGACCAGGACCACGTCGGAGAGGTCGACCTCCGCGGCCCAGGATGAGTCTGCGATGACCTTCTCCAGAAGCCGCAGGAAGATCGACAACATCTCCATGTACGGGTCGCCGTAGTCGACGATCTGGCTCATGAAGTCGTAGAGCCGGACGTAGGTGGAGACGTCCTTGCGGAACAGGTCGAGGGTGTTGAGGGTGACCTTGTCGTCGGCCTCGATCGCCGCCGCGTAGCGGCGGGCGAACTCGTTCTTGGCCGGGCTGATCGCGGCTGAGAGCGCGTTGTTGCCCTTCCGGGTGACCCACAGTTCGGCGACCTCGCGCACCTGCTCTGGCGTGTAGATCCCAGCCTGGGCGAGCTTGGTGGCGAGGTGGACGACGACGTACGGGTCAGTCTCGGTCTCCAGGGTGGCGTTGGTGAAGTACGGCTCGAACGCAGCCCGGATGTCCTCGGGCTTGTTCACGAAGTCGATGACGAACGTCTTGCGCTTCTGCTCCCCGCCCGCAGTGCGATGGGTGCGGTTGAGCCGGGAGAGCGTCTGCACGGCGGTGACCCCGGACAGCTTCTTGTCGATGTACATCGCCGAGAGCAGTGGCTGGTCGAACCCGGTCTGGAACTTGTTGGCGACCAGCATGATCGTGTACGTCGCACCCTTGAAGGCGGCGGCCAAGTCCGAGCCGGCACCAGGGTTCAGGTTGGCCTCGGTGAACTCGTCGTCCTTGCTCGGCTGAGGCCCCCAGTCCGAGACCCACTCCTCGTCCTCGGCCATCGTCACCGAGCCGGAGAAGGCGACCAGAGTGCGGTAGTTGTACGAGGCGTCCTTGGCGGCCCGCTTGGCGATGTAGGCGTCGATCGCCTTCTTGTACTTCACCGCGGCCTTGCGCGAGTCGGTCACGACCATCGCCTTCGCCTTGCCCTCCAGCAGGTGGGCGACGTTGGCGTGGAAGTGCTCGACGATGATCTGCACTTTCTGGCTGATGTTGGTCGGGTGCAGCTTCACCCACCGCATCAGCCCCTTCCGCGCCGCAGCCTCCTCCACCACCACTTCACCCTCGCCGCTCTCGGCCTGACCGGCGATCTTCAGCGCGGTGTCGTAGGACTGGTAGCCCCTGAGCACGTCGAGGATGTAGCCCTCCTCGATCGCCTGCCGCATCGAGTACAGGTGGAACTCGACCGGCTTACCGTCAGGACCCTTGCGGCCGAAGAGCTCCAGGGTCTTGTTCTTCGGCGTCGCGGTGAACGCGAAGTAGGAGATGTTCTCCGACTCGGCCCGCTCGGTCATCTCCGCGGCCAGGATCGACTCGACGTCGACGGGGCCGCCCTCCTCGATTTCCTTGATCTCCTCCGCGGTCAGCACGGCCTTGAGCTTGGAGGAGATCTGCCCGGACTGCGAGGAATGCGCCTCGTCCGCGATCACGGCGAACCGCTTGCCCTTCAGACCCTTGTCGGCCCGGATCTCCTCAAGCGCGAACGGAAAGGTCTGCATCGTCACCGCGATGATCAACTCCCCGCTCCTCAATGCGGTCGCGAGCAGCCTGGACTTCGACTTGGCCCCCGCCTTACGGACGTCCTCCGGGCTGATCGTGACCACGATCTTCCCTGACCCGTCGATCTGCCGGATCGCCTCCTGGAGCTGCCCGTCAAGAACGGTGCGGTCCACGACCACGATCACCGAGTCGAAGACCTTCTCGTCGTTCACATGCAGCCGCGCCAGCCGGTGCGCGGTCCAAGCGATGGTGTTCGTCTTCCCCGAACCCGCCGAGTGCTCGATCAGGTAGCGATGCCCCACCCCCTCCTCGCGCACCGCGGCCACGATATTCGTCACGGCCTCCCACTGGTGGAACCGCGGGAAGAGCATGCTCGTACGCCGCACCGACGTCCCGGTCGCGACATCCCACTCCTCCTTGGTCTCCACGATCATCAGCCGGCCGATGATGTTGAGCCAGGCGTGCTTCTCCCAGACCCGCTCCCACAGGTACGCCGTCGCCGACCGCCCACCTTCACCCGGCGGGTTCCCCGCGCCACCATCGTGGCCCATGTTGAACGGCAGGAAGTGAGTCTTCTCGCCCTCGAGCCGGGTGGTCATCGCGGCCAGGTCGTTGGAGACCGCGAAGTGCACCAGCGCCCGATGCCCGAACGACAACAGCGGCTCCGGCCGCCCGTTGGTCAGCGGGTGCCGGTCCTTGCGGTACTGGTTGATCGCCTCATCCAGCGACTGGGTGAAGTCGGTCTTCAACTCCACGGTGGCGACCGGGAGCCCGTTGACGAAGAAGACCAGGTCGATGCAGCGCTGATCAGAGGTGGAGAAGTGCACCTGCCGCATCACCCGCACCCGCATCGCCGCGTACTGCTCGTTCGTGGTCGTGTTCAGCGAGGTCTCGGGCCGGAACTGCGCCATCTTCAACCGGCCACCGCCGATGTACTGCACCCCGTTGCGCAGGATGTTCAGCGTCCCCCCACCGTGTTCGAGCGGCTTGTCAAGCGCCGTGGCCAGCACATCAAGGAACCTCGCCTCCGACCCCGCCGCCCTCAAGGCTTTCCCGTACGGCGCCTGCTGGGTCTCCTCCAGCCAGGCGAACAGATCCTCGGGGAAGAGCGCACGCTCCCGGTCGTAGCCGGTGTCGTTCGCCGAATACAGCCACCCGTGGGCGGCCAGATACTCGCAAATCTCCGACTCGAAGACGACCTCATTGTGATCGGCCGTCACGTCGCCTCCCGTACGTCAATCTGCCCCGTCACCGCCGCCGTGATCAGCGCCGCCCGCCGCTCGCGGGCGAGTTCGATGAACCGCTCGGTCTCGGCGATGAGCACGTCTATCTTGGCGGTCTGCTCCGCACTACTCTGAACGATCTCCGCTTGAACTGGGCAGGGCGGCACGACGAGGGGGACAGCGCGGATTCCCGCCTCAAGGTGTGGGTGAAGCGCACCAGTCGCTCTCACGAGCAACGAGTTGTATCCGAGCCGGGAGCTCAGAAACGTCGCGAGATACTCGCCGCTCAACAATTCAGGGCGTACCCGTGCGATTTGAAGGGCATGACAGCTCGCGTCGCCAAAGCCCGGAGGGACAACGGCCACCTTCCCGATGTCGCCTGTCTGCACAATAAGGACATCACCGGCCTGTAGGTGGATCCGTGGGCGTTCGTCATGCCACTCGCGTGACACGTAGAACGGGCGCCGCTCGAAGTCGATGCGACCAGCTTTGATGTGCGTGCTCTGGATGTAGCGGACGCCGTCCTCCACCAAGATGTCTCGAGTCGGCCCGACGAATCCGTTGGTCAGTTGACGAAGTGCGCGGCCGAGAAGAACAACCTGCCAACCATCTGGGACTTCGTATCGCGCGCTGCCGTCGAGAGAAGTGGGCGCGCGGACGCCACGCTTGGCCAACTCCTCGTCGATGACGACCTCGCGTCGCTCGCGGAGCAGCTCGATCAGGCGCTGCTGCTCCTCGATGAGCGTGTCGATGCGGGCGGTCTCGCGGTCGAGGTAGTCGGCGATGGCGCGCTGCTCGTCGGCCGACACGAGGGGTGCGATCATCGACTGCAGGTCGCTGATGTTCAGCCGGGGAGTTCGAACGTTCCCGGCCTCGGTTCCGCCGATGCCCCGGACCAGGCTCGCCATCGTCGACACACTGTATCCGCTGGTGAGGAAGTAGTTCAGCCACCGCTTGTCGATCCTCGGGTCAACTCGCAGCACCGCGTAGTCCGGGCTGACGACCCCGTCCTCCGGCGCGATGCCGAGCGCGCCCTGGAACGCCCGCATCCGGTTGATGACAAGGTCGCCCGCGCGGCAGAGCTTGTAGTTGGACAGATCCTCGGACGCCGCCCGCGTGGTCATATCCGACGCATCCCGACGTCGGACGCCCCAACTGATCGAGACCGACAGCAGCGGCAGTGCCTCGGCTTCCGCGCCCGCTCGCACGTCGGATTCGGTGAGCAGCCACTTGAGTCGGACCGAGTCGGTCATCCTTCGACCTCCCGCAGCAGGTCGAGGATTTTGGCGACCTGCTTTTCCAGGTCGGCGTCGATCTCGGCGAGGGGGCGGGGTGGGACGTACTTGTAGAAGTGGCGGGTGAAGGGGATCTCGTAGCCGGTCTTGACCTTGGCCCAGTCGATCCAGGCGTCGGGGACGTGTGGCTTCACCTCGGCGTCGAAGTACGCCTGGATGACCTCGACCTTGCCGGCCGCGCCGGCGGTCGAGCCGCCGTAGGTGAACGGGACGTTCTCGGTGTCGCGCTTCTTGCTGTCCGGCTTGGGTTTGCCCTTGCGGTCGAGGACCGGCTTGCCGTTCTCGTTGAGGAGGGGGCGCTCGACCGTGATCGTCCAGTAGCCGAACTCGTCGTTGCGCAGCACCTTGGACAAGTCCGGGTCTGCATCGTCGAAGTCGGCGTACAGCTTGACGATCTTGGCGCGGTCGGCGTCGCTGATCTCGCGGCCCTTGGAGCCGAGGTTCTTGCGCATCTTGGTCCAGAACGAGGTGCCGTCGATGAGCTGAACCTTGCCTTTGCGGTCGGGGTGCTTGGTGTTGTCGAGGATCCAGATGTAGGTGGCGATCCCGGTGTTGAAGAACATGTTCGTCGGCAGCGCGACGATGGCATCGACCAGGTCGTTCTCCAGCAGCCACTTGCGGATGTTGGAGGGGCCGGACTCGGCGGCGCCGTTGAAGAGCGGCGAGCCGTTCATCACGATCCCGGCCCGGCCGCCGCCGTCCTCCGGCGCCCGCATCTTGTGAGCCAGGTGGAGCAGGAAGAGCATCTGCCCGTCCGAGGTCGACGGGAGGCCGGGGGCGAACCGGCCGTAGGGGCCCGCTTCGTCGCGCTCCTTTGTGACCGCCTTGGCGTACTGCTTCCAGTCGACGCCGTAGGGCGGGTTGGACATGCAGAAGTCGAACTGGCGGCCCTTGAACGCATCATCGGTGAGCGTGTTGCCGAACGCGATATTGGACGCGTCGTGGCCCTTGGCCAGCAGGTCGGACTTGCAGATCGCGTACGACTGCGGGTTGTACTCCTGGCCGTACAGGCTCAGCTTCGCGTCGGGGTTCTGCGCGAGCAGATGCTCCTCGGCCAAGGCGAGCATGCCGCCGGTGCCCGCGGTCGGATCGTACAGCGTACGAACGATGCCGGCCTCGGCCAGGTCGACCTCCTTCTCGGCGAAGAGCAGGTCGACCAGCAGCCGGATCGCGTCCCGCGGGGTGTAGTGGTCACCCGAGGTCTCGTTCGCGGCCTCGTTGAACTTGCGGATGATGTACTCGAACGCATCACCCATGTCAGCGTTGGAGACAACATCCGGGTGTAGGTCGACGGCCTTGAAGGACGTGATGACCTCGCGCAGAAGCCCCGCCTTCTTCAGGGCGAGGATCTCCTTCTTGAAGTCGAAGTACTCGAACACGTCGACATCGGGCGAGAACCGGTCGATGTAGTCGGCCAGGTTGTCCGCTAGCCCGTCGGCGTCGGCAAGCAGGTTGGCGAAGGAGTAGTTCGAGGTGTTGTAGAACGGCCGGCCGGTCGCCTTCTTGACCTCGATCCTGAGCCGGTTCGGGTTGTCGTACTTCGCCGCCAACTCCCGGACCGTCTCCCGGTCGGGCTCGAGGATGCAGTCGAGGCGGCGCAGGATCGTGAGCGGGAGGATCACGTTGCCGTACTGGTTGGGGCGGTAGGGACCCCGAAGCTGGTCGGCGATCGACCAGATGAAACTACCCAGGGTGCTCACAAGGCTCCTTACGAGGCTCACTCGACGATGAATGTTGGACGCCCAGCGCGAGCCCGTGCCCGCCGTCCGAACAGGCCGGCGCACAGTCTGCAGCAGCCGGTGCGTCACAAGAACATCATCGCGCATCACGACACTGTGCATGCCGATAGCCACATCCACGCAGGTCAAGGGCGGCATGCTACTGCGCATGGACGGCTTCCTCGAGGCCGGTCGGTATGCCGTGCGTCGGCAAGCTCGGTGTAAAGATCAGCGTCGGCTGGAAGCGGCTTCCACCCGTCGGGGAGCTGGGGAGCAGACAGGCGCGCTCGACGGCCCTGAACTGCATTCAACGGCTCTGAACGGAACCTCGCCGATCTGCGGAAGTTTTGTTTCCACAGGTAGGCGCACTATGGCGTCCTTGGTCCACCGACGGAATCGGGTCTAGCGGAGCCCGCGGCGCGCGCTGACCCCTGACCACCCAAGACCCAGGGTGTGCGGTCAGGCCCCTCAGGGGCAAGCATCTGGGCGAAGCACCACGCCACCCATGCTTGGCAAGCGTCACCCTGCTCCAGACAACCCGAAAGACGACTCGATGACCAAGCTGCCGGTACGAATCCCCTGGTCAGCCCAGTTCCCATCCTTTGGTGCTCCCGCCCGAGGTCCGGCCCTCCGCACAACGATCTCGCGCAGGGTGGTGCCCTCCCCGAGGTCCGGCCAGGGCGGCGGCACGTACCGAGATCACCTACCGTCAGGAGGGAATGCCGCCGCCACTGGTCTCCGAACAGTGCCTCGACCTCCGACGGATGACGCGACTTCTGCATCTGACGAGCTGCGCTTTTCGCCCGGTCGGGTCGTGAAACCGGCCGGCGGTTCGGGCCGAGGCAGGCTGGCATGAGCTGCTGGAACAGACCGGGACGGTAGTCGGGGTGGTGGTCCGGGTCTCCAGTCCGACCGGGCAGCGAGAAAGGTAGTCCAGGAGCCTTCTACCTGGCGACCTACGCAGGCGACAACGTTGCTGAAGGCACCGCACCGCTGGCTTGGTGGGTGATCGACTACCTGCTCCAAGCGGATGATGATCCGCAGGAGTAGCTCGTCCGTCGGTGCTGTCGACGACGCGTGAAAACTGACCCCCTGGCGGGACGCGCGGGTTCTAGTGCTTGTCGCAACACACCTGATCATGAAGGGCGTGTTGATGGCGAGGCGTGGGCGCAAGCGCAGACTCGATCTGGAGTCGGAGTCCTGGTTGCTGTTGGCCGCCGGTGTGGGCGTCGTCGAGGCGTGCAGACGACTGGGGATCGGTCGCAAGACCGGCTATCGGTGGCGGTCGGAGAACGGCGGGCTGTCGCCGGTGAGGCTGCCGGAGCCGGCCCGGTCGAACAGATTTCCTGTCCTTGCTGGAGCGGCAGCGGATCGCCACGCTGCGCCGAGGGGGGCTGGGTGTTCGGAAGATCGCGGCGATGATTGGTCGTGCGCCGTCGACGGTCAGCCGGGAACTGCGCCGCAACGTCCTCGCCCACGACCGCGGCTACGACGGCGACCTGGCGCACGCGCGTGCGCGGCAGCGGAGTCGTCGGCCACGGCGGTCCCGGCTGGTCGACGACGCGCTGTTGCGCGCGGAGGTGCAGGCCAGGCTTGAGTCGGAGTGGAGTCCGGAGCAGATCGCGGCCCATCTGCGGATCGCATTCCCCGACCGACCCGGCTGGCATGTGTGCCACGAGACGATCTACCAGGCGCTCTATCACGGCGGCAGGGGCGGCTTGAGCAGGCAGCTCACGCGACGGCTGCGCACCGGTCGACCGTTGCGCAAGCACCGTCGGCGCGCCGACCGGCGCAGCACCAGGTTCATCGCGCCGGCGGAGTTGATCGACCGGCGCCCCTCCGCTGCGCTGGAGCGGACTCGGTGCGGCGATTGGGAAGGGGACCTCATCGTGGGCGCCGGGGCCGCTCGGCGATCGGCACCCTGGTCGACCGCGCCAGCCGTTACGCCCTGCTGGTACACCTGCCCGCCGACCGCACCGCGGAGGCGACTCGTGATGCCCTCACCTCGGTGCTCGGAGGCTTGCCAGAGTCGTTGCGGCTGACGCTGACCTGGGACCAGGGCTTGGAGATGGCCTGCCATGGACAGATTGCGCCACTGCTGCGGGAAGGCGTGTTCTTCGCCCATCCCGCAAGCCCGTGGCAGCGCGGCACGAACGAGAACACGAACGGGTTGCTGCGCCAGTACTTCCCGAAACGCACCGACCTCTCTGTCCACACTCCCGCCGACCTCCAAGCCGTCCAGGACCGCCTCAACAACCGCCCACGCAAAACCCTTGGCTGGCGGACACCCGCAGACGTCCTCCGGGACGTGCTGTCATCATGATCCAGCGACGTTGCAATGATCACTCGAATCCGCCCTAGAACCCGCGCGACCACCGGGGGTCAATATTCGAACGCCGTTGACAGGTGCCATGTGTGTCAGTCGGCCGAGGCTGGCGTAGTCCACCGCTTCAGGTCCTCGAACACCTCCTCGCTCTCGAGTTCGTGCCCGCGGTCCAGACTCTTCAGCAAAGCTGTCGTCCCCGTGAGCCGATCCGGGTAGTAGACCTCTGGAGTCAGGCAGGTTGGGCAGTCGCCCAGCACACAGAAGGGCCACAGCGGAATCATCTCTCCCTGCCGGGTGAACAGGTACAGACGATCATCGGCGAGCGGGCGGCCGGTCTCGAACACCGCAGGTTCGAAGTCGGGGTGATCACCCATCAGCGCAAGGCCCGCGACCTCGTACTTGCCGGCGTTCGGAAGCCAGCGCAGCTTGCTCGTGTGCACCAGTGACATCTTGGCGAGGAACGAGCTCCCGGTGAGTGCCCTGAAGGTCAGCTCCTCCAGTTTCTCCAGGCTGCGCTCGATCTCTGCGCGAGTACGGGGACCGGCTCCGTGCCTGATCTTGTTCCGCAGCGTCACGAGGGAGCCTAGGTCGGCCATCAAGCCTTTCCCTCCCTTCTTCGTTGCCGTCGCCTCGGCCAGGCCTGCTGCCTCGTCCCCGCTTTCCCGGGCGAACGTTCCCGTGGCCCTGATCACGCCCACCCAGTGCCCCAGCGAGACACCGCCCTGCCGCACTCCCGTCGCCCACGCCTGTACCTCTGCCAGGGCGTCCCACCCTCGTTGCGCGGAAAGAGAAAGGGAGACGATGCCCAAAGAGAGGATCAAGGACTCGACACACAGGAGAGCCGCCTCGTGCTTCTCCGCTGGAGACGAACTGTGCTTGAACCTGCGCACGGCACGGGCGATCGGGTACGGATAGGAATCCTGGAAAAGCCGATACGGTTCACCCTGCCTGCGCAGGTTCTGCGCGACCAGCGAGCTCAGCTCGCCCGCCTGTTCCAGCCTGCTCCGACGCTCGCCGCTGCCGCCCGGCTCGAAGATCGCCGTCTTCGAGCGCCGTAGGTTGTCGTGGATCTTCGCGGCCTCGTCGACGCCTTCCGTCAGTCTTGTCATGGCGGCGCGAATCTCGGCGAAGGTGCCGTCACACGCCGGGACCAGGAGATCGGCCAGTTCCTTGGGACGGATCCGCGGAATGACGTTGTAGCGAGGAAAGTTGCGTTCAGCCTGCGGGCTGGACAGGTAGGCCGCCAGATACTCGGCGGGTACCTCGCCCTGGACAGGCCGTACGACCAGCAACCCCTGCCCCGCCTGCACTCCCTCATAATGGCGTGGCAGCACCGTCCAGTGACGGGCTGTGGCCAGATCACGCCCTACCACGTCGCCTTCGCGCAGGGTACTGCCGGAGTCGGCTGTCCGTGCGGTGACCGGGAGATCTTCGACGTCAGGCAGCGAAACGTCGAGCAGGGCGGGGCGGAGCACCCGCCGTTCATTACCCGCCCCGGTGGCGTCGACGTCGTTGTCCGCCGACGAGGTCCGCACCTTTCCCGCGATCACCTCGGCGATGTCGCCGAGGCGCCACACACCGTCTCGAGCGAGCTTCTTCATCTCGTGCTCGTGCCGGTAGCGGTGAGGCGTGAGCTCGTACCCGTTGGCGACGATGTCCGCCACCGGTACGCAGAAGCTCTGATCGGCCGGAGTTCTCTTGCGCTCCGAGCTGTCTCGCTTCTGCCACCTCGATACAACGTCGGCCAACGTCGAGGCGTGGGCGCCGTCGCGCCCCCATTCCTCTCCGGTCATGTCGTAGAACCACACGAAGTCCGTGCGGTCCGTTTTGGTGAAGAACAGTAGCGATGCCGGCACTCCCGAGTACGGCTGGAAAACCCCCTTGGGCAAGCTCACCACGCCGTCCAGCCTGTGCTTCTCCACAAGAGTGCGCCGAATCTCTTGATGAGCCGAGGTACTTCCGAAGAGCACTCCCGTCCGGCACCACGACTCCGGCACGTCCACCCGGCTTCAGCCACCGCAGAATCCCTGCAAGATAGAGCAGTTCGGTCTTCCTGGTTCCGGCATACATTCTCAGCACATCAGAGAGCCGGTCGTAGTCGTAGTAGCCACCGAAAGGTGGGTTGGCCAGGATCAACGAGTACTCGCCCAAGCCGTCGGCATCGCGGCTCAAAGGGTCGACCGACCGGAGATCCGGCTGCGCTACGCCGTACAGGGCCAGGTTCATCTCCGTGATGGGCAGAAACCCAGAGTGCGCGCTGAACCCTCGGAGGACACCTTCGGACGGTCCTCCCACATCCGATCGTTTGACGAACTGTCCGGCGGCCAGCAAGAGCTCTCCTGTACCGCAGAAAGGGTCGCAGATGTCGTCTGCTCTGCCCGGTTTCGTCATCTGCACCAGCAGCTCGACGACGTCGCGTGGTGTGCGGAGGTGTCCGGAGTTCCCGTCGATCTTGCCGAGCAAGTGCTCGTAGAGAGCTCCAGCGGTGCTCGCCTCACTGATGTCGAAGTCGTTGACAAGATCGACTGCCCTCATCAGCAAGCTCGGCGTAGTGATGGTGAACCGCACGCTTTTGAACTGGCCGAAGTGATCCGGAAACCGATAACTGAGATCCCGCAGCCACGCGACAACGTCGTCGCGAACGATCGCGAGCATGCGCTGCGGGGCTTCTTCGGTGAGCTTCGACCACCGCAGGCGCTCGGTCGACGCCCGGTAAATCAGCGGCTGCGACGAACCGTCGGTGCCTGGGTACAGCTCCTCAAGCCGGCGGAGGTGGACCAGGCAGGTGATCTGCTCGATGATCTCCAGTGGGTTCGAGATGCCCGCTGCCCAGAACGAGCTCCATACCTGGTCGATCTTGCGCTTCATCTCAGCCGTGATCACCCGGTCAACGCTATCGCCCGGAGCAGACGGCTGACACTACTACGGACGAGAGCTCGCTTCCGGGTCCGCGTTCGCCAGCTCGACGCCGAGGAGCGCGGTCTGGCGCCGCGCGGTGATCAACGACGGTCTGGTCACCCTTCCCGTTCGTTCCCGTTCGTTCCGCAGTCAACGGCTTCATCGATCGGATGCGGTCTACAACGCCTTATCAGCGCACACACCATCCGCGAGACGCCCGTTGTCACACTGCGAGATGACGTGACCGACCAGCTGGAGCAGTGGACAGTGGCGTACGCCGCAGCCCGAGTGGCTCCCGCAAGACCTCTCCGGCAGGGCACCCCCGCAATTCCCCGCCTTCCTGGCTGGTTGAGACAGTCTCACCGTCGCTGGATTGGAGGGGGAACACCAGCGGTGGGGACGGGTCCTAGCGACCCGTCCCAGGCCGCTACTCGGGCGCGGATAGGCCGAACGATGACTCCACCACCAGGCTGCCGACATAAAACCGCTGGTCAGCCCCATTCCCATCCTTTGGTAGTCCCGCCGGGGGCACTTCACCGACGGTCCCAGGCCCTCACCAGCAACGTTCCGTTGGCATGCTGATCACCGAGGGCAGCTTCCAGATCTCCAGCCTGGACGTGGCGTCTGATGGCTGCCTGGGTTGCGTTAGGCGCTCGCCCGCGGCACAGCATCTCGGCAGACACCGAGCGCGCGCTCCGGGCCGTGACGCTGATCATGTGTTGTCGTCGGGCTGACGTTCTTGTTCAGGTTCGGCAATGTCTGGAGTCTCACGCTGCGGCTGAGGGTGCCGGGGTGGGTAGCACCCCTGGTGGCGCCAGCGGTGGACCTGCCGGTTGCTGCTGATGGGATGGACAGAAGTCGGCCACGGGCTCTTGCAGGCAATCGGCGACATCGGTCGCACACCAATCGTGAACACCGATGGGGTGCCTGCCCAGGACCGCCGAGTCGAGCAGCCTCCCGGTGGAGCCGACTATTGGGGAGCGGTACCGGCATCCGATCGACCCGCGGATGATCAATCCACAACAGACATCAATGCCTGCCGCACTGGCGAGGACCAGTACCTGGAACTCGCCCGACAGGCGGATGCTGAGCACTGGGAACGATATAGGCGACCGATTCTCGGCCGAGACCTTGCGGAAACGGCTTCGGGTAGGTGTAGCACGCTCCCCGGAAGCTGGTCGCAGTACTACGCGCCGAACGGGCGTCCTGGCCGTCGTTCCCGCTGAATGCTCACGGTGCCACAGCCATGGCCTCCGGGTGCTAACCCCCTTACGTACGGCATAGCTTGACGTTTAACCAACTTGCGGGCAAGTGACGGGCGGCGCGGTGGAGGGGAACCCTCGGCGCTCGCTGTCCAGCTGATCTTGAGCAGATAATCTTCCCGAAACTGTTGGCTTGAGGGCGTGTGAAGGAGACCGCGTCCCTCGTGACGGATCGACGTGAGGATGCGCCAGACCGAGAGGTTTGAGCGTATCGGCCACCTCGAGGCTACATCGCGGAGTATAAGAAGCGGATCTTGGAGGAGTGCGAACAACTCGACCTTGGACCTCGGTGGCACGAGCGCCCCCTCCCACCAGACCCCGATGCTTCCACCACAGCCCACCAGATGGGGCCAACACTCACCCGAACCGCCCACACCCATGAACGGCGGGGCCGCAGCACCCTGGTAGGTGGTCCCAACACTCATCCGTAGGGCGAGGCCGATGGTCCGCTGCACCGAGCTGCAAACCTCGGCGGCGGGTACCGGCTCTAAGCGGACGCCCGGACGATGACGCGTGCGGAATCCGGGCTTCTCGTAGCGGGTTGCCCAGCGAGTGCGGCGAGTACGGTGGCGGTCATCGCGTCGGCGAGGGCCGCCGTGTCCAGGGCGACGGTGGTGAGTGCGGGGGAAGTAAGCCGGGCGACGGCGAGATCGCCGACGCCGATCACGGCGAGGTCACCGAGTGCGGCAAGCCCGCTCGTGTGGGCTCCGGCGAGGACTGCGAGGGCGACCTCGTCGTTAAAGGCGCAGATCCCAGAATAGTCGGCGTTGTGCCATACGCGTACCGGGTCGGCTGCGGCTGCCGGGTCGAGGGGGACGGCCCGGACGTCGGGTTGGGGGAGGCCGAGTTCGGCGCATGCGGCGCGGACGCCGGCAAGTCGTGGCTCGGCCAAGACCCGCAGACGCGGGTCTTCTGGGTAGGCGTAGCCGATCTGTCGGTGGCCCGCGGCGGCAAGATGCTCGGCCTGCAGGCGCCCCGCGCGTTCTTGCGCCGTTACGAGTGGACCGCCCGAACGGCCGAACAGGACTACCGTGGCCGTGATGCCGGCGGCCCGGATCGCGGCAAGCGTGTCGTCGTCGAGCTGCTCGTACGCGATGATCGCGGCCGGTGTGATCGCCTTCCAGATCTCGCTGGTGGACCGACACGCGGGCGCACGAACGTGGGTGACGAGTGTCAGATCGCGCTCGGCGAGGTGTGTGGTCAAATGCTCGAGAATCCGCGCGATCGTGGGACTGATCGGCCAGTCAGGCAACAGGCACAGGACCACGTCACTGCGACCGGTACGCAGTGCTCGTGCGGCCGCTGACGGCGCGTACCCCAGCCGGGCCGCTGCCGCCAGAATCCGGTTGCGGGTGCTGGCCGCGATCTTCTGGTTCGGCGTGCTGTTGAGCACGTAGCTGACCGTCGCGCGGGACACGCCCGCTTCGCGAGCCACATCGGCGCTGGTCACCCGCTTCTCGGCCATGGCCGGGCTTCCTTGTCTTTCAGGTGAACTGAAGGGATACGGTCAACGTACCACTTACTCGTGTCAGTGTCCTGACTTGTTGTGTAATGGTTGTTGGTACGCCGGAATGTGACTCCGGTCGATATTTGCACCCAGGTTTGCTAGTGGTCATGAAGGCAGATATCTGTGTCGCGCGAATGGTCGGACTAAATGCGAGCAGGGCTGTCCGGTCGTATTGACGCGACATCGCACGGCCGAAACTGGCGGTGCGGGCACCGGAAGTGCGGCTGGAGATTCCCGGGCTGACCTGGGCTAGGGCGCCATACTGTCCGTCTCCGGTCAAGGTTTGCATGAGGGCGATGGTCCGCGTCAGCGGCCATTGGAGCGGAATTGCTTCATTCTGTACCCGATCGGAAAAATAAGGAAAGTGATAGCACCGGGAACCGCCTGCAAAGTCGCTGACTTGTGAAGTCGGCGTACGGTGCCGCAGAAAGATGGCCGTCGACACGCTGCAGGTCGATGTGTTGATCAACACACGCTGCCCTCTTGTTGGGGTAAGACTCGGGTAGATATCGTACTTACACGTGTAAGTTACGATATCGACACTCCGTTGAGGGTAAATCCATGTCAGTCCCAGCCGCGGGCCCAAGCACTGTCGTGGCGCCGCTGAGCCGCTATCAACAGGACATCGTTGCGACCGCGCTCACCCATCCCGATCTGCCGCTGGCTCCCGGCGGGTACGTCCGGTTGCCCGGTCCGGCCGATGTCGACCGGCTGAAGGAGTGCATACGCCGCACGGCGCTGCGGCATGACGCCATGCGGTTGCGGCTGGAGGAACACGGTGACAAGACGGTCCAGCAAGTTGTGCCCGACTGCCCGGACGTCGAGGTCGTCTCGTTCCTGTCCGAGTCGGATCCGCGCGAGGCGTGCCAGCGGTGGATGAGTCGCAGCACCGACGACGTGATTGCACTGGACGGCCCACTCGTCAAGTTCACGATCCTGGCCGAGGACACCGATTCGCTGATCGTATGCGGCTGGATCCACCACGTCGCCGCCGATGGGTGGGGAATCGACCTTCTCATCAAGGAGATCGCCGAACGCTACTACTCCAACGCCGACGAGACCGCCGAGGAGACCCCCGCACCAAGCTGCCTCGACCTCGTCGCGGCCGATGAGGCATATCGGAGCTCGCCGGACTGGCAGGCGGACCGGGACGCGCTTACCGCGGCGATGGGCGTGCTTACCCCGGCCCTGTTCGCTCGCACGGCGACTGGGCGCGGTCGCCGCCACCGGCGCAAGACCGTTCACATCGACGCGCTAACCGCAGACCGGATCCGGGCGACTGGTCGATCGATCTTCTCCGTCACCGCGGCCGCTCTGGCCGCCTACCTGCGTCGGGTACACCGCGATGGCGACATCGTGCTCGGCATGCCGATGCTGAACCGCGAGACGCCGATCGAACTGGCCACCGTGTCGAACGTGACGAACATCCTTCCGCTGCACGTCGCGATCGATGAGCAGCGCACCTTGGTCGAGATCGCCGACCAGGTCCGGTCGGAAGTTCGGGGCCTCAAGTCGCGTCAGCGGTTTGCGCTGGGCGATCTGCGGGCGGCGTTGCGTGACGCGGGTCAGCCGGTCCATGACCTCTTCGACGTTACGTACTCCTACATGATCGTTGCTGAGCACGACGTCGAGACCAATGTGATGTCGTCCGGGTACTCCCTCGGCGCGCTGAATGTCCTCGTGCGGGAGTACCAGCGCAATGGTTCGCTGGATGTCCACGTCTTTTACGCCGACGATGTCTTCGACGACCACTTCGCTATCGAGTCGGCCATCGACCACGTGATGACCCTGCTTGGGGAAGGGCTGCGCGCGCCGGACACGCCCTTGGCCGCGCTGTCGCTCATCAGCCCCGCCGAGGCCGCTCGGCTCTCCGGGTTCGAGCGCCCGCATACCGTCGAGTTCGACGAGTCTGCGACCATCGACCGGCTGGTGGCTGAGCAGGCCGGCCGCGCACCCGACCGTCCGGCCGTCGCCGGGTCTGATGGTGTGCTCACCTATGAGGAGTTCCACCGGCGGGTTTCCCACCTGGCGCTGGAGCTCGGGGACCTGCGACCCGATGAGTGCGTGCCGGTGCTGTTGCCGCGATCGCCGGAGTTCCTGGTCGCGATCCACGCGGTGCTGGCCGCGGGCGGCGCCTACGTGCCGATCGATCCCCAGCATCCCGAGCAGCGCGTGCGGACCCTGCTGACCGACTGCGACGCGCGGCTGGTCGTCACTGACGGCAAGTTCGACGGCCTGCTGGACGAGCTCGGCATCCGGCCGGTCGACCCCTCGGAAACGGGTGAGCTGGTCGATCACGTGACGCCTCCGCGGCCGACCGATCTGGCCTATGTCATCTACACGTCCGGCTCCACCGGCATGCCCAAGGGCGCGATGATCGAGCACCGTTCGGTGGTCAACCGGCTGATCTGGATGCAGCGCCAGTATCCGTTGCGGGACAACGACATCATCCTGCACAAGACGCCCGCCACGTTCGACGTCTCGGTCTGGGAGCTCATGTGGTGGGCGCTGGCCGGCGCGAGCGTCGCGGTGGCGCCACCGGGGGCCGAGCGCGACCCGCGCGAACTCGGCGCCGCGATCGAGCGCCACGGCGCGACCGTCATGCACTTCGTGCCGTCGATGCTCAGCCCGTTCCTCGATCACGTCGAGCAGAACCCGCAGCAGGTGCGGTCGTTGCGTCTGGTGTTCTGCAGCGGCGAGGCGCTGACCCCGGCGCTTGCCGAGCGGTTCCGCTCGACGCTTCCCGGCGTCCAGCTTGCCAACCTGTACGGGCCGACCGAGGCCACGGTCGACGTGTCCTACTACGACATCTCGGCCCTGAGGCCGATCAACCGGGTGCCGATCGGCAGGCCGATCGACAACATCGCGCTGATGGTGCTCGACACCGAGGGCCGACGCTGCCCGATCGGCGTGCCGGGCGAGCTCAACATCGCTGGCGTCGGTGTCGGCCGCGGTTATCTCGGCCAGCCCGAGCGCACCGCCGAAGCGTTCGTCGACGACGCCTCCATTCCGGAGGGGCGCCGGTATCGCACCGGAGACCTCGCGCGGTGGCTCTCCGACGGCACGCTGGAGTATCTGGGCCGGTTCGACGACCAGGTGAAGATCCGCGGCAACCGCATCACTCTCGGCGAGATCGAGAGCGCGCTGGCCCGATGCCCGGACGTTGCCGCGGCGACCGTTGTCGACGAGCGATCGGAGACGGGCACCCGGCTCGTCGCCTATGTCGTCGCGCGAGCGGGGGAGCGGCCCGGCCTTGTCCGGTCCCTGGTGGGCTTCCTGGCCGACCGGCTGCCGTCGTACATGATCCCCTCGGACTTCGTGCTGCTGAACAACATTCCGCTGACCGGCAGCGGCAAGGCAGACCGGCGCGCACTGGCCGCGCTGGGCCGCCGTGAGCGCGAATCGGCGCTGCCGAGCACTCCGGTCGAGCGGAAACTGGCCGACATCTGGTCCGCCGTGCTCGGGTCGAGCGAGTTCGGCGTGCACGACGATTTCTTCACCGTCGGCGGCGACTCGATCCTGGTGCTGCGCATGCGCACCGAGGCCGAGAAGCGCGGGCTGGCCTTCGATGTCGACCGGTTCTATGCCAATCCGACCATCGCCGGTCTTGCCGTACACGTGGCCCACCGGGAACACGTGAGCGGCAACCCGGTGACCGTGCCGTTCGAGCTGGTGCCGGCTATCGACCGGGCGAGCTTCACCGACGGCATCGAGGACGCCTTCCCCGCCACCCAGCTCCAGCTGGGCATGCTATACCACAGCCTGGAACGCGCGGACTCCACATTATACAAGGACGCCTTCGCCTACCGGCTGCGGATGCCGTGGGACGAGGACAAGTTCCGCCGCGCCTATTACCGGATGGTGCGCCGCCAGCCGGCGCTGCGCTCCAACTTCGACCTCACCGGCCGCGCCACTCCGCTGCAGGTTGTCTTCCGCGAGATTCCGGACACGCTCGAGATCGACTCCAGCGGTTCGGACGCCACGGCGTATTTGGAGCGGATGCACCGCACCACGTACCGGTTGGTCGACGACGGGGAGCACACCGCCCTGCACGGCATGCGGGTGTTCGTCCGGGAGGACTGCATCGAACTCGTGTTCCACTTCCACCACGCGATCCTCGACGGCTGGAGCGTCGCCAGCCTGTTGAGTGACCTGCTGGCCGACTACCTGTCGGACGCCGGGGCAGATCTGGCGTCGCCGTCGACATTCCTGCTCGCCGAATACGCTCGCACCGAACGTCAGTCCCAGCAGGATCCCGTCGCGCGGGAGTTCTGGGTCCAGGCGCTGGAGGCCGCCCGGTCCACGTCGATCGAGTCAGCGCGCAACCACCTGGCCCCCGAACCAGACGGCTCCAGCCTGATGACGCTGTCCTCCTGGCTGGACCGCTGCGTCAAGCAGTTCGCGCGCGTCAACGGCGTGCCGCTGAAGTCGGTGCTGCTGGCCGCGCACTGCCTTGCGCTGCGCGCTATGACCGGTTCCGACGACGTGGTCACCGGCTGCGTGACGCACGCCCGGCCGCAACGCGAGGATGCCGAGTCGTGCGCTGGGCTGTTCCTCAACACGATCCCGGTGCGCCTGGACGGCGAGCAGGAAACGTGGCGCGACGCCGTGGAGCACATCGTGCGTTGGGAGCGGGACACCTTCCCCCACCGGCGCTTCCCCCTCAGCCCGCAGCCCTTCGACACCGCGTTCAATTTCGTGAACTACCACCAGCTCGGACAAGCTCTCGGTGGGGTGGAGCTGGTCGACGTCACGATCCGCGAGGAGACCAACTTCACGCTGCTGACCACCGCGATGGTCGACCCACGCGACGGCCGCATCCGGCTGCGGATCAGCACCGGTGGGGAAGGGCTGGCTGCAAGCCAGTGCACCGAATTCGGCCGGGCGCTCATCGGGCTGCTGGGCGAGATCGTCCGGGACCCGGATGGCGAGATCGCCCTCTGGGCGGCCGGAAGCGGGGATGTCACCGCCCTGGTCGACCAGGTCGCCACGCTGCACCCGGCGAAAACCGCGGTGGTCAGCGACACCGGCCAGTGGGACTACCTCAGGCTCAACGACATCGCCGACGCCGTCGCCCAGGAGCTGCTGCGGCGGGGAATGCCGACCGGGGCACGTGTCGCGATCCGCATGCCGCGTTCGATCGAGCTGGTGGCCGCGGTGCTGGGTGCAATGCGCGCCGGGGCGGCCGTCGTTCCGCTCGACCCGGCGTACCCGGAGGCACGCATTCGGTTGATGGCCGAGATCGCCGAGCCTTATCTCACGGTCACCGGTCTCGACGAGCTGCTCTGCCAGCCGGCTGACGGTGAGCCGCTGCCGCTGCCCCGGATCCATCCCGAGGACGTCGCCTACGTCCTGTTCACCTCGGGATCGACCGGTGAGCCCAAGGGGGTGGCGGTGCCGCACCGCGTGCTCACGAACCTCATCCGCTGGCAGAACCAGCGTCCCACCACTGCGGTCGGGCGGACCACGCTGCAGTTCGCGCCGCTGTCGTTCGACGTCTCGTTCCAGGAGATCTTCTCCACGCTATGTGGCGGAGGCACCCTGCGGGTGATCGACGAGCGCACCCGCCAGGACATGGTGGCGCTGCTAAAGACGATCGACGAGGGTGGCGTGGACCGGATCTACCTGCCCTATGTCGCGCTGCAAGGGCTGGCCGAGGCGGCAGCGGTCACCGGCGTGTACCCGGCATCGCTGCGCACAATCATGTCCTCCGGTGAGCAGCTGCGGATCACCCCGGAGATCCGGGCGCTGTGTGCCGCGAACCCCGGCACCGTGCTGGAGAACCAGTACGGCCCGACCGAGACGCATGTGGCGCTCGCGCACCAGTTGCCGGGGGAGGTCAGCGACCACCCGCCGCTGCCGCCGATCGGCGCCGCGATCTCGGCGATCACGGCATCGCTGCTCGATGAGAAGCTGCGCCCGGTGCGGCCGGGCGTCAAGGGCGAGATCTACCTCGAAGGCGCTTGCGTTGCGCAGGGATACGAGAAGCGGCCGGGCCTGACCGCACAGCGATTCGTCGCCGGGCCCAACGGCACCGTCCGCTATCGCACCGGGGACATCGGCCTCGCACTGCCCAACGGCGACATCGTGTGCCTGGGCCGGGCGGACACCCAGGTCAAGGTGCGTGGCTTCCGAGTCGAGGTCGCCGAGGTCGAGCTCGCGATCCTGGCGCTGGCCGCGAGGTACCCCGGTGTCGAGCAGGCCGCAGTCGTGGCGCGCTCGCTGGGCGGGCCCGACGCGGTGCTGCAGGCGTTCCTGGTCGGTGACGCCGATCGGGTTCCCGTCGAGGCGCTGCGCTCGGAGCTGCGCCAGGTCCTTCCACCGCACATGGTGCCGTCGACCTTCCAGTGGATCGACGCCATGCCGCTGACGCCCAGTGGAAAGCGGGACGACGCCGCGTTGCGGGCGATTGGCTCGCGCGGGTCCGACACCGTGGTGTCGGCCGGTGACGAGCTCGAGGAGGCGGTTGCCGGCCTGCTGGCGGAGTTCGCCGGCGTCGACGCGCTCGGCGTGGACACCGGCTTCTTCGATGCGGGCGGCACCTCGATCGGCGCCACCCGCGTTGCGATGACCATCGCCAAGCGTTGGGGAGTTGACCTGCAGCTGCAGACGTTCCTGGCCGCGCCGACCGCGCGCGAGATCGCTGCCGTCATCCGCGCCCACGACGGCAGCGACACCTTCGATCCCGTGGTGCCCCTGCGGGAGGCGGGCGATGGCGTGCCGCTGTTCCTGATACATCCCATCGGAGGCACCGTCCTGTGCTACCGCCAGTTGGTCAACCATCTTCCCGCGGACCGGCCGGTGCACGCCCTGCAGGCGGCGGGAACGCAGCCGGGCACCGAGCCGCTGACGTCGATGGAATCCCTTGCCGCCTCGTACATCGAGGCCATTCGGCGGGTCCACCCCGACGGGCCGTTCCACCTCGCGGGCTGGTCCTTCGGCGGCTTCGTCGCGGTCGAGATCGCTCGGCAGCTCGACCCCGCCCAGGTGTCCTCGCTGACGGTGCTGGACACGATCGCGCTCGGCGCTGGCCCCAGGACCGCGCTCGACGAGAAGCAGATGATCACGTTCTTCATCGGGGAACTTCTCGCGAGCTCGCGCGGCGACGTGCAGCTGGACGACGAGCTCGGCGACATCGTCGATCTCACTTCGGCGCTGGACCGGTGCGTCGAGCTCGGCGTCCTGCCGCGGGACAGTTCACCGCAACTTGTTCGGCGGCTGTACCGGGTCTTCCGGGCGAACATGCAGGCTGGCATGGATTATCGGGTCGAGAACCTGCGCAGGCCGCTCCTTCTGCTGCGGGCGACCGAGGAGATGCCGAGCGGGCTCGCGGTCGCACATCGCAACGTCGGCACCTTGTTCAACAGCCCGGACAACGGCTGGGAGCAGTGGACTGAGGAGCCCGTCGAGATCGTCAAGGTCCCCGGCAACCACCTGTCCATGATGGATGCTCCGAACGTCCAGGTACTGGCAGACGAACTCGGTCTCGCCCTGCAGCGCGCAGACTCCTTCCGTTCTGCCCGTGCCGAGGTGGCCCAGTGATCAACCGACCGCTCAGCCCCGCCGAGCGCTGGTACTGGCTCTGCGACCAGCTCTCTCCGCTCAACTGTATCGTCAGGGTGCACATAGCCGGAGCGGTGTCTTGCGCGGACCTGGAGCGTGCCGCGGCGGGGCTGGTCGCCGAGCACCCGCTGCTGCGGGTGGCGGTCGCCGCCGCGCCGGACGGCACCCGCCCACGTTTCGTGCCCGTGAAGGATCCGCGGATCCCGATCCGCACTGTCACAGCCGAAGACCCGGGCCGGTGGGAACGGGAGATCGACGGGGTTGAGCTGGTCACGCCCCTTGCCACGCGTTCGGGTCCGCTGGCCCGGATCGTCGACATCATTCACGCGCCGGGGAGCGCGCAGGAGTGCCACGACCTGATCCTCACCGTGTCGCACATCATCGCCGACGGGACAGCCGTGATGGAAATGCTACGGCGGCTGCTGGAGCTGGCCGCGGGCACGCCGTCGCCGGAGCCGCACGACCCGCTGCCTCCGCCCGAGGCGATGTTGCCAAGATGGATCAAGGGCGTGCCTCGGACGTTGCAGACGGTCGCCTGGGCGGTTGCCGATCAGATCGCGACGGCGATCGCGCGGCCACGCCGGCTGGTACCCGATACGCCGGTGCCGGCCGAGCGCAGGCGCACCAGGCTGGTCCACCGCGAGCTCGATGCCGAGCAGCTGGACCGGTTGGTGAGCCGGTGCAAGCGCGAAGGCCTGACCGTGCACAGCGCGCTGACCGCGACGATGGCGATCGCTGTGGCGGGCGAAGACGCCCGGTGTGTCACCCTCGGCTCCCCCGTGGACTTCCGGGCTGAGCTGGTCAGGCCGGTTGGGTCCCGGGACCTGGGCTCGTACGTTGCCACAGTGCCGTCCCACATCCGAATCGGTCCCTTGTGGGCGACCGCGCGCCGGGCCCAGCGAGACCTGAACAGGCGCACGCGGTTCGGCCAGCACCTCGCGCTGATCTCGATGCTGCGGTTCATGACGCCGCCTTCGGTCGGCCGCAGCGCACGCACGATCGCAATGGTCGACCGGATGGGGCCGGGAAACGTCTGCCTGTCCAACTTGGGGCGGTTCCCCTTCCCGGACCGAGTTGGGGAGTGGGACGTGTCCGGAATCCAGCCCGTCGCCGGCCTCTCGATCAGCGGGTTGCTGGTCGCGGTCGTGATCACCAGCCATTCCGCCTTGAGCTGGAACTTTTCCTACATCGAGGGCGCACTCATCCGCGAGCGTGCCGAGCGGATCGCGGACCGCGCGGTCGAGATCCTACTGTCGAGTATTGGAGGTTGATCATGTCAGACAACGAGCCCGCGGTGCTGGTCACCGGCGCGTCCACCGGCCTTGGACAGGCCAGCGCGCTGCGCCTGGCCGCCGCCGGCTTCACGGTGTACGCCGGGGTGCGGTCGCAGGCGAACGGCGCGCGGCTCGCCGCCGAGAGCCGCAACATTCGTCCGGTGCTCCTGGACGTCACGTCGAACGAGTCGATCCGCCTGGCAGGCAAGCTGGTACGCGAGCAGACCGGCGAGGCGGGCCTGCACGGCTTGGTGAACAACGCCGGTATCTGCGTGTCGGCGCCGATGGAATGCGTGCCACTCGATGAGCTGCGGGCCGAGCTGGAGGTGAACCTCATCGGCACGGTCGCGGTGACTCAAGAGTTCCTGCCGCTGCTGCGCATGCGCCCGGTTGACGGAGCGGCCTTGGCGGGCCGAATCGTCAACGTCTGCTCGGGCGTCGGCCGGGTCGCAGCACCGTTCCTCGGCCCGTACGCCGCCTCGCAGTTTGCCAAGGAAGGCGTGTCGGACGCGCTGCGCCGGGAGCTTGCGCCGCTGTCGGTCAGTGTCTCGGTGGTCGAGCCCGGCGCCATCATGACCCCGATCTGGGACAAGGTCGCCGACACTGCCCGGCGGGTTCTCATTGCGGCGCCTGACGGTGTCGCGAACTCGTACCGGCAGATGTTCGAATCATTCGTCGCCCTGAACGAGAAGCGCGCGCGGGACAGCAAGACGAAACCCGAGGCGGTCGCGAGCGCCGTCGGCCATGCGATGACCGCACGGCGGCCACGTACCCGCTACCGCGTCGGCCCCGACTCCTGGGGCGCAACCGTGGCCGCCCGGATGCTGCCAGACCGCCTTCTCGACGCGGTGATCCGGCGCGAGTTGGCGGCCGCCGTACCGAAACGGCAGGAGGCCCGGCGATGAAGGTTCTGGTGGTCGGCACCGGGGTGGGCGGTTTGACGACCGCGATCGCCCTGCGCCGGCGTGGCATTGAGGTCGAGCTGTTCGAGGCCGCGTCCGAACCCCGGACGTCCGGCGGCGGGCTCGGGATCGCCTGCAACGCCACGAAGGTGCTCCGAGCCTTGGGCGTCGATCTGTCCACGGCGGGGGTGGGACGCGTCTGCGACGAGTTCCATCTGCGGACTCCGACCGGCAAACCGCTGCGCGAGCTGCCGATCAGGTCCGTGGCCGATGAGGTGGGTACGCCGCTGGTCAACGTGCGTCGCAGCGACCTGACCACCCTGCTGCGCAACTCCCTGGGCGATACACCGATCCACTACGGGGCCGAGGTCGTGCGGTACGACGGTGTCGGAGACAGTGTGTCGATCACGTGCGCGGACGGCCGGAGCTACACCGGTGATGTGCTGGTCGGTGCGGACGGGATCAACTCCGCCATCCGGGCGCAGATGGTCGGCCAGGAACGGGTCAACGACTACGGCTACGTCTGCTGGATCGCGGCCGCCCCGTTCGAGCATCCCAGCCTGCCGGCCGGGGGTGCCGTCCACTACTGGGGCAACGGGCAAAGGTTCGGTCTGATGGACATCGGCGGTGGGCAGGCCTACTGGTGGGGCACGAAGAACGTTGCGCGCCGCTGGAGTGGCACCAAGGGCGACATCCTGCAGTGCTTCGCGGGCTGGGCAAACGAGGTGCTCGACGTCATCTCACGGACTCCGGAGTCCGACATCGCGACTGTACCGGCCCAGGACCGGACGTTTCTCGAATCCTGGGGCGACGGACCGGTGACCCTGGTCGGAGATGCCGCGCATCCGATGCTGACCAGCCTCAGTCAGGGCGGCAGCTCGTCCATCGAGGACGGCTACGCCCTCGCGCACCACCTGGCTGCCGGAACCGAACCAGTTGCGGGATTGCGCGCCTACGAGCGCACACGACGCGATCACGCTCGCTGGCTCGTCTCGGCGTCGCGGCGCTTGAGCCGGCTTGAACAGCTGGAGAACCCGATTGTCGCGCGGCTGCGCGACCTCGCCTTCCGGTACGCGCCGATGTCCATCGTGCGCAGCCAAATCTTCGCAGCGATGCGCTTCGAGCTTCCCGCCTGATCCGAGGAGGACAGAGATGAACCCGTTCGACGACCCCGACGGCACGTTCTCCGTGCTGGTCAACGCGGAACAACAGCATTCGCTGTGGCCCAGTCAGGTCCCGGTGCCCAGTGGGTGGCAGGTCGCGCATTCCGACGACACCCGCGACGCGTGCGTGGCCTACATTGAGCGGAACTGGACCGACATCCGCCCGCTCAGTGCCCGGACGTAGGAGCACCGATTCGTCCGCAATTCGCCTCAGTGCAGCACGGTCGTGATCTCGGCCGTGAGGTTGTCGATCTTCGCCGTGTGACCGAAGCCGGGATCGCCGACACCGCCTATGGGCAGCGACTGAATCTGCGGATAGTTGGAAACGGCGTTGACGGAGGCCATGCCGCAGCAGCCGACGCGCGATCTCGATGGCTCGACTATGGCGGCGGCCTGCTGGTCCGATGTCGCACCAGCGGGAGGACTGATCTATCGCTGTCTTGACGGTCGTCATGCTGCCAGGCGCCGAGACTGGAATGGGCCCCGCATGCAGGCGCCGGACCGGCTTTGGCCACGGCGCCAACGGAACCGGAGGTCTGTTCTCCGGCACAAGCAAGCGGGCTGCGCCGTGGCGGATCGACCATGGGTTCCCTCGGGCGGTGGTCAAGCGACTGCTGAAGTCGTACTACACGCTGTTGTTCCAGCTACCGATGCTGCCGGAGTTCGCGGTCCGCCGGGAGTGATCGACCGGGTCGCCGGGTTCGCGAACCGGCTCGGCCGGGGATCGGTCGCCGCGGCGCAGCCCGAAGGGGCCGAGGCGAACATGGTGCATGGCGTCGAGCTGTACCGTGCGAACATCGCCGGGCGACTGCTGACTCCGCGGCCCCGTTCGACCGACATCCCGGTAAAGGTGATCGCCCCGACGAGCGACCTGCTCATCTCGCCCGAGCTGGAGTCGCAGGCTCCCGTCCTGTTCGTGCGTGATCTGCGGGTGCGCCGGTCAGGTGCTGCACGTCACCAAGGGCGTGGGCCTGGTCCAGACCCGCGGCGGGGAACGGCAGGAGATCAGGGCCGGCGACACGGTCAGCTGCCAGCCCGGGGAGGAGCACTGGCACGGCGCGGCCCCCGGCACGTTCATGACCCACATCGCCGTCACCGAAGGGAAGATCACGAGCGCGTCTCTGTTCGACCGTAATGCTCGCTGGTGATCACAACCGTCGATCACGAAAGCGCCAAGGTGAGATCCTACGAGACATGAAGAAGCTCGGTGGGTCGGGACGACAGGACTTGAACCTGGGGTCCCCTACGCTCTCAGCTCCAAGTGGATGCTGCCTTCGTGTCTCGCTGATGCACCACAGCGCAAACCCACGGCGTACGTCCCACGGCGTACGTGTCCCCCATCGAAAATCACGAACGGTGTTGCCCCAGGTGTGCCCGGACGCTCAGGACACCCCCAACAACCACCCTCACAGACCAACAACGGAGACCACCCCTGACCTGTGGCACTCAACCGGCTACTGGCCGACTAGGTGGCTGTCTCGGTAGTGGTTCTGGGTGATCCTCTTGGCGCAGGTCAGCGCAGCCGCGGCAAAGGGGGGAAGCCGCAGGAGCCGGCGAACCGCTCACCGCCTGGCAACACGAACAGGACCTGAACATCGGATGCACGGCATCGACGAGCTGTCGCCACCGGGTCAGGGGCACCGCTGGCGGAGGGTATGTTCGGCGACAGCGGCCCGAGCCTTGGCGTCAGGTGGAGGTACGACGGTGATCCCGGCAGTGGTGAGCATGCTCAGGTCGAGTGTCCAGGATGCGAGGGAACGCCGGCGCCACAAGTCAAATGCCGCGTCCACGTGATCGAGAGCCTCGTCTTGGGACATCCCCGTGACGGAGCACAGGTGCGCGAGCGCCTGGTCCTGCACACCGCGCACGGTGGCCAGCCCGAAGTGGGTCGCGGTGTGACAGGGCGTGCAGAGGCAGATCAGCCTACGCAGCGTCTGAACCCGTCCAGCGTCGTCATAAGCCCACCGCTCATGAGCTTCGAGCCAGCGACGGGTAGCGCGCTCCTCCCTCTGCCCACACGCTTCGCAGCGGTGGCCTGCCCGTTTCAGGATCATGCGGCGTAGTCGTTCCCAGTCCCGCGGGCTCACGCACGAGCGCACGTTGGTGAACCAGCACGAGGACGGCACGAGGTCGACGAACAACCCGGAACCGAACGAACGATCCTCGCCGGGCAGCAGGTCCGGCACGTCCGGCAAGGCCGCCCATCTCTCCAGTTCCGCCATGTCAGGACGTGGGGCGTACCACCGTTTCGCAGCCGGGTCCCACCGCGCACCGGCTGCTTTGGCGTTGTTCTTCTCCGCGAAGGGAACGTCGAGCCAGATCCGTTGTTCCGTCATTCAGGCTCCTCACACCTCAACTGGTTGCACGACGGCGCGCAAGGGCCACTGCCCAGCAGCCGCGCGCTCCACACTCGCGCGGGCACGCAGTTCGCCAGCCTCGACTGGATCAGCGGTCCGCGCGGCCAATCGGTCCAGATAGTCGGCGAACCCGCGGGTGTGCTCGCGGTGCCAGCCGATTTGACGTTGGTGCAGTTCCGCCAACGCCACTCCCCCGACCTTGTCGGGATAGGACTTGGCAAGTCGCCACGCCAACCGGGCCGCGGCCAACGCGTCATCCGTGGAGGTGTGCGCCTTCTCCAGGCGCACCCGATAGTGCGCGCACAACGCACCCAGCGTCCGCTTACCCTTCCGATAACGGTCCAGGTGTCGATCAAGACACATCGGGTCGACGACGGGGCCCGCCACGACCAGGTCCTGCCCGTGATGCCGACGCAGCTCCGCGGCCAACAGCGAGAGATCAAAGGAAGCGTTGAACACGCACAATGGCGTTGTCGACGACCACGACCGGCCTAGCTCGCCAACGATCTCCGCCACGGCCTCCGCGATGTTCTGGCCGTGCGCCCGCGCGTGCTCCGTGCTGATGCCATGAATCGCCGTCGCCTCCGCGGGGATCTGCACCCCCGGATCAGCCAGCCATGTGCGAACCTGCGGCGCCTGCTGGGGAAGTATGGACACCAGCGACGCGGCCACAATGCGGTCAGTAGCCGGGTCGAGGCCGGTCGACTCCAGGTCGAACGACAACAAGGGGCCGTCAGCCCACGACACACCGGTAGTGATCATGAACTGGAAGTTAGTGCAGAGCCGACCGCGAAGTCACGTGTGAGTCCGAGTCATGTCCTGGACTGGCCCTGCCCGGGCTACCTGCCCCGGTCCTCCTCACGGCGCGGTTCACTCCGGGTGGCCGACCAAGAGCCTGGTAAGACGATGCCCGGTGTCAGCCCGCACCGGTGCTCACGGACGCCGGCTTTCGGATGGTTTCCTTGAGAGGAAAACCGGTTCGAGAAATTGACTGCGGGACCGTGAGGATAGCCTGGTGCGTGATCCAGCCAACGAGTATGGTGCCGTCCCGATCGAGCACGGGCAGGCCGGTTCCCCGGGCGTTCACGAGTGCGGCTACCGCGTCGGTGAGCGGAGCGTCGCAGGTAATCAAGGGCGGGAGCTCGGCGAGGTCCGCCACGACGAGGTCACCTGCCCGCACCCCACCGAGCGCTTCCGCCACGGCGCGGGCGCTGACACAGCCGTGGTAACGACCGTCGCCGCCAACAACGGGAAGAATCCCGTGGCCGGAGAGGGCCAACTGGTGCCCGGCACTGACCAGGTCGGTGTCTGATGAGAGGGGCTCGGGCAGCGGTTCGAGGACACTGTCCACGGTCCTGCCGGCAAGCGGGTTCGTCGTGGCCAGCCGATCGAGGTCGACACCGCGGCGACGTAGCTTCAGGGTGTAGATCGTGTCCCGGCTGAGCTTCCGGGAGACCAGCGTGGCCACCACGATCGCGGCCATGAGCGGCAGGATGATCGTGTACTGGCCGGTCAGCTCGAACAACACGATCACGGCTGTGATCGGCGCCCGAGCCGCCCCGGCGAAAGCCGCCCCCATCCCGATCAGCCCGTAGACGCCGGGCGGGGAGCTGGCCGACGGCAACAGGACGTGCACGACCTCACCGAAGGCGGTGCCCGCCATCGCGCCGATGAACAGCGAGGGCGCGAAAACCCCTCCCGAGCCGCCGATTCCGATGGTCAGGCTGGTGGCCACGATCTTGCCGACGAGCAACAGCACCAACATGCCCAGCAAGTACCGACCACCCAGGGCATCCTGCAGCACCGGGTAGCCCACCCCGTACATCTGCGGCAGGACGAGAAGGAGACCGCCCAACAGGAGACCACCAACCGCCGGACGCAGCCACTCCGGCCCCCGCCATGCCCAATCGCAGGCGTCCTCAACCCGATACAGCACGCGGGTGAACACCACGCCTACCGCCCCGACGACGACACCGAGCAGAAGGAGCAGCAGGTACTCCCACGGTGTGCGCAGCGAGAACGATGGCAGGTCCAGGAACGTGGTGTCTCCCAGGACCGCACGGCCCACGACACTCGCGGTGACGCTGGAAAGGACGACAGCACCGAAGGACTCGGCGGCAAAGTCGCGCAGCAACAGCTCCATCGCGAAGAAGGGGCCCGCCAGCGGCGCATTGAACGTCGCGGCGATGCCGCCTGCGGCGCCGCAGGCCACCAGCACCCGCACACGGGACTCGGGCAGGCGGACGAGGCGTCCCAGCGCGGACGCCCACGCCGAACCGATCTGAACGATCGGCCCCTCCCGACCGACGGAGCCGCCAGAGCCGATGCACAGCGCGGAGGCCAGGGCCTTGACCACCGTCACCTGCGGTGCGATCCGGCCGCCCCGTTCGGCAACGGCGTACATTACCTCGGGCACCCCGTGCCCCCGGGCCTCGGGCGCGAAGCGATGCACCAGCGGTCCGTACACCAGACCCGCGACAACCGGGGCAAACAGGACGAACCACGGCCCCAACGCCGGCAGCCACGGGTGGGCCTGCCCACCAGTCGCCGAATAGTCGGCATGCCCGGAGAACACCCAGGTGAAGCTGCTGATCAGCCACCTGAACACGATCGCACCCAACCCCGCCCCGGCACCGATGGCCACCGCCAGGGTCACCAGGCCGGCCGTGCTCCCCCGCAACCACGTACCAAGGGGCTGCCGCGCTCCCAGGGGAAGTCGATTTCGGGACAGCGGCGCGTTCGACCCAGTCACCATTGCAGTGTGCAACACTTGCTCAGTGCACCGATAGGGTGTTGTGGGGAACGGAACAGAAGCCGCGCCGGGCGTGCCGTCAGGCACACTGGGTGCCATGACCCGCACCAAGGCCGCCGCCAGCGCCAGTTCGGACGTCGATGCCGTGACCGACGCCGTGCTGACCGCCTCGCGGCTGCTGGTAGCCATCTCCGCCCGCTCGATCTCCGCGGTGGAGGAGACGATCACGTTGCCCCAGTTCCGGCTGCTGGTCGTGCTGCACAACCGGGGCCCGCTCAAGCACGCGGCGCTGGCCGAGCAGCTGGGCGTCAATCCCTCCACGGTCACGCGGATGGTGGACCGGCTCACCTCGGTCGGCATGGTGCAGCGCCGGGCCAGCCCGACCTCACGCCGGGAGGTCGTCGTCGACCTCACCGTGGAAGGGCGCAGGGTGGTCCGCCAGGTCACCGCGCGCCGGCGCAAGGAGATCGCAGCGATCGTGGCCAAGATGCCGAGCAGTGCCCGCCAGGGGCTGGTCGAGGTGCTCGCTGCCTTTGCCGAGGCTGGTGGCGAACCCCCGGCGAGCACCGCGCTGGACGCCATCTGAGCCTGAACCCACTCTGCCCGCGCTCTCGGGACTCCAGCCCGCCGTGCCGGACGTGGGCGGGCACCGTGGCGGCCGACTGGTGGCCACCCGCTCCTCGAGGCGAGCCCGTGAGCCACGCGACACGGGCCGCCGCGGGTCTGTCACCGACTCCGTGGGATCACCCTCATGGCGAGCTGGCTGGGATAGGGCATGCCTGCGGTCATCTTCATCCGAACCCGTCTGCCGGGCACGGGTACGAGCTTGTAGTGCGATCCCACCGTCGCCACCGTGATGGCGATCTCGGCGTGCGCGAAACTGTGTCCCGGACAGTGATGCAGCCCCGAGCCGAACGGAAGGAACGCCTTCCGTGGTAGGCCCGCGTCGCGGTCGGGCGCCCATCGCCGCGGGTCGAACCGGTTCGGTTCCGGGAAGTACCGGGAATCGTGGTGCAGGGTGTAAGGACTGACTGCAACCTCGGTGTCCGCGGGGAGAACGAGCCCGTCGAGCGCGACCTCTTCGGTGGTACGCCGCATCAGCAGCCACGGCGCATACCTACGGAGGACCTCGTTGGCCACCTGCCGGGTATAGGTCAACGCCGGCAGATCGTCGAACGTGGCCCGTCGCCGGCCACCGAGAACCTCGTCGATCTCCGCGTGCAGCCGCCGTTCCACCTCGGGGTGCCTGGCGAGCTCGTGGAACAACCAGGCGAGGGCGAGCGCGGTCGTCTGGGTCCCGGCGATCAGGAGGGTGACGACCTCGTCGAGCACCTGCTGGTCGTTCATACTCTCGCCGGTTTCCTCGTCACGGGCGGAGATCAGTGCCGACAGCAGGTCGTCGGGGCGGACATCGTCCGTCCGCATCGTCCTGACAAGTTCGGACACCATCCGCCGCAGCTGCCCGATCGCCTCGTCGAAGCGACGGTTCCAACTGATGGGCAGCTTTTCGAGCAGTTTCGGCGTAAGCGCCCGTGCTGAGCCGTCCTGGAGCAGGACCGGTACCGAACGTTGGATTTCGCTTGTTACCCGCGTGTCCAGATCGGTGGAGAACAACGCACGCCCCGCGACGGCGATCGCCAGGTCCTGCATGCTCCGGTCGACCCCGACGACCTGTTCCGGCTTCCACGAGCTGACCAGCTCGCCGGCGAGTTCGGACATGATCTCCGCGTACCGCGCGATACGTACCCGTTGGAAGGACGGCTGTACCAGCCGTCGCTGGCGTCGGTAGTAGTCACCGCCGGACACCGCCAAGCCGTTTCCGAGCAGCGGACGCAGCCGCTGGAAGAGCATTCCCTTCTCGAACTTGTTCGCGTCGGTGGCCAGAACTTGGTGGACCAGTTCCGGGGTGGTGGGTACGTAGACGGGCAGGGTACCCAGGTAGATGCAGACGACGTCACCCCGCACGGAGAGCGAAGTCATGAAGCGATGTGGATCGCGGAGCAGGGAGAACACGTGGCCCACCAGCGGCCAGCGGCGGGCTGCCACCGGTACCGCGCCGGAGACGCCCCGCACCCCACGCGAGCCACCAGCGATTTCCGCCATCGACACTCCCTGATCCGGTCCATCGGGCCCAACAAGCTGAACAGTGGCCACCCCACCGGCGTGACGCACCCGCCCCGGTCTTCACCCGATAGAGCGAGAACAAGCACGAGTGCCAGGCGGTCCGGCGTCACCGCGGCGTAACTCGGGGATCCATCCTGCACCATCCGACCAACCCCCGGACGGGTGACAACGAAAGCAGGCTCTCCCGCATAAGCTGTCCGCGCCGGCCAAGGCGGCGCCGGGCCACAACGATCGGCGCCAGGGGGCCGGTCGAAACCGCTCGGCCGAGTAGGCTCGCCGCCGTCGACGAGATCGACAGCGACGTGGGGTACAGGCAATATGCGACGTGGAGAACCATGCACAGGCGCCCGGAGGAGGAAACCGCACACTCCCGCATCGACGTCCCGCACGTCAACCGACTCCGCGACTACCTGTTGGGCGGCAGTTACCATTTCACTGCCGACAGGCGACTGGTGACCGACCTGGAGTCGAGGATTCCCCACGTCCAGGAGATGGCCTGGACGAGCCAGGGATTCTTCCACCGGGCGGTGACATTCCTGTTCGGCCAGGGTGTCCGGCAGTTCGTCCATCTCGGGTTCGGCGTCCGGGGCGTCGAACTCGTCGGCGAAGTCGCCCGACGAAAGGGGCTCCCGTGCCGGCTCGTCTACGTGGACTCCGACCCGGTCGACGTGGCGAGGGGCCAGCTGATGCTGGCGCAGAACCCGCACGCCGTGGCAATCCGGGCCGATCCGTGGAACGTCGTCGAGGACGTCCTGGCCCGTCCCGAGGCACGGGACACGTTCGATTTCGCCGAGCCGGTCGCCCTTCTCGCGATGAACTCCGTGCACTTCATCAAGGACATTCGGGACGCTGCCCGGATTATCGAACGTTACCGTGATCGGCTCGCCGACCGCAGCTACCTGGTGCTCTCCCACGCAACTGCGGACATCAGGCCAGCGGACTCCGCTGTCATCGCCGAGCTGCTGGACGCCAGCGGCATCAGCGTCCACTTCCGGCCCCGCCCGGATGTCACCAGCCTGTTCACCGGTTTCGACCTGGTCCACCCGGGGCTGGTGACCGCCGACGAGTGGCGGCCGGAGGGACCGCCGACGCGGCACGCCGAACGGCTCGCGGGCGCCCAGCTCTACGTCGGTGTGGCACGGAAACAGTGACCGCGAAGGGGTGACGCGCTGGCTCGGAGACCACGTCACCACCGCATCCTCACCTTCTCACAGAAACTGCCCCGTCTCCGTCCAGATCGGACGGAGACGGGGCGGTCGCGGTCGAGGCTGCCGTGGCGCGGTCGGTCAGCGGCCCACCATGGTGTCGGCCCAGTGGACGACCGCCTGGTGGTACTGGTACGCGTTCGGCGCGTAGTTGAAGGAATGCCCGTACTTGCCGGGCAACAGGTAGGCCTGCAGGCGGGCCTCCGGGGAGTAGAACGGTGCCTCGTCCCGGAGCAGCGTCTGCGCCGAGGAGCAGTCGACGCCCAGGGGACCGCAGAAGAGCCGGTCGTGACCGCCCATCACCAGGTAGACCGGTGCCGCGATCTTCCTCGTGTACGGCGTGAGCAGCGCCACGCCGAGGCCGTCCGCGGCCTCGGTCGTCGCGAACACGTCCTTGGTCGCCTCGTCCAGCTTCAGGGCCGCGTCAGTCGCCTTACCGGGCCAGTGGAACGCGTTCCCCCGGGTACCCGGCCGGGTCGTCAGGTACCCGGGATCGAGAACACCCCGCTCGGCGAGCTGGCCGTCCAGCGTCGCCGGGTACATGGACCCGAAGCCGTCCTTGAGCACGTCCACAACGGCCAGCTTGTGGGCGATACCCGTGATCAGTACACCATCGACGTCCTGGTACGTGGCCGCCTCCAGGATGCTGATCAGTGAACCGAGTGAGTGCCCGCCGATAATCACCTTCTCGAACTTGGGCCCCAACTCCCCGGACCGAAGCTTCTGCACCGCCTGGTGCATCACCTCGGCCTGCCCCAGCGCGCTCAACTTGAGGCTCAGTGGTTTCGAGCTGCGCCCCGTTCCGAGGCGGTCCACGGTCAGCGTCGCGTACCCGGCCTGATTCATGCTGGCCCGGAAGTTGTGTACTCCCGGCGTGGCCGGCGGATCCCAATAGGTGCTGTTGTAGGTGGCGCCCGGGATCAGAAGCTGTACGGTGCTCGCCCCGCCGGTGGGGACGCACAGTTTGCCGTACAGGGTCTGCGCCTCGCCCCGCATGGAGACCGGGATGTTCTGATCCTGGCACGAGGCGGACGCGGGTCGTGCCTGAGCCGGTGCCAGTGACCCGACGACACCCAGGGCCGCAAGGCCGAGAGCTGCGGTTGCGCGTTTCCATCCTCTGCGCAGGAGACTTGGATGACGCATGGTGCGGTACCTCCACTTCCGATGGGAACCAGTCGCAGCGGCGCGGTGCCTTGTCGCGGGCTCGGCACCGGCCGGCATGGCACAGGGAGATCGCATCGGGTCGGCCCCCACGGACGGACCCGCGCCTAGCCCGGAGGGCGGTTCATAGATACTCCTGAAGGACCATCCCGGTGCCGGTCGATCATCCCACTAATCGCGTTAGCATCCGTCACCCACCCCGCCCGAGCCATCGCGCATCGTGACGGTTCATCGTCGAAGCACCCCCGTCAACGCCGCGACGCAGGCCGTGTCGGAGCACGGTCGCCATGACGAGCCGGATGACAACACGCCCGGACCGGTCTGCCCGATGATCATTTTTTCTCCGGTATCGACTGCTCGGTCGTCACCTTCTCTGCTGCAAAATCTCACTAGTGGGAGTGACACCAGACCATCATCTCGATCACAAAGCATGCCCAGCGGGCCACCGTGACCTCCGATCCAGTGAACACCCCATCCCCCTTCCGGCCAACAACTGCACGGTCGGGTGACAAAGTGACACCGGACGCGACCAGTAAGCTTCACATGGCCGTTCGAGCACGAAAAGGTGGTGCGGGTGACCGAAAAACCGAACTGGGTGCCGACCGGCCTCGATACCAGCGTCGCGAATCCCGCCCGCGTGTACGACTACCTGCTCGGTGGCGGCCACAACTTCGAGGCAGATCGGAAGCTGGCCCACAGGATTGAGCGGGAGCTCTTGCCCCACGCCCGGGATCTCGTCCGGCTGAGCCGGGGCTTCCTGCGCCGCGCCCTGCTGTTCATGATCGAGAACGGCGTCCGGCAGTTTCTCGACCTCGGGTCGGGCATTCCGACGGTTGGCAATGTCCACCAGATCGCCCAGCAGGCCGACCCGCGGTGCCGGGTGGTGTACGTCGACCACGAGCCGATCGCGGTGGCACACAGCGAGTTGATGCTCCAAGGCAACGATCGTGCCGCAGCGGTCCTCGGCGACCTGCTCGACCCCGAGGACATCCTCGGTCGTCCCGAGGTCCGGAGGCTGCTCGACCTCGATCAGCCGGTTGGTCTGCTCACCCTCATGGTGTGGCACTTCATTCCCGACTCGGCCAAGCCGGGAGAGGTGTTGCGTCGCTACCGGCAGGTCCTCGCCCCCGGCAGTTGCTTGGCTATCTCGCATCTCACCAACGACCAGGGTGACGAATCCCTACGCCGCACGATCACCGAGTACCACGCCGAGACCAACCAGAACGCCTACGCGCGTAGCCACGCCGAGATCGTGGCAATGTTCGACGGCTTCGAGCTGGTGGAGCCGGGCGTCGTGGGATGCGCCGCGTGGCGTCCTCAGGGTGTCGGCGATTTCTCCGACGATCCCACGACGAACCTCCTCGTCTACGGGGGCGTCGGCCGAAAGCCTCGAGTTCCGGCACCACCCCGGACTCCGCGCTGGCGGCGGCTTCTGCGGAGGCGTCGCTGAGTGTGAGCGGCGTGCGGAACGGTCGTCGTCGAGCCCACCGCCGACGACAAGTTGTGCACCAAGTTCGCCTACCTCTTACCAACCGGTCCGGTCGCAGCCACTAGGGTGCTGATCACTCCCTGGTCGATGGTGGGACGACAGTGGTTCAGGACGCGGGTGACAGTTCGGACGAGTTCGGTGTCGACACGCCAAGCATGGCTCGCATGCGCGATTACTGGCTCGGTGGGAGCCATCATTTCGCGGCAGACCGCACGCTGGCGAGCAACATGCAGAGCGCACTGCCTCCGGTGCGGGAGATCATCTGGCTGAGCCGGTCCTTCCTGCGACGGGCGTTGCGTCTCCTCCTCCAGAACGGGATCCGCCAGTTCCTGGACCTCGGCTCCGGACTGTCCACGGTGGATCCCGTCCACGTAGTCACGCAACGTGCACATCCGGAATGCCGGGTAGTATACGTGGAGAAGGACCCACTCACGGCCACGCACGGGCGGGTGGTCCTGGAGAACAACGACCAGGCCGCCATGATCGAAGGCGATCCCTTCGATGCCGAGGGTGTTCTCGGGCACGCCCTGACGAAGCGGCTGCTCGACCTCGACCGGCCGGTCGGGCTTCTCTCGGTGAACTCACTGCACTTCGTCCCCGACTCCGCCGATCCGGCCGGAGCCATCTCCCGGTATCAGACGGCGGTCGTTTCGGGAAGCTATCTCGTGCTCGCGCACGGGATGGTGGAACGTAGGACGCCGGCGGTCGAGGCGGTGATGGCAATGCTGGAACAGGGCGGGAACCCGGTCTATCCCAGGAGTCGGGCCGAGATCGTCGCGCTGTTCTCCGGCTTCGATCTGGTGTCGCCCGGGGTTGTCGAGGTGGGCGACTGGAATCCCGAGCGACCGCTGCACCCGAACGAACGGGAGGCATCCAGGTTCATCATCGTCGGCGTGGGACGCAAGCCGGGACCGAGTCCACGCTGAAAGGGTTTGGTTACCTGGCCGGCCGGACTACGGAACGTGCCTACCGACCGCCACGAAGCCAATGCGTCAGCGTCACTCACGCACGGCGCGGCACGACGGTCATGGGGAGCTGGCTCGGATATGGCATTCCCGCCGTCACGTTGGGCCGCACCGTTCTCCCCGGCACGGGAACGAGCCGGTGACGCGAGGCCACAGTCGCCACCGTGATGGCGATCTCGGCGTGCGCGAAATGATGCCCGGGACAGTGGTGCATGCCAGATCCAAACGGGAGGAAGGTGTCGCGTGGCACCTCCGTCACCCGGTCCGGCGCCCAGCGGTCCGGGTCGAAGCGCTCCGGATCCCGGAAGAACCTCGGGTCGTGGTGGAACGCATACGGGCTGAACGCCAGCTCGCTCCCGGCCGGGAGGTCGATCCCATCGAGTGAAACGTCCGCTGTGGACCGGCGCATCAGCAACCAGGCCGAGTACTTGCGAAGGATCTCGTTCGCCACCTGGTGGGTGTAGGTCAACGCGGAGACATCGTCGAAGGTGACCTCCGGCCCGGGACCGACGACGTCGTCGACCTCGGCATGCAGCCGTCGTTCCACGCCCGGATGTCGCGCGATCTCATAGAAGAACCACGAAAGCGCCAGCGCGGAGGTTTGCGTCCCGGCGATCAACAAGGTGATCACCTCATCGAGCACCTGCCGGTCGCTCATGCCCTCGCCGGTTTCCTTGTCCCGGCTGAAGATCAGGGTCGACAACAGGTCCCCGCGATCCGTGTCACCCTCCCGAGCCGACTCGACGACGTCGGACACCACACGACGGACCCGGGAGATCGCCTCGTCGAACCGGCGGTTCCCGGGAAGCGGAAGCTTCTCCAGGAACTTCGGGGTCAACGCCCGGATGGTTCCGTCCTTGAGGAGGATCGGTACGGAGCGCTCGATTTCGCGCACCACCTCCGAACCGAGGTCGGCCGAGAACAGCGTCTGCCCGGCGACACTGATCGTCAGGTCCTGCATGCGTTTGTCGACGTCCACGACCTGTCCCGGATGCCAGGAGTCGACCAACTCCCGCGCAACCCGGGACATCGTCTCCGAGTACCTGGCGATCCGGGTGCGGTGGAAGGCTGGTTGCACCAGTCGTCGCTGGCGTCGATAGAACTCGCCGCTGGAGAGGACCAGACCATTGCCGAGGAACGGGCGCATCCGCTGGAAGAAGATCCCCTTCTCGAACCTCTCCGCGTCGCTGACCAGGACCTGATGCAGCAGTTCCGGTGTGGTCAGGACGTACACCGGCACGGTGCCCAGAGAGATCCGGACGACGGATCCCCTGTCCTGCAACGACGACATGAAACGAAGCGGTTGCCGCAGCATCGCGACCGCGTGCCCGAGTACGGGCCATCGGCCGGGCGCACTCCCGGGAACTGTGCCACTGCTCCGCGTCATCCCCTGGTCACCAACCATCCCACCACATCCACCTGCGAACCCTGCTTTCAAGATCAACAACGCACCGCCCACGGTAGAAGTAGTGCCACCGGGTCGAGCATCACCTGGACGCGTGAGAGCCTGCGAAAGGGATCTGCCCGAGCAAACCCAAATGGGTGATGATCCGTTTCTCGCCGAGGCACCGCTCCACCATTCCTCCCCGGGGGACGACGGATCCGGTCTGGTGATCAGTATGCTTCCCTCGCTGACGGAGGCGGAGAGGTGTCACGTGTCCGAAGACCTGCCGTGGGTGCCTGCGGGAATCGATACGAGCATCCCGAACGTGGCGAGGGTGTACGACTACCTGCTGGGCGGTGGCCACAACTTCGAGGCCGACCGGCAACTCGCCGAGGTGTTCGACCGCGAGATCATGCCGGGCGCGCGGGAGATCGTGCGGTTGAGCAGAGCTTTTCTGCACCGCGCCGTGGACTTCCTGGTCGACTCCGGTATCCGGCAGTTCCTCGACCTCGGGTCCGGGATCCCGACGGTGGGCAACGTGCACGAGATCGCCGAGCAGGCGACGTCGGAGAGTCGTGTGGTCTACGTGGACAAGGACCCACTTGCGGTGGCGCACAGCCGGCTGATGTTGCAGGGCAACGATCGTGCCACCGCGATCCAGGCGGACCTGTGCGACGTGGACGACATTCTCGGGCACCCCGAGACACGACGGCTTCTCGACTTCGACGAGCCGATCGCCCTGCTCACCCTCATGGTGTGGCACTTCGTTCCGGAGACGGCCCACCCCAAGGACGTGTTGGCCCGTTACCGAGCGGCGGTCGTGCCCGGCAGCTTCCTGGCGATCTCGCATTTCACCCTGGATGCGGGCGAACCCGGACGTGTGGTCGAGGAATTCGAGGCCAGGAGCCGGGACCACGTCTACCCGCGCAGCTACGACCAGCTCCTCGACCTCCTCGAGGGTTTCGAGCTCGTGGACCCGGGGCTGGTGGCGTGCGCGGCGTGGCGTCCTCGTGGACCCGGCGACATCTCGGACGACCCCCTCGTCAACGGACGGGTCTACGGAGCGGTCTGCCGTAAGCCCTAGCTCCAGCAACGCGAACCTCGGCGCGGCGGTCATCCCAGCTGAGGCACACGACCTCGCGTGCAAGTACGGTTGCGCCTGGGCCCAGACATCAGGGCCCAGACATCAGGGGCGCCAATGTCCCTGCGCCGCAACAAGAATGAGTCGACACGATATCCACGCAACGTGGGCGGTCCCACGCGTGACACCGCTGGGCGGTCCGAGTCCGAAGAGGACGCCGCGGCCGGAAATTTGGTTGTAAAATAAACAATCACTCGAATGCGTGACACTCCATTGCACCCGAGATCAGTAAGCTGGTCACCCCGGACCGAGATGCATGATCGGGAGCACTGTGCCGGAGAACTCGGACGACCTGTCAGCAGGGCTGGACCTCACACGACCCAGCCCGTCACGGCTCCGCGACTATCTGCTGGGCGGGAGTTACCACTTCTCCGCGGACCGCCGGGTCGCCGGCGCCCTGGAGGCGAGGCTGCCCTATGTCCGGGAGATGGCCTGGCTCAACCGCGCCTTCCTGCGCCGCGCGGTGAGCCTGCTGCTGGGCAGGGGCGTGCACCAGTTCGTCGACGTCGGCTTCGGCATCCCCGCGGTGGGCAACGTGCACGAGGCGGCCCAGCGAGTGAATCCGTCCTGCCGGGTGGTCTACGTGGAGCGGGACCCGGTCGAGGTGGCGCAGGGCGAGCTGATGCTCTCCCGGAACGCGCGGGCCACCGTGGTCCACTCCGACCCGTGCGACCCCGCGGCGGTACTCGGCAACCCCGGCACCACCCAGATGCTCGATCTCGCCGAGCCGATCGGCCTACTCATGGCCGGTTCGCTGCATCTCGTCCCGGACTCCCGGCGCCCGGTGGAGATCGTTGCCCGCTACGTCGAGGCACTGGCGCCCGACAGCTACCTGGTGCTCTCCCACGCGACCGCCGACCGTCGGCCGATGGACACCGAGGTCGTGGTGGAGACGCTCCGGAAGGAGGGGATCACCGTGTACCCGAAGCCCTATCACGAGGTGGTGCGGTTCTTCGCCGGTACCGAGCTGGTTGCTCCGGGTGTCGTGACGGCGGACGAGTGGTACCCCGAACAGCCGGTCGACCCCGCCGAACGGCTGGCCGGGGCGCAGCTCTACGTGGGCGTCGGCCGCAAGCGTTGATTACGAACGAGATTCTCGTTTCGCGCACCACTTGTCGACCGGTATCCCCATTCGGTCGAATGAGGGGACAGAAGTGGGTGGTGGCTGACGAGGTTCGGTACCTTCGATCTGCGGCGGGGGTCGAAATGGAGAGGTGTCACGTGGGATCGCGTTGCCGTCCGGCACCGGTTGTCCCTGACTTCTGTCCTTCCGCCGGACCCCCGAGGTCCACGACGCCTGGTGGGACGGCATGACGCTGCCACTCCCGGGTGATCTGCCGGTCCCGCTCCGCGAGCTGGGAACGCCGGCGGAGCGTGCCCGAGATCGGGCGCGCGTCGCCCGCAAGTGGGCGTACCTGGTCAGCAAGACCTCCTACATCCCGCTCCCGCCGGACGAGGTCGAGCGCCAGTTCCTCGAGCTGGTCGACCGCCTGTTCGCCGCCGCCGGCAGCGAGCCGTTCGATCCCGAGCCCGCCGCCGCGGTCGGCGCCCGGCTGGTCGAGCTGAACCTCAACGGCCGGCAGACCCTGCAGTGCACCCTGGACGTGCTGGGCAAGGCGCTGGCCGCGCACCGGCCGCAGGACCGGGTCATCACCCTGCTCGGCTCGGTCGCCGCCGGCTACGCCGAGGCGATGCGCGCCTCGATCTTCGAGCAGCAGGAGAACCTGAGCCGGGCGTTGTACCGCGCGGTACGCGACGCCGAACGGAGGCTGCGGGTCAGCGAGCAGCGGTTCGAGGAGGTGTTCCGCTCCGCGGAGAGCGGGATCGCCGTCACCGACTCCGACGGCGACTTCGCCCGCGCGAACCAGGCGTTCGCCCGCATCCTGGGTTGTCCGGAGGACGGGCTGTCCCGGCTCAACCTCTTCGAGGTGCTCCACTCCGACGACGCGCCGTTCCTCCGGGAGCTCTTCGCCGACCTGCGGGCCGGCCGGACGCGGCGGCCGACGCAGCGGCGGCGGATGGTGCGCAAGGACGGCGAGGTGGTGGAGATCTCCCTCACCGTGGCGTTGCTGCGCGACCAGGACGGGCAGCCGGACCAGTACGTCGCCCTGGTCCAGGACATCACCGACTTCCACCTGTTGCAGGACCGGCTGCACCACCAGTCCCTACACGACGCGTTGACCGGGCTGCCCAACAGGCAGTACTTCACCAGCAAGCTGGAGACCGTTCTGCGCAGGGCCGACCCGGAGACCGGGTGCACCCTCTACCACCTCGACCTGGACGCCTTCTCAATGGTGACCGACGGCCTGGGCCGGGAGGTCGGCGACCGGCTGCTGACGGTCGCGGCGGCCCGGCTCGAGTCGGTGCTGGCCGGGGAACGCGCGATGGTCGCGCGGCTGGGCGGGGACGAGTTCGCCATCCTGGTCGAGAATTCACCCACCACGCCGGACGTCGTCACCATGGTCACCCGGATCAACGAGGAGCTGGGCGAGCCGATCTACGTCGGGGACCGGGGCATCGCGGTGTCGGCGAGCATCGGCGTGGTCGACCGGCCACCGCGGGACATGGCCATCGGTGAGCTGCTCAGTGCGGCGGACATGACGTTGCGTCGGGCCAAGAGCGCCGGGCCGCGGCAGTGGGAGCTGTTCGACCCGCAGCAGAACAGCGCGGACCGGGAACGGTTCGCGCTGGCGGTCACCATGCCGGGCGCGTGGGAGATCGGCGAGGTCGATGTCGTCTACCAGCCGCTGGTCACGTTGGCCACGGAGCAGGGTGCGGAGCGGGTAGCCGGCCTGGAGGCCCAGTTGCGCTGGGACCACCCCGTGCTCGGGATGCTCGACCACGACAGGTGCGTCGACCTCGCCGAGGAGACCGGGCTCCTGCTGCCCGTCGGCGAGGCGCTGATCCAGTCGGCCGCCAAGCAGTTGGCGTGGTGGCGGCAGCGGCTGGATGACCCGCTGCCGCTGCACGTGTCCCTCACGCCCTACCAGGCATCCGACCCCGATCTCGTGGCCGCGGTCAGGCGGGGCCTGGCCGACACCGGTCTCGGTCCGGAGTCGCTGTGGCTGGGCATGCCGGTGTGGGCGTTGCGCGCCAAGCGCGGCGAGGCCATGGACAACCTCGAGGTGTTGGCCGACATGGGCACGCACGTCGTGGTGACCGACTTCGGTGGCGCACCGGGTGATCTGGCCTGCCTGGCCGATCTCCCGGTGCACGGTGTCCGCCTGGCTCCCTGGGTGGCCGAACGGCTGCAGCGGCCGCCGGCCGACAAGGACCTGGCCGTACGGGCGTTGCGGGAACTCGTGGCGCTGGCGAGAACGAGAGGTACCACGGTCATCGCGCATGGTCTGCGGACCAGGGAACACGCGGAGAACGCGCACCGGCTCGGCGTCGACATCGGCCGTGGTGACTTCTGGTACCCACCCGGTTCGCCGGACGAGGTCGCCGCCGCCCTCGGCATCGAGTGAGCGCACGCCCAGGTCGCGGTCTTCCCGCCGCTTCACCGCTTTCGCCTCCGCTGCCGGCCTCGGGCTGTTAGGTTGGATGTTCCAGATGCGTCCTGGACCGGGGAGGACACGTGGCCGATTGCGGCGCGTCGCCCAGCAGGATCCGGACTTCGACCGCGAGCTTCGCGTGCTGTGGGAGCAGGCCAGGACCGAGCTGCACGCCCGGACCGGGGGCGTGATGAACCACGTCAGCGGCAGTGTGGGCGGCAACATCGTGCAGGCCGGCAAGATCGAGGGCGGCATCACCTTCGGCCCCACATCATCCTGACCCGATACCGCTCGTGACCGCTGTCGGGAGCGGCCCCGACGGCATCCGGCCGGTGAAACAAGAAAAATCCACGCCCACGTTTTCCTGACGACAACAGGTCCAACAAAGGCGCGGCGTGAGACGAGGCATCCTCGTGTGACGGCCCGTATTCCCTCTCATTCCTGTGGAAAAGGATGTGTTGCTCGCGCCGCCCGCCTCCGCCCGTGCAGGTGAGCCCCGGTGGGCTGGAGGAAGGTGGTGACTCACGGTCGTGAGGCGCACTGAGCCGTTAGGGTGGGTCGGGTGAGCGATCGTCCGAGCGAAGCCGCGAAGCTGCTGGCCACCAGTGACCTCCACGTCTCCCATGCCGAGAACCGGGAGATCGTGGAACGGATGCAGCCGACGTCGCACGAGGACTGGTTGCTGATCGCGGGCGACGTCGGTGAGCGGGTCGCCGACATCGAGTGGGCGCTGGGCCTGCTGAGCGAGCGCTTCGCCAGGGTGGTGTGGGTTCCCGGCAACCACGAGCTGTGGACGATCAAGGAGGACCCGGTCCAGCTGCGCGGTGAGGAACGGTACCACTACCTGGTGGACCTGTGCCGGCGGCTGGGCGTGGTGACACCCGAGGACGAGTACCCGGTCTGGCACGGTGTGGACGGTCCGGTGACCGTCGCCCCGCTCTTCCTGCTCTACGACTACACGTTCCGGCCCGACGGTGTGGTTACCAAGGAAGCGGCTCTCGAGGTGGCCCACAGCGCGGGAGTGGTCTGCACGGATGAGTACTTCCTCCACCCGGAACCGTACGAGAGCCGGGACGCGTGGTGTCGGGCCCGGCTCGAGATCACCGAACGCCGGCTCGCCGCACTGGATCGGCACATGCCGACCATTCCGGTGAACCACTACCCGCTGGTACGGGAGCCGACGCGGGTGCTGTACTACCCGGAGTTCGCCCTGTGGTGCGGCACCGAGAGGACCGCCGACTGGCACCTCCGGTTCCGCGCGAAGACCGTGGTGTACGGCCACCTGCACATTCCGCGCACCACCTATCACGACGGGGTGCGGTTCGAAGAGGTCTCCGTGGGCTACCCGCGGGAGTGGCGGAGGCGGGGCCACCCACGGGGTGTGCTGCGACAGATCCTTCCGTTTCCGGCCGAGTAGGGTGGTCAGGAGCGCAGCCGATGGGCGAGAGCAGTGTGCCGGTTGCCGCTGCTCGCGCTGCGGACGGCCTGCCCGATCGCCTTCCGTGAGCCGACGAGGACGACGAGCTTTTTGGCGCGCGTGACCGCCGTGTAGAGGAGATTTCGGCGCAACATCATCCACGCACTGGTGGTGATGGGGATGACCACGACGGGGTACTCGCTGCCCTGGGAGCGGTGGATGGTGACCGCGTAGGCGTGGGCCAGTTCGTCGAGCTCGGTGAAGTCGTAGTCGATGTCCTCGTCCTCGTCCGTGCGCACGGTGAGTTTCTGGTCGACGGGGTCCAAATCGGTGACGACGCCGAGGGTTCCGTTGAAGACGCCGTTGCGTCCCTTGTCGTAGTTGTTCCGGACCTGCGTGACCTTGTCACCCACCCGGAACACCCGCCCGCCGAGCCTGCGTTCCGGCCGATCCGGACGCGCCGGCGTCAACGCCTCCTGCAGCAGGGAGTTGAGGGATCCGGCGCCGGCCGGCCCGCGGTGCATCGGCGCCAACACCTGCACATCGCGCCGCGGATCGAGCCCGAACCTCGCGGGGATGCGTCGCGCCACCACGTCCACGGTCATCCGGGCGGCGTCCTCGGTTTCCTCAACAGGAAAAAGAAAGAAGTCGGACAGTCCTTGCAACAACGGGTAGTCCCCGGCGTTGATGCGGTGGGCGTTGGTGACCACGCCGGACTCCTGCGCCTGCCGGAACACGTGGGTGAGCCGCACATGCGGGATGGGGGTTTCGGCGGCGAGCAGGTCCCGTAGCACCTCGCCTGGTCCCACGGAGGGAAGCTGGTCGACGTCACCGACCAGAAGGAGGTGTGCTCCGGGGGCGACCGCCTTGGCCAGCTTGTTGGCCAGCAGCAGATCCAGCATCGAGGCCTCGTCGACAACGACGAGATCCGCGTCCAGGGGCCGATCGCGGTCGTAGGCGGCGTCGCCGCCGGGCTTCAACTCCAGCAGCCGGTGCACCGTCGCGGCCTCGTGCCCGGTCAGCTCGGTCAGCCGCTTGGCGGCACGCCCGGTCGGGGCGGCCAGCACCACTTTCGCGCGCTTGGCCAGCGCGAGCGTCACGATCGACCGCACGGTGAAGCTCTTGCCGCAGCCCGGCCCACCGGTCAGGACGGCGACCTTCTCGGTCAACGCCAGCGTGACCGCGTCCCGCTGGGCCGGCGCCAGCTCCGCCCCGGTGCGCTGGCGCAGCCAGGCCAGTGCCTTCTCCCAGTCGACGTTGGCAAAGGCCGGCAGCCGGTCGGCATCGGTGCCCAGCAGTCGCCGGAGCTGCTGGGCCAGCGCGAGCTCCGCACGGTGAAAGGAAACGAGGTAGATCGCCGTCTCGATCTCACCGTCGGTGCCCGGGATCTCCTCGCGTATTACGCCTTCCTCGGCGACCAACTGGGCCAGGCAGTCGATCACCCCGCCCGCGTCGACCTGCAGGATCTTGATGGCCTCGGCGATCAACCGCTGCTCGGGGAGGAAGCAGTTGCCGTCGGCGGTCGCTTCGGACAGGGTGAATTGCAGGCCAGCCTTGATCCGTTGTGGGCTGTCGTGGGGAATGCCGACAGATTTCGCGATGGTGTCGGCAGTCTTGAAGCCGATGCCCCACACGTCGGTCGCGAGCCGGTACGGCTCCTTGCGCACGACGTCGATCGAGGAGTCCCCGTACTGCTTGTAGATCCGAACCGCCAGCGACGTGGAGACACCGACACCTTGCAGGAAGACCATCACCTCCTTGATGGCCTTCTGTTCCTCCCATGCCGCGGCGATGAGCCTGGTCCGCTTCGGCCCCAGCTTGGGAACCTCGATCAGGCGTTGCGGCTCCTGCTCGATGACGTCCAACGCGGTGGTCCCGAAGTGCTCGACGATGCGCTCGGCCAGCCGCGGCCCGATCCCCTTGATCAGGCCGGAGCCCAGGTAACGCCGGATCCCTTGGATCGTCGCGGGCAGGACCGTGGTGTAGTCCTCGACGAGGAACTGCCGGCCGTACTGCGGGTGCGAGCCCCAGCGGCCCCGCATCCGCAGCGACTCGCCCGGCTGCGCACCGAGGAGCGCGCCCACCACGGTCACCAGGTCGCCGCCGCGGCCGGGATCGACCCGCGCGACGGTGTAGCCGGTCTCCTCGTTGACGAACGTGAGCCGTTCCAACACCGCCTCGAGCACGGCGCCTCGGAATGGAGTCGGTGAGGCCATGTCTTCGCACTCCGGAAACGTCAGGGACCGCGAGGACACGGATATCACATCACGCACCCACTCCGAACCCGGCCCGTCGCCGGGTCCGGACCCCTCTCGCAGGGTGAACAGGACGCGAGCTGCCCGGCCAGCCGCTCCGTCACCACCCGGGTGACCTGTTGCGGCTGCTCGTTGAGGAAGAAATGGCCGCCGCGGAGAACGTGGAGATCGAACTCGCCGGTGGTGTGCTCGGCCCACAGCGTCACGTCGTCGATGGATGCCCTCGGGTCCTCGTCGCCGGTGAGCGCGACGATCGGGCAGCTCACCGCCGGTCCCGGCGCGTAACGGTAGGTCTCGATGGCGCGGTAGTCGGCGCGCACCGTGGGCAGGACCATCGACAGGATCTCCTCGTCGGCGAGGAGCCGGCTGTCGGTGCCACCCAGCGCCTTGATCTCGGCGATCAGGCCGCGGTCGTCCCGTTGGTGCACCCGATCCTCACGCCGAACACTCGGGGCGCGCCGGCCCGACACGAACAGCACGACCGGCGACGTGCCGTTGGTGTGTTCGAGCCGCCGAGCGACCTCGAAGGCGGTGACCGCGCCCATGCTGTGGCCGAACAGGGCCAGCGGTCGGTCCGCCACCGCACCGAGGTTGTCGACGATCTGGCCGGCCAGTTGCTGAATCGTTCCGAAATGAGGTTCCCGGTACCGGTCCTGCCGTCCCGGATACTGCACGGCCACCGCGTCGAGGGCTGGCGAAAGTTTCTTGCAGAGCCACAGGAAGGACGACGCCGAACCGCCCGCGTGCGGGAAGCAGAGCAACCGGAGCCCGTTCTCCGGGCATGGTGCGTAACGCCGGAACCACGGATTGTCGTTCGCCAGATCGGTCACGCTCGCCCCTCCCCCAGCATGTTGCCCCGTCCCAGGGTGATCCTGAAGGACGATCGCCACCGCCGACAACCCCCTACCGGCTGCCACGCAGGTCACAGTGCGGGCCGGGACGCCGGCGTTTTCGGGTGCATCGAGCGGGAACCCGCGCTACCGACCGGTAAGACTCAAGATCAGGCGGGCGTGGCGCCGATATCGGAGGGGCTGCCTCGATCCGCCTACCCGAAGGACGACGTTGACCTGCACAAGCCCCTGCGCGCGGGACATCGACACCAATCCTGCCCTGGCGGGTTGTGCGCCCGCCAGGAACCTGTGCCTGAAGGTCGCGGCCGATCCCGAGGCGCCACTGGCCGTCGCGGTGACCGGTCCCGGTGGGTCCGGTAAGACCGCCACGCTCGACGTTCTCGCCGCCCTCTACCGGCATGCGGGCCTGCCGGTAACACGGGAACCGGACCGCGACGGCGCCGTGATCCTGGTGGACGACGCGCAGGAGCTGGACGACGCGAGTCTCGAGGCCCTTCGGGAAGTCGCCACCGAGCGTGCGGCGCGCCTGGTGGTCGCCTACCGGCCGTGGCCCCGGCCCCCGGCCCTCTCCACACTCGGCGCGGTGCTCGGCCGGATGCACCCACCCGTCGTGCTCGGGCATCTCCCGCGGGCGGGCGTTGTCGACCGCCTCACCCTCCTGCTCGGCAGCTGCCCCACCGACGAGGTGTCCGCCGGAATCCACCGGATCACCGGTGGCCTTCCCCTTTTCGTCGACAGCGTTGCACCACTGCTTCGCTCCGGGAACCCGATCCAGGCGGTTCCGCCGAACCTCGTCGAGGTGCTGCGGCACGATCTCGACCGGCTCAGCCCGGCGGTACGCGGACTGCTGCTCGCGGCCGCGCTGGGTTCCGCCCCCGACACCGAGGCGCTCGCGGCGCTCCTCGACGTGCGGTCCACCGAGCTCGTCGACCTGGTGGAGGCGGCGCGGGCAACCGGGCTGGTCGCCGAGGACGGGCAGCTCATTCCGTTGGCCAGCCGGGCGATTCTGGACATGACCCCGACGCTCGCGGTGCACGCCATGCAGCAGCGGCTCGCCGCGATCCACCTGTCTCGCAACGGATCCCTGGTCCCCACAGCGCGGTCCCTGCTCGACACCGGGGCCAGCGGGCCACGGGTGGCCGCCGTGCTGGAAGCCGCCGCCGACGAGGCGTTGCCCGAGTCACCGCACCAGGCCGCCGAGTTCTACGCCGCGGCGGCACGTGCCGGGGCGCCCGCGCCCCGCCTGGCGGCGCGGCGCGCGCAGGCCGCCGCGCTCACCGGCGACCTGGACTCGGCGCTGCGACTGGCCGATCAGGTCCTCACCGACGAACAGGCGCCCGAACGGGACCGCGCGGTCCTGGTCGCCGCGGCGGTGCTCGCACAGCGGGGCTCGCTGGCCCGCAGCGCCGAGCTGTACCGGTGGTTGGGCGTCGCCGGCCTCGGCGTGCACGCCTCGGTCGCGGTGCCCGCGCTGGTTGGGGTGGGGGCGCTCGAGGAGGCCAAGGGGATGCTCGACGCCGAGGCGGCCCGGAACCACCCGCCCACGGTGCGCTCGGCCGCGGCGGAGCTGATGGCCTCCGGGATCCTGGGGACCCTCACCGGTGCTCCGGCGGGCGCGCTGTCCCACCTGACCCGGGCGTCGGCGTTGCTGGAGCCGTCCGGGCCGGCCGTCCTCCTTCCCGACACCCCGGCCGCGCTCACCGCGCTCGCGGCATTGCACTGTGGTGCGCCGGACGTCGCCGAGTCGGTGCTGCAACGGGCGATCAGCGTGGAGCTGGGCGGCCCCGCGGCCGCGACCCGGCACCGGCTCCTCCTGGCGTGGGTGACGACGACGCGCGGCGGCAGCGTCGCGACGCGCGATCTCCCGTCGTCGGGCGACCCCCTGGAGCCGCGGGACGAGCTGTTCGCCGCCGCGCTCGACGTGGCATCCGCCCGCAGGCGCGGGGATCGCGCCGAGCTTGCCGCGACGTGGCCCCGCGCCCGGGAGGCCGTCCTGCGTTACCCCGTGGACCTCTACGTGCTGCATCCGTTGGGCGAGCTGGCCGTCGCCGCGGCCAGGCTCGGTGAGCGCGGCTGGCTGACCACGCATCTCGCCGACGCCGAGGCGTTACTGGATCGGCTGGGACGGCCGGCCTTCTGGGCGGCCTCCCTGCACTGGTTCGGAGTGCAGGCCGCGATCGCCGCCGAGTCACCGCGGGAGGCGAACCGCCACACCGCCGCACTGGTGCGTGCGTCGGCCAACCCCTACGCCGTGGCACTGGCGACCGGGGCCCGCAGCTGGCTGCGCGTGCTCGCCGGCGACGTGGAGCCGGACTCGGTGATCGCCGCGGCACGCGGCCTGCAGTCCGTTGGCCTGCCGTGGGAAGCCGCGCAACTGGCCGGGCAGGCCGCCATCCGCACCCCGGATCGCAAGGCCATGAGCACGTTGCTCAACTGTGCCCGGGCACTCAGCCAGCCCACGGCGGAGCCGGCCACCCCGGCCCAGGCACCGCCCGCCGCCGAGCCCGCCGGTCCGCTGAGCGACCGCGAGCTTGAGGTCGCCGAGCTCGTCGTGGCGGGGCTGACCTACAAGCAGGTCGGTGAGCGACTGTTCATCTCGGCCAAGACCGTGGAGCACCACGTCGCACGCATTCGGCAACGTCTGGGCTGCACGACCCGGAGCGAGCTGATCGAGGAACTGCGGGCCCTGCTGGCCGCCAGGCGGCCGCCAGATCAGGACTGAGCGGTCGTCTCCGCGAGCAACCCCTCGCAGCTGCGCACCACGATCCGTGCGGCATCGGTGACCGCCCGGCTGGACAACGGGTTCTCGGCGCGACGGCGCCACCGTCCCAACGCGTCCAGGCCGGCGCGCCGGATCTCGTCCGGATCATGCCGTTCCAGACCCAGCCGCGCGGTGGGAGCACGCCCGGAACCGCCCAGCAGGCGCTCCGCCTCGGCCGCGGCCTCCGGCGGCAGTGGCAACACACCGGAGCGGAGCGAGCTGAGCAGGCGCAGCTCGGCGAATTCGTGCGCGCCCGCGAGGATCCGCTCCACCTCGGCGGCCAGCGGGCCGGTCCGGGGGCGCGGGTCACGCTGCAACACGACGTCGAGGGCGAGCAGTGCCGACCGTGCCTTGAGCAGGTCGGCCCGTTCGGTGAACTGGGCGCTGAGTACCTGGCGCAGGTCGTCCAGCCCGCTACGCCGCACCAGCTCCGCGGCCAACCGGGCCGGCTGGTGGTGGCCCTGGCGTACCAGCGTGACCGCGAGCCGGACCCCGAACAGCCCCAGCCGCGCCAACAGCCCGACCCGAACGTCCACGGGGGACACCGTCAGGTCGGTGAGCGAGGCGGGCAGATCCTCGGTGGAGCAGACGAACCTGTCAACCGACAGCAGGATGCGCTCCACGTCCGCGCGCGGGGCGGTGGCCAGCTGGCCGATCGCAATGAACTCGGCCTGCCGCAGGGTTCGTCCCGTGCAGGCCAGCAAGCCGGCCACGGGCACAACGGTCTGGCACAGCCCGCGCAGCTTCGGGTCGGTCCGGTACCGCTGGGCGATCTTGCGGGCGGACAGCAGTGCGTCCACCCGGCCACCGCCGACCTCGTCCACCCGGCACAGCACGGCGATGGCGTTGACCGGGTTCGCCTTGGCCACCCCCCGGTCGTGGAAGGACTCCAGGAAGCCGATGTCCGAGCCGTGGAGGTGACGCATCAGGTAGACGACGGCGTCCGCGGTGGCGGCTTCGTCTTCCGGAGTGAGGAACGCGGTGGTGCGGGCCGACACCTCGGTGGACAGCGATGCGATGCCGGGAGTGTCGATCAACGTCAGCGCGCGCAGGTGCTGCGAGGGCCAGTCGACCACGATCCGGTCCAGCTGTTCCGGAGAGGCGCCCTGGAGGTCGATGTGAAGTGCGCCGTTGCGCCGGTGGATCGGGACCTGACGAGGGACGCCGTCGACCGGGTGCAGGGCGACGCGCGGGCTCATCGCGTCCCGGTACCAGGTGAGAACGCGGGTGCACTCGGCCGCGTCGGTCGCCGCCACCTCCTCCCCGACCAACGCGTTGAGCAGTGTCGATTTTCCGCTCTTGACCTTGCCCGCGATGGCGACCCGCAACGGCTCGTCCATCCGGTCCAGGTGGCGACGCAGCGTGGTGGCGACGTCGGGTGTGTCGCGATACACCTCGATCGCGTTGCGCAGAAGTCCTCGAACGGACACCCCCAGGCTCGGTGTGCCGTTCATCCTGGTGTCACCTCCCCTTCGGCGAGCCGGCGGGCGGACTCCGCGAGCTTGGCCACCCGTTCCAACTCGGCCTGCAGATCCTGGATCCGCTGTTTCCGGTCGGATTCCTCGCGGCGGAAGGCGTCGCGCGCGGCGGACAGGGACTCGGTCAGTGAACGTTGTAGCTCCTCGGCTCGGCTGGTGAAGTGGTCCCGCAGCTCGCGTTGCACGCGGCGCAGCATGTCCCGGGATTCCTTACCCACCTGGAAGATCACGTCGTCGACGTGTCGGCGCACGGCGTTCTTGGCGTCCATCTGGCGGCGTAGTCTCAGCCGCTTGCGTTCGTCACGAACCGTCTTGCCACCCAGGAGCACGCCCGCCGCGATGGAGATCGGGTTCAGCAGGGCCATTCCGGCCAGCGTGCCGAGCATCCCGAACATCAGTGCGCCGCCGTACCCGCCGCGCATGCCCAGCATCAGCTTCTCCCCCAGCCCGAACCGCTCGCTGCGGGGCAGCTCGAAGAGGGTGTCGTCCAGCGAGATGCGCGCGTCCCCGGGCAGCTCAGGCAGGATCGCCCGGCCGTCCTCGGCGAAGTGCTCGGCCACCCGGCCGGCCAGCCAGCGTGCCCGTTGCCCGGCCCACAAAAAGTTCGCGGTGGCCGCGGCGGACAGGCGCTGGTGCAGCCAGGTCGCGAACTGGTCGGCGACCGTCGCCGGGTCGACCTCGTCCAGCTCCTTCTCGGCGTCCCGGACGATCTGGCGCATCCGGTCCCGCAGGTCGTAGTCGACATCGGCGGTGAGGTCGGTGATTCCGTCGCCGAGCGTCTGCTGCCACCGCGCCGACCGCTGCCGCAGGTCGTCGGCCCGACGCTCGGCCCGCTCCAGCTCGGCCACCAGGTCCTGGGCGCGCCCGGGGTCGCGCAGGATCGCCAGCTCCGCCGACATGGTCGCGGTGAGCTGGTCGGCGACCGCGAGCACGTCGTGGACCGCCGAGCACCGGTCGAGTTCCTCGGCCCGGGCCAGCACCTCGTCGCGCAGGTGCGTGATCAGCCGAGGGAAACCGGATTCCGCGTTGAGGGCCTGGTCCTCGGTACGGGCGGCGTGCAGCCGCAAGGTGGCCGAGACCGGTAGCAGCCCGGCATCCACCCCCGCCGCGGCCAGATGCCTCCGATCCAGCTCCGCGATGCGTCGCCACTCCGGATAGAAATCGATCTTGGCGAGCACGCATGCCACCGTGGGACAGACATTCCTGGCCTGGAGCAGGAACTCCAGCTCGGTGGCGGTGTACTCCTGCGATGCGTCGGAGACGAACAACACCGCGTCCGCACCGGGCAACGCGGCCATCATGCTCGCCCCGTGCACCGAACCCAGCCCGCCGACACCCGGGGTGTCGACGAGGGTCAGTCCCTGGGCGAGCAGCTCCCGCGGGATACCCACTTCCACGTGGTTGCGCTGGGGGTCCGCACCCGGCCGAGTTTCCTTGATGACCTCGGGAAGCGCTTCCAGCGCCACCCGGATGCGCTCGACGGTCTCTCCCTCTTCGGTCTGGCGCACCAACACCGCGCCCGGCGCTTCGGCGTGCCGGACCACCGTGGGCACCGCGGTCGCCACGTCCGCGTCGACCGGGCACACCGGAGCATTGATCAGCGCGTTGACCAGAGAACTCTTGCCCTGCTTGAACTCTCCGGCAACGAGAACCCGCACCGCGGGGTCGGCGAGCCGTTCCCGCGTCCGGCGGAGCCGTCCGGTCAGATCGGCACGCCCGTAGGCGCGGGTCGCGGCGAGGGCGACTTCGACGAGCTGTAGCACGGCCGACATCCGCGGTGACGTCTCCTGTTCCTGGCGTTTCGGTGGCGGGAGAAGGTGGCCAGAGAAGAGGGGGCCGGTTCCGTCGACGGAGGGGAGGATCGACGGAACCGGCTGCCCGACGGTCCCGGTCAGGGGTGCGAGACCGGGACCGAGCCTGTCAGAGCACGTCCACCACGTTCTGGTTCAGGGGGTCGTCGAGGATGTTGCTGCCGCTCAACAGGTTGTTGTCACTGAGCAGCTGGTTCTCGTTGAGGTTGTCCTCGACGCCGACCACGTCGTCGCCCACGTTGACCAGACCGGTCTGCTTGATGTCGTTGTAGCTGTCCTGGATCTCGGTCCGCGTCGAGTTGTCCTGGTTGTTCGAGTCGACGGTGGGGACGTGGTTGTCCTCGCCCGTCGTGGTGGTGTTCTGGCTGTTCGTGTTGGCACTGCTGCTCACCGGCGAGTCGTCGCCGGTGCTCACCGTGGGGGAGTCGTTGTCCGCGGTCACACTCGTGGTCGTCTCGGAGGTGGAGTCGCTCGTGGTGCCGCCGGGGGCCGGGCCGCTCGTGGTGGTCGTGGTCGAGGAGCTGGTGTCGTGCGAGTCCGACGTCGTGGTCGTGTTGTACGAGGCACTCGTGGTCGTGTTGTTCGAGTCGGTGGCGTTGTACGAACCGGTCGTGGTGTTACCCACGCTGCCCTGGCCGAAGTCCTTGGCGTGGACGTGGATCGAGTTGTCGGTCGAGGAGCTGGTCGCGTTGCCGCCGACGGCCACCGCACTTCCGTCGTCGGCCTTGATTCCCGACACCTGGTTCGCCTGGCCGTCACCGAAGTTCGTCGGACCGTCACCGTTGTGCACCATGTTGCCGTCGCCCACGACGTTGTGGTGTCCGCTGACCGAGTTGGCGTTGACGTCGTCGCCCGCGGCGATCGCACCGGGGCCGGACGCGATCACCGGGTCGTTGTCGAACGTCTGGTGCACGTCCCCGCCGGCCCAGATGTTCTGGTGCGTCGAGTTGTCCATGTTGGTGTCGTGGCTGTCGTAGGAGTAGTGCTGGGTGATGTACTGGATCTGCTTGATCGCCGCGGCGAGCTCGCTCTCCCCACCCACCGGCTGCGGGGAGGGCGGGGTCGGCAGCGTCGGCGCGTCGATGATCCCGGCCGGGTTGTGCATCGTCTGCACCTGGTCGGCGACGAGCGGGAGGGCGTCGTGCACGTCGGCCGCGCACAGGTCACCGAACCCGTTGTCCTGCAACATCTTTTCGGGGTTCGCGCGGAACTCGTCCTGCGCGGAGGAGTTCGACAGCAGGTTGAGGATGAAGTCGAGCAGGCTCGAGCCCATGTTGTCCGGTCCTCCTGTGGAAAGGGTTTCACGAAGGGAGCGTTACCCGGGGGCCGTTCGCGAGTGCGGCACCCGGCATGGCGAAAAAGCTAGGGCCGGGCGCGGCAGGATCCATCGGGGATCGGACCGGGTTCACGGCGCACGACGTTAGGGGATTACCGGTCCTCACCTGGTAGGGGACTAGGGGTTCCCCCAACTCGGCCAACATTCACTCGTTCGAGGAGTTAACACCGAAACGCTTGGTAGCGCTAATCCCGTTGCCCCCGGGGATATCCATCACCCATCCCGGTCTCTGGCATGCTGCTACGCGCCAACGAAATACCAGGGCAGTGCCCACCGGCGGTCCCGCGCCACCGGCAACGCCCGACCGCCACTGCTCGTCCAGTGAGGAGTTTGGGTCCCGCGCATGACGTACCAGCTCGGTATCGACCTCGGCACCACGTACACCGCCGCCGGCGTCCGCCGCGCCGCGGACGCCGGCCGCCGCGGCGCGGAGGTCGTGCCGCTGGGCAACCGGGCGGCGATGGTGCCGTCGGTGTTGTTCCTCGGCGCGGACGGCTCGGTCCTGGTCGGCGAGGCGGCCGAGCGACGCGCGCTCACCGACCCGGAGCGGGTGGTGCGCGAGTTCAAACGACGGGTCGGGGACGACACCCCGCTGCTGGTGGCCGGCGAGCCACATCACGCGCACGAGCTGGCCGCGCGAATGGTCCGGTGGGTCGTCGACCGGGTCACCGAACGCGAGGGCGCCTCGCCGGAGCTCGTCGCACTGTCGCACCCGGCCGCCTGGGGGCCGCACCGCCGCAGCCGGTTGGCCGAGGCGGTCACCGCGGCCGGCGTGGACAACGCGGTGTTCCTGACCGAGCCGCAGGCCGCGGCGGTGAGCTACGCGCATGCCGAGCGCGTGGAGCCGGGCAGCGTGATCGCGGTCTACGACCTGGGTGGCGGCACCTTCGACGCGGCGGTGCTCCGCAAGACCGACGTGCACACCTTCGAGCTGCTGGGCACCCCGGACGGGATCGAGCGACTGGGCGGGGTCGACTTCGACGAGATCGTCTTCGACCAGTTGCGTGCCCAGCTCGCCGACGCCTTCGACCACCTCGACCCAACCGACCCGGTGGCGCTCAACGCGGTCGCCCGCCTGCGGCGGGAGTGCACCGAGGCCAAGGAGGCGTTGTCCGCCGACACCGAGGTCACCATTCCGGTGTTGCTCCCCGAGGTCCGCACCCAGGCGCGGCTGGCCCGGGTGGACTTCGAGGCGATGATCCGGCCCGCGCTGGAGGAGACCGTGGCGGCGTTGTCGCGGACCGTGCGGTCGGCCGGGGTCTGCCCCGCGGACCTGACCGCCGTGCTCCTGGTCGGCGGCTCGTCCCGGATCCCGCTGGTGGCCCAGCTCGTCTCGGCCGCACTGGGCCGGCCGATCGCGGTGGACGCCGACCCGAACACGGCGGTGGCGCTGGGCGCGGCACTGGCGGCGGGCGGGGATCGCCCGGCACCGGCGGTCACCGTGCCGCCCTGGGCACAACGGCCCGTTCCGTCGGTGCCCGAACCCCTCGCCCAGGTGCCGCTGGCGCGGTCGGCGATGGACGAGGTACCACCCGACCGGCCGGCCGTCGACGAGGTTCCGCTCCCGGTGCCCGCACCGCCGCGCCGCCGGGTGTTGCCGAAGCTGGTGCTGGGCGTGGGCGGGTTGGCGGTGGTGGCGGCCGCGGCGATGGCGTTCTCGTTCCACCGCAAGTCGGACTCCAGCGCCGAGGAGGCGAAGCCGGGCCAACCCGTGGGGTCGGCCCCGGCCACCACGGACGAGCCCGGCTACCTGTCGGGGCGGCCGGGTACCGGCCGCGCCGGTGTGGACGGATCGTCGCGTCCCAGCGAGTCGGCGGGCGAGTCGTCGAGCGCCGAGTCCGCGCACCCCGAGGACGGCCAGGTCGTGCCGGTGAATCACCCGGGCGTGGCCGGCGACGGCCAGACGCCGCAGGAACGCTCGGGTGAGCGCAGCTCCCGCGTCCCACCGCCACCCAGTCCGCCGTCGTCGAACAAGGAAGCCAAGCCGCCCCTGCCGGCGGCGCCGGTGGACACCTCGATCATCAGTACGCCCGCGCCGCCACCGCCGCCCACGGCTCCGAGCTTGCCGACCAACCCCAGTGGCTGACCGGCCGTCCGTGCCGGACATCTCGCCCCACGGTGTCACTGCCGCTCCAAGCGCATTCGGCGTGCTCACCAACACCAGCGTCGGACCGGTCACGGCTTGCAGCTCACGTCGGCCGCACAAGGTCGCAGCCGGAGTGAGAGGGTTTCTTCGGGAGCCGCTCACGACATCGTCGTGTCCCGGCAACGGTCAGCCTGGGCGTTGGAAACCTCGATCCCGAAAGGCGCGTAGCTGATCCGCTACCAGGCGCTGACCAACCGGCCAGTAATCGTGTGTGGTCATGATCGCTGTCTCCCTCGATCATCTCAACGGATTATCTTTCTGGCCATCTGGCCGATCCGTTCCGGCCAGTAACCCTCGGCGCCCGTCGAGTTGTTCAACAATCCGGATCTGCTCGGCAAAGAATGTTCACAGGCGGTCGCGGCACGTTGTGACGTAGGCGCCGATGTTGCCGACTGGATCGAAGTACCGCGATATTCCAGCCCGGAGCAGGCTGCCACGAGCTATGACGACAGCCGCTCCTACCAGCGGAAAAGCAAGGACGAGCGATGCCTTCGGGCGGGCAATGGGTTCCTTCTGCGTCCTACTTCTTGGCGCCCGAGTGTCCTGACAAGTGGGACGGGACGCCCCGATTGCCGGATGTTTCCCGTAAGCTGGCCACGACCCGCAGTCGACCGGTGCGCAATTCATGCTTCAACAAGAAGTCAGCCTCCGGTCGAGGCGACCGCGCCAAGGGTGTCGTGCCCGGGGAGACGGTTCGCCACAGGGTGGCGCAGCCCGAGCGCGGGTCGCCGAGGGGAGGACAAAGAGAGATGGTTGCCGTGGGCACTGCTGTTAGAGCGCTCTACCAGCCAGCAACGGCACCTGGGGGACGCAGCCCGGTGGAGTCGAGGGCGGGGCGTTGTCATGGACTGGCGTGACCTGGAGGCGTTCCGCGCCGTCGCCGAGGAGCTGAGCTTCACCCGGGCCGCGAGCCGCATGCACATCACCCAACCGGCGCTGAGCGCGCGGATCCGCCGGCTCGAGCGCCGGCTCGGGGTCCCGTTGCTGCACCGGTCGACCCGGCGGGTGGCCCTGTCGGACCGGGGTGAGCGGCTGCTGCACCACATCCTGCGGCTGGACCGGATGTGGCACCACGCCCTGGCCGACGTCACCGAGAAGGAACGGCGGTTCGTCCTGGTGACGGCGGTGCCGGAGCTGGGTTCGGTGGTCGAGGCGGCCAGCCGGGAGTACCCCGGTCTGACCCTGGAGCACGTGCTCGCGCCGGCCGACGCCGCGCTGCCCAGCCTGGAGCTGGGCGAGCACGACGCCGTGCAGGGCAACGATCGCCTGTTCCACCCGCTGCCGACGCCGCCGAACGCGCGGACCGAAACAATCGTTCACGAGCCTGTCTGGGTCATGCTGCCGGTCTCACACCGGCTGGCCGCGCGCCCGGTCGTCCCGCTGTCCGAGCTGGCGGGCGAGGCGTGGATCGAGCACCCGTGCGCCCGGGACGAGCTGACGCGGCTGTGTGCGGCCGCGGGCTTCCAGCCGGACATCCGCTACCACGGTTCGACCATGCAGCTGGTGGAGCACCTGCGGGGTGGCCGGGCGGTGTCGCTCATCGCGGCCCGGGTCCGGCCGCCGGCGGGCTGCGTGGTGCGTCCGCTCGACGTCGACGTCCGGCGGCGGCTCTTCTTCGCCTGGCACGTGGACAGCCCGGGTGACGTGGCCGCTCTCCTGCTGCGCGAGCTGCGGCAGCGGTACTGGGAGCTGGCCGCGGGCAATCCCGCCTACCACGCGTTCATCAGGTCGCAGCCACACCAGTTCCGGGAGCTGACGGGCGAGCCCGCGCAGGCACTGGCCGGCTGAGCACCGCCGCGCCGGGGGTGTCGCCGCCTAGAAGACCGACCACCCGGTGCGGGTGGTGAACCGGTCGAGGGCGGCGACACCGGCGACCGAGTTGCCCCTGGCATCCAGACCCGGGCTCCACACCGCCAGCGCGCACCGGCCGGGCACGATGGCGAGGATGCCGCCGCCGACCCCGCTCTTGCCGGGCAGCCCGACGCGGTAGGCGAACTCGCCGGCCGCGTCGTACGTGCCGCAGGTGAGCATGATCGCGTTGACGCGCTTGGCGTCGCTGCGGGTGAGCAGCCGGGAGCCGTCGGCCCGGACCCCGTGCCGGGCCAGGAAGCAACCGGCCAGCGCCAGGTCGCGGCAGCTCATCGCGATGGCGCACTGCCAGAAGTAGTGCTCCAGCACCTGGGGAACCGGGTTCTCCACGTTGTCGTGACTGGCCATGAAGTAGCCGAGCGCGGCGTTGCGGGCGCCGTGCTCGGCCTCGGAGTTGGCCACCACGGGGTCGAAGTCCACCGCGGGGTTGCCGCTCTCCGCACGGAGGAAGTCGAGCATCGCTCCACGGGCATCGCCGGTCACGCTGAGCAGGCGGTCGGTGACCACGAGCGCGCCGGCGTTGATGAAGGGGTTGCGCGGGATGCCGCGCTCGTGCTCGAGCTGCACCAGCGAGTTGAACGGGTTGCCCGAGGGCTCGCGGCCGACCCGCTGCCAGACCTGTTCGCCGTCCGCGGCGATGACCAGCGCCAGGGCGAACACCTTGGAGACGCTCTGCATCGAGAAGGGCGCCTCCCAGTCACCGACCCCGGTCACCGGGCCGTCGACGTCGGCCACGGCCATGCCGAAGCGGTCGGGGTCGGCCGAGCGCAGGGCCGGGATGTAGTCGGCGACCCGACCGCACCCGATCTCCGGTTCGATGTCGGCCAGCACGTGTTCCAGGATGGCGTGGTAGTCCACGATGGACAGTCTGCCTGGTGACGCCGGACACACCGGGACCGGCCGATGGGACGGCCGAACGGGTGGTTCGGTGGGGAAAAGGGTGGTCGTTACCGGAACGGCTGTTAGGCAGGGGTCCCGACCCCGGAGGTGGGGACGTGTTCCTCCGACGCAGGTTCGGTGTCGCCGCGGTGATCGCTGCCCTGACGGGCGGGCTGGCGCTCGTGCCCTCCTCGGCCGCCGGCCGGCACGCCGCCGGCGTGGATGGGCCCGTGCAGCCACGGCTCCACTGGTCGGCGTGCGGAGACGGATTCGAGTGCGCCACGGCACAAGTTCCGCTCGACTACCGCGATCCGCGCGGCAAGCTGATCGACCTAGCGGTGATCCGGTTACCGGCGAGCGATCAGGGGCTCCGCATCGGCAGCCTGTTCGTCAACTTCGGTGGACCGGGCTCGTCCGGGGTGTCCCGGCTACGGGAGCGTGCGCGCTGGCCGTGGTTGTTCTCCCCGGAGCTTCGTGCCCGCTTCGACCTGGTGTCGTGGGATACCCGTGCTGTGGGGCGCAGTACCGCGGTGCGGTGCTTCGAGACGAAGGCGGAGCAACGGAAGTTCTTCGCCACCTTCCCGGAGCTGCCGGGTGACAGGGCCGGGGAGCCCGGTTTCTTCGCCAGGTCACGTGAGTTGGTGGAGCGCTGCCGCGATCGGGCGGGCGAGCTACTTCCCCACATGTCGACCGTGAACACGGCCCGCGACCTCGACCTTCTCCGCATGGCGGTGGGCGACCGAAAGCTGAGCTATCACGGGATCTCCTACGGCACCCATGTCGGTGCCGTGTACGCCAACCTGTTCCCGCACCGGGTGCGGGCGCTGGCGTTCGACGGCTCGATGGACTTCGCCGGCAACGCGACCGGGCGGACCGGGAACGGGTTCCGCGAGCCGGTTGACGTGCGGCAGGACGTGGCACGGGGCATCGCGGAAACCTTCACGGCCTTCCTCGACGAGTGTGCGGCAGCCGGGCCTCGGTGCGCGTTTTCCTCCGGGGATCCGCACGAGAAGTGGCGCATCCTTGCCGAACGTGCCCGCCGGCACCCCATCACGATCACCGAGCCGGACGGCAGCACGGCGACCTACACCTACTCCGCGGTGGTGAACGCGGCGGCCAGTCTCGCCGATCCTGATGACTGGCCGGCGGTAGCCAGGACCCTGCAGCGGCTCCACGAGGCGAGCGGCGTCCCGTCGGTCGCTGCTGCCGGTGCGCCCTACGTCGACAACCGCCCGGAGGCGTTCCATGCGATCCAGTGCGCGGACAGCTGGGTGCCCAGGCAGGAGGCGACGTACAGCAGGCTCGCCATCACCGAGGACCGTCGTGTCCCCTACTTCGGCCGCATCGCCGTGTTCGGGATGATGAGCTGTGCCTACTGGCCGCGGGAGTCGGTGCGCCCCTACCTCGGGCCATGGCATCGGCGCATCCCGCCGGTTCTGGTGATCAACAGCAGGTTTGATCCCGCCACTCCCCTGCATGGCGCCCGGGACGGGCTCCGTGAGCTGTCACGGGGTCGGCTGCTGGTGGTGGAGGGCGCAGGCCACACCACGATGCTGGTGCGGAGTACCTGCGCGGAGAAGGTCAAGCGCGGCTACCTGGTCTCCGGCGCGTTGCCCGCGGCGGGAGCGAGCTGTCCCGTGGACCGCCGGCCCTTCGAGCCGATCCACTGAAGCGGGCTGACCCCTGGTCGCGGGACCCGGCCCCTCAGGGTTCGACCCACTCGCGGACGCGCTGCCCGGCAACCGCCCGCATCACCGGGGTCGGGGACCGTTCCGGGATGTCGGACAGCGCTTGGTCGACCAGGGTTCGGTGCGGGGACAGCGAACACACCGGGTCGGTGTTGGCCGCGTCGCCGGTGAGCAGGAACGCCTGGCAGCGGCAGCCACCGAAGTCGGTGAACCGCCGTGAGCAGCTCCGGCAGGGCTCACGCATCCACTCCACGCCGCGGAAGGCGTTGAACGAGGGGGAGTCGTACCAGATCCAGGCCAGGTCGTGATCAGTCACGTTGGACAGCCGCAGGTCGGGGATGACGGTTGCCGCGAGGCAGGGCAGGACGGTCCCGTCCGGTGCCACGGTGATCTGGCGTGCTCCCCAGCCGTGCATGCAGGGTTTGGGGTATGCCTCGTGGTAGTCGGCGATTACGTAGATGATCTCCATTCGTCCGGACAGGCGTTGTTGTGCCGCGCGAACGACGGGTTGCGCGGCGTCGAGCTGGTCCTGGGTGGGCATCAGTGCCGTCCGGTTGCGCAGGGCCCAGCCGTAGTACTGGGTGTTGGCCAGTTCGAGGCGGTCGGCGCCCATCTCCTCGGCCAGCGCGATGATCGAGGCGAGGTTGTCGTGGTTGTGCCTGTGCAACACGACATTCACCGACAGCGGAAGACCACGTTCCTTCACCACCCGCGCCGCCGTCAGCTTGTGCTCGTGTGTCCGCGCACCACCGATCCGGTTCGCGCTCACCTCGTTGGCGTCCTGCACGGACAGCTGCACATGGTCGACGCCCCGCTCGGCGAGGTCGGCGATGACCGCCCCGGTCAGTCCCACCCCGCTCGTGACCAGGTTGGTGTAGCAGCCCAGGCCGTGGGCATGTGACACCAGCGCGGGCAGGTCGCGCCGTGCCAGCGGTTCGCCTCCCGAGAAGTGCACCTGCAGCACGCCGAGCTCGCGAGCCTGGTCGAGCACCGAGCACCACCGCGTGGTGTCGAGCTCGCGTTCCCGGGTCACCAGTTCGAGGGGGTTCGAGCAGTAGGGACAGTGCAGCGGGCAGCGGTGCGTCAGCTCCGCGAGCAGCCCGAGCGGGCGGGCGTGGAGGTCAGGCATCCCTCGCCTCCCCCGCGGTCTCGATCAGGTGCCGCTGCCGGAGCTGGGCGAGCAGCGTGGTCACGTCGGAAAGGCGCACGCCTCGGAACCGTTCACCCAGTTGCGCCACGATGTCGAGGACTGTTCGTCTCCCGTCGCAGTGGGAGAGCACTGCGGCCGCGGTGTGGTTCAGTACCAGCACACCTTCCGGGAACAACAGGACGTCCGTGTCCCGTACGTGGTCGTAGCTCAATCTGCTACCCGGTCGCAGCCGGGGCCGGGACTCCGGCCTGACCTCCGACGAACCGCTCTCCTGCTCAACCCCGTCAACCAGCCCGATCTGTTGGTGCTCGGTTCCCTTCCCGGACCCGGCATGTTGTCGTTCGACCCCGTCGGCGGGTCTGCTGTCGGTCACCTTTCACCCACCCCCCGCGGATTCGGCGGAAGCTCGGTCAATGGCGTCCAGCATGCTCCAGAGGACATCACATTTGAACGACAACGCCTCGATCGCGCGATCTTGCTGCTCCCGCGTAACGCAGTGGCACACCACGAGGTCCAGCGTCTCGCGGCCACCGGCGGACACCGCGTCCACCCTGGTGGTGAAGTAGGCGAGGTCCTCCCGGCTGATCCACGGGTAGTGCGCCAGCAGGTCGGTGACCCTGGCGCGCATCAGGTGGCCGGAGAACATCTCGGTGAGCCCGGAGGCGACGGCCTCCCACCAGGGCCTGGTCCGGGCGAAGGAAACGTAGGCGTCGACGGCGAACCGCACCGCCGGCACGACATGCCGCTGGTCGAGCACCTCCTGCCGGGCCAGGCCGACCGCCTCGCACAATCGGAGCCAGCGCTCGGACCCGCCCTCGCCAGCGGCCGCCCCATCGTGGTAGACGATGCGCGGCAGCCACTGCCGTCGCACCTCCGGAATCGGGCAGTTGCTGATGATCGCCGCGTCCTTCTGCGGCAGCATGCACTGGTAGTACCAGCGGTTCGTCGCCCAGAGGCGCAGCTCATGCTTGCCGAGCAGCCCGGCGTGCATGCGGCGGTGGAACGGATGGCTTCCCCAGTAGCGGGAGGACAGTGCGCGGAGCGCGGCGACGAACTCCTCTTCCGGGCGTGGCGACGCAGGTGGGGTCATGGGGTACCTCCCGGCCCGGCTCGGGGGCCGGTTCTCCCGCCCCGGCCCCCGAGAGGCTGGTTCACTGCTGCCGGGCGACGTAGCCGGTAACCTCCATGGGTGTGTCGTAGTCGGTGAACGCGGGAGTGACCCAGTCCTGGCGCTCCATGCTGACCTCCGTTGGACGCCGTTGACGACCGACGGCGGCGACTCCTCACCGTAGGCGGGGTACCACCAACCGGACCAGCGTCCGGACGGATTACGGCAGGAGAACGACTCCGGCACTCCTCCCCGCCGACCAGCGTCGATCGCTGGTGGGATTTTCCCCGTTACCGCAACGGAAATTCCCGGGTTTTCCAGCCCTTGACAGCGGTCGAGGTGCCTCGCTTGCCTGTGGGACCAGCCGCCGCGCGCTCTCCACCGGAGGACGGACGTTGGAGGAGAAACCATGAAAGCTCGGCGCAAGGTGCTCCTGGGGGCACTCGCCCTGGCCGCGGCCACCGTGACCGCGCCGCCGGCCGCCGGTGCGGTGTCCCCGGCAGGCACGGCGGCAGGGCCACCGGAGGCAGCCCAGGCAGCGGCGCGGGCGCAGGCGCCGAAGGCGGCGTCGACGGCACTCGAGCAGCTGGTGTCCGGCCTGGAACACGCCTGGGCGCTGGATTGGTTGCCGGACGGCACGGCGTTGTTCACCGAGCGCAACAGCGGGCGGATCCGGCAGCTCGAGGACGGCCGGGTCACTGACGTCCAGCGGATCAACGGGATCAGCGTGAGCAAGGAGGGCGGCCTGCTCGGACTCGCCGTGTCCCCCAACTACGCCCAGGACAGGACGATCTTCATCTACTACACCACCGCCCGGGACAACCGCATCGCCAAGCTCCGGCTGGGTGAGCGGCCGCGCCCCATCGTCACCGGCATCCCGCGCGGGTCGTGCTGCCACCACGGTGGTCGCCTCGAGTTCGGTCCGGACGGCTACCTCTACGCGGGCACCGGGGACGGGCTGCGGTCCCAGACCGCGCAGGACCTGAACTCCCTGGGCGGCAAGGTGCTGCGGATGACCACCGACGGCAGGCCGGCACCCGGTAACCCGTTCAACTCGCTGGTCTACTCCTACGGGCACCGCAACGTGCAGGGCCTGGCCTGGTCGAACGGGGCGCTGCACGTGACCGACATCGGCGCCAACAAGGCCGATGAACTGAACCGGGTCCAGGCCGGCAGGAACTACGGCTGGCCGGCCTGCGAAGGTCCCTGCAACAACCCGCGGTATGTCGACCCGGTACAAAGCTGGCGGACCTCCGTGGCGACGCCGAGTGGCCTGGCGGCCTACCAGGGCAAGCTCTACATGGCCGCGCTCAAGGGCGGTGTGTGGCGGATGACCGGTGACGGTGGTTCGCCGCAGCGGATCTACACCCAGCTCTCCCGGGTCCGTGCGGTCGAGCCCGCGCCGGACGGCTCACTGCTGGTGATCACCCCGACCGCCATCTACTCCTCCGACGGCAACTGACCTGCCGCCTCCCGGCGCCGCAGTCCGACGCCGGCCTGCTGGCTCGCCCATGGTCCACCAGCGGTCCTCGACTGAACCATCTCGGTACAGGCCGGGCGAATGCCGCGGCGAGCGTCGGCTGGGTTCGAAGCCCGGCGTGCGGGCAGCGGCGTGGGTAGCCGGCGTTGCGGGGCCCAGGCCCCGGGCCCTGGCACGAATATGGCACGCGACCCGCCCTCCCCCATCGCGTCGCCTTCGTGCCAGGGCCCGTTCCCTCCCCGTGGCCCCCGAACACAGGAGTGGGCGAACCCGCTTCAGATACATGGCGCCGTGGACCGTTTTCGCCGTCGGTGCGTCCGGCAGCGGGTCGTTCCGGCTTCGTGGCTCTCGTGATCCGGCTGCGTGACGGCGGACGTCGAGTCCGACAGGGCCTTCCTTCCGGCTGGCAGCTCAGCATTGGTTCTTCCGGATTACCCCATCTGTCGTTATCTCTCGACGGGCGCACCTCGCGCTGTCACAGTGACAGTGAGTGGCGAGTGCGGGGACCATTCCCCGCCTTCGCTTGTGCCACAGGCAACTCTGGGGGAGGAATGCATGTTCGTCGGGAAAAGACGACGGTCCAGGCAGTTCGCGCTGCTGGCCACCGCACTGGTGGCCGTCCTGTTGAGCGGAACCGGTGCGACAGCGCAACCGGCTTCCGCACCGCAGTCTTCCGGAACGGAATCTCGTGGTAGGCCGGGTGATTGGCCCACTTGGCAGAAGGATCTCCGAGGATCCCGGCACAACCCCGCGGAGCGAGAGATCAAAAAGTCCACACTAGACAAGTTGGAACTCAAGTGGGCGTTCGCCTTCCTGGGAAAGGAGCGCAATCGGGGCCAACCCGCGGTCGTCGGCAACATGCTGTACGTGGGCGGCTCGAACGGGAAGCTCCACGCCCTGAACGCCAAGACCGGAGCCGCGAAGTGGACCTTCGACACGGGCACGGTTGACGGCGAACCGGGCTGGATCACCAACAGCCCGGCGGTCGCACGCGGCAAGGTGTACTTCGGTGACAACCGCGGCTACCTCTACGCTGTTGGCCAGCACACCGGAAGGCTGGTCTGGGCACAGCGGATCGAGAGCAACCCGTACACCCTTGTCACCAGCTCGCCACTGGTATACGGCGGCCGTGTCTTCGTCGGCGTCTCGAGTCATGAGAACGCGCTGTTCGACCCGGAGGCGGACCGGAACCACCCGTGCTGCACCTTCCGTGGGCACGTCAACTCGTTGGACGCCGAGACCGGTTCGCTGCGCTGGCGTTACTACACCGTGCCCACGCCACAGCCGGTGGGCACCTGGCCCAGCGGCGCAACGCACTACGGTCCCTCCGGCGCCGGGGTGTGGGGCAGCCCGGTGGTTGATCCGGCCACCGCCACGGTCTACGTCGGCACGGGCCAGAACTACAGCGGTAGTGGCGGTGACTTCGACTCTCTTCTGGCGCTCGACGCATGGAGCGGGGAGGTTCGCTGGAAGCGGAAGATGACACCGGCCGACACCTGGCGGTTGCAGTGCGCCCTCAGTGAGGATCCCGGTTACTGCCCGTCCCGCAGGGACGGCACCAACCTGGACTGGGACGTCAGCGCAAGCCCCAACCTGTTCCGGGTGGACGGTCGCACGCTGGTCGGCGTCGGCCAGAAGAAGGGCACCTACCACGTGATGGACGCTGCCACCGGGGACATCGTCTGGCAGCGGCAGCTTTCCACGCCGATGCCCAATGGTGGGCTCAGCGGGATCGAGTGGGGAAGCAGCTACGACGGTGAGCGCATCTACGCGGCCACCTGGTTCGCAGATCCCGGCACGTTGTTCGCGTTGGACCCGGCTACCGGTGAGATCCTGTGGCAGACACCGAACCCGGTCGATGGCTGCTCCTGGGGCGGCGCGGCAGAGCATCCGGACAAATGTGCGTTGGGGCACGCACCCGCGCCCACCACGACCCCGGGGCTCGTCTACGAAGGCAGTTACGACGGCAAGATGCGGATCTACGCAGCTGACACGGGCAAGGTCTTGTGGCAGTACGACGTGGTCCGTGACTTCATCACGGTCAACGGCGTACCGGGTCGCGGGAACGACATTGCCGGTGGGGGCGGTGCCGTCGTTGCGAATGGCATGCTGTACATCAAGACGGGGTACTGGAGTCCGTACCCCAACGACAAGGGGAACCTACTGCTGGCCTTCGGTCTTCGTGACTGAGGTCTTGTGACCGGGGCGAAACCTCCGACGCCTAGGACGACGAGCGCCAAGCGGCTCGTCGTCCTAGGCGTTCACCTTCCCGGCGGTCGTGGGGTCTGTCGAGCCAGACATGGTGGGGAAGCCGACGCCCTCGGCACACTCTCCTGCCATGCCCCTACCCCGGGAGCAATGCTCTCCGAGCTTCCTTGCTGCGGTGAGACACCGATCTTCGCCCGAACCAACGAGCGGTGGTAACACCGCCGGGGCGCACCCGACCTACTGACGGCTGCGGTGCGACTTGCTCAGTCGACGAGTTCCGGTGGGATGTTGCGGCGTTTGGTGCCGACGATGGCCACGTAGTACAGCGGGTGGCCGCTCGCGCTGAGCCGATGTTGGTAGCGGTGCTGCGTCCGCACCTCGAGCACACCGGTCTCGACGCACCGCCGGATGAGTCGGGAGAACCCCGAGCTGTCCCGATCGGACAGGAAATCCTCCTTCAACGTGAACGCGATCCAGCCTCCACCGGACACGAAGTTGAATGCCGCGCGAAATGCGTGTGGGGGTATGTCGTCGAAGCCGAGCGCAGCGATGCAGGTGAGGGCGTTGGGTTCGTTCTTCTCCAACACGTTCCGATCGTCGTTGCCCAACATCGACACGTCGCCCACCAGGTAGTGGTGGTAGATCCCGGGCCGGTCCCGGTGTGCCGCCTCGCCCGCTTCCGGCAGGATGTCCACCCCCACGACGCGGTCCACCCCGAGTCGCACCAGCTCCGCACCCATGATCCCGTTGCCCGCACCGAGATCCAGCACCCGCAGGTCGGCCGGGGTCGCACCGGCCTGCGGGAGGGCCTCGCCCAGCAGCGTCGCGACCACGCGTGGCGAGCTGCACCGCAACCGGTCGTAGAAGAGCTGCTCGTAAAGGCCCTTGATCGCGTAGATCCGAGCGTAGTCGTGGAACCGGATCTCCCGCCAGCGGCCGTCGATCTCGACCAGACACCGCTCCGCATCCTGCGGTCGCGCGACGGAGGAATCCGGGAAAGTGATGCGGAATCTTGCATTTGCCAGTGAGGAGTTCGAACGCGCGTTCCAGTTGACCTGTCGCTCCATCGAACCTGCTTCCCGGCTCCCGCCCGTGGACGGGGCCACGTCGTCCGGAATGGCCGAGCAAAGACGTACCGACCATTCCGGGCGACGTCAACGTTGCGGGAACCCGCCCCGGGGCCGGGCCGGATGCCTGCGCCCCGCGACTAGCGTCCGCCAGAAAGGATGGTCATGTGGCGCGGACACGGGCGCTCCTCCCACGTACCGGCGCGCAGCAGATCGTTGTGTCGTGGCAGGTCGACGGAGCGGAGCCGGGCCCGCAGCCAGCGCCACCGCACGGGACGGAAGACGGACAGGACAGGTATGAACATCACGGTGACCTCCCGGAGAGCAGGCAGGAGTCACCGCGCGTCGAAGCGGAAACAGTTCACCCGACAGACAGGCCGTGGCTGCGGATGGCGTGGACGCGCGGGGTGACTACCGGCGGACGTCGAGGCGGCGGCAACTCCGACTGCATTCGGTACTCATGCCAACCACCTCCTCACGCCAGGCGCACAGCGCGTTCCTCCGGTCACGAGCCGGACCGACGGCAAAGGTTAGGGGCGGACAGGTCAAGCCCGGCTGAAGGATGGGAGAACTTCGGTCACCCGTGGTAGATGAGGCGCGGGAGACAACGACAAGATCAGCGATATGTGGGCCGGTGAGGAAAGGACGCGGGCGAGCGTCCGATCGGCCGAGCTTCCCCTGCCTTGCAACATCGTTTCCGCACATCCGTTGCCCAGCTCACCACCAGCCGTCGCCAGTGACTTTCGTCACCAGTGCGCCTGAGGCTCGGGGCCTTGGAGGACGGCGACACCGACCCCGAGGGCTCGTCACCAGTGCGCCTGAGGCTCGGGGCCTGCCGTCAACCTGCCGGAACCCGATTCCGGCAGGCGGGAGCCCGCGGGTGGCCCCCGCTCATCCACCCATTGACCCGGGAGTAGGGCGAGCCTACATTTGATTCGTAGGCAATCTAAATAAGCACCGCCGAGCCGAGCGGGTGAGAGCCCGTGCCGGGGGGCCGGCAGCGGCGAAGGAGGTGTTCGGATGGCTGACGACACGGACGTGCTCGACGCCGAGATCGGGCAGGCCGTGGACGAGCGCGAGTTCATCGAGGCTGCCATGCGGTGGCACTTCGACCCCGCGACCGGATCGCCCTACTGGCTCGAGCGAGCCAGGTCGCTGGACTTCGATCCCAGGCGCGACGTGCACACGTTCGCGGACCTTCGCAGGTTCCCCAATATCGTCAACGAGCTGCGTACCGTTCCCATCGCCGACCTTGTCCCGAAAGGGTACGGCCCCGAGCCGGAGGTGTACGGCGTCTACGAGTCGGGCGGCACGACCGGCCTCCCCAAGCGGGTGGTGTTCCTCGCCGACTGGGTTGACAAGATGATCGCCCACTACGAGAGCCGGCACGCCGAGCGCGGTCTCCCCCGCGGCGGCAACTGGCTGTTCGTCGGACCGACCGGCCCGCACTTGTTCGGTGCGATGCAGGTGGAGATGGCCCGGCGGAACGGCAGCGTGCTGTTCACCGTCGACCTCGACCCCCGCTGGGTGAAGCGCTGCGTCGCCGAGGGTCGGCCGGAGGAGGCCAACCGGTACGCCGACCACCTCGTCGACCAGGCCCGGAGCGTGCTGGAGACGCAGGACATCACGTTTCTGGTCACCACGCCGCCGCTGCTGGAGCGGCTCACCCGGGACGATGAGCTGGCCACGCTCGTGGCAAAGGTGCCCTTCATCAACTGGGGCGGGGCGCACATGGACGCCGACACCCGCCACCTCTACCGCACCGAGGTGCTGCCCAACAGCCAGCTGTTCGGCGGCTACGGCAGCACGATGGTGCTGACCGGCGCGCCCGAGCGGCCCGGCCTGGGTGACGACGACCCGTGTGTCTTCGACCCGCCGTCGCCGTTCGTGACCTTCGTGGTCGTCGATCCCGAAACGGGCGAGGCCGTGCCCCACGGCGAGCGCGGGCAGGTCGTGATGAACCACGTCAGCCGCGGCATGCTCCTGCCCAACAACCTGGAGCGGGACATGGCGACCCGGATCGAGCCGCCGGAGGGCGGGTTCGGCGACTCCGTCGCCGACGTCACCCCGGTCGCCACGTTCGACGGCGGGGCCGTCATCGAGGGGGTGTACTGACATGACCACCGTGACCGCCCCGCCCGAGCTGGTCCACGTCGACGCGCTCGGCCCGAACGGGGCGTTCCGTGCCCGGAACCGGATCACCGTGAACGATGTGGCGGGCGACCCGACCGTCGAGCTGAGCCTGGTGCCCCGCCTGTTCGTGCGGCGGTCCCTGGCCGCGCTGCACGCGGCCGGCACCATGCCGGCTGACGAGCGGGCGGCCGCGCTGGCCCGAGCGGGACGGATCTTTGTCGACGACGCGGTGGACGGGCTGCCGTTCGACCGGTACGTGTACCTGGTCAGCAGGATCTCGGGCATGCCGATCTCGGTGGTGCGCGAGGCGGCCCAGGGGATCGGCCGCGCCGCGGTCGAGACATACCGCGCGGCGTACTGCGCGCGACCCACCGCCGCCGTGACGGACTGGCGCGATCCGAGGACGCACCGAGGTGCCGCCGTGTGGACGCGGCGTGGCGACGTGTTCGCCGTGCACGCGGCAGGAAACCACCCCGGCGTTCACACGCTGTGGCTGGAAGCGCTCGCCCTCGGCTACCGGGTGGCCGTGCGGCCCTCCCAGCGGGAACCGCTGACCCCGCACCGGCTCATCCTGGCGCTGCGGGCGGCCGGCTTCGGTGAGGACCAGGTCGTCCTGCTGCCCACCGACCACGACGTGGCCGACGACATCATCGACGGCGCCGACCTGGCCATGGTCTACGGCGGCGACGCCGTGGTGAACAAGTACGGGCACAGTGCCCGGGTGCTCCCCCAGGGGCCGGGACGCTCGAAGATCCTGGTGACGGGCGATGCCTGGCGGGACCACCTCGACATGATCGTCGAGTCGGTGAGCTCCCGGGGCGCCACCGCCTGCGTCAACACCACCGCGGTGCTGGTCGAGGGCGACCCCGCCCCGCTCGCCGAGGCCCTTGCGGACCGCCTGGCGACGATGCCCAGCCTGCCCCCGGAGGACGAGAAGGCCGCGTTGCCGGTGCACCCGGTGGCCTCGGCCCGGGCACTGGAGCAGTTCCTTCTCGCCCGCGCTGACGGGGCCACGGCGTGGCTGGGCGGCGACGGCGTCGTCGAGGAGCTCGGTGACGGCAGCGCCGTGCTTCGCCCGGCGGTGCACCAGGTGGATCGGGCGGACGCGCCGCAGATCGGCGTCGAGCTGCCGTTCCCCTGCGTGTGGGTGGCTCCCTGGTCGTACGAGGACGGGATTGCTCCCCTGCGGAACACCCTCGTCCTCACCGCCGTCACCGACGACGCCGCCCTCGTCGACCGCCTCCTTCAGGAGCCGACGATCACGAACGTCTACCTCGGTGACACCCCAACGGTCTTCCTGGAGCCGGGTATCCCGCACGACGCGTACCTCGGGGAGTTCCTGATGCGCACCAAGGCGGTTGCCCGAACCGTCTGACCGGCTCCGCGGCCGGTCGGACCGGCTTCGCGGCAAGATCATTCCTTCGTGATCTTGCTCACCCACCGAAAGATCAACTAGACTGGGAAGTAGGGGGTGGGATTTTTAGCCATCCCCGTTAAGACATCCCAGGGCCCCGCTGCCTCCCCCGATCTTGCTGTCAGGGGAGGCAGCCGTCGTCCGTGCCCACGACGTGCATGCGCTGGGTGGCGCGGGTCATGGCGACGTAGAGGGTCCGGCGCCCGGTCGGGGACTCGGCGAGCAGATCACCCGGCTCCACGATCACGGTGGCGTCGTACTCCAGGCCCTTGCACTCCAGGCTGCCCACCACGCGCAGCCGGTCACGTGCGACCCCGTCGAGCCAGCCGGCGACCTCGCCGACCCGATTCATCGCGGTGATCACACCGACCGTGCCGTCGACATCGGCGAGCACTTCATCGGCCGCCTCGCGCACCGCTGCCGCCAGGTCGGATGCGGAAACGGTGCGGACCGTCGGATCCACGCCCGTCTTTCGCACGGCGTGCGGCAGGTCCTCTTCCGCGACGAGGTCGCGAATGGTGTCGGCGGCCAGGGCGAAGATCTCCGCGGCGTTGCGGTAGTTCGTGCGTAGCTCGTAGCGGCGGTGGGCGCGCCCCGAGCCGCCCACCGCCTCGGCGCGGCCCTTGGCGGCTTCTTCCGCGTCGGGCCAGGAGGTTTGCGCTGGATCACCGACGATGGTCCAGCTCGCGTATCCGCCGCGCCTGCCCAGCATCCGCCACTGCATCGGCGAGAGGTCCTGCGCCTCGTCGACGACGACGTGCAGGTACTCGTCGAAGTGCTCGGGCCGCAACGGTTTCCGCTCCGGCTCCCGGGACTGGACGATCTCCACGTCGGTCTCGGGGCGACGACGCCGGGGCTTGGGCGGCGGGCCCAACTGGACGCGAAGCTCGTCGATCAACGCAGCATCCGCGACCGACCAGCCCTCGTGCCGTGCCCACTCCTCGGAGAGGAGTTGGACTTCCTGGGCGGACAGGATGCGGCGGGCGGCCCGCGCGAGTCGCTCGGGGTCACGCAGCCAGCTCAACACCCAGGTGGGGGCCATGGGCGGCCACCAGCGCACGAGGAAACGGTGGAACTCCATGCGCTCGCCCAGATCGGTGAGCAGTTCCTCGCGGTCGGGCTGGAAACCGTCACCCGCGTATTCCTCGGCCTTGCGCCACAGGGCTTCCAGGAGTTCCTCGGCGGCCAGGACGCGGGACTTGTTGGGCGGAGTGGGTTTCCGGTGCACCGCCTTGCGCACCTCGGCCAGCTCGGACTCGTTGAGCTTGAGCACCTGGCCGCCGTAGGTGATGCGTAGCTCGGTTGGTGCGGTTGGCGGAGTTTGCCGCATGACGCGACGAAGCACGCGGAGCATGCGCAGCGATCCCTTGATCGCGGCGACCGGGGCGGGGTCGACGTGGGTGGCCCGCACCCCGTCGAGAACGTCACCCAAGGAGCGCAGCTCGACGCTGTGCTCGCCCATGGACGGAAGAACGCGGGAGATGTAGTTGGTGAAGGTGGGCGACGGGCCGACGACGAGGACGGCACCCCCCAGCCGCCGGCGTTCCCGGTAGAGGAGGTAGGCGACGCGGTGCAGGGCGACGGCGGTCTTGCCGGTGCCCGGGCCGCCGGTGATCTCGGTGACACCGCCGGCCGGGGCCCGGATGGCCTCGTCCTGCTCGCGCTGGATGGTGGCGACGATGTCGCGCATGGCGTCGCCGCGGGCGCGGCCGAGGGCGGCGATCAGCGCACCCTCGCCGACGACCTGCATGTCCTCGGGTGCGGCGTCCGGGCGGAGCAGCTCGTCCTCGACGTCGACGACCCGCTGGCCGGTGCAGTGGATGACCCGGCGGCGGATGACTTCCTCCGGGTCCTGGGCGGTGGCCTGGTAGAACGCGGCCGCGGCGGGAGCCCGCCAGTCGGTGACCAGGTTGCCGAGGTCGGTGTCGCGGACGCCGAGGCGGCCGATGTGCAAAGTCTGGCCGTCGGTGAGGTCGAGGCGACCGAAGACCAGGCCCTCGTGCTCGCTGTCGAGGGCGGCCAGCAGGCGGGTGGCGTAGCCGACCAGGGCGTCACGCTCGAAGAGCATGCTGGCGCGTTCCATGCGGGCCTCGGAGCCGGCGCCGTGGGCGAGGGCGTGGCCCCTGTCACGCATCTGCTCGGCTTCGGCGCGCAGCTCGGCCAAGCGCGCGTAGACACGGTCGACGTGTGTCTGCTCGACGTCGATCTCGGTCTGTCGAACGGACTCCGGCACGCAGCACTCCCCCGCAGCGTCTTCCCGGTGGAAGGGTTGACAGTACGTGCTTGTCGCCAGAACCGAAATCAGCAACGAAGAAGTCGGACGGCATGAGGCGGTTCGGGCCTCCCAGCACGGGCGGAAAAGATTGTAGTCGAAAGTGGACCGCGGGGCGGAAAGGGCGATCAGCTGGCGGAGGACGGCGTCCACAGCTCGGGACGTGGAAGGGTGAGCCGAGGGGCGGTGGGGGCGTCCGGTGCGGGGAGGTCGAGGAGGGCGGCGAGGACGTCGGCGGGGGTTCCGGCGCGGCCCCAGAGGAGAGGAGGGGAGGCAGCCGGGTTGATGTCCGTGGCGTCGCTCACGCGCAGCCGCATGGCGACGCACTCGCGGTGGCTGAGGAGGGTCAGGGTGTCGACCGCGTTGAGGCGGGGTGGCCAGAGGTAGCGGCCGAGGATCGGGGAATCGGGGTCACCAGGGTCGGTGCGGACGAAGGTCCACTGGCGGCGGCGGAGTTCGACGAGGTGTTCGATGAGGTGCGGAATGGCGTCGGACACAGGGGCTCCCGACGGGTGTCTAACGGATGCCGGTGTCGGCGGCCGGGGTGGAGGGGCATGTTGTTGGTGACGGCATCGGGGCGGGCGGACTGAAGGCGTAGATGGAGTTGAGCGCGCCGAGGCTGGTGATCGCCTCCCGCCAGATGCGACAGGGCCAGCGGCGCGGGCGAAGGAGCCAATTACGGCATTTCGGGCAGTGCCGGGCGGAGGGTGGTGGAGTGTGCGCCCGCAGGATCCCCCGCCAGGCGTGGATCGAGGCGGACAGCTCCCGCGACCGGCGGAGGGAGTCGGCGGGCGAGTCGCGAAGCCGGTCGAGCGCGGTGAACACGAGGGCGACGAGGCCGTCTTGACAGGCTCCGTGCAGGGTCCGAGCAATCATGCGTCTAACGCCTCCTTGATCGGCTGCACCGAACCTACGAGTTGAGCTCAACTTCCGAAATTAATCGATCAGGTGATATTCGGACATAGCCGAGCGTGAGTACGGTGCTACGCACCGCAACCAAGGAGGAGGCATGGGCACTGGTCCCACTGCACGGCGGCGCAGGCTCGGGGCGATGTTGGTCGAGCTGCGTGAGCGAGCCGGAAAGTACCAGAAAGAGGCCGCTGACCTGCTCGGATGCTCGGTCGGGAAGATCGTGAACATCGAGAAGGGTCGCTCGGGCGTCAAGAAGGCCGAGCTCGTGATGCTCCTCGACTTCTACGGTGCCTATGACAGTGAGCTACGAGACTTCCTCGAGGTGCTTCGCAAAGACGGCACCAAACGCGGCTGGTGGTCAACTTACGGTATCCCCGAGTGGGCGAGGCCCTTCATTGGCTTCGAGAACGACGCGGTCTCCGCCCGCAACTTCGAGCCCCTGCTCATCCCTGGAATGCTCCAAACGAAGGAGTATGCGCTCGCGCTCCACCAGGCTGCCGGCCACCTTGTATCGCCAGAGGTCGTGGATCGACGGGTAGCGGTTCGCTTGGAGCGACAGCGTAGGCTGTCCGACGATGCGCCCCTGCACTTCTGGGCCATTATTGGAGAGGAAGCGCTCCGGCGTCCGGTTGGCGGGTACACCGTGATGGCCGGCCAGCTTCAACATCTGGCAGCGGCTGGTCGACAGCGAAACATCAAGATTCAGGTCTTGCCGACCCAGGTTGGCGCGTTTCCAGCCATGTCGGGCGGGATCTACTTGTTGTCGTTCGCAGACGAGAGCTACCCGGATGTCGGCTGGGTTGAGTACCCGGTCGGTGGCAGCCTCATCGATGAGCCCCGGGACGTGCTGACCATGTCCGCTGTGTTCGATGATCTACGGGCACTTGCGCTCGGTGTCCGGGAGTCGGCGAAGATGGTCTCGTCGATCGCTCGCGAGCACGAGAGGATGAGTGATGACAAAGCCAACGACAACCGCATCCGGCTTAGTCTGGCGGAAGAGTAGCCGCAGCCAGCCCGTCTCCAACTGCGTTGAGGTGGCTTCCTGCCAACCCTTCGTCGCGGTTCGGGACTCCAAGAACCCTTCCGGCCCCGCCCTCTCCTTCTCCCCCTCCTCCTGGTCCTCCTTCGTCCGGGGCGCGAAATCCCACCGTCTCGACCTCCGCTGACCCCGGGTGGCGGGGCCGGCCGTCACCACCAGCTCGCCGGCCCCGCCCGAGGGAGGGGACCCACTCTCCTCCCCTCCGGGCTCAGCCGCCCAGCTTCCTGATCACCTCTCCGTACTTCTGGAGAGTCTTCTCCTTCTCGTCGTGCATCAGGTACACCGCGAAGTGGTCGACTCCGATCTCCCGCAACTCCTCCAGCCGCTCCACGTGCGCGCTCGCCGGCCCCATCAGGCAGAACCTGTCCACGATCGCGTCCGGCACGTAGTCCGCCGACGGGTTTCCCGCTCGCCCGTGATGCGAGTAGTCGTAATCCTCCCGGCCCTTCACGTACTCCGTCAGCGCCTTCGGCACCGGCCCCGAGTCCCCGTACCGCGCCACCAGGTCCGCCACGTGGTTCCCGACCATCCCGCCGAACCACCGCAGCTGCTCCCGCTGGTGCGCCACGTCATCCCCCACATAGGCCGGCGCCGCGACGCACATCGTGATCTCTTCCGGATCACGCCCCACGGTCCGGGCGGCCTCGCGCACCGATCCGATCGTCCACCGCGCGATCGCCGGGTCCGCCGTCTGCAGGATGAACCCGTCCGCCTGCTCCCCCACCAGCTTCAGTGCCTTCGGCCCGTAGGCCGCCATCCACATCTCCAGCTTCCCGTCACGCACCCAGGGAATACGCACCGGAACACCGTGATGCTCGACCTCCCGCCCTTCCGCCAGCCCCTTGATGACCCGCATGGCGTCCGCGAGCGTCGAAAGGCCCGCCGGCTTCCGTCCGATCACCCGGCGGGCCGAATCACCTCGACCAATCCCACACACCGTCCGGTTGCCGAACATGTCGTTGAGGGTCGCGAACAACGACGCCGTGACCGACCAGTCCCGAGTGCTCGGGTTGGTCACCATCGGCCCCACCGTCATCGACTTCGTGTGTTCCAGGATCTGCGAATAGATGACGAACGGCTCCTGCCACAGCACCACCGAGTCGAACGTCCAGCCGTAGCGGAACCCGCCGTCCTCCGCGGCACGCATCGTCTCGATCACCGCGCGCGCCGGCGGGTCGGTCTGCAGGACAACTCCGAAGTCCATACGCCCCTCTCCATTCTGGTACTGGCGCGGTCAGCTCAGGTACTGGCACAGCTCGCGTTCGAGGAACCGGCCATGCCCCCTGCTGCCGTGGAACTCCCCGCCTTCGAGCACGACCCGCCCGCGCGACAGCACCGTCTCGACCCGCCCGGTGATCTCCATGCCCTCGTACACCGAGTAGTCGACATTCATATGGTGGGTCGCCGCGGACAGCGTCTGCCGGGCCTGGGGGTCGTAGACCACGATGTCCGCATCCGAGCCCGGGGCGATCGTCCCTTTCCGAGGGTAGAGCCCGAACATGCGTGCCGGTGTCGTCGAGGTGACCTCGACCCAACGAGCCAGTGACAGCTCCCCGGCCACCACGCCCTGATGGATCAGGTCCATCCGGTGTTCCACGCCGGGAAGGCCGTTCGGGATCTTCGAGAAGTCGTCCCGGCCCAGCTCCTTCTGGTCCTTGAAGCAGAACGGGCAGTGGTCCGTCGCGACGATCGACAGATCGTTCGTGCGCAGCCCGCGCCACAGGTCCCGCTGATGTTCCGCAGGTCGGAGCGGTGGCGAGCACACGTACTTGGCGCCTTCGAAGCCTGGCCGCCCCAGGTCCTCCAGGGACAGGTACAGGTACTGCGGGCAGGTCTCGGCGAAGACGTTCCGTCCCTCGTCCCGGGCCGCCGTCACCGCATCCAGGGCCTGAGAAGCGGACAGGTGCACGATGTACAGTGGCGCCCCGGTCACCCCGGCGAGCCGAATGGCCCGGTGGGTCGCCTCCCCCTCCAGCTCGGGCGGCCGGGTGATCCCGTGCTGCAGCGGCTCGGTACGTCCATTCGCCAGTGCCTGGGCGACGAGCTGGTCGATCGCGATGCCGTTCTCCGCGTGCATCATGATCATCGCGCCGTTGCCGGCGGCGCGGTACATCGCCTGGACGATCTCCCCATCTGTCGAGTACAGCACCCCGGGGTAGGCCATGAACATCTTGAAGCTGTTCACGCCGGCCTCGACGCAGGCGTCCATCTCCTTGAGCGTCGTGTCGTTGACGTCCGACACGATCATGTGGAAGCCGTAGTCGATCGCGCAGTTCCCGTCCGCCTTCGCGTGCCACTTGTCCAACGTGGACAACAGCGACGTCCCCTTGGTCTGGACGGCGAAGTCGATGATCGTCGTCGTGCCGCCCCAGGCGGCTGCCCGGGTACCGGTCTCGAAGGTATCGTGCGACTCCGTTCCGCCGAAGGGCATCTCCATGTGCGTGTGCACGTCGATGCCGCCGGGCAGTACGTACTTGCCGGTGGCGTCGAGGACACGGTCGGCGTTCTGCTGCCAGGCGTCGGTGAGCCCGGAGTCCCGAGCGGCGAGCGCGGTGACCTGTTCGCCCTCCACCACCACATCAGCGCTGAGAGCGCCCGTCGAGGTGAGGACCGTGCCGTTGCGGATGACCAGACGCATCCTGTCCTCCTCGTTGGTCAGGGCCGGGTGAGCGGCTCGTAGCTGTCCGGGCGGCGGTCGCGGTAGAACGCCCACAGGTCGCGCACCTCGCCGAGGAGGCCCATGTCGAGGTCGCGGACCACGACCTCCTCCTCGGTGTCCGAGGCGGCGTCGCCGACCAGCTGGCCACGCGGGTCGACGAAGTACGTCTGCCCGTAGAACTCGTTGTCGCCCAACGGTTCCACGCCCACCCGGTTGATGGCGCCGACGAAGTACTCGTTGGCGACGGCCGCGGCTGGCTGCTCCAGCCGCCACAGGTACTCCGACAGGCTGCGGCTCGTCGCCGACGGGTTGAAGACGATCCGTGCCCCGGCCAGGCCCAGTGCCCGCCAGCCCTCCGGGAAGTGCCGCTCGTAGCAGATGTACACGCCGATACGGCCGACCGCGGTGTCGAACACCGGGTAACCCAGGTTTCCGGGCCGGAAGTAGAACTTCTCCCAGAACCCCTTCACCTGGGGGATGTGGTTCTTGCGGTACTTGCCGAGGTAGCTGCCGTCGGCATCGATCACGGCCGCGGTGTTGTAGTAGACGCCTGGCTGCTCCTCCTCGTACATCGGAGCGATCAGTACGACCCCGTGCTGCGCCGCGACCTCCCGCATCAGCTCGGTGGTGGGGCCGTCCGGGATACGTTCGGTGTAGGAGTAGTAGTCGGCATCCTGCACCTGGCAGAAATACGGCCCGTAGAAGAGCTCCTGGAGACACACCACCTCCGCGCCCTGGGACGCGGCCCGCGCGACGGCGTCGACCGCGTTGCGGACCATCGACTCCTTGTCACCGGTCCACCGCTGCTGGACGAGGCCGGCACGGATGATCTCATCGCCCGTCATTCCGGCATCCTTGTGCGTCGTGCATCACCCGAGGCAGTGGCAGGTTGTCCACGCTTCCCCTCCGAACTGGACAACCTGCCCATCCCGTCCCTCGATCAGGGCACCAGGCGGGGGCGTGCAGGTGGGGCGGCCTTACCAAGGGGGAAAACCACCCCACCCGATTCATTCTTCCGTGTTACGCCCGGATGAAGAACTTCAGATGCCTCGCCGCATTGTGCGCGTCCCCACAACGAGCCCCAACAGCGCCACGAGGAACGCCGCGAGGGTCCCGTACACGATCGAGATGTCCGCGAAGGTACCGGCGAACAGTGCCCGCACCGCGTCCGCGACGTGCATGATCGGGTTGATCTTCGCGGCCACCTGGAGCCAGGTCGGGCCGAAGTCGATCGGGAGCAGCACTCCCGACAGCAGCATCAGCGGGAACAATCCGACCTGGGTCACGATGTAGAAGAGCTGCCCACTCGGGTGGGCGAGGATGGCCAGGGCGAACGACAGTCCTCCGAGCCCGACGCCCAGAACGACCAGCAACGCCAGCCCGACGAGCACCCCGAGCGGGTAGAACTGGAAGCCGAGCGGCAACGCCAGGGCGATGATCAGCACCGCCTGGACGAGCAGGACCAGCGACTCCTTCAGGGTGCGACCAATCAACATCGCCGTACGGTTGACCGGGGTGACCAGCATCCGCTCCATTGACCCGCCCATCAGCTCGACCAGCAGGTTGTAGCCGGCCATCATCGGGCCGAACAAGCACATCAGGATCAGCACGCCGGGCACGAACCACTGCCACGCCGAGGTACCGCCGAACTCCCCCGCGCCACCGAGCAGCGGACCGAACAGGAACAGGAACAGCAGGGGCTGCACCATGGAGAAGACGAGCCCCAGCGGCTCGCGCAGCACGGGGGTCATCTCGCGAACGAAGACATTGCTGATGTCACTCAGGAACTTCATGCCAATGCCGCGCCCCTCGCTTCCGATCCGGTGCTGCCGTACTGCCTCGGCGGTCATGCGGTCTCCTCGCTCTCCCGAAGGCTCCGGCCGGTCAGGGCCAGGAAGACGTCGTCCAGCGTCGGCCGGGTGGCCTCGGCGGTGGCGACCTTCACCCCGGATTCCTCCACGGACCGCAGGTACGCCGGCAGGGCCGCGTTGGCCCGGGCGACCCGCAGCCGGACCACCGTCCCGTCGACGGTGACCTCGCCCTGCTCCGCGATCCGGGCGGCGATCTCGGCTGCCTTTCTCGTGCCCGCCTCGTCGTGCGTGGTGACGGCGAGGTGATCGCCCGCCAGCTCGCTCTTGAGCTGTTCCGCGGTCCCGTCCGCGATGATCTCTCCGTGATCGATGATCACCACTCGCTCGGCCATGCTGTCGGCCTCTTCCAGGTAGTGGGTGGTGAGGAACAGCGTTGTTCCGTACTCCTCGCGGAGCCGCAGAACGTGTTCCCAGATGTTGGCGCGGTTCTGCGGGTCGAGTCCGGTCGACGGCTCGTCCAGGAACAACAGCGGGGGCAGATGGATGAGCCCCATCGCGATGTCGAGTCGCCGACGCTGCCCACCGGAGAGCGTGCCCGGCTTGCGCTTCGCCAGTAACTGCAGGTCCAACAGCTCCAGCACCTCATCGGCCCGCCGGCGCGCCTGGGACCGGGTCAGACCGTAGCTACAGCCCTGGTGCACCAGTTCGTCCCGCACGAGGAAGTTCTCGCCGGCACTGTTGTTCTGCCCCACGTAGCCGATCCGGCGGCGGACTCCGGCGGGGTCGGTAACGACGTCGTGGCCCGCGACGGTCGCGGTCCCCGAAGTCGGGGGTAACAGGGTGGTCAGCATGCGCAGGGTGGTGGACTTCCCGGCGCCGTTCGGGCCCAGGAACGCGACCAGTTGACCGGCCTCGACATCGAGATCGATGCCGCGCACGGCCTCGACGCTCTCCTTCTTGACCTTGAACCGCTTGGTCAGTCCGCGGGCATGGATCATTGTCCCTCCTTGTGGGCAAGGGTGTACGACAGGCGAGCACGACAAGGACGCCCTTGTTCAGGGGCTTGACTCCAGGACGATCCATCCTTGCCCGAACAACGCACCCTGGCAAACGCGAATACCGTCTTCACATTTCGCTCTGACCAGCGGAAACGACGTTGTCGCCAGCTCGCCACGGCACCGAAAATCCATGCTCTGACCAGGGACTCCGCCTGGTCTCGACAGGTCTTCGACAGACTTCCCTTGCGGCGGCGACAAACGACGTGACCGTCGGATCTCAGCGGTGCTGGTTCGTTGTGATCACGTCCGAGGCGAGGAGGGCGACATGGAGCGACAGCGTGGACTCCGGGTCGTCAAGGGAGACACCGAGAAGCTGTTCGATGCGCTCCAGTTGTTGGTAGTAGGCGGTGCGGGACAGATGGACCGCCGCTGCTGCCGAGGACTTGTTACCGCCGTGCTCACAGAACGCCCGCAACGCCTCGATCAGTCGGGTAGCTTGGTTGTCCTCACGAGCGAGCAGCGGTCCCAGCTCGCGATGCACGAAGGCGGACAGGCGTTCGTCGTCCCGCAGTAGATGGAGGACGCCGCGCAGCCGCACGTCGTCGAGACGGTGATAGGTCTTCGAACCGGGCGAGCGCAAGGCAGCGTTGGCGACATGAGCTGCCTCGCCGAGGCTCCGCCGGGCATCCGAGAGCGAGGCCGCTGTCGTTCCCACGGCGACGACGACACGTGACGCGCGAGGGGTGCCGGCCGCCAGCCGATGCACTTCCTGCGCGACCTGGTCCAGTACCTGGGACACGTTCATCCTGCGGGGCAAGGACAACAGGGCACGCACGCTGCTGTCGTCGACCACGCCGACGAGTGCCGGAATCCGTGCCCGGCGCGCCGCTGACGCCGTGACTTCGGCGAGATCGCGCAGAACTTCCTGCGTCGCCAGCGCCGCGGCCGCGCTCGTCGGTACGGTGCTGCACGGCTGGATGGCAACGCCGACGAGTTGCCTGTCCTCCAACGGGATTCCCAGTGCGTTGGCGCGCATGGGCAGCTCGCCGGAAGGGGTTCCGGGAGCCAGCAGCTCCGACAGCAGCGCGCGATGCGTCTGACGCTCCAGGGTGTCCCGGTCACGCGCGACCAGCCGGTGCAGCGCCAACGCCGATGCCGCGCGCTCGGCGACCACCACGTGCCGGTGCGGTGGTTCGTCGGGCGAGACCAACACCAGCCGGCCCCAGTCATCGCCCCGCGCACCCACGACGGTGACCAGCCAGCCGGCGCCGGGGTCGTAGGCGGTGCGCCCGTCCGGCGTCACGGACCGTGAGCGTGCCTCCCAGTCCAGCAGCAGCCCGGCCGGGTCCACCCCCGCGGTGTCATAGGCGAGGACGTGGTGGGTGAGGGTCTCCAGGACGACCGGCAGCCCGGCCAGCCGCGCCACCTCGTGCAGGATGTCGGTCGGCTCGGCACCGGACACGGTGAGCGCGGTGAAGATCTCGTGGACCTGCTCGGCCGCGCGGAGCTCGGCGACCTGGCGGTCCATCACCAGCTCGATGACCGCCTCGGTGACCGAGACGAACCGGGTCTCCGCCGACAACGTCACCAGCGGCAGCCCGCGCCGCTCGGCGGCCTGGACCAGCGCCGAGGGCAGCCGGTCCGGCCAGCGCCGGACCAGCTCGACCACCAGTCCGGCCGCGCCCACCCCGACCAGGTCGTCCACGTAGCGGGCCAGACCCGCGGGGTCGTCCGGGAGGGCGATCCCGGTGGTCAGCACCAGCTCACCGCCGCGTAGCAGGTGGGCGATGTCGGCGACCTCGGCGACGTGCGCCCACCGCACCCGGTTGCCCAGGCCGGCCGAGCCCGCCACCACGCGGGGCCGGCCCCGCCGCACCACCGGCAGGGCGATGGCCTCCGAGACCGTCGGGTACACCCACACTCACCTCCGAACACAACGTAGCCCAATGCACCCGATCGCGTACATGTTGTCCATAGCCCCGGCTCGCCGCCTGCCAGCAGACTCGGCTTGTCAACGGGCGCATCGACCGGGGAGGACGCATGTCACACGCGGACCTGCTGGCGCGGCACCGGGCGGTCATGCCGGGCTGGCTCGCCCTCTACTACGACCAGCCCATCGAGATCGTGCGGGGCTCGGGCCGGCGGGTGGTCGACGGCGAGGGCCGCAGCTACCTGGACCTCTTCGGCGGGATCCTGACCAACGCGATCGGCTACGACATCGCCGAGATCAGCGATGCGGTTCGGCGCCAGCTCGACACCGGTGTGGTGCACACCTCGACGCTCTATCTCATCGAGGCGCAGGTGAGGTTGGCCGAGCGCATCGCGAAGCTGTCGAACATCCCGGACGCCAAGGTGTTCTTCACCAACTCCGGCACCGAGGCCAACGAGACCGCGCTCATGCTGGCCAGCCAGTACCGCCGGAGCAACCAGGTGCTGGCGATGCGCAACTCCTACCACGGCCGGGCGTTCGCGACCGTCGGCGTGACCGGGATCCGCGGCTGGTCGGCCTCCTCGTTGACCCCGGTGAACGTCAGCTACGCGCAGGGCAGCTACCGCTACCGCAGCCCGTTCCGCGATCTCTCCGACGCCGACTACATCCGTGCGTGCGCGGACGACCTGCGCGAGGTGATCGAGACGACCACGGCCGGGGACGTCGCCTGCCTGATCGCCGAGCCCATCCAGGGCGTCGGCGGGTTCGCGGTTCCGCCGAAGGGGATGTTTCGGGCGTTCAAGGAAATCCTGGACGAGTACGGGATCCTCTTCGTTTCCGACGAGGTGCAGACGGGCTGGGGGCGTACCGGCGAGTACTTCTGGGGAATCGACGCGCACGGAGTGGTGCCGGACGTGATGACCTTCGCCAAGGGGCTGGCCAACGGGTTGGCGATCGGCGGGGTCGTGGCACGCGGCGACGTGATGGACAGCTTGCACGCGCAGTCCATCTCGACGTTCGGCGGGAACCCGGTGGCGACGACCGCCGCGGACGCCGCGCTGGACTACCTGTTCGAGCACGACCTCCAGGCCAACGCCGCCAAGCAGGGCACGCGGCTGCTGGCGGGCCTGCGTTCGGTCGCCGAGCGCAACCCGGTCGTCGGGGACGTGCGCGGGATGGGGCTGATGGTCGCGGTGGAGCTGGTCCACCCGGACGGCACGCCCCGTCCGGACGCGGCGACGCGGGTGCTGGAGGAGGCCCGTGCGCGTGGCGTGCTCGTCGGTAAGGGCGGGCTGTACGGAAACGTCATCCGGATCGCGCCGCCGATGACCATCACCGACGAGGAGGTCGAGGAGGCGCTCGGCGTACTGGACGAGGCGATCTCGGCAGCGCAGGAGGAGGTGGGACGGTGAACCGGATCTCACACTGGATCGACGGCAAGCCCTGGGAGGGCGTTGCCGAGCGCACCGGTGAGGTGTTCGACCCGGCCACCGGGGCGGTGCGTGCGCACGTCGACTACGCCGGGCTGGAGGAGGTCGACCGCGCGGTCGCGGCGGCGGCGCGGGCCTTTCCCGGCTGGCGGGACACCTCACTGGCCCGGAGAACCAATGTTCTCTTCGCGTTCCGCGAGATCCTGCGGGCGCGGCGGGACGAGCTGGCCGCGGTGGTCACCGCCGAGCACGGCAAGGTCCTCGACGACGCCGCGGGCGAGGTGCAGCGCGCGCTGGAGGTCGTCGAGTTCGCCTGCGGGGTGCCGCACCTGCTCAAGGGCGGTTTCAGCGAGAACGCCTCGACCCGGGTGGACGTCTACTCACTACGGCAGCCGTTGGGCGTGGTCGGGGTGATCTCGCCGTTCAACTTCCCCGCCATGGTGCCGTTGTGGTTCGCCCCGGTTGCGGTGGCGTGCGGCGACACCGTCGTGCTCAAGCCGAGCGAGAAGGACCCGTCGGCGGCGAACGTCCTCGCCCAGTGGTGGGCCGAGGCCGGGCTACCCGAGGGCGTGTTCAACGTCGTGCACGGGGACAAGGTTGCGGTCGACCGGCTGCTGGAGCACCCGGAAGTCCGGGCCGTCTCCTTCGTTGGGTCGACGCCGGTGGCCCGCCACGTCTACGAGACCGGCACCCGGCACGGCAAGCGGGTGCAGGCCCTGGGCGGCGCCAAGAACCACATGGTCGTGCTCCCCGACGCCGACCTGGACCTGGCGGCGGATGCCGCGGTCTCGGCCGGTTTCGGCTCGGCCGGCGAGCGGTGCATGGCGGTGTCCGTTGTGGTGGCCGTGGATCCGGTCGGCGATGACCTGGTGAGCCGGATCCGCGACCGCATCGGTCGCGTCTCGGTCGGCGACGGCCGGCACCCGGGCGCCGAGATGGGCCCGCTGGTTACCCGCGCGCACCGCGATCGCGTCGCAGGCTATCTGGATGACGGCGTCGCGTCGGGCGCCACCCTGGTCGTGGATGGCCGGAACCACCCCGTTGGCGGTGACGGCAACGGGTTCTGGCTCGGGCCGACGTTGTTCGATCACGTGACGCCGGAGATGCGGATCTACCGGGACGAGATTTTCGGTCCGGTGCTCTCGGTTGTGCGTGCCTCGTCGTATGACGAGGCGTTGCAGCTCGTCAACGCCAACCCGTACGGCAACGGCACGGCGATCTTCACCAATGACGGCGGAGCGGCGCGCCGGTATCAGAACGAGGTCGAGGTTGGCATGGTTGGGGTCAACGTGCCGATCCCGGTCCCGGTCTCCTACTACTCCTTCGGTGGCTGGAAGTCATCGCTCTTCGGCGACACACACGCCTACGGTCCGGACGGAATCCACTTCTTCACCCGCACCAAGGTCATCACCAGTCGCTGGCTCGACCCCTCCCACGGCGGCGTCAACCTCGGTTTCCCCCGCAACCACTAGCCGGGGAGCGGGCCGACGCCAGCACCGGATGCTGCCATGCGACTGGTGGCCGGGGGTTGGTGTGATCACGGTGTGGTGCGGTGATCACCGAGGCCCCGGTCCGAGTGGGTCCTCGTTCACGGGTAATGGCCCCGGCCAGTTCCGGCGGTTGGTGCGTGTGGCGACGCGGAAACGTCACCGCTCGCGCAGGCGCACCACCCGCAGCACGGGTGAGGAACGGATGTCCCGCTCGCAGAACCTGGCCCGCACCCACCGGCTCGCGGAGAACAGGTGGGTCTGGTCGGCGAAGTGTGGTGAGCTCGGATCACTGGACTCGGAGTAGGTGAGGAGGGTGGTCGCGTCCGGGCAGCGATCGTTGGTGAACGAGACCACCTGGATGTAGCTCGATCCGTCCCACACCTCGGTGTTGCCTTGAGCCGGGTCCCAGATGGGATTGATCGCGTTGAGCACGCCCTGCGCCTCGGTTCCGCCATGGATCACGATCCGACTGCCGTCGCGCACAACATAGTGGTTCTCGCCGAGCGGGGCATCCGGTTCGATGCCCGCGATCCGCAGCTCGGCAATGGCGTCGCCGAGTGCCCGCTGCACCGACGGGTTCGCCGTGTTCAGCGTGTTCGGAGTCGCAACCGGCTCGGCCGGGTTGAACGGCACCCGCCACAGATCGTCAAGTTCGGCAACCCTCAACCAGTATCGCTCGAACAGAAGGCCACCGCGGCTACCCGTGGTCATCCGTCGGTCCCATTCGGACAGTGCGGTACAGGCTCGACCGACCTCGACGGTTCCGCCGCCCGAGGTAGGCGCCCTGCCATCGGGGAACGATGCGCACATCTTGGCCGTGTCGGCGGCTGCCCGTTCGCCGACCCAGCTGCGATCATCGAACAGCAGATCCTGCATGGCCTGACGGGAAAACCCGCCACGCGCGAGCTGTTCCTCGACCACGGTGAACCCCATGCGGGTCCGAGGATTGCGCTCGGTGGCGATAGCGCCCATGATCCGTGGGTAGCCGGTGATCGGCTGGTGCGGGTTCGACAGCCATGCGCTGTCGTTGAAGTTCCCCACGTAGTCGGTGCGGGCCTGAACCGGCATCCGGCGCGGGCCGAAGATACCGGGCACCGGCGCGTCCGGGTCGTTGCCCCACGCGCAGTCGCCCCGTGATCCGTCGAATATGGTCATCCCGGTGTTCGGGAAGGTTTTCGCGCCGAGCCCCGTGTTGCACCGGGCTGCGAGCTCGTCCGTCACGTGCGGGACAACCTGGATGTCGGCGTAGAGCGCCTGCCCTGACCGGTCGGTGGCGACGGTGTTCAGCCACGGTACCCCCTGGCTCCGGGACAGTGCGCGCACGACGTCGCGGGCGTTGTGCGCTTGGCCGAGCTCGAACCAGGTGTTCAGGCCGCGTAAGTTGCCCTGGTTGGCATCCCGAATCGCGTAGGCGCTGGTGCCGGTCCAGGACAACGGGAGGTTGAAGCCCGACGACAGCACAGGTCCATATCGCGTCGAGTAGAGGGTGCGTTCGACCGTGCTGAGGGAACCGTCCTGGTTGCGAACCTCGACGGCCACCTGACGGCTGGTCATCTGCTCCGGCGAGCCGTCGACCAGATACGTCGTTGGTGCCCCGGGCACGAGCTGGAGCTGATACAAGCCGAACGTGGTCGGTCTGGCGACGGTGTGGCTCCACGCGACATCGCGATTGAAACCGATCTGCACCAGCGGTACCCCCAGCAGGCCGCCACCGCTGACGTCGAGCCGCCCCGGCACCGTCAGCTGGGACTGCCAGAATCGCATGCCGCCATGCCAGAAGTAGTGTGGGTTGCCCAGCAACAATCCCCTCCGGTTCGCTGTCCCGTCCGAACCGATGGCGATCGCGTTGCTGCCCATACCACCGTGGCCCAGGGCCCGGCGTACCCGGTCGAGGGCGTCGGCCGGGACCGGCTCGGTCGCCGCGCTGCTCCTGACCGGACCCGGCGGTGCGGCCTGGGCGATACCGTCGATCACCTGTCCCTGTGCGACCAGCGTGGACAGCGCGTGGACATGCCGGTACACGTCGATCTCGGTGATCGGACGCACCCAAGCTGCGCCTCGGCAGGCCGGGTCCGAGATGCCCGCGACCCCGGTGTCACGCAGGTATCGGTTGTAGCCGGCCACGTAGCCGCGGATCAGCTCGCGCACCTCGGCCCGTGGACCGACCGGTGGTGGAGCGTCGAGCACACGCTCGACCACGCCGGAGTCGTTGACCTGCCGGAAGTACAGGTCGCTGTTCAGGTTGCTCTGAGCCGCGCCGTAGGCGGTGTTGCCTGACGCGTCGGGGCCGAGATAGCGGGACCGCTCGGCACCCACCGTCAGGTAGATGTCCGCCAACGCACAGATGTTGTCCTTTGCCGCCGCGAACCCGTACCCATAGCCGAGCCCGGCGAAATTGGCCGCCTTGATGTGCGGGACACCGTACTCGGTATAGCGGATGTCCGCCGCGAGACCGCCCCTCGACGCGTCCCGCAAGTCCATCGTGCCGGCAATCTGATCATCTGTGGCGACATCCGAAACCGTGGTCAGTACCGTTGCGACGGCGACGACAAGGGCTGTGAGCCGTCGACCCGAGAACGTGGCCCTTCGCATACCCGCTTCTCACATCCACCGTTCCGGATAGTGATAAGTATCACACTGAAATTCTCGATTCCCACACACGATTGTCCACGAAAGGACGCTCCGACGTCCATCGAGGCATCAGGGTCAACAGGGAGCCCCTCGCAGCGATTGGGCTGCTGTGATGACCTGTACCGCATCGTGATCGAAGCAGGCCACCGCTACGAGTCACGTGGCAGCGTCTCATGCGGAAGCGGGCACGACCCAGTGGAGCCGTGCCCGCTTCTACAAATCGGAATACGACGCTATCTACGTCGCGACGCTCTCGATGAGAGCGTGCGGATCACCGCATCTCGGGAACGATCGTGAAGTTCGACCACCAGGACGAGCCGTCCTGGAAGACGTCGGCCAGCCGGTAGTTCTCCGACAGCGGCTTGCCGTGGTACTTGTCCCACACCTTGTTGGCCAGAATCGAGTGCTCGTGGCTGGTGTCGAACCCGTTGATCGTCTGGTCCACGTAGGTGTTCGAGCTACCGCCCGCACCCAGCTTCACGCGGTACTTGTCGAAGAGGTGACCCTTGCCGCAGCTTCCGGTGAGCATGTCGTAGAAGTTGCCGGACGGTGAGCGGACGACGCGAACCGAGCAGACGTCGGGTACGCGCACACAGTGCTTGCCACCCGCGCCACCGCACTTCTCGGTCCACCCGAACAGGGTGTCCCGGGTGACCTCCCGGTTCAGCCGTGGGTCCCACACCTTGCCCCGGCCCTTGAACTGAACCTGCTCGACCTTCCCACAGCTGTCGGCCGTGGCGCGCGCCTCGACCGACCGCGGCTGACGATTCTGCTTGCCCAGGCACCAGCCCAGGCCGATGACCGCACCGGCGACCGCCCAGATCGGCTCCCGGTCACGGGACCTGGCCTGGTACGGCTCGTTGTTCCACACCGGACGCCCCGCCTGGTACCGCCGGTTCTGCTCGGGGTTCCCTTCGGTCACCTCACCCCAGCGCATGGTGAGCTGCTGCGCCGAGTGCACCTGCGAGGCCGGAATCGAGCCGAGCGAGGCGAACTCCTGCTGCCAGCCGAAGACGGTCCGCAGGTTGCGCAGCTGGTTCAGCTGCCCGTTGTCGTCGTTGGCCCAGCCCTCCATGCGCTGGATCGAGTAGTCCAGGCTCAGGTTGACGTCCCGGAACTGCTCGCTCGGCCGGATCTGGTAGATCCACACCGAGTTGGGCTGCGATCCGTTCTCCCTCGACCGCAACAACAGGTAAGCGATGCGCTCGGCCGCAGCGCGGTTCGCGGTCGTCGCCACGAAGCCACTGTTGCGGTCACGGATGGAAGCCCCAGACACGTGCTGGGTCAGGTCGTTGTTGTTGCCCCGTGGCGAGAAGCCGCTGGTGAAGATCTGATCCTCGTACGGGTGTCGGGTGTCAACCCGCCACACCCAGTCCTGCCCCGGCGTGGCCGAAGCCACCTGCGTGCCGACCAACGACGCCGCGACGGCGACGAGGAACGACAGCAGGAGCAGGACGACTCGCGAACGATGTCGCGTGCTGGACTCCACGAGTCCCCCTATTCCCCTCAAGACACTGAACACGAAACGGCTGCCCCCGCGCGGGCAGCCGAACGGCGACGTTAATCAGGGGAGGGCTGGTGACACAAGCGTCTCGGCCACTCATACCAACATCTTATGAAACGTTTCACTTCATCATGATGTCGACAGGAGCAGAATCCGCGGAGTTCCAACAGCTGAATCGTCATCCTTCCAGGGACGCGCATGCCCACACGCCCGACGGAAGCCACTTCTTCACCCGCACCAAAGTCGTCACCGGCCGCTGGCCCCACCCTCCACGGCGGCGTCCACCCCGGCTTCACCCGCACACACTGATGCCTCAGAACGGCTGGACGACACCCGGTCGGATCACGATGAGTCGGTGCGGCGCCGCGGGCGACCCTAGCCGCCGGTCGTTGAAGTTGGGCACGAAGAACGTCCCCGTGCTCCGCGAGTCAACCACGTCCCCGTTGGGCAGGGTCACACGGAAGAAGACATCCGGCCGCTCCTCGATCACCGGACGTACGAAGGTGTTCACCTCCGGCTCTGCCTGACGGTCGTCTACGCGTTCCTTAATTACAGTTGTCGTCACCCGGCCACCCGCAGTACGCCTGTCGACCACGAGGCGGACCAGCCCGCTGTCATCGGTGGTGCCGACGTCGAGCACCTCGTTGGTGTCTGGCGGGACGTACTCGACGGTTGTTTTCCTCGTGAATTTCGTCGTTAGAATTAGCTGAAACAACTATTCATCGCCACGGCAAACCAGTGCTCTCCTCCGGTACGGTCGTGAGACGGGTCCGCCAGTCCTGGACCATTACCAAGACGTGTCGGCAAACAGCGGGCCACGAAGGGCATCCACGCCCAGCCGCGTCCACCACTCCGCCTGCTGCTCGGTCTCGATCCCGTCGACCAACACTCCCGCACCGTGCTCGCGCACCAACGGCACCAAGTCCCGTACCGCACGCTCCACCACGGTGCCCGGATTCCGGGCCAGCCGCTGCACCAGATCCGGCGCGATCTCCACCGCACGCGCGGGAAGATCCTCCATGCACGCCAGGTCCTCGTAGCCGAGCCCGAATCCGTGCAGATAGGTGTTCACCCCGGTTGCCGCGAGCACCTGGAGGTTGTCACGGGCCTCACCCTGCTCGTCACGCAGTGCCGAAACAGGCATCCCGATCCACAGCCGCGACGCCCCAAAATCCAGCCCGGCAAGGAGATCGCCAACCGTTCCCACGAGGTCGGGGTCGTGCGCCTGATCCGCGGTCAACGGCACAGCCACCGGAACGTCGCTGTCGGCCTGCCGCGCACGTTCGAGCGCGGTCCGCAGAACCCACTGCGCAATCGGCACGCTCAACCCGGTCTGCTCGGCCAACGCGATGCACTCGCCGTGCCGCACCAAGCCCCGTTTCGGGTGGTTCCACGCCAGTGTCGCCAAGGCACCGAGCGGCTGCCGTCCGTCCGCGGCGACAGCGGGCTCGAATCGGATCTCGAGCTCCCCATTCTCCCACGCGCCCGGCATGGCCGCCGCCAAACCAGCTCGTGCCCGCTCCCGGGAATCCAGGTTCGGGTCGAACAAGCCCCACTGCCGCTTTCCACGGACGGTCACCCGGCGCAGCGCTACTTCCGCGGCACGCAACAACTCCGCGGCGCTGGCGAACACCAGTTCCCCGGCTACCTGTCTTACGATGCCGATGCTGACGGAGGCAGCAATCCCCTGCTCCCCCACGTAAATCGGCTCAGCCAGCTCCGCGTTGATGTCGGCGGCCCACCTGGCGAGTTCGGGCGGCTCACCCTCGATCGCGACCGCGAACTCGTCCCCGCCCGTCCGGACGAGCATGGCGCGGGGATCCTCCCCCACCAGTCCGTGCAGTCGGTGTGCCACCATGCGCAGCAACGCGTCGCCAGCATCGTGGCCGAGACCCTCGTTCACGACGGCGAGCCCGTCCACCTCCAGCAGGAACAACGTGAGGTCGACGGGCTCGGGGCGAGCGAACAGGTCTGTCAGGCGGGACACCAGGAACTGCCGGTTCGGCAGCCCGGTCAACGGGTCGTGCAGGTTCTGCCGTGTCAGCTGGTGTTGGAGCAACCGCAGCTCGGTGATGTCCTCCACCATCGTCACGTGGTATCTCGGCGCACCGTTCGCATCGCGCAACACGGACGCGGCGAGATAAGCCCACACCGGGTCGCCGTCCTTGTGCAGCAGTTGGCCGCGCTCCCGCAGGCGTCCACTCACGCCTTCGTTGAGCGAGCGGTACGCCTCCCGCACCGCGGCCGCGTGGTCGGGATGGACCAGGTCCACCAGGTCCCGGCCGGCCAGCTCCGCACCGCTGTAACCAAGCATCTCCCGGATTGCCCAGTTGGTCTCGACGAGCGCGCCGTCCACGTCGGTGATCGCGATGCCGACCGGAGACCCGCTGAACACCTCCCGGAACCGCGCCTCGCTCAACCACAGCTGCCGCTCGGCGCGTTCCTTGGCACGCAACAACGCACGCTTGAGCTCCTCCTGCTGGTCGAAGACAAAGTTGCGGACCGCGAACGCATAGCTGTCGGTCAGCGCGCCCACGACGCTTGCGACCTTGTCCGGCAGGCGGTGGACGTCCAGCAGCTCGGGATGGGCGGGCAGACGCCGGACGAGCAGCTCCACCGTGCGGCTCAGCCCGGTCGGCGTGGTGAACCCGAGATCGGCCAGCCCAGTGCCGACCTCCTCGGCCGGGGCCGGGGCGAACGGCTCCGCCAGCAGGACGTCGAACAGGACGTCGACGAGCTCCTCCAGCTCCCGCTCGATGGTCTCGTGGCCCAACGGCACGTAGCCGCTGGTGGCCATCGCCACCGCCCACTCGCGGGCCAGCCCGGATCGGCTCCACGGACCGCGCACCGGGACGCCGGGCACCGCGCTCCTCGGCGCGCCGTTCGGCGACGAGCACGATCGCTGCCAGCACGGTGGCTGCCAACCGTGGGCCAGGTTTCGCAGTGTTCAGCCCTCCTGCGGCCGAGCCGGACGCAGCGAAGCGCTGCCGGCGATCTCGAGCGGAAGCACGTCCACGGCACTCTCCCTCACACAACCGCGGTTGGTGAAAGGTTTGGGCTCATCCGGTCCAGCGAGGAATTTCATCCGGTTGCGGTCTTGCGGCCCACTCCGGCGTAGATCTGTTCACGTTCCGGGCCGGCCACGTCGTCCGCTGGTGCCACCGGGTGCCAGTCGGCCGTGGGAACGACACCGGGGTTCACCAGCTCGAAGCCGGTGAACAGCTCGGCGATCTCGGCCCGGGTCCGCGGGTGGATGGGATCGCGGCTGTTGCTCATCACCTCGACCATGGCCGCCATCTCCGCCGGCCGGGTGTCCGCGGTGAAGTGGGAGAGCGCCAGGTAGCTGCCCGGCGCCAGCCGCTCGCGGTAGCGGGCCAACAGCTCCAGCGGCGCCCGTTCCGGCGGGACGAAGTGGAAGACACCCACCATGAGCAGGCCGAGCGGCTGGTCGAGGTCGAGCAGACCGTGCACGGCGGGGTGGTCCAGGACTCCGTCGGGGTGGACGAGATCGGCCTCCACCGCCGCGGCCCGGTCGTTGTGCTCCAGCAGCAGCTGGCTGTGGGCGACGGCAACCGGCTCGTTGTCCACGTACACGACCCGAATGGTCGGGTCGACAGCCTGCGCGATCTCGTGCACGTTTCCGACGGTGGGGATACCGGAACCGATGTCGAGGAACTGCCGGATCCCATTCTCGATCAGAAACAACACGCCACGCCGCAGGAAGGCGCGGTTGAGCCGGGCGATGTCCCGTGACCCGGGAAGCGCACGCGCGAACCGCTCGGCCAGCTCGCGGTCGGCGGCGAAGTTGTGTCCCCCGCCCAGCAGGTAATCGTACACACGAGCCGCGCTCGGCCGTCCCATCTCGACATCCTCCGGCACCCAGCTCAACTGTTTGGCCACGATCTACCCCTCACTGACTCCCAGCGCAGCTGACGCACTACACAACGTAGCGCTTTCCAGCCGCGGAGTTCACGGGCCATCCGGGTTCCACCGGGCACCCGAGCCGATCCGCCGGTGATAGTTTGTTACTATGCATGCGCGGACGCCGATACGTTCGGAAAATTTCCGAAGTTTGTCCGCCCGGTTACCTGGTTGACATTTTTACGAGAGTACTTTACGGGCCGTCAGCAAGTCGGATCATCCACCAAGCGGAATGAGTTCGAACGTTTATTCGAGTACTCCGGCCATGGCAGAATAATCCGCGACGCGCCGCCATCCGCTGGACCACACGATCTTGAAGGGTGGAGGCAGTGGTGCATGTCCGGCTTTTCCGGGCGGGTTTGGTCGCCATCCTGTTCCTCAGTGGGCTGGTCGCGGTCGGTACGCCGTCCGCACTCGCCCGGGACACGGCCCTCGGCCTGGTGACCACACCGAACGAAGATTCCTTCTACCAGCCGCCGTACCCTCTGCCCGACGGCCCACCCGGGACGATCATCCGGTCCCGGCCGGTCGAGCTCACCGCCGACCCGGCGTTACCGGTACCGGTGCGCACCTGGCAGCTCCTTTACGAGTCCAGCTCCGCGCTCGGCCACCCGAACGCGGTCTCGGGCACCCTCCTGGTGCCCACGTCCCCGTGGAACGACGGCCCCCGACCACTGGTCACCTACGCCGTCGGCACGCACGGGCTCGGCGACCAGTGCGCGCCCTCATACCTGATGCGCACCGGCCGCGAGGACGAGCTCCAGAGGATCGGCGAGGCTCTACAGCGCGGCTGGGCGGTGGTCGTCACCGACTACGAGGGTCTGGGCACCCCGGGCGTGCACACCTACACCGCCGGTCCCGCCGAGGGGCACGCCGTGCTCGACGCAGCCCGCGCCGCACAACGGTTCCCCGGCGTCGGGCTGGCCGACTCGCCGATCGCGATCTGGGGCTACTCCCAGGGTGGCCAGGCCGCTTCCTTCGCCGGCGAGCTGCAACCGTCGTACGCGCCGGAACTGGCCGTGCGAGGTGTCGCCGCCGGTGGGGTGCCGGCCGATCTCACCGCGCTCGCCCACGCCACGGACGGCAGGGCAGGTTCCGGCCTCCTTCTCGCGGGCGCCATCGGCCAGGCCACGGCCTACCCGGAACTCCCGTTCGAGAGCGTGCTCAGTACAGCCGGGAAGAAGGCCGTACCCGACGTCGCGACCTCCTGCCTCGCGGAGTTCACGACACGCTACTCGTTCCGGTACCTGAACGAGTTCACCACCGTTCGGGACCTGCTCTCCGAACCGCAGTGGGCCGCCCGGATCAACGAAAACCATGCCGGGCAACGGGCGCCGGGCGCGCCGATTCTCGTCTACCACGGCACGTTCGACGAGCTGATCCCGTTCCAGGTGGGGAAACAGCTCGCCGACGACTACTGCCACCACGGCGCCACGGTGTCCTGGCGTCCGCTTCCCCTGATGAACCACATGTACGCCTCGATCGTCGGAGCGCCACTCGCCGTCTCCTGGCTGGGCGACCGTTTCGCAGGAGCGGCACCGCCGACATCCTGCTGATCACGGCGAACCGGGGAGCGGGCCAATCGGCCCGCTCCCCGCCCTCCCCCGGCCCGTTACCCCGTGGCGGGCCTACCCTTCGCGATGAAGCATGTGTCGCACGAAACCGAAACTAGCCGTGGCATACGGGTGCGGCCACGCGAAATCCCAGTTTCACACTGGAGTGTCGCTCCCAACTGCAAGACATGAGATCATTTCGTGTTGCCTGGCATTGCACTCGTCGTGCGTTCGCCGAATCGCGGGTCTCTCCTGCGCCAGCCGGGGGAACTGACCGTGCGCGTGGTTCGAACCACAGCGAGGACCGAGATTGCCGCGGCCACAAGGTAAGCATTGCTGGCGATGGTGTGCGGAAGTACCCATGCCGGGCCCTGGTGGTGATGCAGGTGAACATCCCACACCGTGAAGAAGTAGAGGCTCACGACGGTGAACACGACTGCGAGAGCTGACAGCAGCAACCAACCACCGAGAGTTCCCATGCGACACAACAGGACCACGAGTAGCGGGACCACCCACACCCAGTGATGGGGCCACGAGATCGGGCTGATGACCAGCCCACACATCGCCATCCCCAACAGGGCGTCGAGCGGTCGACCTTCCCGGTGTGGACGGCGCACCAGCATGGCCGCAACGATGAGGCACCCGATGCTCACCACGGCGACCGCAGCCAGAACCCGGGGCCCGTCGCCCACGAGACGGTGCACCAGGCCGTTGACCGACTGGTTCCCGGGCCATCCGTTGGCGGTCGCCTTGTTTCCGCCGAGCATCGCGCTCGCCCAGAACTTCCAGGTGTCCCCGGGGAGCAGAAGTGTCGCAGCCACGTTGAGCCCAAGGAACGTCGCGATCGCACGGGCGGCGTCGGCACGGCGCCCCACCAGGAACAGGTGCGGCACAAAGATCAACGGGGTGAGCTTGATGGCGGCGGCCACGCCGGTCAGCACTCCGGACCAACGGGATCCGCGCAACGTCAACACGTCGACCATCACCAGGCCCATCAACACCAGGTTGATCTGGCCGAGTCCGAGGGTGTCCCGCACCGGGGCGAGCACCAGCGCCGCGAGGACGAGGGCGGTTACCGCCCTGCCACCGAGCTGGCGTTCCTCGTGGTCGAGGGCGAGTCGGATGGCGAGCCCGAGCGCGAGGATCGACGCCGCGCCCAGTAGGCCCGTGGCGACCTGCCACGGGACGAGGACCAGCGGCAGGAACAGAAGGGCCGCAACTGGTGGATACGTGAAGGGAAGGCCCTGCGCCGAGTTGGGCAACGCACGCAAAGGTTCATAAAGAGCTTCACCGTGTAGTACGGCGAGGGCGCCCGACCGATAAACGGCCAGATCGACGCCGAGCGGTAGGTCGAAAACGGACCAGAGAACGCCCGCGACCGCGGCTATCCCGGCAACAATGACAGCCGCTGCCGGTACTACCAGCCGGCGTCTCTCCGGTTCCGGTGTGTCCTCCCCCTCGTCCGACCTGTTACCGACGATCGTCCCGCTCGTCATTCGCGTGGGCTCCCCCTGCTCACGAACACTCCCCGCAACCTCGGCGAGGCTAGTAGCGGTCTTCGCCGTCCATCGTCGTACCCAGGTTTGTTCTCGACGTAATACCTGAGTACTAGACCAGGCGACGAAGTGCGTACCTCCGATAGAAGCCGAAAACCCGTTGGCCGCGCTCCAGTGGGCGGCATATGGTTGAGCACATGGATGGGTAGAACCTCTCTCATGCGGCTGAGGCGCTGAGCGCGGCAGCGTCTGGCGCCCTCGTGGGCAGCCCGCTGCCGCCCCGGTCGTGTCCCCTTATCCCGGCCCCGTACCGGGATTTGCCGTGCGACATGACCGCGAGCGCCTGTGCACTCATCCGCACAACGCCCATGGAGCTGGCTCGTGCCCACGATCACCGCAACGCGCTGTTCGCGTACCTCGAAAAGCCCTTCCGGAGTTCACATCCTTCGCGCCGCGTCGGTAGTCCGGTCGCTGGTCCGTTCGGCCGGCGTCGGTCCCGGTGACCTCGTTCTGGACCTCGGCGCCGGGCCGGGGACCCTCACCGCGCCTCTCGCAGCCACCGGCGCGCACGTGGCCGCGATCGAACGCAGCCCGAAGTTCGTGCGTCAGCTCGAACGCAGGCTCGCCGGGCGGGACAATGTCCGCATCGTCACCGGAGATCTCCGGCGTTGCCCTCTTCCCTGGCGGCCCTACGCGGTTGTGGCGTCCCTGCCGTACTCGCTGAGTACAGCGATACTTCGCCGGCTGCTCCAGCCAGCTCGGACCCCGCTACGCGCGGCCGATCTCGTGGTGGAACGGGGCTTCGCCAAGCGCCTCACGCAGGCGGCTCCCCGCGACCTCCAGACCGCGTGGTGGGCGGCGCGTTTCGAGCTACGCCTGCTTCGCAGAATTCGAGCGGACTGCTTCCAGCCCGCTCCGTCGGTTGACTCCGCCCACCTCCTGGTGCGGCCCCGTACCGGAATGCGCCGTGGATCCACACAGCGGGCTCTGTGGTCGCTTCTGGAGACGGCGTACTCGACGCCATCCCTGCCAGTTCGATCCGTCGTCACCGGACTCCTGGTGAGGAGGCAGGCAGGCCGCGCGCTTTCCGAGGTGGGGATCGAGGCGACTCGGCCCGCTCTTGCCGTCACCGTCACGGAGTGGGCCGATCTCGCCCGGTCACTCGGCGAGTGGGTCGACGCACCGTCGCTTCCCAGCCAGCTCATCCGACCCGGTAAGGAGCGCTAACAGCCTGGCACCACCGCCGGGCCGAACTGGATCCGGGTCGCCGACACTGAGGTCGTCCACACTTATGACGTCCTGGCCCGCGTCCCGGAGACAACGGTCTCCCCGCTCGACGAGGACCGGGCGCACCTCACCCCCAGGGGTGATGAGAAATGGCGGGGGTGTGTGGCCCGA
>NZ_BMMK01000001.1:110344-146718 GCF_014645795.1 Longimycelium tulufanense | reverse complement strand
CCGGGCCACACACCCCCGCCATTCGATCAGCTCGGGTCAGAGCTGGTTCAGAGCGGCCGCACCTGCTGGGCCTGCGGGCCCTTGGTGCCCTGGCCGACCTCGAACTCGACCCGCTGGTTCTCCTCCAGCGTGCGGAAGCCGCTCGACTGGATCTCCGAGTAGTGGACGAAGACGTCCGCCCCGCCGTTGTCCGGCGAGATGAAGCCGAAGCCCTTCTCGGAGTTGAACCACTTAACAACGCCCTGCATCAATACTCTCCTCAACAGGGATCCGATAGCGGGAGCCGCGGCGCGGCTCCCGGGCCGGTGTCAGACCGCAACTTCTCCGGCTGACCCTGGAGGAAAGCAACGAGCTCACAACCACCCCGCCGTGAGGCGGGGCCTCGACCAATGCCAGTTAACCACAGCGGCAGGCCGGGTGCACCCGACTCGCCCGCGGCCGGTGAGCGAACGCACACCCTTCCTGGCACCCCCTGGCAACCGGCCCACTGGCCCCGACCTGTGGCTTCGGCGGATCCCGTCCAGCGAATCGGTGATCTCAATCCAGCCGTCCCGGCTCCTGTCCTCCCGGGCGGCCAGCGCTCACCGAGCGCGCCGAAGCCGCTGGTACCCCATCGTGCAACCCCCACAAGGATGAGGCGGCCGGGTCAGCCGGTCACGCCGTGAGGGGTTCCGTTCCGAACAGGACATGCGAGATCCCCGCCCCCGGGCAGGCATTCACATCCGCGCCCAGGACCAACGCGTCGGTGAGCGCCGCCATGCCGGGCCGGTGCCCTGCACCGGCGAGGACCGCGGTCTGCTCGCACGCGGGCAGCCGGCGAGCGAGCGCACACCCTGCCCGACGCCCTCCTGGCGTCCGACCAAATGCCCCCGACCTGCGACTTCGATGGACCCGTGCAGTGGAGCGGCGATCTCGGTCCGGCCGGCCCAGCCCCTCGTCCCCTGGAGAAGGTCACCCTGTCAGAACGGCCGGTGCCCTCGGACCCGTCGCACATCCCCGGCAGGCCGAGGTGGACCGGGCCAGGCGCCGAGTGATGAGGCATCCCTCCGGCCGCTGGGCCCCCTACGTCGGCAGATCTGGTCCTGTCCGCGCTGGACCAGCGACGATAGGCTGCCGGTGGGATCACCGCCGGATCCTGTCCCGGGGAGGACGTCGTGACCACATGGAATGACTTGGTCGGCTTCGCGCGCTCGGCCTACAAGGTGTTGGAGGAACGGCCCGACGAGGTCCGCCTGCTCTACGAGTTCGACGACGACCGGAGCCAAACCGTCCTGTTGGGTCGGGAGGTGCTCGACGGGCAGCACGAGTGGGTGCAGATCGCGTCGCCGTGCGGCGAGGTGGCGTATGTCGACCTCAAGGCGCTGCTGGAGGAGGTCGGGCACAACACCGTCGCGGCCGGCGTCGCGATCATGGGTGACTACGTGGTGCTCCGTCATTCTCTTCCCCTGGAGAACATGGACCCCAACGAGTTCATCCAGCCACTGGCGCTGCTGGCGGCGACTGCCGACGAGTTGGAGGAGCAGTTCTCCGGCGGCGACGACTACTGACGGGCCGTTCGGCGCGGCCGGCCCGGAGCCGGGCGGCCGGCGTCAGCCAACGCACACTCGCGAGAGTGCTCGACGGGGGTCGTGCCCGGGCCGGGACAGCGCTCAGGTGGCGGTGTATCCGCCGTCGACCGTCAGCTCCAGGCCGTTGACCATGTCCGATGCGGCGGAGGCGAGGAACAGGACGGCGTTCGCCACGTCGGACGGCACCGCGAAGTGCCCGGCCGGGATGCGCGCCAGCATCGGCGCCGCCTTGGCCTCGTCGCCCCAGACCTTCTGCCCCAGCTCCGTCATGACGACGGTCGGGCAGACAGCGTTCGACCGAACCCCGCGTGGACCGAGTTCCAGCGCGAGCACCTTGGTCGCCATGAGGAGCGCAGCCTTGCTGGCGCAGTACGCGTAGTGCTCGGCCAACGGTGTCAACGCGGCTGTCGACGCCACGTTGATGATCTTGCCGCCGTGCCCGGCATCGGCCATGGCGGTACCCACTCTCGCGGCCAGCAGAGCGGGTGCCCGCAGGTTCACCGCCATCGCGGCATCCCAGTTCTGTGCCCGCACGTCCCGCACCGGCTCGAGGATCGCGATCCCCGCGTTGTTGACGAGGATGTCGAGCCCGTCGAACGCGGTGAGGGCGGCGGATGCCAGCCCCTCGACCGTCTGTGGGTCGCTCAGGTCCGCAGCGATCGTCGCGACCCGGACACCGCAGTTCTCTCGCAGGTCTTGGGCGTGTGTCGCGAGCTTCCCGTTGTCACGATCGCTCAGCACGAGATCGACGCCGGCCCGCGCCAGGGTGGACGCGATCTCGGCGCCGATACCCTGCGACGCGCCGGTGATCAGTGCCCGCCTGCCGGCCACGTCGAACACGGACCTCTCGCTGTCTGGCTGCGCTGCCATTGGAGCTCCTTGGCGATCTTCGAGACCAGGACCGTGGGTCTGCCCGGCACGAGCCCGAGCAGTACGGCCCGTGGTGCCGGCCACGCCGCGGACCTGGGGAACGTGGCCGCGGATGGCACGGATCCACCTTCATCCCGCCAATCTGTGTTCTCTTATCAGAGTACATAACAGACCGCTCGCGGGGCACTGACCGCGGAGCCGCCCGGAACCAGCCACGCGCCCGCAGGCAGTAACAGGTCCTTCCAGCCCTCCTCGAACGGATGAAACAGCCGAACCCCGTGGTCACGTGGTCCGCGCCTCCCGGCAGCCAGCACACCGGGATGACGCAGGTCCAGGCCGCTGCCAGCGATCCCCGCCCCGAAATCACGAGTTAATCTGTTAACAACACTTGACATGATGTGAGGAACAGCTCAAACTCGTGTTACGCCGGGCTGGTGCGGGAGCCGCGACAGCGGGACTGGTCCGGCTCAGCTCGTGGTCGGCGCTCCGGAACGCCATGGCCGTCGACGGCGGGCGGTCCGGCCTTCGCTGTCGCCGGAGTCGTGCCGGAACACCCGTTCCCGGGCACGGCCGATGACAGCGCGGGTGGGCTGGTTGAATCCCGCAGCCGTCCACATCTTCCTGGTGCTGAACGAAGAAGGAGCGGGTGTCCCCGTGACCGAGGAGCAGAGCGACCGGGCCCGAAGCCCCGAGCAGCGGCAGCAGCAGATCGCGGACGTGGTGCTCGAGCGGGGCAGCCTGTCCGCGCAGGAGCTGGCGAGCATGTTCGGCGTCAGTGTCATGACGGTCCACCGGGATCTCGACGAGCTCGAACGGCAAGGCGTCGTTCGCAAGTTCCGGGGCGGCGTCACCGCCCAGCCGTCGGGGGTCTTCGAGTCGAACGTGGCCTTCCGGCGGAAGGCCATGCGGGAACAGAAGAAGGCGATCGCCAAGCACGCGGTCCAGTACGTCGAGCCGGGAATGTCCATCCTGCTCGACGACGGAACCACCACCGCGGAGATGATCCCGCACTTCGCCGGCCTGACGCCGCTACGGGTGGCCACCTTCTACCTGGAGGCGATGCGCCAACTGAGCGAGCTGCGTGGTGTCGGATTGATGGCACTGGGCGGTGACTACGACCCGCTCCACGACGCTTTCCTCGGTACGACATGCCTGGAGTGCATCGAGTCGATCCGGGTGGACGCCGCGTTCGTGTCGACTTCAGCGCTCTCTGGCAGGTACGCCTTCCACCAGGAGGACCGCATCGTCGCGGTCAAGAGGAAGATGCTGGAGGTTGCCGAGAAGCGCTACCTGCTGATGGACCACAGCAAACTCGGCAAGGTCGCCCTGCACCGGCTCGTGCCGCTGTCCGAGTTCGATCTCGTCATCGTCGACTCCGGTGCCAGCGGGGCCGACCTCGCCGAGCTGGAACGCAACGACGTGCGATTCGAGGTCGCGCCATGAGTACGCCGAGCACGATCAGTGGTGTCGTCTTCGACCTCGACGGCATCGTCGTCGACACCGAGCATCTGTGGGAACAGAGCTGGCACGCCTGCTGCAGCCGACGAGATGTGCGGTGGACGCGCGAGGACACCAGGGAAGTACAAGGGATGAGCGCGCCGGAGTGGGCGTACTACATCGCCGTCCGGCTGGGTAGTCCCGGGCAGGCAAGGTCCGTACGGGACGAGTGTGTCGGGTACGTCGTTGCCGCGATACGTAACGGCCAGGGACCGCTGCTGAACGGGGCACGCGACCTCATTGTCAAAGTTGCGGAACAGGTGCAGATTGCTCTCGCTTCGTCTGCGGCCCGATCCGTCATCGACACCGTGCTGAGCCTGCACCAGATCGAGGACCGGTTCAGCGCCACGGTGTCGAGCGAGGAGGTCCGGCGAGGCAAGCCAAACCCGGACGTGTACCAGGAAGCCGCGCGTCGCATCGGCATAGCGGCAGGCACCGGCATTGCAGTCGAGGACTCCGGCAACGGGATCCGTGCGGCCCACGCCGCCGGCCTGTCCGTCGTCGCCATCCCCAACCCGACCTATCCCCCCGCGCAAGAAGCGCTCGAGCTTGCCGACCACGTCGCCGCCGACCACCACGACGCACTCGACTACGTACTCGACCGCCTGGCGAAGGAGACCAGACGATGACCCGGCTCTACAACGACCCGACCACGTTCAAAGACGACATGGTCGACGGCTTCGTTGCCGCGTACGGCCGGTACGTCCAGCGGGTTCCCGGTGCATCCGGGGTCGTGCGGACCAGCAGACCCCGCCCCGGCAAGGTCAGCGTCATCGTGGGTGGCGGATCGGGGCACTACCCAGCTTTCTGCGGTCTCGTCGGTCCGGGCCTTGCCGACGGCGCAGTCATCGGTGACATCTTCACCTCACCCTCCAGCGAGCAGGCGTACCTGGTTGGTAAGGCCCTCGATAATGGCGCGGGAGTGTTGTTCAGCTATGGCAACTACAACGGCGACGTCATGAACTTCGGCCTTGCCGAACGCCGCCTGCGCAGTGAGGGCACCGACTGTCGCACCGTGGTGGTGACCGATGACATCGCCTCGGCACCAGCGGGCGAGGTAGGCCGTCGTCGAGGTGTTGCCGGTGACTTCTGCGTCTTCAAGATCGCGGGTGCGGCGGCGGAGCAGGGACTTCCCATCGACGAGGTGGAACGGCTCGCGCGCAGGGCCAACGCGATGACCCGCAGCCTGGGCGTGGCCTTCGCCGGGTGTACCTTCCCCGGCCGCGACGAGCCGCTGTTCACCATCGATCCCGGTGAGATCGAGCTGGGGCTCGGGATCCACGGCGAGCCCGGGGTACGCACGATCACCCGGATCAGCGCCGCCGAGCTGGCCCAGCTACTCGTCGACGCCATCCTGGAGGAGCGGCCCGAGCAGGCGGATGGTCGCGCCGCCGTGATCCTCAACGGGCTCGGGGCGACGAAGTACGAGGAACTCTTCGTGCTCTGGAAGGATGTGCTCCCGTGGCTGACCAGCGCCGGTGTCCGGGTGGTCTCTCCCGAGGTCGGGGAACTGGTGACCAGTCTGGACATGGCCGGCTGCTCGTTGACCCTGTGCTGGCTGGACGACGAACTGGCGGAACTGTGGGAGGCACCTGCCGACACTCCGGCGTTCCGGCGCGGTGCCGTCGCCCCGAGCGGGTCCACTGCGGTCAGCCCGAACAATCTCGTGGAGACCGTTTCGGGGCAGGCAACGGCGCCGGCCGACGAGCCAACGGCGAGCGAGGAATCCCGGCGTGCCGCGCTCATCGTGCGCGGATGCCTGGAGTCGATGCTCGCCACGATCAGTGACAACGAGCGGCTCCTCGGCGACATCGACTCGGTTGCCGGTGATGGTGACCACGGGCGCGGCATGGTGCGTGGGCTACGTGCGGCGTACGAGGCGGCTCAGGACCCCAGCCTGGGCGCCGGCAGCACGCTACGCGCCGCGGGAGCGTCCTGGGCAGACAACGGTGGCGGCTCCTCCGGCGCGTTGTGGGGCGCGTTGTTGCAGACAGTCGGCTATGTTCTCGGCGACGAAACAGCTCCGAGCGCGCACGTTGTTGCGTCGGCACTACGTGAAGGTGCTGCAACCGTCTGCGAGCTGGGCGGTGCTCAGGTCGGCGACAAGACGCTTCTCGACTCGCTTATACCGTTCGTCGAAATGCTCAATCTGTGCGTGGCGGCCGATGCTTCGCTCGCATACGCGTGGCGGTGCGCTGCGGATGCCGCGACCGATGCCGCCGACCGTACCCGGGACCTGGTGTGCCGGATCGGCCGTGCACGACCCCTTGGTGAGAAGAGCGTGGGTACGCCTGACCCCGGTGCGGTGTCGCTGGCGCTGTGCGCCCGGGCGACCGCCGAGGTGCTCGAGGCGCACTGTGGTGGAGGTGAGCAGTCGTGACAACGAAGCGATGGCGAATCGCCGTGGGTTCGGACGAAGCCGGATACGAGTACAAGAACGCCATCGTTCGGGATCTCCAGCAGGATCCACGCGTCGAGGTCGTCGAGGACTTCGGCGTCAGCAACGGTGAGGTCACGCCCTACGCCGAGGTCGGTCTGGCGGTCGCGGAAGCGGTCGCGAGTGACCAGGTGGATCGCGCTGTCCTGGTGTGCGGCACGGGTATCGGCATGGCCATCAGCGCGAACAAGGTCCCTGGCGTACGTGCCACGACCGTGCACGACGGCTATTCGTGCGAACGCTCGGTGCTGTCGAACAACTGCCAGATCATCGCGCTGGGACAGCGGGTTGTAGGGCTCGAGCTGGCGCGCCGGCTGGTGACCGAGTGGCTCGGCTACGAGTTCGATCCGTCCTCTCCTTCCAGCTCGAAGGTGGGGGTCATCACCGCCTACGAGCAACGGAACGCGACGGGGCCGACGGTGTGCGGCTGACCGGCCGCGTCCTTCGTGCCAATCCCTGCTCCGCAGAGGAATGCACTGACATCGAGGTCTGCGGGAACGCTCGATGAGTGAGCGGCAACCGCCTTTCCCCTGTTTCGTCGGGTTGTGCCATGGAGGGCTGCCATGTACCTGGGGATCGATATCGGAACATCGGTGACCAAGGCCGCGGTCTTCGACGAGCAGGGTGCTGCCCGATCGGTCGAGATGCGTCCGAACCGGCTCGACAGTCTCCGCGAAGGCTGGTTCGAGCAGGATCCCGTTGAGGTGTTGGGCTCGGTGGCCGCGGTGGTGCGGGCTGCCGTCGCCAGTTCGGGCACTACACCGGATGCAGTGGGCCTCACCGCCCAGGGCGACGGTGTTTGGCTGCTCGACGAACAGGGACATGCGGTCCGTCCCGCCATCTCGTGGTTGGATTCCCGGGCCGCTCCCGTGCTGCAACGGTGGGTGGAATCCGGTGTCATTGAGAAGACATTCCGGCACAACGGAAACGCGATGTTCCCGGGTTCCGCGGCGCCCATCCTGGCGTGGCTGGCGGAGAACGAGCCACATTCGCTCGATCACGCCGCCACAGCGGGCTACTGCAAAGACATGGTGATGCAACGCCTCACCGGGCTACGCGCCACAGACGCTTCGGATGCCTCGCTGCCGTTTCTCGATCCGAACACCCGGATCTATGACCCGGAGGTGCTGGCCTGGTGCGGTCTCTCCGGGCGGGCTGACCTACTCGCCCCGGTCGTCGACCCGATTCCCGTTGCGCAGCTGAATGCAGAGGCCGCAGAGCTACTCGAGTTGCGGGTTGCGACTCCCGTCAGCGCGGGTCCGTTCGACTTGGCCGCTTGCGCCTTGGGTTCGGGTGTCACCGAGCCCGGGGAGGGGCACCTCATCGTCGGCACCACGCTCGCCTGTCAGGTACTCGTCGACACCCTCGACACCAGTGGCGAACCGGCTGGCATGACGTTGTCCACGCTGACGCCCGGTCGATGGCTGCGCGCGATGCCGGCGATGGTCGGTTGTGCAGCGATCGACTGGGTACTGGACCTGGTGGGCGAGTCCCACGGTTCCCTGGATCATCTGCTCGCGGCGAGCCCCGTCGGGGCCCATGACGTCACGTGCCTCCCGTACTTCTCCCCCGCTGGTGAGCGCGCGCCGTTTCTCGAGCCCCGGGCGCGGGCGAGCTTCGATCGGCTCACCGTACAGACGAGCAAGGCGGACCTCGTGCGTGCGACCTGCGAGGCCGTGGCCTACGCGGCGCGCCACTGCTTCGAGGTTGCCGGGTTGACCGGGGACGTCGTCATGTGCGGTGGTGGCACGCGAAGTGAGTCGTGGCTGCAGATCTTCGCCGATGTGCTCAACCGTCCGGTTCGGCTGGCACGCCGGAGCGAGACCGGCGCCCGCGGAGCTGTCCTGGCAGCCCTTTCCACCCTGGGCCGTGACTTCGACGCGACCACGTGGACCACGCCTGCCCGCGTCATCGAGCCAGACAGCGTCCGTGCGGTGCGCTATGGCGAGGGTTACGCCGCCTACCGGCGACGGATCGAGAAAACACGGGCAGTGTGGAAGGAGGCGTCATGAGCGCTGTGAACCACACGTTGCGGAACAACCAGACTACGTAATTCTCCAAGATCAGGACTTCGGCTCTACTTGCTAGAAAAGTCGAGGAAAATCAATGAGCACCGACCGCTCCAGCCTCAACCCTCAGCGTCGCGGTGAAGCGCTGCGCCGAATGGGAGAACGCACCTTCGACATTGTCGTCGTCGGTGGCGGGATCACCGGCGTGGGTACTGCTCTTGACGCGGTTTCCCGTGGCCTGTCTGTGGCGCTGCTCGAGGCCGGTGACCTCGCCGTGGGCACGTCCTCCCGATCCGGCAAGGTGTTCCATGGTGGCCTTCGGTACCTGGAACAGCTCAACTTCTCGCTGGTTCGGGAGGCACTCAAGGAGCGCGACCTGATGGTCGACCGGCTTTGTCCGCATCTCGTCTCGCCGGAGCTCTTCCTGTTCCCGTTCACGCGTCGCTGGGAGCGGCCCTACGTTGGTTCCGGGGTACTGCTCTACGACCTGCTCCGGTTGACGGGTACCCGCAGCGTCAAGGGGCATCGGCACCTGACGCGATCACGTGTGCTGCGGGAGATGCCTGCACTACGCCCCGAGCAGATCACCGGCGGTGTGCAGTACTACGACGTGCGCGTGGACGATGCTCGCCACACCATGACCGTCGCCCGAACAGCCGCTCAGCTCGGTGCCGAGATCATTACCCGAGCCCGTGTCGTCGGAGTGTTGCGTGAAGGTGGCCGGGTATCCGGGGTGCGTGTTCACGACCTGGAGAGCGAAGATGAGGTGACCGTGCGCGCCCGGGTCGTCGCGAACGCGACCGGGGTTTGGGCCGAGGACGTGCAGGCGCTTGCCGGTGACCGGACGATCTCGGTCACCGCCGCCAAGGGCATCCATCTGGTCGTTCCCAAGGACCGGATCGACTCGCGGACCGGCCTTATCGCGAAGACGCACGACAGTGTGTTCATTGTCCGCCGCTGGTTCGACTATTGGCTGATGGGAACGACCGACACGCAGTGGGACCACGAGCGTGACGACCCCGCGGCGACAAAGGCGGACGTCGACTACCTGCTCGGTCACGCAAATCGCTGGCTGCGGACCCCACTCGGCTATGACGACATCGTTGGCGTGTACGCCGGACTCCGACCTTTGGTGAGCGGGCGAGGCAACACGACGGCTGCGTTGTCTCGGGATCATTCGGTCGTCGAGGGACCCCATGGGATGGTCACGGTAGTTGGCGGCAAGTACACGACCTACCGCATCATGGCGCGCGATGCGGTTGACGCCGCGACCCGCCAGCTCGGACGCGAGGTACCCGCATCAGCCACAGAGCGGTTACCCGTCCTCGGCGCTGTCGGCTACAGCGCGCTACACAACCAACGCGTCTCTCTCGCCACCGAGTCAGGTCTCGACGAGCGCTGGATCGACCACCTGCTTGGTCGTTACGGCGCGCTGACCCTGGAGATTCTCGACCTCATCGCGGACCAACCGTCGCTTGGCCAGCCTGTCATCGGGGCGCCCGGTTACCTGGCCGCTGAGCTTCACTATGCCGCCGCCCACGAAGGCGCGCTTCACCTCGATGACGTCCTGGTGCGTAGAACCCACATCTTCATGGAGACACCGGATCACGGTGTTGCCGCAGCCCCGCACGCCGCAGCCGTGGTTGCCGACGCGCTCGGTTGGGACGACGTCCGCCGCAAGGAGGAGGTCGAGCGGTTCCGGGTCGAGAGGGAAGCCGACCGCCGTGCGGCCGTGGCCCGCACCGACGCCGACGCCGTCACGGCCCGCCACGCCACACGACTCGAGACAACCAGAAAACACCTGTAGGAACTCGCGAGTGGGGCGAACCGGCCGAAGCACTCGCGAAATCAACATCGACCCTCGGCAGCCAGAAGCCGTAGAAAATGCCGCCGGTCGGCCCACCGGGTCCGGATTGTCCACATACATGGAGAAGATCCCTGGAAACCGGCCGTACCACAGGAGACCGGATCGTTGGCTGCGCCACCGGCAGCGACTGGCTCTCAAACGCCAACAGATATAGCCGCAACGTCGTGGTCGCTGTCTGGCCCGAGCAGCGCTCTCTTGGTTAGAGTCGGGCCCCCGATTGAAGGACCACCGATCCCAGCAAGCAGAGTCCGGCGTCCGTGGTGCGCGCGGCGTGCCGACACAGCGCCGATTGCCCGGGCAGCCACAACGTCGTCTCCGGTCTCGCCACGCTGCACGACGACGAGGGCCACGTCATCGTTCCGGGCCTGACCCACGACGACTTTCCCTGGGCACCTGTGGACACCACCCAGTTTGCCCATGACGCCGGAGTACGTCCCGGTGTGCCGCTCGCCGGCACTGGACCGCTCGCGGAACGGCGGTACGGGCGGCCCGCACTCAACGTCATCGGCCTTGATGGTGTCAACACGCGGTCGGGAGCGAGCAACGTGCTCCCCCCGAAGGCAACCGCGCGTATCAGCGTCCGCCTGGCGCCGTCGCAGGAGCCGAAGCAGGCGCGAGCGGCACTTCAACGGCACTTTGACAGTGTCAAGCCCTGGGGCATCGAGCCACGGGTCACCTTCCTCGACGGCGGGGCCGGTCTCCTGGCGACCTCGACGAGCGCCTACCACAGTCTCGCCAGGGCAGCGATGGCCGAGGCGTACCAGGCGAACAAGGTGGAGCAAACCGGGCAGGGCGGGTCGATCCCCCTGGTACACGCCTTCCACAAGGTCAACCCGAACGCCGACATCGTGTTGTGGGGCTGTGAACAGCCTCCTTTCTCGTTCACGCCCCGGAGGTGGGCCCGGTCAGGCCCACAGCTGGCACCAAGTGGTGAAGTATGTCGAGCGCACGCTCCCTGACCGCCGGAGTGGCCCTGCCCGGGTCGCCCGCGTCGAACGGGGGCTGCGGGTCGTACTGGAGCACGAGCTGGATGGCCTGGGCGGTCTCCTCATCCGCGAGCCGTGCCGCCAGGGTGAGGGCGAAGTCGATACCCGACGTGACGCCCGCCCCCGTAGCGACCCTGTGCTTGTCCTGGAAGACAACACGTTCCGTGGAGTACTCCACACCGAACGCACGTAGCAGGTCGGCCGCAGCCCAGTGTGTCGTGGCCGTCATACCTCCGCGCAGGATTCCGGCCTTGCCAAGGATCAATGCACCGGTGCAGACCGACGTCGTCCACCGGGTCGTCGGGTGAACCTTCTGCAGCCAGCGCACGAGCGCGTCGGGAGGTTTGCGCGATCCGGGGCCGCCCGGCACCACCAGAACATCGCAGGAGTCGATCTCGTCGAACGCCCGGTCGGCGGTGAGCGCCAGTTTTCGGCTGTCGGCACGGACAGCACCCGGGCACGCGGCGACGAGGACGACCTCGGTACCAGGCAGGAGCCGGAACACCTCGTACGGCCCAACGGCGTCGAGCGCGGTGAAGTCGGGGAAGAGTGGAATCACGACAAGCATGGAGACCTCAATCTCGAGAGTCCAGCGCCCGGAATTCGGTGAAGAGGATTTCCGGAGTCTGCCCTCCGCGGCGGGTCTCCCCACGGTACCAGCAGTATCGAGAACGGACATCGGTGATCACCCGTATGTAGCCACGAGTTTCCTTCCCACCCAACACCAATGGCAACGTACTTCGACGTTCACGTTCGAAAGGCCACCTGAAGGACGATTCGCCTGCCATGCAGCTCACCTGATTCCTGGCGGCGGTGGGCTTCAGCGGCGGCGCTCAGTGGCAGTGTGTCGGTGGCGCGGGGGCGTAGTTGCTTGTCGGCGAGCAGCGCGTTGATGGTTCGCGCTGCTTCCGCGAGCTCGCTGGTCGTCGCCTGGGAGATGGCGAAGCCGACGATCGAGCAGTCCTTCAGGTAGAGCGGTCCCACCGGAAGGACCGGACGGGTCTGCAGACCGGCCAGCACGACGACCCGACCCCGCTTGGCGAGAACGTCCACAGCAGTGGTGAGGTCGTTGTGACCGGAAGTGTCGAGGTAGACGTCGATCCCCTGTGGGCGTGCGTCACGAATGTGCCGTGTGAGCGCGGGATCCCGGTAATCGAGGACGTCAGAAGCGCCCAGGGAACGGCAGTATTCCGCGTGGTGGGGCCTCGCGGTGGCGATCACCCTGGCGCCCGCGTGAGCGGCCATGACAATCATGGCACTGCCGACGTTTCCCGCCCCGCCGGCAACCAGGACGGTGTCCCCAGCGCGAACCCGTCCATGGGTGAAGAGACCAAGGTACGCGGTCGCGGCGGGGTGGGCTACGGCAACCGCGTCTGCCGCGCTTACTCCCGGCGGCAGGTGGTACAGCCGGCCAGCAGGCACCACGGCCTGCTCGGCCGCTGCACCTTGCCGGCCGGCGTGGCCAAGGCTGTTGCACCACACCCGATCCCCCACCCGGAAGGCCGGTGCCCCCGGGCCGGCCGTGGCGACAGTTCCGACCAGGTCGCGGCCGATCACGAACGGAAACTCGATCGGGGTGCGCCAGGCGCCCGACCGCACGAAGGTGTCCACGTGGTTGACGGTGGCCACCTCGACGTCGACCAGCACGTCCGTCGGTCCCGGGCGGGGAGCGGCCAGCTCGCCGTAACGGATGATCTCCGGCGGACCCAGCTCTTCGATGTAGGCGGCGCGCATGGTCATGCATTCTTCCTACCAACGGTACCGCCAGCTCCGATTCAGCGATTGTTTGTCAGATTCGTCGGCACACGCCCTTCGCCGACCGATCGTCGCCCGCCGAACCTGACGGATCTCTGCGCTCCTCATTGACCGGCACCCACACGTGGCCAGCAGGCTTTGTGGCATGGGCGCATCCGTTATCGACAACAGTCCGCTATTCGAGCTCCGGTCAGATGTGCAGGTCTCGGCCACCCCGGAACAGGTTTACACCGTTGTCAGCGACCTGCCCCGCAGCGGTGAGTGGAGCCCGGAGTGCCAGGGCGGCGAATGGGTCTCCGGCGAGCCGGCAACGGTTGGGGCGGTCTTCCGCGGCGAGAACCTTCGCAGCGAGGAGGTGGTGGCGTGGGCTCCGCTGGTGCGCGGAACCTGGTACACCGAGTCGCGGGTCGTCGCCGCCGAGCCCGGTCGCACCTTCCGCTGGATGATGCTCTCCCACGCGGGCGCGGACCAGGAAAGCATCTGGGGCTTCGACATCGAGCCGGCCGACGAGGGCTGCGTCCTCACCCATCACTTCCGGATGGGCACGGCCACCGTGGGCATCCACAAGATCGTCGCCGACCTGGACGAGCCGGCACGGAAACGGTTTGTCGTCGAGTGGACCACCAAGCTCGAGCGGGACCTCCAGGACACGTTGAAGCGCCTGAAGGACGTCATCGAGAGGCAGTGACCCGGCTCGCCTGCTGCGCACGAGCCATGCCGCTGGCGCGGGCCGCCCGCGCCGCCCGTAACCAGGGACGAGGGGACAATGTTTCTACAACGAATCGGGAACCGCGGAATTCGGCTGGGAACTCTCTTCGAGCGGGCGGCGGCCCGGTACCCGGCCAACGCACTGATCTTCGACCACGACCTCGACATCGCGCCCCACCTGGACCGACGCGCCACCGTGGTGGAAATCGCCGACCTCGTCGACGACTTCGCCTCCCGGCTGTGGGCCACGGGGGTCCGGCCAGGCGAATACGTCGTCGTCCACAAGTCCAACGGCTTCGACATCACGCTCCTCGCGTGCGCGGTGGTGCGCATCGGCGCCGTACCGGCCCTGCTGTCGCCCAAGCTCGACGGCGCGACCGTTGCCGAACTGCTCCACCGGCTGGACGAGCCCCACCTCGTGACCGACCAAGCCAAGCTCGACAACGACCTCCCGACGAAGGTCTTCGAGCTCTCCAGGCAGGTACTCCTCACCTCCGGGAGCTGCGAGGGCGCGACCCCGCTCGAGTCCCTCGCCGGGGTACGACGGGTCCCCACCGTGACCATGGATCCGAGCCACCCCACGTTGATCACGCACACCTCCGGGACGACGGGCACTCCGAAGCTGGCGGTCCACACTGGACGGACCTTCCAGGCACGCTATCGCCCGCAGGCGTCGGTGGCAAGGCTCGTCCGTCGCCGTGAGCCCCTCGCGATCCACGTCTCGTTCGTGCACTCCCGGATGTTCACCGCGATGCCGATCGGGCTGCTGCAAGGACATCCGCTCGTGATCCTCGCCGAGGACGACCCGGCCAGTGTCTCCGAGGTGTTCCGGCAGGCGCCGCCCGGCCTGATCGAGGCGCACCCCAACTCGTTCATGCGCTGGGAGGAGCTGGTCGACGACCCGGGTCAGCCGCTGGCGAACGTCAAGTACTTCAGCAGCACGTTCGACGCCATCCACCCGCGGACCGTGCACCGCCTGCTGGGCGCCTCCCGCCGACGGAACCCGTGGTTCGTCCAGATGTACGGTCAGAGCGAGGTGGGACCGATCGCCGGCCGCACCTACCACCGAAAGCGCGGCGCGGATGCCGATGGTCGTTGCGTGGGATTCCCCTTCCCGGGCATGACTGGTGTACGCGTGGTCAGCCGTGATGGTAAGCCGTCGTCGCCGTCGTCGCCCGGATACATCGAGGTTCGCAGCGACGGGCGCATCGTGACGTACCTGGGTGAGCACGAGCGCTGGCAGAAGCAGGTCAACGATGGCTGGTGGCGCATGGGGGATGTGGGCTATCGCACGAAGTGGGGCTGTCTGCACCTGCTTGATCGTGAGGTCGACCAGATTCCCGGCATTGAAAGCACCTTGGCAGTCGAGGACACGCTGTTCGCCAGGATGGACGATCTCGTCGAGGTCATCATCGTCCCGAACGGCGACGGTGTTCCCGTACCCGTGGTGTGCACTCGCGCCGACAAGCCGCTCGACCGGATCGCATGGAAGTCGGCGGTCGCTGGACTCCCGGTGATGGCGGAGCCGGTCCAGTGGCGGCTCGAGGACCTGCCACAGACCGCCACCACCAAGATCAAGCGGCTCGAACTGGCCAGGTTGTTGGCAGCGGGCGGGGGCGGCGGTGGCCCCGAGCGGGTTCAGTCCTCCTGACCACCTTTCGTTGCCAGGACGGAGTTCAGGCAGAAAGAGCCGAGCAGAGATGACCACGACCCTGTCCGCACCCGGCCGCTGGATCAGGAATTTCAACCCCGATGACGAGGACTTCTGGGCGGCGGGCGGCCGGCGCGTCGCGCTGCGCAACCTGGCCGTGTCGGTGTTCTCCGAACACATCGGATTCTCGATCTGGACAATGTGGTCGGTCTTGGTGTTGTTCATGTCACCGGCGATCGGCTTCAACTTCACCCCGAGCGAGAAGTTCCTGCTCGTGGTCACGCCTACGTTGGTGGGTGCGGCGCTGCGACTTCCGTACAGCTACGCGGTAACCCGCTTTGGCGGCCGGAACTGGAGCGTCTTCGCCTCGGCGGTCCTGCTGGTGCCCACGCTGCTGGCGCTGTACTTCGTCCAGCAACCCGGTACACCGCTATGGGTGTTCATGCTCATCGGGGCCACGGCCGGCGTCGGTGGTGGCAACTTCGCCTCGTCGATGACGAACATCACGCTGCTCTTCCCCCAACGGCACCAGGGTTGGGCGCTGGGAGTGAATGCCGGCGGTGGGAACCTCGGTGTGGCCGTAGTCCAGCTTCTCGGTCTACTGGTGATCGTTACCGTCGGTGACACTCATCCGTCGTATGTCGCGGCGGTCTACCTGCCGCTGATCGCACTCGCCACGTTGCTGGCCGCGCTGAAGATGGACAACGTTTCCGGTGTTCGTCCCGTTCCGGGAACCTTGCGCCGCGCGGCCGTGAACCAGCACACGTGGTGGATCTCCTTCCTCTACGTCGGCACGTTCGGCTCGTTCATCGGCTACAGCTTCGCCTTCGGTCTGGTACTGCAGAACCAGTTTGGTGCCAGCCCGCTGCGAGCGGCGACCTACACCTTCCTCGGTCCACTGCTCGGTTCAGTGTTCCGACCAGTGGGAGGATGGTTGTCCGACCGATGGGGCGGCGCACGCGTCACACTGTCCAGCTTCCTCGGCATGACCCTGGGAACGGCGGTGCTGATCGCGGCGTCGGACCAGAATTCCTTTTCGCTTTTCGTCATCGGTTTCACGGCGCTCTTCGTACTTACCGGCATCGGAAACGGCTCGACCTACAAGTTGATCCCGGCGGTGTTCGCCGCGACAGCGGAGAAGTCTGTCACCTCCGGTCGCGACGCTGTGGAAGAATTCGCCCGGGCACGCTCACTTTCCGGGGCCGTGATCGGGATTGCTGGTGCCGTCGGCGCTCTCGGCGGCGTGGCCATCAACCTCGCGTTCCGCGCCGCTTACGGCAGCCTCGGCACGGGAGAGCCGGCCTTCCTCGCTTTCCTCGGGTTCTACGCCTTGTGCATGGTGGTCACGTGGTGGGTATACCTGCGGGGCAGTCTTGCCGACGCATCTGTCAAGGAGGCCACCCGTGTCTGACTCACGGATGGTGGTGACGCACTGCCCCTACTGCGCCCTGCAGTGCGGGACGGCGTTGCGCCGGGAGAACGGCCGGGTGACCGTCCGCCCGACGGACTTCCCGGTCAACCACGGCGGACTGTGCCAGAAGGGCTGGACAGCACCCGCACTGCTGGACACCCCGGACCGGCTACTCGATCCCCTCGTGCGGGGGAGGAACGGCGAGCTTGTTCCGGTTGACTGGGACACCGCGCTCGACACCGTCGCCGGTCGGCTGCACCACATCCGCACCGAGGACGGTCCGGATGCCCTCGGCGTGTTCGGCGGTGGCGGGCTGACCAACGAGAAGGCTTATCTGCTCGGCAAGTTCGCCCGGCTGGCACTGGGCACCAGCCAGATCGACTACAACGGCCGATTCTGTATGTCGTCGGCCGCGGCCGCCGGGGCGGCAGCGCTCGGCGTCGATCGCGGGCTGCCGTTTCCGGTCACCGACCTCGGTCAGGCGGACGTGATCATGCTTGCCGGAGCCAACCCGGCCGAGACCATGCCACCCCTGATGCGTCATCTCGACCGGGCGGAGCTGATCGTCATCGATCCCCGCCGGACCCGCACCGCCGAGCGCGCCGTGCTCCACCTCCAGCCCGCCCCGGGCACCGACCTCGCCTTGGCCCTAGGCCTGCTGCACATCGCCGTCGTTGACGGCTGGTGCGACAACGACTACATCCACCGCCGCACGCGCGGGTTCGACGCGGCCTGGCGGCGAGCAATGACATGGTGGCCGGAGCGCGTGGAGCAGGTCACCGGCGTCCCCGTGATCGCTCAGCGCGAAGCGGTGCGGATGCTGGGAGCGGCCCAACGGCCCTACGTCCTCACCGGCCGCGGCGCCGAACAGCACAGCAAGGGTGTGGACACGGTGGCTGGATTCATCAACCTCGCGCTCGCCCTCGGGTTGCCGGGTAGGCCGCACCGTGGCTACGGATGCCTCACCGGGCAGGGCAACGGTCAGGGCGGGCGTGAGCATGGCCAGAAGGCCGACCAGCTTCCGGGCTACCGGCTCATCACCGACCCCGACGCCCGTGCGCACGTAGCGCAGGTCTGGGGGGTGTTACCGGGTGTGCTGCCGGGTGCGGGTCGCAGCGCCTATGAGCTGCTCGATGCACTCGGCACGGCAACAGGTCCGCGCGCCCTGCTGGTGTTCGGCTCGAACCCCGCCGTCTCGGCGCCGCACGCCGGTAACGTCACCAACCGCCTTGCCGCGCTGGACCTGTTGGTGGTAGCCGACTTCGTACCTTCGGAGACCGCCCGAATGGCGCACGTGGTGCTACCCGTGACGCAGTGGGCGGAGGAAGAGGGCACGATGACCAACCTCGAGGGACGGGTGCTGCGACGCCGGCGGCTGCTCACGCCGCCACCCCGGGTTCGGAGCGATCTCGAGGTCCTGCGAGAGCTGGCGACCCGGCTCGGCGAGCCGGCCCACCGCTACCCCACCGCGCCGCGTGATGTCTTCGAGGAGCTGCGTCGTGCCTCCTGCGGGGGCAAGGCCGACTACTCCGGCATCAGCTACGAGCGGCTCGACGCGGGTGAGGTCCTCCATTGGCCCTGTCCCGCGTCAAACCAACCGCATCCGGGTACCCCACGGCTGTTCCTCGACCGGTTCGCGCATCCTGACGGACGCGCTCGTTTCGCAGAAGTGGACCACCGAGAACCAGCCGAGACACCTGACGCCGACTTCCCGCTCTATGCCACGACCGGGCGAGTGCTCGCGCAGTACCAGTCCGGCGCGCAGACGCGTAGGGTGGCCGAGCTCAACGCGGTCGAACCAGAACCCTTCGTCGAGATGCATCCTGACACGGCTGAGCGAGCAGGGCTGCGCGATGGCGCGATGGCAAGGGTCAGCTCTGCTCGGCAGAGCACGGTAGCGCGAGTACGTATCGTCCAGACCATGCGGGTGGACACGGTGTTCCTGCCGTTCCACTTTCCTGGAGCGGGTCGGGCGAACCTGGTCACCAACCCCGCTCTCGACCCGCTCAGCCGTATGCCCGAGTTCAAGGTCTGCGCCGTACGGATTGAGCCTTACGGGGATCCGCCGTGAACTACGGCACACTGATCGTCGGCAACGGCCCTGCTGCGCATCGGCTCGCGGGCCAGCTGCGCCATCACGGGCACCAAGGCGCAATTACTGTGCTCGGCGCCGAGCCCCGGCCCGCATACAACCGTGCCCTGCTGACATCGGTGCTCGCCTGTACATTGTCCGCCGACGACCTCGTCCTCCCCCGCCTTCCGGAGAACGTTCAAGTCCGATTAGGCATTACTGCTACCCGCATCGACCGGGTACGCAGAGCGGTGTACACAGACGACGGCACGGTTTACCGCTATGACCAGCTTGTGCTTGCGACCGGAGCACGACCCAACGCTCCAGCGATCACGGGCCTGACCAGTAGTGATGGTGGGTTCAGCGAGGGAGTGCGGGCCATCCGCACCGTGTCGGACTGCGAGGACATCCCCGACGGCCGCACCATCGTGCTGGGCGGTGGGGTCCTCGGCGTGGAAACTGCACTGGCGCTTCGGCACCGCGGTCAAGATGTGGTCCTCGTACATCCCGGACCGTATGCGATGGACGACCTGCTCGATGAGTCGAGCGGCCGGCTGCTCCTGGTACACCTTGAGAACGTGGGTGTGAAGGTGTTTCCGGGCGCACGGGCTGCCGAGTACGCGCCGGGAAAGCTGGCTCTTGACGACGGGCACGTGTTGGATGCTGACACGCTGCTGCTGTGTACCGGTATCAGACCGAATATCGAGCTGGCCCGCGCTGCAGGTCTCGCGGTACGGACCGGTGTTCTCATCGACGACCACCTGCGCACCAGTGATCCGCACATCTACGCAATCGGCGACTGCTCCGAGCATCGCGGCGCCAAGCCCGGACATATCGCACCCGCCTGGGAGCAGGCGGAGCAGCTTGCGAGACTGCTCACGGGCCACAACGCGCGCTACGTCGGCACCCGGCTGGTGGTCCGGCTGAGGACCAGCAGCATCGACGTCGCATCCTTCGGCTCCCCTGGCGAGAACACTGACCGGCTCGCCACGGAGTCTGTGACCCTGTCGGACCCCGCCCGCGGCAGGTATGCCCGGCTCATCCTGCGCGACCAACGGATTGTTCACGCCGTACTGGTCGGTCTCCCCCGGGCCATCGCATCGATCAGCCAGCTTGTCTCCCGTAGCCTACCGGTGCCCTCCAGCCGTCTCGCGTTGCTTCTTGGCACCAGCGCGGATCACTGGTCCAACGCCGAGCTGCCCGACGACGCGGTGATCTGCGTATGCAACAACGTCACCAAGAAAGCCCTGACTTGCGCGTGGCGGGACGGGGCACGTGAGCTCACCAATCTGGTGCGTACCACCAGAGCGACGACAGGCTGCGGCAGCTGTCAACGTGCCGTGGAGCGCATCTACCGGTCCCTCTCATCCACAACGGAAACCAGCGGGGCAACATGACTGGCACCCTTGTCGTCATCGGACACGGAATGGTCGGCCATCGCCTCGTGACCGATCTGCGTGTCAAAGATCGCGCCGACGCCTGGCGAATCGTCGTCCTGGCTGAGGAGAGCCGACCCGCCTATGACCGAACGGCGCTCTCCTCCTATATGGCGGGGAAGAGCGCGCATGACCTCACCCTGGTCGACCACGACTTCCTCCGTGACCCGTTGGTCGACCTGCGGCTGGGTACGGTCGCTGCGAGTGTGGACCGGGGTTCCCAAACGGTAACCACTACCGACGGCACCGATCTCGGCTACGACGCGCTCGTGCTGGCCACCGGCTCACGCCCGTTCGTGCCACCCGTGCCGGGGCACGACGCACCCGGCTGCTTCGTCTACCGCACCATCGACGACCTGGACGCGATCCGCGCCGCAGCGGTCTCCGGCCGGCCGGGCGTGGTGATCGGTGGCGGGCTGCTCGGCCTCGAGGCGGCCAATGCGCTTCGGCTGCTCGGAATGCGTCCCCATGTGGTCGAGATGGCGTCCCGGTTGATGCCGTTGCAGGTCGACGACGGGGGTGGGCGGGTGCTCGCCAAGCTCGTCGGCGAGCTCGGGCTCAGGTTGCACTGCGGCGCCGCGATCCGATCCGTCGACACCGGCACGGACGGTCGCGTGTGTGGTGTGACCCTGGCTGACGGCAGCGTTCTCGACACTGAGCTGGTGGTGTTCTCCGCCGGGATCCGCCCACGGGACGAGCTCGCCGGCCCAGCCGGACTCGGTCGGGCCCAACGCGGTGGCTTCCTGGTCGACGACCAATGCCGCACCAGCGACGAACGCATCTGGGCGGTGGGCGAATGTGCCGCGGTGAACGGACGTTGTTACGGGCTGGCCGCGCCCGGCTACCGCATGGCCGAGATCGTTGTCCAGCAGTTACTCGGGTTCGGTGGGGCCGCGCTCCCCTTACCCGATGTGTCCACCAAGCTCAAGCTGCTTGGTGTCGACGTGGCCAGCTTCGGCGACGCGCACGCCATGACGGCAGGAGTCCTGGAAATCAGCTACGTCGACAACACCGACAGCACGTACGCAAAGCTCGTGCTGAGCCCGGATGCACGCGTCCTGCTGGGCGGTGTGCTGGCTGGAGATGCCAGCGCCTACCCCGTGTTGCGTCCCCTCGTCGGCCACGAACTGACGGCGCCACCGGAGCAGCTTCTGTTCGGAGGCGCCAACTGAAGGTTCAGCTTCGATCCGTGTCAGCCGACCGGGAACGAACGATGTCGAGAAGCTCGTCCGCCCAGACCGGGTTGTACTCCTCCAGCCTAGGAAAGCCCCCCACCCGTGGTGGCGCGGACCACCTGTACTCCACTCCCGGGTTGTGTGCCGCATAGCCGCCCGTGGCGAACAGATGCGGGCTGCCCTGGATCGGTGGACCCTGGGAGGTCCGCCACTGCTCGTACACCTCGGCACGCCCCTCGCCCCGTGCGAGGGCCTTCGCCAGCGCGCCAGCATCTACGTGCGTGCACTCCTCGGCGATGTCAAGGATCACCGGGTGAACGCTGATGCACTTGCTCTCGACGTAGAACGCCCGCCGCAAGGCGCCGTCCAGCTCGTCGCTTCCCCAAAGGCCGCCGATGGCCGGATCCTTGGCGGCCTGCACCGCCTCCAACGCGGGCAGCGTGGTGGCGGGATAGGTCCAGTCAGGTCCCCGCCACCGCTGCCACCCAAGCTCCGGCAGGGTGCCGGCGATCACGACAATCTCGGCATCCACAATGAACTTCGGGGTGGACTGGCGGTTGAACAGCTCCAGTGGGAACGCCCGGTGGTCGACCAGGAGGGGCAGCCCTCGCCGCTCTGCCGCGACGTGCAGCGTGTGCAGGGCAAGGGCCGCCCATGGGCAACCAATGTCCGACCACACGGTCACGGTCGGTTCGTCATGACGGGTTGCCAACGTAGCTCCTTACCAGCCCAGATTGAATTCGCTGTGCCGTCACAGGGCGTCACTTCGCGGAAGGGCGGACCGACAGGGCGTGACGAAACACGTTGAGCGGGTCCCACTTTGTCTTTACGGCCTGCAGTCGCGCATAGTTTCCCTTGTAGTACAGGTCATGCCAGGCGACGCCGGACGCATTCCATTCTGGGTCAGCCATGTCGAAGTCAGCAAAGTTGATGAAGCAGCCATCCGCGTTGCCACCAGGAGCCGGCACGCCCCCCGTCTCCGCGTACAGGTCGCGATAGAGGCGGCGCATCCAGTCGAGGTTGGTGTCATCCTGTTCTGGGTTCTGCCAGGTGTTCATGAAGAACACCCTCATGATGGAGTCGCGCTGTGCCACGGCGGTGGCGTCCGCGGCCACCGCGTTGGCCTGACCGCCGAAGGACTCGATCGCCACCAGGCTGCTGTCATTGGTGTGGTCCGAGCTGTTCAGGTACTCGTACAGGGTGTCGGCCTGCTGGTCGGTGAACGGCCTCCGCTGGTAGGAGGACTTGACCTTCTGCCGGCCCACCTCCGCGTCCTGTGCGGCGGCGAGAGCTCGCTTGGACACCAGCCAGGGCATCCTTTCGGTGGGGAGGACGACCGGAGGGGTACTCAGGTCGGCGGTGATCTCGTGGACGTAACGCTCGAGCAGTTCCGCGGCGTCGGGCCGGGTCGCGTCGACGTGGGCGAAGGCCACGGCGACCATGCCCGGGTCACCCTCGCGCGGGCGGCCCGTCAGTACCAGGCCACCGAAGAGATCGAGATACGGGGACTCCGGGCCGCTGTTGTGCTCCAGCCAGCGTCCGAAGTTTCCGAGTAGTGTGCGGAAGCCGGCCTTGTCCAGGCCCTGACGAGGGAAGAGCACCGTGCCCGCCAGCACGCTGGCCGGCGGACGGGGCAGCAAGCCGGTGGGATCCGTCCCGGTCGCCGACGGGGAGCGGAACCAGTATCGGGTGACGACGCCGAAGTTGCCGCCACCGCCCCCGGTGTGGGCCCACCACAGGTCGTGGTTCGGGTCGTCGGTCTCCCGGGTCGCCACAACCGCGCGGGCCTGTCCGGACGCGTCGACGACGACGACCTCGACGGCGTAAAGGTGGTCAACAGTGATGCCGTGGCGTCGGCAGAGCGATCCGTAGCCGCCCCCCTGCACGTGACCACCGATGCCGACGGTTGCGCTGTTGCCCGCGGGGATCGTCACACCCCAGCCGTAGTACAGCCGCTGGTAGACGTCGTCGAGCCGGGCACCGGCCTCGATCACGAAGGCGTTGCGCTCGGGGTCGAAGTCGACCGCGTTCATCTCGGCAAGGTCGATCACAACCTCGACGGAAGGATCCCCGGCGAAGTTCTCGTAGCCGTGGGCACCGCTGCGAATCGCGACGCGGCGCTCCTCCCGCACGGCGTCGTTGACGGCCTGGACGACCTGTTCGGTGCTCGTCACCACACGGAAGGCGTCCGGCCGGGCCATGAACCGCCGGTTGTGCCCCCGTACCGCGAGGTCCTCGTAGCGGGGGTCGTCCGGACCCGCCTCGGCCAGCCGGAAGGCCCGGACGACGGGCACCGCGTTGTTCGTGGTGGTTCCGCGGATGGTGGACTCGGTCATGCTCAACCTTTCTGGGTTACCCCTCGAGCCCGCTGGGGGACGGGCCCGAGGGGCAGGACTGGGTACGGCATCTAGTGGGCTGCTGCCGCGGGCTCGCCGGGAAGTGCGGACCGGTTGGTCGCACCGACCGCCAGGACCGTCAGGATGACGAGGCCACCCCCGATCCACAGCACGCTCGCGGTGGCAATGCTGTCGACCGCGAACCCACCGAACAGTGCTCCGAGCGCGATGGACCAGTTGAACATCGAGACGTACAGCGACGATGCCGCCTCGGTCGCGTCCGGCGCCGCCTTGAGAATCCAGGTCTGCATGCTCACCGGCACCCCGCCGTAGGCAAGGCCCCACAGGACGAGCAGGACGATCGCCACCGCGGTGCCCTTGCCGGCGAGCGCGAGCAACACCACCGACGAGGTGAGCAGGACGGCGATGCCGAGCACTGTCGCTCGGACGTTTCTTGCCACCATCCACCCCGCGATGAAGTTGCCGCAGATTCCGGCGACACCGAAGATCAGTAGCAGCAAGCTGATCAGGTTGGTGTCCACGCCGGAGATCTCCTGCAGCACCGGGCGCACATACGTGTACGCCAGGAAGTGGCCGGTAATGACCAGGAACGTGATGGCGACGCCGATCCGTACCCCGGCGTTGGTGCGGAAGATCTTCGGCAGGTCCGACAGGGTGATCGTCCGCTGGGGCGGTAGGGACGGCATCAACAGGACCATGCACACCAACGAGGTCAGCCCCAGCACGCCGACCGCCCCGAAAGCGGTCCGCCACCCGCTGAGGTCGCCGAGCAGCGTTCCGGTCGGCACCCCGAGCACGGAGGCGGTCTCGACGCCCCCGAAGATCACCGCGGTCGCCCTGGCCACCTGGTGCTCGGGCACGAGCCGGAGGGCGATGCCCCCGGCAATCGACCAGAAGCCGCCGACGCTGATCCCGACGAGGAAGCGGGCCACCAGCACGATGGCGAAGTTCGTCGCGAACGCGGATGCCAGGTTTGCCGCCCCCACCAGGCCGATCAGCACCCCCAGCACCAGGCGTCGGTCTATCTTGCCGGTCGCGACGGTGACCAGGGGTGCGGAGAAGGCGGCAACGATGCCGGGGACCGTCACCATCAGGCCTGCCGTGCCGTCGGAGACGTCCAGCGCGGAGCCCACCGGCGTCAGCAGGCCGACCGGCAGCAGTTCGGAGGTCATCAGGGAGAAGATCCCCAACGTCACCGCGAAGACCGCGAGCCAGCCCCGCAACGGCGAACGGCGGATCCCATCGGACGGAGCAGGTGAATCGAGTGTGGTCACGACGTCACCCAAACTACGAATGTGCCGGCACGAATGAGGTTCGCGCCGCATGCGGTCACGGACAGTCGGCGCCATCTCCCCGAAGAGGGACGCTCGAGAACGAAGAATCCCTTTGGTCGAAAAGGGATCCGGGAAGCACCGGAGTACCGGCCAGGACGCGCCGCACTCCGTGCGGACGCCCCGACCGGGCTTTCCGTCGTTACCTGGACAGCTTCACACGCCGGGGGCGAGTTCTGTCAGCCGATTGTCTTCCCTTTGTCAGGTTGTCATTCGGTACCCGGAGTCTTGCGGGTGGTCACCGCGATCCGGTTCCAGGCGTTGATGGTGAGGATGAGTGCGATGAGCTGGGCCAGCTCTGGCTCGTCGAAGTGCCTGGCGGCACGCTCGTAGACGTGGTCGGGGACGAAGCCGTCGGTCAGGACGGTGACCGCCTCGGTGAGGGCCAGGGCGGCCCTCTCCTTGTCCGTGTAGAGCTCGGACTCCTCCCAGGCACTGAGCTGGTAGATGCGCTCCTCGCGCTCCCCGGCCTTGCGGGCGTCCGTCGTGTGCATGTCCAGGCAGTAGGTGCATCGGTTGATCTGCGACGCACGGATCTGGACGAGCTCGATGAGCGTGTGGTCCAAGCCCTTCCTGGCCGCAGCGTCCAGGGTGATCATCGCCTTGAAGACCGCGGGGGCCGCCGTGGTGAAGTTCATCCGTTGGGTCGTCACGGCAACCACACTATGAACCGAAGTGTCCTGGAGTATGGTCCATTTCCGTGTCGGAAACGTGGGCCAACGCGACCGGTGAGTCCGGCCTCGACCTCCACCTCGACCTCAACGGCCGGGGCGGGGTTCGCAACGCGATCATGCGGGCGTTGCGCGACGCCGTCCGTACGGGACGCCTCGCGCCCGGCACGCGGTTGCCGTCCTCCCGCTCGCTGGCCGCCGATCTCGGTGTGGCCCGGAACACGGTCGCAGAAGCGTATGCCGAACTCGTCGCCGAGGGTTGGCTGACGGCGCGTCAGGGCGCAGGGACCCGCGTCGCCCAGCGTGCCGCGTTGACGGGGCCCGCGGCTGAACGGAAACCGACCAGGGCGGTACGCACCGCGAAACCCGAATACGACCTGATGCCCGGAACACCGGACCCGTCAGCGTTCCCGCGGGCCGCCTGGCTCACCTCGGCACGCCGCGCCCTGACCACCGCGCCAAGCGAGGCGTTCGGGCGAGGGGACCCCCAGGGACGCCTCGAATTGCGCCGCGCACTCGTTGGCTATCTCGCACGCACACGAGGTGTGCGTGCCGATCCCGATCGTATTGTCATCTGCTCCGGATGCGCTCACGCCCTGGGCCTTCTCAGCAGAGCTCTCGATGGCACAGTCGGAGTAGAGTCGTACGGGCTGTACGTTCACCGGGACATCCTTGCCGCCCACGGTGTTCGCACCGTCCCCCTGCGGCTCGACGACCACGGTGCCGAGATCGAGGAGCTCGCGTCGACCGACGCCACCGCCGTGCTGCTCACCCCCGCCCACCAGTTCCCGACCGGTGGGCCGCTGCACCCCGAGCGGCGAGCGGCTGTCATCGACTGGGCACGTGCCACCTCAGGGCTCGTTCTGGAGGACGACTACGACGGCGAGTTCCGCTACGACCGCCAGCCGGTGGGCGCGGTGCAGGGGCTGGACCCCGACCGGGTCGTCTACCTCGGCACCACGAGCAAGAGTCTCTCCCCCGCCCTGCGCCTGGGCTGGATGGTCCTTCCCGAGAATCTGGTCGATGGGGTTCTCGCGATGAAGGGCGGGCAGGAATGGTGGGCGAGTGCCCTGGACCAGTTGGTCCTCGCCGACTTCATCGACTCCGGCTCCTACGACCGGCACGTCCGGCGGATGCGTCTGCGGTACCGCCGCCGCCGGGACCAGCTCGTCACAAGGCTCGGCGAACACGCACCGCGCGTCCGCGTCACCGGCATCGCGGCCGGACTACACGCGGTTCTCGAGCTCCCACCGGGAACCGAACAGGCAGTCGTGCAAGCTGGTATGTCACGGGGAATCGCTCTGGAGGGACTGAGCCCTTACCGCCACCCCGACAGCACAATGGCCCCGCTCGACGGCCTGGTTGTCAGCTACGGAACGCCACCTGACCACGCCTTTGCCGGGGCGTTGGAAGCTCTGTGCCAGACACTCGCGGCGGAGTCCTAGCCCGGTAGCAGAACCGTACCCAGCTCGGTCTCCAGCCGGTCCAGGTCCCGTTCGTGGCCGTGGGCCACGACATGCCCATCGGGGCGGACGAGGTAGTAGCCCGGGCGGCCGCAGAAGGCGTTCTCGCGGGCAACGTCACGCGACAGCGTCACGACCCGCACCCGCGACCACCGCGATGCGAGATCGTTGATCTTCCTCCGCCAGGAGAAGCCATTTGGCGGCGCCAGCGCGACGATGGTCCAGCCGAGTGGATCTGCTTCAGGGCCGCTGATCCCGTGGGACACCGCGAGCCCGCGTGGAAGGACCGTACCGATCCGCACGCCTCCCGGTAACACCTGACGGAGTGAGCACTGGGTTCTGGCGCCGGGTCGTTGTGTTTCCCGGACCGGCGTGTAGGACAGCCGCCTTCCGGCCATAACCGGGGTGTAGAAGCGCGAAACCACCCCGGTGCGGTCGAGCAGCCGGAAGGCGTTGTCCCGGAGGAAGATCTGTGCGGGCCCCTTGGCCATCCACGCGCGGGTCTGGAGATCGGTGTCCCGGACGATGCGCCTCGTCGCTTCCAGCCGTTCCGGGCCGTAGCTCGGCAGCAGTGAGCTCGGAGACTGGCCATGGATCACCGATGCCAGCTTCCAGGCCAGGTTGTGGGCATCCTGCAGACCGTTGTTCATGCCCTGGCCGCCTGCCGGGCTGTGGACGTGTGCCGCGTCGCCGATGAGGAAGACCCGACCGCGTCGGAACTCCGTGGCGTGGCGTGCGTGCACCCGGAAAACGGTGTTCCACACCGGCTTTGTGATCCGCACTCCGCGTGGCCCTCGCTCGTCGATGATGGACTGCATCATTGGCACGCTCATCTCCCCGCCTTCGGGCATGACGGAGAGGAACCGGAACACACTGTCGGGCTGGGGAACGACCACCAGGGTCCCCGCGGGAGTCTGGTAGTACCGGATCTCATCGCTGGGAAGGCTTCCCTTGATACGGGTGTCGATCAGCGCGAAGGCCATCTCGTAGGTGGTGCCCCGGAATCCGACCCCCAGCTGGCCACGAACACTGCTGCTCGCGCCATCTGCACCGATCACGAACGGAGCCCGGGCCCGTTCCACCAAACCGTTCCCGTACTCCAGTACAGCCGTCACACCGTCGGTGGCGTCGATGTCCGGGGAGAAGTCCAGATCATCCAGGCAAAGCAACCGTACGCCACGCTCGACCTTGCCACCCAGTGAATGCAGTCGCTCGGTGAGCACGCGTTCCGTCTCAGGTTGGGGAAGCTGCCTCGCGGCCAGGTCAGGGGGGAAGCCGAACGAGGCGAGCAACCGACGGTTGGAAAAGTAGCTGAATGCATTGATCCGGACGGAAGCCTGCCGAATGGCATCGCCAACACCCAGGTCCGTCATGATGTCGAGGGCGCGCGGCCAGAGCGAGAGCGCCTTCGGCGCTTGCATCGGCTCGAGCGCCCGGTCGATGATGCGGACCCGCACCCGACGCCGGAGCAGCTCGCATGCGGCGAGGAGACCGGTGGGCCCCGCCCCGACGATGAGGACGTCGAAGTCGGTGCCGCCGGTGCGCGCCCGGCCGGACGTGGGGGCGGCCGCGGCTTTCGCAACTGGCTTCGCTGTCCGGCTTGTCCTTGCCCGCCCCACGTCCCTGCCCTCCTTGTCCTTATTCGGCGTCAGCGCGGCCCCGGTGCACCGGCAACGGTCTCAGGACGCCGGAGCCAGCCGCTCGCGGAGCCGGCGGGCCAGCTCGATACGTTGGACCTTCATGGTCGCCGTGCGCGGCAGCTCCGCCAGCGTCATCTGAACGGGCTCGGCCACCGGCGGGAAGTCGGCCACCGCCTTCTTCCACCGCTCGGGGTCCAGCCGCACGTCCCGGCGGGTGCACACAACCGGGATCGGCTCCTGGTCCGGCCCCGGTACGAGAACGAGCTCGGTCAGCTCTTCGAGACGTTCGAGCACGACATCCTCGAAGTCCAACGTGCTCTCGATCGTCGGGATGACGTCAACCTCCCGGTCGAGCAGGTGCAGGCAGCCCTCCTCGGTGCGGTATCCGACGTCCATCCCGCGCCACCATCCGTCGTTGACCTGCTTCTGGAACCGCTCGTCCTCGCCGTAGTACGTCAGTACTCGGCCCGCGGCCTGAACCTCGATGTAGCCGGGGTTCTCGCGGGAGGGTTCCTTGCCGTTCCTGCTCACCAGTCGGAACTTGGTGTCGCCAGGGAACGCGAAGCCCTGGCAGCGCCCGTCCGCGGTGAGCGCGGTGTCCCTGGTGAACCCCCGGCCGACCAGCGGGCCGGTCTCGCTCTGCCCATAGATCTGGTAGAAAATCGGGGAATGCCGCTCCGAGGCGTGCAGGAGCCGGTGCATGGTTCGCGGGTGGATCGCGTCAAAGGTGCTACTGAAGTACTTCACACCGGCCAACGGCTTACGTGGGTCGTCGACCAGCTCCTCCCACTCCAGGAACGAGTTGGGGTGCGACTCGATGAACCCCGGGTTGGTCGCGAGGAACAGCTCGGCGACCTTGTCGGGTGCCGAGTCGTTCATCACGACCATGGGATTGCCACGTGGCATCAGGACAGCGAGCGCCAACGGCATCCGAGAGTGCACGTAGGACACGTGGATCGCGACGGTCTCGCGCTCCTGGATCATGTCGAAGAGCTTGGCCTGCGGCCGGTAACGCCCGTGCAGCGTTCGCGCAGAATGAACCACGAGCTTCGGCAGGCCCGTCGTACCCGAGGTATGCGTCATGAGCGCGGGCTCGTCGGGGTCCAGCAGCACGGGCTCCTGCCGCGGCGCCCCGGCGAGGTCCGCCAGAGACAACGCGTTGGGTGCGCCGCCGGCCACGCCGATGACCCGGGTGGTGGCCTCGTCCAACGGCGTTCCCGCCAATGGTCCGCCGAGCTTCTTCCCGTCCGTGATCAGGTATGGCTTGTCGAGCCGCTGCAGCAATGCGACTACGCTGTCGCCGTCCAGGGCGGGGGACAACTGGACGGGTACCGCTCCGATCCGGGCGACCGCGCAGGAGAGGATGTTGATGTCGAGGCCGGGCGACTTGTAGATCGCAACGTGCTCTGTTGGCCGGACTCCCGCGGCCCACAGGCGGCCCGCCATGTCGTCCACGTGCTCGGCGAAATCGGCGAAGGTGAGCTGTCGGCCGGCCTCGGGGAGCAGATCAAGATCGTGGTCGAGCGCAATCAGGGTGTCGGCGTGCGCGGCGACCGAACGCTGCGCGACCATTCCCATGTAGAGGCCCTTCCGGCTGGTGGTGATCGGAAGCATCTGCGATTTCTCCTCACCTGGAACTGACACCGGATGTCGCGGTCACGAAAACGCTCGCACGGTGGTAATGATGTGGACGAGCAGTCGGCCGGAAGTGTGTCAGATCGAATTTCTCGGAGTGGTCAGGCAAAGTGGACGACGCGCTGTTGCTCATGCGCCCGTGGGAGGAGCACCCCGGTCAGCAGGTTGCCGACGATTCGCACGCCGTCCCGGGTGAGCAACGACTCGGCGTGGAACTGCACGGAGGCGAAAGTCGGGCCACGCAACGCGTACACCTCACCTGTTTCCACGTCACGGCTCACCTCCACCACGCCCACGCCCTTCCGGGCGATCTCGTCCTCGGTGCTGTGCGCCGCGAACGTGTTGTAGAAGCCCACCCGCTCGGTAGCGCCGAACAGATTGATCTCCCGTTGAACGCCCTGGTTCGGCACCGCCCTGCGGAGAACGTCGAGGCCGAGCGCCAAGCTCAACACCTGGTGGCTGAGGCACACCGCCAGGAACGGCCGTTGCTCGTCGAGCAGGGTCCGCACCGCCGACCGCAGGTGTTCGATCTTGGGGTGACCGACCGCGCGCGGGTCGCCCGGTCCGGGCCCCATGACGACGAGGTCGTACCCGTCGAGTGCGTACGGTTCATCAAACCTGCGCACCGTGACCACGAGTCCCATGGAACGCAGCTGGTGGTCGATCATCGAGGTGAAGGTGTCCTCGGCGTCGACGACCAGCACGCTGCGGCCGGAGAGGAAGGGATCCCGACGCTCCCGCGCGGTGTCCTCGGCCAGCCAGAAGTCGGCGATGGTCCGGTTGCGGCGGGCCAGGGCGGCCCGGACCTGCGGGAGTGCCGCGAAACGCATCGGTCCGGCGGACTCCAGGGCCGAGATCAGTCCGGCGGCCTTCGCCTTGGTCTCGGCGGCCTCGGACGCCGGGTCGGAATGCCGGACCAGCGTGGCGCCGACCCCGATGCGCACCCGGCCGCCACTGTCGATGTCGGCGGTACGGATGAGGATGGACGAGTCGAGGCTGCGCCCGCCATGTTCGTCGCGGCCGATCAGCGCGATGATCCCGCTGTAGTAGCCCCGTCCCTCGGGCTCGTAGCGGTCGACGACACGGCACGCGCTCTCCAGTGGGCTACCGGTCACCGTAGGCGCGAACATCGTTTCGTGGAGGATCTCCCGTGGGTCGCGGCTGGTGTGACCTTCGATGAAGTACTCGGTGTGGGCGACCCGGGTCATCTCCTTCAGGCTCGGGCCCACCACGCGACCACCGGTGTCGCAGATCCGGGCCATCATCTTGAGCTCCTCATCGACGACCATGTAGAGCTCGTCGGCCTCCTTGCGGTCAGCGAGGAACTCCATCAGCTCGGGGAGGTTGGGCCCTGACGGCGGGTACCGATAGGTGCCACTGATCGGGTTCATCACCGCGATTCCCCCGCGCAGGCTCAGATGTCGCTCCGGCGTGGCACCCACGAACGTGCGTGCTCCGGTGTGGACGACAAAGGTCCAGTACGCGCCAGACTCCTGCTGTAACAGTCGGCAAAAGAACGTTAGGGCGGCGCGCGGCGTGTATCCGGTGATGTCAGCCACAAAGGAACGCTTGATGACGAAGTTGGCGCCTTCCCCCTGCCCGATCTCCTCGGTGATGACCCGTTGAACCGCATCGGCATAGGTGTCGTCGTCGACGTCGAAGTGGCGGTTCGCCAGTTCGATGGGCACATCCGGAAGCCTTCGCATGGCCTCCGCAACCGGCACGACTGCCTGGTCGGTGACAGTCATCGCGATCAACGGCTCACCATCATCGGCGCACGCGAAACCACGCTCGCCGATCTGCCGGTACGGCACGACCACCAGAACTTCATGCCGAGCCGGTCCGAGCGGCTCCCCGTCCGTGAGGGGAATCCCCGCCAGCGTCTCGGGTGTGTGGACCTCGCCGAGCAGGACGTCCAGTGCTCCCGGACCCGTCGTCTCCGGGCGATGCAGGAGCGCGAACGCGGGCGGCCGTGCCGTGAGCACCCGGTCGAGCAGGTCTGTTGTCGTCTTCTCACTCATAACGCCGCCTCGCGAATGCTGTGTCCGACGGTCTCGGTGGCGAACTCCCCGAGATGGGCGAGCATGTGGTCGGCCGTGGCGACGAACGCGCAGCGTTGCGCCGCGTACTCCATCGCCAGTCGGTGGTAGTCCTCGGAAAAGTCGGCGACAGCGTCGGCAACAAGGAACGGCTGGATATCGTTGGTAAATGCGTCAACAGCCGTCATCAGGACACCGACATGCGCGTACACGCCGCAGACCATGAGCTGGTCCCGGCCGTGCGACCGCATGTGGTCCAGCAGGTCCGATCGGAAGAACGCGCTGTACCGCCACTTGGTGAACTGCCAGTCATTCGACGTGGGGTCCAGTGGTCTCACGACCTGCCGATCGGTGGGGTCGACCCGCATACCCGGTCCCCAGAAGTCCTTGAGCAGCCCCCGCTGTTCGGTCGTCATTCCACCTGGCTGTGCCGTGTAGGCCACGGGAACTCCGAGCTCGTGGCAGCGTTGGCGCAGCCGGGCGATGTTCCGCACGAGTAGCTCGCGCGGACTTTCGGTTGCGGGGAACGGCTTCAGGAAGTAGCGCTGCATGTCGTGGATGAGCAGCACGGCGCGGTCCGCGTGGACGGTCCAGCTGGCGACGTTGTTCGGCAGGTCGTCCACTGTTGGCATCGGATACGGCGCGATGGCAGGAATGCCAGCCATGACCATCCTCTCCAGGTCTGGGTCGCAGGGGCGAGTTCGCTACACGCCGAGGGTCGCCCCGCCATCGACGGTGAGGTCGTGCATGGTGATGTGCCCTGCATCGTCGGAGAGAAGGAACGTGACGGCGCTGGCCACGTCCGAAGGACTGGCGAGCTTCCGCAGTGGAATTCCCACCCGGTACGCCGCCAGCCGGCCCTCGACGGTTCCCTTCGCGGCGGTTTCGTCGTGCCACATCGACCTGAGCATCGGGGTGTCCGTCGAGCCGGGAGCGACGACGTTGCATCGGATCCCGTGCTTCGCGACCTCCAGACCGAGACACTTGGTGAACATCGTCGCGGCCGCCTTGGACGCGGCATATGCAGCCATCTCGATGCGGGCGGTTCCAGCGGCATTGGACGCCACGGTGACGATTGCGCCTCGCGAGCGCGGGATCATTCGGCTGGCCACGGCGCGCGACATGAGGAAGACGCCGTTCGCGTTGACCGCGAAGGTGGTCGCCCAGTCCTCCTCGCTCAGGGAGCGGACTTCGCCGAGCCGTAACACACCCGCGCCGTTGACCAGGAACTCCATCGGCCCGAGCTGACGTTCGACCTCGTCAACAACGGATTCCGTCTCCGAAGCCCTGGTGACATCCGCGGGAAACGCCTTCACGCGAATCCCGTCCGCGGCCAGCTTTTCGACGATTTCCCGAAGTCGAACGGCATCCAGGTCCACCGCCGCAACCACCGCACCGCGCTCGCCGAGCTTCCGGGCCACGGCGGCACCGATGCCGCCCGCCGCCCCGGTGACGAGCGCGACCTTGTTCTCCATATCCTTGCTTGGCATCCATCCTCCAGTGGCGCCGCCGCCTCGCGTGGTCATCCGGACCATGCGGAGGCCACGGCGACGGCCTGTTCCGGGTTGAGCCGCGGGTCGCAGAAGCTCGTGTACTTGTCGCCGACCTGGTCGACACGGCTCGCGCCCACCACGCATTCGGTGACGTCATCGGGGGTCGTCTCCAGGTGGAGGCCACCGCAGACGCCACCCGCGGCCCGCACCGCGTCCTGGAAGTCCCGGACCTCGCGCAGAATCGCCTCCAGGTACCGGGTCTTGAGCCCGTCCGAGGTGACGACGGTGTTGCCGTGCATGGGATCACACAGCCAGATGACCGGGTGCCCAGCTGTGCGTGCGGCCGAAACAAGCGGGGGGAGCTTGTCCGCGACCAGGTCCGCGCCCATCCGTGCGATAAGGCTGAGCCGACCCGTCTCACGCCGTGGGTCGAGGCGTTCGCACAATGCCAACAACTCGTCGACGGTGATACTCGGGCCGACCTTGCAGGCCACTGGGTTCACGACCTCGGCGAGCAACGCGACGTGCGCGCCCTCTACCTGACGGGTTCGCTCGCCGACCCAGGGCCAGTGGGTCGAGGTGAGCACCAGCCGCCCGGCGGAGTCCCTGCGGAGCATCGGGACCTCGTAGTCGAGCAGCAACGCCTCGTGGCTGGTCCACACTGGTGGGTCAATGCCGGCGCGGCGCGCGGGACCACGCCAGCCGAGGTGGTCCATGACCGTGCTGGCCGCCTGGTAGCAGCTCAGCAGCCGCAGTGGATCCGGGCGCCGGCCCTCGGGGTCCGGCTCCGGGCTGTTCACCATGTGCCCGCGGTAGACAGGAAGTTCGACACCGCCAACGACTTCCGTGGGCCGGGAACGAGGTTTGGCGAGCTGTCCGGCGATACGTCCCACGCGTACCACGGGCTTACGCGCGTTCATCTTGAGGGTGCCGGCGAGGACGTCCAACAGCCCCACCTTGCGGGCCACGTAGTCCGCGTCGGACTCGGCAGGGTCCTCCGCACAGTCCCCGGCCTGCACGACATGGGCTTCCCCAACCGCGACACGGGTCAGGACGGCACGTAGCGTTTGCACGTCCTCTGCCCGGACCAGCGCGGGTTGGGCCGCCAGCTCCCGCCGCACGCGCCGAACCTGGGCCTCGTCGCCCCACACTGGTTGCTGGTGAGCCGGTCTTGCTCGTGTGTCGAGCAGTGCGTTGTCCACCGAGAAGTCTCCAATCGAACGAGCAATGGGCCCAGCGGACCGCGAGGCCGCGGTGGACACCGGGAGGCGTTGTCGTCTGTCATTCCGATACTTCTTGCCGCCGCCCCAACCGAATCGCCTGTGTCACGCGGCACTGAGACCGCGAACAAGCGCGCTGGTGATCTCCACGGTGCGCCGCGCCTGGTATCTGATGGCGGCGAGATTGTCCTCGTCGACGTTCGCCGGCTTGTTTCGCGAGACGGCGCTCACGCCGTATGGGTTGCCATTGGTGGGTGCGAGCTGGATGGGATCGGCGACCCCGGGCGGAACAATGATCGAACCCCAGTGGTAGAAGGCGTTGTTCAACGCGAGGATCGTGCTTTCCTGCCCGCCGTGTAGCGTGGCCGTGGAGGTGAAGGAGGACATCACCTTGTTGACCAGCCCCCGCCTGCTGTGCAGCGGCAGGGTCAGGTCGATGAACTGCTTGAGGGGACCGGCGGGCAAGCCATACCTGCCCGGCGTTCCCCACAGCACGGCATCGGCCCACTCGAGGTCGTCCAGCGTGGCGTCGGGGATGTCCCGGGTCACCGCGGCGTGCTCCGCCCATGCCTCGGTCCACCCGGGGTTGTCCGGCACGATCGACTCGGCGGACAGCTCCGGCGCCTTGCGCAGCCGCACCTGTGCGCGCGCCTCCTCTGCGGCATCGGCTGCGGCCGCAGCGAGCTTGTACAGGTTTCCGGTGGACGAGTAGTAGATGACGGCAACGTTGATCATGGCCGTTCGGGCTCCCTCGGCGGACGAGCGGGACAAGTCGATCAGGCGGGCGTACTGTCAAATTGTCGACGAAGGTTGGACATCCCAATCCTGTCGTCGTCCGGAGAGCGCTCACAACGGTCGGTTCCGCAGTTCGTCAGGTGACCCCGAAATCCATCAGGTCGACCTTCTCCTGCCGGGCCACCCCGACACATCGGAGGGGAGCGGCTGGCCGATAACTGATCACGGGCTGGACGAGAACCCTTTGTCGTCACGCGTGATTGGGATGAGATGGCCGCGCTCGATCGAGGTAGCGTCGGTCGAGCGCGGCCAATATTGCGGCGTGGCGAGAAGAACTGGCGTTGGGGGG
>NZ_BMMK01000001.1:0-110336 GCF_014645795.1 Longimycelium tulufanense | reverse complement strand
CCCCCCAACGCCGTGTTACGAGCGCCTGGCCGCGTATGGGGAGACCGTTCCTCGCTCGGCTCCGACTCGCGGCTCAAGACCCCTCGTACGCCGGCACGGGGCTGGGATCGGAACTCGGTCCAGATATGTCATCCTTCGCCCTGCGAGGGTGGTGAGGGCGGCGACGGCGTGCGCGGCGGATGCAAGCGTCACGTGACGGTGCCAACCGTCGAAGGACCGCCCGGCGAAGTCCCGAATACCGACTTGCTCGCTGATCTCCACAAGATCCCGGTCGACCCGATGGATCAGCCGGGCCAACCGCAGCAGCGTGGACGGCTGGGTGTTGGTCAGGTCTGTCAGCCACAACTCCGTCGGCCAGGACTCGTCAGCCTTTCCTGTCCCGAGCAGGAGCAGCTCGTCCTGCTGCGCGGGTGTCGCTCCCGCCGGGACCGGTGGCAGCGTGACACGAACAACGGTGGGAGGACTGTTCCACTCGGTCGGCTCCGCGTAGTGGTGCGGCCACCCGACCGGGTGCCTCCTGCCGCGGGCCGCGGCCAAGATCTGGTACGCCGGCATGGTGTTGCTGCCGTGCCCGGCCAGAGCCGGGTCGGCCACCGCGAGGCGAAGCGTGCTGCTGATCCGGACCAGCAGGGGCATTCCTTTGGCACGAAGCGTCTGGATCAACGCGGGGACGTCCGTCTCCGGTGCGTCCACCACGACCGGAAGCGTGGGTAGCACGCTACGCGAAACCATGGCCAGGTACGCCCCCACCACGCAGTCGCCCAGTGTCTCCCCACTGACACCGCGCGGGACCGACGGCCCGTTCCGCCGGAGCCCGTCGTCCAACCACGCCTTCGACACGTGCAGCCGCCAGTGGATTGGGGCACTCAGCTCGTCCGACGCAGCCCACACGCCGACCGCCTGCTGAGCGTTCAGCACCTGGCCTGCTACGGGGAAGAACCGCCTCTCCACGCCCACCGAATGACGCCCGGACTTGGGGATGACCATGGGCCGTACCACCCACGCGCGTGGGGGTGCGTGCCGAACCAGGTACCGGGCCAGTGCGTGGCGCACCGGGATCCAGTCCCAGGTGGAGCTGCTGATGAAGTGGTGCAGGCTCTGCTCGGTGGCGGGTCCACCGACGCGTGCCGCGATGTTCCTGATGGACTTTCGTCCTTTTGCCTCGAGCAGGCCCCGCAAGTAGTCAACGCCCTTCCTGCGCTGGTCGCTCCGCGGAAGCGACGCGAACAGTGCGGAGCAGAGCTCGGCGAGGATCACGTCGTTCGCCGTCATTGTGCGACCTTGCCCATCCCCCACGTAAAGCATTGGTGTCCAATCTCGGTTTCTCCGCCGCAGGAATGCGTGAAAGAGACGGGTGGTAGCCTCCCACCCATCTCAATAAGCACCCGAAACGCGGCCCCACCAGGCAGTGAACCACGATGCCGATAACAGCGGTACTGACCGGCACCCTCTCCGGGATGACGAAACGGTTGACGACAAGAAACCCCGACAGTCAGCTATTCGCCATGCCTCCCGACGATTTCACGAAGGTCCAGACACCGAGCGGCGGCACTCCAACGTCTCGTCCCCAGGCCATGAACTCCTCCCTCGCGACATCGACGAGACGCGTTGCGAATACACGCGCCAGATGTCGACGAACCCCCAGAACCACGGACGATCCTTCGTGGCGACGATGCCAGGTGTCAAGGACGGCAATGTCATACTTCGGCAAAGTTGTCACGTTACAGCAAAATCAATCCAACTTTGTCAGTTCTTTCGGAGGTCGCCACGGAGCGCCCGGGTGTCGGCAACGACACGCGAAGCCTTCGGTGACGGCTGACGAGAAGACAGGTGACAGGCGGTGCCGGGTGTGCTCTGCTACCGACTTCGCGCGGTCAGCCTGGTAGGGCAGGTCGGCCGTGGCTACGGCACAGGAGTTCGCGCTGTCGCGCAGGGTCGCGCATGCCAGGGGATGGCGACCCTGCTCCACGCCAGCACCTTCGACGATCAAGGCCATCGCACGGACTACCGCGTGCGGTGTCTGCCCAGGACGACGTCCAGCTCACACTCCGCCGAGACGGAAGCCCACGCCTCTGACCGTGACGATCCACCTGCTCGCACCGAGCTTGCTTCGCAAGTTGCTGACATGGGTGTCGATGGTCCGGCTCGACGTCGGGACTACGTCATCCCACACCTTCGCGATGATCTGTCTGCGGGAGAACACCGTCTCCGGCTGCGAGGCCAGCAGGTGCAGGAAGTCGAATTCCTTCCGGGTGAGGCTGATCTGCTGGTCATGCAACCGCACCTCGCGCGTGTTCGCGTCGACGTACAGCGGCCCCCGGCTGATCGCCCGCGCCGTTTCCCCTCCCAACCGGCTTCGACGCACGACGGCCTCGATGCGGGCAGTGAGCTCCCGGAAGGCGTACGGCCGCACGACGCAGTCGTCCGCCCCGGCTTGCAGCACCAGGACCCCGTCCACGCCGGTATCACGGTCGGTGATGGCAATGATCGGGGTGTCGCTCGAGGCGCGGATCTCGCGGCACACCTCGATCCCGTCCAGGTCGGACAGGTTCAGGTCGAGCAGCACCAGGTGGGCGTGCTGATGGCGGTTCAGCGCTTCCGCTCCGCTGTTCACGACTTGCGTCTCATGCCCGATCCGTCGCAGGCTCCCCGCAACGTCATTCGCCGTGCCAGCATCTTCGACAACGACAAGAATACGCACCACGAAGCCCCCAGAGTATTTCGCTAAAAGGTACGCAAAAATTGGCCCAAAAACTCGTTTCTTACTGCCGTTCACTAAACAGCGGAAACACTGCCAGCATCTCCCGAACGGGCGACACGAGTACCATTACTGACATTTTCTCGGCAAGCTGGTCTCTGGTCGCAACAAAGGCCGTCAATGCGTTGGAGTCGGCATCCACACCCCCGCCGGGAAGCCCCACAACGGCCGCGTCCGCGATGTCGACAGCTGCTGCCACGCCACCCCGCTCGCCCGCCTGCCCCGCACCGGGAACACGCGATGGGCCCGCGACCCTGGTGCGTGCTCCACAGAATCACCGCGCGCCCCTGCCGCACCGGCGACATCGCCCGCTCCGGACTTGTCCTCACCTACACCGAACACGGCAAACTTCACGGAGAAACCTCATAAGATCAGTTGTCCGCACTTATTCCCGAAACGGGGATTCTCGACCCTACGAGCGTGAGCACTGCGCGTCGTCCGTGAACGCACCACATCACGACTTCGTCAACCTCACTCTTCAAAGGTAACCCAGGCCACAGTGCCGCACAACATCGACGCCCGACACACCGGATGCCCCGCAGCACGCTGCCCGTCGACCCGGACAGCTCGGTCTTACCAGTTCAGGACCCTGCTGGGCCGACCAGGCCAACCACTGTTCAACGCATCCGCGTAATCAAAATTTCTGAGAAAAAGGACCGAACGGGTCAAGACAATATCACCCATACATCTCAATCATTTGACCTGTAGTTCCTAGCGGATTCGGATCGGAGGGCGGAAGCGACAGTCAAGATCCGGGGCCGGTCCGGCAACCGCCCATTCGCCGCCGACGGCATCCGCACGGTCGCGGGCTGCGCGCCGAACCGCAACGTAGGGCGTCAGTGCCGTCCTACGTACCCCGGGACACACGTCACTGGCGCTGGCTGCGGTAGCCCCTGTCGAGGAGTGCGCTTGTGGCGCGTGTCCGCGGTGCTCTCCCTCTTTGCGTGCCTCGCCGACGCCGAGCCGTCTATTTCGCTGTCGCACTGCACTGCGTCCAGTCCAGTGTGCTCGTTCCTTGTCTCACCTCCTGGCTCCCACAGAACGGAATGTGACGGCCTCCGTCACTCCGCTCGTGCCGTCCTGATCACCAGGCGTTGGGCGTCGATGCCCAGTGGGCGAAGAGCCCGCGATGTTGGCTGATGATGCGTTGCCGGCAGGCGGGACCCTGTGGAACGGCCGGAACCGCTTGCATCTCTTGCGGATACAACGCATCAGGTAGGCGTTGATGCGTTGATCTGAAGGACGGGTTCGCAGAGATCTGGACCGACGTCAAGGATCGACGGCGCACCGAGTCGAAGTCTCTGCGTGATCGCATCGTGCACTGCCTCCTCGAACGCGTGGGCACCCGCCGCCTGACCTCGGCACACACCAGCCCATTAACCCGAACGGGTGTTGACGCTCGACCGGTGCGGGCCGTACGTTCCGCGGTCACCCGAACCGGTTAATGTCCATTAACTGCCCGGAGGAGCGATGGTCGTCCGCGCCCTGCCGTCGTATGCGTCCGGAACATCCGATGTGCCGCTGTTCGGCGACACGATCGGCGGTAACCTCGACCGCACGGCAGCACGGTTCCCCGACCACGACGCTCTGGTGGACCGGCCGAGCGGCCGGCGGTGGCGTTACCGCGAGCTCGCCGCCGACATCGACGCAGTGGCACTGGGGTTGCTCGAACTCGGTGTCAGAAAGGGCGATCGCGTCGGTATCTGGGCGCCCAACTGCGCGGAGTGGGTGTTCGTCCAGTACGCGACTGCGAAGCTCGGGGCGATTCTGGTCAACATCAACCCCGCGTATCGCGTGCACGAGTTGGAGTACGTGCTCAACCAGTCCGGCGTCTCGGTGCTGGTGGCCGCGCCGTCCTTCAAGACTTCCGACTACGCGGCGATGATCGAGGAGGTCCGCCCACGGTGCGCGGGCCTGCGGGACGTGTTGCTCCTGGGCCGACCGGAATGGGCCGAACTCGTGGAGCGCGGCCGCGCGACCGATCGGTCGGCCTTGGACGAGGCGCAGGCATCGCTCTCCGCCGACGACCCGATCAACATCCAGTACACCTCGGGCACTACGGGTTTCCCGAAAGGTGCGACGTTGTCGCACCACAACATCCTGAACAACGGGTTCTTCGTCGGAGAGCTGTGCGGCTACACCGAGGCCGACCGGATCTGCATCCCGGTGCCGTTCTATCACTGCTTCGGCATGGTGATGGGAAACCTTGCCGCGACGTCGCACGGCGCGTGCGTGGTCATTCCGGCGCCGTCCTTCGATCCCAAGGCAACACTGGCCACAGTGGACGAGGAGCGGTGTACCTCCCTTTACGGCGTGCCAACGATGTTCATCGCCGAGCTCAACCACCCGTCCTTCGACACCTACGACACCTCCAGCCTGCGCACCGGGATCATGGCCGGCTCGCCTTGCCCAATCGAGGTGATGAAACAGGTCATCGAGCGCATGGGGATGCGGGAGGTGTCCATCTGCTACGGCATGACGGAAACCTCTCCCGTCTCCACCCAGACCCAGGCCGACGACACCATCGAGCTCCGGGTCTCCACCGTCGGCCGGGTCGGCCCGCACCTGGAAGTCAAGATCGTCGACCCCGAAACCGGGTTGACCGTGCCGCGGGGTACTCCCGGTGAACTGTGCACCCGTGGCTACTCGGTGATGCTCGGGTACTGGGAGCAGCCGGACAGGACCGCCGAAGCCATCGACTCGGCGCGCTGGATGCATACCGGCGACCTCGCCGTCATGGACGACGAGGGCTACATCAACATCACCGGTCGTATCAAGGACATGGTCATCCGCGGCGGCGAGAACATCTATCCCCGGGAGATCGAGGAATTCCTCTACACGCACCCCGACATCCTCGACGCCCAGGTGATCGGTGTCCCCGACGCCCGTTACGGTGAGGAGCTGATGGCCTGGGTCCGGCTACGGCCCGACGCCGAGCCGCTTACCTCTGACAGCCTTCGCGAGTTCTGCCTCGGCAAGCTCGCCCACTACAAGATCCCCCGCTACGTGCACGTCGTGGACGACTTCCCCATGACGGTCACCGGCAAGATCCGCAAGGTCGAGATGCGTCGACAGGCCATCGACATTCTCGGCCTCCACGACGCCGCCGACGTCAAGCACGCCTGAGTAGATCTCCAGGCCCGTCAGCCCACCAGGTGGTCCAAGAAGCACGATCCAACGGTGGAGATCGGCTGGCGCCACGGGTGGTGTCGTGCATGAGTACGGATCCTGGCTTGGCTCGCGGTCTACATGCGGTCGACCGGCCATTGCCGAGTGGGCAGGCGACCGGAAAGCCGGCCCGATCATAGAGGAATTCGCGGAGAGGGCGGGCGCGGTGGATCAGGCGCGTCCCCGCCCGCTCTGCGACCGCCCAAGGCCCGCAACACCGCCTGGTCAGCAATCCGGTCCCGGTGGTCCACCACGGACAGGCCGTAGACCAGTGGGACCGCCCGAGGGGCGGGCACAGCGGGAAGTGGGAGCGCTCGGTGGGAAGTCGCAGCGGCGGCATCGGCACGGCCGCCCCGCGCGCCCACGGTAGGCGGGGGAACGACCGGGCGAATTGCCGAGGTGGTCACCAGCACCACCCCCGCGAGAAGACACACACAACGGGGATGGATGCGACAAGCCCGTGGCCAGGCACACTTGACCACGGACACGTGGAATGTCGCACGGATGCGACGTTCGGGTGTCCGAGGGGGGACTTGAACCCCCACCCCCTTGATCGGGGACTAGCACCTCAAGCTAGCGCGTCTGCCATTCCGCCACCCGGACCAGCGGGCCGTGCCCGCAGCGGCCAGAAGCATACCCAACGTGAGCCGCAGGGACGAAATCCCTAGGTCACGGGACGAGGCAAGCGCGGCACAGGGCTGCTTGCGACACAGATGACCAGCGGTGATCACTTACGGCTCCGGTGACTGCACGGAGAGCAGCACGGCGGCGGCCAATCAGCGGTCTGCGGATCATCCACTCGCGTCTTTCGCGGAGTCGATCACGGCGGGAAGTTGAGGTGCACGGCAGCCCTTGACCAGGCTCGCGCTCCCGGAGGTGCCCGATGGAGAACGACCCGTCCCACGGCTTACCCCGCAGACAGTTCCTCCTCGCCACGGCCGCTGCGGGAGCAGCCGGCCTCGGGCTCTCGGGAGGAGGCGTCGCCAACGCCACCCCACTCCCCCGCACCGGACGATCGGTAGCGGTGCTCGGAGGCGGGGTCGCGGGCCTGTCCGCGGCACACGAGTTAGCCGAGAGAGGCTTTGACGTCACGGTCTACGAACGGAACGCGTTGGGCGGCAAGGCGCGCAGCATCCCGGTCCCCGGCACGGGACGCGAAGGCCGAGCGGACCTTCCCGGCGAACACGGCTTCCGGTTCTTCCCCGGGTTCTACAAAAACCTTCCTGACACCATGCGCAAGATCCCCTTCCCGGGCAATTCGAACGGTGTCCACGACAACCTCGTCGCAGTCAGCCAAGTCCTGTTCGCACGCCGCCACGGCAGGGCCGATCTCCCGATCCCAACCAAGCTGGATATCCCTGCGTTCGATCCCGATGGTCTCCGGAAGGCGTTGCAGGCGTACTTGGAGACTGTGTGCAATCTCCCGCCACACGAGGCACTGTTCTTCGCCAACCGCGTACTCGTCTACCTGACGAGCTGCGACGAGCGTCGCTTCGGCCAGTGGGAGCAGGTTGCGTGGTGGGACTTCGTCCGCGCCGATCGCTGGTCCGACGACTTCCGCGCGCTGCTGGCGGTGGGCATCACGAGGAACATCGTGGCCACGAAGGCTGAGCACGCCAGCACCAACACCATCGGACGCATCGTCGAAGCGTTCCTGTACAACGCATTGGGTCGCGGAAACGACGGTCCAGTGGACCGCATCCTCGACGCGCCGACCAACGAAGCTTGGATCGACCCCTGGGTCCAGCATCTCACGAGTCTGGGTGTCGAGTTCAAGATCGGCTGGACGGTTGAAGGTCTTGCCTACGACGGAAGGCGCGTCACGTCCGCAGGGATCCGGGATCCCAAGGGAAACCTGAGACAGCTCGATGCCGAGTGGTTCATCTGCGCGGTCCCGATCGAGCGTGCGATTCCACTGTGGAACAGGGACATCATTGCCGCGGATCCGCAGCTCGCCCGCGCACGGAAGCTGAAGACGGACTGGATGATCGGGGTCCAGTTCTTCCTACGACGTCGCACTCCCCTGAACCCGGGCCACATCGACTACGTCGAGTCTCCTTGGTCGGTGACCTCCATCAGCCAGGCACAGTTCTGGCCGGGACGGGACTTCGCCCGTGAATACGGCGATGGCACCGTCCACGACTGTCTGTCCGTCGTGCTCTCGGAGTGGGAGAAGGAAGGGATGCTCTTCGGAAAGACGGCCAAGCAGTGCACCCGCGAGGAGGTCGCACGCGAGGCATGGGCACAGATCAAGGACAGCCTGGAGGACACCGGTGAGGAGGTCCTTCCCGACGACCTCCTGCACTCGTGGTCCGTCGCGCCGACGCTCGTCGACGCCGGCAGACCGCACGTACGCAACGAGGAGCCGTTGCTGATCCACCCCGTAGGCACATGGGACAACCGGCCAACTGCGAGGACCCGCATCCCGAACTTCTTCCTCGCAGCCGACTACGTCCGCAACGATATGGACCTGGCCACGATGGAGGGGGCGAATGAGGCGGCGCGGGAGGCGGTGAACGCCCTGTTGGACCGTGCGGGCTCGAACGCACCACGCTGCACGATCCGCACGCTCTACCAGCCCCCGGAGTTCGAGCCCTTCAAGGTGCAGGACCGGATCAGCTACCGGCTGGGGCTGCCCAACGCGTTCGACGTCATTCCCTGAGCGGCTTGTCAACGAACGGAGTAATACGAAGAGGCGATCTTGCTCCCCTGGTCGGTTGTGCTGTGGCACCGGTGGCACGGACACGAACCTTCCACCAACGTCCGGCGTGCTGGCGTCGTATTCCAGCAACGGCCAGGGGGTGCGTGATGCCGCCGTCGCAGTCTCCGGACGATCATATATCGAGTCAACCAAGACTTTTAGTTGACAAGGAAAACGTTTTCGAGGTCGCCGCCGCGATCCAGGAGGAAGCGGAAAACTTTCAGGGCCGGATCGAGAACCATCGTTCCAACCTGCGGTTCCGGGTACCGTCGAGCCAAACTGCGGCGCCTTCCTGCGGCACAAGCCTGGTCACCCACCCGCCGAAGACGGTCACGGCGGCTGTCAATGAGCAACGCCTCCTCGCACATCCCGTGCGAGGAGGCGTGATGCCGTTGAACGGTCTTGGGCTCAACGGGCGCTTTTCGTGTGTCGGACCGGATCAGTTCTCCCCCGGGGCCGATCCGGTCGGCGGGCAGTTCCACTCCCTCGCGGCTTCCCCGCGTAGTTGGAGCGGCCGGCCTTTCAGGCCGTTGACCCTCCGCCACACACGAAGACGCCGCGCTGCGAGATCTGGAACCGCCTGTCGCCGCGAGGCAAGGGCACCTCGTTCATGACAGGTTCCTTCCACTCGACCCTTCTCTCACTCGACTGCTGTCGGTGTACCAACATCATATGCCGTGGTACCGACAGCAGTCGGACGTTAAGGCATGCTGGTTGGTTCCCGGGAGCCTGAATCACCCGGGTGGCCGCTTCCGGACATCACCTCACCGCAACCAGACCGCCGTGTCGACGGGCAGAATTGTTCGCCCGCCTTCCCGCGGCAGCGGGCCACTTGCCAGCAGCAGCCGGTCGTGCTCGGGCAGCTCGCCCGGTTCCGTGCCCAGGTTGACCAAGCAACGCAACGCGCTGCCACGCCAGAAGTCGAGCACGCCTGCCGGAGCGTCCTCGTTCCACCTCAGCTCCCCACTTACCGGCAACGACCGACGCAGCCGTAGCGCCGATTGGTGCAGCAGCAATGTCGATTCCGGATCCTGACGTTGCTCGGTCACCGACAGCATTGCCCACTCCGAGGGTTGCGGCAGCCATGGCTCCCCACCGGGACCGAATCCGAAGTTCGGTTCCTCCGCGCTCCACGGCATCGGCACCCGACAACCGTCCCGGCCCTTCTCGGTGCCGCCGCTACGTCGGTGGATCGGGTCCTGCAGCACGTTCTCCGGCAGGTCGGCCACTTCCGGCAGGCCCAGCTCCTCGCCCTGGTAGAGGTATGCCGAGCCGGGCAGCGCCAGGGTGAGGAGCGCGGCGGCACGCGCACGCCGCAGTCCCCGCTCGAGATCGGCCCGGGGCATGGTGCCGTCGCTCAGCAACCATTCCTTGGTGTCGGTATCAGCGGGTAGGCCGAGCCGGCTGACCACGCGCACCACATCGTGGTTGGACAACACCCACGTTGGCGAGGCGCCGACCGAGGCGGTGGCCGCAATCGCGTTGTCGATCCCGGCACGGAGCTCGGTGGCGCTCCACGGGCGTTGCAGGAAGTCAAAGTTGAACGCCTGGTGCAGCTCGTCCGGGCGCACGTAGCGGGCGAGCCGTTCCGGTGGGAACACCCACGCCTCGGCCACGGCGATCCGCTCACCCGGGTAGTAGTCCAGGACCTTGCGCCAGCGGCGGTAGATCTCGTGGACCTCCTCACGGTCCAGGAACGGGTGATCCATCCCCTCGGCGTGGGTGAAAAGGCCCGGAGTCAGTTCCTCGACCTCGTCCGGATAACCCGGGTCCTTGACCAAGCCGTGCGCGACATCGACGCGGAAGCCGTCAACCCCACGGTCGAGCCAGAACCGCAGCACGTCGTCGAACTCCTCGCGCACCTCGGCGTTGTCCCAGTTGAGATCCGGCTGCTCGGGCGTGAACAGGTGGAGGTACCACTGTCCGTCCGGCATCCGCGTCCAGGCGGGACCGTTGAAGATACTGCGCCAGTTGTTCGGCGGCAGTTCCCCATTCGTTCCACGGCCGTCGCGGAAGTGGTAGCGGGCGCGCTCGCGGCTGCCCGGGTCCGCCCGTAGCGCAGCCCGGAACCACTCGTGCTGGTCGCTGGTGTGATTGGGAACCAGGTCGACGATGACGCGGAGGCCGCGGCGGTGCGCTTCCTGGAAGAGCGCGACCGCGTCGGCCACCGTGCCGAACAACGGGTCGAGCCGGCGGAAGTCAGCAACGTCGTAGCCACCGTCGACCATCGGGGAGAGATACCAGGGGTTGATCCACAACGCGTCGACGCCGAGATCGGCGAGGTAGTCGAGGCGACCCCGGATGCCGTTGACATCACCCACTCCGTCGCCGTTCCCGTCGGCGAAGGAGCGGATGTAGACCTGGTAGATCACGGCGTCACGCCACCACTGCTGGTCCGGCTCACGCCGCTCCGGGATGTTCCTGTCCATCGGCCCTCCTTACTACCCGTTGCCGACGGACCGTATCTGTTGCAAATACTTGCAACCAGTACTGCTAGGATTTCGGGGGTAACCCAGTTACTGGGACAGTGATCCTGAAAGTCTTTGCAGACCTGCCACCCGGCAACCGGCGGGGCGTGAGGTTGCGCCAAACCCGACCCGTGGTGGTGGGCAGCCGGGTAGCGTCGAACCGGCGACGAGTGGGAGGAAGGGCACGTGATCGAGCTGGACGCGCTGGCCGAGGCGGAGTGCCAGGTGTGGTGGGCCGGGCCGGACCCGGATCTGCACGGTCTGCTCGACCTACTCGACGACGGTGAGAAGGCACGGTTCGACCGGTTCCGTCGCGACGAGGACCGGTTCCGCTACCTCGTCGGGCACGCCATGGTGCGGCTGGTGCTGGCCAGCCACACCGGACGCGACCCGCGCGATCTCCGGTTCGCCACGGACTGCCTGCACTGCGGTGGCCCGCACGGCAAGCCACGTCTGGATCCGCCGGCCGGCCTGGACTTCTCGCTGACCCACTCCGGAGAGCGGGTCGGGTTGGCCGTCGTGCGGGACGTTCCGGTCGGGCTGGATGTCGAGGCACACGCCCGCAACGTCGAGCAGTCGCTGGTCGACCACGTGCTCTCCGACGCGGAGCGACGCGTGTTCGACACCGTGCCCACCGAGGCCCGTGCCACCGCGTTCTTCACCTACTGGACGCGCAAGGAGGCAGTGCTCAAGGCCACCGGGCACGGCCTGGCGGCCGGGGTGGCCACGGTGGAGGTTTCCGGACCGGACGAGCCGGCCCGGCTGGTGCGGTGGACGGCCAAGCAGGCCCTCGATTCGCCGGTGCGGCTCTACGACCTGCACCCCGGGCCCGGCCACTCGGCGAGCGTGGCGCTGTTGACCAGCCGCCAGCACCGCGTGCTGGAGCGGGATGCGGAGCCGCTGCTCAAGCAGGCGCTCTGAGCGGGTGTCCGCAAGGCTGGGGCCGGCGCCACAGATCGCTCGATCTTTGCCGGCAGCGGTCGGAGCCACACGCCACGGTCACGATCAGTGGACCCGCACGGCATGCTTTCCGAACACGTTCTGACACAGGTTCCTGCTCATCGGACGTTTCACGGACTGACCCGCAGGTATGGGCCGAACGGACTCAACGGTAGGTCCTTTCGCTGGCAGCGAAAGGACCCCACGAGCAACGGCGCCAGTCCACTCACGACTCGTTGCCGTCACCCGCCGCCGGAAGGCAACACCCACCGCGGGTGCGAACTCACTTCGCGGTCAGGATGTCGAGCCGGACCTGGACGGCGTCCAGGGCGCGGTCGACGGCGTAGCCGAAGAACCACTCGTCACGGGCCCGCAACGTCTCCTGGTCGTTGCATGTGCGGTGCCACAGTGACGCCAGCGCGGCCAGGCCCGGCATGTCCTCGCGGTCCCGGTGTGCGGCGAGCACGGCGGCGGTGCGGCTGCGCAGGGACGGGTCGGCCGCCCACTCGTCCTCCAGGGCGACCATCAGGAACGACGACGACACCAGGACCTGGTAGACGTCGGACGACTCGGCCCCGAAGCCGGCGCGACGCAGCACGCGGATGCCGTGGTCGGCGATGGCCAGCATGGCGGGGACGGTCGGTCCGCGGGTGGCCAGCCGCCGCGCGACGCCGCGGTAGCGGCGCAGGGTGGCCCGCCCGTCGACCAGGAAGCGGTGCCACCAGTCCCGCCACGGCAGGTCGTCGGCGGGCACCGGCATCCCGGCGACCACGCTTTGCAGCACGGCGTCGACGACCGCTTCCCGATCGCCGACGTGGTGGTACACCACCGCCGGCCAGGCTCTGATGGCGGCGGCCAGCTGCCGGATAGTCCAGCCGTCCAGTCCGTGCTCCTCGGTGAGCCGGATGGCGGCGTCCACCACCTGGTCGGGGCTCAGGGCGGGAAGGCCAGCCGCGGACCGCGGCCGGGCTCCACGGATGGCTGTCTTCACCTGAAAACCGTAACGAGGAGAGGGTGATCTTTGCCGCATTGACCGCCGGACAGTCCGCCGTCCAGCGCAATCGTCCACCCATTCGGGTTAATCATCCGGTGTCGGATTGCTCGCCTCCGGGCTCCGCTGCGCACTTGTCGCTCCCGTCGCGATGCTCGCTCCGCCCGTCACCGTGCTGTGCGCACCACCCCCACCCGACGCAGCCGGTCCCGCCACCATGCGGTGCGCGCGGGGTCGGCGGGCGTGGCCGCGGCCAGCCGCTCCGGATCGGGTGCCGGCGGGGTGCGCGGGACCGGCAGCTCGCCGTTCACCGGGAGCAGGGGGTCGGCGACGACGTCGCCCTCGAGCAGGGCGAGCGTGCCCAGCCCGCAGGCGAACTCCAGCTCGGGCAGGGCACCGGCGAGCGCGAGCTGGGCGGCCAGCCCGACGCTGGTCTCCAGCGCGGAGGAGACCACGCACGGCAGCCCGGCCGCCGTGGCGACCTCGAGGGCGCGGCGCACGCCGCCCAGCGGGGCGCACTTGAGCACCGCGACGTCGGCGGCACCGGCGAGGGCGACCCGCAACGGATCGCCAGCCTGGCGGATCGACTCGTCGGCGGCGATACGGACGTCGACGCGCCGCCGCACGGCGGCCAGTTCCTCGACCGTGCGGCACGGCTGCTCGACGTACTCCAGGCCGCCCGCGGCGCGGTCGAGCTGCCGGATCCGGTCGACAGCCGTGTCAACCTCCCAGGCGCCGTTGGCATCGACGCGTACCTGGCCGCCGGGGCCGAGCGCGTCGCGCACGGCTTCGACCCGCGCCGCGTCCTCGGTGGCGGACCCGGGGTGGTCGGCCACCTTGACCTTGGCCGTCCGGCAGTGGGAGCTGGTGACGATGTGGTGGGCCTCCTCGGGGTCCACGGCCGGCACGGTGCAGTTCACCGGGACGCGGTCACGAACCGGCTCGGGCCAGCCGCGCTCCGCGGCCTCCAGCGCGGTGGCCAGCCAGGCCGCCGCCTCCCGGTCGTCGTACTCGACGAAGGGGCAGAACTCGCCCCAGCCGGCCGGTCCGCGCAGCAGCACGCCTTCCCGGACGGTGATGCCGCGGAAGCGGGTCCGCATCGGGATCGAGTAGACGTGCACCTCGTCGATGAGCACGGTGTCCGATCCTGCCACCGGTCCAGGCCGGGCCGGGGCCGGGTGGGTCCGACCGACGCGCGTCCGGACTGCGCCCGCTGGGGTTGCGTACGCGCGGGGTCGCGGGGGAGGCTCGCGGCGTGGCCAGGTTGCTGATCATTCATCACACCCCTTCGCCGCACCTGCAGGCGATGTTCGAGGCGGTGATGTCCGGGGCCACCACGCCGGAGATCGAGGGTGTCGAGGTGGTGCGGCGGGCCGCTCTCGCCGTTACCGCCGTAGACGTGCTCGAGGCGGACGGCTATCTGCTTGGCACGCCGGCAAACCTGGGATACATGAGTGGCGCGTTGAAGCATGCTTTCGATCTCATTTATTACCCCTGCCTCGATTCCACGCGGGGGCGGCCGTACGGGTTGTACGTACACGGCAACCAGGGCACCGAGGGTGCGGTGCGCAGCGTGGAGAGCGTCACCAAGGGGCTGGGCTGGGAGAAGGCTGCCGCACCCGTGGAGGTGATGGGCGAGCCATCCAAGGCAGACCTGGAAAGCTGCTGGGAACTGGGCGCCACGGTCGCCGCGAATCTGATGTCGTAGCGCGGGAGGAACGTGCGCACACTTCCTCTCCCGCCCACACTGTCCCCGAAGTCACGGGACCGTCGGTCACCCCGAACTTGATCTGGCAGTGCCAGCACAACACATCCACGCCTTCTCACCCGCCAGCACCTTCGGGAGGTTCTGGACGAGTTTCCCCTGGATATGTCGGGTTATTGGGGACTCGTGCAGGTCGCCCGGGCAGCTGACCATTGTGCCTTCAGCCATAGCGTATCCAGTAAGTCACCAAGCACGAGGAGGCCGCACGATGCGCTTGTTCCGTCTCTTGATGACCTTCTTGTTCGGCGCACTCGTCGGTCCGGTGACCGCGCCGGGGGCCGCATCCGCCAATGCAGTCGGTGATGTCGAGTTGGCTTGTACCTACAACGTCCAGTTCAACTTGGCGGAGCCGCTGACGGCCACGAAGACCGAGACGACCTGGACCGGCACCGGTGGCGGTTCCAACTGTATGTCCCCCACCGGCAGTTACCCGAACCTGCGGTCATCGGTCATCGCTCCCTGGACGGGCACGGCGTCGAGCGTGCCGGGAACCAACCCGTGCCCCGCACAGGTGGAACTCGTCGGAGAGGGAACGATCAACTGGTCTCCCGGCGAGGAAAAGAGCCGTTTCGAGATTCGCGTTGACTTCGTAGCCGAGGACGGCACCCTTGGGGTGAGCGGTAAGACCCTCACCGGTCCCTTGCGGGGAACCTACATCACGGCGCTCCCGGTCGTGGGCCACACGAACCCGGACTGCGCGGTCACCGGACTCACCAGCATCACCAGTGAGGTCACCGAGGTGCTTTACCACTTCTGACCACGCCTGCGTGCCCGCAAAGCGGCCGCATCGAGAGCGGTTTCCGCGCCAGGTATTGCGGCGGCCATATTTCGCCGGGCTCCGCGGTTCGGTCCGCGGGGCCCGGCGTGCGGGCTCGCGCAGCACGAACATCGTAGGCCGGACGAGTGCCCTGATCCCGCCACAAAGCTGCGAACGCCGCCGGAAACGACGATGGCGGGCCCGACCACGGGCGGAGAGAAATCGATCTCGACCCGTTCTCGCCGAACCAGGCGTGAGCGGTTCTCACGATCCGGTGAATGGTCGGGCAACCATTTTCCTACTCGCCGGTGCGGAGTCATCCTCAGCTCATCGGCACTACCGAGGGTAGTTACATGGTTGCACATCACGACCACGACGGTTCCGGCACGGACCCGCCCGTCTCGGGCGGTGCTGTTGTCGTCGCCGGGCGCACGCTGCCGCTGACCGAGTTGCTGGCCGGGTGCCTGCGGACCCTCCGTGGCGCGCCCCCGGGCGACCCCGCGCTGGCCGACGCGCAACGCGCGTTCCTCGCCGGCGGGCTGGGCGCGCTCACCGACACCCCGGACCGGGAATGGGTGCAGGTCGGGCTCGTGCCCCGTGCCGACGCACGTACCGCGTTGTACGGGCTGGTCTCCGACATCGCCCACGAACTGCTCGACCGCGGGCTGGCCACGAACTTCTTCTTCATGCACAAGCCGCCCGGTCTGCGCGTCCGCTTCCAGGCCGCACCCGACCGTTACGAGGAGACGCGCCGGCGGATCCTCGGGTGGAGCGAGGAGCTGCGCGGGCACAGCGGGGTGGCGACCGTGCTGCCCGCGGTCTACGAGCCGGAGGCGAACCTGTTCGGCGGTCCGGCCTCGATGCGGCACGTGCACGACCTGTTCACCGTGGACTCCCTGGCCTGGCTCGCCGTGCACGGCCGGGACGGCCCGGAGCCCGCCTCGACGTGGGCGGTCTCGCTGCTCATGCTGCGCGCGGTGTTCGAGGGCCTGGGCGTCGAGGGCTGTGAGCACTGGGACGTCTGGGACCGGGTCCGGACCGAGACCGGGCGCCGGCTGTCCACGCAGGCCCGGACCGCCGCCGGCGTGGACGACGCCGCACCCAGGCTGCGTCGCCTCTGGGACGCCCCGGACGTCCTACTCGGGCTGCTGCCGGGATGGGCGCAGCGGGTCGTCGAGCGGCACCGCGGCGAGGCGCTGTCGGTGGCGCACGGCTGGCGGAGCGAGTACTTCCAGACCCGCCAGGCATGCGTGGGGCCGCGCCGCGCCGCCGCGTTCTACGTCGTCTTCCACTGGAACCGGGCCGGACTGCCCGCCGCGCGGCAGGTCCTGCTCGCCGAGACGCTGGCCACCCCCGCGGAGGTCGAGGGTGGTGCCGCCTAGGCCGGGGGAGGCGATGCCGGGCGGAGCCGCGTTGCTCCGGCTGGCGGGGCTTCCCGTACGGCTGTGGCTGGCCGGTGGCTGCCCGGAGCTGTTCGCCCTGCTCGCCAGGACCGATGCCGCGGCCGGCGCCTACCGCCGGAGCGCGCGGACGCTCGCGGAGCGGCTGGGCAGGCAGCTCGTCCCGCGTCCCGAACTGACCGATGCCGAGCGGGTCGCCGTGCTGGAGCTGCGGCGGGCGTTCCACCGGGGGGTCCCGGTCGCCGACGACGAACGCGTGCGCCTGGCCGAGCGGGCCGCCGCGTTCGGGGACGCGACACTGGCCGCGCAGCTGCGGTCGGTGGTGGCCGAGGCACGCCAGCTGGTCGAGCTGGACACGCGGCTCGTGCGCGAGCTCGCCGTGGAGCGGCGCCGCCTGCAGGGCCTGCCCTGGCTGCTGCTGCGGTCCTCCCCGGTGGGCTCGGCCGCGCTCGCCAACGACGCGCCGGAGGTGCTGGCCGACATCGAGCGGCGGCTGGCCGCGGGCGAGCGGTGGGACGGCAAGCGGCTGCGGCAACGCTCGGACTACCTGTGGCGGCTGGTCGGTCGGGGCGCGGCCAAGACCACGCCCCGAACCTGGTTCGGTCATCTGGCTCTCGCCCCGGTTTCGGAGAATCCGAGGAAGAACGACACCCTGATATCCACAATGGACGGTTCACCGGCGATCGCGGGCCAGTGCGCGAGCCACCACATGTCCAACGTGCACACCTCGCGGCACGCGCTGGAGGAGATCCGGTGCGGCGGGGACCTGACGTCGGTCGAGGTTTCCCTGACCGGGCTGCACTGGCCGGATGGCACGGAGTTCGTGAGCTGGGTGATGGATCCGGCGGACCGGTCGCGGATGCGGGAGGTGCGGCTTCGGGAAACGCCGGCGCTGCGGGCGGTGCGCCGGGCCCTGGCCAACGGTCCCCTGCTGTGGCCGGAGCTGCTCACCCGCCTGCTCGGCACGCGGACCGGCGACCCTCGGTCCCGTGAGGTGCTCACCGGGTTCCTCACCCATCTCGCGACGCTGGGCGTGGTGCAGCCGAGCAGCCAGGTCACCGACCGGGTCGGTGGCTGGTGGACCTCTCCCCCGGCGGAGTCCGGGGTGGGCAGCGAGTTCGTCGACGTTTACCGGCAGGGAACGGCAATCGTGCCGGCCGCGGCCCTACGCCGGTTCGGAATGGCCATGCGGCTGGTGAAGCGGCTCGCCGCGTTGGTGGAGGCGGACGCCCCCGCCATCTACCACCACGTGCTCCAACTGGTCGACGCCCGGCCCAACCCGGTGCCGGACCTCGTCCGCCGGTTCCTGTTCGACCACCCCGAGTACCGGACGCCGACCACGTCACGCGTCGGGTGGCCGGAACCGCGGGATCCCGACTCCGGGTACGCACACTTCCTGACACTGCTGGCGAACCAGCCGGACGAACCCGGCGGAACGGTCGACATCTCCGGCGAGCTGCTCGACGTTCTCGATGCTCCGGGCGCCGAATGGGACTGGCCCGCCGACTGCGTGCTGCGTCCGCTGCCGCCGAACGCGGGAGAACCGCTCGCGGTGTTGGAAGCTGTCGGGCCACCGGGCGTGCTGGATGCGCGCTTCTGCGACGGGCTGCGCAAGTTGAGCGGTGCCGAGCCCGATCTCGTCGTGGAGTACCGCGAGTTCCTGCGGGAAGTGGAACGGATCCAGGGCGGCCGGTTCGTCGAGGTCTTGGTGCCCCCACTGGGAGAGCGTGCGGCGAACGCGGTGCGGCGCCCGCACTACACCCCGTTGTGGACCGGGGATCCGGACCGGCGGGCCTATTACGGTTACCACCCGATCCAGGATTACCTGCCGTTGCACGAAATTACGGTGCGGCGGGACGGCAGGGAGGTCATCGCCGAGGCGCACGGTGCGCGTGTGTGGCCGATCTACCACGCGACCCGAGCTCCCTCACCACCGTGGGACGTGGTGCTCGCGCTGCTGCGGACCGCCGGCCCGCGCGGCGCCCGCACCGGCTATCGCTGGGGCGGCGCCCTGGCGGCCTTCCCCGGCAGGGACCACCTGCCCCGGATCACCGTCGGGAAGCTGCTCGTCCTCAGCTGCGCACAGTGGCGGGTCCACCCCGACGAGCTGTGGGAGGCCGGTGCCGACCCGGACGAGAAGTTCCGCGCGTTGGGCCGCCTGGTGCGGCGCCGCCGCCTGCCCCGTTGGGTCTTCGCCGCACCCGTGGGCGGGCGCCCGGTTCCGCTCGATCTGGCGAGCCTGCCGGCGTTGCGCCAGCTCGACCGGTTACTGGCCGCCCGGGCAGCCGCCGAGGACACCGGTCCGTTGCTGTTCGAGGAGATGCTGCCGGCCCCCGGGCAGCTCCTCGTCACCGACACCGCACACGCGCCCAACGACCAGCTGGCCGCCCAACTGCTGCTCCGGATCCCCGCCGACTCCGGCCTGACGGCTCCGGAGGCACAGGCCCCGCACGCGGATGCGCCCGCCGCCGACATGCGGGACGTCATCGAACCCGTCATGGTCGGGGTAGGCATGGCGGGCTGAGCGCGGGGCGCGGGCACGCCAGCCCGGTGGTGCACCGGACCGCACCAGGACGAGGAGAACCGAGGAGGAGAGGACTTCCCATGCCGGACAGCGAACGCAAGGAGTTCGACGACATCGACGACCTCGTGGCGGACCTGGAGGTTCGGATCCGCGAGCTGCAGCTGACCGAGTCCGCGGGCGACCCGCCAACCACCCTCTTCGGTGGCTCCAGGTGCATGCCACCGAACCGGTGAGGACGCGCCTCGCGCGCGGCGCGCCACACCGTGCCGCACCCCGTGAGCACGAGCCCGGGAGGAGAACGGGGAGATGGACGAGAGTTTGGACCTGGCGGACGTCGACGAGCTGATCAACCGGCTCGAGACGCGGATCAGCGAGGTGCCGCTGCCCCAGGCGGAGGCACCGCTGGCGTCCGTGCTGTGCCCGCTGCGGATCTGCGACGCGAACACCCACCAGTGTTGAGGGAACCGATGACGTACCCGGGTGGGCGGGTCACGCCGGCCCGCCCACCCTGAGCAGGAAAGGGGACCCGTGGTGGCTTCCCGTGTGGACAGGAACATCGCGGGGTCCACCGTGGACGTCGCCAGTCGGGCACTGCTCGCCTGGGCGGACCACGGGGCCTCGACCACCGACCCCGGTCCGGTCGTGCTGGCCTCGACCCTGGACCGCACCGACCCGGCCGTCGGGCGGGCGCTGCGGGCCTGGCTGGCGGGTCTGCGCGACCGCACCTGTGCGCACCCCGGCCTGTTCGGCGGCCTGGCCGGGCAGCTCGCCGGGCTACGGCTGATCGCCACCCTGCATCCGGCCGCCGGCAACGCCGCCGACGCCATCGCCACCCTGCTCGCGCGGGGCGCCCGGGAGGGTGTCTGGGCAACCGAGCACGTCGGCTTCCTCGACTACGACCTCATCGGCGGGCCCGCCGGTGTCCTGCTGGCGCACTGCGTGCACGGCCCCCGCGACGGCGAGCTCGCCCCGTTCGCCATGCACCTGGCGACGCTGTGCGAGGACCCCGAGCTGAACGGTCTGCGCTGCCGGGTCTACGGAGAGCACAAGCTGCTGCACTGGACCCAGGACCGGATCAACGTCGGTCTCGGGCACGGCGTCCCCGGGGTCGCGGTCGCGCTGGCCGCCGCGGTGCGGGCGGATCCGGCCGACGAGCGGGCCGCGGCAGCGCTGCGCCGGGTCGGCCGGTGGCTGGCCAACGAGGCATACGGCGACGAGCGCGGCATCCTCACCTGGTGCGGTACCGGCCGGGACGGCGAGCGGCCGGCTCCGGGCGCGCACCCCAGGCAGGCGTGGTGTTACGGCGCGCCGGGGGTCGCCTGGTCGCTGTGGGAGGCCAGCGCGGCGCTGGCGGCCCGGGGTACCCGCACCGTTGCCGAGGAGCTGGGCGACGTCGCGGTCACCGCGATGCGGTCGCTGTGCCGCAACTACGACGAGAGCTTCCACCTGTTCGGCGACACCGCGAGCGACCGGCTGGCGATCTGCCACGGCGCGGCCGGAGTGCTCGCCGTCGCGGACGCGTTCGCCCGCTGGGCCGACCTCACCGAGGCGGCGCAGCTGCGGGACCGGCTGCGCGAGCACCTGGAACAACACCTGGACGAGGTGGTCGCGCTGGCACCGACCAACATGCGGTTGCTCGACGGTGCCGCCGGGGTGCTCGCGGTCCTGTGCAGCACGGCCGGCGCCAGCCGGGACTGGATGCCGCTGGTAGCGCTTCGCTGACCGAAAACAGGCGGTCATCACCGGGGAGCGGGCGTAGTGTCGGTGATCCCCCGCCGCGTCGCGGCCACCGCCGGACTCCGCGGGTGGGCGCGGTCGGCCGGTGTGCCAGCCGGCTGGCGCCCCAATGGACCACACCGAAGGTCTCGCCCTCTTCCGGGTTGTCATCATGGCTGTGACGAGCGGTGATGTCAGGCTGTCACGGCATGTCACTCCTCCGATGTAAGCCTGGTGACTATCAGGAGTTGGACGATCGCACGATGTGCCCGCCCGTGACCGACCGGCAATATTTCTGTTGTCCGTCCGGAGCGCAAGCTCCCCGACGATCAGCCGCCGGACGGACGGCGCGCCGCGCGAGGACCGGAAGCAGGGGCCGGAATTCGCACGGGGCACGCGCCTCGACTGGCACTTCGGGCAGGGACCGGTGTACCCCCAGGGCCGGGGCCCCGCCATCACGCCAGTCGTCTAGGGCGGTGGCGTCCGGGCCGGCCCGCACGCCGGACGCCACCGCGTCGGGGAGCTTGTCGTTGCCGCGATCGTGCCCCCCGGGTCACGAAACCGCGTGCATGGTGCCGTTGTTCAAGGGTGACGGCGCTGTTCTTCCGGAATCTCCCGTACAGGATGCGATGCTGCGTGGCCGGCTGCGGCCGATCCCCGGTTGATGCTGCTGGCGGACGTGCGCGCGAGGTTGCGTCTGCTCGCACCAGACGAGGTGCGCAACCTCCGCAGAAAGCGCACCTGGCGCCGGGTCACACCGAGCCGCGCCGGTTCATCACGATGTCGCCACCGGGTTGCCGGTTGCGGACAGGCCGCACCGCCGCCCCGGCCAGCAGCATGAGCCCTGTTGACGAAGTCACGGGACCCGAGGAGGTCACGTGGCTCCGGTGCCTCGGATCCACCGCCTCGCCCGGCGATCGCCACTTCACCAACGGGGCCCAGACGGCACGGCCGGGGCCGCAATGCCGATCGGCGCGCCGGAGTCGACTCAGCCCGGGTGCATGCCGACCGTGTCCCGGATCTGCTGGCCGAGCGCCGCGGCTCCCTCCCGGGCGCAGTGGGCGCAGCAGAAGAACCGGCCCTCCACCTCCACACCGTGGCCGATGATCCGGCACCGGCAGTGCTCGCACTCGGGGGCGAGCCGCTGGATCGCGCACTCGAAGCAGTCGAACGTGTACTTGTCCCCGCTGGTCGTGCGCACTTCGAACGCCATCCAGTAGTCGTTCCCGCACACGTCACACTTCGCCATATGCGCACCTCCTGATGGGTCGGCCGGTCACCCGGCAGCCTGCGCCCGGCCCCCTCGACGGGCAACCGGAGAAGCCCGAGTGAGGGATGAACCGAACCCGCCCGGGTCAAACCCGCTCCCCGCAGGCGGCAAGTGCCTTGTCTCGACCGTGCCGAGTAGTGTCAGGAGCTGACACACGCACCCGCCCCGGGCATGCCGCACGAGGCGAGGGGGCAAGGGTGAACTGGACCGAGCACGTCGACGCCTACTGCGAGCGGACCGGTCCCGGCCTGCTCGCCGAGCCGTTCAATGCCGTCAGCAACGTGGCCTTCCTGTTGGCCGCCCTCGCGCTCTGGCGGATGCTGCGCCACGTCGGGCGGCCGGTGCCGGCGAGCCTGCTCACCCTGGTGGTGCTGGTGGTGGCGATCGGTCTGGGCAGCACCGCCTTCCACACCTTCGCCACCGGCTGGGCCGGGCTGACCGATGTGCTGCCGATCACCGCTTTCCTGCTGTTCGGACTGGTCTGCTACCTGCACTGGTTCTGGGCTGTGCCTTGGCGCTTCGCGTGGGCGGCGGTGCCGGCGTTCCTGCTGTTCGCGGCGACCGTCGTGACCATGGCCACCGCGACGTTCGGCCCGTTGCCCGGCGGTACCGGCTACCTCTTCCCGCTGGCCCTCCTGCTGGCGGGTGGGCTGGGGCTGCTGGCCCGCGCACCGCACCCCGGCCGTGTCCTGCTGAGCTGCGCCGCGATCTTCGCCGTCTCGCTGCTGTTGCGTACCGTGGACGGCACCGTCTGCCCGATCTTCGGGGTCGGCACCCATTTCCTGTGGCACCTGCTCAACGCGGTCGTGCTGTACGGGGTCGGCTACGCGTTCGGCCTGCGCTGGGCCTTTCCCGCCGGCCGGGCGCCCGAGCCCCGTAAGGGACCCGCTACTCCATCAGGATGACCCCGGCTCCGCCCCTGGTCTGATCGCCGGTCGGTGCCCTGCCCCCACGGTCCTAACCGGCAACTCCGCCCGCGGAGCGATGCCCGCCGAGCGGCGCCGTCCATAGCTTTCCTACTGCCATCGCGCACCAGGTCCGCCGCGCGTCGCGGCCGGACCCATCGATCCTGGGAGTGGGAACACATGTCCACAACGCTGTCCGGCGTGCAGGCGCGCACCGCAGTGGCCGCGCGCCAGCTGGTGAAGGTGTACGGCAAGGGGGAGACCGCGGTCCGCGCCCTGGACGGGGTGAGCGTCGACTTCGCGGCCGGCCAGTTCACCGCCATCATGGGCCCGTCCGGCTCCGGCAAGTCCACGCTGATGCACTGCCTGGCCGGCCTGGACACGGTGGACGCCGGATCAGTCCACATCGGACAGGTCGAGCTGACCAGCCAGTCGGACAAGGGCCTCACGAAGCTGCGTCGTGACCGGATCGGCTTCATCTTCCAGTCGTTCAACCTGCTGCCCACGCTGACCGCGGAGCAGAACATCCTGCTCGGCCTGCAGCTGGCCGGCCGCAGGCCGGACCCGGAGTGGCTCGACACCGTGGTCTCGGTGACCGGCCTGGCCCAGCGGCTGGGCCACAAGCCGAACGAGCTCTCCGGTGGCCAGCAGCAGCGCGTCGCGTGCGCGCGGGCGTTGGTGGCCAAGCCGGACGTGGTGTTCGCCGACGAGCCCACCGGCAATCTCGACTCCCGCTCCGGCGCGGAGGTACTGGGCTTCCTGCGTACCTCGGTCCGCGAGCTGGGCCAGACGGTGATCATGGTCACGCACGACCCGGTCGCCGCCTCCTACGCCGACCGCGTGGTGTTGCTGGCCGACGGCCGGCTGGCCGGCGAGATCCACCAGCCCACCGCCGACTCGGTGCTCGCCGCGATGAAGAACCTGGGAGCCTGACACCAATGTTGCGAGCAACACTCGCGGGCCTGAAGGCCCGTACCGCGAGGCTGCTGCTGTCCTCCGTGGCCATCGCCCTGGGTGTCGCCTTCGTGACCGGCACCCTGGTGCTCGGCGACGCGATGACCGCGAGCCTGCAGGAGCAGTTCACCAAGGCCGACCGCAACATCGACGTCTCGATCACCCCGGCTCGCAACGGTGACTCGGGGGCCAAGCCGCTCACCGACGAGCAGCTTGCGGCCGTGCGCAAGGTGCCGGGCGTGTCCGGGGCCGAGCCGCGGCTGACCGTGGCGGTGCCGATCATCGGTTCGGACGGCAAGGCGCGGATGGCCACCGGTATCGCGGCGTCCTCCGAGCACAAGTTGCTCCCGGTGGACCTGAAGGAAGGCCGGTTCCCGGAACGGGACAGCGAGGTCACCGTCGACCAGCGCACGGCGCGGGTCAACGACCTCAAGATCGGCCAGCAGGTCGAGGTGCTGGGCAAGAAGGACGACCAGCGCAAGAAGTTCACGGTCGTCGGCACCTACGACCGCGGCATCGCGATGAACCAGTCGTTCCTCTACGACCAGCTCATGTTCATGCCGAACGTGCTGCAGTCACTGATCCCGGACGACGCCGGGGGGAGCGGGTACAGCGAGATCGTCGCCGCGGCGCAATCCGGTGTGAGCCAGGACCAGCTGGCCGGAGAGATCCGCGACGCCCTGGGTTCCGGCGTGCAGGTGAAGACCGGCCAGCAGGCGGTGGCCGACACCATGGAGCGGGTGGAGAAGCAGTCCGGCGGCTTCACCATGTTCATGTTGACCTTCGCGGTGATCGCATTGGTCGTGGCCGCCATGGTCATTTACAACACGTTCACCATCCTCATCGCCCAGCGCACCCGCGAGCTGGCGTTGCTGCGCTGCGTCGGCGCAGACCGGGGTCAGCTCTTCCGCAGCGTGCTCGTGGAGGCGGTGGCCATGGGCCTGTTCGCCTCGGCGCTCGGGTTCGTTGGCGGCCTGGGCCTGTCCGCCGGCTTGCAGGCGTTGCTGAACGCCGCCGGTGAGGGCGGCGGGCGCGTGCTGCTGCCCGTCACGCCCACCACCGTGCTCGCCGCGCTCGGTGTCGGCGTCCTGGTCACTGTGGCGGCGGCGGTGCTGCCCGCGCGCAGGGCGACGACGGTGGCGCCGATCGCCGCGTTGCGTTCCCAGCCGGACAGCCACGACGAGGTTGCCCGGACCGGCAAGCTGCGCATCGCGACGGTCGTGCTGCTGGCGCTGGCCGGCGCTGGTGCCCTCCTGCTGGGTGGGCGGGTCGGCCAGCAGGCCGGCGTGGTGATCGCCGGCGTCGGCACGATGTTCCTGCTGGCCGCGGTCGTCGCGCTGGGCCCGATCATCGTCGGCCCGCTGAACCGGATGCTGGGCGCGCTGCCCGGTGCCGTGCTCGGCGTGCCGGCCAGGCTGGCCTCGGCCAACGCCGGCCGCAACCCGAAGCGCACGGCCGCCACCACGGCCGCGCTGATGATCGGTGTCACGATCGTCACGCTGGTGACGGTGGTCGCCGCGTCGGGCAAGCAGTCCGCCAACGACTCGGTCGACCGGCAGATGCCGGCGGACTTCCAGGTCAGCTCGATGATGTACGACCGGCCGCTGCCGGCGGACCTGCCCGGCAAGCTGGCTGGGGCCGCCGGCGTCGACAAGGCGGTTCCCGCGGCCACGGTCTACGGACAGGTGGGCGGCAAGGGAAGCGACTTCGAGCAGATCGACGGCGTGCGTGGGGACGGGTTCGGCTCCGTGGTGCGACCCAAGGTCACCCAGGGCGATCTGGGCAAGCTCGGCGCCGGCACCGTGGCGCTCGACGAGAACAAGGCCCAGGCCCTGAACGCCAAGGTCGGCGACACCGTGCCGCTGAAGGCCGAGGAGGGCCAGCCACAGCAGTTCCGGGTGGTGGCCATCTACTCGGGTAAGGAGCTGCCGGCGGCCATGGTCGACCTCGGCTCGATCCAACGGATCAAGCCGGACGCCAAGGCGTTCGACCGGGTGCTGGTCAAGCTGCGGCAGGGGGTGGGCGCCGCCGACGGCAAGGCCGCCGTGGACAAGGCCCTGTCCGGCCTACCGACGGCGCAGGTGGTCACCGCGGCCGAGGTAAAGGAGCAGATCAACAAGGGCGTTGACTCGATGCTGCAGTTCGTGTGGGCGTTGATCGGCATGGCCGTGGTGATCGCCCTGTTCGGCATCGCCAACACGCTGAGCCTGTCGGTGCTGGAGCGCACCCGCGAGTCGGCGCTGCTGCGCGCGCTCGGCTTCACCCGCGGCCAGCTCCGGCTGATGCTCCTGGTCGAGTCGGTGCTGATGGCCCTGATGGGCGCGGTGATCGGCGTCGCGCTGGGCACCGGTTTCGCCTGGGCCCTGCTGTCGATGATCTCCGGCGAGGAGATCGCCATCTCGCTGGTCATGCCGTTCGGCCAGATCGGCGCGATGTTGCTGGCCGCCCTGGTCGCGGCGATCATCGCGGCGGTGGCGCCGGCCCGGCGTGCGGCCCGCACCTCGGTGGTCTCCGCGATGGCGACCGAGTAGGCCGGAACCGGACCACTCCCCGCGGCGGCCGTACCGGAAGCGGTACGGCCGCCGCACCATTTCGCCGAAGTTGCTCTTCGTCACACAACACGCGGGGCAACGGCGCATCGTGAATCTCATGACGGCAAAGCGACATTTTGGGTGTTTTCGTCAGTCGTGGCCGTGGCGGGTGGTAAACGGCCATCGGCCAAGCAGGTGGTGTGCCGGGAGATCAACCGCCGTTCGTCGCACTGTGTGCTGCCGGAAGTCGTACTCACTCACCGTCGCGACAACCCTGCGGGCGGTTAGCCTCGACCCGGTCGCCCGCAATGGAACCGGAGCGGGCCGTAGGGGGAGGCTGCCGTGATCAGAGTGGGCATCGCCGACGACGAGGCGCTCGTTCGCGCCGGTGTCCGGGGCATCCTGGAGACCGCCGACGACGTCCAGGTGGTCGGGGAGGCCGACGACGGGCGCTCCGCGGTCGAGCTGGTGCGGGTGCACCGGCCCGATGTGCTGTTGCTCGACGTGCAGATGCCGGGAATGGACGGGCTGCTCGCGGCCACCGCGGTACGCAGCGCCGCGCCCTCCACTGCTGTCGTCGTGCTCACGACCTTCGACTACGACGAGTACGTGATGCGTGCCCTGCGCGCGGGTGCCGTCGGGTACCTGCTCAAGGACACCGACCCCGCCGAGCTGGTGCGTGCTGTCCGGGTGGTGGCCGGCGGCGAGGCCGTGCTGTCCCCGCGGGTCGCCCGCACCGTGGTGGACCACTTCAGCACCGGCTGCGGTGTGTCGGCCGAGCGGGCCCGCACGCTGGTGTCCGGTCTGACCGAGCGGGAACTCGATGTGCTGGCGCTGATCGGCCGGGGCAACTCCAACGCCGAGATCGGCCAGCAGCTGCACCTCAGCGAGGGGACGGTCAAGGCGCATGTCAGCCGGGTGCTCACCAAGCTCGGCTGCGACAACCGGGTGCAGGCGGCGATCATGGCCCATGAGGCCGGCCTGCTGCGCACCGGCTAGGTTTCCCCGACTCCCTGCGACGTCCCACCCGCCAACCGCGGGAGGACGAGCAGCCGCCGGCGCGATCCGCTAGCGGCAGACCGGGATCCGCACCAGCAGGCGGTAGCTGCCGTCCGACAGCGTCCCGTGCCCCAACTCCCCACCGAGCATCCCGACCCGCTCGGCGAGGGTCGCCAACCCGGTGCGGGCGCCCGCGGAGCGGCAGGCCCGTTCCCGGCCGGGCGCGGCGTTGCAAACCTCGATCAGCAGCTGTGCCTGCCGGACCTGCAGGCGCAGCGCGGTGGGCACCGGGCCGGCGTGCTTGTGCACGTTGGTCAACGCCTCGCGCACGACCCGGTGCGCCATGCTCCGCACCAGCGGGTCCAACCGCCACACCTCGGGATCGACGTCCTCCGCGACGGGCACGCCCGCGTTCCGGGAGCTCTCCACCAGCTCCCGGAACGCCTTCTCGTCGGCCGGATCGACGCCGTCGACCACGTGCCCGGCCTCGTCGTCGGCCCGCAGCACACCGATGACCTTGCGGAGCTCGTGCATGGCCTCCTGGCCGGTCCGACGCAACAGCTCCGCATGCGAGCCGCGTGGGCCGGACAGTTCCAACGCGCCCGCGTGCAACACGATGAGGCTCAGCTTGTGGCCGAGCGAATCGTGCATCTCCTGCGCGATGCGGTGTCGTTCCTGGAGGACGGCGCGTTCGGCAGCCAGCCGCTCGTGTTCCTGGCGGGCCTGGGTGTACTCCTCGTACGCCGCGAGCAGCTCCCAGGTGCGGCGCATGTGCAGGCCGAGCAGGACGGGGAGCAGCACCATGAAGGTCAGGTCGAACAGCCGGCCGAACGAGGTGTCGTCCAAGGGGGCGATGAAGAACACCAGTACTGAGGCGGCGATGGCGGGCACGCCGGACAACGGTCGTGCGCGGGATGCGACGGTGTAGGCGGCGCACGCCAACGCCGGCGAGACGATGACGCCGCTCCAGCCGTGGATCGCGACGATCGCCAGGAGTGTGGGAACCGGGAGGGGGCGACGCAACGCCAGCAGCCCGCCCGCGAGGATCGCCCAGCCCAGCGCCGCCCCGGTTTCGCCGTAGAGAGTGGTGCCGCCCCAGAGCAGCACCGCGACCACGTCGGTGATCACCGCCCGCCATCGTGCCGGCACCGCACGCCAGCGGTCCTCCCATAGTTTCAGGCGCACGGCATTCACGTACGAGCCGCGCGCCCGTTGTCTCCGGAGCGCTCCCACAGGGCTTCAGTCTGCCCAGCCGGGACATCGCGCGGCAGCATCGGGGCTGCTCGTCCATGGTTCAACCGGTGCGAACGGAAACCGGTGCGGGGTGTTCGCAGGCAGGAGGCTTGTCTAGGGTCACGCCCGTGACGACGTCTCGTGTTGCGTTGATCGGTTACGGCATCGGCGGGTCGGCCTTCCACGCCCCGTTCCTGGCGACCACCCCCGGTCTCGAGCTGGCGGCCGTGGTCACGCGGAACCCGGATCGGCAGGCCAGCGCCCGGGAGCGGTACCCCACCGCCGAGGTGGTGGACGACGTCGCCGAGCTGTGGCGGCGGGCCGCCGAGTTCGACCTCGTCGTGGTCACCACGCCGAACAACACGCACGCGCCGCTGGCACGGACCGCGCTGGAACACGGTTTGGCCGTTGTCGTCGACAAGCCGTTCGCGACCACCAGCGCGGATGCCCGCGCCCTGGCGGGGTTGGCCGCCGAGCGCGGCCTGCTGCTGTCGGTGTTCCACAACCGGCGTTGGGACGGGGACTTCCGGACGGTGCGGCGGCTGCTCGCCGAGGGGCGCGTGGGCCGGCCACTGCGGTTCGAGTCCCGGTTCGAGCGGTGGCGGCCGCGGGTCAAGGTGAGCTGGAAGGAGAGTGACCCGGCGGATGGCGGCGGGATCCTGTTCGACCTCGGGAGTCATCTGATCGACCAGGCGATGACGTTGTTCGGTCGGCCGCACCGCGTCTACGCCGAGGTCCTCACCCGGCGCGCGGGGGCATTGGTCGACGATGACGTCTTCGTCGCCCTGCACCACGACGACGGCGTGGTCTCGCAGCTGTCGATGAGCGCGGTTGCCGCGAACCTCGGGCCCCGGTTCCGGTTGCTCGGCGATGCCGGAGCGTTCGTGAAGGACGGGATGGATCCCCAGGAGGACGCGTTGCGGGCCGGGGAGGAACCGGGCGGCCCCGGCTGGGGCGAGGAACCGCCGGAGGTCTGGGGTCGCCTGGGTGCGGGCACCGAGTTCGAGTTGGAACGCACCGATCCCGGTGCGTACCAGCTCTATTACGCGGCCGTGGCGGAGGCGTTGGCGAACGGTGGCGAGCCACCGGTGACCGCCGCGGAGGGCGTCGCCACGCTGGAGGTCATCGAGGCGGCCTACGCATCGGGCCGGTCGGGTCAGGTCGTCACCCTGACGGGCTGATCACCGGGGACGGTCACCGGCCATGACCGGCGCTACGGTGGGGCCCGTGAGCGAGCACTGCCAGGTCGTCACCACCATCGACTCCGCCGAGGGCGCCGAGGAGCTGGCGCAGGGCATCGTCGAGGAACGTCTCGGCGCGTGTGTCCAGGTCGTCGGCCCGATCCGCAGCGTCTACCGCTGGCAGGGCGAGATCCAGGTGGACCGGGAGTGGCAGTGCGTCGTCAAGACCACGACGGCACGGCTGGACGCGCTCGTCGAGTACATCCGGACCCACCACGACTACGACGTTCCCGAGATCGTCGCCACCCCGATCGTCGGCGGCAACCCCGACTACCTGTCCTGGCTGCACACCGAGACCGCGCCCTGACCGGCCATCACGCCGGTGCCGAGTGCGTTGACCCGCGGGTTGCTCCCTGAGCCCGCACGGCGCGCTCGCGGTGTCTCCCGCCGATCGTTGCGCTAGGCCGGCAACAGGGTCCGGGACGGCGTGGCACCGGTTCCCAGCCGGTCGATCGCTTTCGCGAGCGGATTGTTCGGAAGCCGGATCCGCATCGTCACCGGCACGGCCAGCCCCGCCAGGCGGACCGTCCGCAGCACGCCCGTGGCCAGCGCCCGCGGGAACGGCCGGCGCCCGTGCAACTCCAACGCCCAGTCCGGCAACAGGGAGTAGGCCAGGTGCCCGAGCGGTAGGTAGAACGCGGTTCTGGGCGTGCGCGCCCACCATGGCACCGGTGGTCGGTGCAGGAAGTCGTAGATGGCGTCGGAGTCGCGGGTGCGGCGCAGCACCGGTCGCATGCGGTCGAAGTAGTCCTCGTACTCGCTCACCGAGCCGGGCAGCGCGTCGAGATCCAGCCCCAGCAGCGCGGCCGATCTGCGTTGCTCGTCCAGGTACCGGTCGGCCTGTGCGTCGGTGAGCTGGAAACCCGCACGCCGCACCACGGTGAGGAACGAGTAGACCTCCGCGCAGTGCACCCATCGCAGCAGGTCGGGCTCGTCGATCCGGAACTCCTCGCCGCTTTCCGGGTCCACCCCGCGTAGTGCCCCGTGGACCCGGCACACCCGGGACGCCGCCCGTTGTGCCTCGGCCGTCGTGCCGTAGCTGACGGTGACCACGTAGGCGGCCGTGTGCAGGAGCCGACCGAACGGGTCGGTACGGAACTTGGAGTTCTGCACGACCCCGGCGACCGCACGCGGGTGGAGGGCCTGCAGGTACAGCGAGCAGATCCCGGCCAACCACATCGCCGGGTCGGCGTGCAGCTGCCAGGTCACCGACCGCGGGCCGAACAGGCCGACGTCCAGCTTGTCGGGGAGGAAAGCGGGGCGGGGCACAAGCCCACAGTCAAAAGATCTCCAACGGCGTAGGCAAGCGCCCAACGGAGCACCCACCGGATCCGGCCAATGGGGGTGCGGTACCGCCGATCAGGCGACCGAGGTGGTCCCTCCGAGGTCCTGGCGCCTCTGGGATCGGTGGCGTGGTTCGCCGAGTTTGACCAGGCACGCCACGGTGACCGCGGCGAGCACGACCAGGTACAGCGAGATCGGCCAGGACGCGCCGCGGTCGAGGCCCAGCAGCGCGGTCGCGATGAACGGCGACAGGCCGCCGCCCGCGACCGCGCCGGCCTGCAGCCCCAACGAGAGTCCGCTGTATCGGACCCGGGCGGCGAACAGCTCGGCAAGGTAGGCCGCCAGCGGCCCGAACACCGCACCGGATCCCACGAAACCCACGGCCATCGCGACCAGTACCACCGGCTCGGAACGCGTCTCGAGCAGCCAGAACAGCGGGAACGCGTACACCGTGATGAACAGCCCGCCGCCGAGCATCACCGGCAGCCGGCCCACGCGGTCCGACAGCCACGCGAAGACCAGGATCGCCACGATCTGGCCGGCCGAGCCGATCAGCCCGCCGTTGAGCATCACCGACGGCGGCAACCCCAACTCTTGCTTGCCGTAGCCGATGAGGAACGTGGCGAGCACGAAGATGAAGGCATTGAACCCGAGGTAGACACCCCCGCCGAGCAGCACCACGCGCCAGGAGGTCCGCAGCACCTCCACGACGGGACGCCGGGCCACCCCCTGCTCGGTACGCGTCCGCTCGAACTCGGGGCTCTCCCCCAGCCGCAGCCGGACGTAGAGGCCGATCGCCACCAGCACCACGCTGAGCAGGAACGGAATCCGCCAGCCCCAGGTGTGGAAGGAGTCCCCCGAGATCGCCGCGGAGAGTGCGAAGGCGCCGGTGGACAGGAAGTACCCGGTCGGCGAGCCGAGGAACACCCAGCCGCCGTACCAGCCGTGCCGGTGTGGCGGGGCGTGCTCCACCGCCATCAACACCGCACCGGCCGTCTCGCCGCCGAGGAAGAAGCCCTGGGCCACGCGGAGGGTGACCAGCGCGGCCGGCGCCCAGAGCCCGATCGCCGCATACGTCGGGAGCAGGCCGATCAGGGCGGTGCAGATCCCGGTGGCGCCCAGGGTGAGCACCAGCATCGCGCGACGTCCCAGCCGGTCGCCGTAGTGGCCGATCACCACACCGCCCAGCGGGCGGGCCAGGAACCCGGCGCCGAAGCTGGCGAACGCCAGCAGCAGGCCGATGAGGGGGTCGCCGGTGGGGAAGAACAGCGGGCCGAAGACCACTGCGGACGCCGTGCCGTAGATCAGGAAGTCGTACATCTCGACGGCGTTGCCGACCGAGCTGGCGACCGCGACGCGAGCGGGCGACGACCTCGCCCGCACCCCCAGGGTGTCCACCCCCGGCATCACACCAGCCGGCCGCAGCCCCGCCGACCCTCCGTTCCGGTGATGCGGGCGCGTGGCGAGCTTGGTGTCGCGCTCCCCACGCGGGAGAGTGAAGGGGATTCGCAACCGAGCGTGGCGGGTGGGGGCGATGCCGTTGCCCCGTTCCGGGTGCGCACGCCCACCGGGTCCACGCGCTGTGGCCGCATCAGCGTGAGGAGGCAGCCGTGGTCAAACCGTTCGCGTCCTCGGCGGACCTGACCGAGAAGACCGAGACGCTCGAAGTGCTGGCCGAGGGCGTGTACGCGCTCACCGCCGAGGGCGATCCGAACGTCGGCGCCATCGAGGGCGAGGACTTCCTGGTCTGCTTCGAGGCGCGGGCCACGCCGGTGATGGCCCGCCGCTGGCTCGAGCGGCTGCGGGAACACACCGACAAGCCCGTGCGGTATCTGGTGCTGTCGCACTACCACGCGGTTCGGGTGCTCGGCGCGAGTGCGTTCGACGCGGACGCGATCGTCGCGCACACCGAGACGAGGCGGCTTGTCGCCGAGCGCGGAGCCCAGGACTGGGAGAGCGAGTTCCGCCGCATGCCCCGGCTGTTCACCGGGCACGAGAGCATTCCTGGCCTGACCTGGCCGACGCTGACCTTCACCGACCGGCTGCACATCGAGCTGGGTGGGGACCGGGGCGCGCTGGAGCTGCGTTGGCTCGGCCGCGGCCACACCGCCGGCGACCTCGTGGCCTGGCTGCCGCGGGACCGGGTGGCGTTCGCCGGCGACCTCGTGGAGACGGGCTCGGCCGTCTACACCGGCGACGCCTACCACCACGCGTGGCTGCGGACCCTGGACGAGGTGGCGGGGCTCGGTGCGACGACGCTCGTCGGTGGTCGCGGTGAGGTGGCGCGCGGCCGGGACGCCGTTGACGAGGCGATCGGGCTGACCCGTCGTTTCCTCACCACGCTGATCGGGTGCGTGGCGGCTGTGCAACGCAGCGGCGGGACGATTCGGGAGGCGTACCAGGCGGCCGACGAGGCGTTGTCCCCCGTCTACGGGGACATGCCGATCTACACGCACGTACTGCCCTTCGATGTGGAGCGCGCGTGGGAGGAGCTCGCCGGGGAAGAGCACCCGGAGATCTGGACGGCGGCCCGCGACCGCGAGGTCTGGGACGCCCTCACGGCAACGACCTAACGAAGCCCGCCGATGAAGTTGACGACACCGCGCAGCTCCGGCCTACGGCGACGGGGGTCAGCTCCACGGTCGAACCTCGAGCGGCACTGACGCGGGGGCAGCCTTGCGAGTCGGACCCGGCATCGACGACGCCGCGCATTCGCCGCTCTCCCGACGGTTTCCCGGAATCCGTTTTCATGTGCGTGAACCACGCTACTTTCCGAACGGTGGAACGCGCGCCGCCGACGGAACCGGGCCCATATTCTTCGCATCCGGGAATGGCCGGGTGCGCGACAAGGCAACGGATTCCGCCGGAGGCGGACTTTTGCGGGCGATTTGCCGGCTTTCTCCCGGCGCCGGACCGCCCAAGATCACCCCAAGGGTGCGCGAAACCGGAACGCGGGTCAGAATGACCGAGATGATCGGATGTATTACCTCTGACAACGGGCACCGGACCGGCGAGATCGCGCAGACGCTCGATCGCGGGCTCGCCGTGCTGGAACTGCTGGGACGAACCCCGGAGGGGCTCTCCCCCACCCAGGTCGGCAGGCAGCTGGAGCTGCACCGCTCCATCGCCAGCCGGCTGCTGACCACCTTGCTGCGGCGGGGTTTCGTGCACCGCCGGCCGGACGGCAAGTACGTGCTGGGTGGGGCGGTGACAACGTTGGCCGCACAGGTCCCCACGGGCGAGTGATCTTGCTTGACCGCCGGATGCGACCCAGGACACTCTGCAGTCGCCCGCATCACTACTCACCAGTAGAGGGTTGACATGTCAGGTCCCCTGCGGAGCAGCCCGGTACTGGTCCTGCTCACCGTTGTCGCCGGGCTCCTCCTGCCCGCCGTCCCCGCCGCCGCGGCGCCGAGCTTCCAGCGCTACGTCGCGATCGGCGACTCCTTCACTTCGGGGCCGTTCATCCCGCCGCAGGTGTCGCCGGGTTGCTTCCGCTCCGGCCGCAACTACCCCTCGCTGGTCTCGGAGAGGCTCGGCGTTCCCCTGGCGGACGTCAGTTGTGCCGGTGCGGGCATCCGCGAGATGTTCGCGCGGCAGACCGGCGGTCCGTTCGGCGCGATCGCGAACCAGCCGCCGCAGCTCGACGCGCTGACCCCGCAGACCGACCTCGTGACCCTCGGGTTGGGCGGCAACGAGATGGGCTACATCGAGCTGGCCCTGCGCTGCGCCCGGCACGGCGTGACCAACCTGACGGGTTCCCCGTGCCGCGACGACGTGCTCCGCGACGGGCACGACGAGTACCAGGCCGCCATCGAGCAGGCCGAAGCCGGGGTCGACCGCGTGCTCGGCGAGATCCGCAAGCGCGCCCCGCAGGCCCGGATCCTCGTGGTGAACTACATGCAGGTGATGCCGGAGGACACCGGCTGCCACCCGGACGTGCCGTTCGCCGCCGGTGACGTCACCTACCTCCATGGTCTCCAGCGGACGCTGAACGAGATGCTGGCCCGGCAGGCCGGGGAGAACCGTGTCGAGCACGTTGACGTGTACGCGGCTTCCGCCGGCCGCCACGCGTGCGCCCCGGCCGACCAGCGTTGGGTGGAGGACGCCTTCCCCGAGAACGAGGGCGCACCGCTGCACCCGAACGCCGCGGGCATGGCGGGGGTCGCCGACCTCATTCTGCGGCAGCTGTGAGCCTGTTACCCACGTGAACGTCTGCGAGGTGGCGCCCGGGCAGTCCCGCCCGGGCGCCGTTTCCGTATCGACTTCCCTCTCCGGAGTCCCGGTCGCCCTTCCCCGCCAGTCCCGCGGCCGGGTGTCGAGCCAGCCGCTCGGCGGAACGGCGCATACCGTCGTCTTGTGGGTGACGAACGGGATCGCCGCTGGCCGCGGCGGGTCTACCGGGTCGGGGAGGAGCCGGACCCGCGGTTCACGCTGGCCAACGAGCGCACCTTCCTGGCCTGGCTACGCACCTCCCTGGCGTTGATGGCCGGTGGGGTGGCCGCCGAGACGGTGACCCCGGAGAGCCGGCTGCAGGACGTGCTGGCCCTGGGGTTGCTCGTTGCCGGGATCGCCACCGCGGCCACGGCGTTCGGGAGGTGGGCGCGGACCGAGCGGGCGATGCGGACCGGTCGCCCGCTGCCGTCCCCCCGGCTGGCGGCGTTGCTGGGCTACGGGCTGGGCCTGGCCGGGGTGTTGGTCGTGTTGCTCATCCTGTGGCGGTGAGTACGCCGTGCCCCGTTGGGACCCCGGACTCCAGCCCGAACGTACGGCGCTGGCGTGGCTGCGCACGAGCCTGACATTCCTGGTGCTCGCCCTGGTCGCGGTCCAGCTGACCGCGGTCCGACACGTGGCCCTCGCCGCGGTGCTCACGGCGACCGCCCTGCCGCTGACCGCGACGGTGGGTGTGCTGGCGTGGCGGCGTTACCGGCGCGGCACCGCCCGGCTCCGCGGGAACCTGCCCCTGCCGGACGGACGGCTGCCCGCCGCGTCCACCGCCCTCGCCGTCACGGTCGGCCTGTTGGGCGTGGCATACGTACTCCTCGGTTGACCTCCGTTCAGTGGCTTTGCCGGCCCCGGATTCCTGTTATGCCTCGAATGGACCGTGTGGCTACTCGACGCGGCGAGCAGGTCCCGGGCAGAGGAGGTGCGTCATCAGTACGCAGCAGGAGGCTCCCCGATTCGGCGCCAACTACACCCCGTCCGAACACTGGTGGCACACCTGGCTCGACTTCGACACCGACTCCATCCGCCGCGACTTCGCCGGTCTGGCCGAGCTCGGGCTGGACCACGTTCGCGTCTTCTGCGTCTGGCCTGTTTTCCAGCCGAACCGCGGGACCATTCGACCGCGTGCCATCGCCCAGCTCGTGGAGATGGTGCACATCGCGCGGGAATGCGGGCTCGACATCTCCGTGGACGCGCTGCAGGGCCATCTGTCGAGCTTCGACTTCTACCCGTCGTGGACGCAAACCTGGCACCAGGCCAACATCTTCACCGATCCCGACGTGATCCACGCGCAGGCGGTCCTGCTGACCAACCTGGCCGAGACGTTGCGCGACGAACCGAACTTCCTCGGGATCACCCTCGGTAACGAGCCGAACAACCTGGTGCCACACAATCCCTGTGGTCCCAGCGAAGTTGACGCTTGGCTGGATCGGTTGCTCCGGGCATGTCAGGAAACGGATCCGGCGCACCCGCACTGTCACAGTGCCTACGACGCCGTGTGGTACGTCGATGGTCACCCGTTCACACCTCGTGCGTCCGCGACAAAGGGCGCGATGACCGTTGTTCATCCGTGGGTGTTCACCAACAACTGTGCCCGCCGCTACGGCCCACTCTCGGTGGAGGCAACTCATCTCGCGGAGTACGCGGTGGAGCTGTCGAAGGCGTACGCCGATGACGCGAACCGGATGGTGTGGGTCCAGGAGGTCGGCGCCCCGGACGGACACATCCCCGTTTATGACGCACCCGAGTTCGCCGTGCACACACTGTCCAATGTGGTTGATGCCAGGAACGTGTGGGGTGTGACGTGGTGGTGTTCGCACGACGTCAGCCGCCGGTTCCTCGACTATCCGGAGCTGGAATACGGTCTGGGGCTGCTGCGATCCGACCGGTCGCGCAAACCGTTGGCCAAGGCTTTCGCCGAGACGATCTCCCATCTACGGGCGATCCCGCCGCGGCCGGAACCCCGGAAGGTCGCGCTGGTCCTGGAGGGTGGACGCGGCCCGTCCGGACCGGGTGGCGCGTTCTTCGAGGCGTGGATGCGGTTGACCGCGGCCGGTGCACGGCCGGCGGTGGTGCTCGGCGAGCGCACGAACGACGCCGAGCACCTTGCCAACCGCGGTATCACCGAACTCCTGCGTCCGCACGAGACGCTGTGACGGTTTCCTTGGCGCTTGCCTCGGTGTCCGGGTGGGAGCCCTCCTCGCCGCTCGAGTGTTGCTGGTCGCGCGGAAGGGTCCATGCGCCCATCGTGATGAGCGCGCCGATCACGACCGCGGTGCCGAGACCGAGGCGCAAGCTTGTGCCACTTGCGAGGAAACCGATGAGCACGGGCGCCAGGAGCAGGCCCGTGTAACCGAACACGGCGGTCTGTGCGACCGCAGCGCCGGAAACCGCACGCGGCACGAGTGAGCCGGCCAGGGAGAACGCGAGGGGGACGACCACGCACACCGCCATGCCCGCAAAAAAGAAGCCGAGCAGCGCCTGCAAGGCGCTGGTGGCCGTCACCACGACGGTGAACGCCAGGGCGGTCAGGGCGCCGGCGCCGATCAGCATCCGGCGTGCGCCGACCACCGCACGCACGCGGTCACCGAGCATCCGGCCGGCCAGCATGGCCGCCTCGAACAACGGGTAGGCCAATGCGGCGACGGCCTCCGTGCTCAGGATCGTGTTGCTCAGGTAGAGCGCACTCCAGTCCCCCGCCGCGCCCTCGACCATGAAACCGCCGAAGCACAGTGCTCCCGCGACGTAGACCACCGCGGGCAGGCGAACCCGGCGTTTCCGTTCGGTGCTGGTGTTCGTGGCCGCGGCGGCCGTACCGTCCGGCAGGTAGCGGGTTCCGAGCCCCAGTGCGACCGGAAGCATGGCCACACCGCCGATCGCCAGCGTGGCGGTGAAGCCGAGCCCGGCGGCCGCGCTCACCACGCCCCACAGACCGCCAGCCACCGCGCCTGCGCTCCATCCCGCGTGCATCCGGTTCATCACGTGGCGCTGGGTGATCCGCTCGAGTGTGGCTGCTTGTGCGTTCATCGCCACGTCGGCCATGCCGAACGCCATGCCGTAGAGGACAACGGCTGGCACCAGGAGGGAGAGTGCGGGCGCGAACGCGACCGGCAGGACCGTGATGGCCGACGCCGCGGTCGCCACGCGAAGCACGACGCCGCTTCCGGCCCGGGCCAGCACCACGCGCATGGCCTGCATGCAGAGCAGGGCACCCACGCCCCAGCACAACACCACGAGGCCGACAGCGGCCGCACCGAGGCCGAGGTCGGCGGCCAGGCTCGGGATCCGGGCGGCCCAGACACCGAAGAGAAAACCGATGACGCCGAAGGTGGCCACGGTGGCCCTTCGGGCACGCCTGACCATCTCCGCCGGGAACATCGCTCACCGTCCATTGCATTCGCACACGCCGCTCGACCCGGTTGGGGGAGGGCTCCGCGTGTCCACGGGTTCGCACCGAACCCGGACCTCGCGAGATGTCGTCCAAGGTAGTACTGATTCGGTGGAGATCGCCAGTTTTTACGACTGAATCAGTAGATCAATAGCGGTCTTTGCCCGAGAATGAGTGGCTCAGCCCACACGCAGCGATGGCCCATCAGCCCTTGCGGGCCGGTGGGCCGTCGGCAACAGCGTGGTCGGTCGCTTCTCGTGCTAGTTCGGGCGGGCCGGCCGACGGCGCCGCGGCGACTCCACCGCCCATCGCCATACCGCTTCGAACGGACCCTGGCGGAACCGCGCGAGCCACAGCCGGCTGAACACCAGCAGCACCAGCGCGATCGCGAGCCACGCGAGGGGCGTCCACAACGCCCGGATGTCGACCAGCTTCGCCGCGAGACCCAGGCCCCAGCCATAGCAGAGAACCGACGCAAGGATGTTCTGCATCATGTAGCAGGACAGCGCCATCCGGCCCATCGACGCCAGGCTCGCCGTCACCCAGCCCTGGCGCACTCGCTCGATCAACCACCCCAGCAGGCCGATGCAGCCCAGGGCCACCAGCGGCGGCAGTAGGTACCGGTCGACGAACCCCAGGGCGAAGTTCCCCGAGAGGGCGGTGGCGAGGTTGAGCGGCACCCCGATTCCCAGACCGTAGATCATCAGCCTGCGGCGAATGGCTCGTCCCCGCTCGTCCGCGCCGAAGGCTCCCGCGCGGTAGAGACGGGTCCCGAGCAGGAAGAGGCACACTGCCATCGGGATCGTGTAGATCGGCTCGGCCCGGAACGCCGCCATGTGCTCGAACCGGAAGCGGATCTGGTCGAGATAGCTGCCGTCGGTGTAGATCGTGATCGGCGGCCCACCCGGGTCCTCGGCGCTGGCGGTCGCCAGCAGGAACGTGACCGCGGTGACGAGGAGGACGTGGACCGCGCCGGCCGCGATCATCCATCGCCGTTGCGCCCGTTCACTCGTGAGGACCAGGTACGACACCACGATCCCGGTGACCGCGTACCCCATCAGGATGTCGAACTCGACCACCAGCACGTAGTGCAGGACCCCGTCGGCGAACAGCAGCGCCATCCGCCACAGGTACCGACCCGGCCACCGCTTCCCCCGACGGGTGGCCGAGGCGCGTTGGATCTCCAGGCCAACGCCGAACAGGATCGTCAGCATCCCCAGGAACTTCCCGTTGGCCAGGAACCGCAACACGGCCTCGACCACCGACACGTCGTCTTCCAGCCGCGTGATCGCGGCGAGCAGGCCCCCGGGTTCGGTGAAGATCCAGATGTTGGTGCCCAACGTTCCCAGGATGGCCACTCCACGGAGCACGTCCAGCAGGACGATCCGTTGTTCCCCCTCGGTCCGCGCCGGCCTCGGCGCGAACTGCGTCGTCTCAGCCACCCGCACTTTTTAGCACATCTGTGTTAAAAACGAGGAGCACTTTGCTCCACACCACACCTCTGGCCGCTCCCCCCGGCCGCCCGTCCGACGCAGACCGTTCCTACTCATGCACGTTCATGAGCGAAACTGTTGACTTTTGTTCATAAAAAATCTACGAAGTACACATTCGCGCAGCCGAGCCAGGAGGGGCCATGCCGGCACGCAGCGCCCTGCTCACCGCCGTACTCCCTGCGGTTCTCGTTGCTGCGGGCGGGTCCGTGGTCACCGCGGTCCCGACCGCGGCCCAGCCGGTGACCGACGTCCCGCCGGGCACCATGCGGCTGTGGACCCCGTCCGTCGAGGTCCTCGTGGGCACCGAGTTCCCCCGCGTCGTCAGCTACACCGACCGGAGCAGCGGCAACACGCTGCACGGCCGCGACGAGCCGCTGGACACGATCGTGCTGAACGGCAGGCCCGTGCGGGTCGAGGCCGATGTCCGGCTCGAAGCGGACTTCCGCGCCGCGTACCGGATCACCTTCCCGGAACTTCCCGACGTGCGGTTGCATGCGTCGATCATGGTGCGGGACGGGGCCACCGAGTTCTGGATCGAGCGCGTGGTCGACAGTGACAGCTTCCGCGTCCACACCATTGACATTCCCGACCACGACCTGGTTTCGGTGCGGAGCGACGATCCCGCGCCGCAGGTCGCCGCCGCACGGATCGATGTCGACAAGAACGGCAACGGAGACAGCATCTACCCGGTCACGGCGGACACGCCGGCCGACGCGGAGCCGCAGGGCTCGGCCTATGCCCTCGTCAGTACCGGCAAGCTCGCCGCCGCGATCGAGACGATGTCGGTCTACGACAACGACGGTGCCCCCAACACCAACGACAACGGCCGCCTATGGCGGCAGGCGCGCAGGAACGGCGACGTGACCACGGTCAGCGTGTGGAGTGGTCAGTGGACGTACCGGGCGCGCGGGGCTCGCACCGACGACACCGAACCGACCCCGGTTCCGTTGGCGAGGGTCGTCCTCAGCGGGGACCGCAACGGCGACTCCGTTGTCGACTGGCAGGACGCGGCGATCGCATTCCGCAAGATCATGTGGATGCCCGCCGGGGCGGAGCACACCAGGCACCGCGTGGTACCGCACATCCCCTACAACATCGGCTCCACCGCGACCCACCCGTTCCTACGAACGTTGGACGATGTCAAGCGGATCAGCCTCGCCACCGACGGCTTGCGACAGCTGGCACTGCTGAAGGGCTACCAGTCGGAAGGGCATGACGCGGCGCACCCGGACTACGGGGGTCACTACAACCAGCGCGCCGGAGGTCTCCGAGACTTACGGGCCCTACTGAAGTACGGAAGGCCGTGGAACGTCGACTTCGCCGTCCACGTGAACGCCACCGAGTCCTACCCCGAGGCACACGCCTTCTCCGAGGACCTGGTCAACGTCAACGACCCGGCCTGGGCGTGGATGGACCAGTCCTACCGGATCAACCAACGCCACGATCTCGTCTCAGGGGATGTCCAGCGCCGGTTCCGCCAGCTTCGGGACGAGACGGCGGGACTGTTGGACGTCCTCTACGTCGACGTGTTCCGCGAGACGGGGTGGACCGCCGAACGGCTCATGCGCGAGTTGCGTGGCCAGGGCTTCCAGGTGCTCTCCGAGTGGTCGCACCGGTTGGAGCGCGAGCAACTGTGGTCGCACTGGGCGAACGAGCTGGACTACGGACCCGACTCGGTGCGGGGGATCAACTCGGCGATCATCCGGTTCCTGCGCAACGACCATAAGGACGTGTTCGTCCAGCATCCGCTACTGATGGGAAGCCGGATCGTCGAGTTCGAGGGTTGGCAGGCCAAGACCGACTACAACGCGTTCCTGGCCAACGTCTTCCGCCAGAACCTGCCGACCAAGTACATGCAGCACTTCCCGGTGCGGCGGATGAGCGAGCACGAGATCAGGCTCTCCGACGGAGTCCGGGTGACCGACACCGCCGGCCGCAGGCAGATCTTCCAGGGTGACCGACTTGTCTATGACGGTGGGACCTACCTGTTGCCGTGGAACCCCGCGCGACCCGAGAAGGCCTACCACTACAACCCCACGGGCGGGACCACCACCTGGCAGCTTCCACCGCAGTGGAGCCAACTACCCGCCGTCCACCGCTACGAGTTGACCGACCAGGGTCGCAAACACGCGGGAATGATTCGGGTGCGGGGCGGAAAGGTGACCTTGGACGCCAAGGCCGGCGTGCCTTACGTCCTCCACCCCGGGCTCGAGCCCAGCCGGCCCCAACCCGCCCCCGGCTGGGGCGAGGGAACCCCGCTGCGCGACCCCGGCTTCAACGCCGGTGACCTCTCGCGATGGTCTGTTTCCGGAGACTCAGAGTCCGCCTCGGTCGGACGCAACGAACGGGGCCAGCAGGAGGCCGTGATCCGCGGTGGCGGCGAGGTGACCCTGGCACAGCGCGTGTCCGGCCTGGCGCCCGGCTCCTACTCCGCGTCGATCTCGGTGGAGATCGAGCCCGGGCAACGGCGCGACACCACGGTGTTCGTCACGCCACGTGACGGGCGTGAGGAGAGCGTCCGTCTGGAGCGCTCGGCTGTCCCCAACCGCGTCGCGGCGGACGAGAAACGCGATACCCACTTCCAACGAGTCCGGGTGTTCTTCGATGTTCCGGAAGGGCACGACGCGGTGGAGTTCGGTGTTCGGGCGGACAGTGGCGATGCCGTGGTTCGCTTGGACGACGCCCGAATCGTGCGCATGGCCCGACCAGCCAAGGAGGGCACTGTCAGCTTCTGGGACTTCGAGGACGTCGACCAGGGGTGGGGACCGTTCGTGCACGGTGGTGACAGCCGCTCCGACTCTCGCACCCACCTCGCGGAGCTGAACGCGCCGTACACCCAGGCCGGGTGGAACAACAAGAAGATCGACGACGTGCTTGCGGGCAGGTGGAGTCTGAAGTCGTTCGAGTACGCGCCCCAGCTGGTCTACCGGACCCTTCCCACCGACGTCCGGTTCGAGCCCGGGCACCGGTATCGCGTGCGGTTTGCCTACGAGTCCGCGGCGGACGGCGCGTACGGCTGGGTACTCGGCACCGATGGCCCGGACGGCAAGCCGCACGAGGAACTGGTGAAACCCCTACCGGCCAGATCGACGCCGGGTGCGGAGGTACTCGAGTTCGACGCGAGCACCTGCGGGGACACCTGGGTCGGACTTCGGAAGTTGGTGCGGGACAACGGGGTCGAGTTCAGCCTCGACAACTTCGAGGTTGTCGACCTCGGCCCCACGAGCGGTGCGGGGGTGCCGTGCGAGGCCGGAACCGCCGAGCGCACCGACCGGGGCCGGGCTCGGTGACCTCGAGCGCGGCCGGCTGAAGGGTCGCCCCATGCCGGCCCTGCCGATCACCGCGGCAGGGCCGGTCCGGGCGAGGCCAGGAGCACCGCGTCCGCATCGCGCCGGGCGTACCAAACCAGATCCAGGCGAGCCCCCGGTCCCGACCTGGCGATCTTGAACGTGCTCGGCCACGACGACACTTGGCCGCCCGCGTCGGCGCGGGTGGTCCGGCGGGCCCCCGACAACCCGCCGGACCACACCTCGCGCTCACCCCCCGGTGAGCGCCGCGGTCGGTGACATGCGCGCCGCCCGCCCGGCCGGGAACCAGCCCGCGAGCGTGCCGATCAGTACCGAGGCCCCGACCCCGGCGCCGATCGCGGTGATGGGTACCACCACCGGCCAGCCACTGCTGACCGCGTATGCCGCGCTGATCCCCAGGCCCAGCAGCACCCCTGCAACGCCGCCGGCACCGGACAACAACACGGCCTCGGTGCGGAACTGTTTGCGGATCTGTCCACGTCCGGCCCCGAGCGCGCGCCGCAGGCCGATCTCCGACCGGCGCTCCAGCACCGAGACGACCATGGTGTTGGCCACCCCGACACCGCCGACGAGCAGCGCTACCGCGCCCAGCCCGAGAAAGAGCCCGGTGAAGGTGGACTTGGCCGCGAGCTGGGCGGCCAGCGCGTCCGAGGGTCGGCTGACTTCGACCTCGTTGGGGCTCTGCGGGTTGACCGTCTGCGCGAGCACGTCGCGCACCACCTCCACCGACTCGTCCGAGGACCTTTCGTAGACCGTCGTGGGGTGGCCGTCGAAACCGAGCTGCTCCTTGGCCACCTGCCAGCCCACCAGGGCCGATCGGTCGATCTCCGGCGCCAGCGGTACCTCGTCCAGGATCCCGGCCACGGTGAACCACTGGTTACCGAGGTAGACCTGCTGGCCTGGCGCGGTGATCCCGAGCCGTTCGGCGGCCAACGAACCCAGCACCACCGATGGGTAGCGGGCCGTGGCCTCGTTCAGCCACGTTCCGGACCGCACCTTGGCCCCGAGCAACTCCAGCAGGTTGAGCCGGGCGGCGTTGACCGAGATACCCCCGGTCTCCCGGGGATCGACCTTGTTGCTTCGCCGCACCGTGGTGTCGGGAACCGCACCGGTCGCGCTCGCCTGCCGTACCGGTCCGATCCGGCGCACCATCTCGTCGGCGTTCTCCGGAAGCTTCGACTGGTCGCCGAAGAAGGTCTTGCCGGCGGTCACCCGGAGCAGGTTGGTGCCCAGCTGCTCCAACTGTCCGGCGATCTGTGCCTGGCTGGCGGCGCTGATGCCGAGCACCGCCACCATCGCGGCCACACCGATCGCGATCCCCAGCGCGGACAGCACCGCACGCACCGGGCGCCCCACCACCCCGGAGACTCCGGCACGGACAAGGTCCCACGGGTTGAGCCGGGCCGGTTTCGGCAACGGTGCCGGCATCGCCCGTCCCGGGGCCGGCGCCGACACGCTCACGGTCCCACCTCCCCGGGCTCCGCCGCCGTATCGCGCTGGACCGCGCCGTCGAGGATCGCTACCTGCCGGGGCAACGACGCCGCCAGCGTGGTGTCGTGCGTGATCACCGCGATGGTCGTGCCCTCCGCGTTCAGCTCCCGCAGCAGTTCCACGACACCCGAGCCGGAACGCGAGTCCAGCGCACCCGTCGGCTCGTCGGCGAGCACGATCGCCGGCCGCCCCACCAGGGCCCGCGCGATGGCCACCCGCTGCCGCTCCCCGCCGGACAGCTCCGCGGGCCGATGGTCGACCCGGTGCCCCAGGCCCACCCGACGCAACGCCGCGACGGCACGTTCTTTCCGCTGCGCCGGAGAGACACCGCCGTAGAGCAGACCCGTGGCAACGTTCTCCGCTGCCGTGTGGTGCGCGGTGAGGAAGAACTGCTGGAACACGAACCCGATCCAGTTCGCCCGCACCGCGGAGAGCTGTCGATCGTCCAGCTCGGCAACGTCGTGCCCCAGCAGCCGCACAACTCCCGAGCTGGGCCGGTCCAGCGTGCCCATCATCTGCAGCATCGTCGACTTGCCCGACCCCGACGGCCCCACCACCGCGAGCAGCTCACCGGCCTCGATGCGCATCGACACCGACCGCAACGCCGTGACCCCGCCGGGATAGATCCGAGACACGTTCTCCAGCTCGATGACCGGAACTCTCGTCATGCTCCCGCCACCGTCACCTTCATTCCCTCGCGCACGTCGTCCCCGCTGACCTCGACCTTGCCCTGCGCGAACATCCCCAGCTCGACCTTCACCAGCCGCTTGCTGCCGTCCGGCTCGACGACCTCGACGGCGTAGCCGCCCTCGGCGAGCGCGAGCAGCGCGTTGACCGGTACCGAGAGCACGTTCTCCTTGCGCTCGCTGGTGAAACCCACCGAGACCGGGGCACCGTCGAGGTTCCCGGCCGCGGCCGGGTCGTCGAGGGACACCTCCACCGGGATCGTGGCCTTGTCCTGCCCGTTGCCCTGGCCTTGGCCCTGGCCGGTCCCGTTCTGCCCCGAGCTGGCCACCGTGCCGACCTTCTGCACGGTGCCGGTCGACCGCCCGCCACCGGGCAGGGACACCTCGACCTTGGCCCCGGCCTGCGCAAGCGTCTGGTCGGCCACCGACAGATCGACCGTGACCACGCGGTCCGTGCCGCTCGCGGTGAGGACGTTGCCCTGGGCCGGTCCACCCAACGCGGCGTCCACCTTGGACACCCGCAGCTCCGAGGGCTGCACGACAACATCACCCGGCGCGAGCCTGCCGGTCTGCTCCAGTCCCAGGGACTTCTGCCAGTTTCTGATCGCCGTCGTGGTGTAGGAGGTGAACTTCTCGTCCGGCACGCCACCGAAGAAGCCGAGGTCCTTGAGGTTCTGCTCCAGAACCTTCACGTCCGGACCGTCGCTCATACCGGCTACCAGTTCGCGCCAGAAGGGGGTGTCGCCGACGAACAGCGGGACCGGCTTGCCATTCACGTGATAGACCGGCTTGCCCTTGTTGATGACATCGCCCACCTTGGGCAGGGCGGTGATCGTTCCGTCACGCCCGCCCGCGATCTGGTAGCTGCCCGCGTAACCGAGCTTCCCGTCAACGTTCTTGCTACGCACCAGGGTGGAACGTGTGATCTCGGCGGTCTTGGTGCTCACCTGCTCGGGTCCCGCAGCGTCGGCGTCACCGCCGCGAAACGCAACCGTCGCGGTGACAGCCCCGCCGACGAGCAACGCCACCAGAACCCCGACGGTGACGAGCCGACGGCGCTTGCGCTTGTCGATCGTCACTTCTTCTCGCTCTCCTTCTGGCACTCCTCCATGTCCCTGCGGAACTTCGGGTCGTCCATCTTCGAGGCGTCGATGGCGATCCCCTTGCCGTCGGGGCTGGGGTCCTCCCAGTCATGGCCGCGCCCGCGCATGCACTTGGCCATCTTCCGGGCCCGCTCCTGGAACTCCGGGGACTTGGGATCGATCCGGTCCTTGGGCAGGTACCGCTCACATTTCTTGCTGGCCTCCTCCATCTTCTTCGTGTCGGCCTCGCTCTCCCCGCCGGTCTGTGCCTGGATCCGGATCCCACCGCCGTTCGGATCCGGGTCCGGCATGTCGATGCCGTTCTCCCGCATGCACTGGGCGAACTTGACCAGGTCGCCCTCACCACCCTTGCCGCCGTTCCCGCCAGCCTGCTGTGACGAGGACTTCTTCTCTCCGCCCAGGCTGGCCACCCCGTCACCGTCGGACTTGCCGCCACACGCGGCGAGGGCCACGAACGTCAGCACCGTGCCACTGGCCAGGAGTGCGGAACGGGTCTTCGGCATTGGTCAACTTCCTTCCCTCGGGCCGTTGTGAAACCAGATCTACGTGCCGAGGTGTTTCTGAGGGCTTCCTGTGAATGGAGAGGTTTTGGAAACACCCCGTCCAGCAGGCTCGTTCCCCAGTGGACGGACCCGGTCCGCCGAATGCGCCGCCGGCTGGATGGGTCCGAGCGGTCTCGGCCGGCCAGACCCGGACGGACAGGGAGGACGGTGCGATGCGGGTGCTCGTTGTCGAGGACGAACGGGTGCTGGCGGATCTCGTCGCGGACGGGCTCCGCCGGGAGACCATGGCGGTGGACGTGGCCTACGACGGCACCGCCGCCCGGGAGCGACTGGACCTGCACGACTACGACGTCGTGGTCCTCGACCGTGACCTTCCCGGCACGCATGGTGACCGGATCTGCCGGGAGCTGACGGAAGCCGGCAACCGCGCACGGGTTCTGATGCTCACGGCCGCAGGCGCCCTGGAGGACCGGGTGGACGGCCTGGAGCTCGGCGCCGACGACTACCTCGCCAAGCCCTTCGAGTTCCCCGAGCTGGTGGCCCGGGTTCGCGCGCTCGCCCGCCGCACCCGGCCCGCGCTGCCGCCGGTGTTGCGGCGGGCCGGCATCACACTGGACCCCGCCCGCCGCCGGGTCACCCGCGACGGCCGGCCCATCATGTTGTCCCCCAAGGAGTTCGCCGTGCTCGAGGTACTCATGCGGGCGGAGGGCACCCTCGTCAGCTCCGAGCAACTGCTCCGCCTGGCGTGGGACGAGCACGCCGACCCGTTCACCAACGCGGTCCGGGTGGCGTTGTCCAAGCTGCGCGCGAAGCTCGGCGAGCCACCGGTGATCGAGACGGTCCCCGGCGCGGGGTACCGGATCTGATGCGCCTCACGGTTCGCGCCCGGCTCACCGCGCTCTACGGCGGGCTCTTCCTGGCCTTCGGCGCGGTGCTGCTCACCGTGGTCTACCTCCTGATGCGGCAGAGCCTCCCGCACACGATCGGCGTCGCGATCCGCGCCGACGAGATCCCCGGACAGCTCACGGTGCCCGCCCTGCCGACCGTGCCCCGGTCCGAGCTGAACGACGTGGTCACGCTGTCCTCGGGCGCCGCGCTGCAGCAGCTCCTGCTCTGGTCGGCGCTGTCGCTGGTGGTCCTGGCCATCGCGTCGATCGCGGCCGGCTGGTGGGTGGCCGGCCGGGTGCTGCGCCCGCTGCGCGACATCACCGGCACCGCCCGCCGGCTGTCGTGGGACAACCTGCACGAGCGCATCGGGATGCGCGGGCCGCGCGATGAGCTGACCGAACTGGCCGGCACCTTCGACGACATGCTGGCCCGCCTGGAGGCGGCCGCGGAGAGCCAGCGCCGGTTCGTCGCGAACGCCTCCCACGAGCTGCGCACCCCGCTGGCGATCCAGCGCACCGCGATCCAGGTGGGACTGTCCGACACCGACCCCGAACGCATAGCCACCGTCCGGGAGCAACTACTGGACGCGAACCGACGGAGCGAGCGGCTTTTGGACGGCCTGTTGCTTCTCGCACGCAGCGACCGTGGCCTCGAGCACAAGGAACCGGTGCCGCTCCACCAACTCGCCGCGGATGTCGTGGAACGGAACCGTGCGATTGCGAAGAGCCGGGACATAACTCTCGAACTACGCACCGAACCCGTTGAGGTACTCGGCGATCCCGTGCTCCTGGGGCAACTCCTGACAAACCTCGTCACCAACGCGGTGAGGCACAACACCGCCGGCGGTTGGGCCCGGGTCGAGGTCCGGGGCGACGGCACGGTGGAGGTGGCCAACACCGGGCCGCGGGTGGACCCCGGCCAGGTGACCGAGCTGTTCGAGCCGTTCCGTCGCGGGGCCGGCCGGGTCGGGTCCGACACCGGCGGCGTCGGGCTAGGGTTGTCCATCGTGCGCTCGATCGCCACCACACACGACGCCGCGCTGACCGCCCGACCACGACCGGTGACTGACGGCGGCGGGCTGCAGGTGGCAATCCGGCTCCCGCTGAACCGCACCGCGCCGACCCACGCCGACAAATGAACCGCGGGGACGCTGAGCCGGGCGTCCCCTCACCAAGGCCACGCGATTTCAACGCACTCTCCGGCGCTGGTCACCAGCCAAGGTGACCACGCTGGGTCGCAACAAGCTCACACCGTGGGAGGTTTGGGGGCTCGGCCCCCAAAATAATCCGGAGCAACCGGTCCGCGCCCTCCGCGGACACACGTCCCCCAGGCGGAGGGGCGGCCCGCTCAACCGGCCTGGGGGTCACCGGGAGCGAGCCGCCGACCCCTAGTCTAAGCAAAGCCGCGCCGTTTGTGGCCACCGGATCGGTACCGATTCGCTCGATCTCCGCTCAGACCGCCCGTCCGGGTGGCTCGGGCTGGCAAACGAGTGAAGTTCGGCCAAGGCGCTGCGCCGCCACCCCCCTCCCACCGATGTCCCGGGCGAGAGCCGACGAGGGACTACCGGCGACGACCGAGTGACCCGCCGCCGGAGGGGGTGCTGGAGTGCGGTGCCGATGAGCGATCAGCGTTGGTGGGTGGCTTGCCGGGACGCCTTCGGCCGGGACCGGGCGGTCACCGTCCTGGTCGACCACGGCCAGGTGGTGCTGGTGGCGCCGCCGGGCGAGACCGCCGTGCTGTCCGCGCAGGAGATCAGCCGGCTGCGGGTCGCCCTCGACCAGGCGGCCGGTGACGCCCCCGCGGCCGGGCCGGGGCGCGGGCGACGCTCCACGCCGGTGCCGAGGAGGTCGGCGTGACCGCGCGGTGCGAGGGCCAGCCCGGCGGGCCAGCACCGGGCGAGGGACGCCCCCATAGCCGGACGATCACCGCGGTGCTGCAGCGGCTGGCGTTGCTGGACCGGGTCGTGGCCGAGTCGAACGCCGACGACCTGGTGCCGGTGGCCCGCACCGAGATCCAGCGCCTCGCCGAGGGCTGGCGGCTGCTGCTGATGGTCCACCAACCCGGCGAGGGCGGCCGGTGCCGCGCCTGCCCCGGCCGGTTCCGCCGGCGGCGGTGGCCGTGCCAGGTGTGGCTGATGGCACACCGCCACCTGATCGGTGACGGGCTGCCGCACCGCGAGCGACGCCGCCCGCTGCGCAACACCCTGGGCCGGTTCCGGCGGCGCCGGCGGCCCGCCGACCATGCGCGCGAAGGCTGGATCCGCACCACCCCGCCGGTGCCCGACCCGCTGCCGGCCGCCCCCGCTCCCCCGCTGGAGATGGAGCACCTGATCCAGCAGCCGCACCGGCTGCTGGGTGAGGACCGGATCATCGTCGAGGAGAAGGCCGTGGAGCCGCCCGCACCGGCCCCCGCCTTTCCCTCGCTCAACATCGTGACCGCGCCGGCGCCCACCGACCAGCGGGACGGGCCCGCCTCCACCGCGGAGTGGAGTTCCGCGGCGGACTGGAGCTCCCCCGGGGAGTGGGTGGAGCCCACAACCTCGTCCGGCGACGACACCGGCGAGTGGCAGGAACCGGTCGAACCCCGGGCGGGATGGGACCCGCTCGAGCCCACCGCGGCCGTCGACCACACCCCGCAGCACCAGGATGCTGCCACTGCCGTTCCGCCGGTCGATCCCCCCGAACCCGCCGCCGCTCTCGGCGGCACACCGGAGTGGCAGGAAGCCGCCGCGACCGTTCTTCCCTTCGACCGGGTGGCCGACTGGCTGGAGCCGGACCTCGGCTCAGCCATGGCCGAGGTCACGCCGGAACCGGACGAACCCGCCGGCACGCTCGATGGGCGGGCCCGGCCCACCCCCGCAACCACTCACTCGACCGGTGCGAGTGCGGAGTGGGATGCGTCACCCGGGGCCGTTTCGCCCGCCGAGATCGCGGCCGACGCGGCCGAGCCCTTCCCCGTCGTGCCCGCCGAGACCACCATCGAGCTCCCGATCCTGTTGCTGCCCATCCCCATCGGCGGCCACTTGGAGACCGACAGCCAGCGGATCCACGTGGCCCCGATCGTGCCTCCGGGGACGCGCCTGGACGAGCGGCCACCGGGCAGCTGCGGGTGAGCCGCGGGTGAGCACCGTCCGGATCCTCCCGATCCGCCGTCACCGACCGGGGGTCATGCGGCAGGATGGCCGACGACGTACGGCGGCCATCGGGAGGATGTGTGCACGACGGCAGCGGCCGGATCGTGGTGCAGAACCTGACCAAGCAGTTCGGTCCTGTCACCGCGGTGCAGAACCTCAGCTTCACAGTGGAACCGGGCTCGGTGACCGGGTTCCTCGGTCCCAACGGCGCGGGTAAGACCACGACCCTGCGCATGCTGCTCGGTCTGGTCCGCCCCACCGCCGGGGTGGCCACCATCAACGGGCGGCCCTTCGAGCAGCTCGGCAACCCGGCGCGGGTGGTCGGCGCGGTGCTGGAGGCGCAGAGCTTCCATCCCAAGCGCACCGCCCGCAATCACCTGCTCGTCTACGCAGCGGCGATGGACGTGCCCGACGAGCGGGTGGACCAGGTGCTGACCCTGGTCGGCCTCGGCGGCGCGGCCACCCGCAAGGTGGGCGGTTTCTCGCTGGGCATGCGGCAGCGGCTGGCGCTGGCCACCGCGCTGCTCGGCGACCCCCAGGTGCTGGTGCTCGACGAGCCGGCCAACGGCCTGGACCCCGAGGGCATCGCCTGGCTGCGCAACTTCCTGCGCCAGTTCACCCAGAGCGGGCGCACGGTGCTGGTGTCCAGCCACCTGCTGGCCGAGGTCGAGCAGACCGTCGACCAGGTGGTGATCATCAGCCGCGGCCAGACCATGTACTACGGGCCGCTGGAGAACCTGCGGCAGTCGCAGCAGACCCGGGTGCTGGTACAGCCCGCCGACCCGCACGCGCTGGTGTCCGCGCTGCAGCAGGCCGGGATGTCGCAGGTCGAACTGTTGCCGGACGGCCGGCTGGCGGTGACCGGCGCGGACAGCAGGCAGGTGGCCGACATCGCGTTGCAGGCGAACGTCGCGGTGTACGGGATCCAGCAGGAGCAGGTCGACCTGGAGCAGCTGTTCTTCCAGCTCACCAGCGGCCAGTACGCGGCCGCCGGGATGAACCCCTACGGGCCGCCGCAGCAGCCGCCCGCCGGCTACCCGCCGCAGGGCTACCAGCCGCCGCCGGGTTACGGCGGCCAGGCCGGGCCGCAGCAGCCCTATCCGCCCGGGCAGCCGCCGGTCGTGCCCCCGGGCCAGCCGCCGATGGTCCCGCCGGGGCAGCCGCCCGTGACACCGCCGCCGGGTTACGAGCAGCAGGGCTACCAGCAGCAGCCGCCGGGGCAGGGCGGCTCCAGTGGTTTCGGAGGTAACGCCTGATGGGCGGGCTGATCAGGGCCGAGTTCCGCAAGATCTTCACCGTCAACCTGTGGTGGGGGCTGCTGATCCCGACCGTCCTGCTGGGCGTGGCCTGGAGCTGGATGATCACCGCTGGGGCGGCGTCCTTCCTGGACACCCTCAAGCAGGAGCCCGTGCTGGCCGACGTGCCGTTCGACGACATGATGGTGTCGGTGTTCGGCTTCGCCCGGGCGGCCAACCTCACCACGATCTTCCCGATGATCTTCGGTGCGCTCGCGGTGTCGACCGAGTACCACCGCAAGACCATCACCACGACGTTCCTCACCGCCGCGAACCGCGGTTCCACGCTGGTCGCCAAGCTGGTTACCTACTCGGTGCTGGGCGTGGGCCTGGGCGTGCTGGTGGCGGCCTCGGCCAGCCTGGGCGTCGTGCTGGGCGCGGGCAGCACGCCGCTGCCGGGCGGGGCCGGCTGGTTCCTGCTGTTCCTCACCACGGTCCTGGAAACGGCGCTGTGGACGTTGTTCGGCGTCGGCGTGGGTGCGTTGCTCAGCAACGTGTTCGCCTCGGTCATCGGGCTGATCGTCTACGTCCTGCTGATCGAGAACATGCTGCTGTTCTTCGGGATCCTGCCGAACTTCGAGAACTTCCCCAGCGTGCTGCCGAACGCCTCGGCCAGTGCCATCCCGGGCGCGGTCGCGGCCGACCTGTTCGTGGACAAGCTCGGCCCGCTGGTGTCCGGTCGGGACATGGAGGACGTGCGGACGGTCCTGAACGCGGTCGCCGGTGCTCCCGGCGCCATGCCGTGGTGGGCCAACACGCTGATCTTCCTCGGCTACACCGTCGTGGTGCTGGGCCTGGGCTGGGTGGCCAGCACCAAGCGCGACATCACCTGATGGCGCGGGTGGCCGCCCGGCGATCTTCGGCGCAGCGTCGGGCGGCCGCCTTAGCCTGGATCCCGTGACCGCCGCGACCGCCGCCGAAGCCCCACCCAGCAGCCCGGATCCGGCTCCTGCGGTGCGCCCGGGCTGGCTGCGGCGGCTGGCGACGGCCTGCTGGCGGCACCGCCGCACGATGCTGCTGGCCTTCGGTGCCTCCGTGCTCGGCGTGGGGATGCAGGCGGTCGGCCCGCTGCTGATCCGGCTCGCGGTCGACGATGCCGTGGCCGGGGTGACCCAGCGGCTCGGCGGGCTGGCGGCCGGGCTGGTCGGGCTCGGTGTGCTCGCCTACGGCGCCGCGTTCGTGCGGCGTTACCTGGGCGGGCGGCTGGCCCTGGACGTGCAGCACGACCTGCGGCGCGCGGTGTTCGCCTCGGTCCAGCGACTGGACGGGGGCAAGCAGGACGCGTTGCGGACCGGTCAGGTCGTGTCGCGGTCGATCACCGACCTGCAGCTGGTGCAGGCGTTGTTGATGATGGTGCCGCTGAGCCTGGGCACCGTCGTGTTCGCCGTGGTCGCGCTGGGCGCGATGCTGTGGCTGTCCCCGCTGCTGACGCTGGTCGCGTTGCTGGTGGTGCCCGGCGTCGTGATCACGGTGGCCCGATCGCGCAGGGTCCTGTTCCCGGCGACCTGGTCGGCCCAGCAGCGGGCCGCCGACCTCGCCCAGCACGTCGAGGAGACGGTCACCGGTGTCCGGGTCGTGAAGGGGTTCGGCCAGGAGGCACGGGAGACCGCGCGGCTGGAGGATGCCGCGCGCCACCTGTTCGGCGAGCGGATGCGGGCCGCCCGGCTCACCGCCAGGCCGGCGGCGCTGCTCACCGCGTTGCCCGCCCTCGGCCAGGTCGGGGTGCTCGCGCTGGGTGGCTGGCTGGCCCTGCGCGGGCAGGTCAGCCTGGGGACCTTCCTGGCCTTCGCCAGCTACGTGGCGAACCTGGTCGGCCCGGCGCGGATGATCTCCAGCCTGGTCATCCAGGGCCAGCTCGCGCGGGCCGGCGTGGAGCGGGTCTACGAGCTGATCGACTCGCAGCCGGAGGTGACCGATGCCCCGGACGCCCGCCCGGTGCCGGACGGCCCGCTGCAGGTCGTGCTCGACGACGTCCGCTTCGGCTACACCCGCAGCGAGCCGGTGCTCGACGGGCTGTCGCTGCGGGTGGCGCCGGGCGAGACGCTGGCCCTGGTCGGTACGGCCGGCTCCGGGAAGTCCACGGTCTCCCTGCTGCTGCCCCGCTTCTACGACCCGCACGGCGGTGCGGTGCGCCTCGGTCCGCCCGGGGCCGAGATCGACGTCCGTGAGTTGCGGCTCGCCTCGCTGCGGCACGCGGTCGGTGTCGTGTTCGAGGAGGCATTCCTCTTCTCCGACACCGTGCGCACCAACATCGCCTATGGCCGCCCCGACGCGACCGACGCCGAGGTGGAGGCTGCCGCGCGGGCGGCGGAGGCGCACGAGTTCATCACCGCCCTGCCCGACGGCTACGACACCGTCGTCGGGGAGCGCGGGCTCACCCTCTCCGGTGGCCAGCGCCAACGTGTGGCGCTCGCCCGGGCGCTGCTCAGCAATCCCCGGATACTGGTGCTCGACGACGCCACCTCGGCGGTGGACGCGGCTACCGAGGCCGCCATCCACGCCACCCTGCGCACCGTCACCGCGCAACGCACGACTCTCCTCGTGGCGCACCGGCGTTCCACCCTCGCTCTGGCCGATCGGATCGCCGTGCTGGACCGCGGGCGCGTGGTCGACGTCGGAACCGAGGCCGAGCTGACCGCGCGGTGCGCGTTGTTCCGGTCCCTGCTCGCCGGGCCGGGCGAGGGCATCGAGGAACCGGCGGCCCGCGAGGACCTCGTGCCCGGCCCGCGGGGCGTCACCGACGCACTGTGGCCGTCGCCGGACGGCCGGGTCTCCGGCGTCCCGGCACTGGGCCCGAGTGTGACGTCGCGGGCCACGCCGGGCATGCGGCCCTCCGGCACGGCCCGCACCCTGCGTTCCGTGGGCGGTGGCATGTCGGCCACGCTCGGCGCGCAGCCGCCCACACCGGAGTTGCTGGCCCAGGTGGCGGCGCTGCCCGAAGCACGGGACACCCCGCGGCTGGACGGGGTGGACGCCCGCGCTCCGGACCCGCACTTCCGGTTGCGCCGGCTCCTTCGGCTCGTGCGCTGGCCGCTGTTGATCACCGTGCTGTGCGTGTCGATCGACGCGTTGACCTCGGTGACGCTGCCCACCCTGTTCCGGCACGGCATCGACCAGGGCGTGACGGTCGGGCGCGGCGGGCCCCTGGTCGCCGCCGCGACGCTGGGTCTCGTCCTGGTGATTGCCGGTTTCCTCGTCGTCGCGATCCAGACGATCACGGCGGCGCGGGCCGGCGAGACGTTGCTCTATGTGCTGCGGGTGCGCAGCTTCGCGCACCTGCAGCGGCTCGGGCTCGACTACTACGAGCGCGAGATGGGCGGCCGGATCATGACCCGGATGACCACTGACGTCGACGCGTTGTCGACGTTCCTGCAGACGGGTCTGGCCGTCGCGGTCGTGAGCGTGGTGACGATCGTGGGGATCGCCGTCGCCCTGCTCGTCACCGACCTGTCGCTGGCATTGGTGGCGTTGGCGGTGCTGCCGGTGCTGTTGCTGGCCACCGCGCTGTTCCGGCAGCGCTCCTCGGTGGCCTACGCCGAGGCCCGGGAGCGGGTCAGCGCGGTCAACGCCGACATGCAGGAGAACGTGTCCGGGCTCCGGGTCGCGCAGGCGTTCACCCGCGAGGAGCGTTCCGCGCAGGAGTTCGCCGAGCGCAGTGACGCCTACCGCCGGTCCCGGCTACGGGCGCAGCGCTACATCGCCGCCTACTTCCCGTTCGTCACCCTGCTTTCCGAGCTGGCGCAGGCGGCCGTGCTGCTGGTGGGGGCGCACCGGGTGGCTGCCGGGACGCTCACCCCGGGCGTGTTGCTGGCCTTCCTGCTCTACCTCGGCCTGTTCTTCAGCCCGGTGCAGCAGCTGTCCAGCGTCTTCGACGGCTACCAGCAGGCGAAGGTGGGGCTGCGTCGGATCGGTGACCTGCTGCGCACGCCCACCTCGGTCCCGCCGCCGGCGGAGCCGGTGCCGGTGCCGCGCCGCCTGTGTGGCCAGCTCGAGCTGCGGGACGTGGTGTTCCGCTACCCGGGCAGCGAGGAGCCGGCGCTGGACCACGTGTCGCTGCGCGTCGCGCCCGGGGAGACGGTGGCCCTGGTCGGCGCGACGGGGGCGGGCAAGTCGACGCTGGTCAAGCTGGTCGCCCGGTTCTACGACGTCTGCGAGGGGCAGGTGGTGGTCGACGGCGTCGATGTGCGCCGGCTCGACCTGGGGGGCTACCGGCGCCGGCTCGGCATCGTGCCGCAGGAGGCGCACCTGTTCACCGGTGACGTGGCCAGCAACATCGCCTACGGGCGGCCGGAGGCGTCCTCGGCTCGCGTGGAGGCGGCCGCGCGGGCGGTCGGCGCGATACCGGTGGTGGCCAGCCTGCCGGCCGGATTCCGGCAGCAGGTCGGTGAGCGCGGGCAGGGCCTGTCGGCCGGGCAGCGGCAGCTCGTCGCGCTGGCCCGGGCCGAGCTGGTCGATCCCGACGTGCTGGTGCTCGACGAAGCCACGGCCGCGCTCGACCCCGCCACCGAGTCGGCGGTGCTGGCCGCCAGCGACCGGCTTCGCCAGCGCCGTACCACGTTCGTGGTGGCCCACCGGCTGGCCACCGCGGCCCGGGCCGACCGTGTGGTGGTGCTGGACCGTGGCCGGATCGTGGAGCAGGGCACGCACGACGGGCTGCTCTCTGCCGGCGGCTACTACGCGCGCCTGTGGTCGGCCGCCGAGCACGCCCGGGCCGAGGTCGCGGACGCGGTGGGCGGCGCCTGATCAGGTCATCGGCGGCGGGTCGCCCGGAAAACCACCCGGGACGTCACCCGGGCTGACCTTGACAAGCCCGAAGGGCAACATCAGCGACACGCTGCGTGATCGACTGGGCGGAGCCGTTCGGCGCTCCACGGCGACCGTCCGGCGCATCGCCGGCGACCGTCGCACCCGAACGTGGCCGTGATCGCGACACGCCCAGGCTGATGACGTAACCGGGCGGGGCCGGCGAAGTTAGCACGGAGGGTGTTGCCACCGCGGGTAACGACCGAGGCGAGGCTCCCTGACCGGGGGAGCGCAAGCGCCGACCGGGTGACGGAGGGTCTTCCGGATCGATCCTGTGACCCACTCCTCGCCCCCACGGGGCGACCGTTTACCACAGCCCGCCCGCGGGGGGATAGCCTGAAAACCGAGTGTGACTACCCCGAGCAGATGGATCGAGGCGAGAGCCAGCCGTGTCCAGCAGCAGTCCTGCGTCACAGTTCGGCCCCAACGAGTGGTTGGTCGAGGAAATGTACGAGCAGTTCCTCGCCGATCCTTCATCGGTAGACCCGGCGTGGCACGACTTCTTCGCTGACTACAAGCCGACGCAGAAGACGGGCGCTCCGGCCGCCCAGGCGAAGCAGGCAGGCTCCGCCACCTCCGCTGCCACCACCCCCGCGGCCACGACCGCGTCGAAGCAGCCCGCGCCCACCCGGGACACCAACGGCCAGGTTCAGCCCACCATGACGCGCCCCACGACGACCACGACCACCCAGCCGGCCGCCAAGCCCGCGCCGGCCCCCGGCCCCGCCCCGAGCACCAGCACCGCCGCCGCCCGCGCCACCGGCAAGCCGTCGCCGACCCAGGCCCCCACCGCGGCGCCGGTCAAGCCGGCCGCCGGCGAGGAGCGCAAGCCGCTGCGCGGCGCCCCCGCCGCGATCGCCAAGAACATGGAGCAGTCGCTGACGGTGCCGACCGCGACGAGCGTGCGCGCGGTGCCGGCGAAGCTGCTGGCGGACAACCGGATCGTCATCAACAACCACCTGAAGCGGACCCGCGGGGGCAAGGTCTCCTTCACCCATCTCATCGGCTACGCCCTGGTTCGGGCGCTGGAGAGCTACCCGAACATGAACCGGTTCTACGACACGGTGGACGGCAAGCCCACCGTCGTGACGCCGGAGCACGTCAACCTCGGCCTGGCCATCGACCTGCCGGGCAAGGACGGCCAGCGCTCGCTGGTGGTGGCCTCGATCAAGGGCTGCGAGAAGATGACCTTCGCGCAGTTCTGGCAGGCATACGAGGAGCTGATCCGTAAGGCCCGCACCGGCAGCCTCACCGCCGACGACTTCGCCGGTACCACGATCTCGCTGACCAACCCGGGCACGATCGGCACCAACCACTCGGTGCCGCGGCTGACCAAGGGCCAGGGCGCGATCATCGGCGTCGGCGCGATGGAGTACCCGGCCGAGTTCCAGGGCGCCAACGAGTCCACGCTGGTGGACATGGGCGTCAGCAAGATCATCACGCTGACCTCCACCTACGACCACCGGATCATCCAGGGCGCGGAGTCCGGCGAGTTCCTGCGCCGGGTGCACCAGCTGCTGCTCGGTGAGGACGGCTTCTACGACTCGGTCTTCACCTCGCTGCGGCTGCCCTACGAGCCGGTGCGCTGGGTGCGCGACATCCCCGAGGGCGCGGTCGACAAGACCGCCCGGGTGCTGGAGCTGATCGACGCCTACCGCACCCGCGGCCACCTGATGGCCGACACCGACCCGCTGAACTACCGGCAGCGCCGGCACGAGGACCTCGACGTCCTCTCGCACGGGCTGACCCTGTGGGACCTGGACCGCGAGTTCGCCATCGGCGGGTTCGCCGGCGAGCAGCGGATGAAGCTGCGCGACGTGCTGGGCGTGCTGCGCGACTCCTACTGCCGGTCGGTGGGCATCGAGTACATGCACATCACCGACCCGGCCGAGCGGCGCTGGCTGCAGGAGCGCATCGAGGTCCCGCACGAGAAGCCTGCGGCCACGGTGCAGAAGTACATCCTGTCCAAGCTGAACGCGGCCGAGGCGTTCGAGACCTTCCTGCAGACCAAGTACGTCGGGCAGAAGCGGTTCTCGCTGGAGGGCGGGGAGACCGTCATCCCGCTGCTGGACGCGGTGTTGGACAAGTCCGCCGAGCACGACCTGGACGAGGTCGTCATCGGCATGCCGCACCGGGGCCGGCTCAACGTGCTGGCCAACATCGTCGAGAAGCCGATCTCGCAGATCTTCCGCGAGTTCGAGGGCAACCTCGACCCGGGCCAGGCGCACGGCTCCGGCGACGTGAAGTACCACCTGGGCGCCGAGGGCAAGTACTTCCGGATGTTCGGCGACGGCGAGGTGAAGGTCTCGCTGACCTGTAACCCGTCGCACCTGGAGGCGGTGGACCCGGTGCTGGAGGGCATCGTCCGCGCCAAGCAGGACCTGCTGGACAAGGGCCAGGAGGGCTTCACCGTGCTGCCCGTGCTGCTGCACGGGGACGCGGCGTTCGCCGGCCAGGGTGTGGTCGCCGAGACGCTGAACCTGGCGCTGCTGCGGGGTTACCGCACCGGCGGCACCGTGCACATCGTCATCAACAACCAGGTCGGCTTCACCACCGCGCCGGAGCACTCGCGCTCCAGCCAGTACTGCACCGACGTGGCGAAGATGATCCAGGCGCCGGTGTTCCACGTGAACGGCGACGACCCGGAGGCGTGCTACTGGGTCGCCAAGCTGGCCGTGGACTACCGGCAGGCGTTCAACAAGGACGTCGTGATCGACATGGTCTGCTACCGGCGTCGGGGCCACAACGAGGGCGACGACCCGTCGATGACCCAGCCGGCCATGTACGACATCATCGACACCAAGCGCAGCGTCCGCAAGATCTACACCGAGGCGTTGATCGGGCGCGGTGACATCTCGGTCGACGAGGCCGAGAAGGCGCTGAAGGACTACGCCAGCCAGCTGGAGCACGTGTTCAACGAGGTGCGGGAGCTGGAGCGGCACCCGGCGGAGCCGAGCCCGTCGGTGGAGGCCGAGCAGCCGATCCCGACCAAGGTGCCCACCGCGGTGTCGTCGGAGATGCTGGAGCGGATCGCCGACGCGCACGTCGAGCTGCCCGAGGGTTTCTCCCCGCACCCGCGGGTGCGGCCGGTGCTGGAGCGGCGCGCCAAGATGGCCCGCGAGGGCGGTATCGACTGGTCGTTCGCCGAGCTGCTGGCCTTCGGCTCGCTGGTGGCGGAGGGCCGGCTGGTGCGGCTGTCCGGCCAGGACTCCCGGCGCGGCACGTTCACCCAGCGGCACGCGGTGCTGATCGACCGCAAGACCGGCCAGGAGTACACCCCGCTGCAGAACCTGGGCGACGGGCCGGGCAAGTTCCTGGCCTACGACTCGGCGCTGTCGGAGTTCGCCGCGCTGGGCTTCGAGTACGGCTACTCGGTGGCCAACCCGGACGCGCTGGTGCTGTGGGAGGCGCAGTTCGGCGACTTCGTCAACGGCGCGCAGTCGATCATCGACGAGTTCATCTCGTCCGGTGAGGCGAAGTGGGGCCAGCGCTCCGACGTCGTGGTGCTGCTGCCGCACGGCCACGAGGGCCAGGGCCCGGACCACACCTCGGGCCGGATCGAGCGGTGGCTGCAGCTTTGCGCCGAGGGGTCGATGACGGTGGCCGTGCCGTCCACCCCGGCCAGCTACTTCCACCTGCTGCGGCGGCACGCGCTGGACGGCGTGCAGCGGCCGCTGGTGGTGTTCACGCCGAAGTCGATGCTGCGGCTGAAGGCGGCGAGCAGCCCGGTGCGTGACTTCACCGAGGGCCGGTTCCGTTCGGTGCTGGACGACCCGCTGGTCAGCGACCCGGCGAAGGTCAGGCGGGTGCTGCTGTGCAGCGGCAAGATCGCCTACGAGCTGAACAGCGAGCGGGAGAAGCGCGGCATCTCCGACACCGCGATCGTGCGGATCGAGCAGCTCTACCCGGTGCCGCACCGCCGGCTGTCGGAGGCGCTGGACCGCTACCCGAACGCCACCGACGTCCGCTGGGTGCAGGAGGAGCCGGCGAACCAGGGTGCCTGGCCGTTCCTCGGTCTGGCCCTGCCGGAGCTGCTGCCCGAGCGTCTGGGTGGGCTCAGGCGGGTGTCGCGGCGGGCGATGGCCGCACCGTCCTCGGGCATCAGCAAGGTGCACGAGGTCGAGCAGGCCGAGGTTCTCGCCAACGCCTTCGGCTGATCTCTTAGGCTGATCCGAGCCCGCCGGATCCGGTTCTTCCGGTCCGGCGGGCTCGGCCGTTCCCCGCCAGGGGCTCGGCCGGTGTTGTCAACCCAGTGCCGTTCCCAGTGTTGTTGCGCCCCATCAGGAGGACCCGTGTACTTCACTGACCGCGGGATCGAGGAGCTGGAGGACCGCCGCGGCGACGAGGAGGTCACCCTCGCCTGGCTCGCGGACAGGATGCGCGCGTTCGTCGACCAGAACCCCGACTTCGAGGACGCGGTCGAGCGTTTCGCGACCTTCCTCGCCCGCGACGACGACGCCGACGACTGAGCGCCCCTGCCGCCCCCCGGCCCGGGTGGCCCCGCCTTCTCGGAGCCGGCCGGCCCGTCGACACCCGTGCGCGGCCCGGCCCCCGCACCGGCCCCGAACACGCCCACCAGCAGTGCCTCTCCCAGGACGGCCCCCGCCCGTCCCTGGGGGCTGACGCCCCGCGTCCAGCGTAGTGATCAGCAACAGGGCAGGTCAAAGCACTGTCCACAGGCAGGGCGGGTTGTCCACAGGGGAGGGTAAACGGCTTGACAGCCGAGCCGTCCGTCTCCATCAACGCGTCCGAGTAGGTCGTCCGGCCGCTCGGCGACTGCGCCTACCAGCCGCCGAGCGGTCGCTGCCGTGCGCGGGATCCGGTGCTGCCCTGCGACGCCGTCCACCACCGTTTGAGGTGCACCCACACCACCCGGGGAAACGCCACGGCGAAGTCCCGGAGCGCCTGCCATCCCGCCCGGTGCAGGATGCGGAGCAGGACCTTCGGCGGAGCGGGCCGGAACCGCGGGCGCAGCGTGCTCGGGTCACCACCGCTCCGCATCCGCCGCAGCGCGTGCTCGACCACGGACGGGTCGTTCCACATGCTCCGGAAGACAACCGCGCCGTCGGGGTCGATGACGTGCACGGTGTTGGGGAGCATCCCGTACTGCCGGTGCGCGCTGCCGTCGAGGTCGTCGACGAGGATCGTGCGTCCCTCGCTGTCCGCCTCCGCGACGAACCGCGCCGCATTGATCTTGTCGTCCATGTTGCGGTGCGGCCCGAGCCGCTCGCCGGGATGCGCCTCGCGGGTGTAGAGCACCAGGAAAGCAACATCGGGGTACCGGAAGGCCAGCGCGTTCATGCGGTCGATGCCGCGCTCGTACATGGGACACGTGACGCTGCCGGCCTCCAGGACGACGGGCCGTCCTCGGTAGTCGGACAACCGCACGGGCGTGCCGTCCAGCCGGCTGGCGATGAAGTCGGGTGCGGGCTCGCCCTCCCGCACCCCTTCCAACCGGTCCAGCGTCCGGTGGGCCAGGCTGAAGTGCTCGTAGTTGTACTCCGGTGTCATGCGCCCGGGGTCGTTGCGGGCTGATTCGGCCATGACCGCCTCCCGAAGGGGATTCCCCGCGTACTCATTGGGTACCCACTGCCAACCTAGAACCGCCCGCATTCCCCGGCACAGCGGAAGAATCCCCATCGAGTGCCTCTCCACACCGCCGAGCGACCGCGGAGGCTCCCGTCACGCCCGGTCGTGCGAGGGCGGTGCGTTGAACCCTTCGGCAGCGGTCACACCGGTTGGCGGGTAGGTTTCCCCCGCGATGGTCCGGCAGTGTTCGAGGAAGGTGCGCAGCAGGGGGCTGTTCCCGCCGCGCGGCCACGCGAGCGCGAGCTCGAAGGGCTCCGCATCGGTGATCAGCACCCAGGCCAGGCGGGGATGGGTGAAGTAGTCCGCCGCCGAGGCAGGCGCGATCCAGACGCCCCGGTGGCTGGCGACCAGCTGCAGGCACTCCTCGGGCGTGCGGCCCTCCGGGCCGTAGCGGACGGGGGTGCCGTCCGGCCTGGGGTCGATGACCCAGAACCGGATGACCTCCTGCGGCACGGTCGAGTGCGGGCCGATCACGGGCTCGTCGGCGAGCTCGGCGAGCTCGACCGCGGGCCGCCCGGCGAGCGGGTGGTCCGGAGGCAGCGCCGCGACGCGGGGTTCGGTGAGCACCGGGGCGGTGTCCAGCCTGTCGTCGCCGGCCGGGAGCCACAGGAAGGCAGCATCGGCCCCGCCTCCGGTGAGCAGCTCGATCTCCTCGTTCAGGGTGGACACCGAGGTCATCTCGACATCGATGTCCGAGCCCTTCAACGCCGCGACTACCTGGGGCATGAAGTGCGCGGTGCTCTGCGCCTTGAACGCGACCCGGACCCGGCCAGCCGTGCCCTGCGCCACCCGCCGGGTCTCGTCCAGCATGCGGTCGGCCGCGGCCAGCATCTGGCGGCCGTGCCTGGCGACGACCTCGCCGGCCGGTGTCAACTCCACGCCGCGCGAGTTGCGGACCAGCAGCGTGGCACCGGCCAGTCGCTCGAGCTGCTGGATCTGGCCACTGACCGCCTGCTGGGTGAGGTTCAGCCTGGTGGCGGCCCGGGTCATGCTGCCTTCCTCGGCGACCACGAGGAGCGCATGGAGCAGCCGCAGGTTCAGCTCCACCTGCTCAAGCCTCCTCCCTGGAGCCCGTCCCGGCAAACGGGAGCCGGCACCGGAACGGGGTGGGGCGCGGCTGCCCTGCCGGAGTCTCCGGCGGGTCGGCCGCGCCCCACCATTGGGTGTGGACGGGATCCTGACGGTTCAGCGGGTGGTGTAACCGCCGTTGGCGAAGATGGTCTGTCCGGTGATCCACCAGCCGTCGGTGGCCAGGAACGTGATGAGTGGGACGATGTCCTCGATCTGGGTGAGCTGGTTGCCCATGGCCTGCGACTTGTGGAACGCGACCCGCTCCGGGGTCTCCTGCCCGTAGAAGAACGGCGTGTCCATCGGGCCGGGCGCGACGTTGTTCACGGAGATGCCGCGGGCGGCGAACTCCTTGGCGGCGGCCCGGGCGAAGTGCTCGACCGGTGCCTTGCCCCCGGCGTAGGTGGAGTAGCCGTCGGTGAAGGCGGCGAGCAACGCCGTGAGGATCGTGATGATCTTGCCGTTGTCGTTGAGGTGCCGGCCCGCCTCACGGATGAAGAAGTACGCGGCCTTGGCGTTGACGGCCGCCATCCGGTCGTACTCCTCCTCGGTGGTCTCCACGATCGGCTTGCGCAACACCATGCCGGCGGTGTTGACCGCGACGTCGATGCCGCCGAACCGGTCCTTGGCCGTGGCGAACAGGTGCTCGACGTCGCTGACGCTGGTCAGGTCGCCCTGGACGAGGAGAGCCTCGCCACCGGCCGCCCGGACAGCCTCGGCCGTCTCCTCGGCGTCGGCCTTGGTGGCGTCGGAGTGGTAGTGGATCACCACGTTCGCACCCTCGGTGGCCACCGTCCTGCTCAGCAGGCCACCAAGGTTCTTCGCACCGCCACCGACCAGCACGACCTTGCCGGCAAGGGAGTTCTTGCTCATGCTTGCTGCCCTTTCTCTGCGTCGCATGCGGCGGGAAAGCACCCCGGTGCGGCTGCCGCCCCCACGGCGAAGCGAACCTCCAATGCGGACGACTTCGAGAATGGTCAGTGCGACGCAAGATCGGAAACAGAAGTCCGCTGGACCGGCCACAAGCCAGACTTGTGACGGAGCGCCCCGGCCGGGCCAGCTCCAAGGACGTCTTGTTTGCGATCACGGGCAGCGTGACAAACACTCGGATCGTCCACTGTAGATCGTCATCTGCGCCGCGGGAGGATGTCATGCGGCCCGAGAGCCTCAGCAACCCGGTCGTTCGACGCGTAATCGTCGCCATGCGGGACGGTGACCGGAAGTCGTTCCTGGACGCCTTCGCCCTGGGCGCCGAGATGACCGACGACGGTACGTCACAACAGCTCCAGACCTGGGCCGACCGCGAGGTGTTCCGCTCGCACGGCCACCTCGAGGTGGAGCGGGAGGAGAACGACGGCCTGTACCTGACCGGCCGCTACCAGTCCGACCAGTGGGACATGCCGACCTACTGGCGGTTCGAGGTGGAGGAGGACAAGATCACCAGAATGGATGTCGGCGCGCTCTGATGCCTCCCGTCGACGAAGGTTCCGGCGCCAACCGCGAAATGCCGATGTCCGGTCGCACCATGATGAGTGCGCGCGGCATCAGCCCGTGGTACCGCCCGATGGCGGCCCGGAACAGCAGTGAGTCGCATCGTCCCGCCACGCCGCTCGAGCTGTTCTTCGACCTGTGCTTCGTCGTCGCGGTCGGGCAGGCTGCGGCCCGGCTGCACCATTCGGTGTCCGAGGCGCATTTCGGCACGGGCTTGGTGAGCTATGCCCTGGTTTTCTTCGCGATCTGGTGGGCGTGGCTGAACTTCACCTGGTTCGCCTCGGCCTATGACACCGATGACGGCGTCTACCGGGTGACCACGCTGGTACAGATCGCCGGTGCGTTGATCCTTGCCGCCGGCGTGCCGCCCGCCTTCGATCAGCGGGACTTCACCGTGATCACGATCGGGTACGTGGTCATGCGGTTGGCCCTGGTGTCCCAGTGGCTTCGGGCGGCGAGCACCGACGTGGCGGGCCGACGAACCGCGTTGCGCTATGCGTCCGGGGTCTCGCTGGTCCAGATTGGCTGGATTGCCCGGCTCGGGCTCCCCGAGCCCTGGGGCATGGTCGGGTTCGCGGTCCTGGTGCTCGGGGAGTTCGCGGTGCCGGTGTTCGCCGAGTCCGCGCGTCCGACCACCTGGCATCCCCGGCATATCGCGGAACGGTACGGGCTGTTCACCATCATCGTGCTCGGTGAGCTGATCATCGGCACGGCGTTCGCGATGCAGTCGGCGATCGAGGAGACCGCGGTGACCGCGGCGCTCCTCTCGGTGGCGGCCAGCGGGTTGGTGATGGTCTTCGGGATGTGGTGGCTGTACTTCGACCAGCCCGCGCACGAAACCCTCTCGTCGAACCGCACCGCGTTCGTCTGGGGATACGGGCACTACCTGATCTTCGCCTCCGCCGCAGCCGTCGGCGCCGGGTTGGAAGTTGGCATCGACTTCGATACCCATCAGACGCACATCTCCCCGCTTGCCGCGGGGATGGCGGTTGCGGTTCCGGTGGCGCTCTTCCTGATCAGCGTGTGGGGCCTGCACGTCCGGCCGCATCACCGGGGTCCGCTGCTGAACAGTGCGTTCCCGCTGGCAGCGGTGCTCATCCTCGTCACTCCGCTCACACCGCTCCCGCTGCCACTCATCGCGTTGATCGTCGCCGCGCTGGTTGGCGTGAACATCGCGACCAAACCCTGCGACGAGGCCATCCAGACCTCCTGAGCACGGATGGGCCACGACATCGTTCTCGGTGTGCCGGCACCAAGGACTGCGTTCAGCGGACGCGGGTGCCCTTGCGCCAGACAGCGTGGGTCATGGGCACACCGGGGCGGTAGGCGAGCCAGGTGGTGCTCGGCGCGTCGAGGACATGAACGTCAGCGCGGGCACCGGGGCCGAGGACGCCAATCGCGTCATCACCCGACTCGCGCCGCAACGCGCGGGCGCCGCCCCAGGTAGCAGCGCGGACAGCTTCCGCCACGCTCAGGTGCATTTGGAGCACGGCGGTCGCCACGCAGAACGCCATCGAAGAGGTGTAGGAGGAGCCAGGGTTGCAGTTCGAGGCCAAAGCGATCGTCGCACCGGTGTCGATCAGATCCCGCGCGTTGGCCAAGGGCTGCCGTGTCGACAGGTCGCAGGCAGGCAACAGCGTGGCGACGGTGTCGGACTCGGCCAACGCCTCGATGTCGTTGCTCTCCAAGTAGGTGCAGTGGTCGACGCTGGCCGCCCCGAGCTCCACAGCCAACTGCACGCCCGGCCCCGGGCCTAGCTGGTTCCCGTGCACCCTCAGGCCAAGCCCCCGCTTCTTCGCGGCCTGCAGCACGGCCCGCGACTGCTCCTCGTCGAACGCCCCGCTCTCACAGAAGACATCGGCCCAACGCACATGCGGCGCCACCGCATCAAGCATCTCGCCACAGACCAGGCGCACGTACTCGTCGCCGTCCCAGTCCTCCGGCACCAAATGCGCCCCGAGGAACGTCACCTCGTCGACGTACTCGCCGGCCAAGCGCGCCGAACGCACCTCGTCCTCGACCGTCAACCCGTACCCGGTCTTGGTCTCCAGATACGTGGTCCCCTGGCTCACGGATTCCGCCACATGCCGCCGAACGCCGTCCGCCAGGTCCGAGTCGCTCGCGGCCCGGGTCGCGGCCACGGTCACGGCGATACCGCCGGCCTGGTACGGCTCGCCGGCCATGCGCGCGGCGAACTCCGCCGTCCGGTCACCGGCGAACACAAGGTGGGTGTGGCTGTCCACCCAACCAGGCAGCACCGCCCGACCCTCGACGTCCACCCGCTCGTCGGCGTCGGGCGCCTGGGCGGCGGGACCGACCCACGCGACGCGCTCCCCGTCCAGCACCAGCGCCGCGTCGCGCAGCTGGCCGAGCTCGTCGTCGTTCGTGGTGAGCTCACCGATCCCGGTGATGAGCACGGTCGGAGCCATCATCACCGCCACAGCCCTTCGATCGCCTCGGCCAGCAACCGGCCTACCTCTCCCAGAGTCTCGTGCCGCCCCTGCCGCGCCACCACCCGACCACCGACCACGACCGTGTCAATGTCGGCCGCGGCGGCGGCAAGCAAGATCTGCTCCGGCAACGCCCCAGCCGTCCGCGGTGTATCAGTGCGAACCGCCACGAGATCGCAGTGCGCTCCCACCGCGATCCGGCCGTCGCCGGCCCAGCCGAGGCTGTCGTGCCCGTCGCTCGTCGCGGCCCGGAGCAGCTCGTCCGGGCTGAAGCAGCCGCGCCGATGGCTGCGCATCCGCGCGCCATGCTCCAGCGCCCGCGCCTCCTGCAACGGATCAAGGACCGCATGCTGGTCACTGCCCAGCGACAACCGGCAACCAGCGTCAACGAGATCCCGCGCCGGGCCGATGCCGTCCGCCAGATCGCCCTCGGTCGTCGGGCAGAAGCACGCCATGGAACCGGCGCTCCCCAGCAGCTCGATGTCATGCTCGGTGAGGTGGGTGGCATGAACCGCCGTCGTCCGCGGCGAAAGCACGCCAGCGTCATGGAGCACGGCGGTCGGAGTGCGCCCGTATGCGGCCAGACATGCCTCGTTCTCCGCAGGCTGCTCGGACAGGTGGACGTGAAGCGGCCGCTCAGCGGGAGCACCCGCCACGACATCCGCCAACGCGTCCCGCGGAACGGCCCGCACGGAATGGATAGCCGCGCCGATCCTGGTGGTGTCGTCCTCACGCAGCGCGGCCACGCGCCCGGCCCACGCCTGAGGTGTGCCGTCGCCGAACCTCAGTTGCGTGTCCGCCAGTTCCTCGCCGATACCCCCGGCCAGATAGCAGGTGTCGAGCAGCGTCAGCCGGATTCCCGCGTCAGCCGCAGCCTCCCGCAACGCTTCCCCCATCGCGTTCGGGTCGGCATAAGGAGCCCCGCCCGGAGCGTGGTGCAGATAGTGGAACTCCCCGACGCAGGACACCCCCGCCAGGGCCATCTCCGCGTAGACGGCACGAGCCAGCTCCAGGTAGCTGTCGGGATCCAACCGCTCGGCCAGCGCGTACATGCCCTGCCGCCACGTCCAGAAAGTGCCGCCCCCGCCGTGGGTCCGACCCCGGAGCGCGCGATGGAAGGCATGCGAGTGTGCGTTGGCGAAACCGGGAAGAACCACACCGTGCAGCCGGTGCGCACCCAGGGGCGGAGTGTCCACTCTGGACACTTCCCACGCCCGGCCGTCCTCACCCGCCCGTACCAGGACGCCATCGGCGATCCCAGTTGGCAGCCAGGCCCGCTCGCACCAGTACGCGGTGTTGCTCACCGTTCGCTCCCTGCCAGGTGTTCCAGGACCTTCGCCAAGGCTGCGACCCCGGCCTCGCAGTCGTCCGGTTCGGCATGCTCGGCCGGCGCGTGGCTGACGCCGGTGGGGTTGCGCACGAACAACATCGCGGTGGGCACCTGGGACGCCAGGACCCCGGCGTCGTGCCCCGCCCCGGTAGGCAGGGCCGGCGCGTCGTCGAGCAGCCCGGCCAGCTCGTCGCGCAATGCGGGATCGAAGATCACGGTGTCACCGTAGGACTCCTCGGTGACCTCCAGCCGGCACCCCTCGGCCGCCGCCGCGTCCCGAGCAGCCGCCTCGATCTCGGTGACAAGAGATCGGGTCGTGGCGTCATCACTCGCCCGCGCGTCCAGCCAGCAGTCCACAGTGGACGCTATGACGTTGGTACCGCCGGGAACCGGAACGATGCGGCCAATGGTCGCCCGGGAACCCACCGCGGCGGCCGCCGCGCGCCGAGCGGCCAACACCAGTTGGGACGCGGGAAGCATCGGGTCGTGCCGGTCGGTGATGGGTGTGGCACCAGCGTGGTTCCCCTCGCCGGTGAACTGGAATCGCCAACGACCGTGCGCGAGGATCGACGATGCGACCCCCACCGGGCGACCCAGGTCGATCAGCCCGCGCCCCTGCTCCACGTGCAGTTCGACGAAGCACCCGATACGGGACAGCGACTCCTCGTCCCTGCCCAGCCGTTCCGGCGCCAGCCCCGCCTTCCGCATGGCATCGGCCAACGTGGTGCCTTCGGGGTCGCGCAGCCGCCGGGCCGTGTCAGCATCGATCGTCCCGGCGAGCAACCGTGACCCGAGGCACGGCACACCGAACCGGCCACCTTCCTCCTCGGCGAACACGACCACCGCAAACGGCCGAGACGGGACAAACCCCCGAGCACGCAACAGATCCACCGCGGCGAGAGCAGACACCACCCCGAGCGGGCCATCGAACGCACCGCCCCCAGGAACGGAGTCCAGGTGGCTCCCGGTGATCAGGGCGTTCGGGCCGGGTTTCCCCCACCACGCCCACAGGTTGCCGTTCCGGTCCACCTCGACGTCGAGCCCTCGCGCTCGCGACTCGGCCACGAACCACTCCCGCAGCGCCAGCTCCGCGCGGTCGAACCCGTGCCGCGAGTAGCCACCGCGGACCCGGTCCACGCCGACGTCGGCGATCGCGGCCAGCAGCCCGGTCGCCGAAGCGGCGGACGTTCCGGACGCCCCGGAGGGGCCGGGCGCCGAGGCACCCGGCCGTGGTTGCGCACCCATCGTCACTTCGCGTCCTTCATCGGCACGCGGACACCTCGCTCCACCGCGACCGTCGCAGCCCGCTCGTAGCCGGCGTCGACGTGCCGCAGCACACCCATCGCCGGGTCATTGGTGAGTACCCGTTCCACCTTCTGTGCGGCCAGCTCGGTACCGTCGGCGACGGTGACCTGACCGGCGTGGATCGACCGTCCCATACCGACGCCACCGCCGTGGTGGATCGACACCCACGTAGCCCCGGAAGCGGTGTTGACCAGCGCGTTGAGCAGCGGCCAGTCGGCGATCGCGTCCGAGCCGTCGGCCATGCCCTCGGTCTCCCGGTACGGCGAGGCGACCGAGCCGCAGTCCAGGTGGTCCCGACCGATCACGACCGGAGCGGACAGCTCGCCGGAGGCGACCATCTCGTTGAACCGCAGACCGGCCAGGTGCCGCTCGCCGTAGCCGAGCCAGCAGATCCGGGCCGGCAGGCCCTGGAACGCGACCCGCTCCCCCGCCATCCGGATCCACCGCGCCAGCGGCTCGTTGTCCGGGAACAGCTCCAGAATCGCCCGGTCCGTGGCGGCGATGTCCCTGGGGTCACCGGAAAGCGCGGCCCACCGGAACGGCCCCTTGCCGTCGCAGAACAGCGGCCGGATGTAGGCCGGGACGAACCCGGGGAAGTCGAAGGCGCGCTCGCAGCCGCCCAGCTTCGCCTCGCCGCGGATCGAGTTGCCGTAGTCGAACACCTCGGCGCCACGGTCGAGAAACCCGATCATCGCGTCGACGTGGTCGGCCATGGACTCGCGGGCACGGTCGGTGAACTCGTCCGGCTTGGCCGACGCGTAGTCGTGCCAGTCCTCCAGCGCGACACTCTTGGGCAGGTAGGACAGCGGGTCGTGGGCCGAGGTCTGGTCGGTCACGATGTCCACCTCGACGCCGCGCCGCAGCAGCTCCGGCAGCACCTCGGCGGCGTTGCCGATCACGCCCACCGACAGCGGCCGCCGCTCGCGCCTGGCCGCCTCCACCCGGCGCACGGCGTCGTCGAGGTCGTCGGCGATCTCGTCGAGGTACCGCGTCTCCACCCGGCGTTGCGCCCGCTCCGGGTCGCACTCGATGACCAGCACGACGCCCTCGTTCATCGTCACGGCCAGTGGCTGGGCACCGCCCATACCGCCGAGCCCGGCGGTGACCGTCAACGTGCCGCGCAGCGTGCCACCGAAACGCTTCTGCGCCACGGCCGCGAAGGTCTCGTACGTTCCCTGCAGGATCCCTTGCGTTCCAATGTAAATCCAGGATCCGGCGGTCATCTGTCCGTACATGGTGAGGCCGAGCGCGTCCAACCGGCGGAACTCCGGCCAGGTCGCCCACTCCGGCACCAGATTCGCGTTCGCGATCAGCACCCGCGGCGCCCACTCGTGGGTACGCAGCACGCCCACCGGCTTACCGGACTGCACCAGCAAAGTCTCGTCCTCGCCGAGTGCGGTGAGCTCCCGCGTGATCGCGTCGAAGCTCGCCCAGTCCCGGGCCGCCTTCCCGGTGCCGCCGTAGACAACGAGGTCCTCGGGGCGCTCGGCCACCTCCGGGTCGAGGTTGTTGTGCAGCATCCGCAGCGGGGCCTCGGTGGCCCAGCCCTTCGCGGTGAGCTGGATTCCCCGCGCGGCACGGACGACGCGGCCCTTGCCTTCTGCACTCACGACTTCCTCCTGTCTTCCGCAGGACACTCGAACCCGGTTCTTGCCACTCGTTCCCCGGCCGCGAGCCGGAGCAGCAACGATGCGCTCACGACCCGCTCCCGGCTACCTCGTCCTCCAGCGCCGCCCGGATGTGCGGCTCGACCGCGGCCAGCAACGCGCCCGACCGGATCAGCTCCTCAGCGGCGACGATCTCGGGTGCCAGGTGACGGTCCGGCCCCGGCCCCGGAACGCGCTCCCGCAACGCCTCGAGCGCGGCCGCGGTGGCCGGTGCCGGCTGCAACGGCGCTCGTAGGTCCAGCGCACGGGCGGCCGTGAGCAGCTCGACGGCCAGCACCGTGGTCATCCCGTCCAGGGCGCGCCGCAGCTTGCGCGCGGCCGACCACCCCATGGAGACGTGGTCCTCCTGCATGGCGGAGCTGGGGATGGAGTCGACCGACGCCGGCATGGCCAGCCGCTTCAGCTCGGACACGATCGCGGCCTGCGTGTACTGGGCGATCATGTGCCCGGAGTCCACACCCGGGTCGTCGGCGAGAAACGCCGGCAGGCCGTGGGAACGCGCCACGTCCAGGAACCGGTCGGTACGACGCTCGGCCATGCTCGACACGTCCGCGACCGGGATGGCCAGGAAGTCGAGCGCGTAAGCCACTGGGGCACCGTGGAAGTTGCCGTTGGATTCGACGCGACCATCGGGCAACACGGCCGGGTTGTCCACCGCGGAGGCCAGTTCCCGGTCGGCGACGGTCTCGCAGTGGGCGAGGGTGTCGCGGGCGGCGCCGTGGACCTGGGGCGCGCAGCGCAGCGAGTAGGCGTCCTGCACGCGGGTGCAGTCGGGCCCGCGGTGGCTCTCCACGATCTTCGAGCCCGCCATGGCCGCCCGCATCCGCGCCGCCGAGCGGGCCTGGCCGGGGTGCGGCCGCAACGCCTGGATGTCCGCGGCGAAGACACGGTCGGTGCCCAGCAGCGCCTCAACGCTCATCGCGGCGGTCACGTCCGCCACGTCCAGCAGCCGGGCGAGGTCGGCGGCGGCCATCACGAGCATGCCGAGCATGCCGTCGGTGCCGTTGATGAGGGCCAGGCCCTCCTTCTCGGCCAGCTGGACGGGTTCGATCCCGGCGCCGGCCAGCGCCTCTCGCGCGGGCAGGCGGGTCCCGTCCCCGGCCAGCACCTCGCCCTCGCCGGTCAGGGCGAGCGCGACGGCGGCCAACGGGGCGAGGTCGCCGGAACAGCCCAGCGATCCGTACTCGTGCACCACGGGCACGATGCCGGCGCTGAGCATGGCCGCCAGTGCCTTCGCCGTCTCCGGCTGCACGCCGGTGTGCCCGGTGGCGAGGGTGCTCAGCCGGAGCAGCATCAACGCGCGCACGACCTCCGGCTCGACGGCCGGTCCCGCCCCGGCGGCGTGGGACCGGACCAGTGAGCGCTGCAGGGCGGCCCGCAGGTCCGTGGGGATGTGCCGTACCGCCAGCGCCCCGAAGCCGGTGGAGACGCCGTAGGTGGGCCGCTCGGCGGCGGCCAGCGCCTCGACGTGGGCCCGGCTCGTGGCCAGGGCGGCCAACGCCTCGGGCGTGAGCTCGACCCGGGCACCCCCGCGTGCCACCGCGAGCACCTGCTCGCGGGTGACCGGTCCGCGCCCGACGTGCACCGTCTGCTGCATGCCTCCATCCCAACTCCCGGTGGGATGCGGCAGAAGCCCGGTAGGGGTGACACTGTCTGGGATGCCAGACGCCCGCCTCGCTGGCCCGGGTGGGCCAGCAGGTTCAGCCGGAAGGGGAACGCCGGATGGGCGACAGCAGCGACGTCCCCGCACTGCGCCGCGGGTTGGCCGTGCTGCGGCTGCTGGCCAGCCGGGCCGGCCCGGTGTCGGCCGGAGCCGTTGCCCGCGAGCTGGGCCTGCCCAGGTCGACCACCTACCACCTGCTGTCCGAGCTGGTCGCCACCGGTTTCGCCACCCACCTGCCCGAGGAACGGCGGTACGGACTGGGCGTGGCCGCCTTCGAGCTGGGTTCGGCCTACCTGCGGCACGACCCCTTGGAACGGCTGGCGCGCCCGCTGCTGCGGCGGCTGGTGGACCGGGTGGAACGCACGGCGCATCTGGGCGTCCTGCACGGCCCGGAGGCCCTCTACCTGGTCCGGGAGCAACCGCGGCAACCGCAGACGCTGGTCACCGACGTGGGGGTGCGGCTGCCCGCCCACCTGCCGGCCTCCGGCAGGGCGATGCTGGCGCACCTGCCTCCGGCCCAGGTCAGAGCGTTGTTCCCGGGTGCTGCCAGTTTCGTGAACCGCACCGGCCGCGGACCCCGCAACCTGCCCGCGCTACGCCGGCTGTTGGCCGGGCAACGCCGGCGCGGCTGGTTCGTCGAGGACGGATGTGTCACGGCCGGGTTCGCCTCGGTGGCCGCACCCGTGTTCGACCACGGCAGCCGCCCGGTGGCCGCGATCAGTGTGACGTTCCGCCACACCTGCACCCCGGACGCGACGCCGGCCAACCCAGGCCCCGAGTGCGGCGCGGACTGGCCGGAACTGGCCGTCGAGGTGCAGGCGGCGGCCACCGAGCTGACCACCCGCATCGGCGGCCACGCCCGCACCGTGTGAATCAGACGAGCCGACTACGCGCGGTGCGCCCTGAACACCGCCAGGTCGCCAACCGATAAACGCACTCGTGGTTTCAATTGTGGGGTGGATCACCGTTGACGTCCCGATGTTCACAATGAAACCATCTGTTTCAGATACGTGATGATCCAGTTACCCAACGTTGACACCTGGGGGTACAGCGGAAGGTACACGAGTCATACTCAGCTCGGGTCGATCGCAACGAGCGCTCTTGTACCGTGCCGACGAGTGACGTCTGCCGGTCCATAACGGCCGAAAAATGCAGCGCCTTTCCCGTGGATTACTTGTGCACCATGTGACCGCACCTTGTCACTCCCGGCGGAGACTGCAGTATTCCCGAGTATTTCCGGGCCACGAGCACACGCTTGAGACCCTCTGGAGCAGGTCTTGGTCATCGACCACATTTACGACATAGTTTCGAACGACATCTTTCTGAACCTGAGTGACATGACCCCAGGTCGCGAGCTCCTCCTCAAGCTTGAGTGGCTTAATCCGGCGGGATCGATCAAGCTGAAAACCGCGCTCGGTCTACTGGAGGACGCGGAACGTCTTGGGCGATTACGTGGCGGGTTTCGGGTTATCGAGTCCTCGTCCGGAAACCTGGGGATCGCACTGAGTCTGGCCTGCGCAGCCAAGGGTTATCCGTTCACCTGCGTGACCGACCCGAACTCGAACGTGCAAAGCGTTGCCTTGATGCGCTCGTTCGGTGCGGATGTCGTCATGGTGGACAGGCGCGACCGTAACGGTGGGTACCTGGGGAGCCGTATCGAGTACATCGAGAAACGTCTTGCGGGAAACCCAGACCTCGTGTGGCTGAACCAGTACGCCAACCCTGCCAACCCGCGCGTACATGCGAACCGCACGGCGAAGGCCATCGTGGACGAGCTCGGCCAGGTCGACTACCTGTTCGTGGGGGTCGGTACCTCCGGAACCCTGATGGGCTGCGTCTCCTACTTTCGGCAGCATTCCCCGAACACCCGGATCGTCGCTGTCGACGCCGTCGGATCGGTGACCTTCGGATTTCCCCCGGGACCGCGCCGAATCCCGGGCCTGGGCACCAGCCGCCGGCCACAGCTGTGCGAACCCGACGCGGTGGACGACATCATGCTCGTCGCGGAGCGGGACGCCGTGCGCTCCTGCCGCTGGTTAGCGCGGGAGCGCGGGCTCCTCGCCGGGGGTTCCACCGGCTCGGTACTCTCGGCCGTGCTGCGCCGCTGGCGCGGAATCCCCGCCGGTGCTCGAATCGTCGCACTCTCCCCCGACGCCGGCGAGCGATACGTCGAAACCCTGTACAACGACGACTGGGTCGCCACCAACTTCGGTGTGGACACGTTGCGAACCGACCTCGGCCACGACAACGAAGCTGTCGCTGCAACTTCGAGGGAGTCGAGTTGATGTTTCCCTTCCACGTCATCAAGGGCCCAGTCGTTCGAGACATCATCACCCGCGCCAGGCCGGAGATCGTAGCACTGGTACGCGAAACTTACCTTGCACACCACACCGGCCATTCGGTTAACCCGAACAGTTATTTCCTACGGTTCCCCGAGAAGCCGAACGCACGCATCATCGCGCTTCCCGCCTACCTCGGCGAAAAACACGACGTCGCGGGACTGAAGTGGATTGGCAGTTTCCCGGACAACATCGAGCGGAACGTTCCTCGCGCCTCTGCCGTACTCCTGCTCAACAGCTATGAGACCGGATACCCGTTCGCGTGCGTGGAGGCGTCCCAGATCAGTGCTGCCCGCACGGCCGCATCGGCCGTCCTTGGGGCACGCGAACTAGTCGGAGGAACCCAGGTCGGTACGGTGTCAGTCATCGGCGCCGGAATTATCGCGAGAAACATCTCCGAATTCTTTCTCGCCGAAGGATGGTCGATCAACCGTTTCGTGATCCACGACCACTCCCCGCAGTATTCCTCGTCCCTCGTCGAATACCTACGAAACCAGGGACAGGAAGCCGTGTGTGCCGAAAATGTCGAGGCCACGCTCAAGGGAGCGGACGTCGTCGTTTTCGCCACGACCGCCGGCAAACCCCACGTGACCCGACCGGATTCCTTTGTTGCCGGGCAAATCGTACTGAACATCTCACTGCGGGACCTTGGCCCAGAGGTGATCCTCAACGCACGAAACGTGCTTGACGACGTCGATCACTGCATGACGGCCAACACGTCTCCACATCTGGCGGAACAGAAGTACGGACACCGCGACTTCATTGACGGCACGCTGTCTCAGGTCATGTGCGGTGAGGTCACCGTTGACACCGACCGGCCGACGATCTTCTCCCCGTTCGGCCTCGGTGTCCTCGACCTCGCGGTCGGCAACCACGTCTATCGCAAGGCGCTTGAGGAGGGTCTGGCGGTGGAGATCACCGACTTCTTTGACGAAACCGAGCGCTGGCGAAGCCACAGCTAACTGCCACGAGTGACCGCGTCCCGGTTCCGGCCGCTCGGCACCGGAGCCAACCGGTCACACTGCTCCAAGGATCATGCAGCTCACCGAGACCATCAGGTCAGGCGGCACCATCATGGTCACGATCAGCGGGAAAGGAGGCCCACGCTCCGATGAACCTCGTGGGCTACATCGCGGCCGCCGGGGTAGTAGTGGTCGCCCCGGGCGCGGACACCCTTGTCGTCGTCAAGAACGCGTTGACCGGTGGTGCCGTCCGTGCCCTACGCAGTGCGGCCGGCGTGTGCTCCGGCCTCGCTGTCTGGGCCCTGCTGTCCGCGGTCGGACTCGCGGCGTTACTGGCCGCGTCAACGGCTCTGTTCACGGTGGTCAAGGTGGTCGGTGCGGCCTACCTGATCTTCCTAGGTGTCAAGACGATCCTGTCTGCCCGCCAGCCGACGGAGATCAATGACTCGAAGACGCCCAACAGTTGGCGCCAGGGCATGTTCACGAACCTGGGCAACCCCAAGGTCGGAATTTTCTACACCTCATTCCTTCCCCAGTTCATCACCGACACCGAACACGCGTTCACGGTGTCGCTCTTGCTGGCCGCCATACACATCGCGCTAAGTTTCGTGTGCCTGCTCGCTTACGCGTTCCTGGTTCTCCGCCTCGGAAACATCTTTCAACGGGAACGCTGGCGGCGAACTCTTGACGTGGTCATGGGGGGAACGCTTTGCGGCCTGGGCGTGGCCCTTGTCGCGAGCTCGGCTGTAGGGAGTAACTAGAACCGTTCGGTCGGGGACATCCTGCCCGAACTGTGAAGCGACGCGTGGTCGAGCGGTGGCATGCTCGGGCGCCGGTTCCCTGGGCATCGTTCCCCCGCTCGCCTCATCGATACTGCCTGGTACCGAGTAGGAGTAGTGTCTTGCAAATTGTCGATCTGCAGCGTGGTGTCCCACCGCTGGTGCGCGAGCGAGGTCTGTTCTCACTGGCCGAAGTCGATCGGGGCCAGCTCGACAGCCTGATTCGACGGTCGGTCGAGTTCGCCACGGATCCACGTCAACATGAGTTCCCGCTGCGGGACAGCGTGGTCGGGCTGTTGTTCACCAAGACTTCCACACGAACAAGGACGGCTTTCAGTGCGGCAGCGCTGCGGCTCGGCGCCCAGCTGGTCAGCTACGGCCCGAACGACCTGCAGCTTGCCACAGGCGAATCACTTGAGGACACGGGCCGGATCCTGGGAGCGATGTTGGACCTGCTCGTTGCCCGTACCGCCGGCCCACTCGACGAACTCCGCTGTCTGTCCCGCTTCGGAGACCTGCCGGTCATCAATGCCATGGCGCAGCAGGAACACCCTTCGCAGGCAGTGTCCGACCTCGCCACGATGCTCGCACACTTCGGCGTAGTGGACGGACTGAAGGTTCTCTATGTCGGGGAGGGAAACAACACCGCAGTTGCCTTGGCGCACGGATTGGCCCTGTACAGCGGCTGTGAACTGACGCTGCTTACGCCAGCCTCCTATGGCCTGCCCAAGGATGTTCTCGACGTCGCGGCTGGGCGGGCGCGTGACAACAAGACCGTCATCCGGCAGGTCCACTCACACGAGGGACTGCCCTCCGAGATCCACGTTGTTTACACGACCCAATGGCAGACCACCGGAACGACGAAGGCCGATGCTGCGTGGCGCGAGAAGTTCCGCCCCTTCCACGTCGACGAGAAACTTCTCGGCCGGTGGCCCGGAGCGGTCTTCATGCACGATCTTCCGGCTCGCCGTGGCGAGGAGGTGTCCACCGATGTGCTCGAAGGAGATCGGTCCCTCACCTGGGCCCAGGCTGCAATGAAGCTCTCCAGCGCGATGGCGATCCTCGAACGTTCTGCGTACTCCAGGTAGTGGAGAAGGAAGCCTCCCGAGTCCCTCGAAAACAGCTGATCAAAAACGGAGATAATGGCCAGGTCATACCGAAAAGAAGACGCCTTCCTTCCCGGTAGCCGATAGATTCCGCGGACTGGTTATCCGTAACAAAATGTCGAGATGGTGACGGCTGGCCCTGACCGCATGTGGGCATCTCCAGCCGCGGTTGCGATCTCGATTCTGCATCCTTCAGATCATGGTTTTAGCGACCGAGTCGCTGCCTGAGTGATCTCCCGTACATCCATTGATCTTCGAGCACATGAGAGAGGTAAAGCAGGTGCTCAGGTACGTCGTTGAAGATCATGCGTTACTGAACCTCATGTCTACGATCGAGGATGCCCGCGCCAAGTTGACGGCGTCCCAGGACAGGCGTGACCCGCTCGTCGCTGCCGCTGGTAGCGCCTTGTCCTGCACGATCGACATTCTTCGGTTGATTCATCATCGTGAACAACTCGGCCCCGCCAACCAGCGGGAAGCCCTGTTGGAGACCGCAAGTTCCGCCAGGGCGTTGGTCGCCGAGGTGATGTTCGCGATTCGTGAACAGTATGGAACGAGTCCCATGGGCGAGCGGGAGAGCACCGGGCGGAGCCACTGAACATCGGACGTCGCTGGTTATGGCTCGGAAGGGCCCGGCACGCAGCTGCTTGTCTTCGGTAGCCAGAAGACGTGTGCGCCGGTCGCCCTGACGGAACGACCGGCACACACGCCCCTGCTCGGGTTCTTAGCGGCGGCGGAGCTCCCGCGTCATCTCGGTCGCGGTCACGGCCTTGTCGACCTGATCACAGTCGGCGCTGGTCGTGCCCGCAACGCTGCCGGCCGCGTTCTGCCTGCAGGCGGTGTTCAGGACCTTGCCCAGCTCGGCATAGTCCGCGCTGGAGGTCAGCATGTTCTGAACGGTCCACCACAAGGCTGCTGACTTGTCGATGCCGATTCCCTCGACGGTCTGCCCGTTGAAGCTGCCCCCGTCGGCGATCAGGAAGGCGGCCTTGTTACCCACCCCGCTGTTGATGTGGACGAACCTGCTGTTCTCCCGTGGGGTGTCGAACCTCTTGTGCCACAGCTCGCTCCCCTTGCGGTCAGGGTCGTTGTGGGCGGACGGGTTCTTCATATCCCGGATGACACCGAGCGTGGAACCTTCACCGATCTTCCAACGGTTGGCGACGGTGTCGTCGGAGCTGCCGTTGGTCAGGTCGACGAACTCGCCAAAGATGTCGGAAAGCGCCTCGTTGATCGCCCCCGGCTCCCCCCGGTACACCAGACCCGAGCGGTGCTCGGTGACTCCGTGCGTGAGTTCATGCCCGGCGACGTCATCGGTGCTCACGCCCTCCCCGAAGACCATCTGCTGTGCCAACGGATGCCAGAAGGCGTTCCGCCACGGGCAGTGCACCTCCCCGTCGACGCGAGCGCAGGCCCGCACAGTTGCGCGCAGTGCCTTACCCGCGCCATCCCAGCGGTCGACGCCGATCAGGTTGGTGAGGTCGAGCCCGGTCTTGTCAGCGTAGAACTCCGCTGTGTCCCCAAAGAAGTCGTAGACCTTGTTGACGTCATCGATGGCGGACGAGGCGTTCCCTTCCTTGCGGCTGATCTGGAAGGCCGTGCCGCAGGCAAACGTCCAGGGAAAGCGGCTGTCGATGATTCTCCGGTTGGCATCGCACACCGTCCTGTTCAGCGCCTCGTGCGTTTCCGACCAGAACGCCAGCGATGACTTCTTGTTGGCGTCAACGATGACGCTCCACAGATCCTCCGGCTGTTCACCGGCAACGGTCACCTGGAACGCCGGAACCGCGGCTCTGGTAGCGCCCTCCTCGAAGAGACTCTTGTCGTACCAGTAGGGCTCGGTCGAGACCGCACGCAGATCCTCAGTCCTGTTGCCTGAGTCCTGGGCCGCCCGCTCGACCGCGGCCCGCGCGGCGCCCGTTCCCGCCGCATCCCGGTCCTCCGGAAACGCTCCGTCGCGCGTCCGGGCAACCTTGCCGTGCGCGGACACCAACGCGCCGGACTTGTCGAGCACCTCGACGACCTGCCCACCGAGAACGGGAACACCGTCGATAATCTGCTGCAGTTTGACGATCCCACCGCCGCCAGTCGATCGGCTGCTACGGACCTCCAGGTCACCCACCCGCGTGTCGAACCGCAGGGCGAGGTGTCCCGCGTGGGCTTGGCCGGCCGAGCGGAGGTCCTGCTGTCCCTCCGGCGCGGACCTCGGGGTGCGTGGCGTGACCTGGCGGACCCGGTCAGCATCATCGACCTGAACGTCCACATCGGACAGTTTCGGGGGATCACCGAAGGCGGGCTCGATGGTGGCAGCAACACCTAAGGCGAGAGTCACCCCGATGAGCGCTATACCTCGTGGGTTTCTCATGCGTCACTCCAATATGCGCAGGGGCGCCACGGATTGCGCGACGTGGGGAGGAAGCATGGTGAGCCCGGGCAACCGGCAACACCCGCCGTTCGTCGGATGATTGTTGTTACAAGTACGAGGTGACGGAGCGAGCCCGAGTTGATAATCGAACGGGCGCGCCCCGCGGCGGATCAGCCCTCGACATCCGGACGATCTTTACCTGGCCCGACTTCGGCCGCGTGCGTTCGAGATGGGTACGTCAACCCCCGATCGTCGGTATCCGGCCACCGGAGACACGACGAGTTCCAGCACAGGCTTTCAGCGCGAAACCGTGTCCGTCACGTTCCGGGACGACGGAAGGTGAACGCGCTCGAACATTCCGTTACCGCAGTATGCCGAACAGTCTCCAACCGCCCGAAAGCTGTTGACAGAAAAGTAATGTATGGAAAGCATCGAAACAGCCGTGCGGGGGATAGTCCAAATCGGACTATCCCCCGCACGGATGCGATCAACCGCGCGACGCGCCGGGTCGGGCGCGACCGCCCGGACGAAGGCTCAGAGCGCCTGTTCTCGACACATCGACGCGTCTGGAGGCCGGATGATCAGTATCCGTTGTTCTTCAGGAACTCCTGGGCCACCCGCGGTGCCGGCTCCTTGTCGACCTCGACCCGCTTCACCAGCTCGGTCAGCTTATATGTCGTCAGCTTGGCCGACAGGTTGTTCACCGCCTGCTTGGCCTTGTCGTCCAGCGCGTCGCGCCGAACCAGCGGGACCACGTTCTGCGCCGGGTACATCTGCTTCGGATCATCCAGCTTCACGAACCCGTTCTCGTCGATCGCCGATGCGGTGGTGAAAAGATTCGCCACCTGAACCTGCCCCGACTTCAACGCGTCCACGGTCACCGGTCCGCCCGCGTCGGTGGTGCGGATCTCGGAGAACTCGCAGCCGTAGAGCGTCTTGATCCGCTCCGCCCACCGGCTCTTCCACTCGCCCGCGGCGCCGAGCACCAGCTGGCCGCACTTCGGCCCGAGGTCGTCCATGGAGCGCAAGCCCTGCTGCTCCGCCGTCTCCTTGGTCACGACCAGCACGTCCTTGTCCTCGGCCGGCGACTTGTCCAGCACCGCCAACCCGGAGGGAACCTTCTGCTCGAGACTGCCGTAGACGTCGTCAGGCTTCGTGGCCGCGTTGTCCTTGTCGAAATAGTTGAGCAGGTTGCCGGTGTACTCCGGCACCACCGTCAACGACCCGTCCTGCAACGCTCTCACCAGCACCTCGCGGCTGCCGATGCGCGGCTTCGTCTCCACCTGCGCTCCGGCCGAGCGCAACGCACCCGCGTAGAGCTCCATCAACAGCTCGTTCTCGGCGAAGTCCGCCGAGCCGACGACGATGGCGCCGCCTCCACCCGCCCCACCCTTGGTCGGGTCCCCACAGGCGGTCAGTACCAACGCCGCGATCGCCCCCACCACGGCCAACGTGCGCCTCATCCGTTCGCCCCTTCCCTCGCCACGGCACCCGCCACGACGTCCGTTCCCACTCGTTCCGGCTCCCGCGCGACGCCGCCACGGCGCCGGGTCACCGCCGCCAACCGCAGTCCGCGCGGCACGATCACCCGCTGCAAGCCGGCGAGCAACAGGTCCAACACCACGGCGAGCGCCGCGACCAGCAGCGCCCCCGCGGCCACCTTCGGGTATGCGTACACGCGCAATCCGTCGAGCACGTACCGGCCAAGCCCCCCGAGCCCCACGAAAGCGGCGACAGTGGTTGTCGCCACCAGCTGCAGCACAGCGTTGCGGATGCCACCAAGCAGTAGCGGCGTCGCGTTGGGCACCTCAACCCGCCACAACCGCTGCCAACCGGTCATTCCCATGCCCTGCGCGGCATCCACGACGCCCCGGGGGGTGTCCTGCACTCCGGCATAGGTGCCTGCCAGCACCGGCGGCACCGCCAGCACCACGAGCGCGATCAGCGTCGACGTCTGCGTGCTCCCGAGAACCAGGAACAGGAACGTCACCAGGCCCAACGTCGGCAGCGCGCGCATCCCGTTGGTCAGGCCCACCAACGCCAGGCCACCCCGGCCGGTGTGCCCGACGAACAGGCCCAGCGGGACACCGATCGCGATCGCCGCCAACGCGGCGACCACCGTGTACCCCAGGTGCTCGAGAAGCCGGTGCGGGATGCCGTCCGGCCCGGACCAGTGCGCGGGGTCGGTCAGCCAGCTCAGGATCTCCTGCAACATCAGTGGGCACCTCCCACCCGGCTCCAGGGCGTCAGCGCCCGGCGCAGCCCGACCAGCAGGAGGTCCATGACGAGCGCCAGCAACAACGTCAGGGCGATACCGACGATGATCGGCGGTAGGTACCGGATCTGGAAGCCACCGGTGAACAACGCGCCCAGGCCGCCGGTCCCGATCAGGGCGCCGACACTGACCAGACTGATGTTGCTGACCGACGCCACTCGCACACCGGCGGCCAGCACGGGAACCGAGAGCGGCAGCTCAACGGCGAAGAACCGCCGGAGCGGTCGGTACCCCATGGCGGTGGCCGCCGCGATGACGTGACCCGGCACCGCGTCCAAAGCGTCGACAACCGGTCGCACCAGCAACGCGGCGGTGTAGATGCTCAGCGCGAGAATCACGTTGATCGGCGCGGTGATCTGGGTACCGATGAGGCCGGGAAGGACGACGAAGAGCGCGAGCGACGGGATCGTGTAGACCACGTTCGCCGTGCCCATCAGGGTGAGCCGCAGCGAACGGGTACGCGAGGCCAACCACCCCAGGGGGATCGCCGCCGCCAACCCGATGACCAGCGGCAGCAGGGAGAGCTGGAGGTGCTCCCCAAGGTAACCGAGGATTCTGTCCTGGTTGAACGGGTCGCTGAGGTACTGGACGATGTCGCCGAGCATCAACCGAAGCCTCCTTGCTCGGGCTCCCCGTGCTCGGGCTCGGCGCGGCGCTGCTGGATGGCCTCCAGGACCTCCTCCGCGGTGACCACCCCCGCGTACCGGCCATCCTCGTCCACCACGACGCCGAGCCCGGACGGCGACGACAGCGCGGCGTCGAGAGCACCACGCATCGGGGTTCCCTTGGTGTACAGGGAACCCCCGGGCTGCACCTCGGCCGTCTCAGAACCGGTGTCCACAGTGGATCCCGGCGGCAGCCAGCCCCGCGGCCTGTCCTCCGCGTTCAGCACGAGCACCCACTCCTCGGGCCGCGGCTCGGGCAGCGCACCCTCCCGCGCGGTCGGAACGTCCCGCAGTTCGATCCCTGATGCGTCCAAGAAGGACAGTCGACGGTAGCCGCGGTCCCGGCCCACGAACTCCGAGACGAAGTCGTCGGCCGGTCGCGCCAGCAGCTCGTCCGGCTCGGCGTACTGCGCCAGGTGACCGCCCTGCCGGAACACCGCGACCTTCTCGCCGACCTTCACCGCCTCGTCGATGTCGTGCGTGACGAAGACGATCGTCTTGTCCAGCTCGGCTTGCAGCCGCAGCAGCTCGTCCTGCAGGCCCTCGCGGACCACCGGGTCCACGGCGCTGAACGGCTCGTCCATCAGCAGCACCGGCGGGTCGGCGGCCAGCGCCCGCGCGACCCCGACCCGTTGCTGCTGCCCACCGGAAAGCTGTGCCGGGTAACGCTTCCCCAGCTCGGTCGGCAGCCCGACGAGTTCCAGCAGCTCACCGGCCCGGTCACGCGCCCTGCGCCGCGTCCACCCCGACAGCAGCGGCACCGTGGCCACGTTGTCCAGCACGGTCCGGTGCGGGAACAGCCCGGCCTGCTGGATGACGTAGCCGATACGGCGCCGCAGCAGCGCGGGGTCCGAGGCCCGCACGTCCGCCCCGTCCACCAGCACCGCGCCCTCGGTCGGCTCGACCATGCGGTTCACCATGCGCAGCGACGTCGTCTTGCCGCACCCCGACGGGCCGACGAACACCGTGATGGTGCCGGCATCCACCGAGAGGTTGAGATTGTCGACGGCGACCGTGCCGTCATCGAACCGCTTGGTCACGGACCGGAACTCGATCACGAGACCCCACCCTTGGTCGTGACGGCCACTCGCCGGCCGCCGCGTCAACGGCCGACCTTAGCCCGGATGGCTGACAACGGCACGTGTTCGGCCTGGACGAGCCCACCCCGCGGGCCCCCGGGCGGCCCCGTAGGGTCAACGCCTTGTGAGCAGGACAGAAGCCATCGACCAGGTAGCGGACCACCTCGCGGCGGCCGGCGTGCACCGCCGCCGGCTCCTTCACGTCGTGGCGTTGCTCACCGAAGGGTGGCACCCTCTCGCCGACCTGATCCGGCGCACCGCACTCCCGCGACGCACCGTCGAGGAGCTCCTCACCGTGGCCGGTGACGACGTCGACTGTCGGGGTGACCGGTGGCGACTTGTACCCGACCGGGTGGCCGAGTACCGCGGCCGGTTCGACCTGGACCGCCTGCCCGAATCGATCGCCCCCGGGGCCGCCGAGCTGGCCGGCCACGCCGCGGAGCTGGCGCAGCTCCGGGCGGACATCGCCGCTGTCCCGCCCTCGCTGCCCGCGCTCGACCACGTGCCCGCTACCCCGGAGTCGGTGTTGCGGCGTGCGCTGTGGCTCGCCGAACGCTACGACCTGTCCGGTGCGCGGCTGTTGTGCCTGGGTGACCACGATCTCACCGCCCTCGCCGTCTGCGCGGTCGCGCCCGAGTTGGGTGTTGAGGGCCTGGAGGTCACCGTCGTCGATCTCGACGAGCGGACCCTGGAGTACATCGACGGCGTGGCCAGCGAGCGCGGCTACCCGATCCGTTGCCTGCACGCGGACTTGCGCTTCGGTCTCCCATCGGCGGTCGCCGGGTGGGCCGATCTGGTTTTCACCGACCCGCCCTACACCCCGGAGGGTGTGGGCCTCTTTGCCGCGCGGGCACTGACCGCCCTGCGGCAACCGGAACAGGGCCGGGTGCTGATCGCCTATGGCTTCTCCGAGCGCACGCCGGCACTGGGACTGAAGGTGCAGCAGGAACTTCAGGACCTCGGGCTCGCCTTCGAGGCGATCCTCCCGGCGTTCGACCGGTACGTGGGCGCGCAGGCGGTGGGCAGTGCGAGCGACCTGTACGTGTGCCAGCCCACGGCCAAGAGCCGGAAGCTGGCGGGCCACCCACCGGTGGCGATCTACACCCACGGCTCGCAGTCTGTGGAGGGTCGCACCGCGGTGGACGAGCACTCGCGGTCGGAGCTGATGCGTATCGCTGCCGCGGCCGAGTACCGGGTGAACACGGTCCGGTTGCCGGCGTGGGAACGGCCGCTGACGGCGCCGGCCGGCAGCGCACTTGCCCTCGATGCCACCGCAGACCCCGGACCCTGGCTGCTGCGGGCCCTCATGGCGGCGAACACGGAACGAGCGGCTGTCCTGGTGGTCAACTCGCACCCGGACCTCGCCGACGAAGCGGGACAACGCGCGCTCGGCGAACTACTGTCCGCCAAGTTCGAGCTGCGTTTCCTGCGCAGCACCCCGGAACCGAACCTCGCCATCGTGGTGGCGGAGAAAACGGCGTCCACCACAGTTGAGGATCAACTCGTGCGTGCACTCCTGGACCGCGCTCACGGCAAGATCGCCAACATCTGGCGCGAGGCCCTGATCTCGGCGTCGGAGACCAGGTCACCAGGCAACGCCCTGACGAAGAACGAGGCCCGGGATCGAGTCACCGAAGCGGCGGAGCGGGCCGGGCTACGCCCGCATGAGACCCTGGTCCGGCTCGTCGACCTCCCCCGACATCGGCTCGGCACGGTTCTCGCGGCCGTGCGTTCCTCGGTGACGTAAGGGTCAACCGGCGTACTCAGGAAGACGCCACCTTGTCGGCCACGGCACGGAAAGCCGTGATCATCTCGTTGATCGTCTGCTGGTGCTGTGGATCGAAGCTGGTCTTGACGATGACCACGTTGTCCCTCGGGTTGACGTAGATGTACTGGCCGAAGACACCGAGGGCGCTGTAGTCGCCGCGGTCACCATCACCGAGCCACCACTGGTAGCCGTAACCGAGGCCGTACCCGTGACCGACCTGGTCCGGCTGCAGGTACGGCTCGCTGCTGTGCGTGGAGTCGGCGACCCATTGCGCGGGCACGACCTGCTTGCCCAGCGCCCTGCCGTTGTGGAGGTAGAGCAGGCCGAACCGGGCGAAGTTGCGCGGCGTCGTGGTGACGAACGTGAAACCGAGGGGGTTACCGGCCCAGTCGGCGCCCAGGCGCGTCGTCGAGGACATGCCGGCGGGCTGCCAGATCCTGTCCTGGAGGTACCGGGCGAACGGCTCGTGGGTGGCCCGGCTCACCACCCAGGAGAGGACAAAGGTGTCGATGCTGGCGTAGTTGAAGTGCGTACCTGGCGCCTCGGCCCGCTTCGCCTGCTGCGCGATCTCGGTTGCCGGGGTGCCGAGCGTGAGCCTGATCTGGTTGAACGTTGCGCTGTTGGTGGGATCGAAGTAGCTCTTCTGCAGTTCCTGCCACTCGATGCCCGAGGCCATGTGGAGCACGTCCCGGATACTCGCCCCGTCGAAACCGGACCCCTTCAGCTCCGGCACGTACTTGGTCACCGGGTCGTGGACCGAAGAGATGGCACCTTCGCCAACCGCGACACCGACCGCCGCCGAGACGATCGACTTGGCCACCGAGTCCGAGTTGGAGACCGTGCTGCGTGAGTTGCCCCGGAAGTAGCGTTCGGAGACCAGTTTGTCGCCGTGCAGGACGAGGAAGCTCTCGGTACCCGTCCTGTTCAGAAGGTCGTCCAGCGTCCTGGCGGCGCCCCGGTAGCTGTACCGCACGTCCAGCGGCTTCGGGTCCGACTTCAGTTCCAGGGGCTTCACCGCGGGCCGCACGTCGTAGGACTTGAACGGGTTGCAGGTGAACAGCCCGGTCACGGTGTCCGCGGACGCGGAACCAGCGCGCAACAGCGAAAGCGGGAACGCTGTTAGCGCGGCTGCGAGCACCACCAGCACACGCCGGGAAACGGACACATGGGTCATCCGTGCCTCCAATCACCCGGGCGGCGGCTCGGTAACGGGTTCACGTTCCCTGGACAGTTGTTATCGCACAGTAGTTAGACGACCATCGAAGCAAAGGGGGTTTGCGCCTGGAATCACATCGACCATGTCGGAAATGCCCGCGAGAGAAGATTCGGGGCACTAATTCCGATCATGACCGACCCGATCGTCTCCCGGCATGGCCAGAACCTGGCGCTGTTCGTGACCGGGTGTTCCACCGTGCGGGCCCGGAACCCGTACCTCAACCTCACACACCTTGTCGGTCCGCTCACCGGCACGAGCGGTGATTCGCCAGACACGCACCAACCACCGCTGGCCGGGTCGGCACAGATAGGGATGCTTGTCGAAGAATTCTTCGGTCACGTCCTCCGCGTAGTCGCACGCGATCGCGTTGATCTTGCGACGTTCCGGGCGGCCAACGTAGAAGCCGTGGTCGCTGATGTCCTCGACGAAGGCGAGCACCCGCCGCCCGCGCTCCAGACGGAAGTATTCGATTCGGTGCCAGTAGTCCCAACTCATCGTGCCGCCCTCGCCCAGGCGATCACCACGTCCCGGAGCTGGGCGCGCAGCACCCCGGCATCCAGCGGCTCGAGCAGGATGCGCTCCCCACGAGGAGTCACCACGACGATCCGCCGCTGCTCATCCAAGCCAACCTGCAACCGCCCCCGCCGGGCGAACACCCGCCGCAGGCGCTCCCGCACCCACCACTTCCACAGCCACCCCTGCATCCCTGACCTCCTCTGTCCGAGCCTGCTCCCCCAAGATCGGCTTATAAGAAGTCACTACTAATGACACAATCTGGTGGCACCCTGATCACGCTGTGCATCCGGCGTCGATCCATGCTTGCGGGGATCAAGAGGAGGTGCGGTGACAGAGACTGACCCGCTGTGGCTGCGTCGGCAGGTGGGCCGCGAGCTGCGGATGTTCCGGACATCGATGCGTGCGCGGACCGGCCGGGAGGTAACCACCACCGACGCCGCCGCAGAGTTGGGCTGTACCCAACCAAAGATCAGCCAGATGGAGGCCGGTAGGTACAAGCTGAACTGGCGTGACGTACGGGATTTGCTGAAGTTCTACGCGGCACCCGAGAAGGACATCACGCGACTCGTTGAGTGGACCAAGCGCGCAGAAGGCGCACCGTGGTGGGATGCCTACCGCTCAGTGGTTCACCTCTCCTATGCCGACCTGGTTGGAGGCGAGAGCGAAGCAGTACGGGCGATCAACTACGATTTCGGTGTCGTGCCGGGCCTACTCCAACACCAGGAGTACGCTCAGGTTCTTACCAACAAGAGCCGCGCGGTTCCGCCCACGCATCGCGAGGCCATCTTGCAATTGCGCATGAATCGGCAACGTCGGCTGACGGAGACTACGCCACTGGAGCTGATCGCAGTCATTGAAGAATCCGTTCTGCACAGGCCAGTCGGGTCCCCCTCGGTGATGCGAAAGCAGCTGGATCACCTGCTCGTGATGAACGACCTGCCAAACGTCACAGTGCAGGTAATCCAAACGGCGGCAGGCTTCCACTCCGCTCTCAGCGGTAGGTTCGCCCTGCTGGAGTTCGCCGAGTTCACGCCCGCTGTCTACCTGGAGCATGGTCCGACCAACGGCTCCCGCTACAGCCACGATCCTGCCTTGGTCGAGGTGTACACCGAGATCGCAGCAGAGATCCGCGCTAAGGCACTGAACCCAGACGAGTCCGGAAAGTTGATCAGTGCCGCGAGGAACGACTTAGCTCGGGAAGGCTGAGATGACCCCAGAAGGCACCCGATGGCGCAAGGCCAGCACAAGCCTGAACGATGCCTGTGTCGAGGTGGCAGCCCTTCGCCACCGCATCGGCATTCGAGACTCCAAGAACCCCACCGGCCCAGTCTTAACCATCGACCGGTCCCCCTGGCTCGGGCTGTTATCCGCCATCAAGAGCGGCCGACTCCCCCGCACCAGCCCTGACGCGTGACCCACGTCACCCACCCCGGGTCGAACCCTCGTCCAGGTAGCTGGAACCGCCCATCTCTACGCGGCGTCACTGCTAACGTCACCCGCACGGTCAGTGGTCACTCGCTGGAGGGGGAACGGCCTCGATGGAGGGTTTCGCCGGGGCGTCGGCGATGATGAGCGGCCTGCGACAGCAGTACGCCGGCCTGCGCACTGCGGTCGAGAGCGGTGGTTTCCGCGTTGAGCCTCAAGCCGCCACCGACGCGGCCAAAGCCTGCCGCGACTTCAAGGACCAACTTGACATTGTTATGCGACAGGCTTGGCGGCTCGCACGCGTTAACGGTCTTGGAGAGTCAAACATCGGCAGGGACCTGGCACAGAAATTTGTCAAGAAGGCTGATGGCACACCTGATTCACTCGTGCCCATCGTGCGGCAAGCCCAGGATATCTTGGAGAACATGGCCCAGACCTACGAGGCGGCCGGACGCTCCTACCAACAGACCGACGAGGCCAATCGCCAGGCATTCGGAGGACGCGCCTAATGCGCACCACTTGTACTCGGACCGGGCTGATCGCGCTCGTTGGCGCCATGTCAGTGCTCCTTGCCGCCTGCAACGGATCCGTCCAGGGCCAGCCCACCACGGACACGAGCGCCTCTTCTGGCACCACTGGAAGCGGCGACATCAACAAGATCGACCCTTGCCAACTCTTGCCGGACGACAAGCTGTCCTCACTCGAAGTGGAGGCTCCAGGAAAGCCCGAGAGGGCACTGAGTGAGAACCATTGCAACTACGATGGGGCGAAGTACCTGATTTCAGTTGGCACAAGCCCAACACGAAGCCTGGATGAATACAAGAAGAATGCACAGAATTTCGACCAGCTCGAGGCCAACAAGGTCAATGGTCGACCGGGAGTCCGCCTGATCGTAAAGGGCGGCACGGGCCAAGGTGGCTGCACACAGCTTCTTCAGGTCGGAAGTGGCACTGCCCTCGCCGAGGTGACCTACAGGCATGGCAAGCACCAGGGAATCGACCCCTGTGACACGGCCATGGAGATCGCCAAGCTGATCGAGCCGAAGCTGCCCAGATAGCGCGTGCGGGGGTTGAGGGGACATGGGGTTCTGGGACAGCCCGATCGGGAGAATCTCCTGGGAGGCGGGCAAGAAGGCCGATGACTTCGGCCGGTGGGTGAGCGGCCGGCCCTCCCGGGAGGAGGAGCGCCGTGTCGACGACGCTCAGCGTCGGGGCAACGAGGAGCGGGACCGCCTCCACCGGGAGAACCGTCGGTACCAGGACGAGGTCGAGGGCTACGACCCTCCCTCGATCACCTCTCGGGACAACTGGGCGTCCTGGGAGCACAGGCGCATCTACGACATGACCCAACAAACGCTGAAATCAGGTGACCTGCACGAGGTCGCCAGGGTCTGGGAGCAGATCGGCAGTCAGCTCACCGAGGCCGCCGGTGACTTCAAGCGGTCCCTGCCGAACGCCATCAACGGGCGGTGGGAGGGCAACGCCGCCCAGGCCGCGATCGCCGCTGGCGAGCCGATTTCCCAGTGGGCCGAACAAATGGCGGCGGCGAGCCAACTCACCGGCAACAAGCTCAGGGAAGCCGCCACGGCGGCCGAGCAGACCAAGAACATGGTGCCGCCGCCGAAGGAACACGACTGGAAGCGCAACCTCGTGGTCGGTATCGGGACCATGGGCACCGGCGTGGTCGCGGACGCCGCCGAACAAGCCCAGGAGCGGGAGCAGGCCAAGGCGGAGGCCGTGAATGTCATGAACTCCGTCTACAGCCAGGTCTACCAGCAGGTCGACGGCTCGGTTCCCGCGTTCACCCCGCCCACGGACCCGAGCAACCCCGGTGAGCCGTCCCGGCCCCCGACGCCTCCACCGCCCCCGGGCGGGCGTGCTGATCCACCGCCCGGTCAGCCGGGCGGAAGGCCCTCGGACGGCTCCTACCCCGGTGGTGGGTACCGGACGGACCCGCCTCCGCCGGTGTCGCCACCTCCGCCACCGCCGGGTCAGCACGTGCAGCCTCCGCCCGGTCCCGGCGGTGACTCCGGCCAGCAGTGGCGGGTCGACCGGCCCCCGGCGCAGGTCGATCCGGCGCAGGTGACACCGACCCCCGCTCCGACGCCTCCTCCGGGGAACTGGTCGCCGCCCAACACCGGTGTGCCCGGTGGTGGTCTTGGCGGAGGTGGCGGCCCGGTCGGTGGCTTCGTCCCCGGTTACGGGGGCGGCTCCGGCGGAACCGTTGGCCCCGGTGGTATGCGGGGCAGTGGTGCAGGGGCGGGTGGTTTCCGGGCCGGGAGCCCAGGCGGCGGTTCCGGTGGGTTCGGGCCACGAGGCGGTGGCGCGTTCGGCCCGGGTGCCGGGGGTGCTGGTAGCCCCGGCGCGGGTGGCTCCACCGCCCTCGGTCCCGGACGTGGCAGTGGTGTCGGCGGTTTCGGTCCGACCGGTTCCGTTGCTGGCGGTGCGGCGAGCACCGGGCGTCCCGGCACCTCCGGCACGGGTGCGGCGGGCGTGGGAGCCGGCGCCGGGCGCGGGCAGGGCGGCGAGGATGCCGAGCACCAGCGGCCGAGCTATTTGGTGGAGACCGACGACATCTACGACCTGCCGCGGGTCGCGCCGCCGGTCATCGGCGAGTAGCCGGTTCTTCGTCGTGTGGGCTGTCCTGATCACGGGACGGATCCATCGCCCCGCCGCCGGTTTCCTTTGAGTACAAGGAGTTTCTTTCATGGCACCCTGGTGGCGGCTCAGCCCGAGACAGCTTGACCAGGTGTGGGAGTCCCTGGAGCTCACCGGTTACCCATTCCCGTTCGAGGTCCGCAACCATGGCGAGACTCTCGAGGAGCGGCTTGCGATCCGAACGCAGGTTGCCGCCGAGCTGAGCACGATGGGGTTGCTTCGGGACGGTCAGCTCGACCCCGGTCTCGAAGACGCGTTGCGCGCGATCGCTCGTCCGATGCTGTGGTTCGACTCGGTGTGGTTGCCGGACAATGAAACCGAGTCGCCGTTCCGACTCATTTCCGTTCCCCAGCAACACGGGACGCTGCTTGCTCTGCAGTTCCCCGGCGAGGCCGCGCACTACGGGGGTCCGCTGCACATCGAGCACCTGCCACGCGTCGACCCGGTCCGTGCACTGATCGAGCGGCTGCCCGCCGGACGGCCCGGTGACCGTCCGGCCGTTGCCGTACCCGTCGAGCCCGCGCTCGCCAGGAGTTCCCGCACCAGCGCCGACTTCAGCGTGCTCTCCGAGATCCACACCACCGATCACGCCAGTCGCGACCGCCGCGCCTTCGATGAGCTCATGAGCCTGCCGCGCACCCGTGGTGGCCAGATCGCGGCCAACACTCGCGACCGTGCCGGCCGGCACCACCGCTCGCCCGTCGTCCGCTGGTTCGACGTCGATCCCGACCAGCGCTACATGATCACCACGCGTACCGAACTCCACGGCGTCGAGTGGGTCAGCGTCGCCCCCGCCGACCCCAACGCCCTCCACAGCCACATCGACGGCCTGCTCAGATCGGTTCCGGGCCAAGGAAACTAGGTCCCACCCGCCGGCTCAGGCTCACCGAGCGCGGAACGGATCAGGTCGGTTCGCCCTCTCTCCGGCACGCCTGGCCACCGCGGTCGCGGCATGACTCACCCACGAGCACCCGAAGCTACCCAAAACAACTGGGCCCCACATCACAATCTTTCATTCTTGCCGCGAAGTGGGTCCGAATATCGGGTCGCCCTCCCACTGACCTGCCAGGGCCAGCTTCCGCACAGAGGATGATCGGAAGAAGCACGATGACGGCCACCCGGTTGAAGGCCCACCGCTGCTCGCCGAGCTACGTCACCGCAACATCGCTCTGGCCCGCCCAGGCGCGATCATCGACCTCCTGGTGGCAGAGTTCACGACACCCGGTTCGCCCGCCGAGCTTGCGTTGCGTACCCGCTTACTGGACACACTCCGGGAAGCCGGCGTCGATCCGTACGACCCGACCAGAACCGCCGCGAGCAGCGCCCCGGGAAGGTGATGCGAGGTGTCACGGGGACAGCTGACGCGGGCCCTGACCCTGCTGCTGGCGACGACCAGTGCCTTCACCGCCGCCAACGTCTATCTCAACCAACCACTACTGGCCACGGCGGCAAACTCGTTGAGCGTGGCACCGGAGGTGCTCGGTACCGTCCCCACCGCCACCCAGCTCGGCTACGCCGCCGGCATCCTGTTGCTGGTGCCCGCCGGTGACATCCGCGACCGGCGCCATCTCATCGTCGTGTTGGGCCTCGCGTCCTCCCTGGCACTCGCCGCCGCCGCGCTCGCCACCACGGTGCCGTGGCTCGTCATCGCCAGCTTCGCGGTCGGCCTGCTGTCCCCGATCCCGCAACTGGTCGCGCCTCTGGCGGTCGCGCTCGATGGCGGTGAGCGACGCGGGAAGGTGGTGGGCGTGATCCAGGCCGGCCTGTTACTCGGCGTTCTCGCCTCCCGTGCCTATTCCGGATCGCTTGCCGAACTCGCCGGATGGCGAAGCGTCTACTGGACGTCCTGCGCCGCCACGCTGATCCTGAGCCTGGTGCTGTGGCGCGCCCTACCCACCGATCCGGCACCGCACGACACGGACGTCGTCGGATATCGGGCGACCCTGGCCTCACTGCCACGGCTGTTCCGCCACCCCCTCACCTGGCGGGTGGTGGTGTCGGGCGCGCTGGTCGGCGTCGCGTTCGGCGCGTTCTGGACCACCCTGACCTTCCTTCTTCAGGAGCACTACCACTACGGGTCGGCGATCGTCGGGTTGTTCGGTCTGGTCGCCGCGGCCAGTGCCCTTGCCTCGCCCGCGGCGGGACGGCTGGCCGACCGGCTCGGCCATCCACGGGGTCTGGCGTTGCTGATCGGGACCGTCATCCTCGGCTGGATAGTCCTCCTACCGGGCGGTGCCAACCTGTGGTGGCTGGTCGCGGGTGTCGTCGTCCTCGACGTCGGAGTCTGGGGAAACCAGGTCGTGTGCCAAACCACGCTGTTCGGCCTGGATCAAGGCTTCCACAACCGGCTCAACACGCTCTACTTCACGCTCCGCTTCCTGGGCATCGCCAGTGGATCCCTGGTGGGCTCCCTCGCCTGGGCGGCCGGGGGCTGGTCCACGGTAGCCGTGGTCGGGCTCGTGGCGGCGGGCGCCGGCCTGTTGGTCGGGATCCTCCCCGCTTCCACCACGCGTGCGCCCAGCGTGGCGGGCACGGGCGGCTACGCCCTTTCCTCCGACCAGGAACGCCACATATAGGAGGCATCACAGTCGGCCCTGACCGAAACCGGTTGAGGGACTGTGGAGGGGTGGGTGCGAACGCGCCGGGTTACGCTCAGGACACCAGGTTGGTCATCAGCGGGCGCGGGGGACGTGCAGCGGGCCGGTGTTGAGCAGGGCCCGGAACTCGCGGGCCGGTACCGCGCGGGAGAACAGCCAGCCCTGGTAGGCGTCCACCCCCACGCCTCGCAACACGTGGAACTGGGTCGCGGTCTCCACGCCCTCGGCCACACACTGCCGGTCCATCGCCCGTGCCATGTCCACCACGGCCCGCGCCACCGCGAAGTCCGACGGGTCGTTACCCACCCCGGAAACGAACCGGCGATCCACCTTCACGATCTTGGCCGGTAGTTCCTTCAGGCGCGCCAACGAGGAGTAGCCGGTGCCGAAGTCGTCGACCGCGAACCGCACGCCGCGGTCCTCCAGCTCGGCCATCTGCGCCCTCGTCCGCGACGGCAGGTCCACCAGCGCGGTTTCCACCAACTCCAGCACCACGCGCTTGAACGAGATACCGGCCTCCACCACGGCCGCGGTCACCGCGTCAACGAAATCCGGGTCACCAGGAACCAGACCAGCCAGGTTCACCGCCACCCCGACCGGTTGACCTCCCTGCTGTGGCCACCTCGCGGCCTCCTGCAACGCGGTCCGCAGCACCCATCTGTCCAGTTCCCGCAACAGATCGCCCTGCTCCGCAACGGGCAGAAACACGTCAGGGCCAAGGAGCCCGCGATCCGGATGCGGCCAGCGCACCAACGCCTCGGCCGTCTGTACCACACCGTCCACCCCGACGACGGGCTGGAAGTGCAGCACCAGGCCATCTCTGGCCAACGCGTCGCGCAACTGGCCTTCCAGGTGCACCTGCCGGTCCGCGTTCGCCATCAGTGCCGCGCTGGCCAACGAGATTCGCCCCGGCCCGCGCCGCTTCGCCTCGAACATCGCCGCGTCCGCGAACCGCAGGAGGTCTGCACCGGTCGGCCGGGACCCGTTGGGCACCGCTGCGCCCACTGCCGCCGACACCCGCACCAACTGGCCGTGCACCGGGACAGCCGCGCGCAGCAAGCTCGCCACCTTCGTGGCGAGCGCCTCGACGCCACCGACCTTCGCCGCGTCCGAGCAGATCACCACGTACTCGTCGCCGGAAAGACGTGCCGCCGTACACCCTTCGGGAAGCCCGCTCTCCAGCCGGCGTGCCAACGCCACCAGCAACTCGTCGCCCGCATCGTGGCCGAGCGAGTCGTTGACCCGCTTGAAGTTGTCGATGTCGCAGAACAACACGGCGACCTTGTTCGCCTGGTCGCTCTGCAGGAGTTGGGAAAGCATCTCCTTGACCGCGGCCCGGTTCGGCAGCCCGGTCAGGTCGTCGTGCGTGGCCTTGTGCCGCAACGCCTCCGCCGCCCGGCGCCGCTCGGTGATGTCCTGGTGCACCACGAGCCAGAACCGCCGACCGTCATCCTGCACCGAGACCGCGATGTGCAGCTCGCAGTAGACGGGCTCACCATCGGCACGCGCCAACATCCGTTGCGGGATGCGGTAACTGCGGTCCTCACCTTCGGTGATCCGCATCGCCGAGCGCAACCGGTCAGCGCGGTCCTCCGGGTGTGTCAGTTGCTCGGCGGTCATACCTCGTAGCTGTTCGAGGTCGTAGCCCAGCAGGTCGCAGAGCGCGTCGTTGGCGTCCACCAGTCTTTCGTTGTCGTCGAAAAGGCCGATCCCCACCGGTGTGATCGACACCAGGTCGGTGAACCGTTGGCTGGACCGCTCCATCCTGGTTTCGGTGGCGCGTTGTTCCGTGACGTCTTGTGCCGTACCAACCAGGATGACCCGCCCGTCGGAGCCCGACACCGCCGCCCCATGACAGCGGAAGACGCACAACGCACCATCGGGGCGTACCAACCGGTGCTCACACACCACGGCCTGCTGGTCCCGGGCGAGCTGCTGCCACATCTCGTCCACCCAGTCCCGGTCTTCCGGATGCACCAGGCGCAAATACGACTGGTACGTGGTGTGCTCACCGCGGGGAACGCCATACAGCTCGTGGAGCATGTCCGACCACACCGTCTCTCCGGTGGCCGGATCCCATTCCCATGTCCCCAATCGGGCAACGCGTTGTGCGTCGTCCAAACGCCGACGTTCCTCCCGAAGCTGGCGCTCCAGGGCGCGCTGCTCGGTCACGTCCTGAACGGTGCCCTGCAGCCAGGCGATGTCGCCCTTCACCCCGGCCTCCGCGCGGGCGCGGGCGACATACCTGCGTTCGCACCATGCACCCCGCAGCTCGATTTCGACGGTGTGCCCGTGCGGGCCGGCGAGCAGCTCATCCCGTACCGCGGCCACCCGTTCGGCCTCGTCCGGATGCACCCCGAACAGGATGTCCTTTCCGGCCGCGTTGACGCCGACCTCGGCGAACAGCTCCAGCAACGCCTCACTGCGCCGCATCGTCCCGGTGCTGGTCTGGTAGGTCCAGCTCCCCATGCGCGCGATCCGTTGGGCCTCCAGCAAACGGGCCCGCTCGGCCGCCAGCTCGGTTTCGACCCGCCACTGGTCGGTCACGTCACGGATGTAGCCGGTGATCCGCACGACCTCGCCGCGTTCGTCGCGTTGTGACTTGGCTTCGCCCCGGATCCGCCGCACCTCACCGTCCGGGCGCAGCACGCGGTACTCCATCTCGATGGGCTCACCGGATGCCTTGTGTTCCGTCCAGTACGCGCGAACCCGCTCCCGGTCCCCGGGGTGGGTGATCGCCAGCACCGCCTCCGCGCCGGGCACCACCGAGCCCGGCGCCAGCCCGAGCAGTTCGTAGTGGTTGTTCGACCAGACCGTCTCCCCGGTCACCGGGTCGTACTCCCACGAGGCGATGCCCGCGACCCGCTGGACCTCGTTGAGCCGCCGCTGCTCGTCGCGCAGGGCGTCCGCCGCGGCGGCGAGGTCGGAGACGTCCACCAACAGGACGGCCTGTTGGCCGCCGTCCAACGGCCACCGCACCACCCGTACCGGCACCGCACTACCATCCTGGCGCAGCGCCCGTAGGTCCGGTTCCGCACCGACGATCAGGTCGTCGAGCTTCGCGCCGGTCAGGTCATCCGGCCGCGCGACGGCGAGCAGTGTCGCCGCCGCGTGGTTCGCCCCGAGCACCAGGCCGTCGCCGGCGCAGAGCAGCGCGGGCGCCGCCGGCAACATGGGTAGGCCGGGATCGGCCCGCTGCGACGGCCCGGACGTGACAGGTCGACCGTCACCCAGCGCGGCCTCCCCCATTCGCTCGCCCTGGTCGGCCACGTTCCACCCCGTTCGACTCGGCCGCCGTGGCGGCACGGGGGGCCTTCGACGGCGGCTGCCTGAGCAGTGCACCCGGTTCGGGCCGCGGCGGAACCCCCGGACCGGGATGCTCACCCGACCGAGCGGCAACTATCCGCCGTTTGGTGTAGATCCGGTCCGCCGCACCCGCCGAAGCAGGCGGGAGGACCGGACGTTCAGGCGACGTTCCCCACTCGGTGCGGTGACGATACTGGGTGGAATACCAACGATTCCAGGGGACTCAGGCTACTCCGTCCTCCTTGGCCGCCCGCGCCACCGCGGCGGCGACCTCCGGACCGACCCGCGGGTCGAGCGGGCTGGGCATGATCTTGTCGGCCGACAGCTCGTCCTCGGCGACCGCGGCAATCGCCGTAGCGGCCGCCAGCTTCATGTTCTCGCTGATCCGGCGCGCACCCGCGTCCAGCGCACCCCGGAACACCCCCGGGAAGGCCAGCACGTTGTTGATCTGGTTCGGGAAGTCGCTGCGCCCGGTCGCCACCACCGCGGCGTGCCGCGCCGCGACCTCCGGGTGGATCTCCGGGTCCGGGTTGGACAGGGCGAACACGATCGCGCCCGGTGCCATGGTGGCGATCAGCTCCTCCGGCACGGCGGAGGAGGAAACACCGATGAAGACGTCGGCGCCGGCCAGCGCCTCGGGCAGGTTGCCGGTCAGGCCGCGCGGGTTGGTGATCTCGGCCAGCTCCGCCTTCACCGGATGCAGCCCGTCGCGCCCGCCGTGGATGATGCCGCGGGAGTCGATCACGGTGATCTCGGTGGCGCCGGCGGCGCGCAGGATCTTCGCGCAGGCCACCCCGGCCGCGCCCGCGCCGGAGATGACGATCTTGATGTCCTTGAGCTCGCGGCCGACGACGGTGAGCGCGTTGCGCAACGCGGCCAGCACCACGATCGCGGTGCCGTGCTGGTCGTCGTGCATCACCGGACAGTCCAGCGCCTCGACCACCCGGGTCTCCAACTCGAAGCACCGCGGCGCGGCGATGTCCTCCAGGTTCACCGCACCGAAGCTCGGCCGCAGCCGCACCAGCGTCTCCACGATCTGGTCGACGTCGGTGGTGTCGAGCACCAGCGGGATCGAGTTCAGGCCGCCGAACTGCTTGAACAGCGCGGCCTTGCCCTCCATCACCGGCAGCGAGGCGCGGGGACCGATGTCGCCGAGGCCGAGCACCGCGGTGCCGTCGCTGACCACCGCCACCAGGCGATTCGTCCAGGTGTAGCGCTCGGCGAGCGCGGCGTCCTCGGCGATCGCCCGGCTCACCCGGGCCACGCCCGGGGTGTAGGCGATCGACAGCGCGCGCGGATCGGCCAGCGAGGCGGTCGCGGCGATCCCGAGCTTGCCGCCCTCGTGCGCGGCGAAGATCTCCTGGTCGGTCAGTTCGAGCGAGGTACTGGAGCTTTCGTTCACGGTGGTCACGGCGTCCCTCCTGCCGGTGCGGGGTGGACGGGACAGTCCCGTCCGGATGGTGCGCCCACATCTCCCGGCGTGGTGTGTGCCGGCGCAGCGGGGCGACGTTGACCGGTCGACGGACGGCTCGTGGTCTGGCGGGCGACCGCCGACGGACGCTGCGGTGTCGCACAGTGTTGCAGCCGATCACCGGAGTGTCTGCGGTGGGGATCACAGTTCCGCGGGGTTTTTTCCGCAGGTCAGCGGGGGTTTTTGCAAGACGTCCGTCCGGCTTGTTGCACTGGCCGGTCAGTTGTGCCTGGCGGGCGCGCTCGCAATCGGTCAAGCCGGTGCCCCGGGCGCCGTCTCGACGCCCGGTCGAGGTCTTCTCGCACGTCACGCCTAGGCTGGGCGTCCGTGGAGGTCCGCGCGCTGAGCATTTCCGGGGCGTACGAGTTCGCCCCGCCGACGTTTCCCGACGACCGTGGCGAGTTCACCGCGCCCTATCAGGGGCCGGTCTTCGTCGAGGCCGTCGGCCACCCGCTGCGGCTGGCGCAGAGCAACGTCTCGGTGTCGCGGCGCGGGGTCATTCGTGGTGTGCACTTCGCCGACGTCCCGCCTGGGCAGGCGAAGTACATCTACTGCCCGCGCGGCGCCCTGCTCGACGTGGTCGTCGACATCCGGGTGGGGTCGCCGACGTTCGGCCGATGGGAGTCAGTGCGGCTCGACTCACGGGAGTACCGCGCCATGTACCTGGCCGAGGGGCTGGGGCACGTCTTCATCGCGCTGGAGGACGACACCGTGGCGTCCTACCTGTGCTCGGAGGGCTACAACCCGGGTCGGGAGCACGGCATCAACCCGCTCGACCCGGAGCTGGGCCTGCCGTGGCCGCAGGACCTGGAGCCGGTGTTGTCGGACAAGGACCGCGACGCGCCCTCGTTGGCCGAGGCGGTGGAGTCTGGCCTGCTCCCGCGTTACGAGGACTGCCTGGCCTACTACGAGAAGCTGCGCGACGAGACCGCCTGACTTGTGCCGATGCCGCCCTGTTGGCCGGCGAGTCTGGTTTGTCCGGGTCGGACCTGAGCTCGCGACAGCGGGTTTCGCGGGTTATCGCGGGAGGTCACGAGGTTCGAGGTACCCGGCACGGGCAGCAGCGGGCAGGACGCCACGCGGCGAAAAACTGCGATGCGAGGCCGCCTGAGCCGCCTCCGGGCTTCGCCACCGGCACGGCGTGCCCAGGGCCAATGCCGCCCACGCAGCGACCAAACGGGTACGAGCATCCGTGTTTTCGCACGTCAGCGGCCCGCTAATTGATCTTGTTTCGACCCTGGGCCAGTGGCACTGATCCAGGGCTGGGCGAGGCCAGTGTCGCCACCACACCCGCCGCAACGCCGGCACATCACCCCAGCTCACCACTCGACACCCGGTATCCGGCCCGGGCGTGGCCACAGCCGCCAGCGCGCCACCCCGAGCACCCGCGCCGGCCCCAGATGCCGGGAATCGGTGGAGTCCAGACCGTTGTCGCCGAGCACGTACCAACCGTCCTCCTCGGGCCAGGCCGCGCGCTTGACGGACAGCTGGGCGGGGCGGGCCGGCCAGCACACCAGCACGACATCGCCCGGCCGGGGGGCCGCCCGGGAGCGCACCAGCACGATGTCCCCCTCGGCCAGGGCAGGCGTCATCGACCGGCCGCGAACGCGTACGCGCCGCACCGGCCACGGTCCCAGTCTCGGTGCCAACGATCACCTCCACCTGCCGCGCACATCATCCGGGAGTAGGGTTTCGCGCGTCGGAGCATTCACTGTCAGGGAGGAAAGATGCGACTGCTGTCGCGCATCCTCGGTCCGCGCCTGGAGGCCACCGCGCACTGCGACCTCCCCTGTGGCGTCTACGACCCGGCGCAAGCCCGGATCGAGGCCGAGTCCATCAAGGCCATCCAGGAGAAGTACCAGGCCAACCAGGACCCGGAGTTCCGCCAGCGGGCGATCATCATCAAGGAGCAGCGTGCCGAGCTGGTCAAGCACCACCTGTGGGTGCTGTGGACCGACTACTTCAAGCCGCCGCACTTCGAGAAGTACCCGCAGCTGCACGAGCTGTTCAACAACGCGACCAAGGCGGCGGGCGCAGCCGGTGTGAAGGGCTCCATGGACCCGGCCAAGGGCCAGGAGCTGCTGGACCTCATCGCCCAGATCGACAAGATCTTCTGGGAGACCAAGCAGGGCTGAGGCCAGGATCATCGGGGGCGCTGCTGACCCGTCGTCGCGGGTCGGCCTGCCCGATGGTGTGGTGACGTCCGGGGCCCAGGGGAGGCCCGGAAGCGGTCATCTCGCGGTGGTCGCGCGTCACCAGGTGATCTGAAACGGGTGGCCGGCGGTGCGTTTCTTGGGGCAAGACCCCATCGCGCACCGTCGGCCGCCTGTGTTCTCGAGCTCCTGTCCGGAATCCAGCTCAAATCTTCCCCGGAATCGGCTCGCGTCGGCGTTCTCGGGGCCAAGCGGGCGCGGTCGACCTAGGATCGCCGTGTGGGAAGGCAACCTGCCGTGTACGTCGTGCGGCACGGCGAGACGGAGTGGTCTGCCGCCGGCAAGCACACGAGCTACTCGGACATCCCCTTGACGCCCAACGGCGAGCAGGCCGCGCGGTTCGCCGGTGAGGTGCTCGCGCGGCTCCGTGGCACCGACGAGCCGCCTTCACTCGTGCTGTCCAGTCCCCGTCAGCGTGCCGTACGCACCGCGCAGCTCGCCGGTTTGCGGCCCGAGGTCACGGAACATCTCGCAGAGTGGAATTACGGCGAGTACGAGGGTGTGACCACCACCGAGATCCGGAGGACCGTGCCCGACTGGAACGTGTGGACGCACGGTTCCTTGGGTGGGGAGAGCGTGGCGGAGGTCGGTGCGCGTGCCGACGCGGTCCTGGCCAGGGCACGCGAGGCGCTGTCCGACGGTGACGTCGTCCTGGCTGGTCACGGGCACTTCGGGCGGGTGCTTGCCGCCCGCTGGGTCGACTTGCCCGTCGCGGCCGGTGCCCACCTCGGGCTGGCACCGGCAAGCTGGACCGTGCTCGGTTACGAGCGGGAGAACCCTCAGCTGATCCACGTGAACGTGCCACCATGGAGCCTCCGCTGACCGGGTTGTGTCAGGAGGTTCTCGTGCCGGACCCACAGATCCGCCGCGTGCGCGAGTCAGATGTGGACGCCGTCGTGGAGATGGTCCACGAGCTTGCCGAGTACGAGAAGGCGCCGCACGAGTGTCATCTGACGTCTGAGCAGCTTCGCACCGCGCTCTTCATCGAGTCCCCCGCTCTGTTCGGTCACGTGGCGGAGGTGGATGGTCGGCTCGTCGGCTTCGCATTGTGGTTCCTCAACTTCTCCACATGGCGCGGGACGCACGGCATCTACCTGGAAGACCTCTACGTCAAGTCGGAGATGCGGGGTTCCGGTCTGGGTAAGGCATTGCTCACCGAGCTGGCCGGGGAGTGCGTGCGCCGCGGTTTCAGCCGTCTGGAGTGGTGGGTCCTCAATTGGAACGCCCCGGCCATCAACTTTTACAAGTCGATCGGTGCTGTCCCGATGGATGAGTGGACTGTCTATCGGGTGACCGACGAAGCGCTTGATGCGCTGGGTACCGCCGGCCGCGTCTGACAAGCTGCTACGGTCGGAACGCGACCCTCGATGGCTTGCCAGTGCGCGTAGGGAACGCCCGAGCTCGAGCCAAGTGGTCGCTCGACCTCGACTGCCGTCGGCTCATGCCGAGGTGACAGGGCCACACTCAGTGGACCGGCCGCCCATCGCGGCGCATCTTCGTTCCGGTGACCTAGTCACCGCAGCGTTCCGAGGATACCTGCCACACCTTCTCGACGGCCCCGAGCAACCAGCTTCCGGGCGCCGAAGGATCTGCGCTGCAGTAAAGGTCGATCGCGCCCTGGACGAACTCGCCTCGCGTGACCCATCCGTCCTCATCGACGTCGAGGTGTTCGAAGCCTTCGGTCACGCCCTCATCGGGAACGAGGAAACCGTTCATCATCTTGCCGAATTCGTCACGGTTCAGCCTGCCATCACCGTCGATGTCGCACAGGTCGAAGACCGCCTCGGCGGTCGAGCGGACCGCGGCGGCAATTCCGTCCATATCCCTCGCCACCGCTGTCACGAACTCCTCGCGGCTGATTCGCTCGTCATCATTGCTGTCCAGCTGGCGCAGGCTACGCCATACCAGGCGAAGTCGCCCCTCGGCCAGCTGCGCCTCGAAGGATCCCTTACGCCCCATCGCACCAGCGATCCTCCGGGCGGCCAGCACGTAGTCGCCTTCCTCGATGTAGCCGTCGCCATCTGCGTCGAGCCGGTCGAACCGCAGGTTCAGCTTCTTCCGCTGGAAGCGGGTGAGCACGCCGTCCTCCTCACGCCCTCCGGTATGTGCGTGTCCACAGTGGCGGCATGATGTGCCCAACCCGACATGGTTTCCACTCAGCCACCCGAACGTGTTCCCTGATACTCACCCACCAGAGCAGCGTGTCGCGTGTCCCTCCACTGTGGATACCCATTTCGGCGGTGGTGGGTCGGGTGGACGAGATGTCGCCTCTCACTCCGGGACGGCGCCTTTCGAAGCGCTCCCGGTACCGGACCGGCTCCCACACTGATCACGAGCATCGCTGACATACAGCTCGACCGCGTGCCCGAACAGGACATACCCCGCTCGGCCCCTCTTATCCACATCCCCCAAAATTATCCACAGCCCGCGATCTTGTTCTTGCTTTACATTTCCGCAGCTCATAGGCTGGCCGTGGGCTGCGCAGGCCCAGGGAGGGCGGAGGCTGCCCAGTCACATTAGCTAGTCACACCAGGCAGGTCGGCTCATCAGCGACGCTCTGAGTCGCCCGTTCCGTCCGGATCGTAGGGTCCGATACCCATGGCCCACGCCCGGGCGTGCGTGGAAAACAACAGGACGAGAATCGCCAGGCAGAAGGCCGCCACCGCAATACCGGCGGCGTGCTGCCCCGAGTCGATGAACGCATACCACGCAACGCCGAGCAACATCAGCTGCACCAGCACCGCCGGTGTCCGTGCCCACCGCTTACCCATCAGCAGGCCGACACTCGCGGCGATCACGCCGGCGCTGAGCAACGCGAAGTAGCCGGCCGTGCCGAGAGCGTCATATGGCCCGTGCTGCTGCCCGGACTGCAGTGCCAAGGCCGCTGCATAACCGAGCCCGGCCACACCCTGGAGGCCGGTCATCGCGCCTGCGATGCGCACGCTGCGCGGGGCTGCGGCGGCGTCGGTGGGCACTCGCGGTCCTCCTGGCGGCAGGAAAGAGCGGGAACACCGCGGCCCGGACGGCCACGACAGCAGCGATGTTATGCCTGGCGAGCAAGTGGGCGTTGTCCCGACCCGGAGTGTGATCTGCCCCTCCTCGAGGCAACTCGGCGCCGGTGTTGGTACCGGGGGTTGCTTACGCTCGCCCGGTGCGCGCCCTCCTCGTGGTCAACCCGCAGGCCACCGCGACCACCCCGGCCGGTCGGGACGTGCTCGCCCACGCGCTGGCCAGCGCCGTGGAGCTGGACGTGCTGGAGACCAGCTACCGCGGGCACGCGGCTGACGCGGGGCGGGAGGCCGCGGGCGCCGGGATCGACCTGGTCGTGGCGCACGGGGGCGACGGGACGGTCAACGAGGTGGTCAACGGGCTGCTCGCGGAGGGGCCTCGCCCGGACCTGCCCATGCTGGGGGTCGTGCCCGGTGGCTCGGCCAACGTGTTCGCCGGGGCACTCGGCCTGCCCCGGGAGCCGGTCGAGGCCACCCACCGCCTGCTGCGGGCTGTCGAGGAGCGCTCGAGCCGCCGGGTTGGCCTGGGCAGGGTTGCCGATTCCGCCGGGGAACGCTGGTTCACCTTCAACGCCGGTCTCGGCTGGGACGCCGATGTCGTCGAACGGATGGAGCAGGCCCGCGCCAGGGGGCGCGAGGCCACCCCGTCGCGGTACGCCCGCATCGCCGCGTCCTGCTTTTTCCGGCTCGACCGCCGGAACCCGCGACTGACCGTGGAGCTGCCCGGGGGCGAGACGGTCGACGGCGTGCACCTGGCATTCGTCTCGAACACCGACCCCTGGAGCTACCTGGGCGGCCGGCCGCTGCGACTTAACCCGAGCTGCTCGTTCGACCGGGGTTTGGGGATCTTCGCCTTGCGCAACGTTCGGATGGCGACGGTGTTGCGTCATCTCGGACAGGTGATTCGGGGTGTTGAACCGCGCGGAAGCCACTTGCTGCGAAGCGACGACGTTGAGAAGATCCGGGTAACCTGCTCCGAGCCGGTGCGCCTCCAGGTGGACGGCGACCATCTGGGCGAGCGAACGGCAGTGGAGTTCACCGCGGTCCCCTCCGCGGTACAGGTTGCGGTGTGACTTTCGCGTAACCCGCCTGTCATCCGGTGGCGATCTTCGCTGGTGGCAGGTATCAACGCAGAGAAACCCGCCGGTCAAGGGAAACCGATCTTTCTGGTGAGATGGCTCACCAGATCGGGTCGGACCCCTTGACATCGCGCAAGTTCGTGAAAGCATTCACAAGCACGTGAACGCATTCACAAGCACCCCGGACCACTGACTACCGGCGCTTCACCGCGCCTAGCGAGGAGCAAGAGACAATGGACTGGCGCCACCGTGCGGCCTGCCGTGACGAGGACCCGGAGCTGTTCTTCCCGGTGGGGAACAGCGGTCCCGCGCTCCTGCAGATCGCCGAGGCGAAAGCCGTCTGCCGGCGCTGCCCCGTCATCTCCGAGTGCCTGACCTGGGCCCTGGAGAGTGGGCAGGACGCCGGTGTCTGGGGCGGCATGAGCGAGGACGAGCGGCGCGCCCTCAAGCGGCGCAACGCCCGCACCCGGGCCCGTACCGGCGCCTGAGCCCACGCACCACGCTAGATCGTTGGAAAGGGTCGGCCCGGCGGGGCCGACCCTTTCCAACGTTTACCTCACGTACCGCTCGACAGAGTGTGCGTCGGACGCGACGAAAGCGTGCGGCCCGCCCACCGATCTCGGGGCCACTGCCATGTGCGGGGCCTCCCGGGGTGATCCGGACAGCCGAAAGCCTTACCGACGTCGCTTCAACGGGACGCGCAACACCGCCTCGGTCCCGCTCGGCTGCTTCCGGCGGCGCAGGCTCAGCGAGCCCCGCAGCTCCGACTCCACCAGGGTGCGCACGATCTGCAGGCCCAGCCGCTCGGCGCGTTCCAGCGAGAAGCCGGCCGGGAGCCCGCGCCCATCGTCGGTGATGACAACGTCCAGCCACTTCGCCGAGCGCTCGGCGCGCACGACGACCTCGCCCCGCTGACCGGGGACGAACGCGTGTTCGAACGCGTTCTGCACCAGCTCGGTCAGCACCATCACCAGCGGCGTGGCCAGTTCGGCGGAGACGATCCCGAACCGGCCCTCCCGGCGCACCGCGACCTTGGTCTCGGCCGCGGCGACGTCGCTCATCATCGGGATGACGCGGTCCACCACATCGTCCAGATCGACCCGCTCGTCGACCGACATCGACAGCGTCTCGTGCACGAGCGCGATCGACGTGACCCGGCGCACCGACTCGTCCAGTGCCTGCCGTGCCTCGGGATTGTTGGTGCGGCGCGACTGCAGCCGGAGCAACGCTGCAACCGTCTGCAGGTTGTTCTTCACCCGGTGGTGGATTTCCCGGATCGTCGCATCCTTCGACAGCAGAGCGCGATCGCGTCGTTTCACCTCGGTGACATCGCGGCACAGCACCAGCGCGCCTGCCGCCTTTCCCTTGGGACGCAACGGCAATGCTCGGAACAGCACGGTGGCCCCGCGCGCCTCGGCCTCCATCCGCATCGAGGGCTGACCGTCCAAAGCGGACCGGATGCGTTGCGCGATCTCCGTCGCATCGAAGGGATCCGACACCAGGGAACGTGTCAGCGGCGCCAGGTGCGTGCCGACGAGATCCGCGGCGTGCCCCATCCTGTGGTACGCCGACAGCGCGTTGGGGCTGGCGAAGACAACGGCTCCTGCGGCGTCCAGCCGCACGAACCCGTCACCGACGCGCGGGCTGGTGTGGACACCCGGCGAGGGTTCGGCGGTCGGGAAGGTCCCGTCCGCGATCATCTGGCACAGATCCGCGGCACTGCCCAGGTAGGCGATCTCCAGCGGGCTCGGCACCCGCGGCACCGCGAGGTTGGTGTCCCGACTGAGCACCGCGATCACCTGGTTGCCCATCCGCACCGGGATGGTCTCCCGCCGTACCGGCACACCCAGGTGCCAGCGCGGGTCCTCCTCCCGGCAGATCCGCGACTCCACCACCGCCCGGCGCAGCTGCGGGTGCTCCTCGCCGGTGACCACGCTGCCCACCGCGTCCTCCGGGTGCGCGGTGGCGGTCGTGGTCGGCCTGGCCTGGGCGACGCACAGGAACCGCTCCGGCTCCCCCTCCTCCAGCGGAACCCACATCAGGAAGTCCGCGAAGGAGAGATCGGACAACAGCTGCCACTCCGCCACCACCAGTTGCAGGTGGTCGACGGCGGCACCGGGCATGCCGGTGTGCTCGGCCAGCAGGTCGGTCAGGGTGGACACGACCGCAACCTACGCCAGCCCGCGACCCGGGGTCACTCGACGACCGCGATGAGGTCGCCGCGCTGGACGACCTGTCCCGGTTGGACGGCCACCTTGGCAACCACGCCGCCTACCTCGGTGATGACCGGGATCTCCATCTTCATCGATTCCAGAAGCACCAACGTGTCGTCCCGGCGGACCTCGTCGCCCTCGGCGACGACGACCTGCAGCACGTTGGCCACCATCTCGGCGTGGATCTCCTCGGCCATCCCCCGATCCTTTCGACGCGCATCCGCCCGGTCCGGGCCGGCGCGGGTCACGCTTGATCGAGCCAGGACCTCGTGGCCATCCAACCACCGGGAGTGGCCACTCCGCCCTGCCGGAACCGCCAGGACAGCGCGTGCGACACTGTGGGAAGGCAACAACGTAGGCGCTCCGGCCGCTCGTGACCGGCCGGCGTCGAGGCCAGCATCACAGCGAACCGACCAGGGAGAGCCATGTCGAAGCGTGCGCGGAAGAAGCGTGACCGCAAGAAGCGCGGCGCCAACCACGGCAAGCGCCCCAACGCCTGACCGAGGCGCTGCTCACAGCGACGAAAGGCCCCGGAACCGCGAGCTGCGGTCCGGGGCCTTTCGCGTGGTTTCGCCACATCAGCGACGTCAACTGCCCGACGCCTGTTCCACATCGCGCTGCCGTACCAGCAGCTCGACGAGGGCCAGCGCAGGCGGGCGTAGGTCGTGTTGTGCGAAGGCTACAGGTGGCTACCGGTTCACACCGTGACCACGGTGACCACCGGCGACGACGGTCGGTGGCCGGTGTGGCTAGGTGTACTGCCCATAGAGGTTGGTGACGGGCACGACAGCCTGATGATGTTGGAATGAGGGAGG